>JAZKBP010000014.1:493881-663387 GCA_040388555.1 Pseudomonadota bacterium
GCAGGAAGGCAAGCCGCAGGAAGGCAAGCCGCAGGAAGGCAAGCCGCAGGAAGGCAAGCCGCAGGAAGGCCATCCACGTGAAGGCAAACCCGTCGACGGCCGGCAGCGTGACGGCAAGGCGCGCCTGGGCAAGCCGGCGGGTGCGGCGGAGCAGGCGGTGCCGCAAGTGACAGTCAACGGCAGCCGCAGCGACGACAGCGAAATGCGGCGCAATTCGACGGCCTCGAAGCTGATCGTCGGGCGCGAGGAACTCGACCGCAATGGCGACACCAGCATCGGCGACATCCTCAAACGCTTGCCCGGCGTGACGATGGGTGGACGGCCAGGGCGCGGCGGCGAAGTGCGCATGCGCGGCCTGGGCAATGGCTACACCCAGATGCTGGTCAACGGCGAGCGCCCGCCAGCCGGCTTTTCGCTTGACGCGCTCGCACCCGAACAGGTCGAGCGCATCGAAGTGATCCGCGGCCCGGTGGCCGAGCACAGCACGCGCGCCATCGCCGGCACCATCAACATCGTGCTGCGCGAAGGCTATCAGCAAAAGGACACCCAACTTCGGCTCTCCGACGGCATCGAGCAGGGCATGCACGCGCCCAATCTGTCGCTGACCGTGCCAGGCAAGCAAGGTGGCTTGAGCTACCTGCTCAACGCCACCGTGTTCGAGCGCCGCCAGCGCGACGCGGCCGTCACCCGCAACGAAGACGTCGACCAGGCCAGCGCAATGCCGCTCAAGGAGCAGGAAGTGGACGACGGCAGCACGCGCCGCACCCTTGGCCTGCACCTGACGCCGCGCCTGTCGTACCGCTTCGAGGGTGGCGACACGCTCACCTTCCAGCCTTTCCTGATGCACTCGCAAAGCGCCAGCAGCAGCGACAGCGTGCTGACCCAGTCGGTCGGCCTGGTGGCGCCCGAGTACTACCATGCCAGCGGTGAGGGCAGCGCCCGCTCCACCTTCCTGCGCGGATTCGGCAACTGGGTGCACCGCAGCGGCGCGCCCGGCGCCAAGCTCGATGTCAAGTTCGGCCTCGGCCTGGGCCGCAGCGACAGCGACAGCCAGCGCCGCCAGTACGGGCCGGGCGGCGCGCTGCAAGACGTGGTCGATGACAGCGACGCCACACGCGACCACAGCGCCACGCTCGGCCTGAAGTACAGCACGCCGCTCGGCAGCGGCCACTCGCTGGTGGGCGGCGGCGACATCGAGGGCGGCAAGCGCAGCCAAAGCCGGGTTTCGCTCGACAACGGCCGGCCGCAGTTCGCCGATTCGGGCGACAATCTGGCGGCCCGCACCCAGCGCGTGGCCGCCTTCGCGCAGGACGAATGGGACATCGATCCGCAATGGGGCGTGAACCTGGGCTTGCGCTGGGAAGGCATCCGCACCAACAGCGCGCTGCCAACGGGCGAGGTGGACAACCGCAGCAGCGTGTGGAGCCCGGTGTTGCACGTGGTGTGGCGCATTCCCGGCCATGCGCGCGACCAGTTGCGCTGGAGCCGCACCCACAGCTACCGCTCGCCCGCCCTGAACGACCTGATCGCGCTGCCGGCGCTGTCGCGCTTGAACAGCGCCACCCGGCCCGACCGCACCGGCAACCCCCAGCTCAAGCCCGAGCTGGCCACCGGCATGGACGCCGCCTACGAGCATTACCTGGCCAAGGGCGGCATCGTCTCGGCCAATGTGTTCGTGCGCGATATCGACGACTTGATGCGGCGCCAGCTGAGCTACCAGAGCACGCCGCTGGGCCAGCGCTGGGTGTCCACGCCGGCCAATATCGGGCACGCGCGCACCAGCGGCGTGGAGTTGGAAGCGAAGTTCCAGCTGGCCGAGGTGATGGACGAGGCGGCCAACCTGGACCTGCGCTCGAACTACAGCCACTTTTGGTCCAGTGTGGACGGCATCCCCGGTCCCGACAACCGGCTCGACCAGCAAGTGAGCCAGAGCGCCAATCTGGGCCTGGACCTGCGCCTGAAGTCGCTGCCCCTGACCATGGGCGCGAGCTACAACTGGACGCCGGCGTCGAGCGTGCAAACGAGCTTGGACGAGCGGGTTGACAACGGCGCCAAGCGCCAGCTCGACGTCTACGCCTTGTGGAAGTTCAGCCCCGCCACCCAGCTGCGCTTGTCGGCGGCGAACATGCTGGCGGCCGACTATCTGTCCGGACGCAGCGTCGCCACCGGCACCCTGCTGCAAAGCGCCCAAACCGTCGCGCGCACCTACAGCGTGTTGAGCGTGAAGCTGGAAATGCGGCTGTGAGGGAGCGCGCGGGGGCGCGCATCGGATCTGCGGGCGTGGTCGTAAAGGCATGTTAAAGTAGAGGGCTGAACCGCTTATCCAGCCGGTTTTCCATAAAATGTTGTTACCAATGACGGAGATGAGAACGTGAATCGATATTTGCTAAGTGCTTTGACCTTGAGCCTGATCGCAGGCTTTTCCCACGCCGCCGGCGCCGCCAAGAGCAGCGCAGCGGCCGCCGCGCCAACCGCCAAGGCTGCCAGCAAGCAGCTGGTGTCGGGCATCGCCACCGAATACGTGGATGGCGCCGTGCGCGTGCAGGACGACTTTTTCGCCCACCTGAACGGCAAGTGGCTCAAGAGCGTTGAAATCCCGGCCGACAAGTCGAGCTGGGGCGCGTTCGCCAAGCTGCACGAGGACACCCAGCCGCAACTGCGCGCCATCATCGAAGGCGCGGCCAAGCAAGCGAACCGCGCTGCCGGTTCCGACGCCCAGAAGATCGGCGACTACTACGCCAGCTACATGGACGAGAAAAAGGTCAATGAGCTGGGCATGAAGCCGCTGGATGCCGAAATGGGCCGCATCGCCGCGCTGGCCGACAAGAAGGACATCGCCAAGCTGATGGCCAAGTACAGCAAGATGGGCGTGGGCACGCCGTTTGACTTCAACATCCACCAGGATGCCAAGGATTCGACCAAGTACGTGGCCGACTTCACCCAGGGCGGCCTGGGCATGCCGGACCGCGACTACTACCTCAAGGCCGACGACGCGCGCCTGGTCGCGATGCGCGCCAAGTACGAAGAGCACGTCGCCAAAATGATGGCGCTGGCCGGCGACAAGGATGCCGCCGCCGACGCCAAGAACATCGTCGCCCTCGAGACCGAGCTGGCCAAGATTCAATGGACCAAGGTCGAACTGCGCGACCCGGTCAAGGCCTACAACAAGGTCGAGCTGGCCAAGCTGGCCGAGATGATCCCGGCCTACGACTGGAACGCCTACCTGGCCGACACCGGCTTGTCCGGCAAGGTCAGCTACGTGATCGTCAGCCAGCCGACCTACCTGAGCGCGTTCAACGACGTGCTGGTCAAGACGCCGCTGGAAACCTGGAAGGCATACTTCCAATGGCACGTGCTCAGCTCCTACGCAGGCTACCTCTCGACCAACCTGGCCGAGCAGAATTTCGCATTCTATGGCACCACCCTGTCGGGCGTGCCGCAGATGCGTCCACGCTGGCAGCGCGCGGTGTCGACGGTCGAAGGTGCACTGGGCGAGATGGTCGGCAAGGCCTACGTCGAGCAGCATTTCCCGGCTGAGCGCAAAGCGCGCATGGAAGTGCTGGTCAAGAACCTGCTGGCCTCCTACAAGACCAGCATCGACAAGCTCGACTGGATGAGCCCAGAGACCAAGAAGGAAGCGCAAGACAAGCTGGCCAAGTTCACGCCGAAGATCGGTTATCCGGACAAGTGGCGCGATTATTCGGCGCTGACGGTGGCTGGCGACGACCTGGTGGGCAACGTGATGCGTTCGCGCGAATTCGGCTACAACCGCGAGTTGAACAAGCTGGGTAAGCCGATCGACCGCGCCGAGTGGGGCATGACGCCGCAAACCATCAACGCCTACTACAACCCTGAGCTCAACGAGATCGTGTTCCCGGCTGCGATACTGCAGCCGCCGTTCTTCGACGCTTCGGCCGACGACGCCGTCAACTACGGTGCCATCGGCGCGGTCATTGGCCACGAGATCAGCCACGGCTTCGACGACCAGGGCGCCCAGTACGACGGCAACGGCAATCTGCGCGACTGGTGGACCAAGGCCGACCATGAGAACTTCGCGGCCAAGACCAAGATGCTGGTGGCGCAGTACAGCGCCTTCAGCCCGCTCAAGGGCTACAACGTGAACGGCGAACTGACGCTGGGCGAGAACATCGCCGACAACTCCGGTCTGGCGATCGCGTTTAAGGCGTACAAGCTGTCGCTGAATGGCAAGAAGGCGCCGGTCATCAAGGGCATGACCGGTGACCAGCGCTTCTACATGGGCTTTGGCCAGGTATGGCGCATGAAGATGCGTGAAGCGGCGCAGATCATGCAAGTGAAAACCGACCCGCATTCGCCTGGCCAGTTCCGCACCAATGGCACGCTCAAGAACCAGCCCGCGTTCTACGAAGCGTTCGGCGTGAAGGAAGGCGACAAGATGTACCTGGCGCCGAAAGATCGCGTCATCATCTGGTAATGATTGTTTGACCGGTCCCGCGCGCGGGACCAAGCAAGAGGGGCCACGGCAGTTCGCGTGGCCCTTTTCGCGTTCTGGCCGGCCGGGCACACATTCGGGCGGCGCAGCGTGTCGTGTCTAAAGCGCGGCGGCCGACGGCGCCACCGCATCGGCGCGGGTGCTCCTAATTCGCCGCTCGCGGGCGTGCTGCGCGGGGTGTGGCGTGGCGTGGGCCAGCCGGACCGCGTCGCTGGCGCGCGGGTGTCGAAGCGGGAATGGCGAAGGCGGCGGGCGGCGGCAGGCCGGGCGTCGGCCGTTCCGATCACGTCGCTGGCACGGCGGCTTGGACGGACCTTGCGGCGAGGTCCAGGCGGGTCCTGCGCCACCGGTGATGCGGTGGCTCGCCTGCGCGGCGGCGGCAAATCGTGGGGCGAAAAAAAGCCGCTCGTGTCAGGGAGCGGCTTTGGTGGGAAGCGAGGCGCGCTGCTGGCGGCGCCGGCCCCGGTGTTACGGGTGTGAGGCGGAGGCCGCTGCCGATGCTGCGGCGCTGGCCGCTGGCGCTGCTGCCGGAGCGGCGGGCTCCTTGAAGCTGGCGCCGCCCTTGTTCGCCATGAAGACCACGGCGCGCGCCACTTCGACGTCGTCCAGGTCTGGGTTGCCCCCTTTGGCCGGCATGCCGCGCAAGCCTTCCAGTGCATGCTTGAGGACGGCCTCGTAACCTTGCGCGACGCGCGGACCCCAAGCGGCGGCATCGCCCACTTTCGGTGCGCCGGCGACACCAGCGCCGTGGCAAGCGGCGCACGTTTCGGTGAAGATCGCTTCGCCCGACTTGAGCACTTTCGGCGCGTTCGCGTCTTTCAGCGTGTAGCCTTCGTCAGCCACCGGGCGTACGCGCGCGGCGATCGCTTCAGCGCTCTGGCTTTCGGTGCCGGCGCCGGTCAGCTTGCTGGTCGTGACAAACTGCACCAACAGGATGATGCCAAGTACCGTGACTAAAAAGAAGCCTGCCACGGCAGCGACGAGCTGCTTGGGAGTCTTGATGGCCGATTCGTGTTCGTTGTGTGCGTCGCTCATGATGTCCTTAGTACGATTTTTGTCAAAACTGCCAGGCGCTGCGCATCTGCGTTCTGCAAAGCAAATACCCGCCAAACCCGCGATTATAGACCCAAAACCCTTGATTTGGAACGTAAATTGCCCGGTTCGCCACACTTTCCATGGACGCAAGGGCGGAAAAACGGTATCCTTCGCATCTCTTCAGAAATTCCCCCCGCGCGGCTGTAGCTCAGTGGATAGAGTATTGGCCTCCGAAGCCAAGGGTCGACAGTTCGATTCTGTCCAGCCGCACCATTAATCACGGGCTTTTCTCGATTTCTGGATTATTTTGGGGAGAAATTTTCTCTTCTTTTGGGGAGAAAAGGGCTAAAACGCGATTGCATTACGTAACTCCATCACCTAAAGGAGTTACACATGAAATCCAAGCTTGGCGCCGTTCAAAAAACATCTACGTAGAAGAGCGCAATGGCGCTTTTCGATTCATCGTTCAAGTCTCGCCATTCCCAAAGACCGCTGCAACCTTCGATGCCTGCGACTATGACGCCGGGCTTACCTGGGCGGAAAAAAGTGCATTGCACTTAGGGAGCAAAAGCGGACGGGCATCAAGAACAATGTTGCCGTCGCTGCGACGGTGACACTTGTTCCCTCAATCATCGCTGCCGACATTAAGCCCGACCAAATTCTGGTCTGGGAGGTACTGAAGTACTACAGGGAAAACGAGCTTTCCGGCCTTTCTGGCGCGAAGTCCGCGGGCTCCCGTCTGACCAAATTGGATGGCTGGTTCGGTGCCCTGACCATTGGGGAACTCAGGAAGCACTTCATTAACGATTGGACAACAAAGCGGCTCGCCGGCTTTTTCGGCTCGGGACGCGGCCCCCGCGGCGAGAAGTGGACGAAACCCGGTAGCAAAATAGAACTGGAGCCGTTAACCAAGCACCAACGTCTTGCCATGAAGCGCCGAGGCGAAAAGCTGCCTGCCAAAGAAGTGTTTCCGGTTGAACCCCAATCCGTCCGGCATGAACTTGTTTTGCTGCGAACCGCGCTGAAGACGTATTTCAAAGACAACGACGACATCAGGCGCTGTTATCCGGTTTCTCAATCAGGGAGTGAAATGAACTATGCCAGAAAAAATTCCATGTAGCAACATATTTTCAAGGTTTACAAAGTGCTTTGGTATCTCCTCAAGCTTGACCGCTGTGACGTATTCGAAAATGGCTGTGACCTCGCACATGGGGGCCAGCGGCGGCATTGAAGGCTAGAGCCGGATATGTCGTTGTGGCCGAGTTGAAATTAGCGCAGGCTCGCCTTGTTGTGTCGTTTGGATGAGGTTTGGTGGAAAAACTTACCTTATTGCAACAATAAGTTGTAATTTTTCGGGAAAACTTCAACTTTTTGGAGTAAAGTCACAATTTTTCGATGGAAGTTAAGAGATTTCGAAAATATGATTCCAATCGGTTATTCCTACTTAGTTGACGCGTTGAAACTTAATGTGTTGCCTCTAGCGAGGCCTGCCTTTGCCAACTCGTCAGTCAACCGGCGCGTTGATAGTGACACCCGCATCTTGTTCCCAACTGGTGTTGCTCTCGAAAACACCTTGGTAGGCCATCTGGAATTTGCGTTGCGCCACGAGGGTGTCAACCTTGAGGTTATAGACGCCGTATTTGAACACATGCCGCCGGATGCGTTGATTTCCCGCCTTCGAGAAACACCGACAGGTGAGCATATTCGTCGGGCTTGCTTTCTGTGGGAATGGTTGACTGGAAATGAATTGAATACAGGAGTGGTTGTTAAGGGCGGCTATGTTGACCTCTTTCCCGAAGATATTTATTGCACTGCTGCCCAACCCACTCGTGCTCCAAATTTCCGAGTGCGTAATAATGCTTTGGGCACGCCAGACTTTTGCCCGATAGTGCGTCGCGCCTCTATCCCTCAAGACCCACCTTTGCCGGAATTAATGCGGCTTGCCCAGAGTACGCTTGATGCGGTCGATGACCCAGAACTTTTCCGTCGGGCACTGACTTACCTCTACTTGTCAGAAACCCGGGGCAGTTATGCAATTGAATCTGAGACGCCCAGCTCCAACAAGCAGGAGCGATTTGTCCAACTACTTAAGAATGCGGGAGAGCCTGTCAAGGTGGCGGAGGAGTGGCTGGTACAACTGCAGAACGTTATCGTACGTGACGTTTATAGTCAGGAAGCGTCATACCGTACAAAGCAGAACTGGCTGGAAGACAGTGCTGGTCGGCTTTCTTTCATCCCGACACCCATTGGCGACCTATCCCGCGTCATGAAGGGATGGGAAAGATTTGTAAACGATGAAAAGCGTTGCACCGATGTATTGGTAAAGGCCGCATGCGCCGCTTTTGGGTTTGTCTACTTGCACCCATTCATGGACGGCAATGGTCGACTTCATCGTTTCCTCATCCAGCACGTTCTGGCACGCTCGGGACTGATGGAGCCGGCGACCGTCATTCCTGTATCGGCCGTAATCGAACAGAATATTCCGTCTTACCTTGCTGTCTTAACCGGATTTTCCAGACCGGTAACGGCACTTTGGGACTACCGCCGAGGCGACCCTGAGCCGGTCTTCCTAAGCGAACCAGGCAGTCGCGCTTATCGTTTCTTTGAGGCTGACCGCGAAGTGGCGTTTCTCTACGATATGATTAAGCAGGCAGTACAAGAAGAAATTCCTCGCGAACTCGCGTGGCTGCAGGGCTACGACCTTGCCCTTTCAACACTGAACACCGAGTTGGATGTGCCCCAGAAGGACCTTTCTGCTCTCATCCGGATGATTCAGTCCAACAAGGGTACTCTGTCCGAGAAACGTAGGAAGCAGTATGTTCACTTGCCGGAGCCGGTACTCAATCGCATAGAGGAAGTGGTTCAGCAAGCGTTTGAAACCAGGAAAGCAGAAGAGGGACCCTCAGAAAGTTAAACTTTTTCGGGTTTGGAGCTGCGATTGAGGAAAATATGAAGATATTTCGATGAAAGTTGGAGGATTTCGAAGAATCGCTCCTCATTGGGCCTACTTTTCGGCCCCAAATCCACTGGTCGGGCGCTCTTTGCTCAAGCAGAGGTTGCTATGTGGCCTCGTCCGGGCTCGGGTGAAAGGGACCCAATTCTTGGGGAGAAATTTGGGGAGAAAAAGGGGGTATTTTCTTCCCATTGCTGCCCCCTGTTGCCTTTTGTTGCCTGTTGCTATACTCTGTAGAATCAAGGAGTTGCAGCAAGAGCGTGGCTTCCCATAGATGAGCGGACTGGCCTCCGAAGCCAAGGGTCGTGGGTTCGATCCCCGCCAGCCGCACCAAATCGTCCTCATCATTCATCGCACTTATCACGCGCGTGGCAAGCTCACACTCAGAATAGTGCGATTGCTGTCGTCATGGGTTTGCATGGCGATCGAGCCCGCTTGCGCCTCGGTCAATAACTTAGCCGAATACGTGCCCACGCCGGTTCCCCCGTCCTTGCCTGAGGTGATGAATTTGTCGAAAAAATGTTCGCGGATGGCCTGCGGCACCACCCCCGTATTTTCGAAGCGGATGAGAAGCTGCGGACCCATCTCCAGCACAACAGTGACGACGGTCGCTTGCGGCGCCGCTTCGCAGGCGTTTTTGATCAAGTTCTGGAATAGCGAATAGCAAAACATCGGCTCGCCCATGGCCAACATCTGCTCGAGCGGCGTGCCGTCCGGCAGGTTCAGGGCGATGTCCACATTTTTCGCCGCGAAGGTCTTGTTTGCGATCGCCACCAGGCGCAGCAGCACCTGCCCGACCGCCACCGGCTTTGGAACAAGTTTGTACCTGCCCGTCTCGATCTTGTAGATCTCGGCCGAAAGGTTGATCATGTCGAGCAGAAGCAGGGCCGATTCCTCGGCCATGCGCAATTGCTCGTATTCCTCGTTGCGCAGCTTGGCGACGTCCAGCACATCCTGCAGCAAGCCAATCACGCCAGCCAAGGGGCCCTTCATGTCGTGCCGCGTGACTTGGTCGACATCTTCCTTCAGACGCGCCGCGTCGAGCATCGCATCGTAGCTGACTTGCAACTGGCGGTGCAGTTGGATGTAGCGCATGAAGTTGTTGACGCGAAGGCGCAGCAGGTCCGGTGATACCGGCTTGCTCACGAAGTCGACCGCGCCCAGTTCCAGCCCCCGCATGCGCGAGGCCTCGTCCGACAGCGCAGTGATGAAGATAATGGGGACATGTTCGGTCGAGGGATGCGCGCGCAGCTTGGCCGCCACTTCGAATCCATCCATCTCCGGCATCATCACGTCGAGCAAGATGATGTCCGGCGGCGTGTCCGTTTGCGACAGGGCCAGCGCCTTGGCGCCGCTGTGCGCGATCTTGACTTTGTATTCGTCCTTGAAAACGCGCGAAATCAGGTGCAAATTGTCCGGCGTGTCGTCCACGACCAGAATGGTGAGGCGTTCCGCGCCTTCCTGGACCGCTGCTATCGCCTCGTCGACTGCGCCATCGGCCACGCTGTCTGCGGCCGGCGTGCTCGTCGCCGGTACTTCCGGCTCCGGTGCCAGCGGCACCGGCTCCAATGCCACCACCGGGCGCGGCGCATGCGTTTTGCGCGCCAGGCATCGTTCCAGGCGTTCGGTGAAGCGGGCGGAGGTGTACGGCTTGACCAGCAACTCCGACACGCCCGTGCGAATGGCCAGCTCCACCTTGTCCCGTTCCGCCTCGGCCGTGATCATGATGAAGGGCAGATTGCGCAGCTTGGCGTCCGCGCGCACGGCGGTCAAGAGGTCGAGCCCCGACATGATCGGCATATTCCAGTCCGACAGCACCACCGTCACGTTCTGGTGGGCCAGAATCTTGAGCGCCTCGGCGCCGTTCGCCGCTTCCAGGATACGGCGCGCGCCCAACTGGCGCAGCTGGTTGCCGGTGATGCGCCGCATCGCGTCGAAGTCGTCGACCACGAGAAAGGTCGCGTGTTCAACCTGCTGCATGAAGCTGGCCGCGCTGTTGGCCGAGGCTGAAACGAAGGGAAAGCTCATGCCGCACCTCCCAACAGGCGCTCGATCTGCTCTTTTTTCTGCGCCATGTCCTTGTCCGTATCGTGAAAGCGCGCGGCGATGGCGCGGAACTCGTCCTGCAAAACGATGAAGGCGTCGATCATGTCCGGATCGAAGTGCGATCCCTTGCCGTCAATGAGGATCTGCACCGCCGTCTCGTGCGGCATGCCCTCCTTGTACACGCGGCGGCTGATCAAGGCGTCGTAGACATCGGCCACCGCCATCAGGCGCGCCGACAGGGGAATCGCCTCGCCCGCCAGTCCTTGCGGATAACCGGAACCATCCCACTTCTCCTGGTGCGAATAGGCGATCTCCTTGGCCAGCGCGAGGAAGGGCATGCTCATGCCCAGCGCGCGCTCGGCGTGCTCGATCGCGTCGCGTCCCAGCGTGGTATGGGTCTTCATGATCTCGAATTCGTGCGGCTCGAAGCGGCCCGGCTTGAGCAGGATGCGGTCCGGGATGCCCACCTTGCCTATATCGTGCAGCGGGGCCGACTTGAATAGCAGCTCGATGAAGGCGTCGGACAGCACAGCGGCAAAGCGCGGATGACTTTTCAGTTTGCCGGCCAGGGCCTTGACGTAGAACTGGGTGCGGCGGATATGGTTGCCCGTTTCGGAATCGCGCGTCTCGGCCATCGAGGCCATCGCCAGGATCGTCACGTCCTGGATCGCCACCACTTCGCGCGTGCGCGAGGCGATTTCCCGTTCCAGAAATCCGCTCTTGTCGCGCAGGTAGTCGGCCGTGTCCTTCAGGCGCAGGTGGTTGCGCACGCGCGCCAGCGCGATGGCGGGGCGGATCGGCTTGGTCAGGTAATCGACCGCGCCCACGTCCAGGCCCTGCTGCTCGTCGTCCGTCTCCACCTTGGCGGTCAGGAAGATGACGGGAATGTCGCGCGTGGCGGGGTCGGCCTGCAGGCGGCGGCACACTTCGTAGCCATCCATCTCGGGCATCATGATGTCGAGCAGGATCAGGTCCGGCCTGGTGTCGGAGCGGGCGATGCGCAGGGCCTTCTCGCCGCTGTTGGCGATCTTGACCTTGTACAGGTCCTTGAGCATGTCGTTCATGAGGACCAGGTTGTCCGGCGCATCGTCCACCAGCAGGATGGTTTTTTTCTGCAGAAGCGGCAGCTCATGGCCGCTGTCATCGTTACTCATTCATGGTTCTCCTTTGATCCATTTTGCGCCTCCACCAGCACGGCCAGGGCGGCGTCCAGGTCCAGGTTGGACAGGCCGGCGTCGATGCGGCGCCAGTGCAGGGGATAAGCCGCCTTGAACATGCCCTCGTGGCGCTCCCAAAAATCGGCCGCTTCCGAGTCGCTGTCCTGCAGCAGTTGCCGCAGTTGCCGGGTTTGGGCGCGCACCGTGGCCGCGTCGACGGCCGGCGCGGCGTTCGCGGCGCGCGCAGCACTCGTGACGCTAGCGTCCTCGGGCGCCGCGCCTTGCGGTGCCTCCAGCGCGGCGCCATGCAGCGCGGCGAGCACCGGCTCGAGCTGGGCCAGCACGGCGGCGAGCGCGGCGTCCACTTCCGCCTGCGCACGATGCTCGAGGCAGGCCGTCTCGAGCATCTGGGCCGCCGCCTCCACGTGGCGCGCTCCGATATTGCCGGCCATGCCCTTCAAGGTGTGCGCCGAACGGGTGGGCGCGACCGGGTCAAGGTCCTGGCAGGCCGCATCGAACTGCGCGCGGTAGTCCGACAGGCCATCGCGAAATTTCACCAGCAGCCGGCGGTACAGCAGCGCGTTTTGCATCGTCGTGGCCAGCCCGGCCCTGGTGTCGATGCCCGCGATGGCGGGGAAGCCAGCCGTGCCCGCCGCGCTTTCCGCCACAGGTCCCGCCGCGATCGGGGGCGCGGCTTGCCGATGCTCCGGGCGGATCCAGCGCGCCAGCGTGGCGAACATATCGCCCACGTTGAGGGGCTTGGCGATATGGTCTTGCATGCCCGCTTCGATCACTTTTTCGCGGTCGCCCTCCATCGCGTTGGCGGTCATCGCCACCACCGGCAGATGGGCCAGCGCGGGATCGGCGCGCATGGCCCGGGTGGCCGCGTAACCGTCCATCACCGGCATCTGGCAATCCATCAGCACGCCGTCGAAGCGGGTGTCGCGCGCGAGGATATCGAGCGCTTCCTTGCCGTGGCGGGCCAGCACCACTTCCATCCCCGCGTTGCCGAGCAGGTCGGTCGCCAGTTCCTGGTTCATCTCGTTGTCTTCCACCAGCAGCACGCGCGCGCCACGCAAGCGCTCCATCGCTTGCGCCGTGTGCTGGCTCTTTTCCTCGCTGCGGCGCGTTTCGAGGATCAAGCCCTTGCCCAGCGCCAGGCCGATCGCCTCGAGCAGCGTCGACGCGGTGACCGGCTTGGTGAGAATGGCGTTGAGCTGCACGCCGCGCGCATTCGCGCTCGAGAGCGCGTCTTCGCGTCCAAAGGCCGTCACCATGATGACGGCCGGCGTGCCCGCGTCCCGGTCGCACTGCAGCTGGCGCACCGTTTCAATGCCGTCCATGCCGGGCATTTTCCAGTCCATCAGGACCACGTCGTAATCGAGCCCGGACTGGCGCGCCGCCGCATGCATGGCCAATGCCTGCTCGCCGCTCCAGGCCACGTCCACCTCCACGCAAAAGGTGCGCGCCATGGTCGAGAGGATTTCACGCGCGGCGGCATTGTCGTCGACCACCAGCACGCGCACGCCGCTCAGCTCGTCGGCGCGGAACATGCGGCGCGCGCGCCGCTCGTGCCCGAGTCCGAAACTGCACTGGAAGTGGAAGGTCGTGCCCTTGCCTTCCTCGCTGTCGAGCCAGATGCGCCCGCCCATCATGCCCACCAGGTTTTTGCAAATCACCAGGCCCAGCCCGGAGCCGCCGTATTTGCGGGTGGTCGAGGTGTCGGCCTGGCTGAAGGACTGGAACAATTTGGCCTGCTGTTCCGGGTTCATGCCGATGCCCGAATCGCGCACCCAGAAATGCAGCTCGGCGCCGTCGGCGCCGATGCGCTCGACCCCGACCACGATATCGCCGTGCTGGGTGAACTTGACGGCATTATTGGCCAGGTTGACCAGCACCTGGCCCAGGCGCAGCGGATCGCCGACCAGTTCGCCAGGTACCTCGCTGCCTATCTGGAACAGCAATTCCAAGCCCTTTTCCTCGGCCTTGAAACCGATCAGGTTGGCGAGGTTGTCCATCACGTCGTCGAGCTCGAATTCGACTTCTTCAAGCGCCATCTTGCCCGCTTCGATCTTGGAGAAATCGAGGATGTCGTTGATGATGCCAAGCAGGTTCTCGCCGGCGCGCTGGACTTTTTCGATGTAGTTGCGCTGGCGCTTGTCAAGCTGGGTTTGCAGGGCCAGGTGCGACATGCCGATGATGGCGTTCATCGGGGTGCGGATTTCGTGGCTCATATTGGCCAGGAAGTCGCTCTTGGCGCGCGTCGCGTCCAAGGCCAGCTCCTTGGCCACGCGCAACTCGTCCTCCGCCGTCCTTTGCGCCGTGATGTCCTGATAGGCGCCATACATATACAGCAGCTTGCCGTTGTGTTCGTCGCGCACCAGCTTGCCAAAGGCGTGCAGCCAGATCACGCGCCCGTCGGCCGGACGCCGGTAGGCATAGGTCGCCTCGTATTTGTCATACTTGCCGTCGATGGCACCCTGGTAACGCTCGGAGGTGGCGGCGGCCGTCTCCGGGTTGGCCTCGAGCAGGCGGTCAAACCATTCGCTCTGGAGATGGTAGCGTCCATCGGCCCTTGGCGCTTCGCCCAGCAGGGCGGCGGCGCGCTCGGATTGGATGTAATGCTCGGGATCGCTGTAATCGATCATCCAATAGCCGCTGTCGGTCAGTTCGAGCGCGATATCGGTCAGGAAGTTGACGCGCTTGATTTCCGTATTCCGTTCGAGGATTTCCAGGTTCATGGCGATGATGTGGAAAGCGCCCTCCATCAACGCTTGGGCGCGCTCGCCATACGCTTCCATGGTCGCCAATTCGAGCACCCCCAGCAAGCGTTCGTTGCGCAGCAGCGGCAGCAGCGCGACCGCGCGCGGCGCCGCCTCGCCCAGCGCGCTGACGATTTTCAGGCGCCCGTCCTGCGGCTGCTCGATGACGATGCGCTGGCGGTCGAGCGCGCACTGGCCGGGCAAACCTTCACCGAGCGCAAAGCTCGCTTGCGCGCGGGGATCGCCGCGCCGCGCGTAGCTGCCCAACAGGTCCAGCCTTTGCGCCGTGCTGTCGAAACGGTAAAACGCGCCATAACCGAGTCCGATCAAGGGCGCCAGGCTGCCCAGCACGCGCGCCGCCAATTCCTCGAAACTGGTGGCCGATTGCAAGTCATGCGACAGCGCCGACAAGTGCGTCTTGATCCAGCGCTGCGCCTCGACCTTGCGCGCCTCGGCCACCAGGACATTGATCGAACGGGCCAGCTCGCCCGTCTCGTTGGGGTAGTCGGTGTGGGGGATGGCGGTGTCGAGATTGCCGCTGGCGATAGCTTCGACGGCGCTGCGCAGGCGCTCGTTGGGCCGGCGCAAGGACAGCGCGATCAAGAGACTGAACAGCACGCCGCCGGCCACACTGGCGCCGAGCACGGCGTAGGTGAGGGTGGCCGCGTCCAGCGCCGCCGTTTGCAGCACCAGGATTTGGCGGTGCGCGTTGGCCTCCTTGTTGTCGGCCAGGCGGGTGAGCGCATCGTTCGCTTGCAGGCCGAATAGCTGGAATTGCGGGTCGGCGGCGATCGCATGCGCGCCCGCCGCATCGCCCGCGCGCAGCAGGCGCGCGGCCTTGGTGACGTGCTCGTCGTAGGCCGCGTAGGCGTTTTCAAATTGCCGCAGATCGTGTTTTTCTTCCTCCAGCGACACGCGCGGGCGCAATTGCGCGAGCGCCCGGTCCAGCTTGCTCTGGGCCTGGATCACCAGTTGCAGGGCTTGTTCGCGTCCAGGCGCGTTGGGCGCCAGGATGGCTTGGCGCAAGGCGCGCCCGCGTTGCGAAAATTGGATCAGCGAATCCTTGGCGTCGGAAATGCCCAGCAAATCGTTGTTGTAGTTCGCTAGCAATTCATGGTTCAGGCGGTTTTGGGTGTCGATGTAATGCAGGCCAAAGGCCAGCGTGATGAGCAAGACGCCGCCAAAGCCAAGCGCGAGCTTGAGTACCAGGCTGAGCTTTTCCAGATAGGTCAGGAAACGGGACACGGTTTCTCCTTGTGGGCGATGCGCGCGGCCAGGTCGAGATGGATGGCCAGCTGGGCGACGACGGCCAGGAATTGCTCGACATCGTCGTGCGCCGGACGCGCCAGCAGCGCCAGTTCCACCACGCCCAGCACGCGCTCTTGCAAAATCACGGGGGCCATCATCAGGGCCGCCGGCGTCGCGCTGGCCAGGCCCGAGCGGATCGACCAGCGGCCGTCGGCGTCGACCACGCGCGCCTGGCGCTCGCGCAGGCATTGGCCAAGCAGCCCCTCGCCAGGCGCCAGCTGCGCCGCTGGCGCCTGGCAGGCGAAACTGGCGCCCAATTCGAGCGCGCCATCGTCATCGGCGTCCTCATTGTGTCGCGCGGGACGGCAATAGAGCACGCCCTGCATGGCGCCGAACAGGCGATGGCATTCGCCCAGGAAGACGTGCATGAGTTCGTGGCGATCGCCCGCCTGCTGCAGGCGCAGTGCCGCTTGCGCGAGCTGCATGCGGCGCTCCGCGCGCGCCTGTTTTTCGTGGGCCAGCCGCGCCAGCTCGGTGGCGGCGCTGCGCTGGGCATGCTGGCTGCGCAACAGGCGCAACACGATCAGGCCGAGCCCGAAAGCGGCCAGCGCCGCCGCCAGCGCGACGCCGGCGCCGTCCTGCCAGCGCGCGCCGCCTCCCAAGTCGTCGAGCAAGACCAATTGCCACTGGCCGGCCGGATCGTTCCAGCTGATCGGCGCGGCCGTCA
The DNA here is from genome assembly GCA_040388555.1 of Pseudomonadota bacterium. Lineage (GTDB taxonomy): Bacteria > Pseudomonadota > Gammaproteobacteria > Burkholderiales > Burkholderiaceae_D > Telluria_A. Next base: position 510,281 of record JAZKBP010000014.1, read on the forward strand.
TCGCATGGACATGGCCGTCGAGCGTGACGAAGCCATCGCTCGGGTCGAAGGGCAGGCGGCGCGGCTCGCGCTGGTCGAACATCGTGCCGAACTGGCGCAGCGCGCGGATTTCGCGCACCCGTTGCGCGCTGACGGCGCCGGCGAGCCAACCGATCCAGTCGCGCCGCGTGCTGGCGAAGACCACGCCTTGCGGCGAGACCAGGAGGGCGGTGCGGCCGGTGCCGGCCAACATGCGGTCGACTTGGGCCATTCCAGTGCGCGCAACAATCACACCGATTGGCGGCTCATCCTTAAGTAAACCAGGAACGATAGGCGCCGCGAAATACAGGGCGCGCTCCTCGCGCGCCAGGCTCACGGCGGCGTAGACATTATCCTTGCCGCGCATGCCCATCTGATAATAGGGGCGAAAGCGCACATCGATCCCGATCGACGAGCGGCCGGTATCGTCCCACGACGCGTTCACGGTGCCGGCCGTCCCGACCACGAATACGGATTGGGCCTCGTGGGCGCGCGCAACGCTCTCCAAGGTGGCGGACGTGCTGCCCGCGTCCGTTTGCGTCGTGTCGTTGGCGCCGCGCTTGATGCGCGCATCGACCAGTCCGAGCGTGGCGATCGCGCCCATCAGGTTGCCGTTCAGGGTGAGCGACATCGCTTCGATCGCGTGGCGGCGCATGTCGATCGTGAGCAGGGCCAGGCGCGCCTGGTCGCGCGCGCGCAGTTCGTGCACGGCTGCGCCGGCGCCAGCCAGCAAGGCGAGCGCCAGCAGTACACCGGTGGCGCGGCCGGGCCGCGCGACGATCGTCTCGATGACAGATGCTTTCACCGCGTCCCCATCTTGGCTGAGCAAGCGCGCATTCGATGGCGCACCACCACAATACCAGCAATCTTCAGTGCCCAGCAATGAACAAAAGAATGGCTGGGGCGCGCCACCCGTAGGCCCGGCGGCGTGCGGCGCGCCCTGCCTGATCTAACAGCTATTGCCAAGAGTAAAGGTTGCATACAATTTAATTTGCCATTTTCTGATGGCTAAACCTCAACCTCATAAGGAGCAATGAATGAAAAAACTGTGCGCAGCACTTTGCATGATCGCTTTCTCTAACTTCAGCAGCGCCGCCACGCTGATGGCCACCACTCCGGTCAAGAGCGACGCCCCGACCGCCAATCTGCTGGGCGGCTACTGCCTCCCATACACGAAAATCTGCTGGTAATTGATCTTGCGCGCTTGGTGGCTCGCTTTGCGGTCCGCCAAGCGTTTGAACGGCGCCAGCCAAGCCTGGCCGCTGCAAGCACCAAAGCGCTCGGACACGGCCAGCGCACCGCCGCGCCACGGCCGATGCTGTCCGCTTTAACCCCGATTGCCTGTCTCGTCCGTTTAACAAGGCACAGGAGGGGACCATCATGAAATTCACCACGATATTGTCGATAGCATTCGGCGCCACCTTTGTGTGCGCCAGCGCGCACGCTGGCTGGTTCGACACACCGGCGCCGCCACGCAGCTTGAGCGCGTTTTCCAGCGAAGCCGAACTGCAGCTTCAGTTCAAGGTATGGCAGCGCCGCCTCCAGCAGGCGCGCCCGCGCAGCATGAAGGGGGCGGGCGCGGTGGTGGCGATGGAGATGGCCAGCCAGCCTGCGCTGTCGCAGGCCGCGCCACCCGTGGCCGTTTCCGAAGCCAAGGCGGCCGCCGATTCGGTCACCAACAACCAGACGGCCGGCGTGGACGAAGGCGGCATAGTCAAGGTGCACGGCAAGCACTTGGTGGTGCTACGGCGCGGCCGCCTGTTCACCGTGGCCATTGGCGACCGGCAGTTGCGGCCCGTCGCCGCCGTCGACGCCTACCGTCCAGACGTGCAGCCCGGCGGCGCCTGGTATGACGAGCTGCTCATTTCCGGCGACACGGTGGTGGTGATCGGCTACAGCTACAGCGGCGGCGGCACCGAGCTGGCCGTGTTCCAGATCGACGAAGCGGGTGGCTTGCGCTACCGCTCCACCTCGCACCTGCGCTCGAACGACTACTACTCGTCGCGCAATTACGCCAGCCGCCTGATTGGCAGCAAGCTGATTTTCTATTCGCCGCTCTACCTGAACATCTGGCAGGACGACTTGTCCGCTTCGCTGCCGGCCCAGCGCAAATGGCGTGGCGACAGCGCTGGCAGCTTCCAGCGCATCGCCCCCGCCACCCGTATCTACCGCGCCGCCGACGAGCTCGACCCGGCCGAAGGCATCGCCCTGCACACCGTCACCGTGTGCGACCTGGCCAAGCCCGAAATCGATTGCCAGGCCACCGGCGTGCTGGGCGCGTCAGGCCGCGTGTTCTACGTGTCGGCGCAGGCGGTGTATATCTGGACCGTGCGCCAGCACTACGACGCTGGCGCGACGCGCGCGCAGTCGGCGCTGGTGCGCCTGCCCCTCGACGGCAGCGCGCCGACCGCATTGCGCACGCAGGGCGCGCCGCTCGACCAGTTCTCGTTCCAGGAAAGCGAGGGCTACCTGAACGTGCTGCTGCAGGACGAGGGGCAGGGCGAGGCGATGTGGTCGTCCGAGCGTGGGCTGGGCAAGCTCGCCCTGCTGCACCTGCCGCTGTCCCAAATGGGCGATGGACGCGCCAGCGCTCCCAGCGCCTATTACCGCCCCCTGCCCGGGCCGACCGGCTACGTATCCGAGAACCGCTACGTGGGCCACTATCTGCTGTACGGGGCGGCCGACCCGCAAGGGGCGGGCGCGCTGTACGCGCTCAATCTGGCGAACCGGCGCGCCGCCGTGCAAACGCTGGCGCTGCCGCACGCTGTCGAACGCATCGAGGCGCTCGGCGCGCACGCACTGGTCGTCGGCGCGCAGGGCAGCGCGCTCGCCTTTACCTCGATCCGGCTGGGCGACTTCGCCAGCGTTGGTGAGCGTTTCGAGCGCCCCAACGCCGCGCAGGGCGAAACGCGCAGTCACGGCTTCTTTTACCGTCCCGAGTCGGACAGCGCCGGCATGCTGGGCCTTCCCGTGCTGGGCAGCCGGGTCGACCGCCGTGGCGTGAACCGCGAGTCGGCCGCCGTGCTGTTCCTGAAAAACGCGGACTTGAACCTGTCGATGCTGGGGACGCTGCACTCGGGCGCAGACGGCGCGCGCGACGACGCCTGCGTCGCCTCCTGCGTCGACTGGTACGGCAACGCGCGCCCCTTGTTCATCGGCGAGCGGGTGTTCGCGCTGATGGGCTACGAGCTGGTCGAGGGGCGCATTGGCGGGGCTGGCAGAGGCGCCGTGCTGGGCGAGCTACGGCGGGTTAATTTCGCGCCCGGCACGGCGCGCGCGCCGCTGGCGTGGCAGAAGTAGGACGGCGCGCGCTATACTATCTCGCGTCACCATTTCGGCCACAACGTGCGGCGGCGCGCATGCCCGCCAGGGGAAGCGAATGAACATACGCGATGCAAAGGACGGCGACGCGGCCGCCATCTGCGCCATCTACAACCACTATGTCGCCCATTCGACCATCAGCTTCGAGGAAGACGCCGTCGCCACCGGCGTCATGGAACAGCGCATGGCCGCCGTGCGCGCGGCCGGCTTGCCCTGGCTGGTGATCGAACAGGACGGCGCCCTGGCCGGCTACGCCTACGCCAGCAAATGGCGCGACCGCCATGCCTACCGCTATTCGGTCGAAACCACCGTGTACCTGGCGCCCGGCATCGCGCGCCAGGGACTGGGGCGGGCCGTGTACGCGGCCCTGCTGGCGCGCCTGACCAATGCGGGATTCCGCGTCGCCATCGGCGGCATCGCCCAGCCCAATACGGCCAGCGTCGCCCTGCACGAAACCTTGGGATTCGAAAAGGTCGCCCACTTCAAGGACGTGGGTTTCAAATTCGGGCGCTGGATCGATGTCGGCTACTGGCAGCTGCTGCTTGGCTCGGCGTCCTGAGGCCAGGCGCGGCTAGGCCGCCGCCGCGCGCAGCATCTCGGCCGCCCCCTGGTAGTCGAGCGCGTTGATGGCGCGCAGCGCTTGGCCGAACCAGGCCGGCGGCGGCGCGCCCAGCAGCTCGCCCAGGCGCGCGGCCATGACCTCGGCGCGCGTGTCGTTGTGCTCGAGCCGCTCGAGCAGTTCGCGCATCAGGGCGCGCGCCGGCTCGCCCAGCACGGCCAGCTGCGCCTGAGCCTGCATCGATCCCGTCGCCGCGGCCGCGCGCGCAGGTGCGATGCGCGCGATGCTCGCCACCAGCACCGTGTGGGCCGCCTCGAAGTCCGCCAGCAGCACCGGCAGCGCGTCGCCACCGCCATGGTCGAGCGCCGTGTTCAAGGCATTGGCCGCGTTGGCCAGTTCGTAGGCGCCCAGGTTGGCCGCCGCGCCCTTGATCGTATGGGCCAGGAAGCGCGCGCCGGGCAGGTCTTGCGCGCGCACCAGGGCGCGCGCTTGCGTGGCGCTGGCGCCGTAGTTGCCGGCAAATTGCAGCAGCAGGTCGCGCAGCAGGGCGGCGTCGCCATTGCAGCGCCACAGGCCAGCCTGCAAATCGAGGCCGGCCAGGTGCGCCGGCAGCGCCGCCTGGTCCTGCTCGCGCTCGCGCCGCGCTGCGCGCGGGCGCCGCGCCGCCTGCGCCAGGCCCGCTTCGCCCACCCATAGTCGCAGCTTGCGCACCATCAGGTCCGGGTCGATCGGCTTGGGCAGATGGTCATTCATGCCCAGCGCCAGGCAGCGCTCGCGCTCCTCGACCATCGCGTGCGCCGTCATCGCGATCAGCGGCACGCTGGCGCCGTCGGCATGCGCGCGGATGCGGCGCGTCGCCTCGTAGCCATCCATCTCCGGCATCTGCAAATCCATCAGCACCGCGTCGAAATGGCTGTAGCCGTGCTGCGCCAGCGCTTCCATCGCGATGCGCCCGTTGCCCGCCACCGTGACAGTGGCGCCTTCCTGTTCCAGCAGCTCCTGCGCCAGGCTTTGGTTGACCGGATTATCGTCCACCAGCAGGATGCGCACGCCCGGCAAGCCGTCGCGCGCGGCCGGCCCGCGCTCGTCGCCATGGGCGCCATCGTGCGCCGCGGCGGCGCCGTCCTCGGCGGCGGCGCCGAGCGCGCGCGTGAGCGTGGCCGCCAGCAGCTGCGGCGTGACCGGCTTGAGCAGGATGCCATCGAGCAGCTCGCTGTTTTCGTTCGCCCCCATCGCCTGCTCGCGCCCGTACGCGGTCACCATCACCACCACCGGCGTGCCCGCGATGGCGGGGTCGGCGCGGATCGCGCGGGTGGCGGCCAAGCCGTCCAGGCCCGGCATCTTCCAGTCCATTAGCACCAGCGGGTAGGGCGTGCCCAGGCTGGAGGCGCGCCGCAATTCCACCAGCGCCTGTTCGCCGCTGCCGACCGCGCGCGCTTCGATCCCCAGCGCGCTCAGCTGCGCCGTCAAGATGTGGCGCGCGTTGGCGTTGTCGTCCACCACCAGCGCGGTGCCGCCGCACAGGCCGGCCGCCAGCTGCGGGTCGTGTTCATGCGCGCCCGCGCTGCCCAGGCCGAGCCGCACCACGAAGTGGAAGGTGGTGCCTTCGCCGGCCACGCTGTCGAGCCAGATGCGTCCGTTCATCATGCCGACCAGGCGCGCGCTGATGGCCAGCCCCAGGCCGGTGCCGCCGAAGCGGCGCGTGGTCGAGCTGTCCGCCTGCGCGAAGGCTTGGAACAGTTTGCCGGCCTGCTCGGGCGTCATGCCGATGCCGGTGTCGCGCACCGAGAAATGCAGCGCCACTTCGCCATCGACGCTGGCCGTTCCTTCGGCCAGCGGTTCGCGCTCGACTTCGCGCTCGACCTTGAGCTCGACCTCGCCGAACTCGGTGAACTTGACGGCGTTGCCGCACAGGTTGATCAACACCTGGCCCAGGCGCAAAGGGTCGCCGCGCAAGTGGGTGGGCACGTCCGGCGCGATCTCGATCAGCAGTTCCAGGCCCTGGCGCTCGGCCAGGTCGCCCACGTGCGCCAGCATCGCGTCGGTCACCTCGCCCAGGTCGAAGCCGATATGTTCCATGTCGAGGTGGCCCGCCTCGATCTTGGAAAAGTCGAGCAGGTCGTTGATGATGCGTAGCAGGCCCTGGGCCGCGATGTGGATCTTGTCGAGGTAGTTCTGCTGCTTGGGCGAGAGCTGGGTGCGCCGCGCCAGCGCCGTGAAGCCGGTGATGGCGTTGATCGGGGTGCGGATCTCGTGGCTCATATTGGCCAGGAATTCGCTCTTGCCCTGGCTGGCGCGGTCGGCCTTGTCGCGCGCCTCTTCCAGGTCCACGGTGCGTTCGGCCACCTTCGCCTCGAGCGAGCGGTTGAAGGCGAGGATGTCTTCCTCGCGCCGCGCCACCCGCTCGATCATGAAGTTGAAGGCGCGGTACAGATTGCCCACTTCGTCGCGGCCGGGCGGCTTGAGGCGGGTGCCGAAGTCCTGGGTGTCGGCGATGCGGCGCGCGTGCGCCTCCAGCGCCAGCAGCGGACCCGAGATGATGCGCTGCAGCCAGTTGATGAGCAGGTAGCTGAACACCATCACGCCGCCCAGCACCAGCAGCAGGAAGCGCCGTTCGGCGTTGCCTTCCTGTTCCAGCGCGTCCAGACGCCAGCCCACCCGCAGCGTGCCGAGCGAACCCTTTTGCTTGACCGGTTCGGCCACGTGCAGCAGCTTGGCGTCGATGCGCCAGCCGCCGCCTGCGTCCAGCTTGGGCGGGGCCGCACCGCCGTCGGCGCCGGACGCGCCGATCTCGGCGAAGGGCTGGCCCTGCGCGTCCGATAGCAGCACATAGGCCACGCGCGGATCGAGCGCGAGCTTGGCCAGGATGTCGCTGGCGCCTTTCGGGTCGTCGAACACCAGCGGACCGATCGCGTATTCGGACACCAGGCGCGTTTGCGCCAGCGCGTGCTGCACGTAGTTGTCGGTGCGGCTGCGTTCGGACTCCTGGCGCAGGAACAGCACGATCGCCAGCGTGGCGGCGAGCACCGTCACCATCGTGATGAGCATCAGCTTGCGCCGCAGCGGCAAGTCCGCCAGCACGGCGCGCGCGCGGCGCAGCAAATTGTGGGTCGCTTTATTCGACAATTTTCGCTACCTCCAGCAGCCGGAAACTGGCTTTCAAGCCGCTCGCCTCGAGCGACTTGCGGTTCACTTCGAGCACCATGTGCTTCGCGCCGGGATAGAACCCGATATGCACGCCGTGGCGCGCCATGCCTGTGCCTTCTCCAAACAAGAGCACGTGGGCCTGGTCGGCTTGGCTGCGCATGCGGTTGATGTCGGCGGTCTCGCCCGGCACCAGGATGGCCGCGTGGCAGCCCGCCAGCGTTTCGTTCTTGCGCAGCGGCCGCACCTGCACCGGCAGCGCCGCGATGGTGGCGCTGTCGTAGTAGCTGCGCAGGTAGGCTAACTGCGGATGTTCATCGGCCACGCACAGGACGAACTGGCTGCTCGGTGTGCCGGGCCATTCGACGAAGCGCGCCACCCGGTCGATCAGGGCCGCGCGCACCCGCTCCGGCTCCAGGTCGGACGGCGCCGCTGCCCCCGCCGCCGCCGGCAGCAAGATGGCGGCCAGCGCGCCGGCTAGCGCACCGGCCAGAGCGATGGCATGCGAAAGGCGGCGTCGTCTCAAAAGTGCTTCTCGAATTGGACCATCAAGCTGCGCGCGGCGACCTGGATGTCGTCGCTATAGCCCTGGTTGAGGATGGGGACGTAGCTGCGCTGGTTGAGCAGGTTGTGCACCGCGAATACAAAGGTGGTGCTGGTGCTGAGGTCGCGCCGCAAGGTGCCGTTGACCAGGCTAAGCGTGTCGAGCGCGGGCCGCGCGTCGCGCGCGCCGCCGCGGCTGCGGTCCCAGTACGCTTCCCAGCGCAGGTTGGCGGCCCAGCCGTGCGGCACCGACCAGTCCAGTCCCAGCTTGGCGCTGCGGGTGGGGGTGAAGGCGACCTGCAAGCCGGTGGCGCTGTCGGACACGCGCGCCATCGAGGCCGAGGCTTCGACGCGGAAGATGGGCGTGGCCAGCCAGCTCAGTTCGAGCTCGCCGCCATGCCCGTCGCGCCCGCCCGGCGGCTGGCCGCCGCCCGCCACGAACAGGTCGTGGCCGCTGTAGCGGTAAATATTGAGCGCCGCGCGCACATTTTCGGTGGGGCGGAAGTCGAAGGCCAGTTCCGTGTTTTGCATCCGTTCGGGCAGGGTGTTGAGCACGGCGGGCGTGCTTGGCACCGGCGGCGGGGGCGGGGGCGGCTGGCCCGGCAGCGGTGGCGGCGCCACCACCGCCGTGGAATCGCCCACCACTGGCGGACGGAAGGCCTGGCCCCATAGCAGCTTGGTGGTCAAGCGCTCGCTGGCGTTCCACACCAGGCCGGCGCGCGGATTGCGCACGCTGCCGACGTCGCTGTAGCGGTCCACCCGCATGCCGGCCGTCAGCTCCCAGTTCGGCGCGAACGCGAATTCGTCCTGCAACATCAGGAAATGGGTGAAGCGCGGATCGTAGCGCGGGTTCGGCGCGCTCAGGCCCTGGTCGCGCTGCTCGCGCACGCTGCCGGCGCTGGCGCGCAGGCGATGCGCCTGCAGCAGCTGGCGCGTGTAGCTCGCCTCGACGCCGTCGTGCACCTCCGCGTTGCTGCCATCGGTCGGGATGTTCATGCGCAGCAGGGCGATCGACGCGCCGCTGTGCTCGGTATGCAGGTAGCTGGCCTTGAACTGGCTGTTGGCGTCGATCTCGGTCTGATAGTTCAGTTGCGCGTGCCGGTGCAGGCTGTCGCCGACCACCATCGGGCGCGGATTGCGCACATCGCCGGTCTCGTGCTTTTCGTAGTCGAGCGCCCACAGCACGGCCGACCAGTCGCCGAGGGCCAGGCGCACCGTCAAGTCGCGGTAGTCGCGCTCGAAGGCTTGGGTGAAGGCCAGTTGCTGGGGCGGATGGATGACGCGGGTGGGCAATTCTTCGCGGGTGCGCGCGTAGCTGGTGTTGACCGACCAATCGAGCACGCCGAAGCTGCCGGACTTGCCGGCCCAGGCGCTGCGCTGGCCAAGCGAGCCGGCGCCCAGGCCGGCCTCGTTCGGATGCTTCTTGGTGATGATGTTGACGGCGCCGGTGAGCGCGTCGGCGCCGTACAGGGCCGAGATCGGCCCGCGCACCACCTCGATGCGCTCGACCAGGTTGACCGGCAGGCGCAGGATTTCCGGCATCGTCACCCCGTCTTGCAGGCGCAGGGGGCGCCCGTCGAGCATGAACAGCACTTGCCCACCGCGTTCGCTAAAGCCGCCGCGCATGTCGGCCACCGGTTCGTTCACTTCCGCGCGCACGTTGTACAGGTAAAAGCCGGGCACGCTTTGCAGCACCTCGAGCAGGTTGCGCGCACCCAGGCGCGAGATATCTTCGCCGGTGATCAGGTAGGCCACGGCGGGCGCCTGGCGCACGAATTTGTTGGTGCCGGTGCCGATGTCGATTTCGAGCATGTCGGCCAGCGACATGTCGCGCAGCGAGGCCACTTGCGCGTCGGCCGCGCGCGCCGGGCCGCTGCCGAGCAGACCCAGCATGACCGGCAAAATCCAGCGATGTGTTTTCATTTTTCCTCCTGCGTGCTTGCTGCCGCTGTTGTATGTGTCTGGCCGCGGGCGCGCGCAGTTGCGCCATTATCGCCGCTCTTCATGTCGCTTGCTCGGCCATCACGCGGTTGCGCCCCGCCTCCTTGGCCGCGTACAGGGCGGCGTCGGCGCGCCCGATCAGGTTGGCGAAGTCCGCCTGCGCATCGACCGCACCACCCACACCGCCCACACCGATGCCGGCCGCGCCGATGCTGACGGTGAAGGCGATCGTCTGGCCCTCCCAGTCGATCAGCTCGGCGGCGATGGCGGCGCGGATGCGTTCGGCCAGTTCGAGCGCGCGCGCCAGATCGGTCATCGGCAGCACCAGCGCGAATTCCTCGCCGCCGATGCGTCCGATGGTGTCGGTGCCGCGCACCAGTTCGCTGCAGCGGCGCGCCAGCGCGCGGATCACGGCGTCGCCGGCCGGGTGGCCCCAGGTGTCGTTGACGTGCTTGAAGTGGTCGATGTCGAGCATCAGGACGCTGAGCGGCTTGTGGGAGCGGCGCCGCCGCTCCACTTCCTTCTCGCCCACCGCCATCAGGTGGCGCCGGTTGGCTACGCCGGTCAAGGCGTCCGTCACCGCCAGGCGCCGCAGTTCCTCCTCCATCGCGCGCCGCTCCGTGATGTCGGCGTGGATCGCCACGATGTGGGTGAGCTGGCCGCCCTCGTCGGTCACCGGCGCGCACGACACGTCGTACCAGCGTGGCGCGCCGCCTGCACTGGCGCGGCTCGTTTCGCCGCGCCAGTGCTGGCCGGCGTCGATGGCCACGCGCACCGCGCCCTCTTGCGCCGCCAGCAAGGCCGGGGTCTGTCCGAGCAAGTCGGCGGCGCTCGCGCCGGCGTCAAACGCGTAGGCGGCGTTGGCGTATTCGATGCGCGCGTCAGACCCGGCGATGACGATGCCGGCCGAACTGCAATCGACGGCCGCCTTGAACTTGCGCAGCGCCGCGTTTGCCGCGCGCAGCTCGCCATTGGCGCGCACCAGGGCCAGGTGGTTGCGCACGCGCGAGCGCACGATCGCCGGCACGAAGGGTTTGGTGATGTAATCGATGGCGCCGGCGGCCAGGCCGCGTTCCTCGTCGCTGGCCGCGTCGGCCCCGGTGATGAAGATGACGGGCATGTCGCGGGTGGCCGCATCGGCCTTCAGGCGCAGGCAAGTCTGGTAGCCGTCCAGCTTGGGCATCATCACGTCGAGCAGGATCAGGTCGGGCTGGTGGTGGCTGGCCAATTCCAGCGCGCTCATCCCGTCTTGCGCGAACACGATGCGCGCGAGGTCTTGCAGCAGGTTCTTGAGAAGCCTGACGTTTTCGATCGCATCGTCAACTATCAGAATCTGCTGCATTGGCGGCGGCTTTCGTGGACACTTTGTTTTATATCAAAATTGTAAATCATCGTGGCGCGCTTGGGCCACTTTCCCTATCCTCTTGTTGCCGCTTTGGCCCATCGCCCGACAGTTTCTGCTATGCAGTTGGCGCGTCCATTGTTAAGATTGTTAAACCTAGTGCGGAGGGCGCATCGCGATGTTTGCTTCCCAGCTTTTATTGGCCGCGGCCCTGTCCGGCGCGCCGGCCGCGGCCGAACCGTGCGTGTTCGAGTTCGCCTATACCAATCAGGAATCCTCGCCCTTCCTGGCGCGCACGCCGCCCGATTTGCCGATGCCGGGCGTGGCCGTCGAGATCGTGCGCGCCGCCGCCACCAATATGGGGTGCAGCGCGCGCTTCGTGCGCCGGCCCGGCCAGCGCGTGCTGGCCGAAGTGGGGGCCGGCATGCACACCGGCGCGCTCATGTTTTCCTACTCCGAAGAGCGCGCGCGCAAGCTGGCCTATCCGCGCCTCAAGGGCGAGCTCGACCCGAACCGGCGCCTGGCGCGCATGATTTATTACCTGTACCGGGCGCCCGGCAGCACCATCGAATGGGACGGCGTGCATTTGAGCCATGTGGACGGCGCCATCGGCGCGAACTTCGGCTACGCGGTGGTGGCGGAATTGCGCAAGCTCGGCGCCAAGGTCGAGGAAGTGGCGACGACGGCCCAAAACCTGGAAAAATTGCGGCGCGGCCGGCTGGCCGGCTATGCGATGCACGAATACGGCGTCGATCCCTTGCTGCGCGGCGGGCGCTATGGCGCGATCGAAAAATTGCCCACGCCGCTGTCGACGCGCGACTATTATTTGGCGTTCTCGCGCGGCTTTTACGAGCGCCACCGCGAACAGGCCGAGCGCCTGTGGGACGAGGTGGCCAAGGTGCGCGACGACATCACCAACGAGCGCTTCATCGAATATGCGCGCTAAGGCGGGCTGGCGGGGCGCCATTCACGGCGCCGGCGGCCCCTTGCGCAGGCGGCCGAGCAAGCCCTCGACGCTCTCGCTCACGGGCAAGCCGTGGCGCCGCAGCAGCTGCAGGTGCAGCACCAGGTTTTCCAGCACCAGCTTGGCCGACACCGCCAGCAAGGTCATCAAGCGGTCTTCAGTGCTGAAGTTTTCCATCGCGGCGGCCATTTCGCACAGGTGGACCGCCACCAGTTCGCGCAACTCGCCCTCGCCAAAGGGCAGGTCGGCGAAATCGATGGGGTCTTCCTGCTCCACTTCGTACATCAAGGCGGCAAGTTCCTCGGGCTTGATCGGCATGCGGCACTCCTTAGGGTGGCGGACATGTGCAGTGTAGTGCAGTTCTGCGGCGCCGGCGCGACAGGCGCGCCCCGGCGCGCTAAAATCGGCGCCACCACCATGACAGGGGAGCGGCGATGGCGCGCTTGATTTTCACGCAGCAATTGGCCCGTTTCACGCCGGTGCCGCAAGTTGAAAGCGCTGCCGCGACCCTGCGCGCGGCGCTCGAGAGCGCGTTCGCCGGCAATGCCCTGCTGCGCGGCTATGTGCTCGACGAGCAAGGCCATTTGCGCGAGAACGTGGTTATTTTCATCGACGGGCGCCGCACGCGCGAGCGCGTGCTGCTCGACGATCAACTCAAGCCTGACAGCATGGTCTACATCTTGCAGGCCCTATCCGGAGGTTGAATGCGCGCACTGATCTCGACCCGCAAGGGATTGTTCGAATTAAGCAAGCAAAACGGGCACTGGAACATTGGCGCCAGCCATTTCCTGGGCGAGCCGGTGTCGATGACCCTGGCCGACCCGCGCGACGGCAGCCTGTACGCCGCGCTCAACCTGGGCCATTTTGGCGTCAAGCTGCACCGCAAGGATGCCGGCAGCGAGGCCTGGACCGAGGTGGCGGTGCCGGCCTATCCGCTCAAGCCGGAAGACAGCACCGACAAGACGGAGTGGAAATTGCGCCAGATCTGGTCGCTCGAATGCGGCGGCGCCGACCAGCCGGGCGTGCTGTGGGCCGGGACCTTGCCGGGCGGCTTGTTCAAATCGAGCGACCGCGGCGCGTCCTGGCAGCTGGTCGAGTCGCTGTGGAACGAGCCGGGGCGCCCGGAATGGTTCGGCGGCGGCTACGACGTGCCGGGCATCCACAGCATTTGCGTCGATCCGCGCAATAGCGCGCACCTGCTCATCGGCATTTCCTGCGCCGGCGTCTGGCGCAGCGAGGATGGAGGCGCCAGCTGGAGCGTGAGCGCCAAGGGCATGCGCGCGGCCTATATGCCGCCGGAGCTGGCCGAGAAGGAAGACGCGCAAGATCCGCATCGCATCGTGCGCGCGCGCAACGCGCCGGACACCCTATGGTGCCAGCATCACAACGGCATCTGGCGCTCGGGCGACGCTGGCCGCAGCTGGCAAGAGCTGACGCAAGTGCCGGTGTCGAATTTCGGCTTCGCGGTGGCGGCCCACCCGGACGACGGCCAGCGCGCCTGGTTCGTGCCGGCCGAGGCCGACCAGCGCCGCATTCCGGTGGGCGCGGCGATGGCGCTCACGCGCACGGCCGACGGGGGCCAGAGTTTCGCCGTGCTGCGCCAGGGCTTGCCGCAACAGCATTGCTACGACCTGGTGTACCGGCACGGGCTGGCACTGGCCGACGACGGACGCACCCTGGTGATGGCCTCGACCACGGGCGGCGTGTGGCTGTCCGAGGATGGCGGCGACAATTGGCAAACCGTGTCGATGACGCTGCCTCCCGTGTACGCGGTGTGCTTCGGCTAGCGTATTGGGCTTAGATTGTAGCGGCTAGATTGCTTCGGCTGAATCATGTCAGCCAGATCCGCCGTTCAAGCGGGCCCGGCCAGCAGGCCGGCCCCGTACAACATCGTGGCCAGCAGGATGGCGCGCAAGGGAATGCGGAACCAATAGGCGCGCGCCAGCGCCAGATAGGCCAGCAAGACGGCCAGCCCCAGCCACAGCAGGAAGGGCGCGCGCCACAGCAAGTCCGGGCGCAGCGCCAGGTAGCCATACACCAGACCGAACAGGATGGCGCCCAGGCTGTGGCTGGCGTTAAATCCCACCCAGGCCCGCCACATGGTGGTCTGCGCGCTGATGCGCGGCGCGTCTTGCCGCATCGCGATCAGGAGCGCGGCTTGGCGCGGGTGCAATTTGTTCCCGAAAAACGTGTAGAACAGATGCAGCAGGCCGAGCAATAGGATGATGGCGGCGCTGGCGCCGATCAAGGCCCCGCCGTGCGCGCCGAACGGCGTCACGCGCCCACCCTGTGCGCGCCGAACGGCGTCACGCGCCCGCCTTGGGTGCGCCGCCCGTAGCGCCGTCTTGCCCGTAGTAGGCCAGGAACATGCCGACGGCCGTCTCGACCACCATTTGCTGCTTGTCCGGCGCCAGTGGCGGCTGGCCCATCGTCACCTGCGGCCACAGCGCGAACACCTTGATTTGCCCCTGCAATAGGTGGGAGGCGAATTCCGGGTCGGCCGGCTTGAGCTTGCCGTCGGCCTGGGCCGCGCGGATCCAGGCGCCCACCCCTTCCTCGCGGTCACCCATGCGCGCCACCATCGCCTGCGCCCGCTCGGGCGAGTGGATGGCTTCGGCCACGGCGATGCGCGCCAGGTCGACAAAATGGGGGTCGTTGAGCATCCTCATCTTTTGCTTCGTCAGCGCCACCAATTGCACCCGCAAGTCCAGGTCGGCGCGGTAGGGCAAGCCCATGTGCGCGGTGCTGGCGTTCCACAGGCGCGCCAGGATTTCGGAAAACAGTTCGTCCTTGCTGGGGAAATGGTTGTAGACGGTGCGCTTGGACACGCCGGCGGCGGCCGCGATCCGGTCCATGCTGCTCGCTTCGAAGCCCTTGGCGCGAAACTCGCCGATGGCCGCCTCGACGATGGCCAGGCGCTTGCGGTCGGTCAGGCGGGCTGGCGCTGGGGCCGCCGGTTCGGACGGGGAGGGCGATGCGGACATGGGGTTGGCGGGATGGGCCCGGCGGAATGAATAAGCATTTATTTTACACTCATCAGTTTACTTTTTCAAAAATAGGAACTACACTGTGTAGTGTACATTATTCATTTGCAATTAACCTTGGAGAGCGCCAGCGATGAATCCAGCCACCAACACCATGACCATCCAAAACGCCGTGCGCCATGTCGCCAGGGACGCGGTGCGCCATTCGCCGCAAGGCATGGCCGGTAGATTCCAGAATGCCAAGCCGATGCACCGGGCGGGCTTGGTGGAGCAAGCGGCCATCATGTGGAAGTTCTTTTTCGCCAAACCGGCCCGTAGCGTACCCGCCGGGAGCATTCCGGTGCGAGCGCTCACTCGCGCGCAATTGGTGGCTGCGCCTGATAATAGCGTATTCCGTCTGGGCCACTCCAGCCTGCTTTTGAAAATGAACCATGAATTCTGGCTGACCGATCCCGTGTTTTCGGAGCGCGCCTCGCCGCTCCAATGGGCCGGGCCGGCGCGCTTCCACCAGTCTCCGATCAGCATCGCGGACTTGCCCCCGATCAAAGGCGTGATCCTCTCGCACGACCATTACGACCATCTCGACCATGCCGCCATCGTGCAGCTGGCGGCCAAGACCGAACATTTCCTGACCCCGCTGGGGGTGGGCGACACCTTGATTCGGTGGGGCGTGCACCCGGCCAAAGTGCGCCAGCTCGATTGGTTGGAGTCGACCACGGTGGGCCAGCTGCGCTTGGTGGCCACACCGGCCCAGCACTTTTCCGGGCGCGGCTTGAACGATGCCAACGCCACCTTGTGGGCGTCGTGGGTCATCGAACACCGTGATGTGCGGGTGTTTTTCAGCGGCGATTCCGGTTACTTCGACGGCTTCAAGGCCATCGGCGAGCAATTCGGCCCCTTCGACTTGACCATGATCGAAACGGGCGCCTACGACAAGCATTGGCCGGACGTGCACATGCAGCCCGAGCAAACCTTGCAAGCCCACCTGGACTTGCGAGGCAAGTGCTTGATGCCGATCCATAACGGCACCTTCGATCTGGGCTTGCATGTCTGGCACGAGCCCTTCGACCGCATCGCCGCTCTCGCCAAGGCGCGCGGCGTGCCGCTGGCCACGCCGGAAATGGGGCAAGCGCTGTCGCTGACGGCGCCGCAAGCGGGCGAACATTGGTGGCTGAAGGTGGACGGGCCCGTGCCGGCGCAGCCGCACGCGTGTGTGCAAGCGTTGGCGCGCTAGTCAAGCACCTGGCCTGGCGCCAGCGCCGACCAGCGCGCGCCAGCCCAAACCCTGGCGCGCCAGCGCAAACCCCGGCGCACCAGCCAGATCGAGACGGCCGTCACGGCCAGCCCGCCCAGCATGTCGGCCACATAATGCCCGCCCATTGATGGGGTCGACGCCAGCATCAAGACATTCAAGACCAGCACCGGCAGGCGCAAGTGGCGCTGGTGGCGGAAAACATAGATCAACAGCAAGGCGGTGACGGTGTGGTAGGACGGCATGGTGACGATGCCTTCCATTTGATCGATGTTGAACAGGGCGACGCTGCCGTCGCGCAAGGCCAGCAAATGGGGCAGATGCACCGCCTGGGCCTGGGCGATGTGGAAGTAGGCGAAACTGCCCAGCGCTGGAAAGATGCCCGACACCAGGGCGGTCAGCACGGCTGACAGCAAGCTGGTCCACCAAAACTCGAGGCCGGGACGCGTATCCTCCAGGCTGGCGAGGTAGATGATGGCCGCGCTGATCTGGTAGCCGCCGCTGGCGTAGGCCACGGCCAGCACCCAATGCAGGGACCGGTGCGCGGCCACGTAGCTGTACCAGGCCGGCCAGTCGAAGCCGAGCGCCTGGTCGATGCGCAGCAGCGCCGCGTCGCACAAAGGCACACGGCTATGCGCGCACAGGTAAGTGAGGATGGCGCCGCTGGCGGTGAGCAATACCCAGAGCGCATAGGCGGCGGCCACGCGGGCGATCCGCGCGCCCAGCCTGGTGCGCACGCGCGCCGCGGCGACATAGGCGATGACCCCCAGCGCCAGCGCCATCAGGCCCACCCTGTGCAAATTCCCGAACCCGATGCCGGCCGCGCCCGCCCAAGCCCATTCGAGCAGGGCCAGGCCCGCCAGAGCGCCCAGGCAGGCGCGCGCGCCAGGCGGCAACGATGGAAGCTGCCGGGAGAGGCCGATGCTTGCGGGACGCGCCATGTTTCACCTCGGAAAGTTAGCGGTGGAGCCTTCAGTCTAAGGATTCTCCGGCGTCTTGCTGTTGACAATTGGCAATGGCGGCGGCGGCCGTGCGTGCTGAAATGGCGACTCCCCATGCCGCCGAGGCCACCATGCTCGAACACTTGATCCAGCGCGCCGCGCAGCTGGCCGCGCACGCCGCGCGCCGCGCGCGCAGCCGTGCCGCGCACGATGGCAGCCGGGGGGCGCCGCCGCCGGCCTGGTTGTTCTTGCGCGAATGCTTGCGCGATCCGGCCGCCATGGGCGCCGTGTGCGCCAGTTCGGGCGCGCTGGCCGACTGCATCGCGCACCAGCTTGATCTGGATCAGCCGGGATGGATCGTCGAGTTGGGCGCGGGCACGGGGGCGGTGACGGCCGCCTTGCTGCGCCGCGGCGTGGCGCCCGAGCGCTTGATTGTGGTGGAGCGCTCGCGCCGCATGGTGCGCCAGCTGCGCCAGCGCTTTCCCCACTTGCGGGTGATCGAGGGCGACGCCGGCGATGCCCAATTGGCGGCGCGCAGCGGTGCGCCGCTGGCGGCCGTCGTTTCCGGTTTGCCATTGCGTTCGCTGCCGGCGAGCCAGGTGGCGCGCGTGACGGCGACCTGGGCCAGCGCGCTGGGGCCGGGCGCGCGCCTGATTCAATTTACCTATGCGCGCGGCGGCGCGTCGCCCTGGATGGCGGCCGGCTTGCGGCGCCATGGCGTGGCAAGCGTGTGGCGCAATTTGCCGCCGGCCCGGGTCGAGGTGTTTCAAGCGGCTTGAGCGGGGCAGCGGCGGCCCGCCGGGTGGGACCGGTAGCCGCCCAGGCGCAGTCGCGCTGCGCGCCGGCATCCGCGCCATCAGGCGGCGATCCGGCTGCAAGCGAGTTGCGATCAGGCTCCGACCGAGCGGCAACCGAGCGGCGACCGAGCGGCAACCGAGCGGCAACCGAGCGGCAACCGAGCGGCAACCGAGCGGCGACCGAGCGGCGACCAGGCCGCGACCGACCGGCAACGGGGCGGCTACCGAGCGGAAATTGAACGGCGGTCAGGCGGCGATTCTGTGGCGATCTAGGCGGCGTTCAGCCCAAAGCGCTGCATCATCATGTGCACATAGCCTTCGTCGCCCAGGCTGGCGCGCGCCGCCAGCAAGGCTTGGGCGTCCGCGCCCGCTACGTATTTGATGGTGGCGCTGCCATCGGTGGCGGCGCCGTAGATGACTTCGGCCACGGCCTCCGGTTGCGCATAGTTGGCCCGGTTTTGCTGGAACGCGGCCATCACGCGCGCCACATCGTCCGCGTAGGGATGCTGTTCGTCGCTGTAGGTCAAGGACAGCGAGCGGGTGGCGAAATCGGTCGCCACGCCGCCCGGCGCCACCACTTTCGCCGCGATGCCGAAGGGCGCCAACTCGTACACCAGCGCTTCGGTGAAGCCGACCACCGCGTACTTGGTGGCGTGGTAAATCGCGTTGAAAGGCATGGTGGTCAAGCCGCCGACCGAGGCGATATTGATGATGCTGCCCGCGCGCTGGGCGCGCATCGCGGGCAGCACCGCGCGCACCATATTGAAGACGCCGCTCAGATTGGTGGCCAGCTGGCGTTCGATCAATGCCGGCGGCGCCGTCTCGAAGGGGCCGAAGGCGCCGAAACCGGCGTTGTTGACGAGCGCGTCTATGCGTCCATGCAAGTGCAAGGTGTGTGCGACGACGGCATCGATCGCCGCCGGGTCGGTGACGTCCAGGCGCGCCACCGTCACGCTCGGCAGCGCCGCCAGCGCGCCGGCGGCGGCTGGATCGCGCATCGTCGCCACCACGTTCCAGCCGCGCGCGCCAAACAGCTCGGCGCTGGCGCGGCCAATGCCGCTCGAACAACCGGTAATCAGGATAGTTTTCTTCATTTTAAGTGAATCTCCATTCGGTTAAATAGCAAAAAAATGCGCTCAAGCCTTGATGGCGTCCCAGCATAGCTGAAAGCCGGTCGCGCGCGTGTCTTGGTCGTCGGGCAAGACCTTCAAGTGGATCAGTTTGGAAATTTCCCGCACTGAGGCGATGATGCTGGCAATCAAGAAGGGCAGGGCGACAGCCTTGAGGGTTTCGCCCGCCTGGCCCTGCTCCAGGATGGCTTCGAAGAAACGGGAAAAGCGCGCGCCCAGCTCCCGGTTCGACGGGCTCAGGAAGTGCGAGCTCACGTATTGCTCTTGAAACAGCATCTCCGCCGGGTGGGCTAGCCGGTTTTCCAGCATGTTCAGCCAGATCTGGCGGATGCGCGCCTTGACGGGCAAGTCCGGGCCGGCCGCCGCGGCCAGGCGTTCGAAGGTGGCCGTCTTGCTGCGTTCGTAGACGTCGTCAAGCAGGGCTTGCTTGGACGGATAGTAAATATAGAGTGTGCTGGTGGCGATGCCGGCGGCGCGCGCGATGTCGGCCAGGGTCAAGGCGGTCAAGCCCTTTTCCCGCACCAGCGCATGACTGGCGCGCACGATGGCGTCCAGTTTTTTGTCGTCCTTCGGTTTCATGTGCCCAGTTTAACCGAATGCGAATTCGCTTACAAGCGATATTCCGCCGCGCTGGCACGCGCCACCCTAGGCCCGGCTAGCCGAAATGACTATTGCCAAAGCAACGCAAACAATTGATAATGCGATTCATTCTCATTTGCATTTAGGAGTTCGCCATGAACGCATTGCCATCGCCCCGCCTCACGCCCGCCGCCTTCCTGGTGCGTTTCGCTTTCGGCGCCGCCATATCGGGCGCGCTGCTGGCGCCGGCATGGGCGGACGAGGGCGCCGACAGCGGCGACGGCATGCACGTGGTGGTCGTGAATGGCCAAAACACCCAGGATGCCTACGAACTCAAGCGTACCTCGACGGCCACCAAGACCGACAGCGTGCTGCGCGACATTCCGCAATCGATCACCGTGATCCCGCAAGCCTTGATCAAGGACTTGGCGATGCAGAGCATGGCCGATGTGGCGCGCTACGTGCCGGGCATCGGCATGGCCAATGGCGAAGGCAATCGTGACAGCCCCATCTTCCGCGGCAGCGCCAGCGCATCCGGCGACTTCTATATGGATGGCGTGCGCGACGACGTGGAATATTACCGCGACCTGTACAACGTCGAGCGGGTCGACGCCTTGACCGGCCCGAACGCGATGATTTTCGGGCGCGGCGGTTCCGGCGGCATCATCAACCGCGTGCCCAAGCAAGCGGACTGGGACAGTTTCCGCGAAGCCGACCTGACCCTCGGGTCCTATGGCAACCGCCGCTTGACGCTCGATGTGGGCCAGGCCGTCAATGACAGCGCCGCCGTGCGGGTGACGGGTTTGCTGGAAGACTCGGCTTCTTATCAGCGCAACTTCAAGCTGCGGCGCTCCGGCATCAATCCGACCTTGGCGCTGCGTCTCGGACAGGCGAGCAAGGCGGTGGTCGGGTTCGAGCATGTCGAAGACCGCCGCACTACCGACCGCGGCATTCCCTCCTATCAAGGGCGTCCGCTTGACACCGCCGTGTCCGCCTTTTTCGGCGACCCGAACCCGGACACCCGGCCCGCCACCTTGCGCGCCGACGCTTTCAGCGCCACGCTCGAGCATGAATTCGGCGATGGCATCTCGCTGTCGAACAAGACGCGCTACACGGATTACGACAAGGCCTATCAAAACTACAACGTCACCGGCTTGAACATGGCGAGCGGCAAGGTGACGCTGGCCGCCTACAATAATCACCAGTGGCGCAAGAATACCTTTAACCAGACCGACATTATTATCAAATTAGATAATAATGGCATCAAGCACACCGTGTTGGTGGGCATGGAACTAGGCCGGCAAGACACGGATTACCTGCGCAAGACGGGCGTCTTTTCGAATGGCAAAACCAGCATCGACGTGCCGCTGGCGGCGCCGGACGGAACTTTGCCCGTCAACTATGTCCTTGGCGGCAGCAATTCCGACCGGGACGGCAACAGCTTGGCCAAGGTGTTCGGCGTCTACGCGCAAGACCAGATCGCCATTTCCGAGCAATGGCAATTGATCGCCGGCTTGCGCCTGGACCGCTTCACGCTCGACTATCGCAACAATATTCCCCAAGGCACGCTCGCGCTGTTGCCGGGACCGGCCACACTGGCCAGCCGCGACCAGCTCCTTTCCCCGCGCCTGGGTTTGCTGTACAAACCGGCCGCCGCCGCCACCCTGTACGCTAATTACAGCGTGGCCTCTTTCCCGCGCGGGGGCGACCAGTTGAGCAGCTTGAGCACCGTCAATCAAGGCTTGGCGCCGGAAAAGTTTATCAACCTCGAGCTGGGCGCCAAGTGGGAAATCGGCGCGAACTTGATGGCGACGGCGGCCCTGTACCGCTTGAACCGCAATAACGTGGCGGTGGTCAACCCTGTCACCGGCGTGGCCGACCAATTGGTCGATGGGCAGCGCAGCAATGGTCTCGAGTTGGGGATTGGCGGCAATATAAGCAAACATTGGAGCATCAAGGGCGGCTACGCCTACCAGGAAGCCAAGCTGCTGGCCAAGGCGTCGGCCACGGCACTGGCCGGCGCCACGGTTGGCATGGTGCCCAAGCAAAGCTTTTCCCTGTGGAACCGTTACGATGTGACGCATGATCTGGGCCTGGGCTTGGGCGTGATCAGCCGCAGCACCATGTTCACCTCGACCAGCAATAGCGTGGTCTTGCCCGGCGCCACGCGCATCGACGCCGCCGTCTTTTACACCGTCAACCCCAATTTGAAGCTGCAGCTGAACGTCGAAAACTTGCTCGATAAGAAATACTATGCCTACGCCAATGGCGACAACAACATCACCATCGCCTCGCCGCGCGCGCTCAAGCTGGGCGTGCACGGCGCGTTTTGATTAATTAGGATTAATTAGGGTCAGAGTCGAATTAATTAAGGTCAGAGTCAAATTCTTCGGTAAAATTCGCCTCTTCCATCCTCGAACGTAAAGCACATGGCCCGCCTTCCGCGTCTCGTGATCCCGTCCCAGCCGCACCACGTGATCCAGCGCGGCAATAATCGGCAGCCGATCTTTCACGACGAAGCCGATTACCGCGCTTTCCTCGGCTGGCTGCGCGAAGCGGCAAAAAACTGGAAAGTGGCCATCCATGCCTATGTCTTGATGCCGAACCATCTGCATCTGCTGGTCTCGCCCAGCGACGAAGGGGGCTTGGCGCAGATGATGCAGTGGGTGGGACGGCATTACGTGCCTTACTTTAATCACAAGTATGGCCGCAGTGGCAGCTTGTGGCAGGGGCGTTTCAAGACCTCGCTGGTTGATTCGGAACGCTATTTCCTTGTCTGCAGCCGTTACATTGAACTCAATCCCGTGCGCGCCCAGTTGGTGTCGGCACCGCAAGACTATCCTTGGTCCAGCTACGCCCATCATGCGGGCGTGCGTCCGGATGGCATGATCACCGACCACGCTTTGTATTGGTCGTTGGGCAATACTCCCTTCGATCGCGAAGCCGCCTACATTGCGCTGACGCAACAATCCCTATCGACGGAGGAAGTCGGCAGCATCAATCAAGCCGTGCTGAAGGGCTGGCCGCTCGGTTCGGACGCCTTCAAGATGGATTTGCAACACAAAATTAAGCGCCAAGTGTTGCCCGCCAAGCGGGGCCGGCCTTTCAAGACCCCGCCAGAAGCGGGCTAAGGCGCCAATTCGCGGACCATCCTCGACCGTCCGTCGCCGTCGCCCGCCACGCCTTCCCCTCCGTCCTCCAGAGTGAAAACGCCGCATCCCGCTGTCCGTTTGTCGCTTTGATTGACTATGTCCCTATTTAATTTTTAGAGTTTTGAATCTAAAATTAATTCGACTCTGACCCTAATTAATTCGATTGCTGATTCTGCTGCATTGCACTATTCTCGTTTTTCGACTTCAAAAAGCTGTGGAGAACGCTGATGATTGCCCAAGGTTTGTACGACCCGTCCAATGAACACGATGCCTGCGGCGTTGGCTTCATCGCCCACATCAAGGGCAACAAGAGCCATTCGATCATCGAACAGGGCCTGTTGATCCTGAAAAACCTGGACCATCGGGGCGCCGTCGGGGCCGACAAATTGATGGGTGACGGCGCCGGCATCCTGATACAGCTGCCGGACCAATACTTCCGCGACGAAATGGCCAAGCAGGGCGTGGAATTGCCGCCGCCCGGGGAGTACGGCGTCGGCATGGTGTTCTTGCCGAAGGAAAATGCATCGCGCATCGCTTGCGAGCAAGAAATCGAGCGCGCCGTGCGCATCGAAGGGCAAGTGGTGCTGGGCTGGCGCAATGTGCCGGTCGATACCAGCATGCCCATGTCGCCCACCGTGCGCAATAAGGAGCCGGTGATCCGCCAGATTTTCATCGGGCGCGGCCCGGACATCATGGTCACCGACGCGCTCGAGCGCAAACTGTATGTGATCCGCAAATCGTCCGGCCATGCCATCCAGGCGCTCAAGCTTTTGCACGGCAAGGAGTTTTTCGTGCCCTCGATGTCGGCGCGCACCATCGTCTACAAGGGCTTGCTGCTGGCCGACCAGGTGGGCGTGTATTACCGCGACCTGCAAGACGCGCGCTGCATTTCGGCGCTGGCGCTGGTGCACCAGCGTTTTTCCACCAACACCTTCCCGGAGTGGCCGCTGTCCCACCCTTACCGCTTGATCGCGCACAATGGCGAGATCAACACCGTCAAGGGCAACTTCAACTGGATGCGGGCGCGCGAAGGCGTGATCAAGTCGGCCGTGCTGGGCGACGATCTTGGCAAGTTGTTCCCTTTGATCTATGAAGGCCAGTCCGACACGGCTTGCTTCGACAATGTGCTCGAGCTGCTCTTGATGGCCGGCTACCCGATCGCGCAAGCCATGATGATGATGATCCCGGAAGCCTGGGAAAACCACACCATGATGGACGACAACCGGCGCGCCTTCTATGAATACCACGCGGCCATGATGGAACCGTGGGACGGCCCGGCCGCCATGGCTTTCACTGACGGGCGCCACATCGGCGGCACGCTCGACCGCAACGGCTTGCGCCCGGCGCGCTACATCGTGACCGACGACGACCTGGTGGTGATGGCCTCCGAATCGGGCGTGCTGCCGATTCCCGAATCGAAGATCATCCAGAAGTGGCGCCTGCAGCCGGGCAAGATGTTCTTGATCGACTTGGAAGCGGGCCGCATCATCGACGACAAGGAACTCAAGGATACCTACGCCAACGCCAAGCCCTACAAGGCGTGGATCAATTCGGTGCGGATCAAGCTCAACGCCATCAAGCTGTCGGAAAGCCAGCTCGCCCACAACCGCGCCAAGGACAGCGCGCGCCTCGGCGCGCACGCCCAGGGCGAAAAAGCCGTCGCCAGCGTGCTGGACCGCCAGCAAGCTTTCGGCTACACCCAGGAAGACTTGAAATTCCTGATGACGCCGATGGCCTTGCTGGGCGAGGAAGCGACCGGTTCCATGGGCAACGATTCGCCCCTGGCCGTGATGTCGAACAAGCTCAAGCCGCTCTACAACTATTTCAAGCAACTGTTCGCGCAAGTGACCAACCCGCCGATCGACCCGATCCGCGAAGCAATGGTGATGTCGCTGGTATCCTTCATCGGACCCAAGCCGAACTTGCTCGACACGAACAACGTGAACCCGCCGATGCGCCTGGAAGTGTCGCAGCCGGTGCTGGGCTTTGACGATATGGCGCGTTTGCGCGCGATCAGCCTGCACACGGGCGGCAAGTTCAAGTCCTATGAGTTGAATATCTGCTACCCGGTGGCATGGGGCAAGGAAGGCATCGAAGCTTCGCTCGCGTCCCTGTGCGCGGAGGCGGTCGACGCCGTCAAGTTCGGCCACAATATTCTCATCGTGTCCGACCGCAATGTCGCGGCGGACCAGGTCGCCATTCCGGCGCTGCTGGCCACCTCCACCATCCACCAGCACCTGGTGGCGCGCGGCTTGCGCGCTTCCACCGGCCTGGTGGTGGAAACGGGGTCGGCGCGCGAAACCCATCACTTCGCCTTGCTGGCCGGCTACGGCGCGGAAGCGGTCCACCCCTATCTGGCGATGGAAACGCTCATTGAACTGGCGCATACCCTGCCCGGCGAATTGACGGGCGAGACGGCGATCTACAACTACACCAAGGCCATCGGCAAGGGCTTGCTCAAGGTCATGTCCAAGATGGGCATCTCCACTTATATGTCGTATTGCGGCGCCCAGATTTTCGAAGTGGTGGGCTTGAACAAGTCCCTGGTCGACAAGTATTTCAAGGGCACGGCGTCTAAAGTGGAGGGCATCGGCCTGTTCGAGGTGGCGGAAGAAGCATTGCGCTTGCACATGCTGGCCTTTGGCGCCGACCCGGTCTTGCGCGAGCAATTGGACGCCGGTGGCGAATACGCTTACCGTGTGCGCGGCGAAGACCATTTGTGGACCCCGGACGCCATTGCCAAGCTGCAGCATGCCACGCGCAGCAATAGCTACGCCACCTACAAGGAATACGCGCAATTGATCAACGATCAAAGCCGGCGCCACCTGACCTTGCGCGGCTTGTTCGAATTCAAGCTCGACCCGGCCAAGGCGATTGCGCTCGACGAAGTGGAGCCGGCCAAGGAGATCGTCAAGCGTTTCGCCACCGGCGCCATGTCGCTCGGCTCGATCAGCACCGAGGCGCACGCCACCCTGGCCGTGGCCATGAACCGCATCGGCGGCAAGTCCAACACGGGCGAGGGCGGCGAGGATCCGGCCCGCTACGTGCAGGAATTGAAGGGCATTCCCATCAAGCAGGGCCAGACGATGGCCTCCGTGCTCGGCAGCAGCCGGGTGGCGGTCGACATTCCCTTGCAGGCGGGTGACTCGCTGCGTTCGCGCATCAAGCAAGTGGCGTCCGGGCGCTTTGGGGTGACGGCCGAATACCTCAATTCGGCCGACCAGATCCAGATCAAGATGGCGCAGGGCGCCAAGCCGGGCGAGGGCGGGCAATTGCCGGGCCACAAAGTGTCGGAATACATCGCCAGCCTGCGCTTCTCGGTGCCGGGCGTGGGCTTGATTTCGCCGCCGCCGCACCATGACATTTATTCGATCGAGGATTTGGCGCAGCTGATCCACGATTTGAAAAACGCCAATCCGCGCGCCTCGATCTCGGTCAAGCTGGTGTCGGAAGTGGGCATCGGCACGGTGGCCGCGGGCGTGACCAAGGCCAAGGCGGATCACCTCGTCGTCGCTGGCCACGATGGTGGCACGGGCGCCTCGCCCCTGTCCTCGGTCAAGCACGCGGGTACGCCGTGGGAGCTGGGCCTGGCTGAGACGCAGCAAACCTTGGTGCTCAACGGCTTGCGCAGCCGCATCCGCGTGCAAGCGGACGGGCAGATGAAAACGGGACGCGACGTCGTCATCGCCGCCATGCTGGGCGCCGACGAAATTGGTTTCGCGACGGCGCCGCTGGTGGTGGAAGGTTGCATCATGATGCGCAAGTGCCACTTGAACACTTGCCCGGTCGGCGTCGCCACCCAGGACCCCGTGTTGCGCGAAAAGTTCTCCGGCAAACCCGAGTACGTGGTCAATTATTTCTTTTTCGTGGCCGAGGAAGCGCGCCAGCTGATGGCGCAGCTGGGCATACGCACCTACGCCGAATTAATCGGCCGCGCCGACTTGCTCGACAAGTCGCGTGCCATCGGTCACTGGAAAGCGGGCGGCCTGGATTTCTCGAACATTTTCTACCAGCCAAGCGTCGCCGCCGGCACGGCGGTGAGCCAGGTGGAGGAGCAAGACCACGGCCTGGAAAAAGCGCTCGACAACAAGCTGATCGCGCAAGCGAAGGCGGCGTTGGAAAAAGGCGAGCGCGTGTCCTTCATTTCGCCGGTGCGCAACGTCAACCGTACGGTCGGCACCATGTTGTCGGGCGAAGTGGCCAAGCGCTACGGCCACGCCGGTTTGCCGGACGATACCATCCACATCCAGCTGCAGGGAACGGCGGGCCAATCGGCGGCCGCTTTCCTGGCGGCCGGCATCACGCTCGATCTGGTCGGTGAAGGCAACGATTACGTGGGCAAGGGCTTGTCGGGCGGGCGCATCATCGTGCGGCCGAATACGGAGTTCCGCGGCTGGGCGGTCGACAACATCATCGTCGGCAACACGGTGCTGTATGGCGCCATCGCGGGCGAGGCTTTTTTCAACGGCGTGGCGGGCGAGCGTTTCGCGGTGCGCAACTCGGGTGCGACGACGGTGGTGGAAGGCTGCGGCGACCATGGCTGCGAGTACATGACAGGCGGCACCGTGGTGGTGCTGGGCGCGACGGGGCGCAATTTTGCGGCTGGTATGTCGGGTGGCGTGGCTTATGTGTACGACCCGGCTGGCGACTTCGAGCGCAAGTGCAATATGGCGATGGTGAACCTGGAGCCGGTGCAGAGCAGCAAGGAGCAGACCGATAAGTCCGGCTGGCACAGCCAGACGCGTGATGGCGAGCGCGAGACTGACGAGGCGATTCTCAAGCGCTTGATCGAGCGGCACTTCAAGCACACGGGCAGCACGCGCGCGCGCAATTTGCTGGATGACTGGGCCAATGGGCGCAGCAAGTTCGTCAAAGTGTTCCCGACCGAATACAAGCGCGCATTGGAAGAGCTACATAACAGCAGCATGGAAGAAGCGGCGGAAAAAATCGCCGCGTAGTTGAACGGCGGCTGACGGCGTCGGCAAGTGGCGGCGCAGGCAAACGGGGCAGAGTCAAATAAATGGGGTCAGAGTCGATTTAATTCGAGCCCCATGAATTAAATCGACTCTGACCCCATTTATTTGACTCTGCCCCGTTTGCCGGTTCCTGGCCTGCATCCATTGCACACCGAACTGAAAACAAGAGCACCAGCAAAGGAAACACCATGGGAAAAATCACCGGCTTCATGGAATTCAAGCGTCAGGAAGAAGGCCACTTGGAGTCCAACGCGCGCCTGAAGAACTACCAGGAATTCGTGCTGCACCTGAGCGACGCGCAAGCGAAAACCCAAGGCGCGCGCTGCATGGATTGCGGCATTCCCTTCTGCACGACGGGCTGCCCGGTCAACAACATCATCCCCGACTGGAACGACTTGGTCTACCACGGCAATTTCCGCGCCGCCCTCGACGTTCTGCACTCGACCAACAACTTCCCCGAATTCACCGGCCGCATCTGCCCCGCGCCCTGCGAGTCCGCCTGCACGCTGGGCATCAACAACGACCCGGTCGGCATCAAATCGATCGAGCACAAAATCATCGACACGGGCTGGGAACACGGCTGGGTCATCCCCGAGCCGAGCGCCACCCAAACGGGCAAGAAAGTGGCCATCGTCGGCTCCGGCCCGGCCGGCCTGGCCGCGGCCCAGCAGCTCGCGCGCGCCGGCCACGCCGTCACCGTGTTTGAAAAAAGCGACCGCGTGGGCGGCCTGCTGCGCTATGGCATCCCCGACTTCAAAATGGAAAAAGGCCACATCGACCGCCGCGTCAAGCAGATGGAAGCCGAAGGCGTCACCTTCCGCACCAGCGTACTGGTGGGCAAGGACTTCCCCGCCAGCGTCAATAACTGGGCCAAGGAAACGATCTTCCCGGAAGACTTGGAAAAGGAATACGACGCCATCGTCATCGCCGGTGGCGCCGAGCAACCGCGCGACTTGCCGGTGCCCGGACGCGACTTGAAAGGCGTGCATTTCGCGATGGATTTCCTACCGCAGCAAAACAAGGTCAACGCCGGCGACAAGGTGAAGGACCAGATCAAGGCTAGCGGCAAGCATGTGGTGGTAATTGGCGGCGGCGACACCGGATCGGACTGCGTGGGCACTTCGAACCGCCACGGCGCGGCCTCGGTGGCGCAGTTCGAATTGATGCCGCAACCGCCGGAGCAGGAAAACAAGCCCCTGGTCTGGCCCTACTGGCCGACGAAATTGCGCACCTCCTCCTCGCACGAGGAAGGTTGCAATCGCGACTGGGCGGTGGCGACCAAACGCTTCGAAGGCAAGGGCGGCAAGGTCGAGAAGTTGATCGCATGCCGCGTTGAATGGAAGGACGGCAAGATGAGCGAAGTGCCCGATTCCGAATTCGAAATGAAGGCCGACCTGGTCTTGCTGGCCATGGGTTTTGTCTCACCCGTGCAGCAAGTGCTCGACGCTTTCGGCGTTGCCAAGGATGCGCGCGGAAATGCGCGCGCCAGCACGGACGGCGAGGGCTGCTACACGACGTCGGCGCCGAAGGTGTTTGCCGCCGGCGACATGCGGCGCGGCCAATCGCTGGTGGTGTGGGCGATCCGCGAAGGGCGCCAGTGCGCGCGCGCGGTCGACGAGTTCCTGATGGGTTCGTCCGTGCTGCCGCGCTAAACCTGGCGCAAGCTTGCCGGCCCCTGGCGCCGGAAACAATGACGCCGGCAGCAGCCGGCGTCATTGTTTAGGCATGGCGAACGCCGAGCGCTCAACGCACCGTCAGATTGGCGCTATTTGAATAGGCCGAGTAGCGCCCGGTCGTGGTGTTGAAAGCGCGCACGCGATACACGTAACGCCCGGCCAGCACGGCTTCCGAATAGCTGCGCACATTGGCGCCGACCTGTCCGACTTTCAAGAACGCGCTCGAGCCGTAGGGCGCGCGCTCGATCGCGAAACCTTGCTCGTTGCTGGAATTGTCGCGCCAGCTCAAGCTTGCCACCCGATTCTTGGCCGAGGCGCCAAGCGAGCTTGGTGCCTTGATCACATTCGTGTCGGCGCTGGCCGAAATAAGCACCGTGGTGCTGGCCGTGGCGCCGCCATTGTCGGTGACGGTCAACTTTGCCGTGTATGTTCCCGCTGCGGCATAGCTGTGCGAAGCGGTGGCGCCGCTGGCGCTACTGCCGTCGCCAAATATCCAGGCGTAGGACGTGATGCTGCCATCCGCATCGCTCGAGGTGCGGCCGTCGAAATTGACGAGCAAGGGCGCCATGCCGGCTGTTGGCGTGGCCGCGATGCGCGCGACCGGCGCCTGGTTGGCCGGCGCGTTGACGGTGATATTGACGGTGGTGCTGGCGCTGGCGCCGCCGTTGTCGGTGACCGTCAGCGTTGCCGCATAGCTGCCCGCGGCGGCGTAGGTGTGGCTTGCCGTCACGCCGCTGGCGCTGGCACCGTCGCCGAACTTCCAGGCATACGAGGCGATGGTGCCATCGGCATCGGACGAGCCGGTGGCATCGAAAGCGACGGGCAGGGGGGCGAGGCCGGAACCTGGCGTTGCCGTGGCGGCGGCGACCGGCGCCTGGTTGCCGTTTCCACCGATCACAAAGAGGGTGACGCTTTGCGCGGGCAAAGTGGCGTTCAAGACACCATTGGTGACGGCCACATCGGCCAGCGCGCTGATCGCGTTGGCCGCCGTGAGCTGGTAGACCTTGGCATGCGTGCCGGCCGAAAAATTGCTGACGTTGAGGGTCAACGCCGTGCTCCCACTGAGCACCTTGTTCACCGTCATCACCGTCACGGCGCCATCGCTGCTGCGTTGCGCGGCGAAGGCCGACAGATTGTCCGGGTTGGCGGTGGCGGCCGACACGCTGGTGTCGCCGAAGCTCGACTTGTTGCCGTCGTAGTTGCGGTACATCTTCATCGCCTTGTAGGTTGGCGTGGTCGCGGCCGGGGTGGTCCAGCGCGTCGCCAGGTCGAGCCCCTCGCGCCCGAAAATGCCCAGGATATCGGCCTGGGTGGTGGCGCCGTTGATGTGGTTTTCCGCGCCCCAGTTGTACTCGGTGATGGCCGTTTGCAAGCCGGGATAGTAGCTGGCGAGCCAGCCCTTCATGCGCGGGATCAATTTGACCTTGTCGGCAATCCACGTTTCATCGGTATAGTTCGGGTCCCATAGTGAACGCGTGGAGCGGTTGCGGCGCAATTGCATGGTCGACGAGGTGTCGTCGCTGAACTCGCCGCCTTGCGGATAGTAGTGCAGCGAGAACACGTCGAGCAGGCGCACGCCAGTTTGCGTTTCGGCCGCTTTCATCTGGGCCAGCAGCCAGGGCACGTAGTCCTGGTTGCCGTGCGCGATGCGGTCCGGCGCCGTGCCCCAACCGTTTTGGCTCATATATTGCTGATCGTATCCGCTGTACAGATAGCCGCTCCAGCCCCATTCCTCGGGGCCGACCACCATCGCTTTCGGATCGACCGCCTTAATGGCGCTGGCATAATCGACCATCTTTTGATGGATCTCATCCATCGTCGCGCCGGTGGGCGCCGCGTCGCGGTGGGTGCTGAACCAAATGCTGTGCTCGTTGTCGAGGATGTAGTATTTCAAGCCGCCGTTGTCGGCCGCGCCGAAGGTGTTGAGCAGGTGCTGGGCCCATTGCTGCTGCATGCCGACGCTGTTGGGTGTGTTGGCGTCGTTCGGATCGTTGCTGATGTTTTGGCCGTTGCTCGAGAGGACGCCATTGCCGGCGTCCGGATACCACTGGGCATCAGTGCCGGTTTGTGCGCCGTATTTCCTGACTGAAAAGCTGGCCAGTTTGCTGCGGTTGGTCCCCAATTTGGCGACCCAGTCGATGATGGGGACGGTGATCATGGCTTGCGCGTTGGCGGCGCGGCTCGCTTGCATGAAGCTGTCGCCGCGCGCGCCGGCGGTGGCGTTGGCCTCGGCGATGCTCTCGAAGTACCAATCGGCGCCGCGGTTGTCCGCGTTTAATTGCCAGTTGTAGCGCGAGGTGTTGTTGCCGCCGTAACGGTTGAGCGGCGCGTTCAAGTCCAGCAAGGGTGCCGTGTCGGCCAGGTTGACGCCGTAAATGCCGGGGTTGATGGGGTGGCGCTTGGCCGCCACGTCGACGCTGACGGCCACCGGCGTTTGCGCATACACGAGGGGGATGGCTGCCAGCGCAAAGCTGAGCGGTAGCAGGCGGAAGTATTTGTGATTAGCCATTTCGCACCTTATGAATGTGGAAAACTTAATAGGAATCAACTGAATTGGAGAAGCGCTAAGTACCGTCCGTCCAGATGTTCTCAGGAGCAATACCAGCGTAGCACATAATTTCCATACGGCAACTCGTTGCTGTTAGAGCCACACTTTAGCGGAAATATGTTTTTGGTGAAATTCGATTGAAACGGTGGAGAATGGGCTTGGCGGCTTGGCAAAAGCGGCGGTGCGTGAAGGCACTATCGGTCAAGCGGGCTGACGACGCCATGGCCGCCGCGATTGAGAACGTGGGTGTAGATCATTGTCGTGCGCACATCTCTGTGCCCGAGCAGTTCTTGCACAGTTCGGATGTCATAGCCTGACAGCAGAAGGTGGGTGGCAAAGCTATGCCGTAGGGTATGGGGGGTAACGCGCTTATCAATATGCGACAAGATTGCGGCTTGCCGGACTGCACGCTGAATGGACTGCTCGCTGATGTGGTGGCGTCGGACGGAGCCGGAGCGGGGATCGCGCGAGAGGTGATCAGCCGGGAACACGTATTGCCACTTCCATTCGGCCGCGGCCTGCGGATATTTTCTTTCCAATGCGAATGGTAGGTAGACCTTACCGCCACCGGAAATCAAATCGTGCTCGTGCATCGTTTGAATGTGTCGGAGATGCAACTGCAGCGGGTCGGCTAAGGATTGCGGCAGCATGGTGACACGATCTTTGGCTCCCTTACCGTTACGAATCATTACTTGATGCATTCCGAAGTCAAGATCGAGGACGCGCAGGCGGCATGCTTCAAGTACGCGCAATCCGCTTCCGTAAAGCAAAGGACCCACCAGGGCGGCAGTTCCCGTCAGGTGCTGCACGACGGCGCGCGCTTCCGGTACGGACAGAACTGTTGGAAGGCGTTGTGGCTGCTTGGCTGCGACAATATCGGAAAGCCAAGGTAGATCCTGATCGAGCACGCGTTGGTAGAGGAAGAGGAGTGCAGCTTTCGCTTGCGCCTGTGTCGATGCCGACACTTTGCGTTCGACGGCGAGATAACTAAGAAACGCCTCGACATCGACCTTTCCCAAGTCCAGGGGATGGCGTTTGCGGTGGAAGAGAATGTAGCGTTTTGCCCAGTCAAGGTAGGCCTGCTCGGTTCGTATGCTGTAATGCAATGTGCGGATGCGCGCCCGCATTTGATCGAGCAATTTTGGGGGCGTGGCATCCATGATGTTTCTCGACGGGCCTTAGGATTGACTATTGTGATCCCGTCTGTTTGAGCTGGGCTGCGATCGATCAAGTCGCGATTAGGCGTCATGGTAAAATTTGTAAGTCCGCCGCTGTGGCGGCGAATTTAAGTTGGGCGGCATAGCCATGAGACTCGTTAACTATTTGGCAGGGCTTGTCGTTGGGCTCGCCGCACCAGTTGTTCATGCTGCTGAATTACCGCACATCTCGATGAACCAAGCTATTGCACTTTCCATCGGGTCTTCTTCGCTTGCCCACCGGGAGATTCGAAGCAGCGCGATGTTGATCGTAGGTAGCGAATCGACCCTAGCTCCAATCGGGGCGCGCGATGTAGATCCCGAGGTAGTAAGAAAATGGGTGGCTATGTTGGCAGGAAAATCGATTTGGAAAATCCGCATTTGTCCGCTTGACGCTACTGGAACCGCGCGCTTTTGCCTCATTACTTTGATTGATGCCGAATCTGGGAGTAACGTATCGTGGCCGTAGTTCGCCCAACAATACGCTCAAGTTCGCTCCACTTCGTTCCGCCGGACGCGCTGACGCGCGCCGCTTAGCTCTACGTTGGGCACATGGATAAAATCTTGCTTTGGGCTCCGTTGATCGGCCCCGCTTTAGCTGCTCTAGTGGCAGTTATTGGCCTTGGAATTTCGCATGCTTTGACGTCGAAGCGGGACCTGAACGGTGAAAAGAGGAAAATACGAACTAATTTCATGATCGAGGCGTATCGAAAATTGGAAAATGGTTCCTGCCGAGGCCCTGGCCAAGAAAAATATTCTGAACAGTTCCATGCTGCTATAGCCGACGTCCAGCTTCTGGGGTCACCGCCGCAGGTCGAAATCGCTAGAATAATCGCTGTGGCACTTGGCAATGGCTCTGGAAGCCCGATTTCGATAAACGAATTATTGAACGCGCTTCGCGTAGAACTACGGAGCGAATTGAATCTGTCGAGCGTAAGTTCGGAAATCGTAATATTGCGTAGTCCAGAACAGCTTGGGAATCGCTGAGTATCGCGGCCCAACCCGGCAGTCAACTGGACTGCCTCCACGCTGCGCGTTCCGGCAGCCAGTTACTTTGAACTACAAGGGCTTCCCAATTTTTCAAGATGAATTTGGAGGTCTGTTTCCTTCGATTAAGCGTGGCGTAACAAGGGTCGGACTGCGTAACTACAAACGGTCTTGTTGAGCTGCATGGCTGGCCAGCTCGGACCCTGATGAAAGACGCGGGTGAGGAACCTCAATCGTTGGTCGGGATCGAACTGCCCCCAGTTAAAGTTCCAGGTATTTCCTCACTCGGTCAAACCGATGCCTCATCAACGCGGTGCAGAGTCGAAGATTCAAGTTTTCCTTCACGGTTGCCAGCGATTGTTAGCAGGTACAGCAACCATTCCGTTCTTTCCTGGTGGCGCCTTTCAAGCGCTTGATCGGCCACGGCGCGATTCGGTCCATGTGTCGCTCGCCCCGCCATCGGCGGGGGCCGGCCGCCGACCGGCCGGACGACATGGATCGCCACGCAGCCTGCCTGGCTAAGTCAATGGTGCGAATGCTTCAGCTTTTGCCAGCATCGCCCATGCCATCCTGGCGTTCTTGGCGGCGATGGCCACCAGTGTTTTTCCGTAGCCAATGCGGCTGTACAGCAGCATGCCCCAGCGACTGATGCGGTCACCCTTGTTCGCAGCGGCGGCGAGCACGGCTCTCGCGCCGAGAATCAGGAGTGTGCGGATATAGCGGTCGCCGGCCTTGGTGATGCGTCCGAGCCTGGTGGCGCCGCCCGATCCATGTTGGCCGGGTACGAGTCCCAGCCAGGCGGCGAGCTGTCGGCCGTTCTTGAAGTCATGCCCATTGCCAATCGCCGCGAGCAGTGCCGTCGCCGTGGTGGGGCCGATGCCGGGAATTTGCATTAGCCGCTTGCTGCGTTCATCGGCACGGGCCATCTGACTGAGATGGGTATCGTACTCGTCGATGCGTTCGTCGAGCACGGTGACGTGTGCCAGCAGATCGTCCACGGCGCGTTTGGCCCAGCCCGGCAAGTTCTCAAGCACCTCATGCGCGCAGCGTCGTACCGTGCGGGCCCTTTGTGGGAGGACAATGCCGAACTCCGACATCAGGCCACGCACCCGGTTGATGGTCGCGGTGCGTTCTTCGATGAAACCTTGGCGCACCCGATGCACCGTCAATGTCGCTTGCGCATCCTCCGACTTGACCGGCACGAAGCGCATATGTGGCCGGGTCACCGCTTCGCAAATGGCGGCGGCGTCGTTCGCGTCATTCTTGCCGCGCTTGCCTTGAATCCGGTAGGGGCTGACAAATTTCGGCGCCATCAGTTTGGCAGTGTGGCCGAGCGCAATGAGCGCGCGCGCCCAGTGGTGGGCGCCGGAACACGCCTCCATGCCGATCATGCACGGCGGCAGTTTCGCAAGCACGTCGAGCAATTGATCGCGCCGCACATTCGGGCGCGCCAGGACGACTTTGCCAAACGCATTCACACCATGCAGGGCGAACACATTTTTCGCCAGGTCGATGCCGAGAACCGTGACGACGTTTTCCGCGCCACCATTTGATGCTACAGTGCTAAGCTTGTTCATGACTTCCCCTCCTGATTGGCCAATGATGTTGAGTGATTTCCTCATCTTTAGACCGTTATGGCAGGCACTCTGTGCCGCGCCGCTTGCTCGGGACGGGGAAGTCCCTTTCATTCGTTGGGCGGCATAGCCATGAGACTCGTTAACTATTTGGCAGGGCTTGTCGTTGGGCTCGCCGCACCAGTTGTTCATGCTGCTGAATTACCGCACATCTCGATGAACCAAGCTATTGCACTTTCCATCGGGTCTTCTTCGCTTGCCCACCGGGAGATTCGAAGCAGCGCGATGTTGATCGTAGGTAGCGAATCGACCCTAGCTCCAATCGGGGCGCGCGATGTAGATCCCGAGGTAGTAAGAAAATGGGTGGCTATGTTGGCAGGAAAATCGATTTGGAAAATCCGCATTTGTCCGCTTGACGCTACTGGAACCGCGCGCTTTTGCCTCATTACTTTGATTGATGCCGAATCTGGGAGTAACGTATCGTGGCCGTAGTTCGCCCAACAATACGCTCAAGTTCGCTCCACTTCGTTCCGCCGGACGCGCTGACGCGCGCCGCTTAGCTCTACGTTATGCCCGAGGACACAGCACATGTTAGATAGAGCGCGAGCATTTGCGATAGATCATCACGCTGATCAGAAATATGGAAGCCATCCATACTCACATCACTTAGATCAGGTTGCCGGTTTGCTGGCCCCTTATGGCGCGCTGGCGCAGCAGATTGGCTATCTTCACGATGTGGTCGAAGACACTGATGTGACCCTTGATGAAATTGAAAAAGAGTTCGGCCATGTCGCCGCTATCTGTATTGCTGTACTCACTGATGAAGAAGGTGCGTCCCGCAAAGAGCGGAAAGAAAAGACCTATAAAAAGATGGCGCAGGTCAACGGCGAGGCTGAACTAGCGCTAATTGTTAAAGTCGCCGATCGTATAGCCAATACTCAATCTTGTATCGATGATGGGTTAGAGGGGCTCTTAAGAGTGTACAGGTCGGAATATCAGGCGTTTCACCAAGCTGCGTACCGAGCTGGCCAATGTGACGACCTGTGGCACAGGCTTGCGGCAATTTCGCAGTGACACAATCGCATAACTCGGCAGTCCACTGGACTGCCTCCGTGCTGCGCACTTCGGCAGCCAGTGACTTTGAACTACAAGGGCTGCATGATGATTAGTGGCACCGAAAACTTGTGCGACATCTTCTCAATCTTCCACGACGGAGAAATTTCTCACTTTGCGGTGGATGGAGCAAATCTCGACTTAGAGGTTGAGATCATGTATTTGGCTGAGCGAGTAAATCCGAACTATCGCAGGTTCCGCGTGTCGCTTCAGAACGTCAAAAATCTCTCATTCCAAACTTGGCCAAAAGATCCACATATGGTGCCCGTCACGTTAAGCTCCCCCAAACATATTTTCAAACCTGAACTAGAAATTCTCAGTGGGGAACTTGATGGTAATCTCATAAAAGTCATTTGCAACCAAGCCTTGCCTAGCTGTGAGTACTGCGGTGGTGAACTATATCTGCAGGCGGACCATGCAGTAGTTAGAGATGAAGGCGATCGGGAGTATTCGATTGACGACCTTCGGAATCTCAGCAAGGACTACTGGGATGAATGGAGTAAGCGCAATAGCTTGTAAGCAGCTGCCCAACCCGGCAGTCCACTGGACTGCCTCCGTGCTGCGCACTCCGGCAGCCAGTGACTTTGAACGGTGGGCCCCACACTAGATGTTTCTTGACTCAGAAAAATTGCATGTGATCGATTCCGACCACACTTCGGAGGATCGTCGGCGAGTGGCGCGAGCACTTCTCGCCGCGATGAATGACTGGCCAACTACAGACCTCGTTCTGGTGGATGAATTCCTTCAAGAGCTATCGGCAAGCTTTGCGCCACTGACTTACGAAAGTATCGAAGCGGGCGCTTCGCGCATGGACATTCGCTCCGACGCTTGGAAAGCCGAGGCGCTGGCGGTGCTGCTGGGTGCCTGGAGCTTGGACAATCGCCACAAGACATTGAACGAACTCTTGGACGGCCTGCATCCGGTAGCGATAACATAAGGAACCCGATGTCTGAAGATCTTTCCGTCCTGACCCGCAAGGCAAATCCTCCGGACCTCACCGTGGCCTACGGCAGCGATCCTGAGCAAGTGGGCGATATTCGCTACGGCCAGCGTGGCGCGCAATTGCCGCTGCTGGTGCTCGTTCATGGCGGCTTCTGGAAACCGCAGTATGACAGGGCGCACGCCGAGGCGATGTCAAGCGCACTCGCCGCCGCTGGCTGGACCGTCCTTACACTGGAATATCGGCGCATCCCCGGCCAGCCTGACGCGACCTTGCGCGACGTCGCTGTCGCCATCGAGACGCTGCCGACCATGCTGAAGCAGCACAACGGCAAGCTCCTGTTGGTCGGACACTCCGCCGGCGGCCATCTGGTGCTGTGGGCCGCCGCCACCTGCGCCAATCCGAACTTGCAAGGCGTAGTCGCGCTGGCGCCCGCAGCCGACCTGAAATTGGCGTACGCGCTCCACTTGGGCGATGACGCGGTCATGGGTTTCCTCGGCGCCGATCCATCGGATCGCCCCGATGCCGACCCGCTGCAATTGCCCGCGCCACCAGTGGCGGTAACGATCGTGCAGGGTGCCACTGATGCGATCGTGCCACCAGCAGTTGCAGCGTCCTATTGCGCCGCCTTTCCCATGACACGATTGGTACAACTGCCGGACACGGGTCACTTCGCAGTGATCGATCCGCTCAGCGGGGCCTGGCCCTCGGTGGTGGTTGAGTTGCGCAAGCTCTCTGACATGTGTTAGGGGGAACACGATCGCAAGGAATCCAGATATGCAAGATCTGGAAGATCTTGAAGAACGTATTAAACTTGTTCCGGCGGCCATCCCTATTGATGTTGTCTTCTGGAGCGAGAATGAGTACAACGGGTCCCGGATTTGCTGTCCTATATCGCTGGCGTTTGCATGAGGGTGCCGAAGCCTCATTTGTGGATGCGTGGTCACGAATCTCAGAATTGTTGCTGTCGGAGCGAGGCTCACTCGGTTCAAGGCTGCATCGCGGGTCTGATGGCTGGTGGTACAGCTATGCCCAGTGGCCTAGCGCTCAAGCAAGAGAACAGGCGTTTTCCGGTCCGCCGCTAGACCCTGAGGCGAGTCGTCAAATGCGCGAGGCCATTGCAGAAAGCCTGCCGGAGCTGGTCCTGGAATCGGTCGCAGATTTCATGATTCTGCCTGCAAGAAATGGAACCTAAAGCCAAAACGTATGTATGTCAAAAGGCGAGAGTCGCGCCGTTGAACACTTGAAGACGCAACTGATATGGATAGGCGTCGCCCCCATGGCAGATGCCATCGATCTTTACGATGTTTTACATCCAGTGGGATTATGGTTGCCAGCAACGCGTCGTTAATTGAATACGCCCATGTACCTAAGCAAGGAGTATTCACCATGACGGCAGCAATCAACGGGGTCTCAAGCGGCAGCGCCCACGCAGTGCAATTCGATCCGAGCAAGGGGGCGGCGCGCTTTGCCGCCAAAGTCTTCGGCGACCTCGATACGAATAAGGACGGCAAACTCACCAAGGATGAATTCGTAACTGGCCTGGCATCGAAGGGTGTCTCGGCCAATGATGCAACCAAGCAATTCGACACGATCGACAAGAACAAGTCAGGATCAATCACCCAATCGGACTTGGAAAGCGCGATCAAAAGCGGGTCCTTCGGGCCGCCTCGTCCTGCGGGCGGTGCGGGCGGCCCCGGCGGCCATGGCGGCGCTGGACGGCCTGCTGGCGCCGGCGGCCCGCAATCGGAAAGCGCAGGCAGCACGACGAAAACATACGCGGCTGCCGACACCAACAAGGACGGGACAGTTTCTGCAGCAGAGCAGCTGATCTATGACCTTTCCCATCAATCTCAAACATCTTCCGATAGCAGCAAAGTCGGCACCAATATCGACAACTTGGCCTGACAGTGCACGGTGGCGAGCGCCGGGAGAATTTGGGCGCGATCATCATGGCGACCGTGCTCGGCGCTATTGCGGGAATGCTCAGGCCCCAGCGCGAATTTGATCATTGAATGCTACGATACCCCTGCGTTCACACTTGCATTGCCGGTGCCGTACTTCAGCAATTTTGCCTTATCGCCTAAGCCCGCGGCTGTGTGGGACGGGGGCGTCGTGAGACGTCAAGCTATCCCGATTCTTCAGGTATTTCGTATGAACACAAAGACAGTTTGCATCCTCGTGTCCTTAGCCGTCTGGTCGGCAAGTCAAGCTGCGTGCGTCTCCATGGTCAAATTTACAGACATGGAGATATCACTTAACCGGGAAGTCGGAAAGTTGGCCCCTGATGTTTCATCTGGCAATGCGGGCTTGTACGAGCGCAAGGACATCGACAATCAGACGTATGAGTTGGTGCGGAAGCGGCCGGATAATTGTTCTTACGCCCTCCAAATTCGAAAGATCGACTCCGTCATTACCGGGTGGCACTTCCTTCAGAGTCCCGCGCCAACGGGATGCAAATTTCAGGATGTGAGGCAGCTGATGTAGTTGAGGTCTCGTGCCCTATGCTTATTCGTATCCCATAGACGCGTCGTTTAGCCCGGCACGTGAGCGGGCCTGACGGCGGCGAGCTTCGTAGCTTCGGGCCGGATATGAGTTTTCGTCAATCGAGGGATAGAAAGTATGGCGATTAAGCGGATGGACAATGTCCTCATCGTTGTCGACGATCTCGACGCGGTCAAGGCCTTCTTCGTCGAACTGGGCCTCAAGCTCGAGGGCGAGACGACAGTCGAAGGCCCCCTGGTCGGGAGCTTGATCGGGCTCACGGATGTCCGGGCCACGATCGCGATGTTGCGTACTCCCGACGGACAGGGCATCGAACTGGACAAGTTTCATACACCCGACGCGATCAGGTTCGGGCCGGTGGCCGCGCCGGTGAATACGCTGGGAATCCGCCGCCTCATGTTCGCTGTCGACAATATTGACGCCGATGTCGCGCGCCTATGTGCCCACGGGGCCGAGCTGATTGGCGAAATGCGCTACGAGAGCGCCTACCGTCTGGCCTATATTCGCGGGCCCGAAGGTATTATTGTGGCACTTGCCGAGCAACTCGGCTAATCCGGGGATTGGCGCGCTGTCATCCATTCAAAGGGAGAATCATGAGCAAAGTATTTGTGAACATTGGGCTGAGCCTCGATGGCTACATGGCACCGGAAGGGATGACCATGGAACATTGGGACACGCCTGCGTACAAGAACTGGGGCGCCAAATGGGGCGCACTGATGGCGTGGATCATCAACCAGCAGTACTTCCGCGAAAACCTCAAACTCGGGCCAGGTGGCGAGACCGGCCCGGTCAACGATCTGCTGCGCGGCACTACCGAGCGTATCGGCGCCAATATCATGGGCAAGCGCATGTTCGAGCAAGGCGAGCGCGCCTGGCCGGAGGAGGCGCCATTTCACACGCCGGTGTATGTCCTGACCCATGAAAAGCGCGAACCGTGGGTGCGCCCGGGCGGAACCACCTTTTACTTCGTCAACGATGGGCCGCAGCGCGCCCTTGCGCTGGCGCGAGAATCGGCAGGCAATCGGGATATTCGCATCGCCGGTGGCGCCGACGTGATCCAGCAATATCTCGCCATGGACGCAATCGACGAGCTGGAAATCGCCCTGGCACCCGTATTGTTCGGCGCTGGACGGCGTTTATTCGAGAACCTGGGGGAAGCCGGACCTCAATTTCGCATTGACAAGGTTCTTCATGGCCCAGCTGCAACGCACTTGCGTTATGTGCGTCAGTAGCCGTCGGACTTTTTCTTGAGAAGGTAGCATGGACGGGAATCATCAACTTCAATGCCTGCTCGACGAGCAGGGCCTTGCCGTCACGGAGCTGGTCCGGCACGTCCTTTGGCTGGAAGATCCGCAAGGGCGCATCCTCGTCGCGCACCGAAACGCGCAAATCGGCAGCGTCACAGGCGACGCTTATCTCGGCTGGGAGATGGTGGCCGATTGCTGGTGGGGGAGTGATCTGTGGGATGAAGACGTGTTCGATGCAGCGCGCGCCACAGCATCCGAGTACACCGGACTCGACTTGACCGACGCCGAGCCTGAACTCATCGATGTCTTCCACGGGGCCAGCCAGGGTGTGCCATTCCTGCATCTGGTTTATCGCATCTGCCTCGACGACACCAAGCCCTTCGAATTCTGGGGCGAACACCACGACGAGGCGCGCTGGCTCGACCCGCGCGAAGCGGCGCAGCTGGTCGCCTGCGAGGAGGACCGGCGCATCATCTCGCAGTGGCTTGCCCGGCGCGATACGAGCGCACGGGGCGCCTGAGGCGGATCGCATGGCGCGCCGCCCCCTTCCGCGCGCTATCGACCGGAGGCGTCGCGCATTCGCGACGCCGCGCACATAGCTTTACTACCAAAAATCAATGCATTGACGTAGGATGGAATCCTTTCCTGGTGAGGGACGCCATGCCAATCTTGAATCTCACGCTATCCGGAACGCCCGATCCCGCCCTGTCGGCGCGCGCTGCCGCCACCCTGTCTGACATCACCGCAAAGATCTTGCACAAGTCGGCGTCACATACCTCGATCACCGTCGGCTATCATCCGGCCGATCACTGGTTCGTTGCCGGCGCCTCCCTGGACGCGCAAAGCAAGACCAGCTTCTTCCTCGATATTCTCGTATCCGCCGAAAGCAATACGAATCGGGAAAAAGCAGCCTATATTTCGGCCGTCTTCACCGCGATGGGCACCTTGCTGGGCGAACTACATCCGATCAGCTATGTGCACGTCCACGACGCCAGCCCCGGCACCTGGGGTTACTCCGGCGCGATCCAAAAACATCGCTTTGTCGCCGCGACCATTTAGCGGTGCCGCGCTTGCCGCGCACCCGGCAAAGCGCGCGCCGCCTTGCGCGCGATCGATTGCCATCGGCGCCGCGTGGCCAATCTAGCAGACTCGTTATAATCTGCCTTCCATTCATCAAGCAAGGCAGACGGCCCATGTATTCTTCGACCTTCATCTTCGCCAAGGGCCAGTTCGACGACACCTTTCACCGCCTGGACCAGGAAATCGCCGCCATGGCCAAGTCCATCCCAGGCTATTTGGGCGAGGAGACGTGGGAGAATCCGGACAATGGCTTGGTCTCGAATGTCTATTACTGGACCTCCTTGGAAGCGCTCCAGCAATTGGTCAAGCATCCCCTCCACTTGAAGGCAAAGGCGGCGCAAGACAATTGGCTGGCCGGCTATCAAGTCATCATTTCCCAGGTGTTGCGCACTTACGGCGACAGCAAGATCGCGCAATTCCTGCCGGCTGCGGTGTCGGCCTGATCCCGGAGCCGAGCGCCATCGTATGCCGTCCACACCAGCCGGAGTCCCCATGCAGCATAGTTCATCGCCCAAGCAAGCCGCGGCCGCGCTCACCGAACTGTGGTCGCCACGCGTCGTCGGCGAGCTCGACGATTCCTATATCAAGGTCGCCAAGGTGCAGGGCAGCTTTGGCTGGCATTGCCACGAGCACGAGGACGAGCTTTTCTTTATCCTCCAGGGTTGCCTGCGCATCGAGATGGAAGCCGGTCCGGTCGTGCTCCAGGAGGGCGAGATGTTTGTCGTTCCCAAAGGCGCGCAACACAATCCCGTGGCCGAGCAGGAATGCTTGATCATGCTCATCGAACGCAAGTCGACTCTGCACACCGGCAACGTTGTCACCGACAAGACGCGCTCGCTGGCCGATCAATTGCGCAGGGTTTGAAGGGGACGCTATGCCATTGCTGCCGATCCGACTTGCACCGGGTGCCGACTTGCGGCGCGCCTTGGAGTCGCTGGACCATGCGCAAAGCAGCGGTTCGGCCTTTGTCGTGGCCGGCATCGGTAGCCTGGTCGCGGGCAGCATCCGCTTCGCCGGCGTGACTGCGGAAGAACAACTGGCCGGGCCCCTGGAAATCTTAAGCTTGTCCGGCAGCCTGGCTGCCTCGGGCGCGCACTTGCACATCGCCGTTTCGGACGCGGCGGGGCGCGTGTTCGGCGGCCATCTAGGCTATGGCAACATCGTGCGCACCACCGCCGAAATTCTGCTGGCGCCGCTGCCCGCATGGTCGCTCACGCGCGAACACGATGTGGCCACCGGCTACAAGGAATTGATGGTGCGGCGCCGGATTTGACAGCAAACACAAAGGGAGAGACATGGCAAAGACCGATAGTGAAGCGAAGGAAGGCAGCGGCGCGCAATCGCCCTCGGCCTTGATCGACGCGAAAATCCTGGAGCTGGCCGATTGGCGCGGCGCCACGCTGGCGCAACTGCGCGCCATCATCAAGCGGGCCGATCCCGACGTCGTTGAGGAATGGAAGTGGCGCGGCGTGCCGGTGTGGGAGCACGCCGGCATCATATGCACGGGCGAGACCTACAAGAGCGTCGTGAAGATGACCTTCCTCAAGGGCGCCGCATTGGAGGACCCGTCCAGGCTGTTCAATTCCAGCCTGGATGGCAACACGCGGCGCGCCATCGACGTGCATGAGGGCGAGCAGATCAATGAAGCGGCCTTGATCGCCCTCATCCGCGCCGCCGTGGCCCTGAACAGCGCGGCGCCGGCCAAGCGCGCCAAGGCCAAACCCTAGCCGTTCAAGCGCGCACGGGCGCGGGCGCGGCCATCAAAATTCGTAGCGTGCCGACACGCCCACCGTGCGCGGCTCGCCCGCCGCGCCGTAATACGCGTTGTTGATAGGCGCCAAGCCAAGGAAATAGCGCTTGTCGAACATGTTTTTCACCCACAGCGACACATCGACCCGGCTGTCGCCGAGCGGGCGCTTGAGGCCCACAGTGAAGTTGGCC
Source organism: Pseudomonadota bacterium (assembly GCA_040388555.1). Lineage (GTDB taxonomy): Bacteria > Pseudomonadota > Gammaproteobacteria > Burkholderiales > Burkholderiaceae_D > Telluria_A. The sequence continues at coordinate 554,731 of JAZKBP010000014.1, forward strand.
AACGCATACGCCGGCAAATGCGAATAGATCGAATTGTTGATGTCGGCATAGCTGTCCGAGCGCCATGCCAGCGCCGCCACCAGATAATTGAAGGACGCCCCCTTCCGCTGCCAGCGGTATTGCACGCTGGCGTTGGCGATCTGGCGCGGCGCGCCATTGACGCGCTTGCCCGCGATGCTGATCGATCCCTTGCCATAGCCGGAGCTGGCATTCACGCCGGTGGCGGTGAAGGTTTCATACGGCGTGGGCGCGCTGCCGCTGTCGAAGCGCGCATCGGTGAGCGCGCCGTTCGCGTTGACGGTCCAGCCCGGCCCCGGCGTGGCATGCATGTCCAGTTCGATGCCGCGGCTGCTCAAGTCGCCCACATTGCTGATCACATTGATATACGCGTCGTTGATGCGCTGCGTGGTGTTGGCCTGGTAGCCCACCACCTTGGTGTCGAACACATTGGCGTCGATCGCCACGCGCCCGTCCCACCACAGGGTCTTGATGCCCAATTCGGTGTTGCGCGCGCGCTCGGGCCCGAGCCGGATCGCATCCACGCCCAGCATCGAACCGACCGAGGCCACGCTGTTGACATTGAAGCCGCCCGATTTTTCCGCGCTCGAACGGCTCAGGTAAAGCAGCATCGCATTGCTCGGATGGGCGCTCAGACTGAGCAGATAGGCCGTGCTGTCATTGGTTGACTGCAACAGCCCGGAATCCCAAGCCTTCAGAAAAGGATTGGTGGTGGCAATGGCCGGCACGGCCGCCGCTTGCTGCACCTGGCCGCTCTTGTCTTCATGGGTGGCGCGCAAGCCCACGCTGAGGTCGATGCGATGGGCCAGGTGGATATTGTCTTGCCCGAAGGCGGCGAAGCTGCGCGTGTCGGCTTGGCCGTGGCCGGCCAAGGTGGTGTTGGCGGGGTTGAGCGTCAAGGCCGGCGCGGCCGGGCCGAACATATAGGCATTGTCGCTCGCCACCGCCTGGCTCAGGTAGAACAGGCCGGCCACGTAATCATGGCTGCCGCCGGCCGGTGAACTGAGCCGAATTTCCTCCGAAAATTGCGATTCGGTGGCGTCGAAATAACCGTTCAGGAAGCCTTTCAAATTGGTGCCGTCGATATCGTTACTCGGCGAAAAATGCCAATCGCGCCAGGCCGTGATCGAGGTCAGCTTGTGGGTGCCGACGTTGGCGTTCAGTTCGCCCGACACCGCGTTCTGGCGCGCGCCCGCGTGTTGCGGGCCATCCAGGCTCACTTCGTAGCGGTAGGGATCGACGATCACCTGGCTTGCCCCCAAGCCGGTGGCCCAGCGCGCGTAAGTGGTGGCGTTGCTGCCGGGCGTGCCGAGCGGCGTGTTGCTGCCCGGCCCGCGGTTGAGCGGCCCGTAGTTATAGGGCACCAGCGTGCCGGTACTCGAATCCTCTTCGTGATGCTCGGCGATGATGCGCACGTTGACGTCACTGCCAGGCTTGAACAGCAATTGCCCGCGCACACCCTTGCGGTTGATTTCGTCGAGATCGCGCCCGTCGATCAAGTTGTGCAGCCAGCCATTGTCGTGGGTCTGGTAGGCGCTGATGCGGTAGGCGAGCGTATCGCTCATGGGGCCGGAGCGCATCGCCTGCAACTGATGGAAGCGGCGCTGCCCAAGCGCGATCTCGGCGCGCGCCTGCGGCTCGAAGGAGGGCGCCCGCGTGCTGATGTTGAGCACGCCCGCGGTCGCGTTCTTGCCGAACAGCGTGCCTTGCGGGCCGCGCAGCAAGTCGATCTGTTCGACGTCGAGCAGGTCGAACACCGCCTGCCCGGGTCGCCCCAGGAATACATTGTCGAGGTAAATCGCGACACTGCCTTCCAAGCCCTCGTTCGCCACATTATTGCCGATGCCCCGCACCGCCAGGCTGGACTGGCGCGCGTGCATGAATTGCGCCGTCAGGTTGGGCAAGGCTTGCTGCAAATCCTGCACTTGGTACATTTTGCGCGCTTCCAGCTCGTTCCCGCGCAGCAGGCTCACCGGCGCCGGCACGTCTTCCACCTTTTCTGGACGGCGGCGCGCGCTCACCACCACCTCGGTCGTGTCAGGGGCGGCTTTGGCGGCGGGCGCGTCGGCCGCTTCGTCGCCGGCGCGCGCCGGCGTACCCAGCGACAGCGCCAGCAGCGGCGCCAGCAAGGGCGTCAGGGTTGGCACAAGCGGTTTCATCGCATCTCCTTGGGGACGCCGTTGGCGCTCATTTCCTTGCGCATCGCGGCCAACACCTTGCCCATCCGAAGCGCCAGATCCTGGTGCTGCGGTCCGAGAAAAATGAAAGTTTCAGCGGTGGCCACGACCGATACGTGCAAATCGGGATCGGTGAGCAAGGGGCTGTTCTCAAATTGCAGCGCGTTGGCCAGGCAAATGTCGGCGCGCCCGTGCTTGACCATGCCCACGCATGCGTCTTCCGCGTTCACGCGCGATTGATACGGCGCCTTCTCCATGCGCGCTTCGATTTCCTTGTAGCCGCGCCGAAACGCCACCCGGTACTTGGCCGCCTCTTCCCACGACTTGGGCGCGATCGCCGCATTGGCGCTGATGGCGATGAAGCTATACGCGCCCAGCGAAGGGTCGACCCGTATCGCTTCCGGAAAGGTTTGGCTGAAGACGGCGGAGCGGCCCACATCGCCATCGAATTCGCCGTTCTTGAACGAGGCGACGGCGCGCTCGCCAGGCTGGCTTTCCAGCACGTAGCTCATCTTCAGGCGCGCGAAGATGGCGTCGAGCAGCGCGCCCATCTTGGCATACACGGGGGCGCTGGCCAGCACCACTGTCACCAGGCGGATCGGCTTGGCGGGCTCGACGCGCGCCGGCGCCGCCGTGCTCAACAAGAGCAAGGGCAGGCATAGTGCAAGCCGGCGTCGTACAGCGCGCGATCCCATTCCCATCCTTTTGTTGATTTCGGCCATGTTTGAACGAGTTTATGCGTAAACAACTAGGGTGTCTAAGAAATTGTGATATCAGGATTGCAAAAACGTGACACGGGTGCAGAGGACGGCGGGCGCCGCGAAAATAGCGGATACTAGGCCTCGCGGCGCCGCGCCAGCCGTCTGCGCCCACCGTCAACCTTCGATATTGGCAAAGGAGAGCACAAAATGACAACAAGCACCGTCCGACTCCACCGCGTCCTGCGCGCGCCGCCGGAGCGCGTCTACCGCGCCTTCCTCAACGCCGAGGCGATGGCGAAATGGATCGCGCCGAATGGCTTCACCGCCACCGTCCACCACATGGACGCCACAGTGGGCGGCAGCTTCCGCATGTCCTTCACCAATTTTTCGACCGGGCACAGCCACGCGTTCGGGGGCGAATACCTGGAGCTGGTGCCGCACAGCCTGATACGCTATACCGATCAATTCGAGGACCCCAATCTGCCGGGCGTGCTGCACGTCACGGTGACGCTCAAGGCGGTCGCCTGCGGGACCGAAATGAACGTGGTGCAAGAAGGCATTCCGGAAGTCATTCCGGTCGAGATGTGCTACCTCGGCTGGCAAGAATCGCTGATGGCGCTGGCCAGGCTGGTTGAGCCGGAAATTCCGGATTAAACTAGGCGGCGCCAAGCCGCGAAGCCGCGAAGCCGCGAAGCCGCCAAGCCGCCAAGCCGCCAAGGCGACAAGCTGCGGTGGCGCCAAGGCGCGCCGCCAAGCGCGCCCGCCAGCGCGGCGTCCGTGGTTTTTTCAAGAACAAGAATGGAGTTTTCCGCATGCGCCTTTCCGCATTATTGCTTTGCACCTTGACGTGCGCCGTTCCCGCCATCGCGGCGGCGCCAGCGCCGGCCCCCGGCTCCTTTGGCTTCGACTGGCTCAAGCCGGCCGTGGCCAAATGCGTGCCGATGACGGCGGCGGCGCTCAAAGCGTTGCGCAGCTGCGAATACCGCAAGGAGGGCACCTTCGGCTTGAGCGATCCGGCCTTCGCATGCCGCGCCAACGCGCACAGCGAATTTCTCGTCTACACCAGCAAGGCCGTGTGCGTGAACAATCTCGAGACCATGAAGGCGAACGCGCCCTGAGGTGCCATGAATCGCCTGCGCGCCCGCCCGCGCGCAGCCAATGATTTGCATCGTGCGCGCAGCTCTGGCACGATGCGTCTTCCCGACAATTCCACCTGACGACATGAACAATTCGAATTCGACGCGCCGCATGGCGCCCATCGCAGCTATGCTCGCTAGCGCCGCCGTGCTTGCCAGCGTCTTGCCGTTCGCGTCGGCGCGCGCCGAGGAGCCTGTTTTTTGCGGCCTCGGCCCGCCACCGGGAACGCCCGCGTACGCCCAATACGAAGATCAGCAAGCCAAGCAGCGCGCCGCCCTCGGCTACGTCCAGGTGTGCGCCGAAGACTTGCAGCGTTACGATTACCTGGCGCCGGCGCAGCAGCCGAATCGGCCGGCACTGCCGCTCGCCTTCAAACCGGTGGCGCTCGAAGGTACGCCCTTCGCCAAATTCCAGCTGGTCCGCAGCAGCGTCGATTTCGAGGGCGAGGGCGGCGCCGCCGGCTTGCACCGCACTTTCCGCACGCCGCAGGGCACGGTCATCGATCTGCTCGAGCGCGATTTGTCGGTCGGTGGCGCCGGTGTGTACGTCGCCGCCGAGCTGCAAACGGAAAAGGTGAATGGCATTCCCGCCCAGTTGACGGTGGTGCAGGCGCCGACCAAGCAAGCCGTGTCGATCCTGCTATGGATTGAAGGACGCCGCTTCTACGAACTGAGCACTAACGAAAACGTCAAGCTGAAGGCGCGCACGCCGACCTTGCAGCAATTGGCCGCCTCCCTGCCCAAATCGGTGCCCGCCAATGCGCACGAGGCCGAGCCGGATCTGTCGAAGCTGCCGCCGGCGCCGTCCGGGACGCATGCCGAACCACCCGCGCCAGGCGGCTCGCAGCGATGACGATCGCGCCCACCCAGGCGGGCGCGCGCAAGCCTGTGCTGAGCCTGGCGCTGGTGCTGGCGATTGTCCTGGGCTGGTGCTGGTCCGCCCATGTGCTGCAACTGCCCTTCTTCGCCTCGCAAAAGTCGCTCCTCCTCATGGGAGTTGGCGCGGTCGATGGCGCCGCGCTGCAGCGCGGTGAATGGTGGCGTCTACTCGCTTCCCAGTTCCTGCATGTGCATAGTCTGCACATGATGTTCAATCTGGCGGCGAGCGCGCTGTTGGCCAGCGCGATCGAGCGGCGCTGCGGGCCCGCTCCCCTGGCCTTGGCCTTCATCGGCGGCGGCACGCTCGGCCAGCTTGCCAGCGTGCTGTTGCGGCCAGACCTGGTCAGTTCCGGCGCCTCGCAAGCCATGCTGGCGCTGTGCGCGTTTGTACTCGTCGCTTACCGGCGCTGTGCGCTGGCGCGCCACGCGCTGGTCGCGGCGCTGCTGGTGACGGCGATTCAAGGCGGCCTCGATGTCGCGGTGAGCGGCTCGATCAAGCCGGGCCATGGATTCGGTTTCGCCGCCGGCGCGCTCATCGCCATGGCATGGATGCGTCATGCCAGCTCGCGCGCCCGTCTCAATCTCACGAAAGGATAGAAAATGAAAACCAAAGCAGCCATCGCGTGGCAGGCGGGTCAGCCATTGACGATCGAGGAAGTCGAACTGGCCGGGCCGCGCGCGGGCGAGGTGCTGGTCGAAATCAAGGCCACCGGCATTTGCCATACCGATTACTACACCTTGTCCGGCGCCGATCCGGAAGGCTTGTTCCCTGCCATCCTGGGCCATGAGGGCGCCGGCGTGGTTCTCGAAGTCGGTCCCGGCGTGAAGAGCCTGAAAAAAGACGACCACGTCATTCCGCTCTACACGCCGGAATGCCGCGAGTGCAAATTCTGCCTGTCGCAAAAAACCAATCTGTGCCAGTCGATCCGCTCGACCCAGGGGCGCGGCTTGATGCCCGACGCCACCAGCCGTTTTTCCATCGACGGCAAGCCGATCTTCCATTACATGGGCACTTCCACCTTTTCCAACTACATCGTGGTGCCGGAAATCGCGCTGGCGAAGATCCGCCCGGACGCGCCCTTCGACAAGGTGTGCTACATCGGCTGCGGCGTCACCACCGGCGTGGGCGCGGTGCTGTTCACGGCCAAGGTGGAGGCGGGCGCGAACGTGGTGGTGTTCGGCTTGGGCGGCATCGGCTTGAACGTGATCCAGGCTGCGCGCATGGTCGGCGCCAACAAGATCATCGGCGTCGACATCAATCCGGCGCGCCAGGCGATGGCGCGCCAATTCGGCATGACCGATTTCATCGACCCGTCCAAGGTCGAGAACGTGGTCGACACCATCATCGGCTTGACCGACGGCGGCGCCGATTATAGCTTCGAATGCATCGGCAACGTGACGACCATGCGCCAGGCGCTCGAATGCTGCCACAAGGGCTGGGGCCAATCGATCATCATCGGCGTGGCGGCGGCCGGGCAGGAAATTTCCACCCGCCCGTTCCAGCTGGTCACGGGACGGGTATGGAAGGGTTCGGCCTTCGGCGGCGCGCGCGGGCGCACCGACGTGCCGAAGATCGTCGACTGGTATATGGAAGGCAAACTCAATATCGACGACTTGATCACCCACCGCTTGCCGCTCGAGCGCATCAACGAAGGCTTCGATTTGATGAAGCGCGGCGAATCGATCCGTTCTGTCGTGATCTATTAACGCGATGCCGACGGTCTTGAGCGAACAGGCCTGCTTCGGCGGCACGCAAGGCTTTTACACGCACGCGTCGCGCCATATCGGCTTGCCGATGCGCTTTTCCGTGTACCGGCCGCCGCAAGCGCGCGCGGGCAAGGTGCCGGTGCTGATTTACCTGGCCGGCCTCACCTGCACCGAAGAGACCTTCATGGTCAAGGGCGGGGCCCAGCGCTATGCCGCCGAGCATGGCGTGATGCTGGTGGCGCCCGACACCAGTGCGCGCGACACCGGCATCGCGGGCGCGGCCGACAGCTGGGACCTGGGCACCGGCGCCGGTTTTTATCTCGACGCCACCGAGGCGCCGTGGAGCGCGCACTTCAAGATGGAGTCTTACATTGTCGACGAATTGCGCGCGACGATAGTGGACGACTTTGGCGGCGACCCTGAGCGGATCGGCATCTTCGGCCACTCGATGGGCGGGCACGGCGCGCTGGTGCTGGCGCTGCGCCACCCGCAGTTATTTCGCTCGGTATCGGCGTTCGCGCCGATCGCCGCGCCGACCTTGTGCCCGTGGGGGCAGAAAGCCTTCGGCGCCTATTTCGGCGGGGCGGACACGGCCCATGCGCGCGCGCACGACGCCAGCGCCCTGATGGCCACGCGCAGCACACCTTTTCCCGAGGGCATATTGATCGACCAGGGCTTGGCCGACCAATTCCTCGAGCTGCAACTGATGCCCGAACAATTCGAGCGCGCCTGCGCGCTGGCGCGCCAGCCTTTGACCTTGCGCCGCCATCCCGGCTACGACCACGGCTATTACTTCGTCAGCAGTTTCATGGGCGAGCACATCGCACACCACGCGCGCATCCTCGCCGCCTTGCCATAAAACGTTGACGCCGATTAAGGCTGCAGGCACGATGCCATGGTAGCGCTGGCCGCCCGGGCCGTGCGTCTTTCCAGGGAGCGAGCATGGCACACACATTTGAAAAGCGTGTTTTCATGGGCGCCGGCATCTACGGCGTGTTGGCATTGCTGCCGCAGTACTTCATGGAGACCCAGCTCGGCATCGACTTCCCGCCGCCGCTGACCCATCCCGAGCATTTCTATGGCTTCATCGGCGTGGCCCTGGCCTGGCAGTTGGCGTTTTTCATTCTGGCCGGCGACATCAAGCGCTACCGTCCGCTGATGCTGCCCGCCATATTCGAAAAGCTGTCCTTTGGCGTGGCCGCGCTGGTCTTGTACGCGCTAGGCCGGACGGGGGCGCTGATCGCCGGCGCGGGCGTGCTCGACCTGGTGTTCGCGGGCTTGTTCCTGCTCGCGTTCCGCGCCAGCCGCGACTAGGCGCGCCCACGGGCGTCAAAGTGGGGCACGGCAGGGTAAAACCGGGCGTTGCCGGGCACGGACAATGGGCAATACTTTCCCATCTGGCCTAGTCAGGATGGTCAAGGTGCGGCTTTTCTCCCCTGTAAAAACAGACACTTACGCGCAGAAATATCTGACCGAACGTTCATTAATGTTATATTCTGGCCAAGCGGGGGCGCGCGTTACGGCACCCCCGCCAGCAGAGATTGCCGTTTCTGCACTACAATACGGCATTCAAAATGATGAGCCTGCCGTGTCCAATCTAGTCGAAATCCGCGATTTGCACTTTGCCTATGGAGAGCGTTCGATCCTGTCGGATCTGCGCATGGATTTCCCGCGCGGGAAAGTGGTGGCCGTCATGGGTGGCTCCGGCTGCGGCAAGACCACGGTGCTGCGCTTGATCGGCGGCCAGATTCGTCCGCAGCAGGGCAGCGTCACGGTCGAGGGCGAGGTGGTGCATAAACTCGACACGGATGGTTTGTTCAAGCTGCGCCGCAAGATGGGCATGCTGTTTCAGTTCGGCGCCCTGTTCACCGATTTGACCGTGTTCGAGAACGTGGCCTTTCCGCTGCGCGAGCACACCGATCTGCCGGAGGAAATCCTGCGCGACATGGTGTTGATGAAACTCAACGCGGTGGGCTTGCGCAACGCGGCCATGCTCAAGCCGGCCGAGATTTCCGGCGGTATGGCGCGCCGGGTGGCGGTGGCGCGCGCCATCGCGCTCGATCCGGAATTGATCATGTACGATGAACCGTTCGCCGGTCTCGATCCGATCTCGATGGGCGTGACCGCCAATCTGATCCGCCGCCTGAACGACGCGCTCGGCTCGACCTCGATCCTGGTGTCGCACGATGTGCACGAATGCTTCATGATCGCCGACTACGTGTACTTCATGTCGTCCGGGAAGATCGTGGCGCAAGGCACGCCGGCCGACATGCTCAAGTCGGAAGACCCCTACGTCAAGCAATTCGTCAACGCCGCGCCCGACGGGCCCGTGCCTTTCCATTATCCGGGCCGCTCGCTGGCCGAAGACATGGGTCTGGAGGCGCGCGTATGATGGGCAATCTGTTGGAACGCATTGGCCGTCCGCTGCGCGAGGCCGTCGAGAATATCGGCTTCGCCACCCGCTTCTTTTTCAATCTGCTGGGCGTGTCGCCGGGCGCGATGCGCCGTCCCTCGCTCATTTCCGAGCAGATCCATTTCATTGGCAATTATTCGCTGGTGATCATCGCCGTCTCCGGCTTGTTCGTCGGTATGGTGCTGGGCCTGCAAGGCTATTACACGCTCAATAAATACGGCTCGGAACAGGCGCTCGGCTTGCTCGTCGCCCTCTCGCTCACGCGCGAACTGGGCCCCGTCGTCACCGCCTTGCTGTTCGCCGGGCGCGCCGGCACTTCGCTCACGGCCCAGATCGGCTTGATGAAGGCGGGTGAGCAACTGTCGGCCATGGAAATGATGGCCGTCAATCCGGTGCAGCGTGTGCTGGCGCCGCGCTTCTGGGCCGGCGTGATCGCCATGCCGGTGCTGGCCACCGTGTTTTCCGCCGTCGGCGTGCTGGGCGGTTACCTGGTCGGCGTGCAATTGATCGGCGTGGACGAAGGCGCGTTCTGGTCGCAAATGCAGTCCGGCGTGGACATCTGGAAAGACATCGCGAACGGTGTCATCAAAAGCGTGGTCTTCGGCGTGGCCGTGACCTTCGTGGCGCTGTACCAGGGTTACCAAGCCCAGCCGACACCGGAAGACGTGTCGCGCGCCACCACGCGCACCGTCGTGATCGCCTCGCTGTCGGTCTGGTGGCTGGACTTCATGCTCACCGCCTTGATGTTTAATAAATAATTTTGAATCCGGCAGCGCGTTTGTGCCGTATAACAAGCTAGGAAAATTACCATGCACCGTAAAACTTTGGATATCTGGGTCGGTCTATTTATATTGTTGGGCGTGGCTGCGCTGATGTTTCTCGCCCTCAAGGCCGGAAACATGAGCTCCCTGTCCTTCAGCCAGAGCTATCCCGTGGTGGCCGTGTTCGATAATATCGGCGGCCTCAAGCCGCAAGCGCCCATCAAGAGCGCCGGTGTTGTTGTTGGGCGCGTCGCGGAGATTAAGTTTGATGACAAGAACTACAAGGCGCTGGTAACCTTGAACATGGACAAGGCCTACAAGTTTCCGAAAGATAGCACCGTGAAGATCCTCACCTCGGGTCTGCTCGGCGAGCAATATATCGGCATCAACGCGGGCGACGACGATTCCTCGCAGCTGGCCGCGGGTGACCGCATCACCGGCCGCCACACCCAATCGGCCGCCGTGCTGGAAGACTTGATCAACCAATTCATCTACAGCAAAGCCGCTGATGGAAAGGATGCCAGTAAATGAGACAGCCCTGGCCCCGGCTCACCGCTTCCCTGTCGCGCATCGGGCGGCTCGCCTTGATGCTGGCGGTGGTCGCAAGCCTGGGCGCTTGCGCCACGCCTGCCAATCCGAAAGACCCGTTTGAAAAATTCAACCGGGCCATGTTCACCTTCAACGACACGGTGGACCAAGCGGCCCTGAAGCCAGCCGCCACCGCTTACAAGACGGTGGTGCCGGGCTTCGTGCAAACGGGCGTGGGCAATTTCTTTGGCAATTTGGCCGATGTATGGAGCGCCGTTAACAATTTGCTGCAAGGCAAAGGGCAGGCCGGCATGTCGGACGTGACCCGGGTCGCGCTCAATTCCACGCTGGGCATCGGCGGCTTGATCGATATCGCTTCCGACGCCGGCTTGCAAAAGCATAAAGAGGATTTCGGCCAGACCCTGGGCACCTGGGGGGTGCCATCTGGCCCCTACCTGATGCTGCCTTTCCTTGGCGCCTCGACCGTGCGCGACGCCCTGGCCTTGCCGCTCGACGCGCGCGCCGACCCTTGGGCTTACAAGCGTCCCGTGCGCTGGCGCAACGTTGGGGTGGCCGTGCGCGGCATTGACCAGCGCGCCACCTTGCTCGACGCCTCGAATTTGATGGAAGAAGCCGCTCTCGACCGTTACGAGTTTATCCGCGACAGTTTCCTGCAGCGGCGCGACAGCTTGATCGACGATGGCGATGGTCCGCGTAAGAAAAAGCCGGGCAAGGACGACGAAGACGGGGATGCCAAGCCGGCCGATGCGAAACCGGCTGAAGCCGCGGATGCCAAGCCGGCGGACGCAAAACCATCGGACGCCAAGCCAGCCGACGCCAAGCCAGCCGACGCCAAGCCAGCCGACGCCAAGGCAGCCGACGCCAAGCCATTGGACCTCAAGGCTGACGATGGCAAGGCCGGCAATGGCGAGGCGGCGACGGAAAATCCGCCGCCCTTGTCATCCGATTCACCTGCCAAAGAGTTAACCCCTGCGACGCCGCCGGAACCGTAACCCGCGGCGACCTGGCAGACAAGCCGCATTTTTTAGCAAAGACACCATGAAACTGATCAAACAAATCGTCCTCACCGCCGCGCTCGGCATCGCCGTCGCCCCCGCCATGGCGGCCACTGCTAGCACCGCGCCGGCCGCCGCCAGCGCCGAGGCACCGGACGTGCTCGTCAAGCGCATCAGCCAGGAAGTGCTGGAAGCGGCCAAGAGCGACAAGGAATTGCAAACAGGCAACCAGAAAAAAGTCATGGACTTGGTCGAAACCAAGATCCTGCCTTATGTGGACTTCCAGCGCATGACGGCCTTGGCGGCCGGGCGCGCCTGGCGCGAGGCCTCACCCGAGCAGCAAAAGCAGTTGGCGGCGGAATTTCGCACCTTGCTGATCTTCACCTACTCGGGCGCACTGTCCCAGGTCAAGAACCAGACCGTGGAATTCAAGCCCCTGCGCGCCGACCCGGCCGATGCCGAGGTGGAAGTGCGTTCGCAAGTGTTGCAGCAGCGCGGCGAGCCCATCCAGCTGAACTATCGCCTGGAAAAGACGCCGACCGGCTGGAAAATTTACGACATCAATGTGCTGGGCGCGTGGCTGGTGGAAACCTACAAGGGCAATTTCTCGGCCGAAATCAGCCGTTCCGGCATGGATGGCTTGATCAAGGCCCTGGCCGAGCGCAACAAGAAGCTGGCCGACAAGTCGCTCAAAGCGGCCGCCAAGTAAGCAGCGCCATGCCAGACGCCACCGCAACCGCACAGCTGCCCGCGCAGTTTCCAGATTCTGCGCTCGACACGCTGAACATGGCCAACGCGCGCGCCGCCCTCGCGCAGGGCGTGAGCGCCATCCGCGCCGGCCAGACCGAATTCGACCTGGCCCAGCTGACGACGGTCGACTCGGCCGCCGTGTCCGTGCTGCTGTCCTGGCAGCGCGCCGCGCGCGCCGCCGGCTCGACCGTAAGCTATGTCAACATGCCAGCCAATCTGCGCAGCCTGGCAACGCTGTACGGCGTCGAGGCCTTGCTGGCCGACGCCTCCGCCCCGGCCCCGGCCGACCAGCACCACCATTGATCCTGTCCCGCCCGCCGGCCGGTTTTCCGGTCCGGCTCCCGCCCCTCGAATTTCCCCTATAATTGACCGTTTCACCGGGCTCGAGCGGCCCGGATAACGCAAGGCAGTGCAGGCTGTATAGACATTTGCCCAACCCAAGTAAAGCATGACAGCGATTCAAATCAATCAAGTCGAGAAAAGCTACAAGGCCTTGAAGGCCTTGGACGGCGTTTCCCTGACCATCGCCCAGGGCGAGTTTTTCGGACTCTTGGGCCCGAACGGGGCCGGCAAGACCACCCTCATCTCGACCATCGCCGGCTTGATCCGGCCGGACGCGGGCAGCGTTGCCATCCACGGCCACGACGTGACCACGGATTTTCGCGCCGCCCGCATGAAGCTCGGCGTGGTGCCGCAGGAACTGGTGTTCGATCCCTTCTTCACGGTGCGCGAGACGCTGCGCCTGCAGTCGGGTTACTTTGGCTTGAAGAACAACGACAAGTGGATCGACGAGGTGATGGAAAACCTCGACCTGACCGGCAAGGCCGACGTCAATATGCGCGCCCTGTCCGGCGGCATGAAGCGGCGCGTGCTGGTGGCGCAAGCCCTGGTGCACAAGCCGCCCGTGATCGTGCTCGACGAACCGACCGCCGGCGTCGACGTTGAACTTCGCCAGACCCTGTGGAAGTTCATCTCGCGCCTGAACCGCGAAGGCCACACCGTGGTCTTGACCACCCACTATCTGGAAGAAGCGCAAGCGATGTGCCAGCGCGTGGCCATGCTCAAGGCCGGGCGCGTGGTGGCGCTCGACACCATGGCCGCCCTGATTCGCCGCATCTCCGGCTCCCAGCTCAATCTGCACCTGGCCAGCGGCGCGCTGCCCGAGGACTTGAAACCGCTGCTGCTGCACGAGGGGCAGGGCGGCGAAGCGGGCAAGCTGACCCTGCGCGTGAACGACTACGCCGACGTCGAAGGCATCCTGGCCCGCTTGCGCGAGGCGGGCGCCGTCATCGACGAGATGCAGCTGCAGCAAGCGGACCTGGAAGACATCTTCCTGCAGATCATGAACGGAAAAGCGCTATGAGCCTCATCTCGCAAGGGTTCCGCACCCTGTTCTACAAGGAGACGCTGCGCTTTTGGAAAGTGGCGACCCAGACCGTCACCGCGCCGGTGCTCACCGCCATCCTGTATCTGCTGATCTTCGGGCATGCCATGCAAAGCCAGGTGCAGATGTACCCGGGCGTGGGCTTCACCGATTTCCTGATCCCGGGCTTGGTGATGATGAGCGTGCTGCAAAACGCTTTCGCCAATTCGTCCTCGTCCCTGATCCAGTCCAAGATCAGCGGCAACCTGGTGTTCATCCTGCTCGCGCCGCTGTCGCACTGGGAGATTTTTTCCGCCTACGTGCTCGCCTCGGTGGTGCGCGGGGTGGTGGTGGGCGCGGGCGTGTTCCTCGTCACCGCCTGGTTCGCGCACCTGAGCTTCGTGGCGCCCCTGTTCATCCTTCTGTTCGCGCTGCTGGGGGCGGCCATCCTGGGCACGCTGGGCCTGATCACCGGCATCTGGGCCGAAAAATTCGACCAGCTGGCGGCCTCGCAAACCTTCGTGATCATGCCGGCCACCTTCCTGTCCGGCGTGTTCTATTCGATCCATTCGCTGCCGCCCGTGTGGCAGGCCGCTTCGCACTTCAATCCTTTCTTTTACATGATCGACGGCTTCCGCTACGGTTTCTTCGGACAGTCCGACATCAACCCCATGACCAGCCTGGCCATCGTATCGGTGTTCTTCGTGCTGCTGTCAAGCGTCGCCATCACCATGCTCAAGCGCGGCTACAAGCTGCGTCACTAATCAAACAGGAATTCACGTGGCAACCACACCAGAACTCATACACGGCTACATCAGTGCCGGCCTCGCATGCACCCACCTGGAAGTCGAAGGCGACGGCCAGCACTTCAACGCCGTGATCGTCTCGTCGGCCTTCGCCGGCAAGCGCCCGATCCAGCGCCACCAGATCGTGTACGCGGTCTTGGGCGAGCGCATGCGCGAGGAAATCCACGCGCTGTCGATGAAGACCCTGACCCCGGAAGAGTACCAAGGATAAGCATGGACAAGCTCAAGATCATCGGCGGCAAGCGCCTGGACGGCGAGATCGCCATTTCCGGCGCCAAGAACGCCGCCCTGCCCATTCTGTGCGCGGGCCTGCTCACCTCCGGCACGCTCGAATTGTCGAACGTGCCGCACCTGCACGACGTGCGTACCATGCTCAAGCTCTTGGGCCAGACCGGCTTGAAGATCGAGCACAGCATGGACCAGGACGGCGACCGGGTGTCACTCAATGGCAGCGCCATCGACACGCTCGAGGCGCCCTACGAATTGGTCAAGACCATGCGCGCCTCGATCCTGGTGCTCGGTCCCCTGGTGGCGCGCTTCGGCCAGGCCAAGGTGTCGCTGCCGGGCGGCTGCGCGATCGGTTCGCGCCCGGTCGACCAGCACATCAAGGGCTTGCAGGCGCTGGGCGCCGAGATCACCATCGAAGGCGGCTACATCCACGCCAAGGCCAAGCGCCTCAAGGGCACCCGCATCGTCACCGACATGATCACCGTCACCGGCACCGAGAACCTGCTGATGGCGGCCACCCTGGCCGAGGGCGAGACCATCCTGGAAAACGCCGCGCGCGAGCCGGAAGTGACCGACCTGGCCAACCTGTTGGTGGCGATGGGCGCGAAGATCGAAGGCATCGGTACTGACCGCCTGGTGATCCAGGGCGTGGACCAATTGCACGGCGCCTCGCACGCCGTCATCGCCGACCGCATCGAGACGGCCACCTTCCTGTGCGCGGTGGCGGCCACCGGCGGCGACCTGCTGCTCAAGAACACCCGCAGCGACATCCTCGACGCGGCGCTCGACAAACTGCGCGAGATCGGCGTCATCATGACGTCGGGGCCGGACTGGATCCGCGCGCAAATGGGCGGGCGCCCGAAACCGGTGAGTTTTCGCACCACCGAGTATCCGGGCTTCCCGACCGATATGCAGGCCCAGTTCATGGCGGTGAACACGGTCGCCTCGGGCACCAGCCGCGTCACCGAAACGATTTTCGAAAACCGCTTCATGCACGTGCAGGAAATGAACCGCCTGGGCGCCTCCATCCAGACCGAGGGCAACACGGCGTTCATCAAGGGTGTCGACCAGTTGATCGGCGCGCCCGTGATGGCGACCGACCTGCGCGCCTCGGCCTCGCTGGTGATCGCCGCCATGGCCGCGCAGGGCGAGACCATCATCGACCGCATCTATCACCTCGACCGCGGCTACGACCGCATGGAAGTGAAGCTGTCGAAGGTTGGCGCTGATATCGTGCGCATCAGCTAACAGCAAACCCGAGCAAACCCGCGCAAACCCGCCAAGCCGACAGGACAGCCGCCATGAACAAGCCAGACAGCTCCCAGCTCATCCTCGCGCTGTCGAAGGGCCGCATTTTCGAGGACACGCTGCCCTTGCTGGCCGCCGCCGGCATCGAAGTGACCGAGAACCCGGAGACTTCGCGCAAGCTGATCCTGGCCACCAACGACCCCAATGTGCGCGTGATCATCGTGCGCGCCACCGACGTGCCCACCTATGTGCAGCACGGCGCGGCGGACTTTGGCGTGGCCGGCAAGGACGTGCTGCTCGAGCATGGCGGCGAGGGCTTGTACCAGCCGATCGACTTGAACATCGCGCAGTGCCGCATGTCGGTGGCGGTCAAGGCCGGCTTCGACTACGAGACCGCGGTGCGCCAGGGCGCGCGCTTGCGGGTGGCCACCAAGTTTGTGCAGACCGCGCGCGAGCACTTCGCGGCCAAGGGTGTGCACGTGGACTTGATCAAGCTGTATGGCTCGATGGAGCTGGCGCCCCTGGTGGGCTTGTCGGACGCGATCGTCGACCTGGTCTCGACCGGCAGCACGCTGCGCGCCAACAACCTGGTGGAAGTCGAGCAGATCATGGAAATTTCGTCGCGCCTGGTGGTGAACCAGGCCGCCCTCAAACTCAAGCGCGCGCGCCTCCAGCCTATCCTGGAAGCGTTCGAACGCGCCTCGCAAGCAGCAAGGTTTTCGCCATGACGACCCCGATCCAGATCCGCAAGCTCGATTCGAGCGCCCCAGGTTTTAGCGCCACGCTGGACGCCTTGCTGGCCTTCGAAGCGTCGACCGACGACGAGATCGAACACAGCGTCACGGCCATCTTGCGCGCCGTGAAAAAGCATGGCGACACCGCCGTCATCGAATACACCAACAGCTTCGACCGCATCCCGGATGGCGTCACCAGCATGGCCGCCTTCGACGTGTCGCAGGACGAGCTGCAAGCGGCCGTCACAGCGCTGCCCGCGGCCCAGCGCGACGCGCTGCAGACGGCAGCCGCGCGCATCCGCGCCTTCCACGAACGCCAGATGGCCGAGCTCAAGGGCTTTAGCTACACCGAGCCCGATGGCACGGTGCTGGGCCAGCGCATCACGCCGCTCGACCGCGTCGGCATCTACGTCCCGGGCGGCAAGGCGGCCTATCCCTCGTCGGTGCTGATGAACGCGATTCCGGCCAAGGTGGCTGGCGTGGCGGAGATCGTGATGGTGGTGCCCACGCCGGGCGGCGTACGCAACCAGCTGGTGTTGGCGGCCGCTGCGATTGCGGGCGTGACGCGCGTGATCACCATCGGCGGCGCCCAGGCCATCGCGGCACTCGCCTACGGCACCGCCACCATCGCGCCGGTCGACAAGATCGTCGGCCCAGGCAATGCCTACGTGGCCGCGGCCAAGCGCCGCGTGTTCGGCACCGTCGGCATCGACATGATCGCCGGCCCTTCCGAAATCCTGGTCCTGTGCGACGGCAGCACCGATCCGGACTGGGTGGCGATGGACTTGTTCTCGCAGGCCGAGCACGACGAACTGGCGCAAGCGATCCTGCTGTGCCCGGACGCCGACTACATCGCGCGCGTCGAGGCCAGCATCCACAAGCTGCTGCCGACCATGCCGCGGCGCGAAGTGATCCGCGCCTCGATGAGCGGGCGCGGCGCCTTGATCAAGGTGCGCGACATGGATGAAGCCTGCGCGATCGCCAACATGATCGCCGCCGAACACCTGGAAATCTCGGCCGAGCATCCGCAAGCCTGGGCCGACAAGGTGCGCCACGCCGGCGCCATGTTCCTGGGCCGCTTTTCGTCCGAGGCGCTGGGCGATTATTGCTGCGGCCCGAATCACGTGCTGCCGACCTCGCGCACGGCGCGCTTTTCCTCGCCGCTGGGCGTGTACGACTTCCAGAAGCGCTCGTCGATCTTGCATGTGTCGCAGGCGGGCGCGCAAACGCTGGGCAAAATCGCGGCCGAACTGGCTTATGGCGAAGGCTTGCCCGCGCACGCGCGCAGCGCTGAGCTTCGGCTCGATCCGGTGCCGCCGGCGCCCAAGGTCACGCCATGAGCGACTGGATCAACCAGGTCTTTTGCGAAGACGCGCTGGATGGGCTGGCGCGCATCCCTGACGCGTCGATCGACCTGATCCTGACTGACCCGCCCTACAATCTGGGCAAGGACTACGGCAACGAATCGGACCAGCAAAGCGAAGCGGCCTATCTGAGCTGGACCGAACAGTGGATTGACGCCGCGCTCCCCAAGCTCAAGCCCAACGGCAGCCTGTACATCTTCCTGACTTGGCGTTTTTCACCGGAGATCTTCGTCATGCTAAAAAAGCGCATGACGATGATGAACGAGATCATCTGGGACCGCCGGGTGCCGTCGATGGGCGGCAGCGTGCGCAGTTTCACGTCGGTGCATGACACGGCCGGTTTTTTCGTCAAGCGCAAGGACTATTATTTCGACCTCGACGCGGTGCGCATCCCGTACGACGCCGAAACCAAGAAGGCCCGTTCGCGCTCGATCTTCGTGGGCGCCAAATGGCTCGAGGTCGGCTACAACCCGAAAGATTTGTGGAGCGTCTCGCGCCTGCACCGCGAGCATCCAGAGCGCGCCGATCATCCAACGCAAAAGCCGCTGGAAATCATCGAACGCATGGTCAAGGCGTCGTGCCCGGCAGGCGGCGTGATCCTCGATCCCTTCATGGGTAGCGGCACGACGGCGGTCGCGGCCAAGCGCTGCGGCCGCCAATTCGTTGGCTTCGAATTGAATACACAGTATTGCCAGATCATCGCGCAGCGTCTGGCCGCGCTTGACGATCCGGCCGCGCCGTCGATCGCGGCGAAAGTGAAAAAGGCGCCGCGCGCGTCCAAGCGCAAGACGAGCCAGCTGGACCAGGCGGGCGAGACGAAGGTGGACGGCGGGGAGCAATTGTCCCTGGTTTGAGGCCGCGCGCGCATTGCCCCGCATTGACACTGACTGAAAGCCCGAAGATGTCCTTCATCGACAAACTGATCGCCAACACCATCCGCGCCGAAGTGCGCGCCGCCCCCAACTACCTGGTCGCGGACGCGAGCGGTTTCATCAAGCTCGATTCGATGGAAAACCCGTATTTGCTGCCGGAGGCGCTGCGGCGCGAGCTGGCCGAGCGCCTGGCCGGCGCGGTGCTCAACCGCTACCCGGTGCCGTCTTACGCCAGCCTCAAGCAAAGCATTTGCGCCAAGCTGGGCGTACCCAAGGGCTTCGACGTCATCCTCGGCAACGGCTCGGACGAACTGATTTCCATGCTGGCCATGGCTTGCGCCCAGCAAGAGCGGCGCGCCGTCGTGCTGGCGCCGGTGCCGGCCTTCGTGATGATCCCCCGTTCGGCCCAGTTCGCCGGCATGGATTTCGTGGGCGTGCCCTTGAGGGCCGATTTTTCGCTCGACCGCGCCGCCATGCTTGCCGCCATCGCCGAGCACAAGCCGGCCGTGGTATTCCTGGCTTACCCGAACAATCCGACCGGCAACCTGTTCGATGAAAACGACATGGTCGCCATCATCGAAGCGCTGGGCGAGAACGGCATCGCCGTCGTCGACGAAGCTTACGAACCGTTCGCGCGCACCAGTTTCATGCACCGCCTTCCCGAGTTCGAGAACCTGGTCGTGATGCGCACCCTCTCCAAGCTGGGCCTGGCCGGCATTCGGCTTGGCTACATGGCGGCCGCGCCCGCGCTCTTGCGCGAGCTCGACAAGGTGCGCCCGCCCTACAACGTCAATGTGCTGAGCCAAGTGGCGGCCGAATTCGCGCTCGAGCACCTGGATGTGTTTTACGCCCAGGCCGCCTTGCTCAACAGCGCGCGCGGCGAACTGTCAGGGGCGCTGGCGTCCCTGCCCGGGGTCGAGGTGTTCCCGTCGCAGGCCAATTTTTTGTTGTTCCGCGTGCCAGACGCGGCCGCCGTCACGGCGAATCTCTTGGCCAAGCAGGTCTTGATCAAAAATGTGAGTAAAATGCATGGAACGCTGGCCAATTGCATCCGTGTCACCGTCAGCACGCCGGAAGAGAACGCCGCCTTCCTGCTTGCCTTGAAAGCATCCATGCTGCCAACGCCACCCTCTGCCTGAACGAGCCATGTCCATGACCAGCATCGCCGAACGCCGCGCCGAAGTCACGCGCAACACCAACGAGACGCAGATCCGCGTTGCCATCAACCTCGACGGCACGGGCGCGCAAAAGCTCGCCACCGGCGTTCCCTTCCTGGACCACATGCTCGACCAGATCGCGCGCCACGGCTTGATCGACCTTGACATCGAGGCCGTGGGCGACTTGCACATCGACGCCCACCACACGGTGGAAGACGTGGGCATCACGCTGGGCATGGCGGTGGCCAAGGCCATCGGTGACAAAAAAGGCATCCGCCGTTACGGCCACGCCTACGTGCCGCTGGACGAGGCGCTCTCGCGCGTAGTGATCGATTTTTCCGGCCGCCCCGGCTTGCAGATGAACGTGCCGTGGAAGCGCGCCATGATCGGCGCCTTCGACGTCGACCTGGCGCACGAATTTTTCCAGGGCTTCGTCAACCACGCGCTGGTGACCCTACACATCGACAATTTGCGCGGCGAAAACGCCCACCACCAGTGCGAAACCGTGTTCAAGGCATTCGGACGCGCCCTGCGCATGGCGGCCGAACTGGACGCGCGCGCGGCCGGCACCATTCCCTCGACCAAAGGCAGCTTGTAGACAGACATGCTCGCGGTGACGGAACCCCACTATGAATAAAATCGTTGTCGTCGACTATGGCATGGGCAATCTGCGCTCGGTGGCGCAAGCCCTGCGCGCGGTGGCGCCCGAGGCCGACGTGCGCATTTCCGGCGCAGCGGCCGACATCGACGGCGCCGACCGCATCGTGCTGCCCGGCCAGGGCGCCATGCGCGACTGCATGCGCAGCCTGCGCGAGTCCGGCGTGCAGGACGCGCTCATGCGCGCATCAAGCACCCGCCCCATGATGGGGGTGTGCGTGGGCGAGCAAATGCTGTTCGATCGCAGCGAGGAGGGCGATACCCCCGGCCTTGGCCTGCTGCCGGGCAAGGTGGTGCGTTTCCAGCTTGACGGCCAGTTGCAGGAAGACGGCAGCCGCTTCAAGGTGCCGCAGATGGGCTGG
Organism: Pseudomonadota bacterium; assembly: GCA_040388555.1. GTDB lineage: Bacteria > Pseudomonadota > Gammaproteobacteria > Burkholderiales > Burkholderiaceae_D > Telluria_A. The sequence continues at coordinate 575,608 of JAZKBP010000014.1, forward strand.
AACCGGGTGCGCCAGATGCGTCCCCACCCCTTGTGGGAAGGCATCGCCAACGATAGCTACTTCTATTTCGTGCATAGTTATTTCGCCGAACCCGCGCATAATGAAGACACGGCCGGCCAAACCGATTACGGCGGCTTGTTTTGCTGCGCGGTGGCGCGCGAGAATATTTTCGCCACCCAGTTTCACCCCGAGAAAAGTGCTGCAGCAGGACTACGTCTGTACCAGAATTTCGTGCATTGGAATCCCTGATTCACCCCTGATCCACTCTGATCCACACTTAACCCACGCCGACACCACTATGTTGCTCATTCCTGCCATCGACCTCAAAGACGGTCACTGCGTTCGCCTCAAACAGGGCGATATGGAACTTGCCACCGTCTTTTCCGAAGACCCCGCCGACATGGCTTTGCACTGGCTAAAGCAGGGCGCGCGCCGCCTGCATCTGGTGGACTTGAACGGCGCTTTCGCCGGCAAGCCAAAGAACGAGGCTGCCGTCAAATCCATCCTGCGCGTGGTGCAGCAATACGCGCTTGACAACGAGATCGAGGAAATCCCCGTGCAGCTGGGCGGCGGCATCCGCGACCTCGACACCATCGAGCGCTACCTGGACGACGGCATCAGCTACATCATCATCGGCACGGCCGCCGTGAAGAGCCCGGGCTTCTTGCATGACGCTTGCGGCGCCTTCCCCGGCCACATCATCGTGGGCCTGGACGCCAAGGACGGCAAGGTCGCCACCGATGGCTGGAGCAAGATGTCCGGCCACGAAGTGATCGACCTGGCGCGCAAGTTCGAAGCTTACGGCGTTGAGTCAATTGTCTACACTGACATCGGGCGCGACGGCATGATGGGTGGCGTGAACATCGAGGCCACGGTCAAGCTGGCGCAAGCGGTCAAGGTGCCCATCATCGCCTCGGGCGGCTTGCACAATCTGGCCGACGTCGAAGCGCTGTGCGCGGTGCAGGGCGAGGGCATCGAAGGCGTCATTTGCGGACGCTCGATCTACGAAGGCACGATCGACCTGGCAAAAGCGCAAGAGCGCGCCGACGCCTTGAGCGAAGCCGAGGAATAGAAAGACCATACCGAGCATGCTGGCCAAACGCATCATCCCCTGCCTGGACGTGACCGACGGTCGCGTCGTCAAGGGCGTCAATTTCACCGAGCTGCGCGACGCCGGCGACCCGGTGGAAATCGCGCGCCGCTACGACGAGCAGGGCGCCGATGAACTCACTTTCCTCGACATCACGGCGTCCAGCGATGGGCGCGACCTGATATTGCACATCATCGAGGCGGTGGCCGCGCGCGTGTTCATTCCGCTCACGGTGGGCGGCGGCGTGCGCAAGGTGGAAGACGTGCGGCGCTTGCTCAACGCGGGCGCCGACAAGGTCAGCATGAACACCTCGGCGGTGACGAACCCGCAGCTGGTGTTCGAGGCTTCGCAAAAGCATGGCTCGCAATGCATCGTGGTGGCCATCGACGCCAAGCAGGTGTCGCCCGGCAAGTGGGAAGTGTTCACCCACGGCGGACGCAATGCCACCGGCCTGGACGCGGTGGCTTGGGCGCAAAACATGGAGCGCCTGGGCGCCGGCGAAATCCTGCTCACCAGCATGGACCGCGATGGCACCAAGGTGGGCTTCGATCTCGGTTTGACCAGTGCTGTGTCCGACGCGGTCGGCATTCCCGTGATCGCCTCGGGCGGGGTGGGTTCCCTGCAAGACTTGGCCGACGGCATACGCATCGGCCACGCCGACGCGGTGCTGGCCGCCTCGATCTTCCACTACGGACAGCACACGGTGCAGGAAGCGAAACGCTTCATGGCGGCGCAGGGCATTCCCATGCGCCTGGACTGAAGAGGACATCATGCCAACGGCAAGCACAGCACGCAGCAGCGCGTCGAGCGCGAAATGGCTCAACAAGGTCAAGTGGGACGAGAACGGCCTGGTGCCGGTGATCGCGCAGGAAGCGGGCAGCGGCGCCGTCTTGATGTTCGCGTGGATGAACCGCGACGCCCTGGCGCGCACGGTCGAGTTGGGTGAAGCGGTGTACTGGAGCCGTTCGCGCAAGAAGCTGTGGCACAAGGGCGAGGAATCGGGCCATGTGCAAAAAGTGCTGGAGATGCGCCTCGATTGCGACGAGGACGTGATCCTATTGACTATCGAGCAAGCCGGCGGCATCGCTTGCCATACGGGCCGCCATTCCTGCTTCTTTCAAAAATTCGAGGGCGGCGCCAATTTGGGTGAATGGAAGGCGGTCGACCCCGTGCTCAAGGATCCGGCCGCGATCTATACCAAACCGAAAAAAAAGACGGTCCTGAAATGAATGTGAAGCCATGAGCATTACCTTGAAGCGCCTGGCGGCGACAATCGAATCGCGCAAGCTGGAAAACGGCGGCGACCCCGCCACCTCCTACGTGGCGCGCTTGTTCGCCAAGGGCGACGATGCAATCCTGAAAAAAATCGGCGAAGAAGCGACCGAAACGGTGATGGCGGCCAAGGACGCGCGCGTCGACGGCGACAATGCCAAGGTGCTCTACGAATGCGCGGACCTGTGGTTCCACAGTCTCGTGATGCTGGCCCAGTTCGGCTTGACGCCGCAGCAAGTGCTCGACGAGCTGGCGCGGCGCGAGGGTTTGTCCGGGATCGAGGAAAAGGCCATGCGCAAGGATGTGCTGCGCGACGCCGACGAGATTGAAAAACATTGAATTGGAGTAAAAGTGGAAAACTGCATCTTTTGCAAAATCGCGGCGCGCAAGATTCCTTCGACCATAGTCTACGAAGACGACGACTTGCTCGTGTTTAAAGACATCCACCCGGCCGCGCCCGTGCACTTGCTGGTGATTCCCAAGCTGCACGTGCCGACCTTGTCCGATTGCGACCCCAGCCACCTTGAGATGTTGGGCAAGATGCTGGCGCTGGTGCCCAAGCTTGCCGAGGAGCACGGCTGCGCGGTGCGCTACAACGAAGCTGGCGTACCCAGCGGGGGCTATAAAACGCTCATCAATAGCGGCCCGGACGGCGGCCAGGAGGTGTACCATCTGCACCTTCATATGTACGGTGGACCGCGCCCCTGGCGCGGCGGCCAGCATTAATAAGCAGGCCAGGGACGCATCGCGTATACTATCGGTCTGAGACGGTTTTCTGGCGCCATGGCGCCGCAAGGAGAATGTATGGGTTCAATGAGCATTTGGCACTGGCTGATCGTGCTGGTGGTGGTGTTGGTGTTTTTTGGTAATCGCCTGCCGAATATCGGTTCCGATCTGGCCAAGGGCATCAAGGGTTTCAAGGATGGCATCAAGGATGACGATGCCAAGGGCAGTGCGCCCGCCACCCCGAGCGAGCCTGCGCAAGTGGCCAGCAAGAGCACCATCGACGTCGACGCGAAAGAAAAGACAAAAAGCTGATCGGTCCGGGCCGCGCGCCCGGTCCTTTCGGCTTTGATCCCCCATGATCGATCTCGGTCTCACCAAACTCGCCCTTATCGGCGTTGTCGCCCTCGTTGTGATCGGCCCCGAAAAGCTGCCGAAGGTCGCGCGCATGGCCGGCACGCTGTATGGTCGCGCCCAGCGCTATCTGCACGACGTCAAATCGGAAGTGAGCCGCGAGATCGAACTCGACGAGCTGCGCAATCTGCAAAAGGAAGTGGCGCAGGCGGCGCAATCGGTCAAGGACGGGGTCGAGAACTCCATTGGCCAGAGCCTGCAAGAAGTCGAATCGGCGTGGCGCGACGATGCGCCCTTGGCGCCGCGCGCGCATATGTCTGACCTCGAACGCAAGGCGCGCGAATTTCGCCGCAAAAAGCTGGTGCGCAACTCGGCCATTCCCGCTTGGTTCAAGCAGCGCCATGGCGGGCGCATGCATGTGGTGTCGGGGGCCGCGCGCGTCAAGAAATTCCGTCCCGGCGCCACCTCCACTTCTTCGTTCTTTTAAATGACAGACAAAGCCGCGGGCGAAGAGACCTTCATCTCTCATCTGATTGAATTGCGCGACCGCGTGATCAAAGCCGCCTTCGGCATCCTCGTCACCTGCGCCGCCCTGTTCGCGTGGCCGGGGCCGACCAGGCTGTTCAACATCGTGGCCCAGCCCATGATCGATTCCTTGCCGACCGGCTCGAAGCTGATCGCCACCGGCATCACCTCGTCCTTCATGGTGCCGATGAAGATCACGCTGGTGCTGGCGATTATCCTGGCGCTGCCTTGGGTGTTTTACCAGTTGTGGGCGTTTGTCGCGCCCGGGCTGTACACGCATGAAAAGCGCTTGGTGATGCCGCTGGTGGCTTCGTCCTCGATCCTGTTCGCGGGCGGTGTCGCGTTCAGCTACTTTTTCGTGTTTGGGCGCGTCTTCAAATTCATCAGCAATTTCGCGCCCAGCTCGATTTCGGTCACGCCCGATATTGAGAACTACCTCGACTTCGTCATGTCGATGTGCCTGGCGTTTGGCGCGGCCTTTGAAGTGCCGGTGGTGGTGGTGATTCTGGTGCGCACGGGGCTGGTGTCGGTGGCCAAATTCAAGGAATTGCGCCGCTATGCGATTGTCGTGTCGGTCATCATCTCGGCGATTGTCACCCCGCCGGACGCCTTCAGCATGCTGGCCCTGGCGGTACCGATGTGCCTGCTCTACGAGTTGGGCTTGCTGGTGGCGCCCCTGTTCGTCAAGTTGACTACGACGCCCAAGCCCGAGTAAGGCTGGTGAGTCCAAGTTGGGCTGAGCCATCATGTCAAAACAATTTTGGACGATCTTTTGTGTCTGTATGTGGCTGGTATTGATGGGCGGATTAGAAGTGAGTTCCACGCTTGCTGATCATTATGCCCATACACGGCCCACTGTCGCCGATCCAGCAACGGGAAGAACGCATCCGTATGATCATTGGCATGGCAGGCGTATCTATTTGACCGACAGCGAGTTAGTGGATACCTACCTCGCCGAGGGCACTATGATTCTTGGTTTTATTGGTTTTATTATTGGCGCGCGCAAGCGTCGCTCCAAACCCAATTAATCACAGCCAAATCGTCGTGCTTTCCGCTTGCCAGGGCACCAGCCCCATTCAATAGTTTTAGCGGTCGCCTGTGGCGTCGCTGAACACGCGCTACCGAGTCGGGCGAAGCTTGCTACTTCAAGCCAGTGCGGCGGCCGGCTGCGGCGCGCCGATCGCGCCGGCGCTGCCTTTCCAGCGCGCCAATGCCAGCACTGTCAGCGCCAACACCACCACGCCCGCCGCCGATGCCTCCAGGCCGAAGGTGCCGCCCGTCAGCCATTGCGGCTGGCCGTGGAAAACCGGCTTCCACCAGCCTGACGAGGTGGTGCCGCTCACGCCAAAGCCCAAGGTTCCCTGCATCCAGTTCCAACCCATGTGTACGCCGATCGGCAAGGCCAGGCTGCCAGTGCGCAGATAGCACAAGCCCAGCATCAAGCCGGCGAGGAAAATATTGATCACGCCCATCACCAGCGTCATGCCGTGCATACCCGGATTGCCCATGTGTACTGCGGCGAAAGCGATGGCGAAAATGAGCTGAGCCTTGAGCGGCCCGATATTGCGTACGACGCGCTGGAAGGCGAAGCCATGGAATGCGGTTTCCTCGAAGATGCCAACGCACAGCATGAAGGCGGCACTGGCGGCGACAATGCCATAGTCACTGCTGACGCGCTCGAGATGAAAACCGTCGAGCGACCAGACGGCGGCGCCGGCTATCAAGAGCAAGGCGATGCCCATCATGGTGCCGGCGGCAAATTGCAGCAAGAATCGTCCGTCGAGGCGGTAGCCCGCGTCTGCCATCGTGGACTTTTCCACGCGCACGCAAATGAAGGTGGCAAGCAAGACGCCAATCGCAGGCACGGCGTTCTTGAAGGCTTTATATTGAGGTGGGATCAGCTGAGCGAGCATCCCGATGGCGCCGATAAAGGCGATCGCGGTCAAAATGAACAATGCGGCTTTCCAGCCGCTGCGCAGGCGCGCGTCAGCGCCGTAAAAGATTGCCTTCATTTAAACTCCGATAGCGTGTGTCGAATGGAATGCGGGAGCTGCCAAAACGCCAAACATAGCGCTGAGCAATAGCCGATGCAAAATATATAGGAAGCGCGCTTGGGAAGCCAGAACTATGCGACAGGATGCCGCCAGGCGGGACTGGTCTGTTAGTTCGGCGAGGCGGGGCGACCGGCAAGAATGAACAAGGGACGCCGCAGCGCCCCTGTAACTGGATTGGCCGGCATCTTGGCATCTGGCCGAACCCCGCCCTCACTGATCGAGGGCCTGACTCGCTCCTCCCGGTATGCCTTCAATCAAAGATGAATATCCCGGGACTTGTCCGGATATTCCCGGGAGGTGTGAAACGCGCGCCTTAGTCCTTGACGTGGGTCAGGTTGCGATACACGATCAAACCAACCGCGCCGCCGATGAGGATACCGCCCAGCACGCCGATCGGGCCGCCCGCTGCGCCCAGTTCGGCACCGGTGATCACGCCATCGATGAAGGCGGCACCGGCCACGCGGGCCGCCTGGCCGGCCATGCCCGCGAGGGCGCCGTTGGTTGCGGCGTCGCCGCCGGATACAAAACTCAATTCGGATTGATTCAATTCAAACATTTCTTCTCACTATGATGACTTCGGGCTGATCAGACGGTCAGCGCCAGGCCGTTTTATCGCCGGTTTTCCCCTGCTTGGCGCAGCAAGCGGGGGAGGCGCGATGAAGTAATCATAATGCCAAAATGATTTAATCTGCAATATTGTTATTGTGCGGATATTACGTATGGCTTGAATGGTAAGCTTATGATAGTGCCAAGCTGTCGCCACGGTGGCGCGTTGGCTGAGACATTTCGCGTCCAGCGCATGCCAGCCCTCGCTGCACGCGCAGCAAAAAAACAAGGGGCGCCGCAGCGCCCCCGTACCAGGGTTCGGCGGCAAGTTTCGCCTAGCCGAACCCCGCCCCCACTTCTCGAGGGTCTTACTCGTTCCTCCCGGAACCCATTCACTTTAGGACAGAAATCCCTGAACTTCAATGTTTATGTTCGGCTACATTGTGCGTGCCGCGCGCTTGCATGGCGCCGCGAGCACTGGGCAATTACTATACTGGTTTGAATTCTCGTCAGAATGGAGGCCCCATGCATTCTTGGCCGGTACAGGACGCCAAAGCCCGCTTCAGCGAGTTCCTTGAGCGGTGTTTGAAGGAGGGGCCGCAATTGGTGACCAAGCGCGGCGCCGAGGTGGCCGTCTTGGTGCGGGTGGACGAGTGGCGCCGTCTTCAGGCGGCGGCCGGTCCGTCGCTCAAGGAATTATTGCTGTCCAACCATGCACGTGCCGAGATTGCGCTACCGGAAAATGGGCGCGCGCGCAGGCGGATTCCCAAGGGCCATTCTTTCGAGAACCTTTATATTGACGGGGAAGGTTAAATCCGAAGCGCTATTGCACGAAATAGGGAGCGATGAATGAAAAATGATACTGCCACCATTGTGGGATTTATTGTTGCTCCTTTTATTGCGGCAGTTAGCATCGCTGCTAAAGCTCCGATTGAAGGCGGCGAGGACTCGATCGCATGGGGCTTAATTCCGGCCTTTTATTTCTTTTCATTTCTCCCCACAGTAATTTTTGGCGCCCCAGCTTTCTTCGTGCCCCGCCAATATGAGTTGATCACATGGTGGTCGAGCGTACTGGTGGGCGTGGTCGCCGCCTGCATATTCAGCACAATATTGCGCCTACCAAGTACGCCGAACGTTAGCGATTTTGTGCCAAGGATGGCGATTGGTGCTGTGTCTGCATTTGCCTTCTGGGTGATCTGGCGTATTGGAAATGCCAATAGGTGACACGCACTTATGAACCGGGGCGGCTCCTGATTTCCGCACTACTTGACGACCGCGCCATTGGAAGCGGGCTTGAAGAGGTATTCGACATAGCCGAACACTTCGCGCAGCGTCGAATAGGCGTCGCGCGCCTCGAAATAATGCGCATGGGCGTTCCCGTTGACGGCAATCCCGTTCTTTTCCAACGCCAGCCGAAAGCGCGAAATATGGAAGAATTGGCTCACCAGAATCACGCCATGCAGCTTCCTCTCTCGCATCAAGGTGGCGGCAAAGCGCGCCGTTTCAAACGTGTTGACGCCCTTGTTGTCCGTGAAGATGCTTTCCTCGCGCACGCCGTGGCGCAGCAGATAGGCTTTCATGGCGAGCGCTTCGTCGAAGTGCGCGCCATCGATGCCGCCGCTGACCAGGATCGTCTTGCAGTGGCCGTCGCGGTATAGGGCCAGGGCGGAGTCGAGCCGGCCTTGCAGGCGTTTGGAGACGCTGCCGTCGGCCTCGATCTTGTTGCCGGGAACAATGGCGAGGTCGGCGTCGACGATGCGGTCGCGCAAACCGTCGACACTGATGGCGATGGCCGCCAGCAGCACCGCGGCGACCGCGCCGAACGTGGTTTTCACGATCAGGCGCGACAGCATGCGCAATCGCATCGCGCGCCCGTCCTTATTGCATCAAATCGCGAATCATGCGCACCGGCGCGCTGCCAAAGCTGAGGAATTTCTCATGGAAGTCCTTGAGCACGAACTTCGCGCCCAGCGCCTGCTTGCGCTGCTCGCGCAACTCCATGATCTCGCTGTAGCCGCTGAAGTAACTGGTCAGCTGCACCGAGGTCAACTGAACGCGCTTCCATTTTTCCGCCGCCTCGCGCTCGGTCTGGAAGGCTTGGCGTGTGAGCAAGTCCATCGCCTCTGCCTGCGTCATGCCCAGCGTGTGCACGCTGTAGTCGAGGATGGTGTTGGTGACGCTGCGCAGATTCCACTTCGAGTACATCAGCCACATTTCCGGCGTGTTGCCGCCGTAGCCCGATTCGAGCATCATGCGTTCGCCATACACGGCCCAGCCTTCGACCATGGCGCCGTTCCCGAACAGCGACTTGATGATCGACGGCGACTTGTTCGCGTGGACCAGCTGCGTGTAATGGCCGGGGATGGCCTCGTGGATGTTCAGGATCTGCAGAATCCAGTGGTTGTACTCGCGCAGGCTGCTCTCGGTTTGCTCCTCGCTCATGTCGTCATATGGCGTGACGTTGTAGTAGGTGCGGTCTTGCGGACGATACGGGCCGGGCGCCTCGATGCCGGCGCCAGCCACGCCGCGCTCGTAGACCGGCGTCTCGCGCACGATCAGCGGCTTCTTCGGATCCATCGTCACCAGATTGTGCTGCACCACCCAATCCTGCAGCAGCGGAATCTGGCGCCGGATCTCGCCAAAGAACTCCGCGCGCGGCACGTGATTGCTCGACAGCTTGGCGATCACCATGCCGATTTTCTCGGTGCGGTCTTGCGGCTTGGGCGTCTCGCCCATGGTCTTGGTCCACAGCTCATCGGCCGTCGTGTTCATGCGCGTTAGCAGTTCCTCGCGCGCGGCCAGCGCTTTTTGATAGGTCTGTTCGGCCGTGCTGCCGGACTGGATATCATGCGCGAACTTCGCCTCATACAGCTCTTTGCCGATACGGTAGGAGCGTGCATTGGGCGCCGTCTCGAGCGTTTTGTCGAGCGTCGTCAGGAAGGCCACGTAGCCATCGACGGCCGCGCGCGCGTTGGCGATGCGCTGCTTGAACAAGTCCTTCTCGGCCGCCGTCAGGATCGATTCGTGCACTTCCTTTTCCAGGTCGCCCAGCACGCTCAGGCAGCCCGGTGCCTGCTTGATCGCCAGCTGGGTATGCTCGCGCGTGGGGTTGTTGATGTTCGCCTGCGCCGCCAGGTAGAAGGCCGGCACGTTGGCGATGCGCTTGAGCAGGGTGCGCAGGCGCTGCGGCTTGGACGCATAGGGCGTGGTGAGGACGAAGTCGATCGGACCGGCGATGTTGTAGACGGCCGGATTCCATTCGTATTCGCGAAAACTCGTCAGGTACCAGCGGTCCGCATTGAGCTTGTTGATGACGGTGGCGAGGTCGGTGCGCTGGCGGACCGACAACTGGTGCGCGTCGACCTTGCCGAACTTGGCGAGCCAGTCGTCCAGGAAGGTCAGCTGCTCGGCGCGGCTATCCGAATCGGGAATCGTCAGGTTGGCCGCGCCGTCGTATTTGCCGGCGCCGATGGCTGCCTCCGGGTCGAGGCGCCAGAGCGCGTTGAGGAACTGGACGCTGAGCGTGTCGAAGGCCTTGTCTTGGCGGCGTTCGGAGGAGACCGCCTTGGCCGGCGCGGCGTCAGCCTTCTTGGCGACCTTGCTCGATTTAGCAGAGGAGGACTTCTTCTTGGACTTGGCGCCGGCGTCAAGCGGCGCGAGCGCGAACGCGGTCATCAATAAGGCCAAACCGATTTTCGTTTTAAGCATGGTGAATGTCTCTTTGTATGTCTTGTGGAATGTCGTGTGTCGTATGACTTGAAATTCGCGCCATGGTGGGATTGGGCCGTGCGCGGCCGGGCCCCCGTGGCGGCCTGGGGCGTCAGATTATCATCAATTGAGCTGTTTGAGCGTCCGAGTTACAAACGGCAGGATGCGCCCGCGCTGGGCCGCGTCGGCGCTCTCGGCCAGCGAGGTATATAGCGGGTACAGGAAGCCCTTGAGGTTGTGGCGCAGCGCCAGCGCCGCTTCGGTGATGGGCGCATCCGGCTTGTCGGCCACCTTGTCGGACGGCAGGCGGGCGAACCAGGCATCCCACTCGGCCACGCTCAGGGTGTCGCGCCGCGCCAGGTAGAACACCGGCGCCATCAGGCGCTCGCCTTCGCCGTAGCGGTAGAAGTGCCCGTCCTTGGCCGCCACTTGGGAGGCGATGGCCGCCAATATGGCTTCGTGCTCGGCCTTGCCCAGCGCCGGATTGAGCGCCAGCTGCATCATCAGGTCGGCCGCGTGCGCCACACCGTGGCGCCAGCCTTCGCGCTCGTCGAAGCCACGGTAATCGCGCACCCCGCTGAGGTAGCGCGCCGCCGCCTGCGTCAGCTCGGCGCGCTGGGCCGGCGACAGGTAAGGGTGCAGGCGGTCCACGCGCGCCACTTCCGACAGCACGAGGGCGGCGAACGGGCGTGCGAAGCCTTGCGGGTCGGGGCCGTCCAGACGCGCCTGCAGGGTCGCGCGCAGCGCTTGCACGGTTGGCACGCTCAGTTTGTCGGCCCTCATCCAGGCCGACAGGGCTTCGAAGCCATAGTCGTCACGCAGTACGGGGTCGGCTTCGCGCAGACAGTCGGCCATGGCGATGGCCAGCACATTGCGATCAGAGTCGGCGCTCACCTGCCAGGCGGCGGCCTTGAGGGCGGCCAGTTCGGCGCGCGGCGGGCAGGCCGCGCTGGCGGTGGCGCTGGCGCACGCCAGTGCTGTCAATGCGATGGTCAGGCTGCGGCGCATGGCTTCTCCTCGATGCGGTTGATGGCGTGGTGCATGGTGTGGCTCATGGTGTGGCTCATGGTGTAGTTTATGGCGCGCTCAAGCCTTCCTTGAGCATCGCCAGCATTTGGCTGGGCGACATGCGGGCCGACAGGTCGCTCCCTTCGAGCAGGCTGTCGGCCAGGTCGCGCTTGTGCTTGTGCAGCTCGACGATGCCTTCCTCGATCGTGTGGCGCGCCACCAGGCGGTAGATCGTCACCGGGCGCAGCTGCCCCATGCGGTGGGCGCGGTCGGAAGCCTGGTCTTCGACGGCCGGGTTCCACCACGGGTCCATGTGGATCACGTAGTCGGCCGCTGTCAGATTGATGCCAACCCCGCCCGCCTTCAGGCTGATCAGGAACACGTCGCCCTCACCGGCCTGGAAGCGGTCGACCCGCCGTTTGCGCTCCTGCATCGGGGTGGCGCCGTCCAGGTATTGGTAGGCGACGCCGCGCTCGTCCAGATGCTGGCGGATCAGCGTCAAGTGGTCGACGAACTGGCTAAACACCAGCACCTTATGGCGGTTCTCCAGCAGTTCCTCGAGCAGGCGCGCGAACACGGTGAGCTTGCTGCTGACCAGACCAAGCTGGGGCGCCACCAGCGCCGGATTGCAGCAGGCGCGGCGCAGCTTCATCATCTCGGCCAGGATCTGGATTGACTTCTGGCTCTCGGGTGCCTCCAGCGCGGCCAGCTTTTCGAGCGCTTCGCGGCGCAGCGTTTCGTAGAGCGCCATTTCCTCGGCCGTCAGCTCGACCGGCAGCACAATCTCGGTGCGCGCCGGCAGCTCGGCCAGCACCTGCGCCTTGGTGCGGCGCAGGACGAAAGGCCCGATCAGGCGGCGCAGCCGGGCGCGCGCGCTGGCCGCCAATTTGCCGTCCTGGTCCGCGCCGCCCGCCCGTTCGATCGGGCCGGCGAAGCGCAGATTGAATTGATCGAGCGTGCCGAGCAGACCTGGATTGATGAAGCGGAACAGGTTCCACAATTCGCCCAGGTGGTTTTCCAGCGGGGTGCCGGTGGCCACCATGCGGAAATCGCCCTGCAGCGCCATCACCGCCTGCGAGCGCTTGGTCTGGCCGTTCTTGATCGCTTGCGCTTCGTCGAGCACGATGGTGTTCCAGCGCACCCCGGCAAATAGCGCCGCTTCCTGCTGCAGCAGGCCATAGCTGGCCACCACCAGGTCGAAGGGGCCGGCCCCGTTGACCATGGCGGCGCGCTCGCCCGGGCCGAACAGTTTGAGGTTCAAGGTGGGCGCGAAGCGCGCGCACTCGCTCATCCAGTTCATGCACACTGAAGTGGGCGCGATCACCAGGGTCGGTCCGTCGGGCGCGCGCGCCAGGATCAGCGCCAGCGCCTGCAGCGTCTTGCCCAGGCCCATATCGTCGGCCAGGCAGGCACCCACGCCCCAGTGGGCCAGGCGCGCCAGCCACTCGAAGCCGGCCAGTTGGTAGTCGCGCAGCTCCGCTTGCAGCGTGCTGGGCAGGTGCGGCACGAACACCGCGTTCGCCTCCATGCGCGCCAGGTGTTCCTTCCACAGCTTGTCGGCCTTGACGCCGCCGGCGCCTTGCGCCAGTTCTTCCAGCGCGAAGGAAGCCAACGGATGCATGCGCACGCCCTTGTCGGTGGCTTCGCCAAAATCAAGCAGCGCCACCAGGCGCCGGTGCAGTTCCGTCGTCAAGGCCATGAACTGGTTCTCGCCCAGCGCCACGAAGCGGCTCTTGCTGGCGGCGACCAGTTCTAGCAGCTGGCGTAAGTCCATCACCTTGTTCTCGTCGACCACTACCTCGCCGCTGGCGGAGAACCAGTCGCGCTCGCGCTTGATGGTCAGGCGCACGCTCTTGCTGTCGACCTGGCGCGCCAGTTTGAACGATTCACCCTCGGGCCAGGCCAGCTGCACCTGGGCCGGGTCGAGCGCTTGCAGCTCGCACAGCAGTTCCAGGCAGGCCCCCGGTTGGCCGAGCAGCCATTCGCCGTGTTCGGCCTCGGCTTCTTCCAGCGACGGACAGGCCTTGAGCAGCTGGCGCTGGGCTTCGCGCTCGGCGTTAAGAAGGCGGCGCGCTTCCACCCGTTCGCCGTTCAAGTCCGCGATCACGCTCTCGGCCCCGCTGCCGGGCACGTAGTAGGCGCCGGCGTCCGGCAACGGGCGCACCATGATTTGCATGCGCAAGCCATGCTGGTAGGGCAGCAGGTGCACGTGCAGGCGCGCGTCGGCCTCCATCTGGCGGATATCGATGGCGCTGCCGCCGATGTCGGACTGCACCGTCACGATCGTGGACATCGCGCTGATCGCCCTGAGCACCTGCTTTTCCGCCGCCAGCGGCACCTCCAGGCCGGCGCCGACAATGGCGGCGATGCGCCGATGCTCTTCGCTGATGCGCAGCACGCGCAGGCGGGTGGGCGTCTCCTTCATCACGCACAGATCGTCGCCGTGGCGCAGCAGGTCGGCCGGCTGCATCGAGATAGTCACCATGCCGCCGCGCGCCTTGACCAGCAATTCCGGCGTGCCCGGCAGCAGTTCGACGCGCGCGCCGGGACTGTCCATCCAGAACAGCAGCGGGTGGCCGATCAGGGCGGGCACGGCCTTGTCGATATCGAGTTCGTGGCGCGAGCCATTGTAGGAGCGGCGCGTGCCGATGGCGGCGGCCACGTTCAAGTCTTGCGCGCTCAGGAAGTCAAGCTGGGCGCCATCCTCGGACAGACGCTTCAAGGCCAGGGCGCGGCCCTTGCTCCAGCCGCCCTGGGCGTCGCGCTTTTGCTCGCGCGGCTCGATGTCCTGCACGCCGTAGTGCGGGTCGAACTTGAGCAGCCACACCAGGCGCGATTCCTTCACCGCTTCCACATTGGCGGCCGGCTGCAAGTTGATCAGCGCGTTAAGCTGGCGCTCCCACGGTTCCTCGCGCTCGAACCAGTCGGCCATGTCGGCGAAGCGGTGGCGCTGGCGCAGGGCGATGGCGCGCTGCTCGTAACTGACCTGGCCGGGGCCTGCCAGGCGCCCGAGCAGCGACGCCAGTTGGGCCGCGATCAGGTCGAAGCCCGCTTGCGTGGCCTGCTCGAGCATCGCTTCGAGCTGGGCGCGCTTTTGCGCCAACTGCGGCAGCGCCAGCCAGTAATGCAAGAGGGCGCGGAACAGGAAGGGCTGCAGCGCCGTTTCCCAGCCGCGCGAAGGCAGCACTTCGACATCGACGGTACCGCCGCGGATCTGGCGCAGCATGCTCAGTTGCTGGTAGACGGCGCTGTCGTGGCCCTGCACGGCGCGGGTGGCGACCTCGAGGTAGGTCTCGGCCAGCTTGTGGTGCTTGGCATCGGTGCTGCGCAACAGCGCCAGCACGTACAGATGGCCACCGATGCCTTCGAAGCAGGCCTTGCGCTTGCCGGTTTCGCGCCGCAGCGTCTTGAGGGCGAGCTCGAAGCCGTCGATGGCCGCGCCATGCTCGCCGCGCAATAGCGCGATCACGCTGCGGAAGAACTGCGCCAGCGAGGCGTCCAGATCAATCAGCAAGGCGCTGGCGTCGTCCAGGCGGCCGCACAGGATCAGGTGCTCGGCCAGCGCGATGCGCAAGCCCATCGATGGCGAGCCCTTGGCCAGGTATTGCAGGGCGAATTCGCGCAGCAGCGGCGCGCCGCCCGGCTCGCGCTGGGCGTTCGCCACCAGCACGGTGAGCACTTCGTCGCGCAGCAGCGGGTGGATGCGCGCGAACATGGCGGGATCAAAGGGGCGCCCGCAGATGTCCACCACGGGGTGCACCGCGCTCGCCTCGTAGCAGGCCAGGCAGGCGTGCAGCAGCGGCATCACCTGCTGCGGCTCGTCGCCGCGCACCAGGGCCATGCGCAGCAGCGCCACGCCCTGGCGGTAACTGCGCAGCATGACCATGCCGTCCCACTGGTGGCGCAGCGGCGTGATTTCCATGTAGGCCGTGCGCAGCGCCTCGAACTGGCGCGTCTCGAGCGCGCTGCGGATCGCGGGCCAGGCGGCCGGTGGCGCGCACACGGCGCCGCGGCCGACGATGTCGCTGCACAGTCCAAGCGTACGCAGGGCCGTCATGTCGGCCGTGACTTGTTCGCCCGTGCGCTTGACGCCCATGCTGGCGAAAAACTCCTGGACCCGCTTGTGGCCGACCGGCTCGCCCGCCAGCGCCAGCACCGCCAGCACGGTTTTCTCGTGCGCGCTGGTTTGCTCGAAGCGTTCGATCAGGTCCGCGTCGCTCATGCTTTAGGCGGGCAGGTTATCGATAGCGACCGGCGCCAGCGGCTCGGGCGAGGGCAGGGCGAAGATGCGGCGGTAAAAATACAGCTCCGCCTCGAGCGTGCCGGCGATGCTGTCGGCCTTGCGGAAACCATGCCCTTCGCCCTCGAGTGTCAGGTAGGCCACCGGCACGCCGCGCGCGCGCAGCTTGGCGGCCATCTGTTCCGATTGCTGCGGCGGCACCACCTTGTCGTCCAGGCCCTGGAAGAAAATCATCGGGCGCGCCAGCTTGTCGCTGTGGTGGATCGGCGAGCGCTCCAGGTACAGGCGCTGCGCTTCGGGCTGCGGCGCGATCAGCCAGGCATTGTAGTGGGCTTCGAATTTGTGGGAGTCCGCGTCCAGGCCCGCCAGGTCGGACACCCCGTAATAGCAGGCGCCGGCCTTGAAGACGTCGTGGAAGATCAAGGCCGACAAGGTGGTCAGGCCGCCGGCGCTGCTGCCGCGGATGAGCAGGCGCTCCGGATCGACCAGGCCGCGTGCGGCCAGGTGGCGCGCGCCGGCCACGCAGTCTTCCACGTCGACCACGCCCCACTGCCCGCGCAGCAGGTCGCGGTAGGCGCGTCCAAAACCGCTGCTGCCGCCGTAATTCACGTCGAGCACGGCGAAGCCGCGGCTGGTCCAGAATTGGGTGGCCAGCTTGAGCGTGTTGCTGGCCATGCCGGTCGGGCCACCGTGGCCGATCACGATCAGCGGCGCCAAGCTGCCGGGGGCGGCCTGGTAGCGCGCGTTGCAGGGTTGGTAGAAGAAGGCGTGCGCGCGCCGCCCATTGCTGCTTGGGTAGCTGATCGCTTTCGGGACCGACAGATCGCCCACCTCGGGCAACTGCTCGATCGAGCGCGCCAGCACCGTGCGCGCGCCGCTGGCCAGGTCGATGCGCGCCACTTCAAGCGCCAGCGTGGGCGCGCCGCCAAGTACGACGACGCTGCCGGCGGCCACGCGCAGTTCGCGGATCTCCTGGTAGGGATTGGCGATCGGGCGCAGCGCGCCGCTGGCGCAGTCCAGGCTAGCCAGGTGGCTGATGCCGTTCTCGATATAACTGCAGACAATCTGGCCGGGCGCGCGAAAGCCGTACAGCGCCACGCCGAAGCTCCAGTGCGGCAGCGCGAATTCGGCCGCGCGCGGGCTTAGCGCGCGCGCCGCGCCGGCCGCTGCGGCCGCGCCGTCGAGCGCGTACAAGTTCCACCAGCCGCTGCGGTCGGACACAAAATGGAGAACGCCGTCGGGCGACCACTCCGGCTGGCACACCGATTCGGCGACACCGCCGGCCACCAGGCGCGCGGGCGCAAGCGATCCGTCGGCGCCGACCGCGGCTTGCCAAAGCTCGCTGCCTTGCCACGGCATGTTCGGGTGGTTCCAGCTCAACCAGGCGAGGGTGGCGCCGTCGGGCGAAAGGCGCGGCGCGGCGTAGAAGTCGGCTCCTTGCGCCAGCACGGTTTCGCTGCCGTCGGCGTTGATGGCGCAAATCGTGTTGGTCGGGTGGGCGTGGCCGGCGGCGTGATCCTCGCGCACCCCGATCAGGCGCTGGCGCTGGCGATCGAGAACGAAATCGGCGTGGCGCGCGCTACCAGGCCGGCTGAGCGCGGCCGGCTGTCCGTCGCCGCTGCACGCGTACACGCGCTTATCGACGTCGTTCGAAAAAAAGACGGCGCCGTCCACGGCCAGGTAGGCGCCGCCGCCGTATTCATGCACGCGCGTGCGCACATTGAGCGGCGCGGGCGTCACCTCCTTGGTGCCTGGGCCGCGCTGACGCAGCAGGGTGGTGCGCCCGCCCTCGCTGGCGCGCCCGGCCAGCCAGTAGACGCTCTCGCCATCGATGGCCAGTTGCGACAGCGGTACGGCGCCATTGGCGACGAGCCGCGCGCCGATCGGCGAGGGCCAGGCGCCGCATTGCGCGCCCTGTTTGTTGGCCGCCACCGCGGCCCGATCCTGGTTTGCTGCGCTCATGCGATCCTCACTTTGCCCCTAGTCCGGCCCTGGTTTGCCGCCGCCCCGCCCGCCGGCGCGCACCGGCGCCGCACTGAAGCCGGCCATCATAGTGAATCGGAGCAAAAACATCCAGTGCGCATCCGGTGCGCCGGCTTGGCAGGGATTGGCCCAAGCGCACCGACAGCCGCCCACGCCGGCGCGAGAGTGCGATAATAACGCCTTTCGACCAGGGACCCGCCATGCCACAATTCGCCCCGCTCCAGAACGACACCTTCTTGCGCGCCCTGCTGCGCCAGCCGACCGACTACACGCCCGTGTGGCTGATGCGCCAGGCCGGTCGCTACCTGCCCGAATATCGCGCCACGCGCGAGAAGGCCGGTTCGTTCATGGGCCTGGCGACCAATCCGGACTACGCCACCGAGGTGACGCTGCAGCCGATCGACCGCTTCCCGCTCGACGCCGCCATCCTGTTCTCCGACATCTTGACCGTGCCCGACGCGATGGGCCTGGGCCTGTATTTCGCCGATGGCGAAGGCCCCAAGTTCAAGCAATGCGTGCGCACCGAGGACGAAGTGAAGGCCTTGCGCGTGCCCGATATGGCTTCGCTCGACTATGTCTTCAAGGCCGTCACCCAGATCCGCACCGAGTTGAACGGACGGGTGCCGCTGATCGGCTTTTCCGGCAGCCCTTGGACGCTCGCTTGCTATATGGTCGAAGGCGGCGGCTCCAAGGAATTCCACACGATTAAAAAGATGCTCTACAGCCGGCCGGACCTGATGCACCGCATCTTGAGCATCAACGCGCAGGCGGTGTCTACCTACCTGAACGCGCAGATCGACGCCGGCGCCCAGGCCGTGATGATCTTCGATTCCTGGGGCGGCGCGCTGGCCGATGGCGCTTACCAGGAGTTTTCGCTTAAATACATGCAGATGGTGCTCGACGGCCTGCAGCGCGAGAAAGACGGCGTGCGCATCCCGGCTGTGGTGTTCACCAAGGGCGGCGGCCTGTGGCTGGACCAGATCGCCGACATCGGCGCCGACGCCGTCGGGCTGGACTGGACCGTGAACCTGGGCCGCGCGCGCGCGCAGGTTGGCCACAAGGTGGCGCTACAGGGCAATCTGGACCCGGCCATCCTGTTCGCCGCGCCTGAACAGATCCGCGCCGAGGTCGAGCGCTCGCTGACGGCCTATGGCACGCCCGCCGCCGGCCACGGCCATGTGTTCAATCTGGGCCATGGCATTTCACAATTTACGCCGCCCGAATCGGTGACGGCGATGGTCGAGGCGGTGCATAACTTTAGCCGCCAACAACGCTCGAGCATGTAGTCTGGGTAAAGCGGCTGGCGCGGCGCACCGGAAAAGTGCGTGCGCCGGCTGTTGCGGCGCGGCGTGAAAGTCAAAGTTATTCACATTTTTCCCGCCGCTCTCGCAACATTGCGTGGCACCGGCGCCCATTTTGCCACCATTGCCAAGTGTTTGATTTTAAAGTGATTTACATTCTTGCCTCGAGAGCAAGCGGGGCGCCGGCGTGCCGCCGCCCAGAATGAAAACGGTGTTTCCCCGCTTTTGTCCACAAAGTTATCCACAGTAAATGTGGATAAAAATAAAAAGCCTAACGTTTTCCGCGACTTACGCCACTAAGTGAGGATTCACATGAGGTTCATATTGCGCCGCATGATATTTTCTTGCCGATGGATATGCGCCGCGCACTGGCGCGCTGGCGATGTCAGGGGTGGCGCAGGCGTGCGCTAGATAGATGAACAAATGAAATGATTTGAGCAGTGGGCGACTACAAGATAGCAAATGGCGCAGGCAGTTATGCACAGCGGCCCCCAGGGGGAGCCAGTCCAAAGCCCTTCAATAATTAGTTTTCAAGTGTTTGATTTCATGTGTTATTTTTTCCTTGATTTTTGACGTTCCGTGGACATGTTTGTTCTACGACAAATCTTTTTCCGTAGTGAAAATTTTTTGTCCACAAAGTTGTCCACATCATGGTTCCCTCGTCAATAAAGTTACCAAAAAATAATTTCATAATTTCTGAACAGCTTCTCACCGGAACCCGCCACGCGCCGCATGCACACCTGCATTCTAGAAATCGCGCTCGATACGCCGCTTAATAGCTGTTTCGACTACCGTTGGCCTTGCGCTGCGGGAGAGGAGCCCTTGGCTGGACAGCTGGCCCTGGTCAGTTTCGGGCGGCGCGAAGTAGTCGGGCTCATTGTCGCCGTCAAGCACAGTTCAAGCGTGCCGCTCGATAAGCTCAAGGACGCGCTGGCCGTGCGCCACCAGCTCGCGCCCCTGTCGCCGCAATGGCTGGCGCTGGCCGGCTTCGCGGCCGACTATTACCAGCGTCCGCTGGGCGAGGTGGCCTTGCCGGGCGTGCCGAAGAATCTGCGCGTCTTGACCACGGTGGCGCTCGACCGCGCCCTCAAGAAGCTCGCCAAGCTCGAGGCCGCGCACGACGCCAGTGCCTGCGACATGCCGGCCTTGAATCCGGCCCAGCAAGTGGCGGCCGACGCCATCGGCGGCGCGCGCGGCTTCGCCCCCATCTTGCTGTTTGGCGTGACCGGCAGCGGCAAGACCGAGGTCTACCTGCAAGCCTGCGCCCAGGTGCTGGCGCGCGAACCGGATGGCCAGATCCTGATCCTGGTCCCGGAAATCAACCTCACCCCCCAGCTCGAGGGGAATATCCGGGCCCGCTTCCCGGGCCTGATGCTCGCCACCTTGCACAGCAGCTTGTCCGAGGGCGAGCGCATGCTCCACTGGCTGGCCGCGCACCAGGGCCGGGCCCGCATCGTGCTCGGCACGCGCCTGGCCATCCTGGCCTCGCTGCCGAAGCTGCAGATGATCGTGATCGACGAGGAGCACGACCCCTCGTACAAGCAGCAGGAAGGCTTGCGCTATTCGGCGCGCGACCTGGCCGTGTGGCGCGCGCGCCAGCTCGCCATTCCGATCGTGCTCGGCTCGGCCACGCCCTCGCTCGAGAGCTGGCACCACGCCGGCGCCGCGCGCTACCGCCGCATCGACCTGCGCGAGCGCGCCGTCAAGGACGCGGTGCTGCCGCGCGTTCACCTGATCGACATGGAGCGCGACCGCCCCAAGGATGGGCTCACCGCCCAGCTGGTGGCGGCCCTCAAGCAACGCCTGGCGCGCGGCGAACAGTCGCTGCTATTCCTGAACCGGCGCGGCTACGCGCCCGTGATCTGCTGCGACGCTTGCGGCTGGATCAGCAACTGCACGCGCTGCACTTCCTTCATGGTGCTGCACAAGCCCGAGCACCGCCTGCGCTGCCACCATTGCAGTCTGGAGCTGCGCATCCCGCGTTCCTGCCCCACTTGCGGCAATGTCGACTTGCAGCCGCTCGGGCGCGGCACCCAGCGCGTGGAGGAAGGCTTGCAAGCGATGTTCCCCGAGGCGCGCATCTTGCGCATCGACGCCGACTCGACCCGCCGCAAGGGCAGCGCGCAAGCGGCCTTCGACAGCGTGCACCGGGGCGAGGTCGATATCCTGATCGGCACTCAGATGGTGGCCAAGGGCCACGACTTCAAACGCCTGACCCTGGTGGGCATCCTTAATCCGGACACCGCCTTGTTTTCGCAGGATTACCGCGCCAGCGAGCGCTTGTTCGCGCAGCTGATGCAGGTGGCGGGACGGGCCGGACGGGCCGCCCGCAGCGAGGGCGGCAGCGCCAGCGAAGTGCTGATCCAGACCCGCTACGCCAGCCATCCTTTATATGGCGCGGTGGTGGCGCACGATTACGAGCGCTTCGCCGGCGCCTTGCTGGGCGAGCGCCGCCAAGCCGCGCTGCCGCCCTTCATCTACCAGGCTTTGCTGCGCGCGGAGGCGCCCGCGGTGGCCACCGCGATCGCCTTTCTCGAGAGTGCGCGCGACTGCATCGAAGCCGGCGCCATCACCGTCAACGACCCGATCCCGATGAGCATGACGCGGGTGGCCAATGTCGAGCGCGCGCAGTTGCTGGTCGAGTCGGCCTCGCGCCCGGCTTTGCAGGCGTTCTTGAAGCAGTGGATGGGGCTGCTGCGCGAGATGAAAAGCCGGGTCAAGTGGTCGCTCGAGGTGGATCCCTTCGATATTTGACGCGGCCGCCTTTTGGGCGCGCCGCGCGCCCGCAACCATCACCAAGGAGTGCAATATGTCCGCCATCGCACAGGGTAGTTTTGAAGTCGTCATCAAGCCGTTCGGGGAGGACGCGCCGGGGCGCATGTCGCTCGATAAAGTCTATAGTGGCGATCTGGCCGCCACCGGCAAGGGCGAAATGCTTACCGCTATGACCGGCACCAGCGGGTCGGCCGGCTACGTCGCCATCGAACTGGTGACGGGCACGCTGGCCGGGCGCCAGGGCAGCTTTGTGCTGCAGCATGCGGCGATGATGGCGCGCGGCGTCAGTCAATTCCTCGATGTCTTGATCGTGCCTGACTCGGGCAGCGGTGGCTTGCTGGGGATTGCAGGCAAGCTCGTTATCAAGGTCGTCGAGCGTCAGCATTTTTATGAGTTGACCTACACTTTGCCAGCGTGAGGCTGGCGCTATTGAAAAAAATCTCTGACCCCGGTTTCGCTCGCGCTAGCGTCTGGCATTGGATTCGAATTCGATTTTTCGCCGCGGGTTAGGGTTGTAGCAGGTAGCGGCGCGCCGTCGCCAGCACTTGCTCGCCCAGCAAGCGGGTGAAGGTGGTGTCGATATTCCAGGCGTGCCAGGCCAGCGCCACGTCGCAGGTCGCGCCCGGCGCCAGGTCCACCAGCAGCCCGTTGGCGAGCGGCCCGAGCGCCAGCAATTCCGGCATCAAGCCGTAGGCCAGGCCCCGTTCGATGCTGCGGTAGAGCAGGGGCGCGGCCGGCAGGGTGTGGTGCGGGTAGCGGTCGCGCACTCCGAGTTGGCGCGCCAGGAAGGGCGTGAGCAGGTCGCGCCGCGCCACCACCGCCGGCGCCAGCTTGACGGCGGCGGCCGAAAAGCCGTCGCCGAACCAATGCCCGGCGAACGCCGGCGTGGCCACGCACACGTGACGCAGCACCCCCAGCGCCTGGGTCGAGGTGCCGGCCGCGCCCTCGGGCAGGCCGGCGCCCTGGGCCGCCACGCAGCCGAACACGGCGCCTTCGCGCACCAGGCCCAGCGCCTGTTCGCTGTCGGCCAGTTGCAGGTCGAGCTGGCAGCGCGGCGGCGCCAGCAGCGCGCCCAGCGCTTCCGGAAACCAGGTGGCCAGGCTGTCGGCGTCGACCGCCACGGCCACCTCGGGCAGGCTTTGCTCGCGTCCCAGGTCGATGTCGAGCGCCGCCTCCATCAAGCTCACGTGGCGGTGGTGCTGCACCAGGCGCTGGCCCAGGCCGGTGGGGGTCGAGGGCGTGCCGCGCACCACCAGCAAGCGCCCGGTCGCGTCTTCCAGCGCCTTGATGCGCTGCGACACGGCCGACTGGCTGATGCCCAGCGCCAGCGCCGCCTTTTCGAAGCTGCCGCTGGCGGCGACCGCGTCAAGCACGGCGAGGGCGCGATAATCGAGGTTTCCCATAAGCCTGGCTAATCTATCTTCGTTTGGATTAGTAATGCTAATACGAAAGCGCGCGCTTGAACACCGGCGCCGCCACAGCGCGCCCATGCCCGCCACTATGGCTACTACGGCAGCGCGGCCCGATTCATGAGCGATCGCATCCTCGGCCGACCCGGCCAGTGTGGCCTGCGCGCATCAGCACGATTGCAATAAGATGATTTATGTTTAACTTTGTGTAGAATAGGTGTGCATATTCACCTCCGGCCGCTGCTTGCCTGGTGTGAGAATGTCACGCCATGCACGGCGTGTCCCCGGGTCGAGCGCTGCGGAGGGAATGCCCATGAATCAATTGCATGTCGATGTCGCCATCATCGGAACCGGCACCGCCGGCCTGGCCGCCTACCGCGCGGCGCGCGTGCACGGCAAGCGCGCCTTGCTCATCGAGAGCGGCCCCTACGGTACCACTTGCGCGCGCGTCGGTTGCATGCCCAGCAAGCTCTTGATCGCCGCCAGCGAGGCCGCCTACGCGGCTGGCCACGCTGCCGATTTCGGCGTCCATCCCGGCCCGGTGCGCATCGACGGGCGTGCCGTGATGGCGCGCGTGCGCGGCGAACGCGACCGCTTTGTCGGCTTCGTGCTCGACGGCATGCAAACAATCCCGGCCGAAGACAAGCTGCGCGGCCACGCCCGCTTCACCGGCCCCAATAGCTTGCTGGTCGAGCAGGGCGAGTGCCGCACCGTGGTGGCGGCCGAGCGCATCGTCATCGCCACCGGCTCGAGCCCCACCATTCCGCCCCTGCTGGCCGGCGTGGGCCCGGGCGTGATCATCAGCGACGACGTGTTCGACTGGACTGACTTGCCGCACTCGGTGGCAGTGATCGGCGGCGGCGTGATCGGGCTCGAACTGGGGCAAGCCCTGTCGCGCCTGGGCGTGCGGGTGAGCATCTTCGCGCGCGGCGGCAGCGTCGCCCAACTGTCCGACCCGGACGTGCTGGACGTGGCCGCGCGCGCCCTCGGCAAGGAACTCGACCTGCGCTTCCAGACCGCCGTCGTCAAGGCGCGCCAGGATGGGGCGCAAGTGGTGCTCGATACGCGCGGGCCCGATGGCGTGGCGCGCAGCGAGCGCTTCGACTTCATCCTGGTGGCGGCCGGGCGCACCCCCAACGTGGCCGACATCGGCATCGAATCGACCGGCCTGGAGCTCGACCGCAAGGGCATCCCCGTATTCGACCGCCGCACCATGCAGTGCGGCAGTAGCAATATCTTCATCGCCGGCGACGCCAACGACGAGCGCCCGGTGTTGCCGGAGGCGGCGGACCACGGCCGCATCGCCGGCGACAACGCCGGGCGCTATCCGCTGGTGCACGCGGGCTTGCGCCGCACCGCCCTGGCGATCGCCTTCACCGAGCCGCAAATCGCCACCCTGGGCGCGAGTTACCGCGAACTGTGCGCGGCCGGCGCCGCCAAGTTCGCCATCGGCATGGTGTCGTTCGAGGACCAGGGGCGTAGCCGGGTGATGTTGCAAAACACGGGCATGCTGCGCGTGTACGGGGAATATGGCAGCGGGCGCTTCCTGGGCGCCGAGATGATCGGCCCGCGCGCCGAGCATCTGGCCCACTTGCTATCCTGGGCTTGCCAGGCGCGCTTGACCGTCAAGCAGATGCTCGACATGCCCTTTTACCACCCGGTGATCGAGGAAGGGGTGCGCACCGCCCTGCGCGCGCTGGCCGCCAGCCTGGAGCAGGGCGAATCACAGAGCGCCAGCTGCGCCGACTGCACCCCCGGCGTGTAGGGCGCCGCCCGCGGCCGTCGACCCTGGCGCGCTCTGGCTAGTTCAAGAAGCTGGCGTCGAGCCGGCCCTGGGCCGCCAATTCGCGCACGATGCGGATGGTGTCGATGTCCGCTTCCTGGTAGGCAGTGCGCTTGAAGTCGTCGTACATGGCGTTGACCGCGTCGGTCTGGGCGTCGTGTCCGTCGTCGTACTGGAAACGCACGAACAGGCGCTGCTCGGACGGGCCCTCGATCGTCATCGTCAAGCTCGAGGCGCTGATGTCCTTTTGCTGGTGCACCTCGTAGCGCACCTGGTGCAGGGGCGTCAAGCTGACCTTGTCCTCGATCACCAGTTCGCCGTAGCGCAGGCGGCGCCGGAAGCTGGCCGCGTCGCGCTGGTCGATCTGGCATTCGTCCAGGTGCGGCACGAACAATTTGGGCGTGTCCGCGCGCAAGACCAGGCCGCGCCACAGTTGTTCGCGCGTGAGGGCGTCGATCAGGGGATTCAAAGGGTCGTTGATTTCAATCAGATGTTCAAATTTCATGATGCCGGGACTTGTCAGTGGGCGAGCGCATGCGCCGCATAGCGCGATGGTAACGCATGGGGCGGCGCCGCTGCTAGTGCGTGCGCGCTTTGCGGCGGCGGCGGGCGGCGCCATCTGGGTGCTCATAGCTGGCGCTTTGTTACTTTAATTTACGTTAATTTACAAAATTCAGGGCGAAATCCCCGCTTTTTTACGTACGTGTTTCGCTTATTTACGTCGTGCGCGCAAAATAACTGAGGCATAATTGGGATCCGTTTTCCGCTTCCGTTTCGATCATGCCCGCTACGCGTTTTACATCTGTACTGCAAGGAATTTCCGAAGTGCGCGACTGGGTCCTGGCCCACATTCCGCTCACGTCGAGCGCGGTCGGCTTCGATTTGTTCCTCAAGATTGGCAAGGAAGTGGCGGCCGAGCGCGTCCCGCGCCTGCAAGAGGTGCTGGCGGCCTTGCCGCATCCGCCAGAGGCGGTGCGCGCCCATCTGCTCGAGATGAAAGCGGCCGGCTTGATCGTGCTGCTGCCCGACATCGACGATGCCGCTTGCCAGCTACTGCCCACTGCGGCGCTGGCGGACTTGCTTGAGCAATATCACGCGAAATTCGAAAGCCTGTTCATTCCCCGCACCGGCTTGCGCGAGCAGCAACTGTTGGTTTGCTCAGCCGATGCCGACTTGAACGCGCTGGCCACCTCGATCTACGATCATGCCTACGATTTGGGCTGGCTCTACCTGCATAACTTCGGTGCCGTCTGTTTCCTGATGGCTTCGCTCATCGCGCGGGTGGCGCGTTTCCACGGACACCAGGCCGAGCTTGTCTCAGGCTACGTCGATATCGACATGGGCGAGCAGCGCTTCCTGCTCGGCGCCCAAGGCTACGCCTTGCCGGGCCAGGTCGATGGCCATGCTTTTTGCGTGATCGATGGCAAGCTGATCGTCGATTTTGGGCTTGGCAATGTGCGGCGTGGTTTCCGCCGCAACTTCTTTTGGGGGCTCGCCTGCGATGTGCGCCAACAAGGCGCCGAAATGGGCGTCATCGCGCTGCCCGGCGGAGGCAAAGTCAGCTGGAAAAATGATTGGAGCACCCCCGAAACGCAAAGCCAATTGGCCCAGCATGAGGCATTCGCCGAGCGCTATGCGCGCGAGTACATGCTGCACTATCAACGCCTGACGCTGGCTGTGCCCTTGGGGGCGGAGCGCGCTGGGCTGCGCCATCCAAGCGTAGATCATCCCTCGCGCTCGGGCAATTCGCGATCCCAATAAGGCTGCGGGCCGAAGCGCTCGGCGAAATAATCGATGAACACGCGCGTCTTGGGCGGCAGGAAGTGGCGGTGCAGATACACCGCCGACACCACCGAAGCTTGCGCCGGCGGGTAATCCTCCAGCAGCGCCACCAGGGCGCCGCTTTGCAATTGCGTGGAAATGGCCCAACTCGATTGGAGGGCGATACCCAGGCCGGCCACGGCCGCGTCGCGCAAGGCTTCGCCATGGTCGCTTTGCATGCGCCCGCCCACCCGCACGCTCATTTCCTGGCCATCGGCGGCGCGGAAGCGCCATGGATTCATGCTGCCCAACACCAGACATTCATGCGCGGCCAATTCGAGCGGATGACGCGGCACGCCGTGTGAGGCCAGGTAGGCGGGCGCAGCGCACACCATCAGGCGGCTGGGCGCGAGCGTGCGCGCCACCAGGGCCGAATCGCGCAAGGGGCCGATGCGAATGGCCACGTCGATGCCGTGGGTGGCCATGTCGATGATGCTGTCGGACAAGCGCAAGTCGAGCCGGATGCCCGGGTAGCGCGCCAGGAATTCAGCCAGCGCCGGCACGATGTGCTGGCGCCCGAACGACACCGAGGCCGCCGCCCGCAGCAAGCCCTGGGGCGCCTCGCCGGCCGTCCCCACGCTGGAACTGGCTTGCTCGGCCGCGTCGAGCAGGGGCACGGCCCGTTCGAGAAAGGTTTCGCCGTCCTGGGTCAGGGCGATCTGGCGCGTGGTCCGGTGCAACAAGCGGGTGCCCAGGCGCCGCTCGAGCTGGGCCATGCGCGCGCTCGAGGCGGCCGGCGACAAGCCGAATTCGCGCCCCGCCTTTGATAAGTTGCGGGTCGCGCACACCCGCACGAACAGGGCGACATCGGTGAGATCGAGGAGCATTGTTTTGTTTTGGTGAATAACCATTTCATGATTATGCCAATTATCAAGTCAACTCGCGAGGAATAGACTGCGCTTTCCTTCACTTATCTGGAAAACGCCATGAAAGCCATCGCCCTCACCGAATACCTGCCAATTAGCAACCCAGCCTCCCTGCAAGACGTCGAGTTGGCGCCGCCTGTCGCGCTGGGCCACGACTTGCTGGTCAAGGTCGAAGCCATTTCCGTCAATCCCGTCGATACCAAGGTGCGCTCGCAGCCAGGGCCGGCCGAAAGCGCGCCGCGCGTGCTGGGCTGGGACGTGGCCGGCGTGGTCAGTGCCGTGGGTCCGGACGTGACGCTGTTCAAGGTGGGCGACCCCGTGTATTACGCCGGCAGCATCACGCGCGCCGGGGCCAATAGCCAATTGCATTTGGTCGATGAGCGCATTGCCGGCCACATGCCATCGAGCCTGGATTTCGCGCAAGCGGCGGCTTTGCCCTTGACCAGCATCACGGCCTGGGAAGCCCTGTTCGAGCGCCTGGCCATTTCGTCCGAGGGCAAGGACGCCGGCAAAAGCGTACTCATCATTGGCGGCGCCGGCGGCGTTGGCTCGATCGCGATCCAGCTGGCCAAGCAGCTGGGGCGCTTGACCGTGGTGGCCACCGCCTCGCGCCCGGAATCGGCACAGTGGTGCCGCCAACTGGGGGCCGACCACATCATCGATCACACGGGCGACCTGCCGGCGCAACTGAAGGCGCTCGGTGTGGCGGCGGTCGACTTCATCTTGTGCCTGAACGAGACGGACCGCCATTTTGATGCGATGGCCGAGGCGATCGCACCCCAGGGCAAGATCTGCAGCATCGTCGGCAACACCGCGCCCCTGCCTTTGGAAAAGCTGTTTGGCAAGAGCGCCACCTTCGTGTGGGAATTGATGTTTACCCGCTCGATGTTCGGCACGGCCGACATGATCGAGCAGCACCACTTGCTCGACCGGGTGGCGGCCATGGTCGATCGCGGCGCCATCCGCACCACGGTCGGTGAGAACTTTGGCCGCATCAACGCCGCCAATCTACGGCGCGCGCATGAGGCGCTCGAAGCGCGCCACACCATTGGCAAGATCGTATTGTCGGGCTTTTGACGGCGCGCGGCGCGCATCTTGCCACGCATGCAACATTGGATGACGGAAACGGCCGCGCTGTGGCCGGCCGGGCGCACCTAGCGGCCTGCTACAATGCCCGGCCAAGTCCCAATGATCGCAGTCCATGTCGCATTCCCCCAAGTTCGGCCTGAACGTCCCGCAAAGCGAGGCCGTCGTCTATCTCGACGGCCCCTGCCTGGTGCTGGCCGGCGCCGGCTCGGGCAAGACGCGCGTGATCACCCAAAAGATCGCCCACCTGATCGAGGACCGCGGCTACGACCCGCGCACCATCGCCGCGCTCACCTTCACCAACAAGGCGGCGCTGGAAATGCAGGAGCGCATCGCCAAATTGCTCAAGCAGCCGCGCCAGGCCAAGCAGTTGACGGTATCGACCTTCCATTCCCTGGGCGTGAAAATCCTGCGCCAGGAAGCGCGCGGCGTGGGCTTGAAAGACCGCTTTTCCATCATGGATAGCGACGATTGCTTTGCCCTGGTGCAGGACCTGGCCATCACCACCGACAAGCAATTGATCCGCCGCATACAAACGGCCATCAGCCTGTGGAAAAACGGCTTGGTCGAACCCGAGCAAGCGATCAGCGCCGCCAAGGACGAGGACGAGGCCCAGGCCGCGCGCATCTACCGCAGCTACGTCGCCACCCTGTCGGCCTACCAGGCGGTCGACTTCGACGACTTGATACGCCTGCCCGTCGAACTATTTCGCAACAACGACCCGATCCGCGACAAATGGCAGCGCCGCCTGCGCTACCTCTTGATGGACGAGTACCAGGACACCAACACCTGCCAGTACGAGCTGGTCAAGCTTCTCGTCACCGGCATCGGCAAGAAGCCCATGTTCACCGCCGTGGGCGACGACGACCAGGCTATCTACGCCTGGCGCGGCGCCTCGGTGGAAAACCTCAAGACCCTGGGCGAGGACTTCCCGGACTTGAAGGTCATCAAGCTCGAGCAGAATTACCGCTCCACCACCCGTATCTTGCAGGCGGCCAACGCCGTGATCTCGAACAATCCCAAACTGTTTGAAAAGTCGCTCTGGTCCGAGCACGGCTTGGGTGAGCCGATCAAGGTGCTGGGCATGCACAACGACGAGCAGGAAGCCGAGCAAGTGGCCATCATGATCTCGGCCGACCATTTCGAGCGCAAGAACAAGTGGACCGATTACGCCATCCTGTACCGCGGCAACCACCAGGCGCGCGTGATCGAGCAAGCCTTGCGCAAGGAGCGCATCCCCTACACGATTTCGGGCGGGCAAAGCTTTTTCGACAAGGCCGAGATCAAGGACATCATCAGCTACTTGCGCCTGTTGGCCAACGCCGACGACGACCCGGCTTTCATCCGCGCCGTCACCACGCCGCGCCGCGGGGTCGGCCAGTCGACCCTGGAAGTGCTGGGCGCGTTTTCCGGCCAGTGGCAATGTTCGCTGTTTGAGGCTGTGTTCAAAGGCGGCATCGAGGCGAAACTGGCGGAGCGCCAATTGCAGCCGCTGCGCGCCTTTTGCGACTTCATCAACAATCTCGAGGCGCGCGCCAGCCGCCCGGGCCCGTCCGGCAGCGGCGAGAACGCGGCCGCCGTTCTCGATGACATGATGAAGGCGATTAATTACGAAGGCTATTTGTACGACAGCTTCGACGATCGCGCCGCCCAGTCGAAGTGGCAAAACGTGATCGAATTCACCAACTGGCTCAAGGAGCGCGGTTGCGGCGGCAAGGACAAGTCCGGCGAGGAAAAAAACTTGCTGGAGCTGACCCAGATGGTCGCCCTCATGACCATGTTGGAAGGCAAGGACGAAGAGCCGGACGCGGTGCGCATGTCCACCTTGCACGCCTCGAAAGGTCTCGAATTCCCGCATGTGTTCCTGGTCGGCGTGGAAGAGGGCATCTTGCCGCACAAGGGAGACCCGGACGCGCCCGTCGAAACCATCGCCGCGCGGGTCGAGGAAGAGCGCCGCCTGATGTACGTGGGCATCACGCGGGCCCAGCGCACCTTGCAGCTGACCTGGTGCAAGAAACGCAAGCGCGCCGGCGAGCTCGTCCATTGCGACGTATCGCGCTTCATCAAGGAAATGGCGCTCGACGTGGGCGACGCCGTGCCCACCGAAGCGGAAACCTTGTCGCCCAAGGAACGCCTGGCTAGGGGTGCTGCCGCTCGGTGTGACGCGCCAGTGCGCGCGCGTCCAACTCGCAAGGAATTGATTGACATCAAGGCGGCACAAGCAAATACTTTTCGAATATGGCAACCAGAACCGACATCCTCACCACCTACACGTCCGGCCTCAACTATATTGACGCCTTGATCGACTTCGGCCCGGACTGGAATTTCCTCACCCCGGCCACCAACACCATCCTGTACACCTTCTCGGTCGCCACGGGCAACCAATCGACCCGCAGCGGCCAGCACGCTTTCACCGATGCCCAGCAAGCGCTGGCGCGCGGCGCCATGCAGTACCTCGCCGCGCTAACAGGCATCAACTTCGTCGAAACGAGCGACGGCGACGCGGCCCAGGTGCACTTGTGCGACATCGACATCGCCGGCGCCGACGTGGCCGGCCTGTGCAGCTGGAGATTCACGCCCACCTATGTTCCCGGCACGGATACCTTGAGCGATCTGGCGGTGAGCGTCTACGTCTACCTCGACGACGTCGAATGGCGCGAAGACAACTTGAACCTCACGCCGGGGGGCTGGGGCTATGAGACCTTGCTGCACGAACTCGGGCACATGCTCGGGCTCAAGCACCCGTTTGACGACGACATCAATCTGCCCGACGCCCAAGACAACACGGCCAACACCTTGATGTCCTACAACACGGTCGATGGCCCGCACTCCGTCTACAGCCAGTACGACATCGCCGCCATCAACTGGATCTACGGCCAGGACGGCCTGGGCGGCGCGCTCGGGGTTGGTTCCGTGACGGGCGCGCGCTTTATCACCGGCACCAGTGGCGCCGATACCCTGGTTGGCACCGGCTTCGACGACGCGCTCGAAGGCGATGGCGGCAACGATAGCATCGACGGCGGCGCCGGCGTCGATACCGCCATCTTCGCTGGCCTGCACACGGCCTACACCATCCGCGCCAGCCAAGGCAAAGTCATCGTCACCGGCGCCGACGGCAGCGACACCTTGAGCGGGGTCGAACAGGCGCGCTTCGCGGACGGCTTGTTCGTGCTGGCAAGCCTGGTCGACACCACGCCGCCGGCCGCGCCCAGCGCGACCGTGGTGAGCAACGCGGCCGGCTACATCGCCGGCAACCTGGCCCAGTTTTCCGGCAATGCCGAGGCGGGCGCGACGGTGCAGCTGTGGAACGGCAGCCAGAGCCTGGGGACGGCGACGGCCACCGCCAAGGGCGCCTGGCACTTGACTAGCGGCGCGCTCGCCGATGGCAGCTACACCCTCACCGCCACCGCCACCGATGCGTCGGGCAATGTGTCGAGCGCCGGCGCGCCCCTGCCATTCGTAGTCGATACGCACGCACCCGCCGCACCCAGCGAGAGCGTGAGCGCCAATGCCAGCGGCCTGGTCGCCGGCAACCAGCCCGTCATCAGCGGTGTGAGCGAAGCCGGTGCGCGCGTGCAAGTGTCGAGCGCCGACATGCTGCTTGGCACGGCCGTGGCCAACAGCGCGGGCGCGTGGAGCGTCACGCCCATCGCCATGGCCAATGGCAGTTACAACGTCAGTGCGCGCGCCTTTGATGGCGCCGGCAATGTCTCGCCCGCGTCGGCCCCGTTGGCGTTCCGGGTGGTGAGTTCGGACAACCTGAGCGGCACCGAGCAGGCCGACCGCCTGCAGGGCACCTCAGCCAATAATTTCATCGACGGGGGCGCCGGCATCGATAGCGTGGTGTATGGCGAGGCGCGCGCCAATTTCACCGTCACCAAGGCGGCCAACGGCTTTGTCGTGGCCGACCATGGCGGCGGCGCCGGCACCGACGTGGTGAGCAATGTCGAGCGCCTCTTGTTCAGCGACGGCGCCGTCGCCCTCGACGTGGGACGCGACAGCCACGGCGGCGACATCTACCGCCTTTACCAGGCCGCCTTCGACCGCGCGCCCGATGCGGGCGGGGTGGGTTTCTGGCTGAGCATGTATGACCGCGGCGTGAGCCGCACCGACATCGCCGGCGCCTTCTTGAGCAGCGCGGAATTCACTTCCCTGTACGGCAGCAACCTGAATGTGGAAGCTTACGTCACGCGCTTGTACAACAATGTTCTGCACCGCGCGCCGGAGCAGGGCGGTTTCGAATTCTGGGTGCATGCCATCAACAATGGGTTTTCGCGCGTGGACACCCTGGTCGAGTTCAGCAAGAGCGACGAGAACGTCGCGCAGTTGGTGGGCGTGCTGCAAAACGGCTTCGACTACACGCCGCTGGCATAATTCCCAATTTCACAGCAAGGAAGCACCGTGAGCACAGAACACCGTTTCATCGATCTCGAGACCAAGCTGGCGCACCAGGAAGACCTGGTCGAGTCGCTCAACCACACGGTCTACCAGCAAGGGCGGCGCATCGAGCAGCTCGAAGCCATGCTCAACCGCCTGGCCGACACCGTGCGCCACGCCAGCGAGTCGGGCCAGGGACCGGCCAACGACCGCCCGCCGCACTACTAGGCGCCATGCTGAGCGTCGACTTGAGCATCGCCGTGCCCGACTTGGAGGGCGTATTGGCGCTGCAGCGCTTGAACCACGCGCGCGCGCTGGCGGCCGAGCAATGGCATGCCCAGGGTTTCGTGACGATGGAATACACGGTGCCGGAACTGCAGAGCATGTGCGGACCCTACCGCCATGCAGTCGCCAAGTCCGGCGAGCAAGTGGTGGGCTACGCGCTGGTGATGCTCAAGGAGCATGGCCACGCCTTCCCCTTGCTCGACGATATGTTCAAGAAGATCGCGACGGGGGCCATAGCCGGCACGCCGATCGCCAATTGCCGCTATGTCGTGATGGGCCAGGTGTGCATCGACGCGGCCTTTCGCGGCATGGGCATCTTCGACCAGCTGTACCAGGCTTTGAAGCGGCAATTGCAGCTTGAATTCGACTACATCATCACCGAGGTGTCGGACAAGAATGGGCGCTCGATGGGCGCGCATGTGCACGCGGGCTTTCGCGACATCCAATTGCTGGCGCCGGACGCGTCGGAATGGCATGTGATGGCGTGGGATTGGACTTGAGCGCGCCTAGCGGTCGCGCCGGCGGATGCGGCCGCTCAGCATCCTGGATTGGCGGGATCCCAATAGTAGAATTTCGCGGAAGGTCGCCAAGGCTTGCCCGGTAGGAGTGTGCTCGACAAGAATAGGGACAATTCAAGGTAATCGGAACGCTCTTGCGGGCGCAGTACCAGATCCGGCTTGCCGTCGCCGTCGATGTCGCCGATCCAGACCACAAAATCGTCGATGCCGATCGGTGTTCCCAGTTCGTTGCCCTTGAACGAATACAAGGTGCGCTCGATCCCGCCAAACCGAAATCGCCAGCTTACCGACGGATATGTTGGACATTCCTGGTCTGCGCCGCACGCTTGTTCGACAACCGTCCCCACCTTCCCGATGATTTCCAAGGCGACCTTGTCAACCTCGACGCTCAGAATTTGCTTTGATGAAAACGAATCGTCCGTGGTGTGGAAGGGGGCGTGCTGAAAATTCAGGTTCGCGTACCAGGTCGTCACCGGCCCTTCCCGCAAGGCGGCCAAGCCGCGTATCAAGAATAACGAAGCGCTCTTGTCCTTGTCGGCGACGACAAATCCTGGCGCCTTGCCGCCATAGCTGTTGATCGTCGCAGCCTTCACCGTCAGCTTCGACTTGCTGAGCGCGCAGGCGGTGGGGCCCGTACATTGCAAGGCGAGATAATCGCCGGCCGGGAAATCGGGGCGCTGATCGAAGGGGTAGCCTTCCTGGCTGGCATGGGCGAGATGGATCGTGCCAAGGGCCGGTGGTGCAGGCGCAGCCCACAACAACGCTGGCATGGTGCTCAGCG
This sequence comes from Pseudomonadota bacterium, assembly GCA_040388555.1. Lineage (GTDB taxonomy): Bacteria > Pseudomonadota > Gammaproteobacteria > Burkholderiales > Burkholderiaceae_D > Telluria_A. The sequence continues at coordinate 610,113 of JAZKBP010000014.1, forward strand.
CCAGCATGGCAAGGCAAATTATTTTGGACATAGTCGTATTATCGCGATGTGGCCGCGCGATGGAATTCCAAACTCAAGAATTGGAGCGCCTGGCCGATTTTTCATTCAGAAAGTGTACAGTACATTATCGGTAGAATTGACTTGTCCGCGCGTATGCGAAAATTCGCCGGTGCATTAGCGATCCGCTTTTTAAAGGAGTAGTGATGGGAAAGGCCCGGCTCGAAGCGTTTAGTGATGGCGTTATCGCGATCATCATTACGATCATGGTGTTGGAGCTCAAAGTGCCGCACGGCGATACCTTCGATGCTCTGCTGCCCTTAGCCCCCGTTCTGCTGAGTTACGTGCTCAGCTTCGTCTACGTGGGCATCTACTGGAACAACCACCATCACATGCTGCACATGGTCAACCACACCAATGGCGCCGTGCTGTGGGCCAATCTGCACCTCTTGTTCTGGCTTTCCTTGATTCCCTTCGTCACCGGCTGGATGGGCGAGAACCATTTCAGCGCCTTGCCTGTCGCCTGTTATGGCGTGGTGCTATTGCTGTGCGGCCTAGCCTACACGGTCTTGACGCGTTGCCTGATTGGCTTGCATGGTAAGGACGCGCCGCTGGCGCGCGCCGTCGGCCGCGACAAGAAAGGCTGGCTCTCGCTTGTCCTGTATGTGTGCGGCATCGCCCTGACCCTGCTGCATCCTTGGTTGGGATTCGGGGTCTACATTGGCGTCGCCCTGATCTGGCTGCTGCCAGACCGTCGCATCGAACGCCATTTGAGCGCCCCTCCTAAGCCTTGAGGGGCGCTCGCCAGCCTGCCAGCAAAGCTTTGACGCCCCTCGTGCCCCCCGCTTTAACTCATGCGATCGCGCCCGATCAAGCCTTGATCACATAAAGGATCGCTTCTCCGCTAGCCGTGACGGCGCCGTTCGTGTACACGACGGTGACTGTATAAGTTCCGGCTGCAAGCTTGCGCAACTTGCAGGTCGCACCGTTCTTGGTCAGGGACACGTTGCTGCACGCAACACTGCCGGCGACATAGAAGCTCACGGATCCACTCGTCGTGGCCGGGCTTATCTTGACCGTCACCGTCGCCGCCTCCCCCGAAATGATCGGATTGGCCAGGAATCCAACATCGACGAGCAATGGATAGCTCACCGCTGCGCTTCTGGTGACGCTTGGCGCGGCCGTATAGACGGCATTTCCCGCCTGGTTTGCGATGACACTGCAGGTGCCACCGGCAAGCGGCGTTACGATTGTTCCACTCACAGTGCAAATGGCGGGCGTCGCGCTCGAATAGCTCACAGACAGACCCGAACTGGCGGTCGCGGACAGCGTCACCGGCATGCCGATGGCGAGCGTTGCTGGCATGCCGAAACTGATCGTTTGCGCTCGTCCCGCCACATTCGCGTTACGCACGACCATGGCGGCAGGGTAATAAACCGCGTTGCCGCCCTGGATGGCGGCAACGCTGCACAGCCCCGTGGCAAACGCAGTCAAGGTCTGGCCGTCGACGGCGCAGACAGAGGGGGTCGTGCTCGCGTAGCTTAGTAGCAGCCCCGAACTTGCGCTGCCCGTCAGGGTCAGCGAGGTGCCCGCAATGAGCGCGGAGGGCATATTGAAATAAATGGACTGTGCGAGAGCGACGATGTTGATGCTTCGTATAACGGTCGGTCCGTATTGATAGTTGGCGTCGCCGGCTTGGTCCGCCGCCACCGTGCACGTTCCCCCGGCCAACGATGTCAAGATGTTGCCGTTTAAGCTGCAGATATCGGGCGTCCTGCTGCTGAACAGGATCGGCAAAGGCGAGGTCGAACGGCCAATCAAGGGCACGGAGGTTCCGCGGTTGGCCACGGCCGGGTCAATGGCGAAATCGATCGTTGCCAGAGGAAAGCAATGGCCGCCTTCTCCCGCGCAATAGACGGCGCCATCGACCAATATGCGCGTAAAGTGGTTGCTACTGACTTGCGTTGCCACCGCTTGCACTGTCTGTGGCGTATGCGAGTAGATGTCCGGGCCATGCCCCCAACACTGGAGGGCGCCATAGACGATCGCGCAAGTGTGCCCCCAGCCCGCCGACACCGCCGTGGCGCCCGCACTGACGACGGTGACCGGTGTATAGTTGGGCGTGGTGCTGCCATCGCCGATTTGCCCGTAGTAGTTTTCTCCCCAACACTGCACGGCTTGGCCAACAATGGCACAAGCATGGTCGTCGCCTGTCGCCACTTGGCTTACGCCCGATGCAATCATAGTCCGAGGACTGAGTACCGCGGTCGGGCTGCCATCGCTTCCGACTTGGCCATAATTGTTGAAACCCCAGCATTTGGCAGCGCCCGCAACCACGGCGCAGGTTTGAAATTCATTGGTCGAGATGTCAGTGACGCCGGCATCGATGATGACGATTGGTGTCAGTGACGAGGTGGTCGTACCGTTGCCCAACTGCCCTTGCGCGTTGATTCCCCAGCATTTGAGGCTGCCTTGGACGATGGCGCAACTGTATCCGCCGCCGGCCGAAACAGCGCTCGCCCCCTCGGTGCCGGGAACGGGCACCGGCCGCATGCGCGTTTCGCGGGTGCCGTCGCCAAGTTCACCACTCGAATTGCCTCCCCAGCATTGAACGGCATTATTGACCACTGCGCAGCTTTGGAAACTTGTCGATACCGCGGTGACCCCTTCCGGAATGATCATAACCGGCGACACGCGCTGGATTTTCGTGCCGTCGCCTAGCTCGCCATAGGTGTTTCTTCCCCAGCATTTGAGCGCGCCAGCCATGATCGCGCAGCCATAAACGCCCCGGCCATGCGTGATGCTGTTGACCCCTGATTCAACTTCCTTGTACCAAGTGTCCGCTTTGGCCGTCCCGGTCATCCCGACGACAGCCAAGACGGTGGCGTAAGCGAGCGTGGATACAAACCGATGCATCGCGGCGGCGATTCCCATAACAAACCCTCCCATTCGTATTGTTGGTGGTGACCTAGTACGGAATCGGCGCTGAGCCGGGGTTGGCAACGAAACTGAATTTAATTCTCCAGATTAATTGCCGTGTGAAAACTACTCTACGCTTTATGGTAATCGCTGTATACGCCTTTTCGGTACCGCCGGACCTTGTCAACTTTGTCGAATCTGTCGCTTCAGACAAGGCATCCTGATATCATCTCGCGCTCAAGCGCTGCAAACAGCCTTTGCAGCATTTCTCATAAGAAAATCCGGAAGACACCATGAAACCATCACAACTGCTGCTGATCGCGGCCAGCCTCGCCTTGGGCAATGCCGCCTGGGCCGCCCCGGCGCCCGCCGCCGCCCCGCTCGCCAAGATGCAAGCGAACAATCCTTTCGCCAAGCCGAGCCCGCTGCCCTTCCATTTCCCCGCCTTCGACAAGATCAAAAATAGCGACTTCATGCCCGCCTACGCGGCCGGCATGGCAGAGCAAGTCAAGGAAGTGGAAAAGATCGCCAACAATCCGAATTCGCCCACGTTCGAGAACACGGTGGTGGCGATGGACCGCTCCGGCCAATTGTTCACACGCGTCTCGACCGTGTTCGCCAACCTCGCTGGCGCCAACACCAACGACGACATGGACGCGATCGACCGCGAAATGGCGCCCAAGCTGGCCGCCCACAACGACGCCATCTTCCTCAACGCCAAGCTGTACGCGCGCATCAAGACGCTGTACGAGCAGCGCGACAGCCTCAAGCTCGACGCCGAAGCGAAGCGCTTGCTCGAGCGCTACCACACCGATTTCGTGCGCGCCGGCGCGCGCCTGTCGGCGGCCGACAAGGACAAGCTCAAGGCCATGAACGCCGAGATCGCCAGCATGCAATCGGCCTTCACCCAAAGCGTGCTCAAGGAAGTGAACGCCTCGGCCCTGGTGGTCGACACGCGCGCCGAACTGGCCGGCATGACCGACGCGGCCATCGACACCGCCGCCGCCGCCGCCAAGGAAAAAGGCATGGATGGCAAGTTCCTGATCGCGCTCTCGAACACCACCGGCCAGGCGCCGCTGGCTGTGCTGAGCAACCGCGCCACCCGCACCCGCTTGATGGACGCGTCGATGGCGCGCGGTATCCACGGTGGCGATTCGGATAGCCGCGCCATCGTGCTCAAGCTGGCCAAGTTGCGCGCCGAACGGGCCGCCCTGCTCGGCTATCCGAGCTTCGCCGCCTATTCGTTGGAAGACCAGACCGCGCACGACACCACCGCCGTCAACAAGCTGCTGGCCGAATTGGCCAAGCCGGCGGTCGACAACGCCAAGCGCGAAGCGGCCGAGCTGCAAAAGCTGGTGGACGCGGAAAAAGGGGGCTTCGCCATCGGCGCCCAGGACTGGGACTACTACACCGACAAGCTGCGCGCTGCCAAATACAATCTGGACGAAAACCAGCTCAAGCCTTACTACGAAATGAACAGCGTGCTGTTTAACGGCGTGTTCTACGCCGCCGGCAAGCTGTACGGCCTGTCTTTCAAGGAACGCAAGGATTTGCCGGTGTACAACCCGGACGTGCGCGTGTTCGACGTGTTCGACGCCAACGGCAAGCAGCTTGCCATCTTCATGGCCGACTACTATGCGCGCGGCAACAAGCAAGGCGGCGCCTGGATGAACGAGTATGTGTCGCAAAGCCGCCTGTTGGGCACGCACTCGGTGGTGGCCAACCACCTCAACATTCCCAAGCCGCCGGCGGGCGAGCCGACCTTGCTCACCTTCGATGAAGTGTCGACCATGTTCCACGAATTTGGCCATGCCTTGCACGGCATGTTCTCGAACGTGACTTACCCGCGCTTCTCGGGCACCAATGTGCCGCGCGACTTCGTCGAATATCCTTCGCAAGTGAACGAAATGTGGGCCGTGTGGCCGGAAGTGATGGCCAATTACGCCAAGCACTACAAGACGGGCGCGCCCATGCCCAAGGAATTGCTCGACAAGGTCGCCGCGTCCAAGAAATTCAACCAGGGCTTCATGACCACCGAGTATCTGGCGGCGGCCCTGTTGGACCAGCGCTGGCACCAGCTGACGCCGGCCCAGGTGCCGACCGACGTGGTCGCTTTTGAAGCGGCCGCGCTCAAGGACGCGGGCGCCGACTTTGCGCCCGTGCCCACGCGCTACCGCAGCGCCTACTTCTCGCATAGCATGAGCGGCGGCTATTCGGCCGGCTACTACGCGTATTTGTGGAGCGAAAAGCTCGACGCCGACACGGTTGAGTGGTTCAAGGAAAACGGCGGCTTGCAGCGCAAGAATGGCGACTGGTTCCGCAAGAGCTTGCTCTCGCGCGGCGGCAGCGGCGACGCGCTCGAGCTGTACCGCAGCTTCCGCGGCCGCGACGCCAAGATTGAACCGCTGCTCGAGCGCCGCGGCTTGAACGGCCAGTAAGCGCCACGCCAGGCAGCAAGCAGTCAAGAAGGGGACGGACCCCTGTTTAGAGGAAATGCGCACCGGCAAGAGACAGTGCGATTTTATCCGAATACTTAGAGGAAATGCGCGCATTTCCGCTAAACAGGGGTCCGTCCCCTTCTTGACTTCTTGCTGCGCGGTATATACTGCGGCGATGAGCATTCAAGCACTGCACGGCCTGACCCTCGAAGCCATACTGACGCGGCTGGTCGATTACTATGGCTGGGACCAACTCGGTAAACGTATCGACATCAATTGCTTCATCAGCGATCCGAGCATCAAGTCGAGCCTGAAGTTCTTGCGCAAGACGCCGTGGGCCCGGACCAAGGTGGAAGAGTTATACTTGGCTACGCACTTTAGCGACTAGCCCACCAACCCAGCGAGAGCATATGTTGAACGACAAGACGACGGACTTGAAAGCAAGCTTGAAGAGCTTGCATGCCAACCTGGCCACCACGGACGCGGTCGACGAGGAATTGCAAGACTTGCTGCGCCAACTAGACGGCGACATCAAGTCGCTGCTGGACAAGCGCGCCGCCGACGCGGAAGACGAAACCACCACCACCTATGGCTTGGCCGAACGCACCCAGGAGATCACGGCGCGCTTCGCGGCCCAGCACCCGCGCCTGGAACCGGCGCTGCGCGAGCTGGGCAACATCCTGTCGAGCATGGGCATCTAACCCGCCAAGGCCGCCTCAAGGAAAGGCCGGCATATGCGGCTCTTGCCCGCCGTAGCTCACTTCCGGATGGCGCTGGGCGATCAAGTCCTCGATTTCGCGCACCCGCGACAGCGGCAGATCGACAATCAACAGCACCTGCCCTTGCTCGATGCGCTCGCTAAATTGCGCGAGCCGCGAATTGGGCACCGCCGCCGCGTTCATGCCCGAAGCCCAAGCGCCAAACATGGCGCCGCCTAATCCCGCCACCAGGATGGCGACCGTTTGCAGCGACAAGCCATCGGGCGGAAACGTCACCAAGAGCGCGCCCACGATCAAGCCCGCCCCGCCGCCTATCATGGCGCCCATTTGGGCCCCGTGCACGAGGTCGGTCTTTTGCAGGAAATTCGCATCCGGCATGTCCTGCGGCAAGCTGCCGTCCTTGGCCATGAAATGCATATACCGCTCTTCGATGCGCTTGAGCAGCAATTCGTCGAGCATCGCGCGGGCGCTGGGCACATTGGGCAGCATGAAATACAGTCGGCGGCGCATGGCAATCTCCTTCAGAGGGGCTTACTTATTTATAGCAAACACGCGCCCCTTGTTCAAAGATGATGTTTAGCAAGCAGTCATGCCGAGCTGCCTGTTTTTGTGGCAGAATATGCACAAGTTATTGAAAACTAAGACAAATTTTCGCGTCATTGGAGGCCGTCCTCGGCCGCCGCGCGGGCCCGGCGGGGCGTTTTCCGGTACAATGCGGCCCTATGAGCTCCCCCACCAATTTGTTCGCCAGCGTCCCCAAGCGCTCCACCCGCGCCGTGGCCGCGCCTTTCTTGCCGATGTCGCGCGCCGAAATGGACGCGCTCGGCTGGGATGAATGCGACGTCATCCTCGTCACCGGCGACGCCTACATCGACCATCCCAGCTTCGGCATGGCCCTGGTTGGACGCCTGCTTGAAGCCCAGGGTTTCCGCGTCGGCATCATCAGCCAGCCGGACTGGCTGTCGGCCGCGCCGTTTCGCGCGCTGGGCAAGCCGCGCCTGTATTTCGGCGTCACGGCCGGCAATATGGATTCGATGGTCAACCGCTACACGGCCGACCGCAAGATCCGCTCGGACGATGCCTACACCCCCGATGGCGAACCGAACAAACGCCCCGACCGCACCGTCACCGTGTACGCCCAGCGCGCGCGCGAAGCCTATCCCGACGTGCCGGTGGTGATCGGCTCGATCGAAGCGTCCTTGCGCCGCATCGCCCACTACGATTACTGGTCCGACAAGGTGCGCCGCTCGGTGCTGCCCGATTCGAAGGCCGACCTACTCTTGTTTGGCAACGCCGAGCGCGCCCTGGTCGACTTGACGCACCGCCTGGCCGCTGGCGAAGCCATCCGCGACATCCGCGACTTGCGCGGCACCGCCTTCATGGTGCCGCCCGGCTGGCTGCCGGCCGACGATTGGTCGGTCGCCAACTCGACCCGGGTCGACGTGCCCGGCAAAGTCGACGCCCATCCCGACCCTTACGCGATGGCGCAAGAGGACAAGAAAACCTGCGCCACGGACAATGCTGCGGCGGCACCGGAAAACATCAAGCCGATCCGCATCATGAGCCGCGAGGAGCGCCAAGCCCTGGCCAAGGAAAAGCACGACAAGACCGTGGTGCGCCTGCCCGCCTACGACGTCGTCAAGGACGATCCGGTGATGTACGCGCACGCCTCGCGCGTGTTCCACCTCGAATCGAATCCCGGCAACGCGCGCGCCATGGTGCAGGCCCACGGCGAGCGCGACGTCTGGCTGAACCCGCCGCCGCTGCCGCTGGCGATGGACGAGATGGACGGCGTGTACGACATGAGCTACGCGCGCGCCCCGCACCCCAGCTACGGCAAGGCCAAGATCCCGGCCTGGGAAATGATACGTTTCTCCGTCAACATCATGCGCGGCTGTTTCGGCGGCTGCACCTTTTGCTCCATCACGGAGCACGAGGGCCGCATCATCCAAAGCCGTTCCGAACCGTCGATCTTGCGTGAGATCGAACACATCCGCGACAAGACCAAGGGCTTCACCGGCACCATTTCCGACATGGGCGGCCCGACCGCCAATATGTACCGGCTCGCCTGCAAGGACAAGAAGATCGAGGAATCGTGCCGGCGCCTGTCCTGCGTCTACCCGACCATCTGCGTCAACCTGGGCACCGACCACAGCAAGCTTATTTCCCTGTACCGCAAGGCGCGCGCCATCCCCGGCATCAAGAAGGTCTTGATCAGCTCCGGCCTGCGCTACGACCTGGCCGTGCGCTCGCCCGAATACGTCAAGGAATTGGTGACCCACCACGTGGGCGGCTTGCTCAAGATCGCACCCGAGCACACCGAGGAAAACACCCTGTCGAAGATGATGAAGCCGGGCATCGGCGCCTATGACCAGTTCAAGGAAATGTTCGACCGCTTTTCCCTCGAGGCGGGCAAGAAGCAATACCTGATCCCGTATTTCATCGCCGCCCACCCGGGCACGACGGACGAGGACATGCTCAACCTGGCGCTATGGCTCAAGAAAAACAACTTCAAGCTCGACCAGGTGCAAACCTTCATGCCCACGCCGATGGCCATGGCCACCACCATGTACCACACCCGCAAGAACCCCTTGCACAAGGTGACGGTCGATTCCGAAGTGGTGGAGACGGCCAAGAGCGGCAAGGTGCGGCGCGCGCACAAGGCTTTCCTGCGCTACCAGGACCCGGCCAACTGGCCGATCCTGCGCGAAACCCTGGTCAAGATGGGCCGCGGCGACTTGATCGGCAATGGCGACAAGCATCTGGTGCCGAGCTGGCAAGCGTCCGAGGATGGCGGCCTGGCCGCCGGCGAGCGCAAGCGCCAGACGGCCGGCGCCGGCACGCTCGACAAATTGGCCGCGCCGCCCAAGCGCAAGGGCACACTGAATCCCGCCATCCAGAGCATCAAGCCGCATTTCATGGCGCCCGAATCGACGGTGCGCCCGTCCATTTTGTCGACCATCAAGACGCGCGCCAAGCCGGGCGCCACGGTGGGCGCCAAGCCGGGCGTGAAGCCTGGAGCCAAGCCGGGCGCGCCGGCGGCGGCCAAGCCGGGTGCTGCCAGGAGCGGCGGGCGCAAATAAGCGGACCAAAAATACGGCCCGTCACTTGTCATTTCCGAAATAGCGGAGCAAAACCGGTTCAGCTCTTGCGATCGGTCAAAGCGCTTGCGCGCTAGAGTTGCGTATATATGATGGTGCGCAGTGCCCCTGCGTTCCACCCCACTCGATCGCGGAAATGCCATGAAAAACACGCTCGCCCGTTTTGTCTCCCGCTGCGCCGGCCTCACCCTGCTGGCGCTGCTCGCCGGCTGCGGCGGCGGTGGCTCTTCCTCGTCCACCACCACGCCGGTCACGCCCACCTTGCAGTCGATCGACATCACGCCGATCAATCCGGTGATCGCGATCGGGACCAGCAAGCAATTTAGCGCCACCGGCACCTATTCGGACGGCAAGATCACCCCCATCACCAGTACCGACCTGATCTGGAGCACGGGCGGCACCACTGTCGCCACCATGTTCAGCACCGGCTTGGTGACGGGCAAGAGCGTGGGCAGCGACACCGTCACCGTGCGCCTGGGTAACGTCACGGGCAAGACCACCTTGACGGTGAAGGCGCCGTGGGTGGCGGTGGCCGCCGGCGGCAGCCACACGGTGGCGCGCAAGGCGGACGGCACCTTGCTGGCCTGGGGCTTGAACCGTTCCGGCCAGGTCGGCGACGAAAGCACGATCGACAAGAAGGTGCCCACCATCGTGGCTGGCAGCGCCACCACCTGGACCAGCATCGCGGCCGGCGAATTCCACACCGTGGCCTTGCGCAGCGACGGCTCGCTATGGGCCTGGGGCGCCAACCAGAACGGCCAACTGGGCGACGGCAGCACCATTGACCGTTCCGCGCCCAAGCGCATCGGCACCTCGACCGCCTGGGCCGCCGTGGCCACCGGCAAGGCGCACACCATCGCGATCCAAAAGGATGGCACCCTGTGGACCTGGGGCCGCAACTTCAATGGACAATTGGGCGACGCCAGTACCACCGACAAGTGGATCCCGACCAAGATCACCGTCACGGCCGCGGCGGTGCCGCCGGCCACCACTGGCGTGGCCGTCAGCTGGAGCACCGATGCCCATTCGCTGTCGGCGGGCGACGCCCACTCGATCGTGCGCGCCACCGATGGCAGCATCTGGGTGTTTGGCGGTAATGGCAGCGGTCAGCTCGGCAAGGGCACCATCTCGGCCACCGTCAACGTCACGGCGCCGAGCATGCTGGGCACGGCCAAGAACTGGATCGCCGTTTCGGCCGGCGCGCTGCACACCATGGCCCTGCGCGCCGATGGCGCCCTGTTCTCCTGGGGCAGCAACGCCACCGGGCAATTGGGCAATGAAACGACGGTCGATAACGCCACCCCCGCGCAAGTGGGCACCGACACCAATTGGCAGCTGGTCGCGGCCGGGGCCGGCCATTCGCTCGCCCTCAAGAACGACGGCACCTTGTGGGCCTGGGGCGCCAACCCCGACGGGCAGCTTGGCAACAACAGCAAGGACGACACCTCCAGCGTCACCCAGATCGGCAAGGCCACCACCTGGGTGGCGCTGAGTGCGGGGCGCGCGCACAGCTTCGGCATCCAGTCCGACGGCACCTTGTGGGGCTGGGGCCGCAATGTGGAAGGGCAGCAGGGCAACGGCAACTTGTTCAACATCCTGATCCCGACCAACCTGCCATAGACACTTGCGGCGAGGGGGGGGCTGACACGGGCCAGCGTCTCCCTATGATTTCCTCCGATACACGGCTATCATAAGGGGCAGACCGCGCGCGTCATGACGGTCAATTCGAGGGCCACCGATGGATAGTCCGCTTTGCCATATCCTGTATGTCGAGGACGATCCCGACATCCAGATCGTCGCGCGCATCGCCCTCGAAACGGTGGGCGGCTTGAAGCTCACGCCCTGCGGCTCCGGGCGCGACGCACTCGCCGCCGTGGCCGCCGGCTGCACCCCCGACCTGATGCTGCTCGACGTGATGATGCCCGAGATGGACGGCATGATGACGCTCGCGGCCCTGCGCCAGCAAGCGGCGACGGCCCAGGTGCCGGTGATCTTCATGACGGCCAAGGTGCAGGCGGCCGAAGTGGCCTACTACAAGAGCCTGGGCGCGCTGGGCGTGATCGCCAAGCCTTTCGATCCCATGCAATTGCCGCAGCAGGTGCGCCAGCTGTGGGACGCGAGGAACACGCCGTGACGCCGGACGCCGCCTTGCGCGAAAAGATGCGCGAGTTCAGCGCCATCTTCCGCGACAAGTTGCCCGAGCGGCTAGACACCCTCGAAGGCGCGCTGCTGCGCTATACGCAAGACCTGGCCGACATCAAGGCGGCGCACCAGGTCTTGCATGGCCTGGCCGGCTCGGCCGGCACCTTCGGCTACGCCGAGTTGGGACAGACGGCGCGCCGCCTGGAGCAGCTGGCCCAGGCCATCATCGCTGGCGATGGCGCGCAGCTGGCACCGCTGCGCGAGGGGGCGGCCGGCTTGCTGCGCCAGGGACGCGTCATCGCGCAACAAGGCGCGAGCGCGGCGGACGGCGCCGCCACGGCATCCGACGCCGCCCTGGACACCCGCGCCTGCGCTGCGGCGGACGGCGCGAGCGCTACGGCGGACGGCGCGAGCGCATCGACCAGCACAAGCGCATCGACCAGCACAAGCGCGCCGGACCGCGCCGAGGGCAATGGCGCGTCCGCGCCCTTGATCGGCTTGGACAACAGCACGCGCGCCGAGCGCGTGGTCTACCTGCTCGACCCTGATACGCTGCGCGCGCAAGACGTATCGCACCAGCTGCAGTATTTCGGCTACCACCTGCGCGTGGTGGCCGACCTGGAAACGCTCGCGCGCGCGGTCGCCGAATGCCCGCCGGTGGCGGTGGTCATGCAAATGGCCAGCGCGCGCGCCATCGCCGAGTGCGCTCCGGCCATCGGCGCCATCCGCAAGGCCAACGCCGCCCCCTTCGGCTTGATTTTCCTGGCCGGCGGCGAGAGCTTCGCGGGCCGGCTGGCGGCGGTGCGCGCGGGTAGCGACGCCTTCCTGGTCAAGCCTTTCGACATCGTCAGCCTGGTCGACCGGCTCGACGCCTTCGGCGCACGCCTGTCCGCCCAGCCCTACCGGGTGCTGGTGGTGGACGACGAAATCGAGAACGCCGAGTACCACGCGGCGGTGCTGCGCGCGGCCGGCATGGACGTGCAGGTGTTGTGCGACGCGCGTCAGGTCTTGCGCGTGCTGCACGAATATCGTCCCGAGCTGGTGCTGATGGATGTCTATATGCCCGCCTGCAGTGGCATCGAACTGACCCGCATGATCCGCCAGGACGCTTCCCACATCGACGTGCCGGTCGTGTTCCTGTCGACCGAGGACCAGCGCGCGCGCCAGCTCGACGCGATCGAATCGGGGGCCGACGACTTCCTCACCAAGCCGATCGAGGCGGCCCACCTGGTGTCGTCGCTGTCGAGCCGGGCCGACCGTTACCGTGCGCTGCGCGCCCTGATCGCCAACGACAGCCTGACCGGCTTGATCAACCACTCGAACATCAAGGAGCACCTGGCGCGCGAAGTGGCGCGCGGCGTGCGTTCCGGCGGCCCTCTCAGTTTCGCGATGCTCGACATCGATTTCTTCAAGCGCGTCAACGACACCTTCGGGCATCCGGTCGGCGACCATGTCATCCGTAGCCTGGCGCGCTTGCTCACCCAAAGGCTGCGGCGCGGCGACTTGATCGGGCGCTACGGCGGCGAGGAGTTCGCCGTCGTCATGCCGCAGACCAGCGCCGTCGACGCGGCCGTGGTGCTCGACCGGATCCGGCTGGCCTTCTCGAAAATCGGGCAGCGCGCCGACAGCGGCGAATTTAACGTCAGCTTCTCGGCCGGTATCGCCGAGCTGGCCGGGCGCGCCGACGCCGACGCCTTGCTCAAGGCGGCCGACGCGGCACTGTACGTGGCCAAGCAGGGCGGGCGCAATCGCGTGTGCGTCGCGCCGCCGCCGCAGGCATAGACGCGCCCATGCACAGCGCCGCGCCACCGGCCACGGCCACGCCATGAATCTCGATCCGCGCACCATCATCGTCATCATCATTGTTGGCTCCTTGATGATGAGCGGCGGGATGTATGTCGTCACGCGCGGCTACCTGGCTCAGATGCGCGCCGTGTCGCACTGGGCCGGCGCGACCCTGGTGCAGGCGCTCGGCTGGATCGTGTCGGGCGCGCTGCGCGGCGTGTTGCCGGACACGCTGTCCATCGTGGCCGGCAATTTCCTGATCCTGCTGTCGCTGCTGCTGTACTTGAAGATCCTCGCGCAATTCGTGGGCCAGCCGCAGCGCCTGGGCTGGGCCTGGCTCATGCTGGGCACCACCGTGGCACTGCTGTTCGTGTTTTCGGCCTTCAGTCCCAGCCTGGCGTGGCGCGCCGGCGCGATCTCCGCCTGCGCCGGCGCCTTGATGCTCAAGAGCGCGCAGGCCGTGCTGACTGGCGCCGCGCCGCGCCCGCCCAGCCACCGCTTCATGGGCGCCATGCTGGCCGCGAGCGCGGCGATCCTGGCCGCACGCACGCTCTATTACCTGTTCCTCTCGCGCGGCGAGGCCGCCTACGGGCCGAGCCTGGTCAACGACATCGGCTACCTAAGTTTCTACATCATCTCGGCCATGCTCAGCTTCGGCTTCGTCTTGATGTGCAACGACGCCTATGTGGCGCAGCGCGAGGCCGCCGAACAGGCTTTGCAGGAGGGCCACGCGCGCCTGGTCAAACTGGCGGCCCAGGTGCCGGGCACGATCTACCAATACCAGCTGTTCCCCGATGGGCGCTCCTGCCTGCCGTACGCCAGCGCCGGCATGGAAGCGATGTTCGAGGTCGAGCCGGCAAGCGTGCGCGAGGACGCCAGCGTTATCCTCGAGCGCGTGCATCCGGACGAGCGCGCCGCCTTGCTGGCATCGATCGAGGCCTCGGCGCGCGCGCTGAGCACTTGGGAATACACATTCCGCGTGCTGCTGCCGCGCCAGGGCGAGCGTTGGCGCAGGGGGCACGCGCAGCCGCAGCGCCTGCCCGACGGCAGCGTGCTGTGGCACGGCTTTATCACCGACAGCACCGAACGCGCGCTCGCCGCCGCCCACCAGGCTGCGCTCGAACGCGATGTGCGCGAGGGCTACGCGGCGCTGGCACGCAGCGAGCAACGCCTGCGCCGCCTGATCAATTCGAACATCGTCGGCATCGTCCAGTTCCAGCAGGATGGGCGCGTGATGGACGCCAACGACGTCTTGCTCGGCATGACGGGCCATGCGCGCGCCGCCCTCGCGGGAGCGGGCCTGGACTGGCTGGCGCTGGTGGCGCCGTCCCACCGCGCCGGCGTGCGCGCGGCGCTGGGCGGCATCGGCGCGGGCGCGCCGCTGCAAATCGAATTGCTGCGCCACGACGGCGCCGCCATGCCGGTCATGCTGGGCTTGTCGCGCCTCGAAGGCGGCGAGGGCGAATGGGTCGGCTTCGTGCTCGACCTGCGCGAGCAGCACCGCATCGACGAATTGAAGTCCGAATTCATCTCCACCGTCAGCCATGAATTGCGCACGCCCTTGACCTCGATCCGCGGCGCCCTCGGCTTGCTCGACGCCGGCGCGGCGGGCACCTTGCCGGCGGCCGCGGCCTCCCTGATCGGCATCGCGCACAAGAACAGCCAGCGCCTGGTCGGCCTGGTCAATGACATCCTCGACATGGAAAAGCTCGCCAGCGGCAAGATGCGCATGCGCTGCGAAACGCTCGACCTGGCCGCGCTGGCGCGCCAGGCGCTCGATGCCAACGCAGCTTACGCGCATGAGCTCGAGGTCAGCTACGCGCTCGAGGCCGAGCTGGCGCCGGCCTGGGTGCGCGCCGACCCCGACCGCTTGATGCAGGTGTTCGCCAACCTGTTGTCGAACGCGGCCAAGTTTTCGCCGCGCGGCGACACGGTGCGGGTGCGCGTGTGCGCGGCCGGCCCGCTGGTGCGGGTCGAGATCGCCGATCATGGCGGCGGCATCGCCGAGGAATTTCGCGCCCGCATATTTGGCGCCTTCGCCCAGGCCGACGGCAGCGCCGGGCGCAACGCCAGCGGCGCCGGCCTGGGCTTGAACATCACGCGCAAGCTGCTGCAGATGATGGATGGCGAGATCGCCTTTGAGAGCGAGCTGGGCCAGGGCAGCATCTTCTGGTTCACGCTGGCCAAGGCGGCTGCGCCGACCTGAGCGCTGGCCGCGCAATTGCTTGCCATCCATCCGAAAGGGTGTATTATGAATCTTGCTCATAGTCATATCTAGTTAAGCTAATCGTACGGCCGCCGCGCCCGGGATCTTTAACCCGCTCCCGACAACGCATGGCCGTGTCACCCTTGCCGCCCCCTCCCTGCGGCAATTCGCAAGTCCCTCGGCCCCATTTCCGCCGACACCCATGATGTATCTCATTCGCATGGCTCGCGCGCGCCACTCGCGTTGCGTCTTGCCTTGCCTGGCCGGCCGCGCCGCATGCGCGGGCCGCCGCGTCGATTCGAAATGGAAAGGTGGCCCTCGTATGAACGCCCTGTTGAACCGCATGTTTTTGTGGCAAAAATTTCTCTTACTGGCCGCTGGCGGCCTGGTCCTGGTGGCCATGCCGCTGAGCCTTTACGTGTCCGAGGCGGGCAAGGCGATCGACGCCGCCCGCATGGAGCAAAGCGGCATTGCCCCTTCGCGCGCCTTGCTGCTGGCCTTGCAGTTGACGCAGCAGCACCGCGGGCAGTCGAGCCTGGCACTGGCCGGTAATGTGGCGGCCAAGGCGCGCCGCGCCGACATCGCCGCCGCCGCCGACCAGGCCTACGCGGCGCTCGACCTGGCCGTGCGCAGTTCGGTCGAGGACGCGCCGCTGCGGGCCGCGTGGGCGCGCGTCTACGCCAACTGGCGCGGCCTCGCGCCCAAGGTGGCGCTGGGGCGCCTGGCAATCAAGGCCAGCTATGCCGAGCACACCGCCTTGGTGGCCGAACTGTTCGATCTGCACGCCACCCTGCTCGACTATTTCGGCATCACGCTCGACCCCGAAATGGAAAGCTACTACTTGATGGACGCGGCCTTGATCCAGGCGCCGGCCTTGAGCGAGGCGCTGGGCCAGGCGCGCGCCAAGGGCGCCGGCATCCTCAACGCGGGCAGCGCCGAGCTCGAAGACCGGGCCATCGTGTATTCGATGCTCGACCGTGCGGCCGAGCGCGCCGCGGCCATGAAAAGTTCGCTCGTGAAAGGCACCGCCAGCGACGCCGCGCTCAAGGCGCGCCTGGCGCCCTTGTCCGACGCCGCCGACGCCGATGCGAACGCCGTGATGGCGCTGGCGCGCCGCGAAGTCATCATGGCGCCGGCCATCGCCTTTTCCTCGGCCGATTACGTGACGCGCTTCACCGCCGCCGTCGATGCCCAATTCAAGTTCAACGCGCTGGCGGTGGATGAATTGGACCAGGTCTTGAAGACGCGCGTGGCACACTTGCAGGGGCAGCGCAGCACCCTGATCGGTGCGCTGGTTCTGGTGCTGGCGCTGGGTGCGGCCCTCGCCTACGCCATCGCACGCTCGATCACCGAGCCGCTGCGTGCGGCGGTGGCGTTTGCGCGCCAAGTGGCGGGGGGCGATTTGAGCGCCCATCTCGAATGCAAGGCCAGCAATGAAATCGGCCAGCTCATGCAGGCGCTGGAGGAGATGAATGGCAGCCTGGCCGATATCGTCGGGCGCATCCGCGGCGGCACCGACAGCATCGCCACCGCGTCCGGCCAGATCGCCGCGGGCAATCTCGACCTGTCGAGCCGCACCGAGCAGCAGGCCGCCTCGCTCGAGGAGACGGCGTCCTCGATGGCGGAATTGACCGGCAGCGTGCAAGTGAATGCCCAGCACGCGCGCCAAGCCAATATCCTCATGCTGTCGGCGTCGAAGGTGGCGCTCGAGGGCGGCACCGTGGTCGAGCAGGTGGTGCGCACCATGACGGCGATCCACGCATCCTCGGACAAGATCGTCGACATCATCGGCGTGATCGATGGCATCGCCTTCCAGACCAACATCCTGGCCTTGAACGCGGCGGTGGAGGCGGCGCGCGCCGGCGAGCAAGGGCGTGGCTTTGCCGTCGTCGCCGCAGAGGTGCGCATGCTGGCCCAGCGCGCCTCGGCGGCGGCCAAGGAAATCAAGGACTTGATCGGCGAATCGGTGGCCAATGTCGATGCCGGCGCGCTCCTGGCCGACAAGGCCGGCACCACCATGGGACAGGTGGTGGCCAGCGTCGACAAAGTCAGCCACCTGATGGCCGACATGGCCGCGGCGAGCGCGCTCGAGTCGAGCGGCATCGAGCAAATCAACGAGGCGGTCAGCCAGATGGATGCGATCACCCAGCAAAACGCAGCCTTGGTCGAGGAAGCGGCGGCGGCGGCGGGGGCGCTGCAGGAGCAGGCCGATAGCCTGGCCCAAGTGGTAAGCGTGTTCAAGCTCGCCGACGCGCGCCCCGCGCCCGCGCGCACGGCGGCCATGGCCTTGGCGCCGGCGCGCCGCTTGGCCGGCTCGGCCGCGCGCCAGCCTGCGCTCGCGGCTGCGGCACCGGCCATCCTGGCCGCGAGCATGGTTCATTAATATTTCGGAGAGCATCATGCGTAAGAATTTGCCCGTGACCGACATCGAGTATGTCTTGAAGGATCACGAAACCATCGTTTCCAAGACCGATTTGCGCGGCAAGATCATCTATGTCAATCAAGACTTCCTCAATATCAGCGGCTTTTCCAGCGCCGAGTTGATGGGTAAGCCGCACAATATCGTGCGCCATCCGGATATGCCGGAGGCGGCCTTCGAAGACTTGTGGAAGTGCCTGAAAGCGGGACGGGCCTGGACCGGCATGGTCAAGAACCGCTGCAAGAACGGGAACTACTACTGGGTGGAGGCGAACGCCGCGCCGATGCTCGAAAACGGCAAGGTGATCGGCTACACCTCGATCCGCGCCAAGCCCGCGCGCGACAAGGTGGCGGCGGCCGAAGCGGCGTACCGCGCCATCCGCGATGGCGATAAGCGCCTCGGTGTGCGCGACGGCGCGCTGTACCAGCGTGGCATGCGCAGCCATTTGCAGCGCTTGCAGCGCATGCCCTTGCGCTATCAGATCAGGCTGGCGGCGCTGCTGCCGACCGCCGCCTTCGCCTTCATCTTGCTGGCGCTGGCGCTCGGTGGGCCGCGCGGCGCGCCGTGGATCGGCATCGCGGCATTGGCCGGCAGCGCGCTCGCCTTCGCCTGGAGTTCCGTGCTACTGCGCAGCATCGTGGCCCCATTGGAGCACGCCCGCAGCGCCGTCGAGCAGATGAGCAGCGGCGACTTGACCGGGCGCGTCAACGCCGACGGCGGCGCCGAACTGGCCAGCGTGCTCAATGCGATTCGCGTGCTGCAAACGAACGTCAAGCTCTTGATCGGCCAGATCCGCGACGCCAGCGGCGTGGTCCATGACGGCAGCGCGGAGATCGCGCGCGGCAACGCCGACCTGTCGGCGCGCACCGAGTCGCAAGCCAGTTCGCTGCAGGAGACGGCCGCCTCGATGGAGCAGCTCACCAGCACGGTGCGCCAAAACGCGGACAACGCGCGCCAGGCGCAGCAGGTGGTGGCGGGCGCCTCCGACACCGCGCAGCACAGCGGGCGCACGGTGGGGCAGGTGATCGACACCATGGGCGCGATCCGCGACAGCAGCCGCAAGATCGCCGACATCATTGGGGTGATCGATTCGATCGCGTTCCAGACCAATATCCTGGCCTTGAACGCGGCGGTGGAAGCGGCGCGCGCGGGCGAACAGGGGCGCGGCTTCGCGGTGGTGGCGGCCGAGGTGCGCAACCTGGCCCAGCGCGCGGCCGGTGCGGCCACCGAGATCCGGGTCTTGATCGAGAATTCGGTCGACCAAGTCGACACAGGCAGCCGCCTGGTCGATGACGCCGGCCGCACCATGGAGGCCTTGCTTTCTTCGGTGCGCGCGGTGGCCGGCTTCATGAACGAGATTACGGTGGCCAGTTCCGAGCAGAGCGCCGGCATCGAACAGGTGAACATCGCCATTACCCAGATGGACGACGCAACCCAACAAAACGCGGCCTTGGTTGAACAAGCGGCAGCGGCGGCGGAAAACATGCGTGGCCAGGCCGGCAGCCTGGCCACCCTGGTCGACGCGTTCCGCCTCACCAGCGGACGCGCTGCAGGGTCCGCAAAAGGCGGCGGCGAGGGAGGGCGGCGCGGTGCATAAACATGGAAAATTAGGCGCAAGGATAGGCCAAACCAGCGGTGGCGGCACGGGCGAACGCGCTGGCGAACACCGCGGCGCCGCGGCAAGCGCCGCGCCTGCGCAGCCGACCGCGCTGCGCCAGCAGGACGACGGGCTGCGCCAGATTTCGGTCGCGGCCGAGGAGCAGGAACGCCTGGCGAGCCGGATATCGGTCGCCTCGCACGAGCTCAATACGCCGCTCACTTCGCTGCGCGGTTCGCTTAGCCTGCTCGCGGCGGGTGTAAGCGGTGGGATGGCGCCGCAAGTGCATGAATTGGTCGCCATCGCCAAGAGCAATTGCGAGCGCCTGGCCGGCCTGATCGAAAACATGCTCGACGCCCAGCGTATCCGCGCTTCCACCTTGCACATGGAATTGCGTCGCCAGACGCTGCATCCGCTCATCGAGCAAGCGGTCGAGACGGCGCGCGCATGCCACCCCGGTCAAGGTATCGCCTTGCAGTGCACTGCTGCCAGCATCGACGCGATGGTGCTGGCCGATGGTGCGCGCGTGGCGCAAGTGATGGCCAGCCTGCTGTCGAACGCCTGCAAGCATGCGCCGCGCGGCAGCGCCGTCGAAGTGCGGCTCGAGGCCGGTGTGGGCGCTGCCCGGGTGACGGTGCGCGACCATGGCGCTGGCGTTCCCGAGCATTTTCGCGCGCATTTGTTCCAACCCTATATGCACGCAGATATGTCGGACGGGCGCCGTACCCAAGGCGCCGGTTTGAGCCTGCACATCGCCAAGGCGCTGATCGACCTGCATTACGGCGTGCTGGCCTTGCGCATGGGCGAGGGCGGGCCGACCGAATTTTATTTCGAACTGCCGCTGGTCGCGGGACAAGAATCCGAGGCACATCACGACGGAGGGAACACAGCATGAATACCAAGATCGCAGCGGCCGCGGCCGCGTCCGCGCCGACGGCTGCATTGGCGCCGTCCGCGCAGCGCCCGTGCAGGGTGTTATTGGTAGGGACCGATGGCGGCGACGAATTGGCGCTGCTGCGCGCCTTGTGGCAGACCGGCCTGGTGACGGCGCGCACGGTGTCCAAGCCATTGGACGCGCTGCGCCTGCTGGCCGAGCCGGGCATCTCCTTCGATATCGCTATTTGCAAGGCGGAGATGATCGGCATGGACGGCGCCGACTTCCTTCGCTTTGGCGCCATGTTCGATGTCGGGCAATTCGTGCTCGTGGCCGCGCCCGGAAGTGTGAGCCTGCCCGAGGCCGAGGCACTCATGCATGGTTACGGCGCGCCCACGCTCCGTGTGCTGGAGGCGCCGATCGATCCGCACAGCCTGGTCCAGCTGTTGCGCGCCTATTGCATCGGCATTGGCGTCGGCGCCGCCGGCGCGCACCATGACGCGCGTGCTTAGTGGGCGGCGGCCGGCGCGCCCACGCGCGGCAGGTCGAAGTAGAACACGCTGCCCGCACCGGGCTCGCTGCGAAAATCGATGCGCCCGCCCAGCTGTTCGACGATCGCCTTCGTAATCGACAATCCCAGGCCGGTGCCGCCCTTGCTACGGGTGTCGGAGGAATCGGCTTGCGCGAATTTTTGGAAGATCCGGGCATGAAATTGCGGCGGGATCCCGCTTCCCTGGTCGATCACGCTCACCCGCACGCTCTGGCCCAGCGTCTGCAGGCGCACCGTGACGGTGGCGCCGGCCGGTGAGAACTTGGCCGCGTTCGACAGCAGGTTGATCATCACCTGCGACAGGCGGTCGCCATCGACGGCGACCTCGGCCCCGTCTTCCTCGCCCTCGAGCACGAAGCGCACCTGGTGCTCACTGGCGTAAGTGCTGGTGGCGGCGATCGCGTATTCGATGACCGGGCGCAGCGGCTGCACCACGATCTGGAAGCGCATCTGGCCCGATTCGATCTTTTCCACGTCCAGGATGTCGTTGATCATGCGCACCAGGCGCTCGCAATTGCTGGCCGCGATGCCGAGCAAGGACATGGCGCTCTCCGGGATGGTGCCGACCGCGCCTGCCGCCATCAGGCCGAGCGCGCCGCGGATCGAGGTAAGCGGGGTGCGCAATTCGTGCGAGACGGTCGAGATGAATTCGCTCTTCATGTTCTCGACCTTGTTGCGCTCGGTGAGGTCGTAGGCGATGCACAGGAAGCCGGTGGCCTTGCCCGCTTCGTCGAACAGGCCCGTCATCGACAGCATCACCGGCAAGCGGCTGCCGTCCTTGCGCACGTAGGTCCAGGGGTGCTCGTCGGCGCCGCCGTGGCGCGCGCGCGCGGCCAGCGCCTCGAAGCCGGGCGCCACCGCGTGGCCCAGTTCCACGCTCAGCCTGCGCGCATAAGCGGCCATCTCGCCCGCGTCGTGCACGATGGCCGGGTCGCACAGGCCCACCATCTCATGCGGCGCATAGCCGAGCATGCGCGAGGCGCCGCTGTTGAACACCTGGATCAGGCCAGCGGTGTCGGTGGCGATGATGGAAAAATTACTGCCGTTGAGGATCGCCTGCTGCAAGCGCGTGGTGGCCGCCAGCTGCATGTTGACCGCGCCGATGGCTTCCTCGTCGCGCTTGCGCTGGGTGATGTCGGTGCCCACGCCGACGGCCCCCATCACGGCGCCGCTCTCGTCGATCAGGGGCGAGCGCACCACCAGGAAGGTGTGCGGCCCGTCCGGATACTGGACGATCGCCTCGGTGCGCAGCGGGCCGCGGCTTTCGATCACGGCGCGCTCGCTGGCGCGGTATTTGCGCGCCAGGTGGGGCGGGAACACGTCTTCGATGGTCTTGCCGATCACCGCATGCTGGTCGAAGCCGAACACGCGCTCGTACTCCTTGTTGACATATAAAAAGCGCCCATCGAGGTCGCGCACATGCACGTAGGAGGTGGTACTGTCCATCACCGTGTGCAGCAGGCGTGCATTATGCGCCAGTTCCTCCTTGCTCGACTGGAGTTCCTCGGTGCGGCGCGCGGCCAGCCGTTCGGCCCCGAACGCGTTGCCGCTTACGAGCAGCAGGTACATGCCGGTCAGGCTGGTGAAGCATAGCCCGCTCACCAGGGCCCACCAGGCCGACCAGGTCTTGTGCACTTGCCAGTACAGCTGCGAGGGGCGGGCCTGCAGATGCAAGGCGCGCCCGCCGATGTGCAGGGTGGTGGCGAAGGGCGGCGCATTCGCCGGGCCCTGCATGCCTTCGCCCTGCATAGTGTCGAACACGGCCAGCGGCTGACCTGCCACGCCGGGGTCGAACAGGCGCAATTCGATCTGGCGCCGCAGCTCGGCCGGAAACAGCGATTCGACCAGGGTGTCGAGCCGCACCACCGCCAGCACCACGCCGCGAAAGGCCAGGCGCCGCTCGGCCACGCTGTTCAAACGCATATGGGGCTGGTACACCGCGCAAAACAGCAGGATGCCGATGCGGCTGTCCTGCTGCGCCAGTTGCACCAGGTGCACCGGCACGCTGGCCACCGGCACGCCGCTGTCGCGCGCGTTCTCGATGGCGGCGCGGCGTTGTTCGTCCGAGGCCAGGTCGAAGCCTTGCGCCGAAGCGTTCGCGTTGTACGGTTCGAGGTAGTCGACCGGCAGGTAGGATGCACGCGTGGGCGCGTCCACCAGGGCGCCGCCGGCGCCGCGCTCGCTGATGGCGAATCCCGGGTAACCGGCGTCCTTGTGCTCCTGCTCGTAGCGCGCGCGCTGCGCCGCCTGCACCAGCGGCGCCCATTCGGCCACCTGCAAGCTGGCGTCTGGCAGCAGCGCTGGCGCCACAAAGGAATGGAATTCATCGCGCGTGACGTTCTCGCTGCTGGCGAACAGGCGCTGCGTGCTTTCGATCATGGCGGTGTAGCTGTCCAGGCGCGTTTGGAGGGTGGCCGCCATGCCTTGCGCCTTTTGCTGGAACTGGTCGGACTGGCGCTGTTGTTCGGCGTGGCGCACGAACAGGAAGGCGACCACCACCAGGCTCAAGGTGGCCAGCAGCGGCAAGCCCACCGACAGGCGGCGCCGCAGCCAGATGTCGCGCGGCTCGCCCCATGCGATCAGGACGATGGGGCTGATGGTGAGCACGCCCAGGGTGTCGCCAATCCACCAGGTGACCCAGTTGACGGGTACGTCCTGCCAGGCTACCAGGCCGAAGGCGTGCAGGGCGCCCACGCCGGCGCTGGCGTTGACCAGGCAACCGACCGGGCCCGCCAGCAGCAGGAAGCGGATGATGCGCCATTCCTTGTCGAGCGCGTTCGGATAGCCGACCCAGCGCCGGATCAGCCAGGCACCGAACAGCGCTTGCAGCGCGGCGCCCGTAGCCACGCACAGCGGCAAGGCGCAAGCGGCCAGGCTGAGCGCGCCCTGCGCCTCCCATCCGATCCACAGGTTGAGCAGGAAGGAACCAAGCGCGACGCCGGGCGCGAGGCGGTAGCCTTTGACCAGCACCACGCCCAGCGCCAGCCCGGCGGGCGGGTAGACCGCCATCGCATAGCCGGGCGGGATCGCCAGCAGCAGCGCCAGGCGCCCGGCCAGGATATAGGCCAGGGCGAGAAGCAGGATGTTCGACAGCGTGCGCGCGAGCGTATCGGTTCGCATTTATCTTCCTCCGGAGCCCATTCTAAGCCGCCGTCCGCGCCGGCGGTGGACTTCGCGCGCAGGCTGACGTTTTTCGGACAGCGCGCGCACGCCGGCGTGCCGGCCAGCCCGCAAGGAGCTAACTTTATGCCAACATTAGTCGCTATAATTCCCCTCTGCCGCGCCGCCACCTAAGAGGATAGAAGCCGCAATGAAGAAGCTTAACGATGCTGTTTTCCGGATGGCCGCCGCGTGTGCGCGCGCACTGGCCTTTGTGCTGCGGCCGCTGGTCCGCCTGCTTGGCGCGCTGCTCGGGCATTGGGCGCCGCCGCGTTGGGGCGTGTGGATGGCCGGCCGCGTGGCGCCCCTTGGCCGTCTGGCCGCGGCGCAGGCGGCCTGGGTGGCGCTGGCGCTGCTGCTGGCGGCGGGCGCCGTGGCCGGGCCGCGCCTGGCGCGCTTCGATTGGCAAGGCATGTTCGCCAAGTGGCACAGCGTGCAGCCGGACCGCGGGCAAGCCACGGCCAGTGACGTCAAGGTCGCCAATCCGGAGCGCACCCAGATCGAAAACGACGGCAAACCCAATCCGCTGGTGCTGACCTTCTCCACGTCGGCCGCGCCGCTGGCGCGCGTGGGCAAGGAGGCGCAAGACGTCGAGGTCGAGCCCAAGGTGGCCGGCAAGTGGGTCTGGAGCTCAGCGACCACGCTCGAATTCACGCCCGCCCAGGATTGGCCGATCGGCGTCGACTACAGCGTCACCCTCGGCGCCAAGACGCTGGCGCCGCACGTGAACGCCGAGCGCAGCATCGCCTTTCATTCGCCGCGCTTCGAGTACAAGGTGCGCGAGGCGACCTTCTACCAGGATCCGGTGCAGTTCAACCTGCGCAAGGCGGTGTTCGACATTGCGTTCTCGCACCCGGTGGACGTGGAGGCGTTTGAAAAGCGCTTGAGCCTGAAGGCCGACGGCGACGGCTCGGCCCTGTTCGGCAAGGCGGACACCGCCCAAAAGCTCACCGTCACCTACGACAAATGGCATCTGGTGGCGACCGTGTTTTCGGAGCCGCTCGCCATCCCGGCAGACACCACCAGCCTGGTGCTGACGGTCGGCGCCGGCGTCAAGGCCCAGCGCGGCGGCAACGTCATCGACGATTCGAACACAAAGGCGCTCTCGATTCCCGGCTTGTATAGCCTGGACGTGGCCGAGTTGAAGCAGGTGATGGTGACGGGCGATTCGGGCGATCCGGAAAACGTCTTGCAGGTCACGACCGGAATGGCGGTGCACGAGAAGGAAATGGTACGCGCGACCGGCGCCTGGCTGCTGCCGGCCACCCACGAGGGGGCCGACAACAACAGCTGGGCCGATCCGAACGAGATCACGCCCGAGGTGCTCAAGAAGTCGCAGAAGGTGAACTTGGCGGCGCTGCCAGCCGAGCGCGAAACGCGCGAGACCCACGCCTTCAAGTTCGTGGCCGAGCCGGGGCGGTATATGTTCGTGCGCATCCAGAAAGGCTTGAAGTCGGCCGGCGGCTACCAGCTGGGCGCCGTGCGCGAAGAGATCTTCCGCATCAAGCGCTCGGCGCCGGAATTGACGATCATGAGCCGTGGTTCGCTGCTGGCGCTATCGGGCGAGAAGAAACTGCCGCTGTTGATCCGCGACCTGCCCGGCGTGCGCGTCGAGATCGGGCGCTTGTTGCCGCAGCAGTTGCAGCACCTGGTGACGCAGGCGGGCGGCGCCGATATGAGCAAGCCGGAATTTTATAACGGCATCACGCCCGATAGTCTGACCGAGCGCTTCGAGAAATCGATCCCGCTCAATCTCAAGCCGGGCAAGACCCATTACGAGACAGTCGATTTTTCCGAGTACCTGCGCGCGGACGCGGCGGACCGGCGCGGCATCTTCATCCTGACGGTGCAGGGCTACGACCCGAACGTCAAGAGCGGCCAGGCCGACGAGACCGACAAGCCGCGCTACAACGGCGAAGGGGAGGGTGAAGGCGAGGGTGGCGATGGTGGAGACGAGGCGCCGGAGGCGGTTGATTTGTCGCGCATGCGCGACCGGCGCCTGGTCATCGTGACCGACCTGGGCATCGTCTCCAAGCTTGGCTCGGACGGCGGGCGCGACGTGTTCGTGCAGTCGATCCACGACGGCTCCTCGGTCGGCGCGGCCAGCGTCGAGGTGTGGGGCCGCAACGGCAGCGTGCTGGTGGCGCGCGCCACCGATGCCAATGGCACCGTCCACCTGCCGAGCCTGGCCAACTTCGTGCGCGAAAAAGCGCCGGTGGTGCTGGTGGTGAAAAAGGGCGGCGACTTGAGCTTCCTGCCGCTCAACCGCGTCGACCGCAACCTGGACCTGTCGCGCTTTGACATCGGCGGCTTGCGCACGAGCGAACTGCCGAACCAGGTGCAGGCCTATATGTTCTCGGACCGCGGCATCTACCGCCCAGGCGACACCATCAATGTCGGCATCGTCGCCAAGTCGGTCGGCTGGAACCAGAAGCTGGCGGACCTGCCGGTGGAAGCCGAAGTGATCGATGCGCGCGGCCTGGTAGTGCGGCGTCAGAAGTTCAAGCTCGGCCCCGGCGGCATCGCCGATTTCGCGCAGCCGACCCAGGATACTTCCCCCACCGGCAATTACACCATCAACCTGAACCTGGGACGCGATAGCGGCAGCGCCGCGCCCGGCACGCCGGAGACGCCGCCGCTGCGCTTGGGTTCGGTGACGGTCAAGGTGCAGGAGTTCATGCCCGACCGGATGAAGGTGGTGGCGCGCTTGTCGCGCGAGGCGGGCGAGGGCTGGATCTCGCCGCAGGACCTGAGCGCGAAAGTGAACGTACAAAACCTGTTTGGCACGGCGGCGCCAGAGCGCCGCGTGGAAGCGCAGCTGACGCTCTCGCCGGCCTACCCGGCCTTCCCCAGCTACCCGGATTACACTTTCTCCGACCCGCAGCGGGCGAAGGAGAAATTCCAGGACAACCTGGCCAAGGCCTCGACCGACGCGCAAGGCAATGTGGAGCTGCCGCTCGGCCTGCAGCGCTACGCGCAGGCGACCTACCAGCTGTACCTGGTGGCCAAAGCCTTCGAGCCCGAGGGCGGGCGCAGCGTGTCGGCCGAGGCGGGCGCGCTGGTGTCGGACCGCCCTTACCTGGTCGGCTACAAGGTCGACGGCGAGCTCGATTTCATCACCCGCAACGGCGTGCGCAACGCCTCCTTCATCGCCATCGATCCGAAGGCGAAGAAGACCGCGGTCGACAAGCTCAAGCTGGTGCGGATCGAACGGCGCGTGGTGTCGGTGCTGGTCAAGCAGCCCAACGGCACGCTCAAGTACGAGTCGCGTGCGACCGAGGCGGTGCTGGGCGAGAGCGCGTACGCGATCGGCGCGGCTGGCGCCAAGCTGCCGCTCGCGACCCAGACCCCGGGCAATTTCGCCTACGCGTTGCGCGACGAGCAAGGCTTGACGCTGGCGCGCATCGACTACAGCGTGGCCGGCACCGGCAACGTGTCGCGCTCGCTCGACCGCAACGCCGAGCTGCAGATGGCGCTCAACAAGAAGGACTACAACCCGGGCGAGGACATCGAGATCAGCATCCGCGCGCCCTATGTGGGCGCCGGCTTGATCACGATCGAGCGCGACCATGTGTTCACCCACAAGTGGTTCCGCACCACCGAGACGGCGTCGGTCCAGCACATCACGCTGCCGAAGGACTTCGAGGGCAATGGCTATGTGTCGGTGCAGTTCGCGCGCGACATCGGCTCAAACGAAATTTACATGAGCCCGATGAGCTACGGCGTGGTGCCGTTCGCCACCAGCCTGGCGCGCCGCACCAACCCGATCACGCTGCACGCGCCCAAGACGGTCAAGCCCGGTCAGCCCTTGACGATACGGCTGGAAGCGAAGACGCCTTCGCGCGCCATCGTGTTCGCGGTCGACGAGGGCATCTTGCAGGTGGCGCGTTACGCCTCGCCCGACCCGCTCAAGTTCTTCTTCCAGAAAAAAGCCCTGGAAGTGAGCACCCAGCAGACGCTCGACCTGATCCTGCCGGAGTTCAAAAAGCTGATGGGAGGGGCGGCGCCGGGCGGCGATGGCGAAGGCCTGCTCGGCAAGAACCTCAACCCCTTCAAGCGCAAGACCGACAAGCCGGTGGTGTACTGGTCGGGCGTGGTGGACGTCAGTGGCACGCGCGATTTCACTTACACGCCGCCGGAGAGCTTCAACGGCAGCCTGCGCATCATGGCGGTTGTAATCAACGACGCGCAAGCGGCGGCGGCCACCACCGCCACCACCGTGCGCGGCGACCTGGTGCTGCTGCCGAACGTGCCGGTGGCGATCACGCCGGGCGACGAGGTCGAGATCGGCATCGGCGTGGCCAATAATGCCAACGGTTCCGGCAAGGATGCGCCGGTGACGCTCTCGCTCACCGTCTCGCCCGGCCTGGAGGTGGTGGGCAGCGCGCAGCAGAGCTTGAAGATCAGCGAGCGTTCGGAAGCGTCCACCAAGTTCGTGGTGCGCGCCAAGGCGGGCGACAAGGCGCAGCTGGGATCGGCCAGCGTGGTCTTTAGCGCGCAAACCAAGGACGCCAAGGCGCGCCTATCGACCGACGTGAGCGTGCGGCCAGCCTCGGCCTACGTGACGCTGGTGCAGACCGGCACCTTCAAGGGCAGCGGCGAGATCGCCACCCAGGCCGACATGTACCCGAACTTCAAGCGCAGCGAGGCGGCGGTGTCGAGTTCGCCGTGGGCCTTCACCAGCGGCCTGCTGCAATACCTGGACGCCTACCCGCACGGCTGCACCGAGCAGATCACCAGCCAGACCTTCCCGGCGGTGGTGATCGGCACCCAGGCGGCGCTAGCCAAGGAACTGATGAAAGCCAAGCGCGCCGGCGACGAGCTGCCGGACCCGCGCAAGGTGCTCGAGCGCTACCTGGCGCTGGTGCGCGCACGCCAGGGCGCCGATGGCGGCTTCTCGATGTGGCCAGGCGGGCAGTCCGACCTGTTCGCGACGACCTATGTGGCGAGCCTGCTGGTAGAGGCGAAGGAGCGCAAGCTGGCGGTCCCGAACGACATGCTGCAGCGCGCGAACGTGTACCTGCAAGGGCAGATCACGCAGAGCGCGCGCGAAACCTATTTGTGGCGCACCCAGGCTTACGCGGCCTACCTGCTCACGCGCCAGGGCGTGGTGACGACGGCGGCGCTGACCAACCTGCGCGAGACCCAGCGCAAGGAGATCGCGAACGCGCGTGACGAGCGCGCCAGGGATGTCCTGCGGCGCGACCTTGGCGCCGTCTACCTGGCCGGTAGCTACCAGCTGCTCAAGCAGGAGGCGGTCGCGCGCGAACTGCTCGACCCGGCCATGGCCTATCTGCGCAAGGAAGACGATTACCGCCGCAACTGGTATTGGGACTACTACTACGACCCGCTGGTGCACGACGCGGCCCTGGTCGCGGTGGTGGCGCGCCACTTCCCGGCCCGCATCCGCGAGCTGCCCGCCGATTACTGGGACCGGCTCGGCCACATCGTGCGCGACGGTTACTACCAAAGCCACTCGGCGGCGAGCGTGATGCTGGCGGTGGACGCCTACGCAAACGCGGCGGCGCAGTCGGCCGCCGGCAAGGTTAGCGTGACGGCGATCGACGCCAAGGGCTTGGCCACGGCACTGGCGCTGCCGCAGCAGTTCGCGCTGGCGAGCATGACGATGCCGCCTGCCACCGCCAAGGTCAAACTGAGCAACCAGGGCGATCTGCCGCTGTTTTACTCGTGGGCTGAATCGGGCTTCGAGCGCGCGCAGCCGAACGAGGCCAAGTCGCAGGGCATGGAGATCATCCATGAATTCCTCGACGCCAGCGGCAAGGTGGTGGGCGAGGCGCAGATCGGCGACGAGATCACGGTGCGCGTGCGGGTGCGCGCGCTCGATCGCAATTCGCTGGCGCAGGTGGCGCTGGTGGACGTGCTGCCGGGCGGGCTGGAGCCGGTGCTGAACGCGCCGTCCGATGGCGATGAACCGGATACGCCATTGTGGCGCCGCCGCCTGGGCGGCAAGAGCACCTGGCGCATCGACTATGCCGACATCCGCGAAGACCGCGTGATTTTCTACGGCAGCGTCGAACACAATATGACGGAAGTGACGTATAAGGCGCGCGCCACCAACGCCGGCAGTTTTGTGGTGCCGGCCGCGTATGGCGAAGCCATGTACGAGCATCGCGTGTTCGCGCGCTCGGCCGCCGCCACCTTCAAAGTCAAGCCCGTGGCGAAATGACGCTGGCGGGGACGGTGCGCGGCGTGTGCGCGACGATGGGGCGTCGCTTCGAGCGGATCGGCCGCCGGCGCCGCATCGCCTTGCTGGCGCTGGCGGCCTTGCTGCTGGTGCCGCGCCTTCTGCCCAAGGCCGCGCTGCGCGATGCCTTGCCGTCCTCGCGCAGTGTGCTGGCCGCCGATGGCCAACTGCTGCGCATGACGCTCGCGAGCGACCAGCAATACCGCTTGTGGGTGCCGTTGGAAGAGATCGCCGCGCCGATGCAGGAAGCGGCTTTGCTGTACGAAGACAAGTGGTTTTACTGGCACGCGGGCTTGAACCCGTGGGCGCTGGCGCGCGCCAGTTTGGCGACGGCCAGCGGCAAGCGTCGCATCGGTGGCTCGACCATCACGATGCAGTTGGCGCGGCGCCTGTATCGCATCGATAGCCGCAGCGTAGGCGGCAAGCTGTGCCAGGCGGGTGCCGCGCTGTGGCTGGAGCTACGCTACAGCAAGCACGACATCCTCGAAGCGTACTTGAATGCGGCGCCGTATGGCGGTAACGTGGAAGGCGTGGGCGCCGCCAGCCTGACCTACTGGCGCAAGCCGGTGCGTGCGCTGAGCGTGCCGGAGGCGATCAACCTGGCCGTGATTCCGCAAAACCCGCGCAAGCGCCAGGGCGACGGCGAGGATGCCGATGCCCTGCGGCGCGCGCGCCGCCGCCTGGCCGCGCTGTGGGTGGCGCGCCATCCAGGCGATGCACAGTTTGCCAACGATGCCACTTTGGCGTTGCCGTTCCAAAAGCGGCGCAGCCTGCCTTTCGCGGCGCCGCACCTTGTCGACTACCTGCTGCGCGCGAACGGCGAACGCGAATTGCATTCATCGCTCGACCTGCGCTTGCAGTTGCTGGTCGAGCGCGTGCTGGGCGAATACGTCAAGTCGCGCGCCGACCATGGCATCCACAACGCCGCCGCGCTGCTGGTCGACACTTCCACCATGCAGGTGCGGGCCATGGTGGGTTCGAGCGACTATGCCAACGCGGCCATATTCGGCCAGGTCAACGGCGTGTTCGGCAAACGATCGCCCGGCTCGACGCTCAAGCCTTTCATCTACGCACAGGCGCTCGACCAGGGCCTGATCCATTCGGCCTCGATCCTGAAGGACCTACCTAGTAATTTCGGCGCCTTCGCACCCGAGAATTTTGATGGGCGTTTCAGTGGGCCGATTGCGGCGAACCAGGCCCTGATCCGCAGCCGTAACATTCCCGCTGTCGATCTGGCTTCGCGTCTGGGCAAGCCGAGCCTGTACGATTTCCTGAAGATGGCGGGCGTGCAGAAGCTGGCGCCGGAAGCCCACTACGGTCTGGCGTTGGCACTCGGTGGCGCCGAGGTGACGATGGAGGAACTGGCGCAGCTGTACGCGATCCTGCCGAACCAGGGGCAATGGCAGCCGCTGCGCTACTTGCAGGACGACGCGGTGCGCATGGAGCCGCGCGCCAAGCCGGTGACCTTGCTCAGCCCCGAGGCATCCTTCATCACGCTCGACATGCTGCGCCAGACGCCGCGGCCGGACACCTTCGCGCCGGCGCGCCCGGTGGTGGCGTGGAAGACCGGCACCTCGTGGGGCTTTCGCGACGCATGGACGGCCGGCGTGTTCGGTCGCCACGTGCTGGTGGTCTGGGTCGGCAATTTCGACGGCGCCAGCAATCCAGCCTTCATCGGCATCGACGCCGCCGCGCCGCTTTTCCTGCGCGTGGTCGATGCGATGCGCGCCGAAAAACTCGAACGCGCCGAAGTGCCAAGCCAGCGCCCGCCGAACCTGCGCCGCATCGAAGTGTGCGCCGCCAGCGGCGATCTGCCAAACGCCGAGTGTCCCGTGAAGGCGCCGGCCTGGTTCATCGCCGGTAAATCACCGATCCGGCAAAGCACGCTGCACCGCGCGGTGCTGATCAACACCCGCACCGGCTTGCGCGCCTGCGCAGCCGGTCCGGACACGCGCGTGGAAGTGTTCGAATACTGGCCGTCCGATATGCTGGCCGTGTTCAAGAAAGCCGGCATGGCGCTGCGCGCGCCACCGCAAGGCGAATGCGCCAGCGAGCAGGGCGGCGCGGACGGTGGCCCGCACATCGTCAGTCCGCTGCGTGGCGTGACGCACCTGCAGCGCCTTGGCCAGCACGAGCCGCTGCTATTGCGCGCCGAGGCTGGCGGTGCCGGCACCGAACTGCACTGGTTCGCCGGCGACTCCCTGCTCGGCTCAAGCAAGCCGGGCGAATCGCTGTCGTGGCGACCACCACGTGCCGGACGCTACCTTTTGCGTGTGGTGGATGCCAATGGCGTGGCCGACAGTCGCGAATTGATTATCGAGACGGTTGAATAGCCGCTGCTGCGGGCGGCACCGCGCCAGGATGTGCACGGCGCATGAGAAAGCGCCGGCATGGGCTTGACACCGTGCGCTCGACCAGTGCGCCGAGCAGCCAGCTCGCGCCGATGGCAGGCAGGTAGTAGAGCCATGCGTGCGTTTGGCTCGCGCCCGTGGCCGTGAATGCGGCGACCACCAGCCACACCACGAACATGTGGCTGAGGTAGATTTCGTAACTGAGGCGTCCAAACGATTGCAGCCAGCCAGTGCCCGGCAGGCTCGGCGCGGCAGTGCCAGGCACCCGCCAGTGGAACGAGAGCACCAGCGCCAGCGCCGACGCTGTCATCAGCAGCAAGCTGCCTTTGCCCAGCACATGCCATACCGCCTCGTCGAAGTAGAACACGGCGCTGATGCCGGCGGCGCCGGCCGCGCGCAGCAGGAGCAAGGTGCTTGGGCGGCTTGGCTGCCAACGCGCCGCCAGCAGCGCGCCGAACGCGCCCATGGAAATGGCGGCCATCGCCGGCAGGTAGGCTTTCTGGTGCCAGATCTGGCTGCCGTCCACCGCCGCGCGCAAGGCCGGCAAGGCGCAGGCGAACACCAGCAGCATCAGCATCAGCAGGCGGTCGCGCCGCACCCCGATGCACAGCAAAGGAAAGCCGAGATAAAAGGCTTCTTCGATCGAGAGCGACCATAGGACATCCCAGTTCGCGGGCAGGTAGCCGGTTTGTCCTTCGTACCAATTCAAGTGCATGCCAAGCGCGGACAGCAGCGCGCGGCCCAGCGACTGGCGCTCGCTGTCGATGACAAAGTTCGTGACGCCGGCCAGATGCAGCGCGCTCAGCGCGGCAAGCAAGAGCAGCAGGCAAGGCAGGATGCGGGCGGCGCGGCGTGTATAGAAGGCGCGCAGGTCGATGGCGCCAAGCCGGCCCCAGCGCTCGAGCGAGTTTGACGTGATCAGGAAGCCGGAAACGACGAAGAAGATGAAGACCGCTTCGTAGCCATTGCTGAGCAGGCCGTTGAGCAGGAAGCCCGGCATCACCAGGGCGAGCGTGCTTTTGGCGAGCGGAATGCGCAAGGCGAGGTGATGCAATATCACCAGCATGATGGATATGCCGCGCAGCATATCGATGCCGGGGTTTCTTGCCGTGAGTGTGTGAGCGTTCTTGATGGCGTTGGTCACTGTGGATGGCGTGGCGACACATGGGGAGCCAAATCGTATCACGCACCGCGCTAACGTCAAGGTGATCGACGCGGCGATGCCATGAACGAAGGTGACACGCGGATCAGCACCAGAGCCGGCGGCCAGCCGCAAGCGGGACGGGTCTTGTGTATTCGCGCTTTGCGCGATTTCGCGCTATTTCGGCCGATACAGCACGAAAGCGCTACGAAGCCGCGCGATTCGAACACGAAATCGTACGACTCGCGTCCGAAATCGCACGACTCGTGCCAGAAACCGTACGATTCGCGCACCTTGTCTGCGCGCGTGCGCACGAGCAAGGTTGAAGCGAACTCGGCTGGTCGGGAGCCGATGAAATCGTGCGAATTCGGCATGGAATAGTGCGATTTCGGATGCGAATCGGGCGAATTCGTACGCTTATCGTACGATCTCGCGCCGTCTTCGTACGCTATCGGGCAGTATCGTGCGAATTCGCGCGACATGCGCTGCCGACACTCCCGCTTCGATAGCCTGCGGCACCGGCACCGGCACCGGCACCGGCACCGGCACCGGCACCGGCACCACCGGCATTGCTGCCGCGCACCGCGCTCACGCCACCAAATCCACGCTCGCGTGCTTGACCCGCAGCGCCATCGCATTGCGGTGGCGCGCGCGCAGGCGCGGGTTGGTGATAACGCGCCCGAGCGTTTCGCCCACCACCATCACCACGCCCAGCAGCGGCAGCACCAGCATCAGGCCCGCCACCCCGGCGACGGTGCCGCCGTTGAAGATCATCGGTACCGTGATCAGGGGATGGATTTGCAGACTGCGCCCCAGCGTAAATTGCGTGAACACGAAGTCGTGGAGCCTGCGTACTGCGACAAGCGTGCCGGAATTTGGCGAGTGCCGGTGATCATGTGTTTTCTGCGCGATCCGGCGCTGTTACAAGCAGATTGACAGTTATCAAGGCGGTCGTGGCGGCGGCCACTAGAGTTTCCAATACTCATTGAACACTGGCACCACCAATCCAATCGAGGAAACGCTGTCATGACCGACTTGAAACGGAAAGAAACATCACACGCCGATGAAATTACCCGCACGGCGCGCGGCTCAGTGCAATGGTTCCTCGAGAAACGCAATATGGACGGTAGCCATCCGATCACGCACAACAACGCGCTGCGCGTTTTTATCTGCGGCGCGCAGGCATTCGGCGACATTGCCGAACAAATCGCGAACGCGCAGGGCAGCATCGATATCTGCTGCTGGGGCTTTGATCCAGGCATGGAATTGGTTCGCACGCGCCCCGGCACTTGGCCGCGGGGCGAAACCTATGGCGATTTGCTAATCGCCGCAGGCAAACGTTTCGTCACCGTGCGTTTGTTGGTTTGGTACAGTGCCGCCGCCACCAAACTACCGGGCAGCCTCAACCCACGCAATATGCCTGGCTACAGCCACGGGACATGGCCCTGGTGTTCGCGCGATGGCAGCAATACAGCCAATATTTTCAGTGCCAAGAATAGCGTCGACGTTTGGACCAAGGATAGAAAACATCACAAGGACGCATCACCGATGGAGGCGCGCGAAGAATATTGCAACACATGGTACAAGCTCGCCTTCGCCGGCCTTCTATCGGGCATACATATACGCACCCGCTCCGGCAGTCCTCCCGACATCAGCAAGAGCCTGGTCTCGGAGAACATGCAGCCCGACGAACTGGATAATTTGGAACGTTCTGGCCTGATCCGTGGCGGTACCCATCATCAGAAACCCATCCTGATCGATTACGCGTTCGAGGAGGGTAGGAAAGCGGTCGGCTACGTGATGGGTTTGAATTCCATCACCGACTATTGGGATACTCACGACCACATACTGGACAATCCCTTGCGCGAAAATGAGACCGAGAAAGACGCCGAGTTCCGGCGCCTGAAGCCTTATCGGGACTATGCCTGCCGCATCGATCGCGGAGGCGCATTGATCGGGCTGCACAACAATTTTGTCACTGCATGGGACCGCGCCGTCGACGATCGCACCAACAGCGCCGCACAGGAATGTACGAGCCGAACACTCTCATGCGCCAGCGCTCCAAACATCCTCACACAAAAGGCGCGTGCCGGCGACTCCACGGTGCAAATTGTACGTACCCAGCCAGAGGAAAACGACAAGAGCATCAAGGAAGCCTATTTCCAGGTGACCGATATCGCTGCCCTGGCTGTGCGCTATCTCTATATCGAGAATCAGTATTTCCAGTACGAGGAATGGGCGAAGCGGCTATTGAAAGTTCGGGCGGACGTCATCACCGGCTGGAAGAAGGGGTGTGGCACGTCCGGAAGAGGTAGCGAGGACATGCCCGTCATGCACGTGTTCATCGTCATCCCAGCGCCAGAGCGCAAGCAAATGATTCCCCGAACATACGACACGCTGGCCACGCTAGGACAGCAGGGCGCGATGACCGGACAAGTCAAAATGATCGACGACATCAATAAGGAAGCGGAACTCCGAACGAAACTGACCAAGCAAGGCCTGATGGCCGACGAATTCGGGAAGCCAGCCGCTGCCCCCTATGTATTGCCGAAAGCAATCGAACACGCGAACAGCATCAACAAACCGGACGTGAAAACGCTCGAGAACCAGTATGGATTGAAGGTGTCGGTCGCGATGCTGAACGCATGCGCGTTTGAGAACGGCGCATGGCGCTACCGCGAGATTTACATCCATTCCAAGTTGATGCTGGTTGACGACTGCTTCTTCACGCTGGGCAGCGCCAACCTGAACCAACGCAGCATGGCGGTGGACAGCGAACTGAACTTGTCTACGGACGACCGCCCACTGGCTATGGATTTGCGGCAACGGATTTGGACGCAACTAAGCGGCGGCTTGGCCACCGGCGGCGATGGCTCAAGATTGGCGATCACAGAGGCGTTCAAAATGTGGAACGACACGATGAACGACAACAAAGCAAAGAAAAGCGCGCGTTCAGCTGAGGCCGTGAAAAAGGAAATGGTTGGATTTCTGCTGCCGCTTCAAGACACGCGCAGTTCAACGATGCGACTGGGCTAAATCATGCCGGCGCCTCAACGTCGTCTTTTGTACCTGCCGCGTGTAATAGCGGCGGCAGTTCTTTGCGTTCCCTTACTCACCTGCAAAATGAAAACCGACCAAAAACCTGAACTACCGCGCGACCAGAACCTACGTCTGTTTCAACCGCACGCTGCGGACTTTGCTTGTCAGGTGGAAGCGATTAAGGTGCCCCCATTCGATGCGCAAGCGCAGGCGTGGTTTCTTGAAGCGATCGCGCTGGAAGACCCGAACAGTTACATCGAGGCGCCCGACTTCAAAAAGATAATGCAATTGACGCGGCAGGCCGCTGAACGACGACATTGGAAAGCCATGCTCAACCTTGCGAGTTTCTATGTCGAGCGGCGCGACCCGCAGCACGACGCATCGGACGCCGTCCAATTGGTCGAGGATGCGATGCGCATGGGGGTCCCGGCGGCCTATGACCGGATGGGCACGTATTACATGAACGGCACCGGCATGAATTCCGACGCGACCAAGGCGTATGCGTTCTGGCAAGAAGCTGCGCGGATGGGAAATCCACAGGCGATGGCATTCTTGGCCGACAGACTCAATGCGGCGCCGGAATGGGAAAAGGGCGAGCAATGGTCGAATATTCCATTGGCGATAAAGATGTTCGAGTGCGCGGCCAGCCAGGGATATGGCAAAGCGGCATTTGACTTGCATTACCTTGTCAGATCACGACGGGATGCCGACGGCACAATCATCGAGGACACCACTGAAACAAAGGCTCGCGCGCTACGCGTACTTCACGAGGGAGTCAAATTCGGTTGCGAAGACTGCGCCAACAAACTATGGGTTGCATTTGCCTCCCCCCCCGACCTGTCCGACATGCTGGCACCATTCATCGACAAGGCGAGGGCGGAGCGGTATAGCATGTTGGCCGATGCGATCGGCCACAACCCCTACCGCCGCTTTCCGAACCTCGACAGGATGGTTCCACTGCCACCGACCCAGCTACCGCCATGGGATGGCAAACGCGAATCCTTGTTAGCGGCGGTGATGAGTGTCAGTCCGGAGCCCGCGAAACCACCGGCCGGCGCGAGCCCACAGCGTCAAGACCGCTACTTTCTGGACGCGGCATACGCCTTGCGTCAAACGTCAACGCAAAGCGGCGAGGCCTACGCGCCATGGGCCGGATATTGGCAACCGATGAGCCAGAGCCTGTCGGAGCAGCGCGCCAAGCTCGGTCAGGCGCCACTTCCTCCCGCCCTATACAAGGCTGGCGAAGCATTTGCCGCCTTCACCAACCCGATCGACGATCGCGGCGGCGCCCTGCGAGGTGTTGTCTGGCAATTCTGGGAAGTCGTGCGCCACAACCAGGGGGCGGTCGAACCGTCGGCGCCGGCTGGCCTTACGCGCATCGTTGCGCGTCCCGCCGTCGATGTTACCAGCACTGGTGACAAGCTTTGTCCTGCCGAAGGTGTCTGGCAGCCCTGGTTGCCCGATACCCACCCCATGCATGGCGCGACCAACGAGCATTGGCGGCAATCCTATATTCGCAAGGGCGAGGTATTCCCGCAGCCAAAGCGCGACTGGATGCTGGATTTGCCAGCAGCCGAGCTAACCTGGCACCTCATGGAGGCAGCCAAGTAGAGGTCCTCGCCGCGATCGACCATAACCGCGCGCATGGTGAGGGAGAGGTGGAACGTGCTAGGCAATGCCGTGGCCGGCTGGCCGCCTCGATAATTCTTGACTCCTCGTGTCGCAGTCCGATCAGGCCACCAGATCCACGCTCGCTTGCTTGACCCGCAGCGCCATCGCATTGCGGTGGCGCGCGCGCAGGCGCGGGTTGGTGATGACGCGTCCGAGCGTCTCGCCCACCACCATCACCACGCCCAGCAGCGGCAGCACCAGCATCAAGCCCGCCACCCCGGCGACGGTGCCGCCGATGAAAATCATCAGCACCGTGATCAGGGGATGGATCTGCAGGCTGCGCCCCAGTGTGAGCGGCATGAACACGAAGTCGTCGAGCAGGCGCACCGTGATGAACACGCCGATGGCGCTGTAGGCCACCAGCGGATTGTTGGGTGCGTCGGTTGACGCCACCACCACCACCATGATGCAGCCGGCGATCGACCCCACGTACGGCACCCACGCCAGCAGCGCCGCGATCAAGCCCAGCACCAGGGGCGAGGATACGCCGATCATCCACAAGCCCGCCGCCAGCACGGCCGTGTCGATCACGGTCAGCTTGAGCAAACCTTCAAAATAGCGGCGCGCCGTCTGGTCCACCTCGTGTAGCAGGCACAGGGTTTTTTCGAAGAAGGCATTGGGCACGGCGCGCGCCAGGAATTTTTTAAAGCGCAAACCGTCGCGCAGGAAGAAGAAGGTCAGGAAGGGGGCCAGCAGCACCGACGGCAACCAGCCCGCCACCGACACCAGGATGCCGGCCAAATGCTTTTGCACGAAGGTTTCGGTGAAGTGGGTGAAGCGCAGCGTGACCACTTCGCCCAGATGGGCTTGCGCCAGCGGCGGGAACTTCGCCTCGACCAGGTGCGCGGTATTGCGCACGAACGCCACGCCGCCTTCCAGATAGCTGCCCATCAGGTTCTGCCAGCTGTCCTTGGGCACCGACATCCACGACACCCCCAGCACCAGCGCCAGCGTGAGCACGGTGAAAAAGCCGCCGCCCACCAGCAGCGCGGCCGCGTCCTGGCCGACGCCGGCGCGGATCAGGCGCTGCATGGGCGAGAGCAGGATGTAATACAGCACGATGCCGAAGGTGAAGGGCAAGGCGAGCCACAGCATATGCTCGAGCATCACCAGCAGCAGGCAGGTGGCCGCGATGATGCCGCTCCAGACCACCGGGCCGGAACGCTGCTCGTTCATAGCGCCTCGATCTGCGGTTTGCCGGCCATCCAGTCGCGCAGGCGCTGGCCGATGTGGCGCGCCAGCGCCAGCGCGATCTTGTAGCCGACCGCGGCGTCCGTCTCCATCAAGCCCATGAAGTCGGCGCGAAAGAACACGGCCAGTTCGCAATTGTCCATCGCGCGCGCCTGCGCGTTGCGTGGCGAGTTGTCGAGCAGGGCGAGGTCGCCGAAGAAGCTGCCCGCGCCCAGCTCCGCCACCACCTCGAGCTGGCTGTCGAAGCTGCGGCTGATGAGCACGCGGCCGGACATCACCAGATACAGCGCCTGGCCTTCCTCGCCTTCGTCGAAGATGATTTCATCGGTCAGATAGCGGCGCTCGTGCAGCATGGCGTCGACGATATTGAGCTCGATTGGCGTGAGCATGTTGAACAGCTCCGAATTTTTCAGGCGGAGCACGCGCGGCGACGGTGGCGGCGTCTTCAGGAAACCAAACATCGATGTCACTTCCTCGGGGTGGAATGCGGGCGTGCGCAAGGCGCAGCGATGCCATCGATTATGCGCTATCGGTCTGCGCCTGGTGTTGCTGAATTAATACATGGAGAGTGGCGATGGATGAGACGAAAAAAAAGGGCCCGCTATGCGGACCCTTTTCTCTTTTGCTGGCGGAGCGGACGGGACTCGCCTACATGCCGCAGGCCGCGGATTCCCTTGCAAGGGAATCCCTTCGAGTCCCAATCCATGCTCCCCGCAGGGGGAGCATTCCGATATCTCAACGAAAAAAGGGCCCGCTATGCGGACCCTTTTCTCTTTTGCTGGCGGAGCGGACGGGACTCGAACCCGCGACCCCCGACGTGACAGGCCGGTATTCTAACCAACTGAACTACCACTCCGTTTTTGATCGGTATTGCTGATCAAGATGTTCCCCGTTGGTGGGTGCTGAGAGGCTCGAACTCCCGACCTACGCCTTGTAAGGGCGCCGCTCTACCAACTGAGCTAAGCACCCGTTCGCTTATCCTCAGGGAACCATCCGACGTTTGTCACCACGTCTGAAGAGGCCGAATCATATACTATTTTTTTGGAACTGCGCAAGAGGTTTTTTGCGGCCCCCGCCAAAAAGGGTGCCGCGAGGGGGCGAAAAACGCGGCAGGGACGCATCGGCTAAGATGGCAGGGACCCCACAAATTGGACATCCCGTGAGCGATTCGAGCGCAGCGAGGGCGCTGCTACTGCACCTGTTCGAGGCGGCCCTGGCCGCGTCCGACGCGGGCGCGCTGCTGGCGCGCCACCTGCCAGCGCCGCCGCGCGGACGCACCATCGTCATCGGCGCCGGCAAGGCGGCCGCGCGCATGGCGCAGGCGCTCGAGCAGCACTGGACGGCGCCGCTGCAAGGCTTGGTGGTCACGCGCTATGGCCACGGCGCGCCCACCCGCAGCATCGAAGTGATCGAAGCGGGCCATCCGGTGCCCGATGCGGCCAGCGCCGAAGCGGCCACCCGCATGCTGGCCCAGGTGCGCGGCTTGACGGCGGATGACCTGGTGTTATGCCTGATGTCCGGCGGCGGCTCGGCCCTGCTGTCCTTGCCGCTGCCGGGGCTGGCGTTGGCGGAAAAGCAGGCGATCCACCGCGCCTTGCTGCGCTGTGGCGCGCCGATCGGCGCAATCAATTGCGTGCGGCGCCACCTGTCGGCCATTAAGGGCGGGCGCCTGGCCCTGGCCTGCCACCCGGCCCGGGTGCTCACGCTGGTGGTGTCGGATGTGCCGGGCGACGATCCGGCCGTGGTCGCGTCCGGTCCCACCGTCGCGGACGGCACGACGGCGCGCGACGCGCTGGCGATCCTGCACAAGTACGGCATCGCGATCTCGGCCCAGGCCCAGGCCGTGCTGTGCGATCCGGCGTTGGCGGCGCCCGCGCCCGACGACGTGCGCCTGGCGCGCAACAGCGTGGCCGTGATCGCGACGGCGCAAGGCGCGCTTGATGCGGCGGCGGCGGCAGCCCGCGCAGCCGGTTACGCGACGCTGGTGCTGGGCAGCGACCTGGAAGGCGAGGCGCGCGTGGTGGCGCGCGAGCACGCGGCCTTGGCGCTGCGCGCGCTCGCCGCAACGCCCACGCCAACGCTGCAGCAGCCGGACGGCGCGCCGCCATCGCCTTGGCAGCAGGACGACCCAAGGCAAACAGCGCCGGCGCGCCCGGTTGCCGACACGCTGGCGCCACCCTGCGTGATCCTGTCCGGCGGCGAAACCAGCGTCACCATGCGCGGCCAAGGACGCGGCGGACGCAACACCGAATTCCTGCTGGCGCTGGCCATTGCCTTGGATGGGGCGCCCGGCGTGCACGCGATCGCCTGCGACACCGATGGCATCGACGGCAGCGAAGACAACGCCGGGGCCATCATCGGCCCAGGAAGCCTGGCGCGCGCGGCCCAAGCGGGCCTGTATCCCGCCGCGCTGCTCGACGATAACGACGCCTACGGTTTTTTCGCCGCCCTGGGGGACTTGGTCGTCACCGGCCCGACCCGCACCAACGTCAACGATTTTCGCGCGATCGTCATCGAGCGGCCCACGGCGCCGCTTACGCAACAGTAGCCTGCGGCTTTGATGGCATCGTGCGCCCGATGGTATAGACTTGGTAGCGCGGTGGCGTGACTTTTGCTCTCAGGAGGCGCGCCACCATCGTTCCCGCCCGCTCGATTTGATGGAGCCCGCATGCGCCGCATCGTTGAACAGGAGCGCTTCTACGTTGTCTTGTCGCTCCTGATCGCCGCGGTGTGCATTGGCGCGCTGGCCGCCTTCTACAAGATGCAGGCGGCCGGCACCCAATTGACCGAAGTGGCGAACCGCCGTCTTCAATCGTATCGCCTGGCCGACGAGCGGCGCCACAATTCCGACGACCTCACGCGCTTCATGCGCACCTACCTCGTCACTGGCGACCTGCGCTACAAGCGTATGTACGACCTGGTGCTGGCGATCCGCAACGGCGAGGTGGCGCGCCCGCAGGACTACTACCGCATCTACTGGGATCTGGTGGTGGCCGACAGCGACGGCAATTCCACGCTGCAGCTGGAGGTCGATGGTTACCACCACCTGATCGTCAAGCCGCGTCCGGACGGCGCGCCGGTGGCGCTGCAGGAGCTGATGCGGCGCGCCCATTTCAGCGCGGCGGAGTTCGCCAAGTTGGAGGAGTCCGACGCCAATTTCAGCAAGCTGGTGGCATTGGAAGCGGACGCGATGAACACGACGCGCGTGGTCGACGCCCGAGGACATTACCTGGCACCGGGCCCGCAGCAGCAGGAAACGGCGCGCCAGCTGGTGCACAGCCAGGCTTATCACGCGGCCAAGCGCGCCGTGATGCAGCCGTTGGATGAATTTTTCGTGCTGCTCGAGCGCCGCACCGCGGCCGAGGTGCTCGTTGCGCAAGGCGCGCTGGCGCGCACCCAGATCGTGTTCGTGCTATTGATTGCGCTGCTGTTTTCGATCGCCGCCTATCTGGTGTGGCAGATGCGCCTGCGTTCCATGTCGCAGCTGGGCACCACGCCCGAGCACCTGGAAGCGGTCATGGCGGGCATCGCGGCGGGCGACATGCCGGAGGCGCCGTCGGCGCCGGTGGGCGGCTTGCTGGCGCAAGCGCACATCACGGCGCAGCGCTTGCGCAGCCTGCTCGACGACAAGGAGCAGTTGGAGCAGCAGGTCCACGTGCGCAGCGCCGAGCTGCGCCAGGTGATGCACCAGCTGGTCCAGACCCAGACCCTGTCGGCCTTGGGCAGCCTGGTGGCCGGCGTGGCCCATGAACTGAACACCCCGCTGGGTAACGCCAGCGTGGTGGCCAGCTCGCTCGAGGAGCACGTGGCGGCGCTGCGCGTCGCCTTCGAGGACAATGCGATCCGCAAGTCGACCATGAACAGCTTCCTGAACGACGCCGACACCGCCTGCTCCCTGCTGCGGCGAAACGTCGAGCGCGCCGCCACCCTGATCGCCGCCTTCAAACAGGTGGCAGTGGACCAGACCAGCGCGCGCCGCCGCCGCGTCGACCTGCGCGCGCTGGTCGCGGACACGCTTGAAACCCTCAGCCCCCTGTACAAGCGCAAGCCGGTGAGGATCGAGATCGACGTCGCGCTCGGGATCGAACTCGACACCTATCCCGGCATGCTCGAACAGGTACTCACCAACCTGGTCAACAACGCCGTGCTGCACGCGCTCGACGGCGAGCGCCCCCTCTTGATACGGGTGGACGGCGCGCGCTGCGCGCACGACAGCGTGCGGCTCGTCATCCGTGACGACGGCCTGGGCATGGCGCCGGCCATCATCGAGCACGTGTTCGATCCCTTCTTCACCACCAAGCTGGGGCAGGGCGGCTCCGGCCTCGGGCTGTACCTGGTGCACAAGCTGGTGTGCGGCACGCTGGGCGGTGTGATCGAATTGACCTCCGTGCCCGGCGCCGGCTCCACCTTCAAGATCGAGCTGCCGCTGGTGGCGCCCACCCAGACGGCCGAAGATACTTGAGTACTCAAGCATTAAGACTTGCGCCCGGCCGGCATTTTGAGTAATACTGTATGTATCAACAGTAGTTGCCGCCAACCCGGGGCCCGACCAGTCCACGTGAACGCCCCAGCCCGAAAAATCATCCATTGCGATTGCGACTGTTTCT
This sequence comes from Pseudomonadota bacterium, assembly GCA_040388555.1. GTDB lineage: Bacteria > Pseudomonadota > Gammaproteobacteria > Burkholderiales > Burkholderiaceae_D > Telluria_A. The sequence continues at coordinate 654,224 of JAZKBP010000014.1, forward strand.
ACGCGGCCGTCGAGATGCGCGACAATCCCGCCCTGCGCGGCGTGCCGCTGGCCGTGGGCGGGCGCGCCGACCAGCGCGGCGTGGTCGCGACCTGCAACTACGAGGCGCGCCGCTTCGGCGTGCATTCGGCCATGGCCACTTCGCAGGCGCAGCAGCGCTGCCCCGGCTTGGTGGTGCTGCCGCCGTCGATGGAAAAATACCGCGTTGCCAGCCGCCAGATCCTGGCCATCTACCGCGACTACACCGACTTGGTCGAGCCGCTTTCGCTGGACGAAGCCTACCTCGACGTGAGCGCCTCCACCCGATGCAAGGGCAGCGCCACGCTGATCGCGCAGGAAATCCGCGCGCGCATTTTCGAGACGGTTGGCATCACGGCCTCGGCCGGGGTGGCGCCGAATAAATTCGTCGCCAAGATCGCCAGCGACTGGAACAAGCCCGACGGCCTGTTCCTGGTGCGTCCCGATGAGGTGGACGCCTTCGTGGCGGCGCTGCCGGTCAAGAAGCTGTTCGGCGTGGGCAAGGTCACGGCCGCCAAATTGAATAGCCTGGGCGCGCAAACCTGCCAGGACCTGCGCGGCTGGACGCTGCTCGAGTTGCAGCACCACTTCGGGCGCTTCGGCGCGCGCCTGTACGATCTGTGCCGCGGCATCGACAATCGTGACGTATCGAATGCGCAGGAGCGCAAGTCCGTCAGCGTGGAGGAGACCTACACGCCGGACGTGCCGGACCTGGCCGCCTGCCTGCGCCTGCTGCCCGAACTGTTCGACAGCCTGCAGGCGCGCGTCAAGCGCTGCGGCGCCGAGCCCATGGTGCATAAGCTGTACGTCAAGATCCGCTTCGCGAACTTCCAGCAAACGACGGTCGAATGCGTCGCGAGCGCGCCGAACCTGGCGCAGTTCGAGCGCTTGATGGAAACGGGCTGGCAGCGCGGCGCCCTGGCGGTGCGCCTGTTGGGCGTGGGCGTGCGCCTGGGTGAGCCGGCAAACCTGGAACAACTGACGCTGTTCGACGACGCGCGCGCCGCCCAGGCGAGCGTGTAGAATGGCATTCCCCCGCTTTAACGACACTGAAACAAGGCAAACACCACATGTGGTTCAAGAATCTTCAAATCTATCGCCTGCCCGCACCGTGGGCCTTCACTCCCGAGCAACTGGAAAAGGCGCTGGCCACGCATAGCTTCGTGCCGGCCAGCAGCAACGAGATGTTGCGCCAGGGCTGGGATTCGCCGCGTGGCAACGGTTCCTTGGTGCATACCGTGAACAAGCAGATGCTGATCCTGTTGGGCACCGAGAAAAAGCTCTTGCCCACCTCGGTGATCAACCAGGTGGCCAAGGCCAAGGCGGCCGAGCTGGAGGAAGCCCAGGGCTTCGCGCCCGGCAAGAAGGCGATGAAGGAATTGAAGGAGCGCGTGGCCGACGAGTTGCTGCCGCGCGCCTTCAGCATCCGCAGCAATATCTGGACCTGGATCGACCCGGTCAACGGCTGGCTGGTGGTGGACGCGGCCAGCCCGGCCAAGGCGGACGACGTGATCAAGCTGCTGCTCAAGGCGGTCGACCGGATGCCGCTTGAGAGCTTGCGCGTGCAGCGCTCGCCGGTGGCGGTGATGACGGCCTGGCTGGAGATGGACGAGGCGCCGGCCGGCTTCACGGTCGACCAGGACACCGAGCTGCGCGCCACTGGCGAGAGCCGCGCGGCGGTCCGCTACGTCAAGCACGCGCTGGAGGCGGACGATGTGCGCCGCCATATCGCGGCCGGCAAGCAGTGCACGCGCCTGGCGATGACGTGGAGCGACAAGATCTCCTTCGTGCTGACCGAATCGTTGGCCGTCAAGAGCATCAAGCCGCTTGACGTGATCAAGGAAAACGACGCCAGCACGCGCAACGATGAAGAGCGCTTTGACAACGACATGCTGTTGATGACGGGCGAACTGTCGAAGATGCTGACCGACCTGGTCGAGGCGCTGGGCGGCGAAGCGGCCGCATAATGATGTCCCCAAGGCGCCGAGCCGGCAGCGCTGGGCCGGCGCCATGATGGAGTGAGTTGATGACTTTACGACGCATCGTTTTCGCTTTTCTCCTCGTGGCCACCTCGCTGGCGGCACGCGCGGCGCAGGGCGAGCCGGACGAATTGCTGGTGCGCCAGGCGGTGGAGCGGTATCTGCACGGTTTGAAGTTCAATGATGTGGCGGACTTCAAGGCGGTGTTCGAGCGCGACGCCAAACTTTACTTCGTCAAGAAGGATGGTTCGGCGGGGCAGCTCACCCAGGAACAGTGGTACAAGGGATTCGAGGGCAGCGCGGGCAAGCAGGAAGAAGGCGCGCTCGCGATCGTGGCGATCGACATCACGGGGAACGCGGCGGCGGTCAAGGTGCGCGAGGATTACCCGAACGCGATTTATACCGACTACCTCACCCTGCTCAAGCTTCCCGCCGGTTGGCGCATCGTCAACAAGGTCTATTTTGGCGAGCGCCGGGTCAAACCGTAGGGGGAACCCCATGCTATACTCAGCCGCATGAATACGACACTGCTCTCGACACAAGCCCAGTATTGGTGGCGCGCCTGACCCGGCGGCCCGAATTCATTCGCACTTTTTCCCAGTGATGCCGCCAGCTTTTTGGCGGCATTGTTGTTTCTGCGCTCAGGACGCTGGCGGCATCGGACACTTTCTCCGGAGCTTTCCATGCACGAATCATCGACACTTGCAGCACCCGCGCGGCCCATCATCCTGACGGGCGACCGCACCACCGGCCCGCTCCACCTGGGCCATTACTTCGGCTCGCTGCGCGCGCGCGTGCACTTGCAGCACACGGCGCGCCAATTCCTGCTGCTGGCCGACGCACAGGCCATGACAGACAACGCCGGCAAGCACCAAAAGGTGAGCGACAGCGTGTTCGAGGTGGCGCTCGATTACCTGGCGGTGGGCATCGACCCGGCACTATCGACCATCTTCATCCAGTCGCAAGTGCCGGAGTTGGCCGAACTGAGCCAGCATTTGCTCAACCTGGTGAGCGTGGCGCGGCTCGAGCGCAATCCCACCATCAAGGAGGAAATCCGCCTGCGCGGCTTCGAGCGCGACATTCCGGCCGGCTTTCTCACCTACCCGGTGAGCCAGGCGGCCGACATCAGCGCCTTCAAGGCCAGCCTGGTGCCGGTGGGCGCCGACCAGTTGCCGATGATCGAGCAGACCAATGAACTGGTGCGCAAGTTCAACGCCACGGTGGGGCGCGAGGTGCTGGTTGAATGCGAGGCGGTACTGTCGAACGTGACGCGCTTGCCCGGCATCGACGGCAAGGCCAAGATGAGCAAGTCGCTGGGCAACGCGATCGCGCTGGGCGCCGGGCCGGACGAGATCGCCGCCGCCGTCAAGCGCATGTACACCGACAGCGCGCACTTGCGGGTGATTGACCCCGGACAGGTGGAGGGCAATGTGGTGTTCGCCTTCCTCGACGCGCTGGAGCCGGACGTGGCGAGGACAAACGAGCTCAAGGCCCACTACCGGCGCGGCGGCTTGGGCGACAGTGTGCTCAAGCGGGAATTGAACGAGCGCTTGCAAGCGCTGCTGGCGCCGATCCGGGAGCGGCGCGCGCACTATGCGGCGGACCGCGCCGAACTGTTGGCGATCCTGCGGCGCGGCACGGAACGGGCGCGCGCGGTGTGCGCCGGCACGCTGGACGAGGTGCGCGGCGCGCTCGGCTTGAATTACTTCGCGTGAGCCAAAATCGGACGAGCCCAGTGCCGCAAGCAGCAAGTCGGCGCCAGCCTGAGCTTGCGCGCAAGCCGGTTCAGGCGCCGCCGCGCAGGGCCATGGCGAACTCGTAAGCGACAGCCAGGCAGACCAGCACATAGGCGGGTAAGAAAACCATTTCCGCCAAGCCCAGGCCGGGCTCAAGCACGGCGTCATCCGGCTTGCCCGGCCGGTACCACACCGTCACTCTGGCGCCGGGAGGATAGGCATCCATGTCACGCCGCGCCGCGGCTGGCGTGTTACCCAGCCAATTAAGCGCGCGGATGCGATGCGACACATACTCGCGGCGCCCAACCTTGAATCGATACGTGACAAAAGCGCTATACGCGGGGCTGTCGTCGCTCTTGTCGGTGATCATCTGGATAGACTCGACCGTGCCGTCCACGCTCGGCCATTCGCGGCTGTCATAGCCGAGCATGAACATGCGCGTGAACAAAAGCAGTCCAAGCACGAGAAAGCCAAGGCAGATCCCAACTATCACTGCATGCATATTCGCCCTTTCCTTGCGAGGGCGCGCGCGCCTCTTACAGCGGCTGGAACACGCCCGCGGCCTTGTTCTTTTGTACGTTATTCCACGCGAACACGGAACCGTTCATGCCCACGTACACGCCCGGCGCCAGGGTTTGCGCCACGCCACAGGCGAAGCCGAGGTTGAAGAGCGCGTCCGAGTTCGCGATTTCGTAGGGGATCATGGCGCCGGTCAGGACGATGACTTTGTCGAGCGCGGCCGCGCCTAGCACGGCGGCCGTCTCGGGCATGGTGTCGGTGCCGTGCACGATCACGATGGCGCGTTCGGGTGCCGCGCGGCAGGCGGCCAGCACGCGCTGGCGGTCCGCGTCTTGCATGTCGAGCGAATCGAGCAGGGGCAATTGCTCGAGCTGGTAGGCGATGGTCAAGCGGGCGCGCGCGATTACGGCCGGCATGTGGGATTCGGAAAAACCGAGCTTGCCGCTCAATTCGTCGTAGTGTTTGTCGAAGGTGCCGCCGGTGGCGATAATGCGCAAGCTCATGGTGTGTTCTTGGTCAGGTTGGAAAAACGGTGTGTCATCCGCCCAGCTATGATAGCCTGAAGCTTCTGAATTGGAAAAGCCACGGCGCCGGCGCGGCAAAGGCGGGCGCCGCGCTTCCCGGAAATTTTCGATCACATTGCGATGAAAGCACTTGCGCCCGGCACCGTCATCTTCCACCGCCATCGCGGATACGGGGTGATCACGGCCGTCAATTTGCTGACCGGCTGGATCGCCGCGCGCTTTGGCAGCGAAGCGCGCACGCTCGACCTGAACTTGTCGACCGACGCGGTGCAGCACGCCGATGGCGAGCCGATCCTGTTCCGGCGCGCGCCGCCCGACCGCATGCCGCATGCGCGCCTGATGGCGATGGTGCGGGCGCTGCACCGGGCCGGCTATCAAAAACTGTACCTGTATGCGTGGCCCAAGCCATCTGGCTTGCATTGGCGCTGGCATTTGTTCACCGGCCAGCGCAACTGGATGCAGCGGCCGTGGCGCGAGGGTTGGTATGGGTCCGGCGCCGACTACAACGTCAATCCCGTGATGGGTTGGGGCGACCTTCCCGGCGCCAGCACGGACGAGTTGATCCACGCGCTGGCCAAGTTCGATCCGCAAGGCTTGGCGCAGGCGCTCGGGCGCGACGAGGACCACAGCGCGTGGTTCGAGGGCGCGTGCGAGGCGCTGCTGCCCGGCTATATGTACAGCCTGCACATGGAGAGCGCGGCCGACGCCGGCTTGCAGGAAATGCCGGCGGTGCCGGTGGTCGCGGTGCGCGCCAGCTTGCCAGAGTACGCGGGGCCGGACATCGGCTGGCCGCCGGGCTGGGCCCGTTTGTGGACGCGCGCGCATGTGATGCCGCCGGCGCGCCTGCGCCTGGTGGACGAGCCGCAACCGCGCTAGCGTTCAAGGTGTGTGCCGGCGCCAGCGTATCGCCGGAGTAAAGGTCAAAAGCGATTAAATAGGGTCAGAGTCGAATTAATTCGAGCTTCATGAATTAATTCGACTCTGACCCTATTTAATCGCTTTTGACCTTCACTCCGGCTCGGTTAACGCCGCCGGATTGAGGATCGCGCTCGGCGTCCCGTTCGCGAAGTTCACGATGTTCTCGAACGCGGCCCGGAAGTACAGCTCGTAGCCATCCTTTTCCACATAGCCCAAATGCGGCGTGGCCAGCACCATCGGCATGCGCAGCAGTGGCGCGTCCGGCGCCAGCGGCTCGCTGGTGAACACGTCGAGCGCGGCGCGCCCCGGACGCCCGCGCGTCAAGGCCGCCTCGAGCGCGCCTTCCTCCACCAGTTCCGCGCGGCTGGTGTTGACGAATAAGGCGGTCGGCTGCATGCGCGCCAAGTCGTCCGCCTTGACCAAGCCGCGCGTGGCATCAACCAGGCGCAGGTGCAGCGTGAGCACGTCGGCGCGCGCGAAAAAATCCTCGCGCGAGGGCGCGCCCTCGCAGCCGTCCGCCACCGCCGCGGCCCGGCTCGCCTCGCTGCCCCACACCAGCACCTGCATCCCGAAGGCCTTGGCATAGCCGGCGACCATGCGCCCGATCTTGCCATAGCCCCAGATCGCGAGCGTGCGCCCCTTCAGCGCCATGCCCAAACCATTGAAGGCTGGAACAATCGACGCCGTCTGCCACAAGCCATCCTTCAAATTCGTCGCGTAGGGCACGATTTTGCGCTGCGCCGCCATGATCAAGGCCCAAGTCAGTTCGGCCGGTGCCACCGGCGAGCCCACCCCCTCGGCGATGGCGACCCCGCATTCGGTGGCGGCGCCCACATCGATATTGCCGGCCACCTTGCCCGTCTGCGAAATCAGTTTGAGCTGCGGCAGTTTTTGCAGCAAGGCGCGGCTGATCACGCTGCGCTCGCGGATAAGTACGATTGCGTCAAAGGGCGCCAGCCGGATCGCCAATTGGCCGACACCGCGCGCGGAATTGTGGAACACTTTGACCTCGTGCCCGTCCAATAACTTGAACGCGTCGAGCTCGCGAATGCAGTTTTGATAATCATCAAGAATAGCAATTTTCATGGAAGTTAAGCGAAGTTAATGGTGAGGTCGTAGGGAAATAACAGGATACGGGAGATTTCAAATAGCCGACTACATTAGTCGGGAATTATTCCTACATTTTTGTCTGGGAAGCATTTAAAAGCGATATTGACGGGTGTACAATCGCCCCCTACTTTTGCATCGGCCGGGCGCCAGGCGCCGCCGGAGCAGCGCAGTATCGTTCCACCAACCTTACAACAAATTAAGGTTGCGCGCCCGTGACAGGGCGCAATCGACATGACCGCCGTACCGCCGAAGCATCCTTCAAGAATGGCTTCCTGAGCGCAAGCACAAGCTGACGACGATCCTGCCGTGCCGGGACAAGACCAGGTTTCTTTATTGGCATTGGAGGTATGTATGAATCAGCCCGTTATGGGTGGCGTTGCGGCATTGAACGCTCCAGAGTACATCAAGCATCAAAAACTCATCAATTGGGTATCGGAGATCGCCGCCCTGACCAAGCCGGCGCGCATCTACTGGTGCGACGGCTCGCAGGAAGAGTACGACCGCCTGTGCGGCGAGATGGTCGCCGCCGGCACCATGAAAAAGCTGAGCCAGGAAAAGCGTCCGAACTCCTACCTGGCATGCTCGGACCCGTCCGACGTGGCGCGCGTGGAAGACCGCACCTTCATCTGCTCCGAAACGCGCGAAGCGGCCGGCCCCACCAATAACTGGATGGCACCGGCCGAGATGCGCGTGACCTTGAACGGCCTGTTCGACGGCTGCATGAGCGGGCGCACCTTGTACGTGGTGCCGTTCTCGATGGGCCCGCTGGGTTCGCCGATCGCCCACATCGGCGTCGAGCTGTCCGATTCTCCCTACGTGGCTGTGAACATGCGCATCATGACGCGCATGGGGCGCGCCGTGTTCGACGTGCTCGGCAGCGATGGCGCCTTCGTGCCCTGCGTGCATACGGTGGGCGCGCCGCTGCGCGCCGGCCAGGCCGACGTCGCATGGCCTTGCAACAGCACCAAGTACATCGTGCACTACCCCGAGACGCGCGAGATCTGGTCCTTCGGTTCTGGCTACGGCGGCAACGCGCTGCTGGGCAAGAAGTGCTTCGCCCTGCGCATCGCCTCGAACATGGGGCACCAGGAAGCGAAGGCCGGCGGCGCTGGCTGGCTGGCCGAGCACATGCTCATCTTGGGCGTGGAAGCGCCCACCGGCCAGAAGCACTACGTGGCGGCGGCCTTCCCTTCGGCTTGCGGCAAGACCAATTTCGCCATGCTGATCCCGCCGGCGGCCAGCTTCGCCGGCTGGAAAGTGACGACCATCGGCGACGACATCGCCTGGATCAAGCCGGGCGCCGACGGCCGCCTGTACGCGATCAATCCGGAAGCGGGCTACTTCGGCGTCGCGCCGGGCACCAACACCAAGACCAATTCCAATTGCATGGCTTGCCTCAATGGCGACACCATCTTCACCAACGTGGCGCTGACGGATGATGGCGACGTCTGGTGGGAAGGCTTGACCAAGGAAGCACCAAGCCACCTGATCGACTGGCAGGGCCGCGACTGGACGCCGGCGTCCGGCACCAAGGCCGCGCATCCGAACGCGCGCTTCACGGTGGCCGCGACCCAAAATCCGGTACTCGATTCCGCCTGGGACGATCCGGCCGGCGTGCCCATTTCCGCCTTCATTTTCGGCGGACGGCGCTCGACCACGATTCCCCTGGTGACGGAAGCGCGCAACTGGGTCGAAGGCGTGTACATGGCCGCGACCATGGGCTCCGAGACCACCGCCGCCGCCGCTGGCCAGATGGGCGTGGTGCGGCGCGATCCGTTCGCGATGCTGCCGTTCATGGGCTACAACATGAGCGACTATTTCGGCCACTGGCTCGAGATGGGCAAGAAGATCGAAGCGCAAGACGCGTCGCTGCTGCCGAAGATCTACTGCGTCAACTGGTTCCGCACCGACGCTGACGGCAAGTTCGTCTGGCCCGGCTTTGGCGACAATATGCGCGTGCTCAAGTGGATGCTCGAGCGCCTCGAAGGCAGCGCCGGCGGCGTCGAGCACATGTTCGGCATCACTCCGCGCTTCGAAGACTTGCACTGGGAAGGCTTGCCATTCTCGGCCGAGCAGTTCGAGACCATCACCTCGATCGACAAGGCCGCGTGGCGCGAAGAAATCAAGCTGCACACGGAGCTGTTCGAGAAGCTGGCCTACCACCTGCCGCCTGAGCTGGTAGCGACGAAAGCCGAGCTGGAAAAGCGCCTGGCAGCGTAATCAAGCCCGCGGCCGCGCAGCGCGCGCCGCCAGAATAGCAAGAAGGGGACAGACCCCTGTTTCCAGGAAATGCGCGCATTTCCTGGAAACAGGGGTCTTATATCTTGAAAATTGTCTAGAGTGGTAGCAAGGACATGCCAG
>JAZKBP010000015.1:0-59215 GCA_040388555.1 Pseudomonadota bacterium
CCCTGTTTAGAGGAAATGCGAGCATTTCCTCTAAACAGGGGTCTGTCCCCATATTGTTTTGGGCGAGCGGCTTAGCCGTGCTTTTTGATGAATTCGCCGATTTTCGGGCAAATCACTTCGCGCCAGCGGCGGCCCGAGAAAATGCCGTAGTGGCCGGCGCCGGGAGCGACGAAATCCTCTTGCATCTGGGCCGGGATGCCGCTGCACAGCTCGTGCGCGGCCTGGGTCTGGCCCGCGCCCGAAATATCATCGAGCTCACCTTCGACGGTAAATAGCGCGACCGTCGTGATGTCTTGCGGACGCACCAACTGGCCGCCCACCATCCAGGTGCCCTTGGGCAGGCTGAACTCCTGGAACACCGTCTTGATGGTGTCGAGGTAATACTCGGCCGGCATGTCGAGCACCGCGTTGTATTCGTCGTAAAACTGGCGGTGTCCCTCGGCCGGTTCGCAATCGCCCGTCACCAGGTGCATGTAGAACTCGCGGTGGCTTTGCGCATGGCGCCCGGGGTTCATCGCGATGAAGCCGGCGTGCTGCAAGAAGCCCGGATACACCTTGCGTCCGAAGGCCGGATAATTGGCCGGCACCGCGTACACCACCGTGTTTTCAAACCAGGAAAAGCTCTTTTCCGTCGCCAGGGTGTTGACCTGGGTGGGCGACTTGCGCGGGTCGATCGGGCCGCCCATCATCGTCATGGTCTTGGGCAGCTTCGGATCTTTCTGCGTGGCCATCAGGGAAATGGCGGCCAGCACCGGCACCGTCGGCTGGCAGACGGAAATGACGTGCAGGTCCGGCCCCAGTAGGCGGATGAACTCTTGCACGTAGTAAATGTAATCGTCGAGGTGGAAGGGGCCGACGCTGGCGGGCACCATGCGCGCATCGGTCCAGTCCGTGATATACACGTCATGGTCGGTGAGCAAGCCGCGCACGGTGTCGCGCAGCAAGGTCGAATGGTGGCCCGACAGGGGCGCCACCAACAGCACGGTCGGCTGCTTGAGGGCCTTGAACTGCTTGTCGCCCAAGTCCTTCTTGAAATGGAGCAAGCGGCAAAACGGCTTGGTCAACACCACTTTTTCGATGATGCCCACCTCATTACCCTTGACGGTCGTGGTGGTGATATCGAAGGCCGGCTTTTCATAATCCTTGCCCAGGCGGTACATCAGCTCGTAACCGGCGGCGATGCGCTGGGAAAACGGCGAATGGGCGAAGGGGGAAACCGGATTGGTGAACAGCTTGGACGAGGCGTCCGCCCACTGCATGAGCGGGGTCAGGAACGAGCGTTGCATTTCGTGCAGTTGGTAAAGCATGATGAATCCTTGTATCAAAGCACCACCAGCGTCACGCCATGGCGGGCACGGGCCAATTATAGGCTATTTACCGCCCTCTACTGCAATTGTCGGTGCTAGGTAGAAATTGTTTAGGCTGGGGGCGAAAAAACCAGAAATGCTGCGCTGCAGCGTAGTTTTAACACAAAAAGGACTGGCCCGTTGGTGGCGCCGCTCTAAAAAAGCAATGCCCCGCTCGCGGGCGGGGCATGGGCGGGCGCACCAAAGGCGTCGCTTAGTCGAAAACCGGGCTTTCCACCCCGAGGATCTTGTGCAGCTTGGGCGAGGTCGTGGTGTATTGCATGTGGATTTTCTTGTCCGGGAAAATGTAGGGGGCGGCGCCGAAGGCGGCCAAGGCCGCTTCGTGGAAGCCTGACAGGATCAGCTTTTTCTTGCCCGGATAGGTGTTGATGTCGCCCACTGCGAAAATGCCGGGCACATTGGTTTCGAATTTTTCCGTGTTCATCACCTTGAGCTGGCGGCGCTCGATGTCCAGGCCCCATTCGGCGATCGGGCCGAGCTTGGGCGAGAGGCCGAAAAACACCAGCAGCATGTCGAGCGGCACGCGGCGGGTGACGCCGTCGGCGCCGGTGACTTTCACTTCGGTGAGCACGCCGTCTTTTTCGTCGAAACCCGTCACCTGGCCGATGATCAGTTGCATTTCGTAGGCGTCGCACAGGGCTTTCATCTTCGCCACCGAGGCCGGGGCGGCGCGGAAATCCTCGCGCCGGTGCAGCAAGACCACCGATTCGGCCTTGCCGACGAAATTCAAGGCCCAGTCCAGGGCCGAATCGCCGCCGCCGCAAATGATCAGGTTCTTGCCTTCGAACAGGGCCGGGTCCTTGACGCGGTAGTGCAGCTGGGTGTTCTCGAACGCTTCGATGCCGTCCACCTTGATGGTGCGCGCCTGGAACGAGCCCACGCCGGCGGCGATGAAGATGGTCTTGGTGATGAAGCGGGTGCCCATCGAGGTTTCGACGTTGAAGCGCCCGTCTTCGCGGCGCGCCACCAGCGTCACTTCCTGGCCCAGGTGGAAGGTGGGTTCGAAGGGTTCGATCTGCTTGAGCAGGTTGTCCGTCAATTCCTGGCCCGTGCACACGGGCACGGCGGGAATGTCGTAGATGGGCTTGTCCGGATACAGTTCCACGCACTGGCCGCCCACGGCCGGCAGGGAATCGATGATGTGGGCTTTGATTTCCAGCAAACCGAGCTCGAACACTTGGAACAGGCCGACCGGTCCGGCGCCGATGATGAGGGCATCCGTTTCGATGACGCCGCCTGCGGCCTTGGTGTTGGGCGTGCTGCCTGGAGTGTGCTCGGTGTTCATGCTGTGACTTCCTGTTGAATAATGGGTGCTGCGGCTAAAGCTGATGCCGGCCCGGCGGCGCGCCGCCGGCGGACCGGCGGGCGCCGCGCGGTGGGCGGGGCGCGATGGGACGGCGCGATCAGCGCACCAGCTTGTCGATCTTGCTCTTGACGTCTTTCCAGTCGTCGGCGTCGGCCAGCGGCGCCTTGGTCTTGGTGATGGAAGGCCACTTGCGCGCCAGCTCGACGTTGATCTTGATGAATTGCTGCTGGTCGCCAGGCACGTCTTCCTCGGCGAAAATCGCGTTCACCGGGCATTCGGCCACGCAGACGGCGCAATCGATGCACTCGTCCGGGTCGATCGCCAGGAAATTCGGGCCTTCCCGGAAACAATCGACCGGGCAAACATCAACGCAATCGGTGTAGCGACAGCTAATGCACGATTCGGTGACAACGTGAGTCATAACAGTCCCATTCAATAAAGGAGGTGCTGCGGCGGGCAAAGAGGCGGCGCGCCAGGGTAGCAAAGCACTGTATTTTAAGGCAATTCGCTGTTTCTCACAATTCAGGCTTATACACTATACACATAAGCAAATGCGGCGCCGGGCCTTGCGTTTATGGCAAATTGGGCTGGAAAGATGGGCGGGCGCGGGCGCGGGCGGAGGCGGAGGCGGACGCGGGGGCGCGCGGGCGCGGGCGCGCGAGCGCGCGGGAAGGCGTGGGAAGGCGCGGACAGGCTGCGCCGCCGCCGTGATTCATCTGGCGGCGGCGCGCAGCCGGGCCATCAAGGCTTGCCAAGGCGCCGAGGCGGCGCTGCCGTCCTCGGCAAAGCTCAAGGTGTGGCGGCGCGGGCCGTCGTCAGCGGTGATGGTGCAGCGCGACAGGTCCGCGCCGACAGCGGCGGGCGGGGCCGCCGAAAAGAAGGCTAAGTCCTCGAGCAAGGTTTCAATGGCTTGCCCGTCGGGCTGGTTTGCGGTGTCGATCTTGATGTGCTCGACCTGGCCGGCCAAGCCTCCGCCGCAGTGCGCTGAAATTTTCATCGTCCCCCCTTGGCTCGCAGGGCGGCCATTCGGCGCCGCCACCGGCTGGCGGCGCGCGGCGCGGGCGCGGCTAAGTTGAAGGTGTGGCGGCGCTACCGTTCCCGTTGCCGGGCGCGTTTTTCTGCTTGCGCCCCTCTGGCGCCGCCGCCACCCCGTAGCCATTGCCATCGGCCCGGATGTCGCTCGGGCAGCCGTAACTCGAACACCAGTTGGCCAGCTCTTGCAACTCCCCATCGAGTACGTGTTCGACATCGTAGTATTCGTAGAGGTTCATGGTGCCGCAGCAGGCGCGCCGGTCTTGCACCGCGTCCGGCGCGTCTTGCACCCAGGCTTCGAGCGCCACCCCGGCCACATGGTTTTCCGTCAGCGCGATGGGCGACACCAGTACTTCGCGCACGCTGAACTGGTTGCGGATGAAATTGCGGTATTGCACCGGTTTGCCGTCGGCGTTGGCGATGGCGAGCATCTGGTTGGCCACGTCGGCATAGGTGGCGCCATGGTCGGGCGCGCCGATCAGGGCGCGCAGCAGCAGGCTGCGCACATAGTCGCCCACGTTGTGCAGCAAGATGGCGTCATCGAGCACGCCCGGTTTGCGTTCGAAGGCGAAAATATCGGCCAGGATGTCGTAGATGGCGCCGGTGAACACTTGCGATATCGCATGCACCTCGGTGCCCGCCTGCGACAGCTTGAGGTTGTTGTCGGCGTTGCGCAAACCGTTGGAGCGTCCCAGCGCCAGGCCGAACTGCTCGGCCAGGTCGGCCAGGAAAGTTTTGTCGTGCAGGCGCGCCTTGGTCTGGGCGATGATGGCCTCGCACTGGTCGAGCTGGGACAGGGCCAGGAAGATGGCGGTGAGGTCGCCAAACGCTTCGTGCAAGCCGCCCGTTTGCGGCGGGTTGTTCGCCAGCAGCCATTGCGGCTTGAGGCCATCGAGCACGGCGTGCCCCGTTTCGTGCGAGACGATGTCGAAGGAGCGGCAGGTGTAGACGCGCGCGCCGCTGCCGTTGGGAATGAAGTCGCCGAACTTCAAGCCGCCCAGGGTGCGGCTGTAAAAGGCGTTCATGACGTCGGGCAAGCCGTGCGGAAACACATGCAGCGGGTCGGTGTTGACGGCGCTGTTCCATTGCCAGGGCAGGGGCGCGCCGCTGCCGCCGGCGGCCAGCGCGCGCTGGTACATGGTGAGGGTTTGGCGTACCACGGCGAAGGTATGGACGGCGTCGAATTCGTCCGTTTCGGGCGTCATGATGAAGTCGCCAAAGGCGTTCGGGCTGACCGGCGCGATGCCGGGGCTGCCGGGCGCGACACGGGCGTCGCGCGGGCCGGCCAGCACGATGCCGGGCAGGAAAGCCTTGCGCGTGCCGATTTCGCTCACCGATGGGTCTTGCTTCCAGATCAGCACGCGCGCGCCGAAGGCGAAAGCGGGCGGCACCGGGGCCGGCGCGGGCAGCTTGGGCGCCGCCCCCACCATGGGCGCGCCCGGCTCGTCGATCAAGGCGCTGGCCTTGCGGTGCTGGCGGTAATGCTTGCTCGGCGTCGGCACGTAGCTGACGGGCGCGGGCTGACGGTCGCTCACAACGGTGTCGACCGGCACGGTGACGATGCGTTCCATGGTGTTGCCTCCTATTGAGTGCTGCGCGTGCCGCCACGGCCAGGCGCAGGAAGTGCCGGTGCGGCCCGAACGGCGCTCCTGCAAGGGCGCGCCGGAAAAGCGCGGCCAGCCATAGGCATGGTCGCGCCGGCGGCGATGGCTGCGTTTGAGGATGCGCAAGCGCGGCCCCGAAAGCCGCGCCGATGCCGTCGCGCTTGCTTGCGCTAGAATGAGCGACGATCAATACGGCCGTGCTAGCGCGGCCAAGCTTGGAGAGCCGATGCGTTTTCTTGCCTTGCTGGCGGCCATGCTGCTGGCCGGCCCGGACGCCAGTGCGGCCACGGCCGCCGGCACGGCCGCCCTCGCACCGCTGCAAGCGCACATCGCGCTTGCCGGTATCCCGCTTGAATTCCTGTTGTTTGGTGCCGTGCTGGGCCTGCTCGCCTTCACGCGCTTGAACAATGTGGCGGTCGCCGTCGGCGGCGCGGCCCTCATCACCGTCTACAAGCTGCTATGGTCCGCCTTTCCGGAAGGCGTGGGCGGCGCCGGCTTGCTGGCCCAAGGCGCCCATGAATGGGTGGGCATGGCCAATCTGCTGGCCTTGCTGCTGGGCTTGACCTTGCTGGCGCGCCATTTTGAATCGTCCAAGCTGCCTTTGCTGCTCCCCCACTTTCTGCCCGACAGCTGGCTCGGACCGCTGGCCTTGTTGCTGGCCACCTTTGTCCTCTCCAGCTTCCTCGACAATATCGCGGCGGCGATGATCGGCGGCGCCATCGCCCACAGCGTGTTCCGCGGCAGGGTGCACACCGGCTACCTGGTGGGCATCGTGGCGGCCGCCAATGCCGGCGGCGCCGGCAGCGTGGTGGGCGACACCACCACCACCATGCTGTGGCTGGCCGGCGTGGCCCCGCGCCAAGTCTTGAACGCTTACGTGGCGGCCGTGGTGGCGCTGGCCGTGTGCGCGCTGCCCGCCTCGCTGCAGCAGCATGCCTACCAGCCCATCATGAAAGACACGCCGCCTGGGGTGCGGGTGGACTGGGCGCGGGTGGCCATCGTGGCCATCATCTTGCTCACCGCGATCGCCGCGAATGTCGTGCTCAGCATGGGCGCGAAGGCTGCGGGGGCCGCTTTTCCCTTCCTGGGCTTGGCGCTGTGGAGCGCCATCCTTGCCACCAGCGCCTGGCGCCGGCCCGATTGGGAAGCGTTGCCCGAAGCGCTGGGCGGCGCCATCTTCCTGCTGGCGCTGGCCTGGAGCGCGGCCCTGATGCCGGTTGACGCCTTGCCGCCCGCGTCCTGGCCCAGCACGCTGGGACTGGGCTTCGTGTCGGCTGTGTTCAATAATATTCCCTTGACGGCGCTCGCGCTCAAGCAAGGCGGCTTCGATTGGGGATTTCTCGCCTACACGGTCGGCTTCGGCGGTTCGCTGGTGTGGTTCGGTTCCTCGGCCGGGGTGGCACTGGCCGGCATGTATCCGCAGGCGCGCTCGGTGCGCCACTGGGTGCGCCAGGGCTGGCATGCGTGGCTGGCCTATGTGCTGGGATTTTTCGCGATGCTGGCCGTGCTCGGCTGGCATGCGGGCTGAGCACTGGCGCTGCGGCGGTCGAGCTGGCATCATGGGGCCTGGATCAAGAAACAAGGAGCAAGCCCATGGCTGAAATCAACATCGTGCACCAACATAAGCTCACGCCGAAGAAGGCGCGCGAAGCGGCTCAGAAAGTGGCCGACCAGATCGCCGAGGAATACGAGCTCGAGTGCGAATGGGAAGGCGATGTGCTGCACTTTGAACGCAGCGGCGTGCAAGGTTCCTTGCGCCTGGAAGTGCAGCGCGTGCACATGGTGATCAAGCTCGGTTTCCTGATGAGCGCCTTCGCCTCCACCATCGAGAGCAAGGTGGCCGAGAATATGAAGAAGGTGTTCGACAAGCCCAAATGAAAAACGGCGGGAAGACGCGGCGCCCGCCCCGTGTTCCCGCCGCGCCGCTGGCGATCAAGCGCCCTGGGCTTAGCCTTTCAAGTCTTCGATCAAGTCGATGTATTGCTGCATGGCGTCGTCGGTGGACGTGCCCTTGATCGCATCCCAGGCATCCCATTTGGCGCGTCCAACCATGTCGGTAAAGCCCGGGCGCTTGCCATCGGCGTCGCCCGCCGACGCTTGCTTGTACAGCGCGTAAATCTTCAGCAGGGTCATATTGTCTGGACGCTCAGACAGATTCTTGGAATCGGCCTGGGCCTGTTCGAATTGTTCTTGCAAGCTCATAAAAACTCCCGGTGGCTGGAAAAAAAAGTCCCGACGTGCTCAAAGACGCAACGTCAGTAGAATAATGGCACTAGAATCTTAGCGCATCCAACGATGCCTAGCGCACATAATAGAAGAAACCCGCCAAAAAACCATCTGCATTTAGTAGAGGAGAGTCTCGATGTTGTCCCAAGCAGTTTCCCGCTTTAGCCGGCGCAAGATGTCGACCGTCGATACGGCCTGGCTGCGCATGGATTCGCAGGGCAACCTGATGATGATCGTCGGCGTGGCCATGTTGCATAAACCGGTGAGCGTGAAGGGGCTCAAGCTGGCGCTGGAGAAACGCTTGCTGGTGTTCAGCCGCTTTCGCAGCCGCGTCGTCACCGACCTGTCCGGCTCCTGGTGGCAAGAGCAAGAGGTCGATCTGGCCGACCATGTGGTGCACCTGGCCTTGCCCGCGCAAGCGACGAGCAACAAGGCGGCCTTGCAAAAGCTGGTGGGCGACCTGTCGCAGCAGCGCCTGGACCCGGACAAGCCCTTGTGGCAGATGCATCTGGTGGACCATTGCGTGGGCGAGGATGGCAAGCAGCGCCAGGCCTTGATCATCCGCATCCACCATTGCATCGCCGACGGGGTGGCGCTGGTGGGCTTGTTCATGTCGATGTTCGACCACAGCGCCCACGCCGAACCGCTTGAGGAGGCCACGCCGAGCCCGCGCGCGCGCGCCGCCGCCGAGGAAAACCCGTGGGAGCAGATCATGCTGCCGGTGGCCACCGCATCGCTCAAGGCCATCGACCTGTCCTCGACCATGTTCTTGAAGTACCTGGGCCTGCTGAGCGAATTCGACAAGCTGCCCGCCCAGCTGGGCGCGCTCGGCCACACGGCCGGCCAGCTGGCGATGGACGCGATCAAATTGACGGCGATGGACGAGGATAGCCACACCCGCCTCAAGGGCAAACCCAATGGCAAGAAGCACGTGTCGTGGAGCGAACCCTTGCCGCTGTCGGAAGTGAAGGCGGTGGGCAAGGCCTACGGCTGCTCCGTCAACGATGTGTTGATGGCGAGCGTGGCCGGCGCCTTGCGCGCCTACCTGCGCGCCAAGGGCGATGAAGTCGAGCTCGACTGCAATGTGCGCGCCATGGTGCCGGTGAACCTGCGCAAGGCGAGTCGCCAGCAAAAACTGGGCAATGCCTTTGGCCTGGTGCCGCTGGTGCTGCCGGTGGGGATCGAAGACCCGGTGGCGCGCCTGTTCGAGGTGCGCCGCCGCATGAACGAGCTCAAGGGCAGCTATACGGCGCTGGTGGCGATGTCGGTGTTAGGCGTGCTGGGCGCCACGCCCAAGCAAGTCCAGAACGAGATCCAGAATTATTTCGCGCGCAAGGCCACGGCCGTGATGAGCAATGTGCCGGGGCCGCAGGCGCCGCTTTACCTGGCCGGCAGCCGGCTCGACCAATGCATGTTCTGGGTGCCGCAGTCGGGCGACATCGGCATCGGGGTGTCGATTCTGAGCTACAACGGCGGGGTGCAGTTTGGCATCGTGACGGACGACGCGCTGGTCAAGGATCCGGACAATATCATCAAGCGCTTCGCGCCGGAGTTTGAAAAGCTGCTGTTGCTGGCGCTGATGGGCGAGTGGGAGCCGCGCCAGTAAAAGAGTAGGACGGGGCAGGGCGCCGCCGCTGGTGCGGCCGGGCGCCCGCGCTGCGCCCGCTTAGACGGCCAGCAGTTCCACGTCGAAAATCAAGGTGGCGTTCGGGGGGATGACGCCGCCGGCGCCGCGCGCGCCATAGCCCAGCTCGGCCGGAATGGTCAGGCGGCGCGCGCCACCGACCTTCATACCTTGCACGCCTTCATCCCAGCCGCGGATCACATGGCCGGCGCCGAGCGAGAAATCGAAAGGCGCGTTGCGGTCCTTGCTCGAATCGAATTTATTTCCGGCCGTGCCGTCGTCGTTGCGCAGCCAGCCCGTGTAGTGGACCGTCACGTGCTGGCCGGCGGTGGCGAGGGCGCCTTCGCCGACGGTGGTGTCTTCATACTGCAGGCCGGATTCCGTGGTGATAATGGACATGATTTTTCCTCTTTGAAAATAACGTGACGAGATTGTAGAGCATGGCGCGCCAATTCTCCATGCTTGCGGGTCTTGAAACTGAACCGTGCCCGCATTTTCAACGTAGAATAAGGGTTTGCATTTTCAAGCGATTTGCCATGGTGTGCAGCACTTGCCGGCGCTTTATCCCCCTCCTTCCTCCCCGTCTCCCCATGGCCAGCGCGCAGTCGCGCCGGGCACGCTGATGGGCGCCGTGCTGGCCGCCTACGGGCGCGCGCTGGGCGCCCAGTTGCGCGGCAAAATCTTGCTGCTCTCGCTCATTCCCTGCGTGCTGTCGGTGCTGGTCTGGGCCGTGTTGCTGTGGTTTGGCTGGCAGCCGCTGGTCGACGCCGTGCAAAGCCTGTTCGCCGCCCATGATGGCTGGAAAACGAGCAATAGCTTGCTCGGCACCTACGGCCTGGGCATGCTCAAGATGTTCATCGTGCCCCTGATCGCGATTTTCCTGCTGCTGCCCTTGATGGCCTTGACGGCGCTGGTGTTCATCGGGGTGGCGGCGATGCCGGCCATCGTGCGCCATGTGGCGGCGCGCGATTTTCCCGCCCTCGCGCAACAGCGCGGCGGCAGTGTGCTGGGCAGCGTGGGCACGGCGCTGGCCGCCTTTGCCGTGTTCGCGCTGGGCTGGCTGCTGTGCTTGCCGCTGTACGCGGTCCCGCCGCTGGCGCTGGTGGCGCAGGCGCTGCTGTGGGGCTGGCTGAGCTACCGCGTGTTCGCCTACGACGCCTTGAGCGCGCACGCCAGCGCGCAAGAAAGGGCGGACTTGATGCGCGCGCGGCGCCCTCAATTGCTACTCATCGGCACCGTGTCGGGCCTGGCGGGCGCCGTGCCCGGCATCGTGTGGGCGGGCGGCGCGGTCATATCCTGGGTGTTTTTTCCGGTGCTGGCGGCGCTCTCGATCTGGCTGTACGTGATGATCTTCATCTTCACCGGCGTGTGGTTCAGCTATTTTTGCCTGCAAGCGCTGGCCGACGCGCGCGCTGGCGCGCCAGTGGCCTAGGAGTGGAACAAAGCGTGGCCATCGGCTTGATCATCATCGGCGACGAAATCCTGTCCGGCAAGCGGGCGGACCAGCACTTCAAGCAAGTGGTGGCGATGCTGGGCGAGCGCGGCTTGCAGCTGGCGTGGGCCGAGATCCTGGGCGACGACCCGCAGCGCATCACCGCCACCTTCAAGCGCACCATGGCCAGCGCCGACATCGTGTTTTCCTGCGGCGGCATCGGCGCCACTCCGGACGACCATACGCGCCAGTGCGCCGGCGCGGCCCTGGGCTTGCCGCTGCTGCTGCATCCGCAAGGCAAGGTCTTGATCGAACAGCGCATCTGCGCCATGGCCCTTGAGGCCGGGCGCGCGCCTGAATTGACATCGGCGGAAAACCTGCAGCGCCTGAAGATGGCGGAGTTTCCCGCCGGCGCCAGCTTGATTCCCAATCCCTACAACCAGGTGCCCGGTTTCAGCGTGGGCAGCCACCACTTCGTGCCGGGTTTTCCCGTGATGGCCTGGCCGATGATCGCCTGGGTGCTCGACCAGCACTACAGCGCCCTGTTCGCGCGCGGCGCCCGCATCGAGCGCGCGCTGCTGGTGTACGAGGCGGCCGAGTCCGCGCTCACCCCGCTGATGGAAGAGATCGAGGCGCGCTGGCCGCTCGTGAAGGTGTTCAGCCTGCCCAGCGTGGGCGACGCCCGCACGCGGCGCCACATCGAGCTTGGCGTGAAAGGCGAACCGCAGCAAACGCAGGCGGCGTTTGCCCATTTGTGCGCGCAATTGACGCGCTTGCAGCTGCAGTTCCACGCCAGCGGGGCGGCTTGAATGGCATTTGGCGGGGACGATTGCGCCTCATGTTTTTACAGGATGCAAATTGCCGTTGTTTTTTTGCGAAAAAGGGCCCGTCGCGACGACTTTTTGTCGCTGCCCGCATCGTCCCCAGGCCGCTGATGTGGTGCAATGGATGGCAGGCAAAGTAGTCTGCAAGTTAATGCGTGAGCAAGGCGCCGAATTGGCAAGGGCGTGTCCGCCAGAAGCACCGATGGCGATGGGGGACGCGGCGATCGCAAGACAGGATAGATAGTAGTGAGTGCAGTAATATACCGGTTGAGCCATCATGGAACGTAATCGTCGTTTTCGGCGCCCCCGCACGATCGTGCGCGCGGTGCGCAAGTTGCGCGCAGCGCGCGCGGCCACGCTGGCGCAGCGGCGCCGCGTGATTCAAGTGGCGCCGCAGGAGGCGCTTCCCCTCGACGCCAACGCGCATGTCACACTGCCGCTGCCGGACCAGGCTGAGCAGGCCGAACGGATTGCGCAAGCGGCCGCCTTCGACGGCGCGCCCGAGGAGAGCGTCGAGCCCTTCCTGGCCAAGCCGCGCCGCTCGCGCCAGGCTTTCCTGCTGGTGCTGCTGGTCATGCTCTCGATGGCCGGCTGGTGGATCGCGCAGGAAGTGCGCACCTCGGCCCTGCAAGCGCAGTTTTTCTCGAACATGGTCAGCAAGGTCAAGTATTCGATGGCGCCCGGACCGAGCACGGCGATCCGCTATCCCTCCGACAGCCCTTACGACGAACGGCTCGGTTACGCCAACCTGCCCGACTTCCTCAGCAAGCTCAAGGCCAAGGATTTCGAGATCAACGCGCAGGCGCGCCAGTCGCCCAAGATGCGCGAGCTGGCCGACATGGGCATCTTCGCCACCTACCGCGAAAAGACCAAGGTTGGCCTGGACATCCTCGATTGCCGCAGCCAGCCCTTGTTCACGGCGCGCTATCCGGAGCGCTTCTACGAGCATTTCGAGGACGCCCCCACGCTGCTCATCAAGAGCCTGCTGTTCATTGAAAACCGCGAACTGCTCGACCCGACCTACCCCAAGCGCAATCCGGCGGTGGAATGGGACCGGCTCTCGAAAGCGATCCTCGATAAATCGCTGGGCGTGTTCAGCGGCTCCAAGCGCTCGGCCGGCGGCAGCACCCTGGCCACCCAGATCGAAAAATACCGGCACTCGCCGGAAGGGCGCACCAGCTCGCTCAAGGACAAGCTGCGCCAGATGGTGTCGGCCACCCTTCGCGCCTACCAGAACGGCGAGGACACGACGGCGGTGCGGCGCCAGATCGTGCTCGACTACCTGAACACGGTGCCGCTGTCGGCCAAGCTCGGCTACGGCGAAGTGAACGGACTGGGCGACGGCATGTGGGTCTGGTATGGGCGCGACTTCGCCCAGATCAACGCCACCCTCAAGGGCAAGTTCGACACCCCCGACGCGGTGCTGGCCTACAAGGAAGCGCTCAGCCTGCTCATCGCGCAACGCCGTCCCTCGTATTACCTGGGCGAGGGCGACGAAGACCTGGAGACGCTCACCAACAGCCACTTGCGCGTCCTGGCCCAGGCCGGCGTGATCACGCCATCCTTGCGCGACGCGGCCTTGAAGGCCAAGCTCAATCCGGCGCTGGGCTCGGGCGTGATGCCGCAGCCGGCCAGCTCCTTCGTCACGCGCAAGGCCTCGAACGCGGTGCGCACCCACCTGGCCAGCCTGTTGGGCGATTCGCGCCTGTACAACCTGGACCGGCTCGACCTGTCGGTGGTCAGCACGCTCGATTCGGATGCGCAGAAAACCGTCACCGGCGTGCTGCGCAAGCTGCGCGACGCCGACGCCGCCAAGGCCGCCGGCCTGACCGGCAAGGGCATGCTGGGCAATGGCGACCCGGCCAACGTGGTCTACAGCTTCACCCTGATGGAGCGCGGCGAGAACGCCAACTACCTGCGCGTGCAGACCGATAACTTCGACCAGCCGCTCGACATCAACGAGGGCGCCAAGCTCGACCTGGGCTCGACGGCCAAGCTGCGCACCCTGGTCACCTATCTGGACATCGTCGGCCAGCTGCACAAGAAGTACGCCGGCATGGACGTGGCCGAGCTGCGCAAGGTCGTGGTCGACCAGCAGGACAAGATCTCGCAATGGGCGCTGGCTTATTTCATCGGCCTGGCGCCGGGCGCCTCGCGCGAACTGCCGCCCATGCTGCAGGCCGCGCTTGAGCGCACCTATTCGGCCAACCCGGGCGAGTCCTTCTTCACCGGCGGCGGGGTCCACCACTTCAACAACTTCAAGAAGGAAGACAACGGGCGCATCATGACGGTGCGCGAGGCGCTGCGCCATTCGGTCAACCTGGTGTTCGTGCGCCTGATGCGCGACGTGGTGCACTTCTATATGTTCCAGACGCCCGGTTCCTCGGCCACGCTGTTGGCCGACGCGGACGATCCGCGCCGCGCCAACTACCTGGCGCGCTTCGCCGACCGCGAGGGGCGCGAATTCCTGCAGCGTTTCTATGCCAAGTACAAGGGCAAGACGGCGGACGAGGCGGAGAGAATCATGTTGTCGAGCATGCGCCCGACCCCGGTACGCCTGGCCAATGTGCACCGCACCATGGTGCCCGAGGCCACCCTCGCGCAATTCTCGAGCTTCATCAAGGAGCACCTGCAATCGCCCAACGAGGTGCCGCCCGAGCGCCTGGCCCAGATGTACCACCAATACTCGGCGCAGGAAATGTCGCTGGCCGACCGCGGCTATCTGTCCTCGATCCATCCGCTCGAATTGTGGATGGTCGGTTACCTGCGCACGCACGCGGGCGCCACGCTGGCGCAGGTGGTGGCGGCCAGCCAGAAGGAGCGCCAGGACGTCTACCAATGGTTGTTCAACACGCACCGCAAGCACGCGCAGGACAAGCGCATCGCCGGCTTGCTGGAGGTGGAGGGCTTCCTGGAGATCCACCATCAATGGAAGAAGATGGGCTATCCCTTCGATTCCCTGGTGCCCTCGTACGCGACGGTGCTGGGCGCCTCGGCCGACCGTCCGGTGGCGCTCGCCGAGATGATGGGCATTATCGTCAACGGCGGGATACGCAAACCGATCGAGCGCATCGATTCGCTGCACTTCGCGCGCGGCACGCCGTATGAAACCCTGCTCACGCGCGCCAAGGGCGGCGCCAGCGAGCGCGTGCTGCTGCCGGAAGTGGCGCGCGCGGTGGCCGACGCGATCCGCGAGGTGGTGTCGGACGGCACGGCGCGGCGCGTCAAGTCGGCCTTCGTCAAGCGCGACGGCGGCATCTTGCAGGTGGGTGGCAAGACCGGCACCGGCGACCAGCGTTTCGACGTGTTCGCACCGGGTGGACGCTTGGTGGAATCGCGCTTCGTGAACCGCTCCGCCACCTTCGTCTTTAATATCGACGAGCGCTTCTTCGGCAGCATGACGGCCTATGTGCACGGGCCGCAAGCGGCCAATTACGACTTCACCAGCGCGCTGCCGGTGCAGCTGCTGACGGTGCTCGCGCCAAGCTTGATGCCCTTGATCGAGCCACAGATGGCGTCCGACAGCGGCGCGGCCATCAAGACTGCCGCTGGCACGTCGGGCTTGACGACGGTCGCGGCGCTGGCGCCGGCACAGCAGGTGGTGCTCAAGCAGTGCGGGCGTTAGCTTGAACCGATTTGCCAGGAATTTGCTCACGACGATAGACGAGCAAAAGAGCACGGCGCAGTTGCAGGCCCTGCTGGAGGCGCCATCCACGCCGGCGGCCGAGCGCGCGCTGGTAGCCGAACTGCTGGCCGCGCGCGCCGGCGCGGGGCCGGGTGACCGGCAGTTCGCGCTGCTGCTCGCCTGCTGGCCGTGGCTGCCGCTATTGGCGTTCCTGTTCCCGAATGCGCTAGCCTGGGTCGTCGTTTATTTCACGATGATGGTGATGCCGTTTGGCGCGCTTTCGGCCGCGCTCGCGACCGTCGTGGCGCTCTGGCGCGCGCGCCGCAGCGCGCTCTACCGCAAGGCCGTCGTCAGCGGCGTTCTTGGCAGCCTGGTCTGGTTAGCCCTGTACCTCGCCAACCTCCATGGCTTGGCCGGCAGGGTGCACACCTAGGAGCTAGCACCCTGCGCGGCGCGGCGCCGTTCAGAACTTGGTGAACAAGGCTTCGCCGTGCCCGTTGCCCGCTGGCGCGCCGTGGAATTGGGGCGCGCCCTGGGGGCGTTCGTGGCGCCCCTGCGCACGTGGCGCCGCCACTTTCTTGACCTTGATTGGCGCGCCGGCCTTGGCACCCACCTGGAAAAAGCTCAGCGATTGCTGCAACTGCTCGGCCTGGCCGCTCATCTCTTCGGCGGTGGCCGCCAATTGCTCCGAACTCGACGCGTTCTGCTGCGTCGTCTGGTTGAGTTGGCTGACGGCGGCGTTGATTTGACCCACACCGGAAGTCTGTTCCTGCGAGGCGGCCGTGATCTCTTGCACCAGGTCGGAGGTCTTCTTGATGTTCGGGACCATGGCGTCGAGCAGATTGCCGGCCCGCTCGGCCAGTTCGACGCTGCTGCCAGCGATCTCGCCGATCTCTTGCGCCGCCACCTGGCTGCGCTCGGCCAGCTTGCGCACCTCCGCCGCCACCACGGCGAAGCCCTTGCCATGCTCGCCGGCCCGGGCCGCCTCGATCGCCGCGTTCAAGGCCAGCAGATTGGTCTGGTAAGCGATGTCGTCAATGATGGCGATTTTCTTGGAGATGTGCTTCATCGCCTCGACCGTCGCCTTGACCGATTCGCCGCCCTCGACCGCCTCCTTGGCCGCCTTGGCGGCGATGCTGTCGGTGACGCGCGCGTTCTCCGAGTTTTGTGTGATCGACGCCGTCATCTGTTCGATCGAGGCGCTGGTCTGCTCGACCCCGGCCGCCTGTTCGCTGGCCGCCTGCGACAGCATTTGCGAGGTCGCGCTGACCTGCTCGGCCGCCGCGCTGAGCGACTCGCAAGCTTCACGCACCTCGCTGATGATCTCGCCGAGTTTTTCGCTGGTCGAATTCGAATACGTCTTGAGCAGGCCGAAGGTGCCGGCGTAATCGGCGCTGATGCGCTGGGTCAGGTCGCCCGCGCACAGCGCCTCGAGCATGCGCAGCACTTCGCCCAGGCCCACTTCGCTGGTGTTCATCAAGCTGTTGATATTGAGCGCCAGTTGGGCGAAAAATCCCTCCTTGTCCTTCTCGTCGATGCGCCCGCTGAAGTTGCCCTGCGCCGCGCCCGCCACCACGCCGGCCACGTCGTTCTCGATGGCCACTTCGATGGTGCGGTCCTTCCACTCGACGACAGTGCCGATGCGCTTGCCGTCGGCCCCGTTGATCGGATTGGCGATCAAGGCCATGGTGCGTCCGCCGATCTTGATTTGGGTGTTATAGGTCGAACTCAACTGGCCAAGCACATTGCGCTGGTGCGCCGGATTCTTGTGGAAGCGGTCGAAGCTGCCGCCGACAATCTCGCCGACGCGGAACTGCGGCAAGTCGCGCCGGATGTCGGACTCGGCCGCCCGCATCATGGCCGTCACCGATTCATTCATGTAGATGATCTGGCCGTCGGCGTCCGCGATCATGACGTTGGTGGTGCATTTGTCGAGCGCCTGGCGGATGCGCGCATTGCTGCGCGCCTCGGCTTCGGCGGCCACTTCGGCGGTGCGGTCCTTCCACTCGACGACCGTGCCCAGGCGCGTGCCTTGCGCCGTGATGGGGGTGGCGATCAAGCCGAAGGTGCGCCCGCCGATCTTGATGTCGGCGCGGTGGGCGGCGCGCAGGCCGGCCAGCATATTGCGCTGGTGCGCCACGTTCTTGTGGAAGCGGTCGAAGCTGCCGCCCACGATGTCACTGGCGCGAAAGGCGGGCAAGTCCTTGCGGATGTCGCTCTCGGCCTCCGTCATCATGGTCGTCACGGCTTCGTTCATGTAGATGATGTTGCCGTCGGCGTCGGCGATCATCGCATTGGTCGAGGTGCAGTCAAGCGCCATCTTGATGCGCGCGTTGACCACGGCGGTGGTGGCGGCGCTGCGCGACTGGTCGCGCACCAGGTCGATGGCCGCCGTGATCAAAGCCTTCTTGCCCGGCAGCCGGTCCATGTCTTGCGAAAAGTCGCCGCGCGCGTAGGCGGTGACGCGCTCGACGACCTGCATCTTGACCGCGATGTGCGCCGCGACCAGGGTGTTGATGTCGTGCGCGATGGCGCCGAAGGCGCCGGGGAAGGCTTGCGTGTCGATCACGGCGTCGATCGCGCCTTCCTGGTGCTGGCGCGCCAACGTGGTTTGCGCCTGCCGCAATTGGCGCAGGGTGCGGCCGAGCGCGTCGAGGGCCGCGTCCAGCTGACTGGCGGCGTGCGCGTCTGCGTGCTGGGCGCGTTCGGCCAGCTCGCCCATCTCGCCCATCTCGTCGATCGCGCCGTTGGCCAGCGCCAGCGCGCGCCGGGTGGGCGCTTCGAGCTCGGCGCGCAGCGAGTGCAGCAGCCAGGCCGATAAGGCCAGCGCGGCCACGGCCAGCGCCAGTTGCGGCGCGCCCAGCGCGCTCGCCTGCAACTGCAGCCACAGGCCAAGCAAGACCATGACCAGCATGGCGAGGGCGATACGAGCGGGCATGCCGATGCGCTTGATAGCAAACATGTTATCTCCGGAAAGTGACGACGGTGGGGGAGGGGACGCGCCTGGCCGGGCCGCGCCTCATGTCATCGATTTAATCGTGCTGTGGACGGCGCGGCAATCCCATGATCATGGGAGCGGCGCCAGCGGCGCCCTAGCGCGCGGCCAGCAAGCCGTGGCGCTGCGCCACGAACACCGCTTCGCTGCGCGAATGGACGCTCAGCTTTTCGTAGATGTTCTTGATGTGGGACTGGACCGTGCCCACCGAGATGTTCAAGCCGCAAGCGATGCCGGCGTAACTGTCGCCGCGCGCGATCAAGGCGAGCAACTCGCTTTCGCGGCGCGTCAGATTGACGGGCGGGACGATGGCGGCGGCGGCCGGCTCCCTGGCTTTGCGGATCAGCGCCGTCACCATGCGCGCGATCGAAGGGCTCATGGGCGCGCCGCCGGCGCGCACGTCGACGATGGCGCGCACCACGCTGGCGGGACCTTCATGCTTGAGCAGGTAGCCGGTCGCGCCCGCTTCGATGCAGGCCAGCACGCTGGCCTCGTAACCGGACATGGTCAACACCAGCGTGTCGCAATCGGGATGGCGCAAGGCGCAGGCGAGGATGACGTCCAGGCCCGAGCCGTCCGGCAAGGCCAGGTCGGTCAGCACCACGTCGGCCGTATGCTCGCGCAGCCAGGCCAGGGCGCCGGCGAGGTCGGCGAAACTGGCCAGGAGGGACAATCTGGGGTCGGCCTCGATCGCCAGGCACAGGGCGGCCTGGGTCAGGGCGTCGTCCTCGATGACGACAACGGTTATTTGCTGCATCGCGCGCTGGCCGCTTCCCGGTGGTGTGGGCGGGGCGCGTCGGTGCGCCACCTTGCCTTTATCGCATTCTAAGGCAGTGTGAATCGGCGGGCGGAATAATTTTGCATTTGCCCCCTCGCAATGATGTTTGCCGCCTCAAGCGCCCAGCCAGGGCAAGCCGGCCTGGCACCAGCCACTCACTTGCTTGCGGTGGCCGAGGGCGTCCTTGTCGCCCTCGAAACCTTCGAGGATGTCGTAGCAGTGCGCATAGCCGTTTTGGGTGGCCAAGGTGGCGGCGTGGCGCGAGCGCACGCCGGAGCGGCACAGGAACAGCAGCACGCGCTCGGTGCCGGCGATGGCGCCCAGCTGGGCCAGGAAGTCGGGATTGGGCACGCCGCCCGGATAGGTGCTCCACTGCACCGCGCCATGCTGGGAGGCGGGCAGCTCGACCCGGCCCACCCAGTCGCGCTCGGCATTGGTGCGCACGTCGACCAGCATGATGGCGGGGTCGGCCTGCAGCAGGGCATAAGCCTCGCCCGGGGTGACGGCACCCGCGTAGGGCAGCGCGCTGGCGCGCGCGGCGGCGGCGTTCAAGATTTCGTTCGCTGGTGTCATGTCCGCTTTCTCCATGTGGGGAACGATCATTATAGGATGGCCTGCTGCGGCGCGCGCAAGGGCGCCGCGCCGCCCTGCGATGCACCAGCATCGCGCACCGTGCTGGTGCATTGTCCATAAATGCACCAAAATGGTGCGCTCGACGCACCATGCAAGTGGATTGCCGCATCAGTAAATTGCATCCGCCCTGCAATTGTCGGCGTTTTCAATTTACACTAGCCATCCGCCGCGCTTTTTTACGCTGGCATGGATTCTGCTATCAACCCCGTGAGTTTGTCGCGCGCCAGGACGGCGCGCAGCAATATATTAGCCGGACGACCGAGGTCGGCCCCCCATTCATTTAGGAGAAACGCATGGCAATGAGCGCCGCAGAAGTACTGCAAATGGTGAAGGACAATGAAGTCAAGTTCGTCGACTTCCGCTTCGCCGATACCCGTGGCAAGGAACAGCACGTCACGGTGCCGGTGTCGCATTTCGACATCGACAAATTCGAATCGGGCCATGCCTTCGACGGTTCCTCGATCGCCGGCTGGAAGGGCATCGAAGCGTCCGACATGCTGTTGATGCCGGACCCGAACACGGCCAACATCGACCCGTTCATGGAAGAGACCACCCTGTTCATGCAGTGCGACGTGATCGAGCCGTCCGATGGCAAGGGCTACGACCGCGACCCGCGCTCGATCGCCAAGCGCGCCGAAGCCTATCTCAAGTCTTCCGGCCTGGGCGACACCGCCTACTTCGGCCCGGAACCGGAATTTTTCATCTTCGATTCGGTGCGCTGGAAGATCGACATGTCCGGCTGCTTCGTGAAGATCGATTCGGACGAGGCGTCCTGGTCGACCGACAAGGAAATCGAAGGCGGCAACAGCGGCCACCGTCCGACCGTCAAGGGCGGCTACTTCCCGGTGCCACCGGTCGACAGCTTCCAGGACATGCGTTCGGAAATGTGCCTGATCCTCGAAGCGATGGGCATTCCCGTCGAAGTGCACCACCATGAAGTGGCCGGCGCCGGCCAGAACGAAATCGGCACCCGTTTCTCGACCCTGGTCGAGCGCGCCGACTGGACCCAGAACCTGAAATACGTGGTGTGGAACGTGGCCCACAGCTACGGCAAGACCGCCACCTTCATGCCCAAGCCTATCGTGGGCGACAACGGCTCGGGCATGCACGTGCACCAGTCGATCTGGAAAGACGGCAAGAACCTGTTCGCCGGCGACGGCTATGCCGGTCTGTCCGACACCGCCCTGTACTACATCGGCGGCATCATCAAGCACGCCAAGGCCTTGAACGCGATCACCAATCCGGGCACGAACTCGTACAAGCGCCTGGTGCCGGGCTTCGAAGCGCCGGTCAAGCTCGCTTACTCGGCGCGCAACCGCTCGGCCTCGATCCGCATCCCGCACGTGGCCAATCCAAAAGGGCGCCGCATCGAGACGCGCTTCCCCGATCCGCTGGCCAACGTCTACCTGTGCTTCGCGGCCTTGCTGATGGCTGGCCTGGACGGCATCCAGAACAAGATCCATCCGGGCGAAGCGGCCTCGAAAGACCTGTACCACCTGCCGCCGGAAGAAGACGCATTGATCCCGACCGTGTGCTCCTCGCTCGAGGAAGCGCTTGACGCACTGAACAAGGATCGCGAATTCCTCACCCGCGGCGGCGTGTTCAGCGACAGCATGATCGACGCCTACCTGGAGCTGAAGATGCAGGACGTGCAGCGCATGCGCATGACCACCCATCCGGCCGAGTTCGACATGTACTATTCGCTGTAAATTCGCTGTAAGTGGCGGGACGGCCGGCTTGCCGGCCACAGCAACGCGGGGCAAGCGCACAGCTTTCCTCGCGTTTTTTATTGGATGTTGTATATTCGGGTTGACGCAATTGCCGGGAATGTCCCTGTGTACAAAAGAATATGATCAAGAACCAAGGAATGATGAAGCGCAACCAGGTAAAGGGCCGCCCAAGTGAGCGCGCTGGCGCTGCGCGCGCGGCGCTGGCGCTGGGGCTGCCTTTGAGCTGCGCGCTGGTCCTGGGCGCGGCGGGAGAGGTGGCGGCGCGCGCCAATGACGCGGTCTACCTGTGCATCGACGCCAATGGCCACAAGGAATTGACCGATACGAACAAGCACGGTTGCAAGCCGCTCGAATTGCCCAATTCCTTTAACGCGCCCAAGAAATGGGATGGCACGGTGCGCAAGTCGCCCGCGCTCGCGCCCGCCGTCGCGCCCAGCGATTTCCCCAAGGTGGGCGGGGCCCAGCAAAAGGCGCGCGATGGCGAACGGCGCCAGATCCTCGACGACGAGCTCAAGAACGAAGAAAAGAAGCTTGCCGAACTCAAGCGGGAATTCAATAACGGCGAGCCCGAGCGCAACGGCGCCGACCGCAGCTCGCCCAAGTACCAGGAAAAAGTCGCCCAGCTGCGCGAGAGCATCGCACGGGCGGAAAAGAATATCGAGGCGCTCAAGCGCGAGATCGCGCTGGTCAAATGAGCGCGGCGCGTCCGGCCGCCGCCCCCGCCGCGCCCGCGGTGCCCGGGCCCGGCGCCGCGGGTGCCGCCAGCGCCTTCACTGGCCTGGACTTGCTGGCCTCGGCCGTGCTGCTGCTCGATGCGCGCGGTGCCATCGTGTACGCCAATGCGGCGGCCGAGCATTTGCTCGACACCTCGCACAAGGCCTTGACGCGCCAAACCCTGGGCCAAGTGTTCTTGAACGGGGCCGAGCTGGCGCGCCTGTGCGAGCAAGCGCTGGCGCACCAATGGGCCGATCTGCGCCAAGACTTGACGCTGCTGCGCGCCGCGCGCGAACCCTTGCAGGTGCACAGCATCGTGAGCGCGGCGGCGGACGGCATGCTGGTGCTCGAGCTGCGTGAAAACATCCAGCAACTCAAGCTCGACCGCGAGGAGCGCTTGTTCGACCAAAGCCAGGTCAACAAGGAATTGATACGCAACCTGGCCCATGAAATCAAGAATCCGCTGGGCGGCTTGCGCGGCGCGGCCCAGCTGCTCGAGCTTGAATTGCCGGCGCGCGAGCTGGCCCACCTGCGCGAATACACGCAAGTGATCATCAAGGAAGCGGACCGCCTGCAAACCCTGGTCGACCGCTTGCTGGCGCCGCACCGGCGCCCCCACATCGTGGGCGACGTCAACATCCACGAAGTGTGCGAGCGGGTGCGCAGCCTGATGCTGGCCGAATTCCCGAACGGCTTGTCCATCGTGCGCGACTACGATGCCTCGATCCCCGAGTTTCGGGGGGATAAGGAGCAATTGATACAAACGGTGCTCAATATCGCCCGCAACGCCGCCCAAGCCCTGGTCGAGCGCATCGAAGCGGGCGACGCCGAGCTCATTTTGCGCACCCGGGTGGCGCGCCAGGTCACGCTGGCCAAGGTGCGCTACGCCCTGGCATTAGACTTGCATATCATCGACAATGGACCTGGCATTTCGCCGCAGATCCGCGACCATATTTTCTACCCGCTAGTGTCGGGCCGCGAAGGCGGCAGCGGCCTCGGATTGACCTTGGCGCAAACCTTCGTGCAGCAGCACATGGGCGTGATCGAATGCGAAAGCCGGCCTGGACGGACTGATTTCCGCATCCTGCTGCCGCTGCCTTGACCTGCGCCGCAGGATGCCCCCGTGAAGGGGACAGACCCCTGTTTTGCGGAAATGCGCAAAACAGGGGTCTGTCCCCTTCACGGGGCTGTCCCCGACTGAACAATTTGATTGCAAGGCACAGCGAAACATGAAGCCAATCTGGATAGTCGACGACGACGCATCGATCCGCTGGGTGCTGGAAAAAGCGCTGGCGCGCGAAAACCTCGCCACCCGCAGCTTTTCCAACGCGCGCGAGGCGATCGCGGCGCTCGAGCTGGAAACGCCGCAAGTGCTGGTGTCGGACATCCGCATGCCGGGCGCTTCCGGTTTCGACTTGCTGGCCACCGTCAAGGCCAAGTACCCGGGCTTGCCCGTGATCGTCATCACCGCGTTCTCGGACCTCGATTCGGCCGTCGCAGCCTTCCAGGGCGGCGCCTTCGAATACCTGGCCAAGCCCTTCGACATCGACAAGGCGGTGGCCCTGATCCGGCGCGCGCTCGAGGAAAGCTTGCGCGAGACCAGCGTCGAAGCGGGGCCGCTCGAGACCCCCGAGATCCTGGGCCAGGCGCCGGCCATGCAGGAAGTGTTCCGCGCCATCGGGCGCCTGTCGCAGTCGAACGTCACAGTGCTCATCACGGGCGAGTCCGGCAGCGGCAAGGAGCTGGTGGCGCGTGCCTTGCACAAGCACAGCCCGCGCGCGGCCCAGCCTTTCATCGCCCTGAACACGGCCGCCATCCCGAAGGATTTGCTCGAGTCCGAATTGTTCGGCCATGAGCGCGGCGCCTTCACGGGCGCCCAAACGACGCGGCGCGGGCGCTTCGAGCAAGCCGAGAACGGCACCTTGTTCCTCGACGAGATCGGCGACATGCCCTTCGATTTGCAAACCCGCTTATTGAGGGTGCTGTCGGACGGCCACTTCTACCGGGTCGGCGGGCACCAGCCGATGAAGGCGCATGTGCGCGTGATCACGGCCACCCATCAAAACCTGGAGCAGCGCGTGCGCGACGGCTTGTTCCGTGAAGACTTGTACCACCGCCTCAATGTGATCCGCCTGCGCCTGCCCAGTTTGCGGGAGCGGCGCGAAGATATCCCCATCCTGGTGCGCCACTTCCTGGTGCAAAGCGCGCGCCAGCTGGGGGTGGAAGCGAAGCGCATGAGCGAGGCCGCGCTCGCTTTCCTGTGCACGCTGGACTTGCCGGGCAATGTGCGCCAGCTGGAAAACCTGTGCAACTGGATCACCGTGATGGCGCCGGGCCAGACGGTGGAAGTGAAGGATTTGCCGCTCGAGCTGAGCGGCGGGCAGGGCGCGCCGGTGCCGGCCGAGGCGGGCGCGCTCCATGCGCACCCTGGCGCGCCGGCACACCCGGGCGGCGCACCCGGTGCGCCAGCCGGCCCGGCCAGCGCGGTCCAGGGCGCCGGCGCGGCGGACGGCGACGACGCCTGGCTGGCCTTGCTTGAAACGCAGGCGGCGGCCATGCTGGCGGCCGGCCAGAGCGGCGTGATGGACGTGCTGGGACGGCGCTTCGAGGCGACCCTGATCAAGACGGCGCTGCGCCACACCCACGGGCGCAAGCACGACGCGGCGCTGCGCCTTGGCATCGGCCGCAACACCATCACGCGCAAGATCGCCGAGCTGGGCATCGACGGCGCCAGCGACGAGTAGGCGCAAAACACAGGCCGCCGCGCGGTATAATGACAGGGACACCAGTGCGCTCACGGAAAGGAATTCCATCATGGGTACAGCGCTATCGCCCCTCGTTTCAGAGTTCGAAACAAAAGAGCTGGAAGCTAGCTACACGGCGTGGCTGCTTGCGAAAGTGCAGGCAAGCATCGACGATCCGCGCTCGAATAGCGAGCATGACAAAGTGATGGCCGAAGCACGGGCATTGCTCAATGCCACAAAAAAGATTCATGCTGCCAATTGATTGGAAAGCGTCAGCCGTAGCGGATTTATTCGACATTCTCGAAGCCATCGGCGAGCACGACCAAGATGCGGCGGCGCGTTTGCTCGAGGGCATTGGACACGATCTTGAGCACGCGGCCGAGCATCCTTTTCTTTTCAAGCCATCCCAGCGCGTCTTTGGCATGCGCGAAATTGTGACCCATCCCAACTATGTCGTGCTGTATCGCGTCACGGGCAGATGCATCGAGGTCGTGAACATCGTGCACGCGCGCCGCGAATTTCCTGGTGGCGCGCGGCCGGAATAGACCAATACCGCCCCCGGATGCAGTAAGCTCTGGCTTTTCTTTATCGAAGCGCGGAATTCCCATGCTCATCAATTGCGTCGCCTACCAGGAGGGCAGGAAGCTCTCCGACATCCCGGTCGAGGCCATCAGCGACTATGTCGCGCGTCCAGAATGCTTCGTGTGGGTGGCGCTGCGCGACGCCGAGCCGCAGGAATTGCGCCAAATGCAGGAGGAATTTTCCCTGCACGAATTGGCGGTGGAAGACGCCCAGCGCGGCCAGCAACGCCCCAAGATCGAGGAATACGGCGACTGCCTGTTCGGCGTGGCCAAGACGGTCGAACTGGTGGGTGACCAGCTCTCGATCGGCGAACTCGATATTTTCGCGGGCCCGAATTACGTATTGTCGACGCGCAGCAATTGCAGCCAAGGCTTCCTGGGCGTGCGCGCGCGCGCCGAGCGCGAGCCGCACCTGCTGCGCCAGGGCCCGGCCTTCGTGCTGTACGCCTTGCTCGACGCCGTCGTCGACCGCTACTTCCCGGTCGTCGACATGCTCGAGGCCGAACTGGAAACGATCGAGGAGCGCATCTTTTCGCAAGGCGCCGAGCGCGACAATATCGAACGCCTGTACGCCTTGAAACGCAAGGTGATGCAGCTGCGCCACGCGGTGGTGCCCCTGCTCGAGGCGGTGGGCAAGCTGCACGGCGGGCGCGTGCCGGCGTCCTGCGTCGACACCCAGGATTACTTTCGCGACGTGCACGACCACCTGCACCGCATCATCACCACCATCGACACCATCCGCGACACCATCAGCACCGCCATCCAGGTCAACTTGTCGATGGTGGCCATCGGCGAGTCCGAGGTCAACAAGCGGCTGGCGGCGGGCGCCGCCATCTTCGCGGTGGTGACGGCTTTCGCCGGCATCTGGGGCATGAATTTCGAGCACATGCCCGAACTGAAGTGGCAATACGGCTACGCCTGCGCGCTGGCCGTGATGGCCGGCGTGGGCGGCTACCTGTACTGGCGCTTCAAGCGCGCCGGCTGGTTGTGAGCGTTTTTCGCGCCGAGTGTTGTTTGCGCGTGTGTTTTCCTGCGTCGCGCGCGCGCTCGCCGTTGACACTTTCCCTTTTGCTATGATTTCATGTCGAGCGCGCCGATGAATGTGCATCCGCGCTTGACCATTCGCTTGACCATTTTTTTACTCTCACCGACCAAGGACCCAAAGAATGTTTAGAGAAACCGTGCTATCGCGCTCATTGCGATTGATGTATGCCAGTGGCGTGATCCTGGGAGCGGGCGCCATGGGCGCCGCCCACGCCCAAACGGCCGAGGCGAACGCCGCCCAGATGCAGCGCATCGAAATCACCGGCTCGTCGATCAAGCGCGCCCAGGTCGAAGGCGCGCTGCCGGTGCAAACCGTGAGCCGTGAAGACATCGTCAAATCGGGCGCCACCTCGACCGAACAATTGCTCAACACCTTGACGGCCAACAGCATGGTTGGCGGCAACAACGTGGCCAAGGGCGTGGGCACGGCCACCTACGGCGAATCGAACGCCAGCTTGCGCGGCATCGGCGCGAGCAAGACGCTGGTGCTGGTGAACGGACGGCGCCTGGCCAACTTCGCCACCGACGGCACCGCCGTCGACGTCAACGCCATTCCGCTGGCCATTGTCGACCATGTCGAAATCCTCAAGGACGGCGCCTCCGGCGTGTACGGCTCGGACGCCATCGGCGGCGTAATCAACTTCATCACGCGCCAGAATTTCAACGGCGTGGAAGTGTCGGGCTTTACCAGCGGCACCAAGGATGGCGGCGGCGCCGTCTACAAGGCCAGCGTCATCGCCGGCTTTGGCGACTACGACAAAGACCGCTATAACTTGACGCTCTCGCTCGACGTGAACCGCGACAATGAAATCACCGGTTCCCAGCGCGGCTACGCCGGCACCTCGTGGAACAACAATGGTTTGCGCGACGGCAGCGCCACGCCCAGCGGCGCGGTGCGCACCTTCGATCCGCTGGCCAACACGGCCGTGCACGCGCTCGAAACCCAAGGCGATGGCCTGGGCAACCCGCTGTACAATCCGGTCGGCGCGACGAGCGATAATTGCAGCGCCAATGGTAGCGGCCTCGACACCGTCATCGGCACTTGCCGCTACAATCCCTCGCCTCTGGTACCCCTGGTGCCGCAAGTGGAGCGCCGCAACATCGCCGGCAGCCTGCGCTTCAAGCTCGACGAGAGCAATGAGCTGTACGTCGAAGGCTTCCACGCCCACCAGCTGACCGACACCACCGAGCAACCCTCGCCCTACAGCGTCTCCTTCATGGCCTCGGACCTCGAATTCGCGCGCCAGAACGTGTACCCGGCCATCATCATGCAGCCGACCAGCCCCTTCTATCCGAAGACCTGGCTGACGGCGAACGCGCCCGATACGGTGGGCAAGCCCATCACGGTGAGCTACCGCGCCTTCGATGGGGGCGGACGCATCCACAAGGATACGGCCAACCAATGGCATCTGGTGACGGGTGCGAAAGGCGTGTTCAAGGGCTTCGACTACGATATGTCGTATGTGCACAATGAAAGCAGCGTGGCCGAGGACACCTTCCAGGGTTACCAGTCGCAAGTGGCGGTGGCCAAGCTGCTGAGCAACAACAATGCCTTCAATCCGTGGGCGGCGGTGCAGACGCCGGCGCTGGCGGCGCAGATCTTCGCGACCAATTACAACGGTCCGATGATGGCTTCGACCTTGAGCAATGACGCGCTGAACTTGAAGTTCGGCGGCGAGCTCTTCAAGCTCGACGGCGGCATGGCGCTGTTCTCGGCCGGCGCCGCAGTGGCCAATGAAAAACTGGACCTGTCGCCAAGCGCGGCCTACCAGTCGGGCGACATTTCCGGCTACGACGGGCAGGCGCTGCCGCTGTCGGCCTCGCGCCACCAAAGCTCGCTCTTTGGCGAATTCGCTTTCCCGATTTTGAAGCAACTGGAAATCGACGCGGCCGTGCGCACCGACCGCTTCCCGAACGCGACCTCGACCAATCCAAAAGCCAGCTTCACTTACCGTCCGATGGCGCAACTGTTGGTGCGCGGCTCGGCCGGCAAGGGTTTCCGCGAGCCTTCGCTGCCTGAATTGCACTCGCCGCAAACCTTCGGCAGCAGCGCTTCCTTCGTCGACAAGGTCACTGGCGTGCTGAACCAGTGGAGCGTGCTCGCTGGCGGCAATCCGAACCTGGAACCGGAGAAATCGACGCAAGCGGGCCTCGGTATCGTGGTCGATCCCGTCAAGGGCTTGTCGTTCTCGCTCGACTACTGGAAGATCAAGGTCGACCACCTGATCACGACGCTGTCGCCACAATTTATCGTCGCGCAAGCGGCCGACGGCAATGCCGCCTACACCCCGCTGGTGCAGCGCGATTCGGGCCATAACATCACCCGCATCACCGCGACCAACCTGAACGCGGGCGGCGTCGACACGGCCGGCGTGGACGTGGACTTGAAGTGGAATGTGAAGCTGGCCGACATGGGCTCCTTGACCACCCACTTGAACGGCACCTACCTGAGCAAGTTCGACATGACGCTGCCGGACGGCTCGGTGCAGCCGAGCATTGGCGCCTCGATCATCGACGTGTGCGACCCGAGCGCGCCGGGCGACCGTTCCAAGTGCAGCGGCAACAACTTGAACGCGGTGGCCAATGGCGGCATCTTGTTCCGGTGGCGCCATTCGCTGTCCTTCGACTGGAAGTTCAAGGACTATGGCCTGGGCTTGACCCAGAACTACCAGTCCGGCTACCAGGACGGTCCGCGCGGCGATTGCAGCAGCTGCCTGACCGACGAGACCGCGAAAGTGGGCGCCTTCCAGACCTGGGACTTGCAGGGCTCCTACAGTGGCATTCCGAACCTGACCTTGCGCGCCGGGATCAAGAACTTGACGAACAAGAAGCCGCCGGAAGCGATCACGCTGGGCCAGTATTTCCAGTCCGGCTATGATCCGAGCTACTACGATCCGCACGGCATGACGGTGCACGTGAACGCGACCTACAAGTTCTAAGTTGGCAGGCCAGCCGGCGCACGCAAGGGCGCCGGCGTCTGGGAGGCAACACCAAGCAAAGCCGCTCAATGCAGATTGAGCGGTTTTTTTTCGCGCCGCCGGCCGCCAGGGTGGGCCAGGCGCGCCGGTACGCGCTCGCGCCGTAAGCGCTCGCGCCGCTGTGTTGCGCGCGTCCAGGCGCACGCGCACGCCAGTGTCCAAGCGCCAGCAGCGCTGCAGGTGTTTGGGGACCATCGAAGGCCGGCAGGTGGGTCCTGGTGGGGGCGCTGGCACGCCGATGGCGCGGACGTAAAAAAGCCCGGGCAGCGATGCTGGCCCGGGCTTTTTATGGCTTACTGCTTAGAAGCGATGCGGCCGCTTAGAAGCTGTAGTTGGCGCGCAGGTAGAACGTGCGGCCGGCTGGATCCGTGAAGCGTGGATCGTAACCAGCTTGGAAGGTCTGGGTCTGGTAGGTCAATGGTGGCTGACGGTCGAACATGTTCTTCACACCAAAGGTCATGCCCAGGTTCTTGAAGACGATATTGTTCCAGGAGCCCGACAGATCGAAGGTCGTGTACGAAGCGACCGTGATCGTGTTGTCCGGATCAGGTTGGTCAGGCACGCTGTCGAGGTAGCTCGACTTGTAGTGTGCCGTCAAACCAGCGCCGAAGTCGCCCTTGTTCCAGTTCAGGCTAAAGTTGTCCTGCCAACGGAACACAGGACCGGTACCCACATACACGCCAGCGTTCTGGTTCCATGGACCGGTCTTGGTGTTCTGGTACTCATACTTGTTGACGTAGGTAGCGCCGCCGCCGAAGGTGAAGGCGCCGATGTCGGCCATTTTCCACTTGTAGTTGACGCTCAGGTCGACACCATTGGTGTTCACGCCGCCCAAGTTCAAGTTACGCAGGTCGACGTAGCCGCAGGTCGAACCTGGGCAAGCCGAACCGTCGGTCGACAGGTTGCCCTGTGCGTTGCGGTGGTACAGGCTGGCGTAGATCGGGTTGACCGGGGAGGCGAACACGTCGTCTTCCGACAAGGTACCGATCTGGTCACTCAGGCGCACCGCCCACAGGTCGATGGCGACCGTCATGTTGTTGATCGGCTCGAACACCAGACCCAAGGCCGCGTTCTTCGACTTCTCAGGGCTCAGGCCGGTGTTGCCGCCGGAGAACTGTTCGAATTGCTGGTCGCAGTTCGCCGCGCGCGGCTTACCAGCGATAGGCGTGCCGCCTGGGCAGTTGACCGGGTCGTCGTGCTGGTTGGTGTTGCCGTAGGTCGTGGCCGCATTGAGTTCATACAGCGATGGCGCACGGAAACCGGTCGAGTAAGAGCCGCGCAGCAGCACCGTCTTCGATGGCTGGAAACGGAAGCCGACTTTTGGATTGACGGTGCTGCCGAAGTCGCTGTACTTGTCGTAGCGCGCGGCCACGGTCATGTCCAGGGTCTTCATCAGTGGCACGTTCAACTCGGCGAACAAGGCGTACACATTGCGCGAACCGGCATTGCGCAGGTCAGGGTCGATACCGGTGCTCGAGATGACCTTTTCCGCGTAGTCGTGGTTGGCCGTGCTCAGG
The DNA here is from genome assembly GCA_040388555.1 of Pseudomonadota bacterium. GTDB lineage: Bacteria > Pseudomonadota > Gammaproteobacteria > Burkholderiales > Burkholderiaceae_D > Telluria_A. The sequence goes on from JAZKBP010000015.1 coordinate 30,755, forward strand.
AACTCTTCCTGGCTGGCTTGGGCGCCCACGGCCAGCGACGATGCGCGGCCGGCACCCATCCAGTCGCCCAGCTCGCGGCTGGCGTGCAGGTCGAGGGTCTTGGTGGTGCCCTTGGCGTTTTGGATATTGCCGTTCAGAGCAGCCGATTCCAGCAGCGCGGTACCGGCGGCATCTTGCGGGCCAAACGGATTGATCACGCCGTTCAACACACCAGCCGAAATCATCTGGCCGTTGCTGTAACCCGACAGGTTTTCCGTGACCTTGTTCTCGTTGTAGGAGAACGCGCCTTCATAGTCCCAGCCTGCGATCACGCCGGAGAGCGAGGCGACCAGGCGCTGTTGCTCATTGATGTTTTCGTCAGCGCGCGGGCCGTTTGGCAAGTCGCGCCATTTGACGTGGATGAAGCCTGGCAGACGCGATGCTGGTTGACCATCTTCCATATAGGTCGCCGACAGCGGGATCGATGGGACGATCGCGCCAGGGTTGCCTGGGTAGAAGGGGTTAAGCGAGCCGTCCGGACGCTTGCGGTTCTGATACAGGCCGCCGTATGGCACTGGCGCGATCTGGCTTTGCACCTTGCTGTGGCTCGACAGGAACTCGAGGCCCAGTTCATGCTCAGGCGTGAGCTTGAAGGAACCCTTGACCAAGCCGGTGGTGCGCTCGCTCTTTGGCACGTAGTCGACGAAGCTCGACGTGGTCATGAAGCAACCGGAGGCGCCGTCGGTGATCAGGTTAGGCGAGCTGGTGCAAGCTGGCGCGGCAGGGTTGGCGCTGTCGCCGTCCTGGAAGTAGTTAGCAGGGCTAGGCGTAGGCGAGAGGCCGCCGGCGTAACGGGTGTTCAGGTCGCGCTGGGTGCCGCCGATGCGGTGCTGCACCTGGTGGTCGATCATACCGAAGATGTTGTAGCCATCTTTGGCGATGTCGCCCATGCCGAAGCCGAAGTTGCCGCCGCTCTGGAAGCCGCCTTGCTTTTGCGGCGAGTCCGCGCTCAAGCTAATGACGCCGCCGGTGAAGTCTTTCTTCGTGATGAAGTTGATCACGCCGCCGACCGCGTCGGACCCGTACAGCGACGATGCGCCGTCACGCAGCACTTCGACGCGCTCGAGCGCGGCGAATGGAATCATGTTCAAGTCTGGCGACGAGCTGTCGAAGGCGTTGTTCGCCAAGCGACGGCCGTTCAGCAGAATCAGGGTCTTGTTCGCGCCGATGCCGCGCAGGTCGGCGAAGGAGGCGCCGCCGGTGCCCAGGCCAACGACTTGGCTGGTGCCCTGGGTAGCCTGGACTGCGCTCACGTTCGACAAGACTTGCTCGATCGTGGTCACGCCCTGCTTTTTCAGGTCGTCCATCTTGATCACGGTGACCGGCACTGCGGTTTCCGCGTCAATACGCTTAATTGCCGAGCCGGTAATTTCGACGCGCATCACAGGCGCGTTATCTTGCGCCATCACTGGTTGTGCCAGGAAACCCAGGCCGACCACTACTGCGCTGCCCGAAAACATCAGGCGTACCGAGCGCGATAAAACGGTTTCCATCATCATTCATCAACTCCTAGGGGTGAAATTTCTTGTGCTTGCTTCGCCGGGGAAAGCGACCTTTTGTTGCTGAAACCCAATTCTTTTGTTGGAATAAATTTCAGGTGTGACATGAGACCACCGCAGGTATGGCCATGTCAAACCGAATGTCTTGCAAAAACAACGCATTGGAGGGTAGTTCAACCGTGCGGGCGGAAAATATATTTTGTATCAAGAAGTATCACGGGCGGCGCGCGCCGGCCAGGCGCGGCGCCGCCGCTCAGCCGGCCATCGATAAAGCGAGCGCTTCGGCCACCTTGATGCCATCGACCGCCGCCGACAGGATGCCGCCCGCGTAACCGGCCCCCTCGCCGGCCGGGAACAGGCCGCGCGTATTGATGCTTTGGAAATCGTGATCGCGGCGTTTGATGCTGATGGGCGAAGATGTACGCGTTTCGACCCCGGTAAGCAGGGCGTCCTCTTTATAATAGCCTTTGATCTGTTTATCGAAGGCGGGGAAGGCTTCGCGCATGGCGCTGATTGCATAGGCGGGCAGGGCGCCCGACAGGTCGGTCAGGTGGACCGCCGGCTTGAACGAGGGGATCACGGCGCCCAAGGCGCTGGAGGGGCGCCCGCGCACGAAGTCGCCCATCAGCTGGCCGGGCGCGTCGTAGTTGCCTCCGCCCAGGGCGAAGGCGCCTTCCTCGAGCTGGCGCTGCAGGGCGATGCCGGCCAGCGGATGGCCCGGATAGTCGGCCGGGGTGATGCCGACGACGATGGCGCTGTTGGCGTTGCGTTCGTTGCGCGAGTATTGACTCATGCCATTGGTGACGACCCGGCCCGGTTCGGACGCGGCCGCCACCACGGTGCCGCCCGGGCACATGCAAAAGCTGTAGACGGCGCGCCCGTTGCCGGCATGGTGCACCAGCTTGTAGTCGGCCGCCCCCAGGATGGGGTGGCCGGCGTTGGGGCCGAAGCGGGCCGCGTCGATCAACGATTGCGGGTGCTCGACCCGGAAACCGATCGAGAACGGTTTGGCTTCAATATAGACGCCGCGCGCGTGCAGCATCTCGAAAGTGTCGCGCGCGCTGTGGCCGATCGCCAGCACCAGGTGGCGGGTGGCGATGGTCTCGCCGCTGGCCAAGGTCACGCCCACCACCTGGCGCGCGTTGCCCTCGCCCTCGATGGCGATGTCGACGAGCTTCGATTCGAAGCGGTACTCGCCGCCCAGGGCGATGATGTTCTCGCGCATCTGCTCGACCATCTTGACCAGGCGGAAGGTGCCGATGTGGGGCTTGCTCACATACAGGATTTCCTCGGGCGCCCCGGCCTTGACGAATTCCGTGAGCACCTTGCGCCCCAGATGCTTGGGGTCCTTGATTTGGCTGTAGAGCTTGCCATCGGAAAAGGTGCCGGCCCCGCCCTCGCCAAATTGCACGTTCGATTCGGGATTGAGTTCGCGCCGGCGCCAAAAGCCGAAGGTGTCGACGGTGCGCTCGCGTACCACCTTGCCCCGTTCAAGGATGATGGGGCGCAAGCCCATCTGGGCCAGGATCAGGGCCGCGAACAAGCCGCAGGGCCCCGTGCCCACCACCACCGGTCGCTCGCCGCCGGGCGCGCCAGCGGCGCGCGCGCCGCCCGCCACGAAGTGATAACTGGTGTCGGGCGCGGGCAAGATGTGGGCATCGTGTTGAAAACGCGCCAACACGGCGGCCTCGTCGCGCAGCTCGGCCTCAAGTGAATAGATGAGGACGATGGCGCTGCGCTTCCTGGCGTCGTAACTGCGCTTATAGACGCTAAAACCTATCAATTGACACTCTTCTATACTTAACCTTTGCAGCAAGGCCAGGCGCAGGGCGGCTTCGTCGTGATCGAGCGGGAGTTTCAGTTCGTTAATGCGCAGCATGGTGTCATCCGGCGGAGTTGGCAGGGTATTCGCCTGCAAAGCGCTATTTTACCCACAACAAGGCCACGCGCCCAGCGCCCCGTGGGACGGCTTCTTTCCATTCGGCACTAGTGCCTCTTAGTACAAAATGCAAGTATTTTTGGGGTGGAAATTCTTGAGAATGTTGTATTTAGCGCAGAAGGCGCCAATGCATTGACACTGGTCGACGGCATATGGTCTGATGCACCGCCGAATTCAAAAGTGCAATTCTTGACGGATGAATTCAGACTTAGAGAGGTCATGCCACAAAGCAAGACTTTTATTTTTGGCTGTAGTCCAGCCAACCCAACGGTGTCATTGAGGTGCGCGCAGTCCGACCCAGGAGCGCCTCCATGTCATGCTTACATAGGACTTGAAATGCTTAAAAAGACTATCCTTGTTCGTTCGCTGTCGCTGGCCTTTGGCACAGTTGCAGTCGCAGCATCGTTGAATGCCCAAGCGCAGACGACGGAACCTGTACAAAAAGTGGTTGTGACGGGCTCGCTGATCCCGCGCGCCGACCGTGAGACGCCAAGCCCAATCCAGATGGTGACGGCTGACGACATCGCCAAGAGCGGTGCTAGCTCCCTGTCCGAAGTGCTGAGCAACATGACCGCCAACGGCCAGGGTACCCTGAGCCAAGGCTTCTCCGGCGCCTTCGCCGGCGGCGCCGCCGGCGTGGCGCTGCGCGGCCTGACCGTGGGCTTGACCCTGGTGCTGGTCGACGGCCACCGCATGACCCCGTATCCTCTGTCGGACGACAACCAGCGTCAATTCGTTGACCTCTCGAGCATCCCGCTGGACGCCATCGACCGCATCGAAGTGCTCAAAGACGGCGCCTCGGCCTCCTACGGCTCGGACGCGATCGCCGGCGTGGTCAACGTGATCCTGAAGAAGTCGCACAACGGCACGACCGTGCGTAGCGAATACGGCACCAGCGAAAAAGGTGGCGGCAACATCTCGAAGGCTTCGTTCACGCACGGCTTCGGCGACCTGGCCAAAGACGGCTACAACATCTTCGGCACCCTCGAATACCGTCACCGCGACAAGATCAAGTTCTCCGACCGCGCCGACGAGTTGTGGGCCAGCCCGGATTGGACCAGCCGCGGCGGTAATAACCTGACCCTGGGCGTGCCAACGACGCTTAACAGCAACCTGACGCAAGCGTCCGGCCCTTTCCTGTTCAACCCGAACGGTCCGAAAGTCAATGGCTCGGCGGCGAACAACCCGAACAATTTCTCGTTCCTGTCGACCGCGTGCCCGAACTACAGCACCTACATCAGCGGCGGCTGCGCCGTGGCTGACACGTACCGCAACATCCAGCCTGAGACCAAAAACCTCAACCTGCTCGTTGGCGCGACGCTCAATCTGGATAACGACTGGACCCTGGCGGTGAAGGCTTCGCTGTTCGACAGTCAGCTGCACCTCGAGCGCGGCCTGCCTGCGACGTTCACCACCACTTCCTTCGGCGGCTACAACGCTTTCGGTCCGGGCGAAAACCCGCAGATCGTGAACCGCGTGCCAAGCGCGAAGATCCCGTCGACCTATCCAGGCTATCAGTCAAGCTGGGGCGTGAACGACCCCGTGCGACTGTACGGCTACGTGCCGGACATCGGCCAGACCACGCGCCGCGACTACGACACCACCACCACCCGCCTGGCCGCCGACCTGAACGGTTCGGCTTGGGGTTGGGACATGAACGTGGCGGCTGGCTACTCGAAGGCCGTCACCGGCATCATCTACAACGGCGATGTCGATCGTGTCGCTCTGTATAACGCGCTGACCCGTTCAGTGAGCCCATTCAAAGCCACCGGCGGCAACTCGGCGACCGACATCGCCACCATCGCGCCGACCTACACCAACCGCGCCACCAACGAGCTGACCTATCTGGAGGCGCGCGGTAGCCGCGAGTTGATGGACCTGCCAGGCGGCGCATTGGGCTTGGCGACGGGCGCGAGCTACATCCACAAGCGCTTGAGCGTGCCACAGCCATTGCTGCAGCGCGAAGGCGTGGTGGCGTCCGGCGGCTTCTTCGCTGGCGGCAGCGCCAACAACACCGCCCTGTTCGCCGAGATGAACGCGCCGGTCTTGAAGGGCCTGGAGCTGGGCCTGTCCGGCCGCGTCGACCATTTCGACACCTACGGCAATTCGGCAACGCCTAAGGCGACCTTCAAGTGGACGCCTTCGAGCATCTTCACCCTGCGCGGCACCGCCGCCAAGGGCTTCCGCGCACCAGCGGCGACCGAGAACGGCGAAGCCGCCACCTCGTTCGCGGCTGGTAACGTCAACGACCCGGTTCTGTGCCCGGACGCGAAGACCACGACGGCCGGCAACGTGATCGCCGCTTGTAACCAGGCTGTCGCATATCTGCAAAAGACCAATCCGGATCTGGCGCCAGAGAAGTCGATGTCCTACACCTTCGGCGCGATCCTCGAGCCGATCAAGGGTTGGGGTACGACCATCGACATGTACAAGATCAAGGTTGACAACCAGATCAACGTCGACGCCCTGCTGCCAGGTTTCGATAACGCGTCCCACTCGGTGCGTAACATTCCATTGCCGACCTTGATCTCCGATGGCGGCTCCGCCAGCCATACCGGTACTCCAGCCGTTGGTACCGTCGCCTACATCCAGGCGATGTACGTCAACGTTGGCTCGACCGAGACCAGCGGCGTGGAACTCGATACCTCGTACAAGTTCAAGCTGGGCGACATGGGCACTCTGAAGACCGAGTTCATGATCAACCACATGTTCAGCTACCTGCTCGAGCAAGCTGGCACGACCTACCAACTGGCTGGCACCCACGGCCCGTCGGGCGTGTCGGGCGATACCGGCAATCCGAAGAACCGTGCCCAGTTCACGCTGGAATGGGACAAGGGTCCGTTGAACCTGAAAGCGACGACCAACTGGATCGATTCGTTCTCGGTCGCCGATCCTTCGGTTGCCGCGGATGACTGCCTGACCGCCTACAGCGACCAAGCTGGCCGCACCTACTTCCAGAACTTGACCCAGCCGGCCGAGTTCTGCAATGTCGGTTCGTTCACGACCGTCGACCTGGCTCTGACCTACAAGATGAGCAAGCGTTGGACCCTGCGCGCAAACGTGCAGAACCTGTTCGACAAGCAGCCTCCAATCGACGTCGGTACCTACGGCAACGGTTCGGCGCAGGTCGGCTACAACCCATCGATGCACCAGTCGGGCGCGATCGGCCGCTTCTTCTCGCTGGGCGTGAACTACCAGTTCTAAGCCTGTTCATTGCGTCCCCTCCGGGGGGCGCATGCAAAGAAGGGCGCCCCTCGGGGCGCCCTTTTTTATGATGCGCGCGGCATGGCGCGCACCGCCACCTGCTTGCCCTCTTAGGCCTGCCCCCACAAGGCGCCCAGCGTGGCCAGCGCGGCCAGGCCGGCGGTCTCGGTGCGCAGCACGCGCGCGCCCATCGATAGCGCCAGCGCGCCGTGCGCGATGGCCAGGTTTTCCTCCTGCTCGCTAAAGCCCCCTTCCGGCCCCACCATCAGGCACAGCGCTTGCGGCCCCTGGTGGCGCGCCCAGTCGGCCAGGCTCTGGGTGCCGCGCGGCGAGAGCAGCACGCGCTTGTGCATGTCTTGCTGGCCGACCCAGGAGGCGAACTCGTCGGGCGGCGCGATGCGCGCCAGGCGGTTGCGCCCGCATTGCTCGGAGGCGGCCACGATGATGCCTTCCCAATGGGCGCGCTTTTTCTCCGCCCGTTCGCCCGACAGGCGCACCACGCAGCGCTGCGCCGCCAGCGGCAGCACGGCCGCCACCCCCAGCTCGACCGCCTTTTCCACGATCCAATCCATCTTGCTGCCCTCGGGCAGGGCTTGCGCCAGCGTCAGCGCGTAAGGCAGCTCCACCTCGCGCGCCACATGCACCTTGATCTGGGCTTGCGCGCCCCGTTTGTCGATGGACAGCAGCTGGGCCGCGTACTCGCCGCCCTCGCCATTAAACAGGTGCAAGCTCGCGCCCGGCTGCATGCGCACCACATATAAGTGGTGGGCCACATTCGCGGGCAGCTCGAGCGTGGCGCCGGGGGCGAGGGGCAGGGGGCAGTAAAAGCGGGGCATGGTCTATCCTGGACGCGGAGATTTTGTCTGTCCTTCATTTTAATTGCCGCACCCTTGGTCTGGTAAAATAGTTGGCTCAGCGCGCGCCCGGCGCCGCGCAATCCGCATTCCCGATTTCTAGACCACCTACGATCCGACGATGACTACTACGCTCCCGACCTCCCAGATGGCCAATGCGATACGCGCGCTGGCCATGGACGCTGTCCAACAAGCCAATTCGGGCCATCCCGGCATGCCGATGGGCATGGCGGAAATCGCCGTCGCCCTGTGGAGCGGCCACTATCGCCACAACCCGGCCAATCCGAAATGGATCAACCGCGACCGCTTCCTGCTCTCGAACGGACACGGCTCGATGTTGCACTACGCCTTGCTGCACCTGTCGGGCTACGACTTGCCGATGTCGGAGTTGAAGAATTTCCGCCAGCTGCACTCGAAGACGCCGGGCCATCCGGAAGTCGATGTCACCCCCGGTGTCGAGACCACCACCGGCCCGCTCGGCCAAGGCATCGCCAACGCGGTCGGCATGGCCTTGTCCGAATACTTGCTGGCGGCCCACTTCAACCGCCCCGGCTTTGACATGGTCGACCACCACACCTACGCGTTTGTGGGCGACGGCTGCCTGATGGAAGGCATCTCGCACGAAGTGTGCGCGCTGGCCGGCACCCTGCGTTTGAACAAGCTGATCGCCCTGTACGACGACAATGGCATCTCGATCGACGGCAAGGTCGAGGGCTGGTTCACGGACGACACCCCCAAGCGTTTCGAAGCTTACGGCTGGAACGTGATCCGCGCCGTCGACGGGCATGATGTGGATGCGGTGGCCTCGGCCATCGCCCTGGCCAAGGCGGCCGACAAGCCGACCCTGATCTGCTGCAAGACCATCATCGGCAAGGGTTCGCCCAATCTGCAAGGCGGCGACAAGGTGCACGGCGCCGCCCTGGGCGAGAAGGAAGTGGCGAATGTGCGCGCCCACCTGGGCTGGGACGCGGCCCCCTTCGAGATTCCCGCTCCCGTGTACGCGGCCTGGGACGCCAAGGCGCGCGGCGCCGCCTATGAGGCGGCCTGGGACGCGCAATTTGCCGCCTACCGCGCGGCCCATCCCGAACTGGCAGCCGAGCTTGAGCGCCGCATGGCCGGCGATCTGCCCGCCTCCTTCGACGCCACCCTGGCCGCGGCCATCGCCGCCTGCGTCGACAAGCAGGAAAACATCGCCACCCGCAAGGCCAGCCAGAACGCGATCCAGGCGCTGGCGCCCGTGCTGCCGGAGTTTTTGGGCGGCTCGGCCGACCTGACCGGCTCGAACCTGACGAACTGGAAGGAATGCGTGGCCTTGCGCTCGGGCCAGCCGGGCAACCATGTGAATTACGGGGTGCGCGAATTTGGCATGAGCGCCATCATGAACGGGGTGGCCCTGCACGGCGGCTTCATCCCCTTCGGCGCCACCTTCCTCACCTTTTCCGACTACAGCCGCAACGCGCTGCGCATGGCCGCCTTGATGAAATTGCGCTCGATCTTCGTGTTCACCCACGACTCGATCGGCCTGGGCGAGGACGGCCCGACCCACCAGTCGGTCGAGCACGTGTCCTCGCTGCGCCTGATCCCGAACCTGGATAACTGGCGCCCTTGCGACACGGTCGAGTCCATGGTGGCCTGGGGCGCGGCCGTGCGCCGCCACGACGGCCCCGCGACCTTGATCTTTTCACGCCAAAACCTGCCTTGCCAGCCGCGCAGCGCGGCCCAGATCGACGCTATCGCGCGCGGCGGCTATGTGCTGCACGACGCGCCCGGCGCGCGCGCGATCCTGATCGCCACCGGCTCGGAAGTGGAGCTGGCCATGAACGCGGCACTAGCCTTGCAACAGCAGGGTATTGCCACGCGCGTGGTGTCGATGCCTTCGACCGACGTGTTCGACCGCCAGGACGCGGCTTACCGCGCCAGCGTGTTGACGCGCGGCACACCGCGGGTGGCGATCGAAGCTGGTGTCAGCGATTTTTGGTATAAGTATGTCGGTCTGGACGGCGCGGTGGTGGGGATCGACAGCTTCGGCGAGTCGGCCCCGGCGCCGGTCTTGTTCAAGCATTTCGGTTTCACGGTCGAGAACGTCGTCGCCAAGGTCAAGGCGGTGTTGGCGGCTTGATGGCGGCCCCGTTTCAGCGGCGCGCATCCCTTATTTTTTCTTAATCAGGAGCACAGTATGACGATCAAAGTTGCAATCAACGGTTATGGCCGCATCGGCCGCAATATCTTGCGCGCGTTCTACGAAGGCGGAAAGAAGCAAGACATCCAGATCGTGGCCATCAACGACCTGGGCGACGCCAAGTCGAACGCCCACTTGACCCGCTATGACACGGCGCACGGCAAGTTCCCCGGCACCGTGACGGTTGAGGGTGACAATATGATCGTCAACGGCGATCCGATCCGCGTGTTCGCGCAGCGCAATCCGGCCGAGATTCCATGGGGCGAGCTGGGCGTGGACGTGGTGCTCGAGTGCACAGGCTTTTTCACCACCAAGGAAAAAGCGTCGGCCCACTTGAAGGGCGGCGCCAAGAAGGTCATCATTTCCGCGCCCGGCGGCAAGGATGTCGATGCGACGGTCGTGTTCGGCGTGAACCAGCATGTGTTGAAGAGCACGGACACGGTGATCTCGAACGCTTCCTGCACCACCAATTGCCTGGCGCCCCTGGTCAAGCCCCTCAATGACGCCATTGGTGTCGAGAATGGCTTGATGACCACCGTGCACGCCTACACCAACGACCAGGTCTTGTCGGACGTGATGCATGAAGACATGCGCCGGGCCCGCTCGGCCACCATGAGCATGATCCCGACCAAGACTGGCGCCGCCGCCGCCGTCGGCCTGGTGCTGCCCGAGCTCAATGGCAAACTTGACGGCTTCGCGATCCGGGTGCCGACGATCAACGTCTCGCTGGTCGACCTGTCCTTCATCGCCAAGCGCGACACCACGGTCGACGAAGTGAACGCCTTGATGAAAGCCGCTTCCGAAGGCGCGATGGCGGGCATCCTCACCTACCAGACCGAACCGCTCGTGTCGATCGACTTCAACCACAATCCAGCCTCGTCGAACTTCGATTCGACCTTGACGAAGGTGTCGGGCCGTCTGGTCAAGGTGTCGTCCTGGTACGACAATGAGTGGGGTTTCTCGAACCGCATGCTCGACACCACGGTCGCCTTGATGGCCGCCAAGTAAGCGCAAAATGCGCGCCTAGTCAGCGCGGCGTCAGCCTGACGTCAGCACCGCGTCAGCTGGCGCGCTTGCCAGAAGGGCCGCGCCGGCTCCGAAAAAACGCCCTCCGGGGCGTTTTTTTTATCGCTTGCATGCGTCGACCTGGAAAAACGGTGGAACAATATTCGTTGCATTTTAAATTTTTCAAAATTAAAGATGGTATGCCGCGCCATCGCATTTATTGTATATTAAACATTCTTGCATTTGATTTTGTATAAAAACAACAAAGCGATTTAAAGCGGGCCGAAAATGTGAAAAAGGTTTTTGCTTAAGCCATCGCATATGCGAGACTTCTTCAGCTCATCAAAACATCGAGCTACAGCCAACAATACGGATGGTATTTTATTAAGAAATGCTGCATCGGGAGAAAGTCTTGAATAATAAGCAATTAGTGTTGAAAAAGAGTGTGCTAGCCGTCGCCCTGACGCTGGCCGGCTCGCCTTACGCGATGGCCCAAGCCACGCCTGAAACGCCGGCAGCGGCCGCGCCAGTCCAGAAAGTGATCGTGACTGGTTCGAACATCAAGCGCGCGGTCGACTCGGAAACGTCGTCGCCCGTGGTTGTTGTCAACCATGAAGAGATCGTCGCCATCGGCGCTAGCACCGTCAAAGACGTGCTCGACACCCTGACCTCGAACACCGGCGCCTTGAGCGACCTGGGCGGCTCCAACTCCTTCGCCAGCGGCGCATCGGGCGTGTCCCTGCGCAATCTGGGCAAGAATTCGACCCTGACGCTGCTGAACGGCCGTCGCGTGTCCAACTTCGCTCTGGCCGATGGCGGTCAAGAGACCTTCGTGAACATCGATTCGATGCCAGCCGAGATCATCGACCGCGTCGAGATCTTGCTTGACGGCGCATCGGCCGTGTACGGTTCCGACGCAGTCGGCGGCGTGATCAACATCATCACCAAGCAAGAATTCCGCGGTGCCACGGTCAAGGCCGGCCTGCGTCAATCCCTGCTCAACGGCAACCTGAACAAAGACCAGACCGCATCGATCACGGGTGGCCACGGCGACCTGAACGTCGACGGCTACAATGTGTTCGGTAACTTCGAAGCCTTCCACCGCAGCCCGTACTCGGACCGCGCGATCGAAGGCGCGGTCGCGCCATGGTATATCGAGTATGTGAACCCGGCTTTCGGCGTCAAGTCGACGTATTCGAATCCAGGTAACTATGTCGACAAATATCCTGCCGTGTACCCGACCAACCCTGCGCTGGCCGGCAAGAGCTTCAGCACGCCAGCCCCAGGTTGCACCACGATCGACGCCGGCTTGTGCAAATTCGACCAATACGACCGCCTTGGCATCCACGCCGAAGCGAAACGTTACAACTTCTTCGGCGGCGGCCGCATGAAGCTCTCCGGCGGCACCCAGGCGTTCGCCGAAGTGACGTATTCGGACGTCACCACGACCTACTTCAACCCGCCACCGATCATGCAATACACGGGCGCATCCTCGTCCTGGTATAGCTCGAAGGAAGGCAAGCTCAAGTTCTACACCGAGCCGAAGCTGCCAGTGGGCCACCCATACAATCCGTATAACTTCCCGGTCGTGCTGCGTTATCGTTATTCGGACGACGTGTCGATCTTTAAAGGCGACGCGCACGCTACCCAATACCGCGTGATGGTCGGCCTCGAAGGCAGCACCGCCGGTTGGGACTGGAACACCGCCTTCGGCACCATGGGCTCGAAAGCAAACGACGACTCGCGTGGTTCCAAGCACGCCGTCAACTACCTCAACGCTATCCTCAGCGGCGAGTACAAGTTCGGTCAAGTGAACAGCCCTGAATTGCTGTTGCGTATGTTCCCGGTCATTACCTTTGGCGGCAAGTCTTCGCAGACCTTCGTCGATGCCAAGGCTACGCGCGAACTGAGCCAATTGCCAGGCGGCCCATTGTCGCTCGCTGTCGGCGCCGACTTCCGCACCGACTCCTTCAATTCCTACGTCAGCGACAACGTCGCGAACGCCGAGATCGTCGGTTACGGTTCGATCGCCGTGGACGGCTCGCGCCACATCTCGGCCGCTTTCGCCGAGTTGAACGCGCCGGTCACCAAGGCTTTGGAATTTAACGGCGCCCTGCGCGTCGACAAAGTCGGCCAGACCGAAACCTCGATCGTGCCTAAGCTGGGCGCGCGCCTCGAGTTGACCAAGAGCTTCATGATCCGCGGCACGCTGTCGAACAGCTTCCGCGCGCCGAACGCGGCTGAAACGGGCCACGTGTCGCTGTCCGCCTTCAACAACGGCGTGGAAGATCCGAAGCGTTGCGCCACCGCGAACGCGATCTATGCCGCCCTCCAAAAGGGTGGCGCGCTCGACAAGGCCGACGCCAACACGGCGCGCGCGCTCGGTTGCAGCGAGAGCTTTGCCGTGTCGGTCCAGGGCAATCCTGCGCTGGCGCCTGAAAAAGCGAAGATCTACAACTTCGGTTTCGTCGCCGACCTGGCCAAGGACGTCAGCCTGACGGTTGACTACTTCCATATCGAGCGTCGCAACGAGATCTCGACCAAACCGGTCTCCCAGATCTTGTCGAACGAAGACCTGGTGCCTGGCAGTGTGAACCGCCAAGCGATCACGCCGCAAGACTTGGATCTGGCCGCACGCGCCAAGGCCATCACCGGCACCACCTACACCTGGGCGGTCGGTCCGATCTCGTCCTTGAACAAGCGTTACGAGAACCTGAGCAAGACGCGCGTTTCTGGTATCGACGTGGAATTGAACTCGAAGTGGAACCTCGGCTCCATGGGCAAGCTCTCTTCCAACCTCAAGGCGACCTACAACCTCGATCTGCGCGGTTGGGATAACAACGAAGACGACTACACCGAGAACCTGGTTGGCACCTATGCCAATTACAAGTATGTCTTGCGTGCTGGCACCAACTGGAGCCGCGGTCCTTGGGCTGCAGGCGTGGTCTTGAACTACGTTCCAGGCACCCGCCTCGCGTCCGACAAGTACGACGACAATTACTCGCCAGAAGGTTGCGATGCACAAGGCATTCCAACCGAGTATTGCAAACTGGATCGCGACTACACGGTCGACTATCACATGAGCTATGCGGCAGGCAAGCAATCGATGTTGTATTTCAACGTAGACAACCTGCTCGACAAAGCGCCTAACGTGGATGTCCGTGCCGGCAACCCACCGCTGCGCGGCCGTACCCTGCGTGTTGCTTACGAATACAAGTTCTAAGTCTCGCGCTTGATTTGTTAGCCCTTCAATCCCCGCTTTCGAGCGGGGATTTTTCATGGTGCTGTCAGATTTCCAATTTCCATTCCAATTTACTTAGGTGAAATGTATGCGTTTTTCCTTTTTCCAATGCCTGATGCGCGGCGCCAGCTTGGCCGCCCTGGCCGGCGTACTCTCGCCCGCCATCGCCATCGCCGCCGACGAGGCGGTTCCCAAGGTCTTGGTGCGCGGCCCGGCCCACAATGTGCCGGTGGCCAATTTTTTCCAACATGAAGCGTTCAGCAAGGCCGACCTCTCACCTAGCGGCCAGCACGTCGGCATGCTCTATTCGGGCAAAGAAGGGCGGGTCAAGCTGGCCGTGATGGAGGTCGCCAGCCGCAAGCTGGCCGTGGTGGCCGCTCTGCCGGACGGCGATATCAGCGATTTCCACTGGGTCAACGACAAACGCATGGTCTTTAGCCTGGGCGACCGCCTCTCCGGCGTGGGCGAGCAACGCAAGGGCCCCGGTCTGTACGCGATCAACCGCGACGGCAGCGATTTGCGCCTGCTGGTGGCGCGCCGCGGCGCCGGCGGCAAGAACGTCATGCCGTCCGACGTGGGTTATTTTGCCACCGTCGGCAAGCGCGACACGGATGATATCTACGTGCTCGAGCCGCACTACACCAACGACGAGTCGGACGCGGCCAACCTGCTGCGCCTGAACACCATGACGGGCAAGTTCGTCACCGTGCAGCGCCCTGGCAAGTCGACCCAATGGCTGCTCGACGCGCACGGCGAGCCGCGCGTGACCGTGACCACGGACGCGAATATCGAAACGGTGTTCTACAAGGATCCGGGCACCGAAAAATGGCGCAAGCTGGTCGAATTCGACGGCTGGCGCGGCGGCGGCATCCATCCCGAGTACTTGGCGCCGGACGGTACCTTCTACGTCACCGCGCGCGATGGCAAGGATAAGGTCGCCCTCTACACCTACGACCTGGTCAACAACAAGCTCAATCCGACGCCCGTGCTGGCCTTGCCGGACTTCGACGTGCAACCCAGCTTTTTCGCCAACAGTAAGGGCGTGCTGGGCATCTTGACCGAGGCCGACCGCTATCGCACCACCTGGTTCGATGACGATATGAAGCGGGTCCAGGCGGCGGCCGATGTCACGTTTCCGAACGCGGTCAATATCGTGCGCGCCGCCCAGCGCGCCGAGACCCCCTTCGTGCTGGTGAATTCCTTCTCCGACGTCAATCCCGGCAATTTTTACCTGTACAACACGGAAACGAAGGAATTCCTGCTTTTCGGAAAATCGATGCCGAGCATCGACCCGGCGGCGATGTCGAGCATGACGATGGTGCGCTACAAGGCGCGCGATGGCTTGGAAATCCCGGCCTACCTGACCTTGCCCAGGGGCGCGGCGCCCAAGGACTTGCCACTGGTGGTGATGGTGCATGGCGGACCGACCGTGCGCGGCGGCCACTGGGGCTTTAGCGCCACCACCCAGTTCCTCGCTTCGCGCGGCTACGCCGTGCTCGAGCCCGATTTCCGCGGCAGCACCGGCTACGGCATCAAGCACGAGCAGGCCGGCTGGCGCCAATGGGGCCTGGCCATGCAAAACGACGTGGCCGACGGCGCCAAATGGGCCGTCGCCCAAGGCTATGTCAATCCCAAGCGCATCTGCATCGCGGGCGCGAGCTATGGCGGTTACGCCACCTTGATGGGTTTGATCAACGACCCGGATATCTTCCGTTGCGGCATCGACTGGGTCGGGGTCACGGACATTTCCTTGCTCTATTCGGTCAATTGGAGCGATATGTCCGACGCGGCCGCCAAGTTCCAGCTGCCTTTATGGATCGGCGACCGGGTCAAGGACGCGGCCCAGCTTGAAGCGACTTCGCCCATCAAGCAGGCGGCGCGCTTGAAGCAGCCCGTGATCCTCGCGTATGGCGGATCCGACAACCGGGTGCCGATCGTGCATGGCACCAAGTTCCGCGACGCGGTCAAGACGACCAATCCGGACGTCGAATGGATCGAGTACGTCAACGAGGGCCACGGCTGGACCCAGACCGACAATAATGTCGATTTCTGGACCCGCGTCGAGAAATTCCTGGACAGGAATATCGGCAAGTAGTCACGACGCTAGCAAGACAAAAAAAGGGCGGACCATCGAGGATGGTCCGCCCTTTTTTATGGCCCGCCCCGCGCGCCGGGAGGCGGCGCTGATGGGCGCGGCGCTGCGTGTGTTAGTCGAGGGTGGCCGCGCGCGTCAGTTCTTCGCCGAGCAGGCGATTGCGGGTCGCGATCTGGGGGCAGCGCAGGCATGCGTTCGGGCCTTCCTGGGCCCACCAGAGGCAGGTCGCGCGGATCGGGCACACGCTGTAGTCGTCGACCACCGGCGCCGCGTCTTGCACGATTTTCCCCACCAGATTGCAGCGTTGCGCCGACGCGTCGTGGTGGCCGCAGCCGGAGCCGGCGCACGGCGCGGCGACCCGGAACACTTCTTCCGGCGCGACCCCGCCCAGTCTGTCGGCGAGCTCCTTGCTCGGCGCGATCATCTGTTTCAGGAACAGGACCTTGGGCGCGCGGGCGTCGCCGCCGACGACGCCAAATACCTTGCCCCCTTCGCTGTTCCAGGGGGCACTGGGGCACATTGCAGCTTCATTTGCCATTTTGTTCGATTCCATCATCGGGTTCTTGCGCCCTTGCCGTTGGGCGGCTGGGTGCGGCTGGGTGCGGCGAAGGCCGCGGCGTCCGGGCTGGCCGGTACCGCGGCCGTGCCGGGATTAGTACAGCTCGAGCGGTGGCGGCGGTGGCATCATGCCGATGGTCGGCAGATTCAGGATCATCGCACCGTCGGTGCCGACCACGGGTTCGGTGATGCGGCCGGCGCTGACAGCGATGCCACCGGAGACGCTATTGCATTCGTCTTGGGACAGCACTTGCGCTTGCGCCACGCGCTGCAGGGCTTCTTGCAGTGCCACGTCGAGTTCAGCCAATGCCAGGCGTTGCGGACGCTTGATAGATTTGTTCATGCTTTATTCCTGTGATTGAGGGTTGCGTAAATGCGGCAATCTTGGCAATGATGTTTACTTCGCCAAATTGCCGCAGTGGCAAGATAGCAGTTATTTGCTGATAAAACAAGGTTCTTGATTCACCAATTTAAATTGTGTTTTTTGCATTGTTACGCCGCATCCCGTGTTATACTGCGCGACGCCCTTATGCGCTTGACCATGTTTCCCTCTTGCAAAGGAAAATGGGGACGCGCACCAGGGACAAGCGAGCGAATCATTCAAGGGATAAATACAGCAAGCCATGTCGCACACCGCCCCACCGACCCCGTCCACCGACGCCGCGCCAGCGGCGCCGATCCGCCCCTTATTCCGCCAGCAAGCGGTGGCGCATGTGAGCACCAAGCAATACGGCACCGTCATCCTGGCCCGTTCAGTGCCGCACCAGGTCTTGACCGGCCTGTTTCTCGTGATCGCCGCGGGCATCATTGGATTTTTCACTTTCTTCGGCACCACCCGCAAAGCCCAATGCCAGGGCGTGCTCTTGCCCACCGCCGGCGTGATCCGCATCTTGCCCAGCCAGGCCGGCGTGATCATGGAAAAGCGGGTCAAGGAAGGGCAAGCCGTGCATGCCGGCGATGTGCTGTTCGTGCTCTCGAGCGAACGCAGCAGCGCCAGCGCGGACGCGCCCCAGAAAACCGTCTCCAAGCTCTTGCAGCAACGGCGCGACAGCTTCGACACCGAATTGCGCCAATCGACCATGCAATCGCGCCAGCGCGTGGCCGCCAGCGCACACCGCGCCGATGAGTTGAAGGCGGACGTCGAACGCATCGACAAACAAATCGGCATGCAGCAAAAGCGGGTGGCGCTGGCCGAGCAAGCCCAGAAGCGCTTCCAGGAATTGCACGCGACGAACTACATTTCCGCGGCCCAGCTGCAAGAGAAAGAGGGCGAGTTGCTCGACCAGCGCCAACGCCTGGCCGACCTGGTGCGGGCCCAGGCGGCCAGCGCGCGCGACCTGGCCAGCGCCCAGGCCGACATGCGCGACTTGCAAGTGCAAGCGCAGCGCGACATCGGCGCTTTGCAGCGCAATGTGTCGGCGCTCGAGCAAGACTTGACGGAAAACGAGGCGCGCCGCGAAATCGTGGTGCGCGCGCCGCAAGACGGCATGGTCACCGCGATTGCCACCGAGGTCGGGCAGACGGTGGGCGCAAGCGTGACGCTCGCTTCGCTGTTGCCGGCCGGCGCCGAACTGGAGGCGGAAGTCTACGCGCCCTCGCGCTCGGCCGGTTTCATCAAGCCGGGCATGACGGTGCTGTTGCGCTACCAGGCCTATCCTTATCAAAAATTCGGCCAATATGCGGCGCAGGTGCGCGAAGTGGCCAACACGGCGATGCGGGCGGACGAACTGGCGATCCCGGGCGCCGCCTCGGCCACCCCGAGCGAGCCGCTGTACCGCATCCGCTTGCGCCTGGACCGGCAAGCGGTGCAAGCCTACGGCAAGGCCATGCCCTTGAAGTCAGGCATGCTGGTTGACGCCAGCGTCATGCTTGAGCGCCGCCGCCTGTACGAGTGGATACTCGAGCCCCTATTTAGTATTTCCGGGCGCCTATGATGGGCGCCATTCGCAGGCCCTTGCCCATGCCGCGCACGCGGGCAGGGCGGGTATTTTTCCATCGATCGCAGTTCGGTAAAGCAGCATGAATTTTCCAAAGCTCTCACAATTGTCGTTCTGGCGCGCCAACCGCCTTCCCGTCCTACTGCAAACGGAGGCGGCCGAATGCGGCTTGGCATGCTTGTCCATGGTGTCCAGTTATTGGGGGCACCAGATCGATATCGCCAGCATGCGCCGCCGTTTTTCCGTCTCGCTCAAGGGCGTGACCTTGAAGGGCGTGATGGCGATGGCGCAAGGCTTGTCCCTGCAATCGCGCCCCTTGAAGCTGGACATGGAGCACTTGCCGGACTTGAAGCTGCCGTGCATCTTGCACTGGGACTTGAACCATTTCGTGGTCTTGAAGTCCGTCTCGGGCAGCCACGCCGTGCTGCACGACCCGGCCGTGGGCGAGCGCCGCCTGGCCTTGAGCGAACTGGCCAAGCATTTCACGGGCGTGGCGCTGGAATTGACGCCGACGGCCCAGTTCGAAAAAAAGCGCGAGACCCAGGATTTCTCCCTGCTCTCGCTGATGGGGCGCGTGGTGGGTCTGAAACGCGGCTTGCTGCAATTGCTGTTGCTGGGCTTGGCGCTGCAAGTGTGCGCGCTGGTCGCCCCCTTTTACATGCAATGGCTGGTCGATGAAGCCTTGCTCGGCGCCGACCGCGATCTCATCACCGTGCTCGGCTGCGGCTTCCTGTTGCTGGTGGTGGTGCAGACTTCGATCACGGCCGTGCGTTCCTGGATGACGACGGTGCTGGCGACCAACCTGAACTTGCAATGGCTGGGCAACGCCTTCGCCCACTTGCTCAAGCTGCCGCTGCCGTATTTTGAAAAGCGCCACACGGGCGACATCGTGTCGCGCTTCACCTCCATCCAGACCATGCAGCGCAGCTTGACCACCCAATTTGTCGAAGGCATCATCGACGGTGTGCTGGTGCTGGGCACGCTGGGCATGATGCTGCTCTACAGCCCCAGCCTGGCCGGGGTCGCTTGCATCGCTGTGCTCCTGTATATCATTTTGCGCTGGGTAATTTTCCGTGCCCTGCGCGAAGCCACGGCCGAACAAATCATCCACGCGGCCAAGCAGCAGACCCACTTCCTCGAATCGGTGCGCGGCGTGCAGAGCATCCGCCTGTTCGGGCGCGGCGAGGAGCGGCGCGCCGGCTGGATGAACGCGATGGCCGACCAGTTCAACGCGGATTTACGCATCGCCAAGCTGTCGGTGTCGTACCAGACCGCGAACAGCCTCTTGTTCAACGCCGAGCGCGTGATCGTGATCTGGATGGCCGGCCTGGCCGTGCTCGACAACCGCTTCTCGGTGGGCATGCTGTTCGCGTTCATCAGCTACAAGGACCAGTTCAGCGCCCGCATGGCCAGCCTGGTCGACAAGCTGTTCGAGCTGCGCATGCTGCGCCTGCATGGCGAGCGGGTGGCCGACATCGTCATGACCGAGCCCGAACTCGACAGCTGCGATGTGGAAATCGACGCCGACAATATCGTACCCTCGATCGAATTGCGCAACGTGAGCTTCCGCTATTCGGACAGCGAACCGGCCGTGTTGAACCAGCTGAACTTGACCATCCCGGCCGGGCAGTGCATTGCCGTGACGGGGCCTTCCGGCTGCGGCAAGACCACCTTGATGAAGCTCGTGCTCGGTTTGCTCGAGCCCACTGAGGGCGATATTTTTGTCGGTGGCGTCAAGCTCAAGAGCTTGGGCCTGGCCAACTACCGCCAGCTGATCGGCACCGTGATGCAGGACGACGTCTTGTTCGCCGGTTCGATTTCCGACAACATCAGCTTTTTCGACCCGGCCCCCAAACAAGACCAGGTCCAGGCTTGCGCCCACCTGGCCTCGGTGCATGGCGAGATCGCCAGCATGCCGATGGCCTTCAACACCCTGGTGGGCGATATCGGGACCGGCTTGTCGGGCGGGCAGAAGCAGCGCATCTTGCTCGCGCGCGCGCTCTACAAGAATCCCAAGCTGCTGGTGCTGGACGAAGCGACCAGCCATCTGGACGTGTGGAATGAGCAGGCGGTCAACGCGGCGATTCAAAAGATCGCGCTCACCCGCATCATCGTGGCGCACCGGCCCGAGACCATCGCCATGGCCGAGCGCGTAGTGGTTTTGCAAAACGGAGCCATCGTGCATGACGCGTTCCAGCAGGGCGGCGCCGGGCGCGCCGTTGCCAACGGCTAGCAGCGGCTGGCGGACCTTCGCCATGTATCAGCCGAAGTCGCACAGTATGGGCGGCGCCGACGCCAGCGAAACCGGGGTCGGAGTTTTTTTGTCGCGGCATTTTGCGACAAATTACTCTGACCCCGCTTTCGCGGACCGAAGTCAGCGGCGCTTGACTTTGACATTTTCGTGACGAGCCAGTCGGGCGATCGATCACCGCGTTGGCTTGAGTGCTTGGAGAAAGCAAGGTCGGCGACTTCGACCCGCGAAAGCGGGGTCGGAGTAATTTGTCGCACAAAGCCGCGACAAAAAAAGGCTCGGCGCCCCCCTCTCCCCCGGTTTCGCTCGCGTCGGCGCAGCGCATGCCGTGCGACGTTGACGGCTATGAGCAGCGGGGCGGGCGTGGCGTACTATCGCGCACCGAACATGGCCGTCCACAAGGCGCTGACGGCGGCGGGGTGCCCGCCCAGCTGGGCCGGCTCGATGCGGGCCGCGTCCTGGCCCTGCAAGCGCATCTGGTGCTGCAGCTTGCGCATGGCGCGGTAGGCGTCCGCCACCGCGCCGGCCAGCGTCGCATCGATCAGTCCCAGTTCCCCGCACAGGCGCAGCAGCGCGATATTGCCGGCGTTGGCCGTCAACTGCGGGTACTGCGCCGCGTGCCGCAACACCAGGTATTGCACCATGAATTCGATGTCGATCATGCCGCCCTCGTCCTGTTTGAGGTCGAACAGGCTGACGTGGCGCGGATGGGCGTCATGCATCTTTTGCCGCATCTTGAGCACGTCCTCGCGCAACTGGGCGGCGCTGGCGCTGCGGTCCTGGCGCAGCACGCTTGTGCGCACTTGCTCGAAGCGCGCGCCGATGGCCGCGTCGCCGGCGCAAAAGCGCGCGCGCGTCAAGGCCTGGTGCTCCCACACCCAGGCCGAGCTGGCCTGGTAGCGCTCGAACGCGGCCACCGAGGACACCAGCATGCCCGAGGCGCCGTCCGGGCGCAGCGCGGTGTCGATGTCGAACAGGATGCCGGCCGAGGTGTGGCAAGTCATCCAGGTGATGAAGCGCTGCGCCAGCTTGGCGTAATTGCCCGGCGCGTCCGCGTCCTCGTCGTCGAACAGGAAGATCACGTCCAGGTCCGACACATAACCGAGTTCCTTGCCGCCCAATTTGCCGTAGGCGATGACGGCGAAGCGCGCTCTGTCGCAGTGGCGCGTGGCCACCGCCTGCCAAGCCGCCTCGATGGTGGCGCCAACGATGGCGTCGGCCAGCGCCGACAGGTAATCGGCCACCCGCTCGACCGACAAGCCGCCCGCGATGTCTTGCGCCAGCACCCGGAACAGCTGGGCGTGGTGGGCTTCGCGCAGGATGTCCATCTGGCGCTCGGTGTCGCCCTTGGCCGCGGCCAGCTGGGCGCGCAGGTCAAGCGCCATCTGGGCCGCCAGCAGGGGCGCGTCCGGGGCGGCGTCGCGCAGGCGCTTGTCGAGCATCTCGTCGAGCAGGATCGGGTGGCTGGTGAGGAATTGGGCGGCCCAGCCGCTGGCGGCCATCATGCGGATCACGCGCTCGAGCGTGTGCGGATATTCGGTTAGCAGCGACAGGTAGGCGGCGCGGCGCGCGATGGCTTCGAAAAAATCGAGCAGGCGCCCCAGGGTGGCCGCCGGGCTGGCGCCGTTCGACGCGGCCGCGGTGCGCGCGATCAGCGGCAGCGCCGCGTTGACCAGGGCCAGCAGGCGGTTGCGGCTGGCCTCGGGCAGGGCCAACAGGCGCGGCGCCTGCCAGGTGGCCAAGAGGCGCGCGGCGGTGGCCGCCGGCTCGTCGTAGCCGAGCGCGGTGAGGCGCGCCTCGACGGCGTCGCGCTTGTCGGCGTCGGCGCCCTCGGTCTGCAGGTCGATGTCGTCGGCGCCGCCGGCGTCGGCTTGCTTTTCGCTGAACATGGCGTCGAACTGGGCCGCCACGAAGGCGCGCGTGGCGTCAAGCCGGGCCAGCAGCGAGGCCGTGTCCGGTAAATTCATCATGCGCGCGATGGTAGCGCGGTCCGCTTCCGAGGGCGGCAGGGTGTGGGTCTGGGCGTCGTCCAGGTATTGCAGGCGGTGCTCGACGTTGCGCAAGAAAGTGTAGGCGGCCAGCAGCTGCTCGACCATATTTGGTGCGATCAAGTCCTTCTCGGCCAGCACGCGCAAGGTGGCGCGGGTCGAGCGCAGGCGCAGCGCCGGATCGCGCCCGCCGCGGATGAGCTGGAACACCTGGGCCAGGAATTCGATTTCGCGGATGCCGCCGCGCCCCAGCTTGACGTTGTTGCTGCGCTCGGGATGCAAGCGCTCCTGGCGCTCGACTTCGGCGCGGATCTGGCCGTGCATGGTGCGGATCGCCTCGATCACGCCGAAGTCGAGGTAGCGCCGGAACACGAAGGGGCGCACGATGGCGTCGAGCGCCGCGATGTCGGACACGCTGCCAGTGACGGCGCGCGCCTTGACCCAGGCATAGCGCTCCCATTCGCGCCCTTGCACCAGCAGGTATTCCTCGACCATGTTCAAGCTCGCCGCCAGCGGGCCGGAGGCGCCATTCGGGCGCAGCGCCATGTCGACCCGGAAGGTGTAGCCATCCTCGGTGATCTCGGCCAGCGCCGCGATCAGCTTTTTACCGAGGCGGATGAAGAACTCGTGGTTCGACAGGCTGCGCTGGCCGGGCGCGCTCGCCTGCGTGTCGCCGTCCTCCGGATAGACGAAGATCAGGTCGATGTCGGACGAGACGTTCAATTCGCCGCCGCCCTGTTTGCCCATCGCCAGCACCATCATGTGCTGGGGCGCGCCCGATTCCTCGCCCATCGGCATGCCGTGCAGGGCCACCATATCGGCCATTAGAGCGTCGAGGTGGCGGGCGATGGAAAAATCGGCAAAGCGCGTCATGGCCTCGACCACTTCGGCCAGGTCGGCGCGCCCGCCAAGGTCGCGCTCGATCAAGGCCGCCACCAGCAGGTTGCGCAGGCGGCGCATCGAGCGCACCAAGGGCAGGCCGCCCGCGCCTTGCGCGCCCAAGGCCGCGTCCAGGTCGAGCGTGGACAGGCTGGTGGACGACAGCGCCGCCACCTGGGCCGCGCGCGCCGGGTCGGCGCCCAGCCAGCGCTGGTAAAAGCGCGAATCGGAAGTGGGGGCGTCTGGCTGCGGGGCGGGCTGCAAGTCGGGCTGCGGGTGTGCTGGCATGGAGGGCGTCCTGGTGGCGTCCGGGTGGACAAGGTGCTCCAGCAGATGGTACGGCAGGCAGGCGCCGCCAGGCAAGCGCGCCGTGGGCGCGCCGCCCGCCGTCGCCAGGAGGCTAGCTGACCATGGCCGCGATCAGCGTGTCCATGATGGGGTAGCCGGTTTTTCTCTCGAAGCCGATGAACATCGGGCTCGGATTGGCTTCCAGGAAGTGGTAGCGGCCATCGACGTCGCGCCGCCAATCGATCGCGGTCCAGCGCAGCGCCAGCAGGCCCATGATGGTCGCGCATTGGCGCGCGATCTCGGGTGGGGTCTCGATGGGCTGAATCAGCATGTCCTGGTCGGTGCGGAAATCGACGTCCTCGGTCTGCATCTCGGCTGAAAACACTTGCTCGCCAATGGCATAGGTGCGGATGTTGGTGCCCGCCACATACTGCTGCAAGGTGATGGGCGCGCGCGTCAGCGCTTTGGCCAGGTGGGCCGGGTCCAGGTGTTTGTCGGTGATGCGCTCGGTCTGGGCGCCGCCATACACGGGTTTGAAGATCGCGTGCGGCTCGGCCTTGCAAAAGGCCAGCACGTGCTGCGCGTTGTTGCCCACATAGGTGCGCGGAATGGTCACGCCGGCGCTGGCCACGAGCTGCAATTGCTGCGGTTTTTCCTGGTGCGACTGGAAGGCGGTCCAGCTGTTCATCCAGCGCGTCTGGTTCTCAAGCTGGAACCAGGAGCGCAGGCAAGCCATGCTGTCGAAATAGGCGATGTCCTCGACGCTGCCGCGGGTGGCCTTGGTGGTCTCGCCGGTGACGCCGCAAAAATTGCGCCAATAGACCGAACCGATTTCGTCGAAACCGATCAGCTGGCCGTCGGCCAGGGTCAGGCTGCCGCCGGCGGCGCCCGGTTCCACGCTCATTTGCAATTCGCACGGAAATTTATGACTGGCGACGAGGTGGGCCTGATGCCCGCGCGCCGTCAATGCGTCGAGCATGGTGCGTGCATGCAAATCGTTTTCATGGCCCAAAATCAAATGCTTCATACGCTACTTCTTCTCGTTTTTTTTCAATTGGCAGGCACAGCGCGCCGCCGCACAAGCCGGCCGGAAACCATCCCGGCCGGCGCGCGACAGCGCTAGCAGCTAGGCTTAGGACAGTTCAGGGGCTGGGTAGCCGCCTTCTTCGCCGATGGCCATGGTCGATTCGCCGCCTTCGAGGCCCACATTGCTGACGATGATGCCGCCTTCTTCGCCGTACATCATGGTCGTCACGCCGCCTTCTTCGCCCACCATCATGGTGGTCATGTGCGACACGGCGCCGCTAACTTGCGAGATTTCGTTTTCGGTCAAGGAAAATGGATGCATTTTTAGTCCTAGGTTCAATTGCAAATATAAAAAGGCGTGTGACGGGGAATTCCCGCGTCAGCGCGCCTCCGAGGGAAGGAGCACGCTTGATAACTCCCTGCTTTTGCTGAGCTTTGTGAATTGCTAAGCAAAAAAGCAATGGCATCGTATCAAATATTTAATTAAAGTCAACCATATATTTCAGTAATTTTGTATTAAATATTCACCATAATGTAATTTCAAGTTGTGTTGTCATGGGCGTAATGCTCCTTGGAGGGGCTGCGTATGCGGTAAAATGGCTGCGGGCCGCCATACCGGACGCGCCGGACGTGCGCCGCCAAGCCGGCGCCACCCATGGACCACAGCCTGCGAGCCCAACTTAGCCATTTATTGATGCAGATCCGGAATATCGACAGCGAGGCAGGGCCCACGCCGCACCCGACGCCGCACATGGCGCTGGCGGTCCGCTGGCGCAAGGTGCGCGCGCTGTACCGCTTCGTCAACCGCGCCAGCCACCACCTGCTCGGCTTCACCATCAAGCTGGTGCTGCTGGCGTATTTCACCTTTGGCTTGCTGCTCCTGTTGCTGCGCTACGCGGTGCTGCCCCACATCGACCGCTACAAGGGCGACATCGAGCACATCGCCAGCAACGCGCTGGGCAACCAGGTGTCGATCGCGCGCATTTACGCCTCCTGGGAGGGGGTGCGCCCGAACCTGTTCCTGGGCGACGTGCTGCTGCGCGACCGCGCCGGCCACCAGTTGCTGGCGCTGCCGAGCGTGTCGGCCACGCTGTCGTGGTGGAGCTTGCCGAGCCTGGAGGTGCGATTCGAATCGCTCGAAATCATCCGTCCCGACCTGGACGTGCGGCGCGGCGCCGACGGGCGCTTGTCGGTGGCCGGCATCGCGCTCGACGCGCGCCGCGGCGACGGGCGCGGCGCCGATTGGGCCTTGAACCAGCGCGAGGTGGTGATTCGCGAAGGGCGCCTGCACTGGACCGACCAGCTGCGCGCGGCGCCCGAGCTGGCGCTCGAGAACGTCAACATCGTGTTGCGCAACAACTGGAACGCGCACCAGTTCGCCTTGCAGGCGACCCCGCCCACCGCGCTGGGCGCGCCGCTCGACGTGCGCGCCGACTTCACCCATCCGCGCTTCGGCGCGCGCGCCTCCAATTTCGCGCTGTGGAAGGGCGAGCTGTTCGCGGACGTGCGCGCCACCGACCTGGCGGCCTGGAAGGCGTACATCGACTACCCGTTCGCCCTCACGGCCGGCAAGGGCGCGGTGCGCGCCTGGCTCACGCTCGACCATGCCAAGTTGGCCGGCTTCACCGCCGACGTCGCCTTGAGCGAGGTGACGGCGCGCCTGGGCAAGGGCTTGCCGCCGCTCGAGCTGGCGCGGGTGAGCGGGCGCTTGTCGGCGCACGAGGATTTCGTGGCCGGCAGCGAGGACGCCACCCCCACCTTCGGTATGCGTGGCCACACCATCACGCTGTCCGATTTCGCCCTTGAGACGCGCGACGGCCTGGCGCTGCCGCCAACCACGCTGACCGAGACCTTCATCGCCGCGCGCGCCGGCGCGCCCGAAAAAACCACCATCACGGCGCGCCAGCTGGACCTGGCAACCCTGGCCGAACTGGCCGCCCAACTGCCATTGAGCCCGGCGCAGCGCCAGATGCTGGCCGACTTCGCCCCGCGCGGACGTCTGCGCGATTTTTCGGCCCAGTGGAGCGGACGCTATCCGGAGGTGGCGAGCTACCGCTTCAACGGCAAGGTCGAGGCGCTGGGCTTGAAGGCGCAGGCGCCGCGCCTGGCGCGCGCCAAGAGCGCGGGCGTGCCGGCGCAGGCGGCCACCCCGGCCATTCCCGGCTTCGAGAACCTCACCGGCAGCGTCGAGGCAACCGAAAAGGGTGGCAGCATCGACATCGGCGCGCGCGCCTTGGTGCTGCAGATGCCTACGTATTTCGCCGACCCGGCCATGCCCTTCGACGTTTTGAACATCAAGGCGCGCTGGTCCTTCGAGGGCAAGGACGAGTTCCTGTTCCAGATCGAGCACATGGATTTCGTGCAGGGGAGCCTGACGGGCAGCCTCAGTGGCAAGCACTTGATGCCCATCGGCGGGCCGCGCGGCAAGCCGCTTGGCACGGTCGACTTCAGCGGCACTTTGTCGGGCTTGGAACTGGGCCAGATCGACCGCTACCTGCCGCTGCAAACCCCGCCCAATCTGCGTCTGTGGCTGAGCAGCGCGCTCGAGGGCGGCGTGCTGCACGACGCCCTAATCCGCCTGCGCGGCGACCTGTCGCAATTCCCGTTTCGCGCCGACAGCGCCGCCGAGCGCGCGCGCGGCGAGTTCCGCGTCGCCGGGCGGCTGGAAAACGCCAAGCTCAATTACGTGCCGTCCCATCTGTCCAAGGATGGCAAGGGGCCGCTGTGGCCGCAGGCGGAAAACATCAACGGCAGCATCGTGTTCGACCGCACGCGCCTGGAAGTCGATGGCGACAGCGCGCGCACGCTGGGCGTGGGACTGGTCAAGGTCAAGGCGGTGGTGCCTGACTTGCTGTCCAAGGACATGGTGCTCGATATCGACGGGCAGGCCAGCGGCGCGCTGCAGGATTACCTGCGCTACCTGGAGGCGAGCCCCGTGCTCGACTGGATCGGGCGCGTCACCGAGGATACGCGCGCCACGGGGAACGCGAAGCTCGCGCTCAAGCTGCATATTCCGCTCACCCACGTGCTCGACACCAAGGTGCAAGGCGCGCTGGCGCTGGGCGCCAACGACGTGACCTTGATGACGGACTTGCCGCCGCTGCAGGGGGCGACGGGCAAGATCGAATTCTCCGAACGCGGCGTGAACTTGAACGCGCTCGGCGGCACCTTCCTGGGCGGGCCGATGGCCATCACTGGGGGCAGCGTGCGCGAAGGCGGCATCGTCATCAAGCTCGGCGGCACGCTCACGGCCGAGGGCATCCGCAAGCATTTCGGCGCGCCCGGCATGAGCCATGTGACCGGGCGCATCAGCGGCGCGGCGCGCTACAGCGGCGCGGTGGTGGTGCGCGACCATCAGGCGGTGGTGACAGTGGACTCGACCCTGGCCGGCCTGGGCCTGGAGCTGCCTGCGCCCATGCGCAAGGGCGCGTCCGAGGCGCTGCCGCTGCGCGTGTCCGTCACCGCCACCCCGGGCGGCG
>JAZKBP010000015.1:59225-80045 GCA_040388555.1 Pseudomonadota bacterium
GTCCTCGGGCGTGATCTTGGTGCCCATCTGCAGATTCGTCGTGTAGACGCGCAGCGCCGCCGTGCTCATGTTGTTGATGCGCTTCTCATCGTCGTTCGTCAGTGCGCGTCCGAGGCGCTGCCGCTGCGCGTGTCCGTCACCGCCACCCCGGGCGGCGACTCCGGCGTGGCGCGCGACGATATCCGCATCGCGCTGGGCACGGCGATGGGGGCGCGTTACCAGCGCCAGAAAAACGGGCGCGCGCCCTGGACCATGCTGCGCGGCGGGATCGGCGTGAACGTGGCGCCGCCCGAACCGGAGAGCGGCTTGACGCTCAACGTGAACATGAAGACCCTCAACGTGGACCAGTGGAGCAGCATCGCCGGCGCCATCGCCGGTGCGCGTGGCGAGGGACGCGCGGAGGCGCGGCTTGATGCGCGCGCCGACGGCGAGGGTGCCGACCTGTCGCAGTACGTGGTGCCGGACGTGATGGCCGCGCGCGCCGGCGAACTGATCATCGGCGAGCGCAAGCTCGACAACGTGGTGGTGGGCGCCTCGCACGGCAAGGGCGCGTGGCAAGCCAATATCGATTCGCGCCAGGTGTCGGGCCACGTGACGTGGAACGAGTCGCCCACCGGCACCGGCCTGGGCAAGGTGACGGCGCGCCTGGCCTCCTTGATCATCCCGGAGGCCAACGCGAACGACGTCAAGGATCTGCTGGAGGGGAACAAGAGCGCGGCCACCATTCCCGCGCTCGACATCGTCAGCGAGCATTTCGAGCTGTTCAACAAGCAGCTGGGCCGGCTCGACCTGCAGGCCAATAATATGCCGGCCGCGCAGGGGCGCGAGTGGCGCATCAACCGCTTGCAGCTTTCCACCCCGGACGGCGAGCTCAAAGGCAGCGGCAAATGGGTGGTGCGCGATGGCCAGAGCAGCACCAGCATGAATTTCGCGCTCGACATTGTCGACGCCGGCCGCTTGCTCGATCGCCTAGGTTTCCCCGAGACCCTACGCCACGGCAAGGGCAAGATGAGCGGCGACATCGCCTGGAACGGCTTGCCCTACGCGCTGGACATTCCCAGCTTGTCGGGGCAGATCGCGATGCTTGTCGAACAAGGACAGTTCCTGAAAAAAGATCCGGGCGCGGCCAAATTGTTGGGCGTGCTCAGCCTGCAAGCCTTGCCGCACCTGCTCAAGCTCGATTTCCACGACGTGTTTTCGGAAGGCCTGGCCTTCGACGCCATCTCGGCCAACGCCGTCATTACGCGCGGCGTGCTCAAGACCGACAACTTGAAGATGCACGGCGTGACCGCCACCGTGCTGATGGACGGCACGGCCGACATCGCCAACGAGACGACCAATTTGCACGTGGTGGTGATCCCGGAATTTAATCTCGGGACCGGCTCCTTGATGTACCTGGCCGTCAATCCCGTGATCGGGGTGGGCAGCTTCCTGGCGCAGCTGTTCCTGCGCGCGCCGGTGATGCGCGCCCTGACGTACCAGATGCAGATCGCCGGCCCCTGGAAGGCGCCGCTGGTGACCAAACTCGACAACGGCAAGCTGGGGCCGGTGCCGGACAAGAGCACGGCGCAGCCATGAAGGCGCGCGCCAATGACGGGGAGCGCACGATGACGGGGAAAGTACGATGACGACGGTGGCGGCGGTGCAAATGGTGTCGACGCCTGACCTGGCGCAAAATATGGCGACGGCGCGCGCGCTGGTGGCGCAGGCCGCGCAGGGCGGCGCGCAACTGGTGCTGTTGCCCGAATACTGGCCTGTGCTGGGGCGCTTTGATACCGACAAGCTGGCGCACGCCGAGCAGCCGGGCAGCGGACCGATCCAGCAGTGCATGATCGAGATGGCGCGCGCGCACGGCATTTGGCTCGTTGGCGGCACCTTGCCGCTCGCCAGCGCGCAGGCCGACAAGGTGCTCAACACCACGCTGGTGTACGACCCGCAGGGCCGCCAAGTGGGGCGCTACGACAAGGTCCACCTGTTCGGCTTTCAAAAAGGGGAGGAAAGCTACGACGAATCGCGCACCATCGTCGCTGGCGATGCGGTGGGCAGTTTCGAGGCGCCATGCGGGCGGGTCGGGCTGTCGGTGTGCTACGACTTGCGCTTTCCCGAGCTGTACCGCGCGCTGGGCGAGTGCGCGCTGATGGTGGTGCCGGCCGCCTTCACCCACACCACCGGGGCCGCCCACTGGGAAGTGCTGCTGCGCGCGCGCGCCATCGAAAACCAGTGCTATGTGCTGGCGGCGGCGCAGGGTGGCTTGCACCAGAACGGGCGCCGCACCTGGGGCCACAGCATGCTCATCGACCCCTGGGGCAAGGTGCTGGCCGAGCTGGCCGAAGGCGAAGGCGTGGTGCAGGGCGAGATCGACCTGGCGCTGCTCGATAGCGTGCGCGCCAGCCTGCCGGCGCTACGCCATCGCAAGCTTTGACACCCCGCGCTTTGCTTACGCTTACGCCTGCGCCCACGGCAGCAGCCACGCCAGCGCCTGCGCTCGCGCGCGCCAGCTGGCGCAATCAGCCTGATTCATCCCGCTATGGCACAATGGCGGCAATCCATCGAAAGAGCGACACATGAAACCGTTTGAACCAAACCTCACCGCCCTAGCCGCCGCGCGCGACGTATTGCTCACGCCCTTCGGCCTGGACGAAGGCAAGCTGCTCAAGACCTTGGGCAGCATGTTCACCCACAAGGTCGATTACGCCGACCTGTACTTCCAGTTCACCAAGAGCGAAGGCTGGAGTCTGGAAGAAGGCATCGTCAAGACCGGCAGTTTTTCGATCGACCAGGGGGTGGGCGTGCGCGCCGTCTCCGGCGACAAGACCGCCTTCTCGTATTCCGACGAAATCTCCGAGGCGGCCCTGCTCGAAGCGGCCGCGGCCACCCGCACCATCGCGCGCGCCGGCGCCGGCAAGATCAAGGTCCCGGCCAGCATGACGGCGTGCGGCGGGCGCTCGCTCTACCTGCCCAACGATCCGCTCGCCTCGCTCGACGCCACCGCCAAGGTCAAGCTGCTTGAGCGGGTCGAGAAAATGGCGCGCGCCAAGGACCCGCGCGTGGTCCAGGTGATGGCGGGCCTGGCCGGCGAATACGACGTGGTGCTGGTGGTGCGCAGCGACGGCGTGCTGGCGGCCGACATCCGGCCGCTGGTGCGCGTGTCCGTCACCGTCATCGCCGAGCAGAACGGGCGCCGCGAAATGGGTTCCTCCGGCGGCGGCGGGCGTTACAGCTACGGCTACTTCAGCGACGAGATGCTCGATAAATACGCCACCGAGGCGGTCAAGGCCGCGTGCGTGAATCTGGAAGCGCGCCCGGCGCCGGCTGGGCCGATGACCATCGTGCTGGGACCGGGCTGGCCCGGCGTGCTGCTGCACGAGGCGATCGGCCACGGTCTCGAGGGCGACTTCAACCGCAAGGGCTCGTCCGCGTTTTCGGGCCGTATCGGCGAGCGCGTGGCGGCCAAGGGCGTCACCGTGGTCGACGACGGCACCCTGGCGGACCGGCGCGGCTCGCTCAATATCGACGACGAGGGCAATCCGAGCCAGTGCACCACCTTGATCGAAGACGGCATCCTGAAAGGCTATATCCAGGACACGCTCAACGCGCGCCTGATGAAGATGCCCGTGACGGGCAACGCGCGGCGCGAATCGTTCGCCCACTTGCCGATGCCGCGCATGACCAACACCTATATGCTGGCGGGCGACAAGGACCCGGCTGAAATCCTGGCCTCGGTCAAGCATGGTCTGTACGCGGTCAATTTCGGCGGCGGCCAGGTCGACATCACGAACGGCAAGTTCGTGTTCTCGGCCAGCGAAGCCTATATGATTGAAAACGGCAAGGTCAGCTATCCCGTCAAGGGCGCCACCTTGATCGGCAACGGACCGGACGTGCTCAACCGCGTCTCGATGATCGGCAACGATATGCGCCTGGACGCCGGCGTCGGCGTGTGCGGCAAGGAAGGCCAGAGCGTGCCGGTGGGCGTGGGCCAGCCCACCTTGCGCATCGAAGACGTGACCGTGGGCGGCACGGGCTGAGGGCGCGGCTGAACGCGCGGCAAATAAGCGCGTAGATAAGCGCGTAGATACGTTCGCGCGGCAAAGCCCTTGCCAAAGGCCGAATATTGTTGTTATAGTCGTTTAAACCTTTGGAGTCGTATGCGCTACGTTTCTTTTTTTGCCGGCCAGTTTTACTTTAGCCATTCCAAGCCAACGGCGGCGGAGTAGGGGCAGGAGCAGTTTCGTAAAAAGACACGAGATTCCAGCAGATACCGAAAACCGCCAGCGATGGCGGTTTTTTTTTAACCCGACGCACTTCAATGCACCATATTGATTAACACGGAGAACAGCATGCCACGCACCGACGACTTACGCATCCGGGCCATGAAGGAATTGACGCCGCCCTCGCATTTGATCCGCGAGTTCGCCTGCGGTGACAAGGCCGAGCAGACGGCGGCCGGCGCGCGCGTGGCCTTGCACCGCATCCTGCACGGCCAGGACGACCGCTTGATGGTGGTGATCGGCCCTTGCTCGATCCACGACACGCGCGCCGCCATGGAATACGCGCGGCGCCTGGCCGAGCAGCGTGTGCGCTTCGCCGGCGAGCTCGAGATCGTGATGCGCGTGTACTTTGAAAAACCGCGCACCACGGTCGGCTGGAAGGGCTTGATCAACGACCCTTACATGGACAATAGTTTTCGCATCAACGATGGCTTGCGCATGGCGCGCGAGCTGCTGCGCGACATCAACGAGCTTGGCTTGCCAGCCGGGACCGAGTTCCTGGACGTGATCAGCCCGCAGTACATCGCGGACTTGATCAGCTGGGGCGCGATCGGCGCGCGCACCACCGAGTCGCAGGTGCACCGCGAACTGGCCTCGGGCCTGTCGTGCCCGGTCGGCTTCAAGAACGGCACGGACGGCAATATCAAGATCGCGGTCGAAGCGATCAAGGCGGCCTCGCAGCCGCACCATTTCCTGTCCGTCACCAAGGGCGGGCACTCGGCCATCGTCTCGACCAACGGCAACGAGGATTGCCATATCATTTTGCGCGGCGGGAAAGCGCCGAACTACGACGCGGCCAGCGTGGAGGTGGCGTGCCAACAGATCGCGGCCCAGGGCCTGGCCTCGCGCCTGATGATCGACGCCTCGCACGCCAACAGTTCCAAGAAGCCGGAAAACCAGGTGCCGGTGTGCGCCGACATCGCAGCCCAGGTGGCCGGCGGCGACGGGCGCATCGTCGGCGTGATGGTGGAGTCGCATCTGGTGGCCGGTCGCCAGGATTTGGTGCCCGGCAAAGAGCTGGTGTACGGGCAATCGGTGACGGATGGCTGCATCGACTGGGAAAGCAGCTTGGGTGTGCTCGAAGGCTTGGCGGCGGCGGTGGTGCAGCGACGCTTGAAGGCTGAATAGGACACCGGGCAGGATGGAGGCGATGCAATGGCGAGAATTGGGCTAAGATAGCTGTT
Organism: Pseudomonadota bacterium; assembly: GCA_040388555.1. Taxonomy (GTDB): domain Bacteria; phylum Pseudomonadota; class Gammaproteobacteria; order Burkholderiales; family Burkholderiaceae_D; genus Telluria_A. The sequence continues at coordinate 64,678 of JAZKBP010000015.1, forward strand.
GGACTTCTTCGGCAAAAAACTCAATTCTTGACCACGATGGAAAATACAACGAGGGCGCAGCGCCGCCACCATCTATCGCGAATCAAGCAAAAGTGGCTTGGCCGCGAAAAAGCGAGGGTATTTGTCGCTTATCGTGTCAGTATGGAGCGTACCGTCGGCATCCACGCCAATACTGGGGCCGTATGCAGTTGCTGGATGTGTGGCAACCCGCGCAAGTTTTTTCATGCATTATCCAAGCAAGAGAAAAGTGCGCTTGAACTTCAGCATGTTCTTGGCGCGCCTGGCGTCCAACTAGCCCTCTCATCGGACGACGGCCACGCCGCCGTCCGGTACTGATAATGGCCAATCTTATCCACCTGCTCCAAACATACGGCGTGCTGATCGTGTTCGCGACTGTTTTGGTCGAGCAGATCGGCTTGCCCATTCCCGCCTTTCCGGTGCTGATATTGGCCGGGGCGCTGGCCGTCGACGGCACGATCAGCTGGCCGCTGTGCCTGCTGGTGAGCTTGGCCGCTTGCCTGATCAGCGATGTGTTCTGGTTCCGCGCCGGACGCCATTACGGCAAGCGCATCCTCAAGGTGCTGTGCCAGATTTCGCTCTCGCCTGACTATTGCGTGAGCCAGACGGAAGATAATTTCCGCCGCCACGGCCCCAAGGCTCTGCTCGTGGCCAAGTTTATTCCCGGGTTCAATACGATCGCGCCGCCGCTGGCCGGTGCGATGGGCACCAGCACGGCGCGCTTCCTGTCCTTTAGCGTGGCCGGCGCCTTGATCTGGAGCGGCGCGGGCATTGGCATCGGTGCTTATTTCCATGCCAGCATCGACAAGGTGCTCGATGTCTTGAGTACGATGGGAACGACGGCCCTGATGGTGTTGGCGGGCTTGCTGGCGTTGTTTGTCTTGTTCAAATACTGGGAGCGGCGGCGCTTCCAGCAAGGCATGCAGATCGAGCGCATCGGCATCGACGAGCTGTTCGACTTGATCCATAGTGGGCAGGAACCCGTCATCATCGATGCGCGCAGCGCCACCGCCCAGCAACTCGAGCCGCCCATTCCGGGCGCCTTGATTTTCAATGCCCACCCGCCCGAGCACTTTGTCGAGATCCTCGACAAGGATCGCCATATCGTCGTCTATTGCAGCTGTCCCAACGATGTGACGGCCGCTCAAGTGGCCAAGCAATTGCATGCGCAAGGCTTTCGGCGCGCCCGTCCCCTGCATGGGGGCTTGGATGCGTGGAATGCGCGCGGGGCCGACGCGCCCGTGGTTGGCGCCGCCTGATCATCCTCGTGGGCATTTCCCCGCCCAATTCCCTGGCTATTACAGCCTTATCGATGCCAGTCCCCGACGAGCCTTAGCCCCGAGTGGGCTGCGGCATTGCCATTTCAATCTCCTCAACTTGTCAGCCGGGCGAGCATGGCGCTAGCGGCGCGTATGCGCAGCGCCAAATATGTTGCTAAAATAACTGCAAAGGTAGTCAAACTACCGTTTCATTCGTCGCACGCCAGGGATCATATGCAAAATTACGCCCATTAATGTACCAAAACTACAGAAAAACATTGCGAACAGGTGCTTGCATCCATTAAGCTTAGTGATCGACTCATTTTCACTTGCCATGACCGCAAAGTTTCCATCAGCATTGCCCGCATCGTCGCCCGCTTATGCCGGCGGTCCGCGTTTGCTGGCCGACATCGGCGGCACGAACGCGCGCTTCGCGCTCGAGCTGGCACCAGGGCAAATTGCCTGCGTCCAGGTGCTCGCCTGCGACGCCTATCCGAGCCTGGCAGAGGCCTTGCGCGCCTACCAAGCCTTGCCCGAGGTGCGCTCTGGTTTGAGCGGCAAGATCGCGCATGCAGCTTTTGCGATTGCCAATCCCGTCGATGGGGATATGGTGCGCATGACCAATCACCATTGGGCGTTTTCCATCGAGGCGCTGCGCCGCGAGTGCGGTTTTGATACCTTGTTGGTGGTCAACGATTTCACGGCCTTGGCGCGCGCCTTGCCGCATCTGTCGGACGCGCAAAAGCTGCAAGTTGGGGGCGGGCAAGCGCGCCATGGGGGCGCGCTCGGCTTGATCGGCGCCGGCACCGGGCTGGGCGTGTCGGGCTTGGTGCCATCGCCGGCGGGCTGGCAGGCGCTCGCCAGCGAAGGCGGGCACGTGACGTTTTCGCCCGCCAACGAAGCGGAAGTGGCGATCTTGCAATATGCGTGGCGTCAATTCGAGCATGTTTCAGCAGAGCGTCTGTTGTCGGGCGTCGGGCTCGAGCTGATCTACCGCGCCTTGGCCGAGCGCGCGGGGAAGGCTGGCGCCGTGCTTGACGCGCCGGAAATCACGCGGCGTGCCTTGGCGGGCGAGTGCGCGCTGTGCGATGAAGTGTTGGAAACTTTCTGCGCCATGTTAGGCACCATCGCCGGCAATCTGGCGATCACGCTCGGCGCGCAGGGCGGCATGTATATCGGTGGCGGCATTGTGCCGCGCCTTGGCGAGCGTTTCGTGCGCTCTGGCTTTCGGGCGCGCTTCGAGCAGAAGGGGCGCTTCGTGCATTACCTCGCGCAAATTCCCACTTACGTCATCACGGCCGACTATCCCGCCTTCATTGGCGTGTCCGCGATCTTGTCGGAGACGCTGGCACCGGCATGAGGCTCTACCTGGCGGCGGCCAAGCAGCAAGCCGCTCACATCGTCGACCTCCCTGCCTAGACGATAGCGCCAAAAACTGCGCGCGAAGCGCCGGTCCGACCGTCGCTCGTTCTTGTCGAGAAAATCATTTCCCCTTTTATGGTGTTGAGGAACTTGCCTTTGCACGCATTGTCAAAATCTGGCATAGCGAGCATTCAATGCGCGAGAGGGGCACATGGTTACGCGTGAATTATTGCGGCAAGAGATAGCTTCTCGCATCGAAGTTCACGAATCGAAGGATCTAGCCGCCCTCGCTCCGCGCTGGTGGGCGGCAATCGCGGGTGCGCTCACGCCCTTGGTGGGGCAGGACGGTTTTAATATTCTCTACAGCCGCACCGTGTCGATCGTCCAAGTGCGCTTTCCTTGGCTGGAATCGAAAGCGGCCGACCTATCCTTCATCTTGCCCAGGGCCGGACTGGAGGCGCGTGGCACCGATACCATCGCGCAAGCCTGCACTGAAACTTTGCTCACCTTCGCCGATCTGTTGGCCAGCCTGATCGGGGAGCGGCTCGCTATCAGCATTATCAACGTCGCTTGGGACTCCGACCTCCCCAGTGCCAGCGGCAAGGGGAATATCATGCATGATCGCGTTGCCATCCGCTGCATTTCAACTGGCATACCAGGGCTCGACAGCTTGCTCGGCGGCGGCTTGCCGGAATTTTCATTCAATATCCTCGCCGGTACGCCAGGCAGCGGCAAGACCACCTTGGCTCACCAGCTCATGTTTTTCTTCGCAAGCAAAGATACTCGGGTCTTGTACTTTTCCGCACTCGGTGAGCCGGCCATCAAGATGTTGCGTTATCAGCAGCAATATTCATTTTTCGATGAGAGCAAGCTCAAGGAGTCGATTCGGCTGGTCAACCTGTCCGACGATCTGGCCGATGGCACTTTCGATAAGGCGCTCGCGCGCATTATCAATGAAGTGGAAAAATATTCGCCCTCCCTCGTGATTATCGACTCGTTCCGCTCCGTGGTGATGGCGGCTACGAGCGCCTTGCACGAACAGACCGCCAAGCAGCTCTATTTCACCCACCGCCTGGCCATGCACATGACGGGGTGGCAAGCGACGACCATTCTGATCGGTGAATATGCGCTCACGCCGACGGGCAACGATCCCGTCATGACCGTCGCGGACGGCGTCTTGATGCTCTCGCAGTGCCTGCACCGCAGCAATATGGTGCGCAAAATGCAGGTCGTCAAGATTCGGGGGCAGGCCCAGGCTCCCGGCTTGCATACTTTTCGCATTAGCAATGACGGTATCGAAGTCTTTCCGCGCGCCATACTTGCCCCCATGGCCACGGGACCCGACGCGCGCGTGCGCACTGTCGGCAGCCCACGCCTGGCCATGGGCATCGCGGAACTCGATCTTATGCTCGGCGGTGGGCTGCCGGCCGGCTATTCCCTGCTCGCCGTCGGCCCCACCGGTTCAGGCAAGACTGTGCTGGCGACCCAATTCCTGGCCGAGGGGGCGCGGCGCGGCGAACCTGGCGTACTGGCCTCGTTCGAAAAAAGCCCGAGCCAAGTGCTCAATGGCACGCTCACTTCGCTGGCTCAGGCCGGGAAAATCGGCGTGATCGACACCCGCTCGCTCGGCTTGTCGATCGACGAAGCCTTGCACGACGTCATCCGGATGGCCAAGCAGATGCAAGCGCAGCGCGTCGTCATCGATTCGCTGTCCGGCTTCGAGTTGGCGGTGGCGCCCGAATTCAGTGAAGACTTTCGCGGCTCCTTATACCGGATGGTGTCGACGCTGACCGAGATGGGCTTGACAGTGTTGATGACGTCGGAACTGGAAGACCGCTACACCGATCTGCGTTTCAGCCCCTTTGGAAGCGCCTTCCTGGCCGACGCCATCGTCATGCAACGCTATATCGAAATCGGCGGCCAATTCAAGCGCGTCATCTCGGTGGTGAAGGTGCGGGCCAGCGCCCACAGCGCAGCCCTGCGTCTGTTTAGCATCGACGACACGGGCATCACTATCGGTGAGGCCCTGCCGCAATATGAAGCCATCTTGACCGGCAGGCCGGCCACTATCGCCAGCTGAAGCCCTTTCTTTGGGAGTATCCATGACCCCAGACAAGCCGTCGCCATCGGCCAACAATGGCGATGCGGCAAAGGCGCCGCCGACACCGACACAGGCAGGCGCGGGTGATGCACAGCGCGCCATCGAGGGCAACGCTGCCATCTCGGTTCGCCAAGATATGGTCAGCCTGCGCGAGGAGTTGATGCTCGCGCGCGAGGAAACGGGCAACTTGCGCGACACGACCTTGCGACAACGTGAGCACGTCGCGGGCGGTCGCGAAACAAAACTGGCCTCGCGCGAGAAGAGCGCGGACGAGGTGGAAGCCATCGGCGCCGTGCTCGACGTTCAAATGAACCGGCTGCGGGAGGCGAACCAACATCTCGTCATCACCGCAGTCGAGGCGCAAATCATGGCGGAGCAGGCGCAAACCTTGCGCGACCAAATCGATCACCGGGCCCATCACGATGGTTTGACCGGCCTGCCAAACCGCGCCATGCTGATGGCCAGGCTGAGCCAAGCCATCGCCGTGGCCAAACGGCATAAGACCCGCATCGCCGTGATGTTCATCGACCTTGACCGCTTCAAGGCCATCAATGATTCGCTTGGCCACGCCGTCGGCGACTCCATGTTGCAAATGGTCGCGCAGCGCTTGCAGGGCGCGATACGCGATTCCGATACGGTCAGCCGCCACGGCGGCGACGAATTCGTCATCGTGCTGCCCGAGGTTGGTGGCAAGGGCGCCATCGAGGCGACGGCGAACAAGATTTGCGCCACGGTGGCCGCCCCCTATTTTCTTGTCGAGCAAGACTTGCGGATCGGGGTCACCATTGGCATCAGCATCTACCCCAACGATGGCGACAATGCGGAAACCCTGATCCAGAATGCCGATGTCGCGATGTATGACGCCAAGGAGGCTGGCCGCAACCGTTGCCATTTTTTCGCGCCGCAAATGAACGAGCGCGCGCTCGTGCGCCTGCGCGTGGAAAGCGAGCTGCACCGTGCGCTCGAACGCCAGGAATTCGAATTGCACTACCAGCCATTGGTCGATCTGCGCACTGGCGCCATCGTCACCGTCGAGGCCTTGATACGCTGGCGCCACCCGGCGCGCGGCGTGCTCGATCCCGTGAGTTTTTTGCCGATCGCGGAAACCTGCGGCGTGATCAAGCCCATCGGGACCTGGGTGTTGGGCGAAGCCTGCCGTCAAATCAAGTGCTGGCATGATCAGGGCTTGGCCTCACCCGTGATTGCGGTCAATGTCAGTGCCTTGCAATTCCAGGTCGCCGACTTTGCCGCCATGGTCGGCCAGACCCTGTACGACTACGCGGTCGATCCCAAGCTGCTGGCGCTGGAATTGACGGAGACGGTATTGATGGACGACGTCGAATCGACGCTGTCGATATTGCGCAGGCTTAAATCGATCGGCATCAGGATCGCGATCGACGACTTCGGCACCGGCTATTCCAGCCTGGCTTACCTGCGTCGGTTTCCTATCGATGAACTGAAAATCGATATTTCCTTCATTCACGACATCACCACCAATGCCGATGACGCCGCCATCGTGCTGGCCGTAATCAGCATGGCCCATAGTCTGAAGCTGCACGTCATCGCCGAAGGGGTGGAAACGGAAGCGCAATTGAACTATCTACGGCGCCACCGCTGCGACCAGATCCAGGGGTATTACTTTAGTCGTCCCCTTGGTGCGGCGCAACTGACCGAACTGTTGCGACACAAGATACACTTGGCGTCGCAGGCAGGCACAGGTTTAGCCGATAAAACGCTGTTGATACTCGATGACGACCCGCGCGTCGTTGGCATGCTGTCTGACCTGTTTGAAGGCGAAGGTTATCAAGTCTTGTCCGCGTATTCGGCCGCCGAGGCGTTCACCTTGCTCGCACTAAATAGGGTGCATGTCGTCCTTTGCGATCAAAGCATCACGGGCGCGGGCGGGGAGGGCTTTTTCGATCAGGTCAAGGAGTTGCACCCAAATACCTTCAGGATCGTCTTGACCGGATATACCGACCCAGTCTCGCTCAGCGAAGCGGTCAAGCGCGGGGCCGCATTCCGCTTCTATTCCAAACCGTGGGATAAAAAGGCCTTGCGCGAAATCGTATGGGAAGCGTTTCGCCAACTTGCTCAGCCGATTGGTGTGGAGGGGGCCTCGGCGCGTCCCGCCGAGTCAAATTTGCATTGATGGCAAGGCCGGGCAGCGCGCGATTTGTCCCGTTCCGCCATTTTTCGGGTACAATGGGCTCCAGTTTGAGGAAATGGCGGCCTCGCGCCTTATGGTCGAACCCGCCTTTCGCTTTAAAATCAACGGCTTGCCGCTCAAAAAGGCGGTGTCGGCCGTGTGGCAGAGTACGCATCTCACCACCCAATAAATTTTCCGTCCGGCGCATTCGGCCCGGACGATGGATTCCAGTTTCAGCGTAGGTATTGCAGAATGGCGCCATCCGATGGCGGCCCCTTCCTGCGTTGATTGGATTATTTATTTGATTGTTGCTTGCATCACACTGCAATAGTTCCGCACAAGACTTCGTTTATGAATACTGCTGAGGCGAAAAGAGTCCTCGAAACCGCTTTGCTGTGCGCACGCGAACCGATGTCCATCCATGCGATGAAAAAGCTGTTCGTCGATGTCGACGATAACGGCAAGCCGCTGGGCGAGGGCGTGGGCGCCGACACCATCAAGCTGATGCTCGAGGAGTTGCGCCAGGATTGGAACGGGCGCGGCATCGAAGTGGTGAGCCTGGCCACCGGTTGGCGCTTCCAGAGCCGCCCGGAAATGAAGCAATACCTGGAGCGCTTGAATCCGGAAAAGCCGACCAAGTATTCACGCGCGACGCTCGAGACGCTGGCCATCATCGCCTACCGCCAACCTGTCACGCGCGGCGATATCGAGGAAATTCGCGGCGTGGCGGTCAATTCGCAGACCATCAAGATGCTCGAAGACCGCGGCTGGGTCGACGTGATAGGGCACCGCGAAGTGATCGGGCGCCCGGCCTTGCTGGGCACCACCAAGCAGTTTCTGGACGACCTGGGCTTGAATGCGCTGTCCCAGTTGCCGGCGCTGCAGCAGGTGAGCGAGATGCAAAGCGGTAGTGAGATGGAAGCGCTCGAAGCGGCGCTGCAGGAAAATTTTGACAAAGCGGCGCAGTTGGCCGTGCACGATGATGGCGCGAGCCAGACCTTGGTGCAGATCGAGCAAGCGCCGGACGATGCGCCCGCCGATGCTTCACCCCTTGAAGAAGTCCCAGTTCACGCTGCGGCAGCGGACGAGTTGTCCGAGCCGCCGCTGGATCAACAAGCAAGAATCGAAGAATGAATCCAAATACCACCCCAGAGAATTTGGCTGCGAACGCGGCCGGCACGGATGACGCGGCGGCCAAGCCGAAGCGCCGCACCAAGGCCCAGATCGAGGCCGATGCCGCCGCCGGCGTCGCCGAACCCAAGCCGAAACGTCGCGTGAAGGCGGCTGAGGCCGAGGGCGCGGCACCAGCGCCTGTGGCCACCGCTGCCGGCGAATCGGCCAGTGACGCCCCGGCCGCGCGCAAGCCGCGCGCGCCGCGCAAGACCAAGGCAGCCGACGACGGCGCGCCTGTTACGGCGGCCCCGGCCGCAACGCCAGCGTCCGCCAGCGCCGCGCCCACGTCCGAAGCCGGTGCGCCAGGCGCGCCAGCGGGCGAGGGGGGCGGCGCGCCGCGCCACGAGCGTGGCCCGCGCGGTCCGCGCCAGATGCGCGAGCAGCGTCAGCAACGCGCGGCCCAGGCCCAGCCGCCGCGCGCCGCCCATCCAGCCAATGGCGCCGACGCCGAAGGCGCGACTGCGCCGCTCGACGCTGGCGCTGAAGCCCGCACCGAAGCGCGCACCGAGCGCGGTCCGCGTCCCGAGCAGCGTGCCGGCGGCAAAGGTCCGCAAAAAGGCAAGCACAAAGGCAAGGCTCGTCCGCAAGGCGCTCAGCCGCAAGGCCCGCGCAAGGGCGGCAACGACGCTGACGCGGCCTTTTCCTATGTCACCTCGGACGCCTTCGACGCTAACGAGGGTGGGCGCCACCAGCCGCAAAAACCGGCCCGTCGCGACCTCACCGCCGACGACGACGCACCCAAGCTGCACAAGGTTTTGGCCGAAGCGGGCCTGGGCTCACGCCGCGACATGGAAGAATTGATCATCGCCGGGCGCGTGTCCGTCAATGGCGAGCCGGCCCACATCGGCCAGCGCATCTTGCCCACCGATGCGGTGCGCATCAACGGCAAGCAGATCCAGCGCCGCGTGAGCAAGAAGCCGCCGCGCGTGCTCATCTACCACAAGCCGGCCGGCGAAATCGTCAGCCACGACGATCCGGAAGGCCGTCCGTCCGTGTTCGACCGCTTGCCGACCATGAAGGCCGGCAAATGGCTGGCCGTCGGCCGCCTCGACTTCAACACCGAAGGTTTGCTGATGTTTACGACCTCGGGTGATCTGGCGAACCGCCTGATGCACCCGCGTTACAACATCGACCGCGAATACGCGGTGCGCACCCTGGGCGAGCTGGAAGAAGGCATGCGCCAGAAGCTGTTGGCCGGCGTCGAGCTCGAAGACGGCGTGGCCCAGTTCACCAAAATCGCCGACGGCGGTGGCGAAGGCATCAACAAGTGGTACCGCGTGGTGATCGGCGAAGGCCGCAACCGCGAAGTGCGCCGCATGTTCGAGGCGATCGGTTTGACGGTGTCGCGCTTGATCCGTACTCGCTACGGCGCCATGGTGCTGCCAAGCGGCCTCAAGCGCGGACGCTGGGAAGAGCTGGAAGAAAACGCCGTGCGCGATATGTTGAACGTGTTCGGCCTGGAGAAAAAGGGCGCCGACGCCCGTGGACCGAAGGGCCGTGGCCCAGCGGGCCCGCGCGACAGCGATAGCGACGAAGACCGCCGCGCCGATGGCAACCGCATCGACCGCGCCGACGCCAACCGCAATGCCGACCCTTTCGGTCCGGCGCGCGGCATGGGGCGCGGCCAGGGCCGTCCGCAAGGACGCGGTCCGGGTATGGGCGGCCAGCCGCGCGGCCCGGGCATGTTCGACGGCCAAGGTCGCGGGCAAGGCCAGGGGCGTGGGCCGGGCATGGGCCAGGGTCCGGGCCAAGGCCAGGGTCAAGGTCAAGGTCAAGGCCAGCGCAGCGCCCGTCCGCAAGGCGAAGGCCGTCCCGGCAAGGGCCAGGGGCAAGGGCAGGGCCAGGGCGCCGCGCCCCAGCGCACCCGCCAGCCCGATCCCCTGCAAACCACTTTCGGTTTTGGCAACGCCAGCGGCGCGCGCCGCCCCCAGGGCCCGCAAGGCCCGCGCGGCGCCGACCACGGCATGCCGCGCCGCGGCCGCCGCGGCTAAGCGCGTGTCTCTTGCGAGGCTGGAATGATTGCTTTCATTTCAGCCTCGTTTGTCCCCTGATAAGTGTTGTATGGCGGTGCACAAGGCCGCCAGCGATTGCGGGAAGCGCCCAAAAGGGTTATAATCTGCAGCCTAATAAAAGCGCTTCATGCAGTCGGTGAAGGTGACTTTCGTCTGGTGAGTCATATTAGAAGATGGGCAGATGCCCATTTTTTTTTTGTTAAACCGTTTGTTGAACCGTCTTAATGCGGCCTGTTTTGCGGGGCCGCGTGATCTGGAGAGTGTGCAGTGCAGCAGTTTGATTTGATCGCCAAGACAGTGGCCGGTTTGGGCTACGAACTCGTTGATGTCGAACGGGGCGAACGCGGCATCCTGCGCGTGTACATCGATTTCACCGCTGCCGACGCTGAAGAAAAAGGCCCGATCACGGTCGAGGATTGCGCGACCGTCAGCCACCAGCTCTCGCACGTGCTGACAGTGGAAAACGTCAATTACGAGCGCCTCGAAATCTCCTCGCCCGGGCTGGACCGCCCGGTGCGCAAGATGGAAGATTTCGTGCGCTTCGCCGGTTGCGAGGCCACCGTCAAGCTGCGCGTGGCGCTGCCTGGCACCAGCAACCGCAAGACGTACACAGGAATTTTGCAGCAACCCGAGGGCGAGAACATCGCGCTCGAGTTCGAAGGTAAGGAGGGTCCGGCGCTGTTGGAGTTTACGCTCGCCGACTTGGATAAGGCACATTTGGTGCCGCAGGTGGATTTTAGGAGCCGGAAAGCATGAGTCGCGAAGTTTTGTTATTGGTTGATGCGCTGGCGCGCGAAAAAAATGTCGATAAGGATGTCGTGTTTGGCGCGCTCGAGTTCGCGCTGGCCCAGGCAACCAAAAAGCGTTATGAAGGCGAAGTCGACATTCGCGTCTCGATCGACCGCGAGTCGGGCGAGTTCGAATCGTTCCGCCGCTGGCACGTGGTGCCCGACGAAGCCGGCCTCCAATTGCCCGACCAGGAAATCCTGCACTTCGAAGCGAAGGAACAGATTCCCGACATCGAGGTGGACGAGTATATCGAAGAGCCGATCGAGTCGGTCGAGTTCGGCCGCCGCTTCGCCCAAGACACCAAGCAAGTGGTGCTGCAGCGCGTGCGCGATGCCGAGCGCGAGCAGATCCTGGTCGACTTCCTCGAGCGTGGCGATGCTTTAGTCACCGGCACGATCAAGCGCATGGAACGCGGCGACGCCATCGTCGAATCGGGCAAGATCGAAGCGCGCCTGCCGCGCGACCAGATGATCCCGAAGGAAAACCTGCGCATTGGCGACCGCGTGCGCGCCTTCATCTTGCGCATCGACCGCAATATGCGCGGCCCGCAAGTGATTCTCTCGCGCACGGCGCCGGACTTCATCATGAAGCTGTTCGAGCTGGAAGTGCCGGAAATCGAGCAAGGCCTGCTGGAGATTAAATCGGCGGCGCGCGACGCTGGCGTGCGCGCCAAGATCGCCGTCTATACTGCCGACAAGCGCATCGACCCGATCGGTACCTGCGTGGGCATGCGCGGCTCTCGCGTGCAAGCGGTCACCGGTGAACTCGGTGGTGAACGCGTGGACATCGTGCTGTGGTCGGACGATCCGGCCCAGTTCGTCATTGGCGCGTTGGCGCCAGCGAACGTGTCCTCGATCATGGTCGACGAAGAAAAGCACGCGATGGACGTGGTGGTGGACGAGGAAAACCTGGCCATCGCGATCGGCCGCTCGGGTCAGAACGTGCGCCTGGCCGCCGAACTGACGGGTTGGAAGATCAACATCATGACGGCGCAGGAATCGGCCGACAAATCGGCCACGGAAACGGCGGCGGTGCGCGCCCTGTTCATGGAAAAGCTCGACGTCGACCAGGAAGTGGCCGACATCCTGGTGGAAGAAGGTTTCGCCAGCCTGGAAGAAATCGCCTACGTGCCGATCTCCGAGATGCTCGAGATCGAGTCCTTCGACGAAGACACCGTCAACGAACTGCGCACCCGTGCGCGCGACGCCCTGGTGACCGAGGCTATCGCTTCCGAGGAAGGCCTCGAAGGCATGGACGAGGCGCTCGTTGCGCTCGAAGGCATGGACCGCACCACGGCCGGCAAGCTGGGTCTGGCGGGCATCAAGACGGTGGAAGCTTTCTCCGCCCTGGCCTACGACGAGTTCGGCGCGATCCTGGCCCTGTCGTCGGACCGCGCGCGCGAGCTGATCAAGAATGAATTTAATGATGTGACGGACGACGAGATGAAGCTGGTCGACGCCAAGTATGACGAACGTGCCAAGAGCTTGCAGGCAACTGCATGGCGCCTGGCGGAAACGGTCAAGGCGTAATCTGAACCACACATCTTTCGCGACACATAGAAAAGAGGACTGAATGGCGAGTAACAACGTTGCCCAATTTGCCACCGAACTGAAGATGCCTTCAGACTTGCTGCTGACGCAGCTGCGTTCTGCCGGCGTCGAGAAAAGTTCGACGTCAGATCCATTGTCGAAAGATGATAAGGACAAGCTCCTCGATCACCTGCGCCGTACGCACGGCACGGCGGCCGACACCGAGAAGAAAAAGATCACCTTGACGCGCAAGGAAACGACCGAGATCAAGCAGGCTGATGCCACCGGCAAGTCGCGCACGATCCAGGTTGAAGTGCGCAAGAAGCGCACCTTTGTGCAGCGCGACGACATCGTGCCGGCGGCCCCAGTGGCCCCCGCGGCCCCAAGCGCGCCGGTGATCGACGCTGCTGAAGTGGCGCGCCGCGAGGAAGAGGCGCGCCGCCAAGCCGAGCTGATCGCCCGCCAGGAAGCCGACTTGCGCGAGAAGCAAGAGCGCCTGGCCAAGCTCGACGCCGAGAAAGAAGCCCAGATCAAGCAAGCCGAAACGGAAGCCAAGCGCGACGCCGAAGCGGAGGCCAAGCGCGCCGCGCTGGACGCGGCATCGGCTGACGCCACGCTGGAAAAGAAACAAGCTGCCGCCGACGAAGCCAAGAAGAAAGCCGCCGCCGCTGCCCAAGTGGCGGCCGAGCGCGCCGAAGCGAACGACAAGGCTCGCAAGGCCGTAGCCGACGAAGTGGCCCAGATCAAGGCCATGATGAATGCGCCGCGCCGCGCCATCAAGGCGCCCGAGCCGGTGCCCGTGGTCGCCGCCGTCAAGGCCAAGGCGCCGGAAGGCACCTTGCATAAGCCTGCGGACAAGAAGCCGGGCGAAAAGAAGGACGACAAAAAGCCGACCTCGCCGGACAAGAAGTCGATCAAGTCGGCCAATGTGTCCTCGACCTGGTCGGACGACGCCAAGAAACGCGGCGCGCCAGGCGGCGCCATCAAGCCGCGCGGCAACGTCGGCACGGGTGGACGCGATGGCTGGCGCGGTGGCGCCAAGGGCCGCCGTCCTTCCCACAACGAAGACCGCGAAACCAATTTCCAGGCGCCTACCGAGGCGGTGGTCAAAGACGTGCACGTGCCAGAGACCATCACGGTCGCCGAATTGGCGCACAAGATGTCGGTCAAGGCTTCCGAAGTCATCAAGCAGCTCATGAAGCTGGGCCAGATGTGCACGATTAACCAGGTGCTGGACCAGGAAACGGCCATGATCTTGGTCGAGGAAATGGGCCACAAGGCCTTCGCCGCCGAGCTCGACGATCCTGAAGCCTTGCTGGCCGACCAGGGCGAGCACGCGCACTTCGAGTCCGTCGCGCGCGCCCCGGTGGTGACCGTCATGGGCCACGTCGACCACGGTAAAACCAGTTTGCTCGACTACATCCGGCGCGCCAAAGTGGCGTCCGGCGAAGCGGGCGGCATCACGCAGCACATCGGCGCCTACCACGTCGAAACGCCGCGCGGCACCATCACCTTCCTCGACACCCCGGGCCACGAGGCGTTCACCGCCATGCGTGCGCGCGGCGCCAAGGCCACCGACATCGTCATCCTGGTGGTGGCGGCGGACGACGGCGTGATGCCGCAAACGAAGGAAGCGATTGCCCACGCGAAAGCGGCCGGCGTGCCGCTGGTGGTGGCGATCAACAAGATCGACAAGCCGGGTGGCAACGTCGACCGCGTCACGCAAGAGCTGGTGGCCGAGCAAGTGGTGCCGGAAGAATACGGCGGCGAGTCGCCATTCGTGCCGGTGTCGGCCAAGACGGGCCAGGGCATCGACGCCTTGCTCGAGCAAGTGCTGCTGCAAGCTGAAGTGTTGGAATTGAAAGCCCCGATCGACGCGCCAGCGCGCGGTCTGGTGGTCGAGGCGCGTCTGGACAAGGGCCGCGGCCCGGTCGCGACGATCCTGGTGCAGTCCGGTACCTTGAAACGCGGCGACGTGATCCTGGCGGGCTCTTCCTATGGCCGCGTGCGCGCCATGTTGGACGAGAACGGCAAGAACATCAGCGAAGCGGGTCCTTCCATTCCGGTGGAAATCCAGGGCTTGACCGAAGTGCCGGTCGCTGGCGAAGAAGTGATGGTGATGGCGGACGAGCGCAAGGCGCGCGAGATCGGCCTGTTCCGTCAAGGTAAGTTCCGCGACGTCAAGCTGGCCAAGCAACAAGCGGCCAAGCTGGAGAATATGTTCGACCAGATGGCCGAGGGCGAGGTGAAGAACCTGCCGATGATCATCAAGACGGACGTACAAGGTTCGCAAGAAGCGCTGGTTGGTTCGCTGCAAAAACTGTCGACCTCGGAAGTGCGGGTGCAGGTGGTGCATGCGGCCGTGGGCGGCATCACGGAGTCGGACGTCAACTTGGCGGTCGCTTCGAAAGCGGTCATCATCGGCTTTAACACCCGCGCTGATGCGCAGGCGCGCAAGCTGGCCGAGTCGAACGGCGTGGACATTCGCTACTACAACATCATTTACGATGCGATCGACGAGATCAAAGCGGCCATGTCGGGCATGCTGGCGCCGGAAAAGCGCGAGCACATCACCGGTTCCGTCGAAATCCGCCAAGTCATCATGGTGTCGAAAGTGGGCGCCATCGCAGGTTGCCTGGTGGTCGACGGCGTCGTCAAGCGCAGCTCCTCGGTGCGCCTGTTGCGCAACAATATCGTGGTGTGGACAGGCGAGATCGATTCGCTCAAGCGCTTCAAGGACGACGCCAAGGATGTGCGCGCCGGCTTCGAGTGCGGCTTGTCGCTCAAGAACTACAACGATATCCAAGTGGGCGACACGCTTGAAGTGTTCGAAGTCCAGGAAATCGCCCGTACGCTGTAAAGGAAGGGCGTTCCCGCTGCTAGGGAACGCCATCTGCGGCGGTGGCGTAGGAAAAGCAACAACAAGTGCAAATTAAATGGGGTCAGAGTCGAATTAATTCATGATTCTCGAATTAATTC
>JAZKBP010000016.1:0-131541 GCA_040388555.1 Pseudomonadota bacterium
AGTCGTCAAAACCCAACTTTAGTGAAAAATCCAACTCAAGACGGTTGCTGTCCCCCCGATCAAGCATTTCGTCAAAACAGGGGGCTGTCCCCTCCAACATTGCCGCGATCATCGAATTCGCGCAGGTGCTGCTCGATGGCGAACACGTGCGGGTCAACCTTGCCCAGCGCGCGCAAGGCATTGGCCAAATCGGTCAGGTAATCGCGGTTGGCGCCGCTGGGGCCGCGCGAAGCGGCGATCTGGCGCGCGATCTCGCGTTCCGAGGCCGCGCCCAAGAAGGCCGCGTTGTCCTCGCGCGCAATGTACACCAGGCCTTCCTCGCTGGCGCCGTCCTCGAACACGATCTCGATCGCCAGGCGCAGATAGCCATTTTTTTCGCGATGGTCGAGGTGCGCGAACACCTCGGGCGTGATCAGGTAAGCCATTCCATCGCAGCGCGCGCCGTCCTGCGCCACCAGCGTCGCCACCCGCCCCGGCGCCATTTCGGTGCCGCGGTGGTCGTGCGAACCCTGCCAGAAACGCCGCGTCCACCCTTCGATGCTGGCCGCTCGCCGTTCGATGAACGGAAAGTCGGCCTTGAAGATCAGCGAGCCGTAGCCGAACAGCCAAACGCGGTGATGCCCGTCAAAACGGTCCATCCGCTGATTGATCGCGATGGTGTTGTGCGACATCGTGGCCGGGCGATCAGTCAGCCGCGCCTTCCGACTTGCGGGGACGGCGCGTGGACGTGGCGGCCGGTTTGGCTGCCTTCTTCGGCGCCGCTTTGGCCGCCTTGGCGGGCGCCGCTGCTGGCGCTTCGGCCTGCACTTGCGCCGTTTCAGCGCTGGCCGCCTTGCTTGCCGCACCGCGCGCCTTGCTCGCGCTCTCCTTCAGCGGGTCCTTGGCCGCTTTGGCGGCGCCCGTTCCACGTGCTTTCTTGGCCGCCGGCTTGGCTTCGTCGCCAAGCACGGCGGTCGCGTCGCTGCTCGCGACCGGCATCGCTTGGGCGCCATCGGCCGCCTTGGCCGACGCTGGTTTGCGCCCACCGCGCGCACCGCCACGCGTGGTGCTGGCAGCGGCGCCCGACTCGGCGCCAACCGCGCCGTGGACACTGGTGTCAACAGCGGCGCCATCGCGTGCCTGGCCCTCATGCATCGGCGAAGCCGATGAGGTTTCATGCGCCGGCGCGGCCGCTGGTGCCGCACGCTCGGCCGCCGTGTTGGTGCGCCTGCCGCGTTCGCGCGCAGGCATTGGTGGCGCCGTTTCCTTCGCCGCCATTGGCGCCGGCTTGTCGCGATAGTCGCTGCGTCCGCTCTTGCGTCCGCCACGTCCGCCGCGCCGCGATTCGCGCCGCGACCCGGCGCCGCCGCCATTGTCGCCACCGCCATGGCGCGTTTGCTCGCCCGCGCCGTTGACAGCTTCCCACGCTTCGCGGTCGGCGATCGCGTCTTCATCCGAGTCCGGGTCGGTGTCCGTCGCGTGCACTGCCTCGCGTACCGCCTCGTGCGCCACTGGTGCCTCCTGCGCCTGCGTGGCGCCGCGCTCGGCATCGATCAAGCTGGCCGGGGCGCTGCTGCGATAGACATAGGCGCCCGATTTTTCATCGCGTCCGAATTCGAGCAAGCCGCGCGCCTGCGCTTCCTCGAGCAGGTTGCCGAAACTGCGAAAGCCGTAGTAGGACTCGCTGAAGTCGGGCTTGCGCCGCTTGATCGCGTCCTTCAGACGCGAGGCCCACACCTTGCCGCTGTCGCCGCGCTCGGACGAGAGGGCCTCGAAGGTTTCGACCGCCATGTCGATGGCCTGGGTGCGGCGCGCGTCCATCTCTTCGCGGCGCTGCTTTTCCTCGTCGGGTGTGCGTTTGGGCTTGTCCGTCTGCGCCGCGGGCGCGCTGCCGCGCGTATCGCGCCGCGCCTGCGCGCGCCGGCTCTCGCGCACCAGGTCGTCGTAGAAGATGAATTCGTCGCAGTTGGCGATCAACAGGTCCGAGGTCGACTGCTTCACGCCCACGCCGATCACCTGCTTGGCGTTCTCGCGCAGCTTCGACACCAGGGGCGAGAAGTCCGAGTCGCCGCTGATGATGACGAAGGTGTTCACGTGCGATTTGGTGTAACACAGGTCGAGCGCGTCGACGACCAGGCGGATGTCGGCCGAGTTCTTGCCCGACTGGCGCACGTGCGGGATCTCGATCAGCTCGAAGTTCGCCTCGTGCATGGTGGCCTTGAAGCTCTTGTAGCGATCCCAGTCACAGTAGGCCTTCTTGACGACGATGCTGCCCTTGAGGAGCAGGCGTTCGAGGATGGGTTTGATGTCGAATTTGTCGTAGTTGGCGTCGCGAACGCCCAGCGCGACGTTTTCGAAGTCGCAAAAGACGGCCATGCTGACGTTGTCGTTCGATGCCATAGGATTTTATTCTTCGTGAAGTGGTGGTGGGCGCGCCCAACGCGCGTAAAGGTCGATTATACCGAAGGCGGCCGCGCCTTGATTTTGCTGTGCAGAGCTGGTCTATAATGGACACTCGCCACTGTAACTTATTGGTCTACGGCAACGGATGAAATGAGCAATCACATGCACGACAATGCGCCTAACACGGGTGGTCTCGACGGTAGCGTCGACGTCCCGCGCGACTACTTCATGGCCAAGCTGCAGTCGGTCATCGACAAGATCCACGCCAATGCGCGCCTGGAAGACATCCGGGTCGAGCTGACGGTCGATATCTGCGACCTGTTCTCGTGCGACCGCTTCACCCTGTACGCGCTTAGTCCCGGCAAGACCTCGATCGAAACCTTGATCAAGACGGGCATGAAGTCGTTCCGCGATTTTTCGCTGCCTATTTCGGACCGCAGCGTGGCCGGCTTCGTGGCGCTGTCGAAAAAAGCGGTGAACATCAACGACGCTTACGACCAGATCGAATTGAAGTCGTTTTCGCCCGGCGTGCAGTTCCTGCAGCGGGTCGACAAGCGCACCGGTTACCGCACCAAGGAGATGCTGGTGTGCCCGGTGCTGCACCAGCAAACCAACGAGCTGCTCGGCGTTCTGCAGGTGATCAATAACCGCAAGCGCGGCGCTTTTTCGACCATGCTGGAAGAGGGCGCCAACGCGCTGTGCAACGCGCTGGCTGTGCCGCTGGCACAGCGTACCCAGGCGCCGATTGTGATCCGCTCCAAATATGATCCATTGGTGACGAGTTCGGTGCTGTCCGTGCCCGAATTGGAGCTGGCCACGCGCGCGGCGCGCCGCAAGGGCATCCGCCTCGAGCAGGTGCTGGTCAACGACTTCCAGGTCGGCTTGCCGGCCATCGGAGCGGCGCTGTCGCAGTTTTTCGGCGAGACGTATGAGCCGTATCGCGAAGGGCGCCAGAAGCCGAGCGTGTTTTCCGATAAATTCAAACGCGAGTATGTGCAGGACTTGCGCTGGCTGGTGCTGGCCGGCGACGAGAGCGCGCTGACGGTGATGTGCACGGACCCGGACCGCATCAAGGGTTCACGCATCGTCAACAATCTGTTCCCGAAGGCGCAGATCCGCTACTGCGTGACGACCTACGCCGAATTCCAGAAGACCACCGACCAGTTCTTCGGCCCTCTGCCGAGCGAGCAGTCGCCGGTGACGCAGATCGGCGCGCACAATCCCGAGGAAGTGGCGCTGCAGCAGAAGGTCAACAAGATCATCCTGGCCGCGTTCGCGGGCGAATCGCCGGACTTGCACGTGGAGCTGGGCAGCGGCATGAACGAGACGGTCAGCCGCTTTCGCGACGATGGCTCGCTTGAGAGCATTCATGGGCAGACCTTGGTCAACTTCCGGCTGACGTTTCCGAAGGAATGAGCTGTATTTGGGATGAGCGTGACGCTTCGCGCTCTTCAGCTCAGACGAGAGGCGGCATAATCCTGGCAACGTGCGAAATTGTAGACTTGCCAGGTTTGCCCCCAACCTCGCTCTGATCCCAACCTCGTCCCCATCGTTTTATGCGAGTGCCGCCTTGCGCGATTTGCGCGCCGCTGGCGCCGGCAAATTCCAGTCGTGCGCCTTGACGTAAGCGAGCAAGAAGGCGATGAAGCTCTCCGCCGCCGGCGAGTGCGAACGGTTTTCGCGCGAGTAGACGAAGAAGCGGCGCGTCAGTTCCGGGTCGTGCAACAGGCGCATCTGCAATTGGTAGCGCGCCACCAGTGGCGCCGCGTAAGGCAGGCACACCGTCACGCCCAGGCCAGCGCTCACCATCGCCAGCGCCGTCGTCATGAAGGTCACCTCGTTGGCAGGATTGAGCGCCACCTCGCGCGGCGAGCTATGCATGTCGCTTAGCAGGCGCTCGGTGAATTGCCCCTGCAGCGAAATGAAGGGATAGGCATTCACGTCGGCCCACGTCACGCGCTTGCGCTTTTCCAGCGCGTGCGCTCGCGGGAACACCAGCACGAAGGGCATCTCGAACAGCAACTGCGCCAGCACCTGGCTGCTGGCTTCGCGTTCTGGCCCGATGCCAAAGTCAACCTCGCCGCTGATCACCCGCGTGGCCACGTTCTCCACCGCGCAATCGACCAGCCGCACTTGGATATCCGGATGTGCGGCGCGGTAAGCGGCGATCACCTCGGGCAGCAGCGTGCACGACATCAGCTGCGGCGCCGCGATCCGCACCACGCCTTTTTTCAAGGCCGTGCGGTTGGCGATGTCGACCATGGCACCATCGAGATCCTGGATCATCTTGGCGAACAGCGGATAGAGTTCGCGCCCGATGTCGGTGAGCGCGATCTTGCGCGTGCTGCGGTCGACCACGCGCGCGCCCAGCGTCTGTTCCATCTCCTTGATCAAGCCCGACAGGGCTGACTGGGTCACGTGCAGATACTGCGCGGCGAGCGTGAAATTGCCGGTCTTGGACAACGCGACGAAGGCGCGCATCTGGCGCAAAGTGGGACTCATGGCGCCATCATAGCGCTATCATCAGATAAACTGATAAATCACGTGAAAAATATTGTTTGTGTGATAGTCAATTTTGCACTCTAATGGTGGGTGAGAGATACTTCAGCGGAGAACACCATGCAGATCAAGCGTATCCATCATGTGGCGTATCGCTGCATCGATGCCAAAAAAACCGTCGAATGGTATGGCAAATACCTCGACATGAAATTCGTGCTCGCCATCGCGGAGGACCAAGTGCCCTCGACCGGCGCGCCGGACCCGTATATGCACGTGTTCCTCGACGCCGGCGCCGGCAACGTGCTGGCCTTCTTCGAGCTGCCCAGCCAGCCGCCGATGGGGCGCGACGAGAACACCCCGGCCTGGGTGCAGCACCTGGCGCTGGAAGTCGAATCGATGGACGTACTGCTGGCGGCCAAGGCGCGCCTGGAAGCGGACGGCATCGAGGTGATCGGCCCGACCAACCACACCATCTTCAAGTCGATCTACTTTTTCGACCCCAACGGCCACCGCCTCGAGCTGGCCGCCAACACCGCCACGCCAGACATGATGGAGCGCCTGGACGCGGTCAAGTGGGACATGATCAATGAATGGTCAAGCACCCGCAAGGCGCCCAAGCACGCCGCCTGGATGCACGAACCCCAGCCAGCCCAATAAGGATCATCGATGAAACTCGCCACTTTGAAAGCGGGCGGACGCGACGGCTCGCTCGTCGTCGTCAGCCGCGACCTGCGCAGCTACCAGCGCGTGCCCAAGATCGCCGCCACGCTGCAGTTCGCCCTCGACAACTGGGACACCGTCTCGCCACGCCTGGCGCAGGTGTACGCGGACCTGAACGACGGCAGCGCGCTGGCCGCCCAGCCCTTCGCCGAACAGGACTTCCATTCGCCGCTGCCGCGCGCCTACCAGTGGGCCGACGGCTCGGCCTACCTGAACCACGTGGAGCTGGTGCGGCGCGCGCGCAACGCCGAAGTGCCGGCCTCGTTCTACACCGATCCCTTGATGTACCAGGGTGGCTCGGACTGCTTCATCGGCCCGCGCGACCCGATCTACGCGCTGTCCGAAGACTGGGGCATCGATCTGGAAGCCGAAGTGGCCGTCATCACCGGCGACGTGCTGATGGGCGCGGACCTGCACCAAAGCGCGGACGCGATCCGCCTGGTCATGCTG
The DNA here is from genome assembly GCA_040388555.1 of Pseudomonadota bacterium. Classification (GTDB taxonomy): domain Bacteria; phylum Pseudomonadota; class Gammaproteobacteria; order Burkholderiales; family Burkholderiaceae_D; genus Telluria_A. The sequence goes on from JAZKBP010000016.1 coordinate 6,052, forward strand.
GTCAACGACGTCTCGCTGCGTAACCTGATTCCGGCCGAGCTGCTCAAGGGTTTCGGCTTTTTCCAGTCGAAGGCGGCCAGCGCGTTTTCGGCCGTGGCCGTCACGCCGGACGAACTGGGCGAGAACTGGCGCGACACCAAGCTGCACCTGCCGTTGATGGTCGCCATCAACGGCAAGCCCTTCGGTAAGCCGAACGCGGGCGAGGACATGACGTTCAACTTCGCGCAGCTCGTCTCCCACGCGGCGCGCACGCGCGAACTGACGGCCGGCACCATCATCGGCTCGGGCACGGTGTCGAACAAGCAGGGCAGCTTGCACGGCTCGTCGATCGACAACGGCGGCGTGGGCTACTGCTGCCTGGCCGAGGTGCGCATGTACGAGACGATCGAGGGCGGCGCGCCAAAAACGCCTTTCCTCAAGTTCGGCGACAGCGTGCGCATCGAGATGTTCGACAAGGCAGGCGCCAGCATCTTCGGCGCCATCGAGCAGACGGTGGCGCGCTACAAGGGAAGCACGCGGTGAGGCTCTATACCTACTTTCGCAGCTCGGCCGCGTACCGGGTCCGCATCGCCCTGAACCTGAAGGGCCTGGCCTACGAGGCGGTGCCGGTGCACTTGCTGCGCGAAGGCGGCGAGCATCTGCAGGCAGGCTACCGCGCCGTCAACCCGGGCGCCCTGGTGCCGAGCCTGCAGGTGGGCGGCGCCACGCTGACCCAGTCGCTGGCCATCCTCGAATACTTGGAAGAGACCCATCCGGCGCCGGCCCTGCTGCCGCCGGACGCGCTGGGCCGGGCACGGGTGCGCGCGCTGGCGCTGATGGTCGCGTGCGACATCCACCCGGTGGCCAATCTGCGCGTGCTCAAGTACCTGACAGGCACCTTGAAGATCTCGGAAGAGGACAAGACCGAGTGGTACCGCCACTGGGTGCGCGAAGGCTTGGCCGCGATCGAGGCGCACCTGGCGCGCGATCCGGACACGGGGCGCTTTTGCCACGGCGACGAGCCGAGCATGGCCGATTGCTGCCTGGTGCCGCAAGTGTTCAACGCGCAGCGCTTCAATGTGGATCTGGCGCCGTATCCGACCATCGAACGCATACACGCCGCCTGCTCGGCGCTGCCCGCGTTCGCGGCGGCCCATCCGGCGCAGCAGCCTGACTCCGAATAGGCGCGCCAGGGTGAGGTGGCGGCCGGTGCCGTCCCACGCAAGCGGCGCAGGTGTTGTATGATATTCATTTTTGGAAATTGAATATGAAACGACTGATTCCAGCCGCTGGCGCGGCGCTGTGCCTTTCCCTGTTCGCATCGGCACATGCCGAACCGGCCGATCAATTGTGGAACAAGACCATCGCGCAGGTGACTGCGGCGAAGGTCTTCGTCGCGCAGGACACTGAATTGGTTGTCGATGGGGTCAAGGACGGCAAGGACGTCAAGAAGCGCATCAAGTCGCATTTGAGCGGATGGGACAAGGAAAAGCCCTTGTACACCGTGGTGGAGATCGAGCCCAAGGACGATCCGTCCAAGCCGGCATCGAAGACCCCCGCCGATGGCGCCTCGTTTTCCGAAATGACGACCGAAATGTTCAAGCCCGACGCCAAGGTCACGCGCAGCGATGGCCAGGTTTTGAACGGCAAGACCTGGACGCTGTTCCAGATGAAAAAATCCGATGGGCCGATGGACATGACGATGAAGCTGTGGGTCGACCCGGCCACTGGCAGCCCGCATAAGATGGAAAACCACATCCACGGCACCTTCATGATGGATGTGCAGATGAACACCTCGTACACGCCGCAGGGCGGCACCAGCGTGCCGACCCGCACCGAGATGCAGATCGAAGTGCTGATCCCGTTCAAGGGTGCGAAAATGCACCTCGTCAATAGCGCGAGCAACTGGATCGTGCATCCCGTGTAAGCATCCGATCCGCGCCGCCGCAGCTGGCGTCGAAAAGGAGGGGCAGCGTCTTAATTGGGGTCAGAGTCGAATTAATTCGAGAGTCATGAATTAATTCGACTCAGACCCCAATTAAGACGCTGCCCCTCATTTTCGACGCAATACGGAATTAGGCGGCGCGCAGCGCGTCCACGATTGTCAAGCGCGCCGCGCGCAAGGCCGGCAGAAAGCCGCCGATGAAGCCCATCACCAGCGCGAACAGCATGGCCTTGAGCGCGATCGGCCCGTTGAGCGTAAAGCCGAACGCCAGCTCCGAGAACGATTGGAAGTTCGTCGTCGAGAACGACAGGAATTGCATCAGCGACGCGCACGCCAGCCCGGCCGCGCCGCCCACGAAGGCCAGTAGCAGCGACTCCGTCATGAAGGCCGCCAGGATGCTGGTGCGTTGGAAACCGAGCGCGCGCAAGGTGCCAATCTCGGCCACCCGATTCGCCACCGACGCATACATCGTGATCATCGCGCCGATCATGGCGCCGAGCGAGAAGATAATCGACAGCACCAGGCCGACGAAGCTGATGAAGGTCGAGAGCGCGCGCGTCTGGTCCGAATAGAAGGTCTGTTCGCGCTTGGCTTCGAGCGTCAGGCGCGGGTCCGATTCGATGTTCTTCTTGTAGGCGTCGAACAGCGCGCTGTCGCGCAGCTTGAGCACCACGGACGAAAACACCGGGCGTCTAAACGCCTGCATCAACTGGTCCGCGTCGCCCCAGATTTCGGAATCGAAGCCGCTGTTGCCGGCGTCGAACAGGCCCACCACGGTCCATTCGCGCTGGCCAAAGCGCAAGCGCTCGCCGATGCCGGCACCGACGAAGCGGCGCGCGATGCTCGCGCCAGCGACGATCTCGGACGAGCCGGGCCGGAACATGCGCCCGCTCGTCAAGCGCACCTGCGGACGCAGCGCCGCGCCCAGCGGGCCGACCCCGCGGATGATCACGTTGGACGGCTTGTCGGAGTCGCGCTTGGTGAGCGAGATGAGCACCACCGTTTCCTTCGATGCCAGCGCTTGCCCGTCCGCGCCCAGCGCCACGGCCGCGTCGCTGGTGGCCACGCTGGCCTGGCTGCGCGCCAGGCCGCTTTGCACCTCGGTCTCGGCCGAGCGCCGGATCAGGATCACATTGTCGTCCTCGCCGGTGGTGACCATGGTGGTGCGCAAACCTTCGTCAAGCATCAATACGGCCGCGAACACGAACACCACCAGCGCCAGGCCGCCAGCGGTAAGCGCGGTCGTCAAGCGGCGCGCCCACAGATTGCGCGCCACGTAGGTGAAGGGGATCTTCACGCGATGCTCCTTAAGCCTTCGACGATGTTTACGCGCGTGGCGCGCAGCGCCGGCGCGATCGCCGCGATCAAGCCCACCACCAGGGCCGCGCCCAGTTGCATCAGCACCGTGAACGGCGGCACTTCGAACACCGGGAAGATGGTGCCGAAGCGGCTGCCGATCCAGCCGGCGAATGGGAACAGCAGCGCCACGCCGATGGCCGCCCCGGCCAGTGCGAGGAGCAGCGATTCACCGAAAATCAGCACGGCCAGATAGCCCGGCCCGAAGCCGAGCGCCTTGAGCGTGGCATATTCGGACAGGCGTTCGCGCGCGCTCATCGCCATGGTGTTGGCCATCACCGCCATGATGATCAGGATGACGACGAAGGACACGATGCGGATCGCCACGATGATCGCCTCCGACATCGACACGAAGCTGAGCTGAAACGCCTTCTCGGTTTCGGTCAGGGTCTCGGCCAGCGAGTTCTTGAACGTGGCGTCGATGGCGCCCGACACCTGGGCGGCATCCTCGGCGCGCGCGATCTTGACCACGTACAGTCCCACCAGATTGGCGCGCCGCGGCATGGTCTTTTTCAGCGTCTCGTTCAGGTAGTCCCAGTGGAAGAACAACTGGGTGGTGACGGTGGAGGCGCTGCGGCCTTCGTAAATACCACGCACCACGAATTCCCACTGGCCTGGAAAGATGGTGCCGCGGATCGGAATGACGTCGCCCACCTTGAAGCCGTATTCATCGGCCAGCTTGCGCCCGACGATGCAGCCCTTGCGGTCGCGCAGGAAGTCGGCGCGCGCGCTGTCCGGGAGTACGAAGTCCGGGTAGGCGTCGAGGTAGCTGCGGCCGGAGACGGCCAGCTGCGGGAAGAAGTTTTTCGGGTCCTTGTAGATGCCGCCGAACCAGTTGGCCCATGCCACGCCGGACACGCCTTCGACCGCGCGTACTTTGGCGGCGTAGGACAGCGGCAGCGAAAACACCAGCGAGGTGGCGTTGCGCGTGACGAGCGTGGTGTTGGAGGCGGCCGCCGCGCCCGCGTACCAGGCGTTGACCACCGTTTGCAGCAGGCCGAAGGCGAGCGTGGCGATCACCAGTCCGAGCACGGTGAGCGTGGTGCGCAGCTTGTGGCGCAGCGCGTTCTTGACGATCAGCTTGAGCGCGTACATGGCCGTTATGAGGAAGCAGGCGAGGCGGCCGAACCGGACAGCTCGCCCTTGTCGAGGTGGATGATGGTCTTGGCGTGGGCGGCCGCGTTGGCGTCGTGGGTGACCATGATGATGGTCTTGCCCAGCTCCTGGTTCAGGCGCTGCAGCATGGCCAGCACGTCGGCCGCCGAGGCCCGATCCAGGTCGCCGGTGGGTTCATCGGCCACGATCAGGGTCGGGTCGGTGACGATGGCGCGCGCGATCGCCACGCGCTGCTGCTGGCCACCGGAGAGCTCGGACGGCGTGTGATCCATCCGGTCTCCCAGGCCCACCATCTGCAGCGTCAGCTCGGCTCGTTCGCGCCGCTCGCGTCGCGACAAGCCGGTGAGCAGCAGCGGAAGTTCGACATTCTCGAAGGCGGACAGCACCGGCATCAGGTTATAGAACTGGAAGATGAAGCCCACATTGGCCGCGCGCCAACTGGCCAGCTCGCCCTCGGACAGGGTGGCGATGTCCAGGCCGCCTACGCGCAGCACGCCGCTGTCGGGCTTGTCGATGCCGGCGATCAGGTTGAGCAGGGTGCTCTTGCCCGAGCCCGACGGGCCCATCAAGGCCGTGAAGTCGCCCGCGCCGATGTCGAGCGTGATATCGGTCAGGACCGGCACGCGCTGGCCGCCGCGCCGGTAGGCCTTGACCAAGTGTTCGATGTGGACCAATGCTGGCATGGCTGGCCCGTTCTACTTCTTGGCGCTGGCAACTTGCATGCCGTCGGCCAGCTTGTCGCTCGGATTGAGCACCACCTTGTCGCCGGCGGCCAGCTTGGCTACTTCAAACAGTTCGCCGATACGGCGCCCGGGCGCCACCGCCACCTGGCGCAGCTTGTCGTCCTTGACGACGAAGACCACTTGCTGGCCCGCGCGCGTGGCCAGCGCCGACGCCGGCAGCGCCGTCACCGGCGCCCGCTCGCTTGGGGGTACCGGCTGCGACAGGAAGGCGACCTTGGCGCTCATGTCCGGCAGCACGCGCGCGTCGCGCTCGACAAAGCGCACCTTGACCAGCAAGGTGGCCTTGCTGCGATCGAGCGTTGGCACCATGCGCGAGACCACGGCCGCCAGGCGCAGCGCGGGAAAGGCGTCGAGCTGGATTTCGGCCGGCTGCTCGACGCGGATCTTGGAAAGGTTCGATTCGGAGACGTCCGCCTCCACTTCCAGCGTGCTCATGTCGGCCAATGTGACGACCGCGCCCTTGCTGTCGGCCGCCGACGAGAACGGCGTGATGTTGTCGCCCACATTGGCGTTCTTGGTGAGGATCACGCCGTCGAAGGGCGCGCGGATCACGGTCTGGTCCAGCGCCACCTGGGCCACGCGCGCGTTCGCCTGCGCCGCCGCGATGGCCGCGCGCATGCCGGCGATGGCCGCCTTGGCCTTGTTAAAGCGCGCTTGCGCCGCGTCGTTGGTGGCTGCCGCGATGAAGTGCTGCGCCAGCAGCTCGCGCGAGCGCGCGTAGGCCCGGTCCGCGTCTTGCAGCTCGGCCTTGCCCTGTTCCAGGTTGGCCTGCGCCAGTTGGACGTTGGCCTGGGCCTGGCCAAGCGCGGCGCTGACGTCGCCATTTTCCAGGCGCGCGATCACCTCGCCCAGCTTGACATGGCTGCCCTCTAACACCCCCAGCCACTCCAGGCGCCCGGTGGCCTTCGACGAGATCGCCGCCTTGCGCTGCGCCACCACGTAGCCGGTGGCGTTGAGCAGCGTGTAGTTTTGCGATGGGTAGGCCAGGCTGACGCTGGCCGTCTCCACCGCCGGCTTGCCGCCCGCGCCCAGCTTGAGGGCGAACAGCGCCGCGCCCAGCACGGCCAGGCCGGCGACGATCTTGAAAGCACGCGCAAGGCGCGCCCGTTTGCCGAACGCGGCCGGCTTGGCCGAGCGGTCGATGCTTAGTTTGTTCAGGTCGGAGGTTGGCATGGGAATCCCGTGGACATGCAATACACACAACAATGCGTACAACGATACGCCTTAAGCACAGGCGCGCAAACGTCTTTTTGGCGTCGCCACACACCAGGCCTCATCGGGGGGCGACAATCTGTCCATCGACCAGCTCGATCACGCGGTCGCAGCGCTCGGCCAGGCGCAGGTTGTGGGTGACGAACAGGAAGCTGGTGCCGCGCTCGGCGCTGACGGACTTCATCAGCGCGAACACGGCGTCGGCCGCCTTTGTGTCCAGGTTGCCGGTCGGTTCGTCGGCCAGCACCAGCGGTGGCGCCAGCGCCAGCGCGCGCGCGATTGCCACCCGCTGCTGCTGGCCGCCGGACATATTGGTCGCCAGATGGTCTTGCCACTGGCTCAGGCCGACGCTGGCGAGCAGCGCGGCGGCGGTGGCGCGCATGGCCGCGTTGGGGCGGCCCGCTTCGAGCAGCATGGGCATCATCACGTTCTCCAGCGCGCTGAAGGCGGAGATGAGGTAGTGGTACTGGAACACGAAGCCGATGCTGCGCCCGCGCAGGCGCGTCAAGGCGGCATCATCGAGTTCGGCCGTGGCCTGGCCTTGCACGAACAGCTCGCCGCTGCTGGGACGGTCGAGCAGGCCGATGATGTTGAGCAGGGTGCTTTTGCCGGAGCCCGACGGCCCGATCAGGGCGCAAAATTCGCCGCGCTTGAGGCCCAGGTCGATGCCATGCAAGACCTCGGTCTCGGCCGGCGTGCCGATCGCATAGGACTTGCGGATGCCTTGCAGGCGCAGCACGTCGTCAGCCACGGATCGCCTCCACCGGTTCCATGCGCGCGGCCCGCAGCGCCGGGATCAGCGCCGCCAGCAAGCCGGTGATGGTGGCGATCAGGGCGGCCCAAAAGTACAGCGGCACATCCACGCTGACGGGGAACATGGGAGTGCCGTCCGGGTTCTTGGCCACGCCGCGCCACACCGCCAACAACACGGTGGCCAGCATGGAACCGATCAGGGAGCCGAGCAGGCCGACCAGCGCGCCCTGGATCAGGAACACGCGCATCACCTGGCCGCGGGTGCCGCCCATGGCGCGCAAGATGCCGATCTCCTTGGAGCGCTGCACCACCGACACCACCAGCACGCTGGCGATGCCGGCCGCCACCGACAGGCCGACGAACAGGCGGATCATGCGGCTCGATACCTTTTGCGCATTCAAGCCGAGGAAGAACTGGTTATTGGTCTTGATCCAGCTGAGCGCGTCCAGGCCGGTATCAAGCGCGATCGACTGGGCGATGTCCTCGGCCTGGTAGGGGTCAAGCACGGTGAGGTTGATCGAGGAGACGCCGCCGGCCAGGTTCAACAGGTTTTGCGCCGTCGACAGCAGCACGTAGGCGCCGCGCTGGTTGGCGCCGCGGCTGCCCAGGTCGAGCAGGCCGGCGATGTTCAAGTTCAGGTTGCCGCCGGCGGCGGTGGCCACGCGCAGCTTGTCGCCCACTTGCAGGCCCAGGTCGTCGGCCAGCTGGATGCCGATCAAGATGTCGGTGTTGGTGAGGCGGAAGCTGCCGGCCACGATCTTGTCGGGCAGGGGCACGATTTTGATGTACTGCTCTGGGTCGATGCCGGTCAGCGAGATCGACTGGTTGGCGGCGGCGCGCACCGCGAAAGCCGGGCCGCTGACGGTGGGCGAGACGGCCAGGATGTCCGGGCGCGCCAGCATCTGGTCGCGCACCTTTTGCCATTGGTCGATTGAACTTAAGCGCTGCGACGGTTTTTGCACGGTGACGATGGCGCCGTTTTGCAGCGCGCGCAGCGGGCGCGCCGCCTCCTTGGGACGCTCGAGGACGATGTGCGGCTGCGAGCTGAGCACGCGCCGGAACAGATTGGCCTGCATGCCGTCGAGCAGGGCCGACATGAACACGATGACGGCCACGCCAATGGCCGCGCCGCAGATGATGAACAGCGACTGCAGACGGCCCTCGCGCAGGAAGCGCAGCGCGGCGATCCATTCGAAGGGCAGCCAGGGGTTCATGGGCGCTTGCGTTGTGCCTGTGCCAGCGCCTGCACCTGCGCCTGGGCTTTGGCCACGGCGCGCACGAACTGGCCGGGCTTGACGGCGGCCGTTGCGCCGAGCACCAGTTCGCCCTGCTGTACGCCATCGAGCACCTCGACCGTGCCCACGCCGCGCAGGCCCAGCGTGACCGGCTGGTGCTGCGCGCGCTGGTTCACTACCTTCATCACCCAGGGCGCGGCGCCGGCACTGTCGCGCAAGGTGGCGGCGGGCAGCGTGAGCGCTTGCGGGCGGCGCGCCACTTCGATGTCGACCGAGACCGTCATGTCCTGGCGCAGATAGGCTGGCGCGTTGGGCACCTTGAGCTTGACTTCGACCGAACCGCGCTGCGCGTCGATGGCCGGGTTGATGTAGGTGAGGGTGGCGTCGAAGCGCTGGTCGGCGTAGGCGTCGGCCGAGGCGATGGCGTGCTGGCCGATGCGCAGGGCACCCAGGTTCTTCTCGTCGATTTGCAGCACCAGTTCGGTCTGGCCTTCGGGCGAGAGCACCATCAGCGTCTTGCCCGGCTGGACCACGTCGCCGCGCTCGACCGAACGGGCGATCAAGACGCCGGGCAGGGGGGCGCTGATGGTGGTGTATTCGAGGCGCGCTTGGGCCACGTGCAAATTGGCCTGGGCCTGGGCCAGGCCCGCTTGCGCCATCTGGTAGTCGCTGCCCTGGGTGGAATTGGTTTGCACTTGCAGGCGCGCCCCGATCAGTTGGCTGATCGCGATATCGAGGCCACGCTGGCTCTCGTCGAGCTGGGCCTGGCCGACGAAACCCTTGGCGCGCAGCTCGCCCGTGCGCTTGAACTGGCGCTGCGCGTTTTGCTCGTTCACTTCGGCCTGGCGCAGGCCTTGCAGGGCCATCGGCAAGCCGACGTGCTCGATCTGGGCCAGGCGGGCGCGCGCCTGCACGACGGCGGCGCGCGCTTGTTCGACGGTGGCGCTCGCTTCGGCGTTGTCGAGCTGGACCAGGGCTTGGCCGGCCTTGACGCTTGCGCCTTCGGCCGCCAGCACGTCCCTTACCTTGCCCATCACCTGGCTGCCCAGGTCCACGCGCAGGGGCGTCTCCACATGGCCGCTGGCGACGATGCTTTGGACGACGTCGGCGCGGCTGACCTCGAAGGCGGGGATCGCCAGCGCGCGCCAGCCATACCATGCGCCGCCGGCCGCGAGCGCCGCGCCGATGGCGAGCAGCAGCGCCCAGCGCGCGCGTCCTGGTGCCAGCATTTGTGTGAAACCCATGTGCGATCCTAAGTAGTCTTGATTGCATTACATCGGTTTGGGCAATAAATGTATTTGATGTGGATCAAATTAGGGAAAATCGGCTTGTGGCAGGTGCGCTTGGGCGGTGGGGGCGGGCGCTGGCGCCATGCATTACAATGCGCGCTTTGGATGCCTTTGCCAGCCATGCCTACTTTTTCCATTCCACCGGCACTGATCGAGACACTGGCGCAAGCGCATGGCTCATGGCGGCCGTGCCTCGAGCGCGGTTTGCAGGCCGTGGCGCAGGCGGACCCTGCGTATTTGCCGGCGCTGGCCGCCAGCCACTATTTGCCTACGCGCGGGCGCCTGTTCGCGGCGTTCGCGCTGCCGTTGGCGCAGGTGCGTTATGTGTTGGTGGGCGAGGGGCCGTATCCGCGCGAGGACAGCGCGACCGGCGTGTGCTTCATGGACGGGGCGGTGGGCGAGCTGTGGTGTGCGAATGGATTGTCAAAACCGGTCAACCGCGCCACCTCGCTGCGCAACTTCATGAAGATGCTGTTGGTGGCCGATGGCAGGCTCGCGCCCGACAACACCAACGGCGCGGCGATGGCGGGCATCGCGGCGCGCGCCGGCGCCGAGGGATTGATTCAAACGCTGCCGCAGTTGCAGTCCAATTTGCTGGAGCAGGGCTTCTTGTTGTTGAATGCGTCGCTGGTATTTCGCAGCGACGTGGCGCCGGCCGTCGATGCGCGGGCGTGGCTGCCCTTCCTGCAAACCATATTGGCGGAATTGGCCAGCCGGGACGCTGCGCCGACACTTATCCTGTGGGGCAAAATCGCCGAGCAACTCAAGCGCTTGCCGCAGACTGCGAGCCTGCCGCAGGTGCTATCGGAGCATCCATACAATCTCAGTTTTATCCAGCATGCGGGCATGCAAAGCTTGTTCGGCCCGATGCATTTGTTGCGGGTGCAACATGGCGGGGATGCGAGCGCATAAGCCGACGCTGCGCGTGGTGCCGCGCGCACGAAAGGCCTATTCGGGAGTTTTCGAATCGAGCGTCAACGCGTGGATGCGCTGTGCCAATACAGCCTGATTTTCAAGCATCTCGATCGGTAGCGTGGTGTCGTTGGGCACGGCCGGTGCCGCCACTAATTGTGTTTGCAGCGCCTTGGACGCTTGCGTCGCGCTGCCGTCGGTATCCGCTCGTATTAGTGATTGCAGCAGGGCGGGCAGGCCGGTCGCCTTGTAGCCAGCGCGCGCGATGAGATCGATGGCCACATGGTCTGCGTCGAGTTCGTTTTCCATTTCCATTTGACGCATCTGCATGGCTCTGGCCTGCGCCGTCGCCATTTGCATCGCGCCTGCCATTTGCGGATTTGATTTAGCAGCAAGTTGTTCCATCATCTTGTCTCCAAGTATGGCGCGCACTTTCATATTAATGATGGCGAGTTGATGTTTCTTGAGCACGTGGGCGATGCCGTGCGCCAGGATGCCCGCCAATTCATCCTCAGCGCGCACTTTGCTTAGCAATCCATTCGATATGAAAACCAAACCGCCAGGGGCGGCGAGCATGTAAATCGCCGTGTCGTCGAGCACCGTAAATTTCCAATCCAGCTGGGCGCGCTCGGAATGGCTGGCGATCAATTGGCCGATACGCATGATCTTGCGCTGAACGGCTAGATCCGATACGGCCGGGTGCGCGCTCAATAGTTTGGTGGCGATCTCCTGGCCGATCGCGCACTCTTCCTGCTCGGTGAACTCGTGCAAGGCGCCTTGCATCGCCTGCGCTTGCGCTATCGACGCGCGCAACTTGTCAGGATCGAACTGGGCGATGGCAGGCGCGCACACTAATGCCACGAGGGCTGCAATGATCACGCATCGAAATTGCAGCTTCGTTATTTTCATGTTTGTGTGTGGGGGGGGCAGCGGTCCGCACAGCGCGTGCGCGAACCGGTGGTTTCATGAAACTACTTCGTCTTTTTCTTTGCCGGCAGCTTTGAAGCGGATGCCGGTTCAGGTGCTGGTGCCGGTGGCGTCAGCGTGGCCTTGAAGCGATCGGCTAAGTCTGGCTGATTGTCCAATTGCTCGAATGCTTGTGTCATAAGCTGGGACAATTTTTCAAGACGCAAATCAAACGGAGGGTGCGTTTTGAACATCAATGCCACGCCGGTGTGGTCAGGTTTGACGCTTTGCAGCGCCTGCAACACGGACGGTAAGCCGAAGGGGTTGTAACCTGCGCGGGCGGCAATGACAATACCCATGCGGTCGGCTTCGAGCTCATCTTCCTGGTCGAGCTTGCTGACGAACAGCTTGGTACCGATCAAGGCAAGTTGATGGAAGAGTGGCGAGAGTTGGCCATTGCTCGATACCCCCGATTTTTTCTCCACCATGCCGGCGACGAAGTCGGCGCCGAGTGCGGTGCGCGCATTGTTTTTGATTGCGACTAATTGGTGTCGCTTAAGGACGTGCGCGATCTCATGGGACAAGACGCCGGCCAATTCCGCCTCGTTACGCATGCTAAGTAGCAAGCCCTTGGAAATGAATACATAACCGCCAGGAGCGGCGAAGGCATTGAGCTCCATATCGTCGATGACTGCGAAATGCCATTCAAGTCCGGCCCGTTCGGTGTTCGCAGCGAGCACGTGCCCAACCAGATTGACGTAGCGCTGCGCTGGCTCGTTCGCGTAGAGCGGCGCCGCACCAAGCAAATTACTCGCCATTTCCTGGCCAATGCCAAGTTCTTCCTCTTCGCTAAAATCACGAATTGCGTCGATGATTTTCTTTGCTGGCTCGGCAATTTTTTTTACGTCATTGATCTTGTCTGCAAATTTGCCGAAATCGAATTGGCCGCCAGCCCAACTTTGCGAAGATGCAATGCTCATCAGCATTGCGATTGCGATCATTGTCTTCTTCATTTTTTCGTTCCTGCCTTCACATACGCCATCGAATTGGTTTCGAGCTTGCCTGCTTTCGCGAACGCCGTCGTTTCGGCTGCGCCCACAACGCGGCTATTCATTTCCCGCAAGGCTACAGGGTTCGGATGTGGATTGAGAATTTTCTCCTCATCGAGACCGCGCACGCCGCCGGTGGAGGCGCTGGTGCCGCCGCTGACCACGCTATACAAACTGCGCAAGCCTTCGTCACCCTTCGCGGGGGCGCCTGCCAGTTGGTCGAACTTCAGGCTGAGCATTTTTACCCATCCGGTGTTGGCATTGGACTTGACCTGAATCCAGCTGGTTTGACGATTCAATACTTCGACGCGGTTTTCCTTTTCCAGATTCGCCAATGTCGGCGCGTCCGAAAATGGCTTGGCTTTCAATTCGGTCGGTCGCACTGCAGTGGCGAGTTCGGCCGCGCCGGCGCTTGCGCAAAGCAAGCTCGCAGCGATCATGATCGGTGTACTTATTTTCATTGTAGATCTCCCTTTTCTGGACAGTATAGATTCACTTTTTGTTCCCGTCCTTTGACTTCAAATGCACCATGTGGAATAAATTTGAACATGCCGGAACAGCGTTTCATGGTCTCGTCGGACACCAGGATGCGCGCCACGCCCTTGGTCAGGCCTTCGATCCGGCTGGCCAGGTTGACGGTGTCGCCGATCGCGGTGTATTCGCGGCGCTGATCCGATCCAATCAATCCCACGACGGCGGGACCGGAATGAATGCCGATGCCGACGTCGAAATCGAGATCCTGCGCTCCCAGTTCAACCTTGAAGCGTTGCAGCACCTCGGCCATTTCGAGCGCCGCTTGGACGGCGTGTTGAGCGTGTTCAGGGTCGTCCAGTGGCGCCCCCCAAAATGCCATGATGCAATCGCCGATGAATTTATCAAGCGAGCCGCCGTGGCGAAATACCACTTCCACCTGCAAGGTGAAGTAGCGATTGAGCAGATCGACGACCGCTTGCGGCGTGCGGCTTTCCGACAGGGTGGTAAAGCCGCGGATATCGGAAAACAGCACCGAGATATCGCGGCTCTCGCCGCTGCGCAATACGCCGCCGTGGGTCATCAATTGCTGCACCACGTGGGGATTGACGAAACGGCTGAACATTTCGATCGATCTTTGGCGTGTCTTGCGCTCGGCGAAATAGGCTTGTAGAGCACCGGCAAAGTAGTACGCCCAAATCAGCGTCAGTGCGGAGATGGTGGGGATCAAGGTCAATTGAACAATGGCCCAATAGGTAGCGGCGAGCGTCGCGGCACTTAGCATCAGCAATGCCGCGCCGGCTTTCAATACGTTTGCGCCGCGTAGAAATGACCAATATGTGATCGCGAACGCTAACAACACCAAGCCAGGTATTAACCAGGCTGGTGGCGTGCGCATGATCCGCCCATTCTTCAGGTTATCGATGGCCGTCGCCATGATTTGCGCGCCGGCGTACTGGCTGGCCAGTGGTGTCGGACGCAAGTCGTTCATGCCGCTGGCGTCGTTTCCGATAATGACAATCTTGCCAGTCAGCTCGTTAGGCGGGCGCTTGGGGTGTTCGCGGTTGAAGTCTTCATAGAGATCAGCATAGGATATTGCGCGAAATCCATTTTTCCGTCCACGCCACGCTAGTAGCATGTCTTCCTGGCGCGGGACAGCGTAACCAAGGTCGGCAGCCACGCGGGCCGGCATCGATGGCAGGATCCATCCTTGGGACTCGCGATAGAGATCGTAATGGCGGTAGATGCCATCGTCGTCATTTTCCAAATTGATCGTGCCGGTGCGCCAATATTGAAGGTCGACTGCCTGCGGCGGCAGAACGGCCAGCCCGCCGTTCGCAGACACCTTTGGATTGCGCTGCAATTTGAGCGCGGCAATCGCGTCGCTATTGAGCCTCGCATTGTCTTGTCGAATCAAGGGGAAATAGATATTCGTGCTACCGGCGAGTGCGTCATTAAATAGCTTGTCGCTTTCGCTGCGGTACACGTCGCGCTCAACAAAACTGATGTCGAACACGATCGCGCGCGGCGATTGCCTGCGCATGCCCTCGATAAGGTCGCCATGCACCGAGCGCGGCCACGGCCAGGCGCCGGCCACGCCTTCCATATGCGCGAGGCTGGCGTCGTCGATGTTGACGATGACAATATCCGGGTCGGGGGCGAGGGTGGCGGCGTGGTGGCGCACCATCAGGTCGAGCAATCGATTTTCAGCGGGCGTGAGCCAATGCAGGCTGAGCAACTCGAGCGCGGCCAAGGCCAGCGCCGCCAGAAACAGGGCGGTCTTTTCCGGGCTCCGCAGGTGGAGCAGGGTCAGAATGCGTTTGAATACAAGCATGTCCGCGTCATGGTGGCCTTGCGCTGTCTCAATGAAAGCTCGAAGCGAGCATTATAAGTAGCTAATTGCCCGCGCCGGGGCAATATTTCGGCGTCCCGCGCCATTGTGCCGCGCAGCAATTCGAGCACGAATGAGTACAGGGGCTGGCGTCGGGATGCCACACACTGGCTGTTTGGGGCGGCGTTTTCTTGCGGGAAACAGATGGTGGCATCGCGCATGGAGAAATTCCATGGAGCTGCGCAAAGGCGCTGCGCAAGGCGCGCCGCGACAAATTGCCCGGGATTTGATATACTTGACTAAATCGTTCAACTAATTCTTGCTTCCAAGGCACTTTTGACAGATTGGAAGCTTTGAGCGGTGCAACATTTTATCAAAAATGAGTTGGGGTTGTAATGCGTCTGACCACAAAAGGCCGTTTTGCCGTCACTGCGATGATCGATCTTGCCCTGCGCCATGGCAAGGGACCGGTCACGCTGGCCGGCATCAGCCAGCGCCAGGCCATTTCGCTGTCCTATCTGGAGCAGCTGTTTGGCAAGCTGCGCCGCCATGAGATCGTTGAATCGATCCGCGGCCCGGGTGGCGGCTACAGTTTGGCGCGCAAGGCGGACAAGATCACGGTGGCCGACATCATCATCGCGGTCGACGAGCCGCTTGACGCTACCCAGTGCGGCGGCAAGGAAAATTGCCACGGTGCCGATGCCAGCACCGGCACGCGCTGCATGACGCATGAGCTGTGGGCCACCCTGAACGAAAAGATGGTTGATTACCTCGACTCGGTATCGCTGCAAGACTTGGTCGACAAGCAAAAACAAAAGAATGCCGAACAGAGCGTCGTGGTCATGCACCGCCACGCCGCTGCCGGCTAAATGAATCAGTAAATTGGAGTCATGATGAACGCGCCTTTGGATAAAAACCTCGAGCAAAAGCTGTTTGTGACAGCGCCGCATTTTCCGATCTACATGGATTATTCGGCCACCACCCCGATCGACCCGCGTGTGGCCGATCTGATGATCCCTTATCTGCGCGAGCAGTTTGGCAACCCCGCCTCGCGCAGCCATATGTATGGCTGGACGGCCGAAAAAGCGGTGGAAGTGGCGCGCGGCCATGTGGCTGCGTTGGTGAACGCCGATCCGCGCGAAATCATCTGGACCTCCGGCGCCACCGAGAGCAACAACCTGGCCTTGAAGGGCGCGGCCAATTTCTACAAAACCAAAGGCAAGCACATTATCACCGTCAAGACCGAGCATAAATCCGTGCTTGACGTTGTGCGCGAGCTCGAGCGCGTCGGCTTCGAGGCGACCTATCTCGATCCGCAAGATAATGGTTTGATCAGCATCGAGCAATTGACGGCGGCGCTGCGCCCGGACACCATCCTGGTCTCCGTCATGCTGGTCAATAATGAAATCGGCGTGATCCAGCCGATCGACGCCATTGGCGAATTGTGCCGCTCGAAAGGCATCATCTTCCATTGTGACGCGGCCCAAGCCACCGGCAAGGTCGAAATCGACCTGGAAAAGAGCAAGGTCGATTTGATGACCTTCACCGCCCACAAGACCTATGGCCCGAAAGGCGTGGGCGCGCTGTATGTGCGGCGCAAGCCGCGCGTGCGCATCGAGGCGCAAATGCATGGCGGCGGACACGAGCGCGGCCTGCGTTCGGGCACCTTGCCGACCCACCAGATCGTGGGCATGGGCGAAGCCTTCCGCATTGCCAAGGAAGAAATGGACGCGGAAATCGTGCGCATCAAGGCGCTGCGCGACCGCCTGGCCAAAGGTTTGCAGGAAATCGAAGAGGTCTACATCAATGGCGACATGGATCACCGCGTGCCGCATAACTTGAACGTGAGCTTCAATTATGTCGAGGGCGAGTCCCTGATCATGGCGATCAAGGATATCGCGGTGTCGTCCGGTTCGGCCTGCACCTCGGCCAGCCTGGAGCCGTCGTATGTGTTGCGCGCTTTGGGCCGCAGCGACGAATTGGCGCACAGCTCGATCCGTTTCACGATCGGGCGTTTTTCGAGCGACAAGGATATCGACTTCGCGGTCGAGCTGCTCAAGGCGAAGGTCCACAAGCTGCGCGAATTGTCGCCGCTGTGGGATATGTACAAGGAAGGGATCGACATCAATTCGATCCAATGGGCTGCCCACTAAGCACGGCACTAAGCACGGCACTATTCATTTCAGGAGCATCAAAATGGCATATTCGGACAAAGTGTTGGACCACTATGAAAACCCACGCAATGTGGGCGCATTCGACAAAGGTGACGAGACGATCGGCACCGGCATGGTCGGCGCGCCCGCCTGCGGCGACGTGATGAAGCTGCAGATCAAGGTTGGCGCGGACGGCTTGATCGAGGACGCGAAATTCAAGACCTATGGCTGCGGTTCGGCCATCGCCTCCTCGTCCCTGGTGACCGAATGGGTCAAGGGCAAGACGCTGGACCAGGCGCTGTCGATCAAGAATACGCAGATCGCGGAAGAGCTGGCGCTGCCGCCAGTGAAAATCCACTGCTCGATCCTGGCCGAAGACGCGATCAAGGCCGCCGTGCTCGACTACAAAACCAAGCACCCCACCGAATAAGGGGCGGAGGACTGAATGGCAATCACACTGACGGAAAAAGCGGCCAAGCATATCAACCGCTATATCGAGCGGCGCGGCAAGGGCGTGGGCTTGCGCTTTGGCGTGCGCACGACGGGTTGTTCCGGCTTGGCTTATAAGCTCGAGTACGTCGACGAGGCCGAAGCTGAAGATAATGTGTTCGAGTCGCACGGCGTGAAAGTGTTCGTCGATCCGAAAAGCCTGCCGTATATCGACGGCACCGAGCTCGATTTCGCGCGCGAGGGCTTGAACGAGGGTTTTCGCTTTAATAATCCGAACGTCAAGGACGCTTGCGGTTGCGGCGAGAGTTTCCGTATTTGAGCATGCAGAACCATTTCGAGCTGTTCCAGTTGCCGGTGGGCTTCGCGGTCGATGCCGATGCGCTCGATGCGGCCTACCGCGAAGTGCAGGGGCGGGTGCATCCGGACCGCTTCGTCAATGCGACGGATGCGGAGAAGCGGGTGGCCATGCAGTGGGCCACGCGCGCCAACGAGGCGTATCAAACGCTGAAGAATCCGCAAAAGCGCGCGCAGTATTTGTGCGAGCTGCATGGCGTGAATCTGCGGGTGGAATCGAACACCGCCATGCCGATGGGCTTCCTGATGCAGCAGATGGAATGGCGCGAGGCGCTGGGCGAGGCGCGCGCGGGCAAGGATGCGCAGGCGCTGGACGAGCTCGAACTGCAGGTGCGGCTGGAATTGAAGGCGCGCTTGCTGCAGATCGGGCAGGAGCTCGACGCGGGCGATTACGAACAGGCGGGGCAGGGTGTGCGCGCCTTGATGTTTTTAGAGAAATTCAACGAGGAAGTTGGCCAAGCCTTCGACGCGCTCGAGGCATAGGACGGCGAATTAAATGGGGGCAGAATTAAATGGGGTCAGAGTCGAATTAATTCATGACCCTCGAATTAATTCGACTCTGACCCCATTTAATTCTGCCCCCATTTAATTCGCCGTCCCCTCACAGGCGCCCAGCGATGCGCTTCCATTGATCAGAGAGAAAATCTACAAGCGATGGCACTACTGCAAATTTCAGAACCCGGCATGTCGACCGCGCCGCACCAGCATCGCCTGGCCGTGGGTATCGACCTTGGCACCACCAACTCGCTCGTGGCCACGGTCCGCAACAGCATCCCGGAGGTGCTGAGCGACGAAGAGGGGCGCCCGCTGCTGCCCTCGGTGGTGCGCTACCTGCCCAACGGGCACGCCAATATCGGCTTCAAGGCCCAGGCCGCGCGCATCACGGATCCGAAGAACACCATCGTCTCGGTCAAGCGTTTCATGGGCCGCGGCTTGCGCGACATCGCCCACGCCGAAAACCTGCCCTACGATTTCCAGGACGCGCCCGGCATGGTGCAGCTCAAGACGGTCGCCGGCGTCAAGAGCCCGGTGGAAGTGTCTGCCCAAATCCTGGCCACGCTGCGCCAACGCGCCGAAGACGCGCTGGGCGATGAACTGGTCGGCGCCGTCATCACCGTGCCTGCCTACTTCGACGACGCCCAGCGCCAAGCCACCAAGGACGCGGCCCAGCTGGCCGGCCTGAACGTGCTGCGCCTGCTCTCCGAGCCCACCGCCGCGGCCATCGCCTACGGCCTGGACCACGGCTCCGAAGGCTTGTACGCCGTCTACGACCTGGGCGGCGGCACCTTCGATATCTCCATCCTCAAGCTCTCCAAGGGCGTGTTCGAAGTGCTCTCGACGGGCGGCGATTCGGCCCTCGGTGGCGACGACTTCGACCATCGCCTGTTCTGCTGGGTCAGCGAGCAAGCCAAGCTCGCGCCGCTGTCGGACCAGGACACGGCGAACCTGATGGTCAAGGCGCGCCAGGCCAAGGAACTGCTGTCGACGAACGCCGAAACGGTGGTCGACGCGGTGCTCACGACGGGCGAGATCGTGCACCTGACGGTGACGAGCGAGATCTTCGCCGACATCACCAAGCACTTGGTGGCCAAGACCATGAATGCGATCAAGAAGGCGCTGCGTGACGCGTCCATTGGCGCGGACGACGTCGATGGCGTCGTCATGGTTGGCGGCGCCACCCGCATGCCGCATGTGCGGCGCGCGGTGAGCGAATTTTTTTCCACGATCCCGCACGCGAACATCGACCCGGACAAAGTGGTGGCGCTGGGCGCGGCCATTCAGGCCAATCTGTTGGCCGGCAACCGCGCGCCCGGCGACGACTGGCTGCTGCTCGACGTGACTCCGCTCTCGCTGGGCATCGAAACCATGGGCGGCCTGGTTGAGAAAATCATCCCGCGCAATTCCACGATCCCGAGCGCGCGCGCGCAGGAATTCACCACCTTCAAGGACGGCCAGACGGCGCTGGCTGTGCACGTGCTGCAGGGCGAGCGCGAACTGGTGACGGACTGCCGCTCGCTGGCGCGCTTTGAGCTGCGCGGCATTCCGCCGATGGTGGCGGGCGCGGCGCGCATTCGCATCACCTATCAGGTGGACGCGGACGGCTTGCTGTCGGTATCGGCGCGCGAAACGCGCTCCGGCGTGGAGGCGTCGATCATCGTCAAGCCCTCGTATGGCTTGGCCGACGACGAAGTGGCGCGCATGCTGCAAGACTCCTACGCGTCCGCGCAGATGGACATGCAGTCGCGCGCCCTGCGTGAAGAACTGGTCGAGGCCGAGCGCATCGTGCTGGCCACCGAATCGGCGCTCACCGGCGACGCGGCCTTGCTCAGCGCGGCCGAACGCAGCGACATCGACGCCTTGCTCGCCGCCGTGCGCGGCGCCATTGCGCTCGATGCTGCTACCGATTCGGCGACACAGCAGGCGCGCTTGCACGCGGCCGTGACCGCGCTGGCCGACGGCACCGAGGAATTTGCCTCGCGCCGCATGGACCAAAGCGTGCGCAGCGCCCTGGCCGGCAAGCGCCTCGACGAAGTTTGAGACTGCCGCCCGCGCATAACAATTACATTACAAGAGGTTCCAGGTGCCACAAATCGTATTTCTCCCCCATCCCGAATCCTGCCCTGAAGGCGCGGTGATCGAGGCTCCGGCCGGCAAGTCCATCTGCGATATCATGCTCGAGAACGACATCGAGATCGAGCATGCATGCGGCCAGGTGGGTGCATGCACCACCTGCCACGTGCTGGTGCGCGAAGGCTTCGATTCGCTCAATGAACCTGAGGAGTCGGAAGAAGACATGTTGGACCGCGCCTGGGGCCTGGAAGCGGTGTCGCGCCTGTCCTGCCAGGCCATCGTCGATGGCCAGGACCTGGTCGTCGAGATCCCCAAGTACACCATCAACCATGCAGCTGAAAAGAACCACTGACCGGAACGCGCCATGAAATGGACTGACATCACGGCCATCGCCGAAGCGCTGTACGACGCCCATCCCGACATCGATCCGCTGACGGTGCGCTTCGTCGACCTGCACAACTGGGTGGTCGACCTGGACGGGTTCGACGACGACCACACGCGCGGCGGCGAAAAAGTGCTCGAGGCGATACAGATGGCGTGGATCGATGAAGCGCGCTGAAGCCGGCAAGGCCAAGGCCAAGGCCGGCAGCGCACCCGCAACTACGGCGGCGGGCGCGCTGGCGCCGGAAATTCGCCCCGGCCAGTCGGTGGCGCTGCTGCAGGAACTGCACATCCTTACTCGCGACGGCAAGCTCAATCAGGACAGCCGGCGCAAGCTCAAGCAGGTCTACCACCTGTACCAGTTCATCGAGCCTCTGATGCAAGAGGTGCTGCAAGAGCATCCCGGCATCTCGCTGGTCGACCATGGCGCTGGCAAGTCCTACCTCGGCTTCATCTTGTACGACCTGTTCTTCAAGGGCCTCGACGATGGCTCCTGCATCTACGGCATCGAGACGCGTGAAGAGCTGGTGCAGAAATCGACCGCGCTGGCCGCCAAGCTGGGCTTTCCCGGCATGCGCTTCCTGAACCTGTCGGTGGCCGAATCGACCCGCTCGGCCCAGCTGCCCGACAAGATCGACATCGTCACCGCTCTACACGCCTGCAACACGGCGACCGACGACGCCATCGACTTCGCCTTGAAAAAACAGGCGCGCTTCATGGTGCTGGTGCCGTGCTGCCAGGCCGAGGTGGCCGCCGTGCTCAAGAAGAACAAGGGGCGCGACCTGGGCAAGAGCGCGCTGACGGAAATCTGGCGCCACCCGATCCACACGCGCGAGTTTGGCAGCCAGATCACCAATGTGCTGCGCTGCCTGCAGCTCGAGGCGCATGGCTACCAGGTCAACGTGACGGAGCTGGTGGGCTGGGAGCATTCGATGAAAAACGAATTGATCATCGCCACCTACAAGAACCTGCCGCGCCAGCGTCCGACGGCGCGCCTGCAGGAAGTGCTGGCCACGCTGGGCCTGGAAGAGATGGGCCAGCGTTTTTACACCGACCACTTGATGCAGGCGCAGGCGGCGGCCGCCGCGCATGGCCAATGAGGCATTGATGAGCGTACCGAACGACAGCTGGATCGACCTGCGCAGCGACACCGTCACGCGCCCGAGCGCGCCAATGCGCGCGGCCATGGCGCAGGCCGAGGTGGGCGACGACGTGTACGGCGACGACCCGACCGTGAACCGCCTGCAGGACATGGCGGCCGAGCGCTGCGGCTTCGAGGCCGCCCTGTTCGCGCCCTCCGGCACCCAAAGCAATCTGATCGCGCTGCTGGTCCATTGCGGGCGCGGCGACGAATACCTGGTGGGACAGGAGGCGCATACCTTCCGCTACGAGGGTGGCGGCGCCGCCGTGTTCGGCAGCATCCAGCCGCAGCCGATAAGCAACCAGGCCGACGGCAGCCTGGCGCTGGCCGACATCGCGGCCCAGATCAAGCCCGACGATATCCACTTCGCGCGCACCCGCGTGCTCGCGCTTGAGAACACCATCGGCGGCCGGGTTCTGGGGCGTGCCTATCTGGACGCGGCCACCGCGCTGGCGCATGGGCGCGGCTTGGCCACGCACTTGGATGGCGCGCGCATCTGCAACGCGGCCGTCAAGGAGGGCATCAGCCTGGCCGAGGCCTGCGCCGGTTTCGACAGCGTGTCGGTATGCCTGTCCAAGGGCTTGGGCGCGCCGGTTGGTTCGGTCCTGTGCGGCAGCCGCGCCTTCATCGAGCAGGCCAAGCGCTGGCGCAAGATGCTCGGTGGGGGCATGCGCCAAGCCGGCATCGTGGCCGCGGCCGGCCACTACGCGCTCGAGCACAATGTGGCGCGCCTGGCCGACGACCATGCCAACGCTGGCGCGCTGGCGCAGGGCTTGCGTGCCATCGATTGCTTGACCGTGTCGGTGCCGCAGACGAACATCGTGTATGTCGATATGCCGCCCGCCTGCTGCGACGCCCTGCGCGCCGCCTTGGCCCAGCACGGCATACGCGCCAATGTGGCGCCGCACATGCGCATCGTCACCCATCTGGACGTGAGCAGCGCCGCCATCGCGCGCACCGTCGACGTTTTCACCGCATTTTTCGCGCACTGGCGCGCACCGCAATGACCGACACCACCATCCGCCTCGCCAAGCGCGTCGCCGAAATGATTCCATGCTCGCGCGGCGAAGCCGAGCAGTACATCGCGGGCGGCTGGATCAGCGTCGACGGCGCAGTGGTGGAGGAGGCGGGCGCGCGCGTGGGTGACGAACAGGAGGTGCTGCTGCTTGATGGCGCCACCCTGGCCGAAGTGCCGCCCGTGACGATCCTGCTGCACAAGCCGGTGGGCCACCATGCGGACGTCGACACCGATGGCGTGCCAGCCCTGGCGTGCCTGGTGCCCGAGACGCTGCAAGTGGCCGAGCATGGCAAGCAGCGCTTCCTCAAGCGCCACTTGAACAAATTGACCTTGACCTCGCCCTTGGAGACGCGCGCCAGCGGGCTGGTGGTGTTCACCCAGGATTTTCGCGTCGCGCGCAAACTCATCGACGACGGCATGCGGGTGGAGCAGGAATTCATTGTCGAAGTGTCCGGCACCATCCGTTCCGACGGCCTGGCGCTGCTCAACCACGGTCTGAGCTTCAACGGCAAGGACCTGCCGCCCATCAAAGTGAGTTGGCAGAACGAGACACGCCTGCGCTTCGCGCTCAAGGGCGTGCGGCCGGGGCAGATCGTGCACATGTGCCGCATGGTGGGCTTGAAGGTCGAGGCGATGAAGCGCATCCGTATCGGCCGCATTCCCATGGCCAGCCTGCCGGTCGGCCATTGGCGCTACCTTCACGAGTACGAGCGCTTCTAGGCGCGCCGGGGCGGCCCGGATCGCTGTCCCCTTTTCGGCTTGGCCCTATTTCCTGCAAATAGCGAACATAAATCATGGATTCGCCGATCCGCTGCCAACAGGTATGCGTAGAATGCCCTGAATGGCGCTAGATTGTTGCAGTGAGGGTCTTTTCGCGAATCGGGGGCACTATGTTCGAGTCGGCAGAGGTGGGGCACAAGGTCAGCAAGGCCGCGTACAAGGCGGCGGTGCTGGAATTACGTACCGCGCTGCTGGTAGCCCAGAACGCGCTGCTTGAGGCGCGCCGTACGCCTGTTGTCGTTCTCATTAGCGGGCACGACGGCGCCGGCAAGGGCGAGACCATCAATGTGCTCTACGAGTGGCTCGATCCGCGCTTCCTGTCGACGCTGGCGTTTTCCACACCCTCCGACGAGGAAAGCGAACGCCCCTCGATGTGGCGCTATTGGCGCGCGCTGCCGCCCAAGGGCCGCATCGGCATCTTCGCTGGCTCGTGGTATTCCGACCCGATCCGCCTGTGCATCGAGCGCGCGATGTCCGAAGCGCAGCTCGACCGCCGCATCGACCAGATCAATCGCTTTGAACAGATGCTGGTCAACGAAGGCGCGCTGGTGCTCAAGTTCTGGTTCCACTTAACGCGCGCGGCGCAAAAGCAGCGCTTGACGGAGCTCGAGAAGAACCCGCGCACGGCCTGGCGCGTCACCAAGTGGAACTGGGACCGCCTCAAGACGCGCGACCAGTTGCAAGAGGTGGCCGGCCACGTGCTGCGCCTGACTAACAGCCCAAGCGCGCCGTGGATCATCGTCGAGGGCACGGACGACCGCTATCGTTCCCTGACAGTGGGGCAAAATCTTCTCGAAGCGCTCAAGCGCGCGCAGGCCGCCGCGCCTGGCCTCAAGACAGCGGTGGCGCCGGCCATACATGTCAACGTGGACGGGCGCACCGTGATCTCGGAGCTCGACCTGTCCAAGACCATCGAAAAGGATGACTACGAAAACCAGCTGGCGCGCTGGCAGGGGCGCCTGGCCGAGCTGGCGCGCGACCCGCGCCTGGCGGGGCGCTCGGTGGTGTGTGCCTTCGAGGGCGCCGACGCTGCCGGCAAGGGCGGTGCGATTCGCCGCATCACCGCCGCGCTCGACGCGCGCACCTACCAGATCGTCGCGATCGGCGCACCCAGCGACGAGGAACGTTCCCAACCCTATCTGTGGCGCTTCTGGCGCCACTTGCCGCGGCGCGGACGCTTCGTGATATTCGACCGCACCTGGTACGGGCGCGTGCTGGTCGAGCGCATCGAGGGCTATTGCGAGGAGCGCGACTGGCAGCGCGCCTACAGTGAGATCAACGACTTCGAGCACGAGCTGGCCGAGGATGGCGTCATCGTCGTCAAGTTCTGGCTGCAGGTGAGCCAGGACGAGCAGCTGCGCCGTTTCAAGGAGCGCGAGAAGATCGCCTTCAAGCGCTTCAAGATCACCGAGGAGGATTGGCGCAACCGCAAGAAGTGGGACGCCTACCAGTTGGCGATTGCCGACATGATCGAGCGCACCAGCACGGCCACCGCGCCCTGGACGCTGGTCGAGGCGAACGACAAGAACTTCGCGCGTGTGAAGATCCTGCAAACCCTGTGCGTGCGCATCGAAGCGGAACTCGACAGGGCCAAGGGCGTCGCCAAGTCCAAGCGCAAGGCGGACAATGCTGCCCGGAAGGAGTGAGCCGCGAGGTCGCCTGATTCTGGGCGAGTATGGCTATTTACCTTGAGGTTTGGACTTCCGTCGATTTATTATCGTTTGAATCTTCGCTACGATTTCATCTTCCTGAAAATCTTCTATACTGCTTGAACCGCTGCAAATGCCGATGGAAGAATATTCTTTCGCTTTGAAAATGATGTACGTACTCGATACAAACATTGAAACTCCGCAATCACCACGTCCCAAGCCTGTTGTGAGCGATATCTCTTTTGTTTGAATGGAACCTTTCAATGCCTTCTTGATTCGGAAGACCCCCTCGATAAATGGCCGCTTCTGAGGGTAATCGCCGGGCATGACCTTCGCTCCTTGAAGGGTGGCGATGAAAATATCATCCGCCTCGCCAACGTTCAGGTCTAGGGAAACTAAACCGCAACTGCATGCCGAGGCGTTTGTTGCCATAAACGCGAGTATGACAAGAGCGGCGAGTAGATTCTTCATAAACCCCTTCATTGACGGCGATATAGGGCTGCAGCTGGCCAAAACACTTGGTCATCGCGATTATCCCATAGGTCCTGAGGGCATAGCTAACGTGCAACGGCTTGCATCGTACGCCACACGCGTCGTTCATCTCGTTCACCTGCGCCCGCCGACGTGCTCACCGAATCCGAGCGCACCGCCAGCGGCGTTCGCCGCGCACTTCGAATAGCCCTTGTCGCTGTCGCGGCGTTCGCCCGCAGGCGCCGCCTTTTCTTTGTCTCCATGACGGTCTTGAGTGGCGTGCTCGAGGGCAGGCGCACCAGTGCGTTTCTTCAGATCGGCGGCGTCCTCGGCACGCGCGCCGCTCGAGGCTCATTGACCTGAAGAACTGATTGCCTAGTTCGCAGGCACCAAAACCTCATCTGCACGACCAGCTTGAACGCCCAGCATGTTGCGGCACCGGCGCGCGACAAATGCTGTCGCGGTGTCGTTCTCGCTTGGTGTTGCGCCGCGCATCTTTCAGTTTCTGCTGAAGCGCACTAAGTAGTTTCAATACATCTTTAAAACTTTATCCACGTTTGCCCATTGAGCTGTTGACGATATTTCATTTGTTAAGTAGTATGACTACATTGCCTGCTTAAATATCAATATTGATATTTGCATGTTCGAGGGCCGAGGTGGGTGCGGCGCCGTAACGGAATGGTGTGTAGATGTCGACAAATCAACAAATGCAGGATCAGAGCGCGGCATCCGCGCCCTTGTTTCGATCTGAAGCATTGCAAGCAAGAAATAGCCAATTTCTGGGTGCGATTCGGCTGGCGCAGCCGGCATCAAATTGGCTTGTCACCTTTGTGGCGTTTGTGGTGGCGTGCGCCATCATCGCCTTCATCACATTTGCCAGCGTGACAAAAAAGGCGCGCGTGGCCGGCGTCACCGTGCCCGTTGCTGGTAGTTTGAGCATCATGGCGCTCAACGCCGGCGTACTGGTGAACCGCCACGTTCCGGAAGGCCAGGTGGTCAAGGCTGGCCAAGTCTTGTTTGAATTGTCGACGGAACGCCAGGGTAGCCAGGGCGAATTGACGGCGCTGGTCCAGCAGCAGCTCGCGATTCGCCAAAAGACGCTTGAATCGGAACGGCGCTCGCGCCTGGACCAAGATCGCGACCGCCATGCGGCGCTGGAAGAACACCTGCGCAACAATGCGGCTGAAATGGGGCGCCTGGAACAGGAAATCGTATTGGCGAAGCAACGCCAGCTGCTGGCGCGCAAGACGGTTGAAAAATACCAGTTATTGCAAGCGAGCGGTTACGTCTCAAGCACCCAGATCCAGCAAAAGCAGGAAGAATTGATCGATCACGATGCGCGTGTCGCGAGCCTGGATAGGGCCGTGGTCCAGCTTGAATCGAACCGCATCAGTCTCGTTTCCGAGCAAAAGTCGCTGGCCAGCGCCGCGGCCACCGACCTTGCCCAGCTCGAACGCGCCCAGGCGAGCCTGAACCAGGAAATCGCGGAAAATCAAAACCGCAAGACGACCTTGATCACGGCCCCCCAAGACGGCAGGTTGACCACGATTACCTACCAGAGTGGCCAGGCGGTCAGCGCTGGCCAGGCGCTCGCGACCTTGATCCCCTTGGCGCCGGCGGCACAGGGCGACGGCGAACTTGAGGTCCACCTGTATGCGCCCAGCCGCGCCGCCGGCTTTGTCGCCCCCGGACAAAAGGTGCTGATCCGTTTCCAGTCTTATCCCTATCAAAAGTTTGGGTTGCAAGAAGGAACGGTGATCGACGTGAGCAAGACGCCGTTCGCGCCGGCCGAACTTCCCGCAAATATCGCAAGCACCATCATCAGCACGGCGCAGCAAAATATCCTTGGCTTTAATGGCAATGAGGCGCTCTACCGTATCAAGGTGAGGCTCGCGCGTCAGACCATCCTGGCCTATGGCAAGGAACAATTGCTGCGCCCGGGCATGACCTTGGACGTGGACATCTTGCAAGAGCGCCGCAAGATCTGGGAGTGGATCCTCGAGCCGGTGCTGGCCGTGGGCGCCCGCTAGGCAAGAATTAGCCCGTAGGGGCTAACCGAGCTGATTCGGTCTAATCAGCAACATGAGTAGCACTTAAGGAGAAGTTAGTCTTATGCGAGTACTAAACTCACAAGAAGTTGAAGTCATCGGCGGTGGCCTCACCGACATCCAAAACACCGGCCTGGGTCTGGGCATCGGTGCCTTCTTTTTGACCGTCGCGGCCGTCGTGTTCGCGCCGGTGACGGTCGTCTCCGGAGGCCTGTGGATCTTGGCCGCCGGCGCCGCCGCCCTGTCGACCGCCGCCTTCGCGGTCCCTACGCCACCTGAAAAAACCGGCACGGTTACCGTCGGTCCAGTCACCGAGGTATCGTCGGGCAGCGGTTCGAGCTCGAGCTCGAGTTCTGGCTCGGATTCGGGCGCAGGCCAGGAAGAAGACGAGTAATCGGGCCGGCGCTTGAGCGCGCGCTCGACGTACTGAGCTGCACGCAGTCTGGCGCCTGAAACATGCGGGCCGGGGAACCATGTTTTCCGGCCCGTTTGCAGCGATTGCCGCTTTCCCACCGCGCAACATTGTGCTCTCTCTGGAATGAAGACCATGTTATTAATTTCTGACGGAAAAACCACCGGCATCAGTGGCAGTTTTCCCTTGCCGTATGGGCTGCTCTCGACCATCCGTTTCTTCGAGCGCGACCGCCGCGTGGCCACCGCGCCGGGCTTGATCGCGCTTGAACTGGCCTTGGCGGCGTTTCTGCTCCATTTGCTGGCGACCAATCCGCCAGTGAGCGCATTGACGGCGTTTTCGATCGGCTTTCCATCCTTGATGATCGGATTGAAGTTCCTCATTCAAAAGAAGGTGGACATGAAACGCAGCGCCATCAAGGTGATTGGCGTGGCGCCGGCCCTGGTATGGGTCGAGCATCTCTTGCTGTGTTTCACCCTGGCCTTGAGCGCATTGTGGGCCAACCAGATGCAGGGCTTGCCCTTGATGGGGGCTTCATTTTTCACCTTGATCGTGTATCTGGCCGGCCTGGTCGCCGCCTGGCCGTTTTTGAACTTCGCCTATCGTCATGATCGCTTCGCGCGCTAAGCGCGTCGCGCTCGCCATCGCCTGCTGCGTCTCCTCCCATTCCGATTCATGAAACTGATATTACAAACCGAAACGAGCGAGTGTGGCCTGGCCTGCCTGGCCATGGTCGCCAGCCATTTCGAGTACCACATCGACTTGAGCGATTTACGCCGGCGCTTTTCCACCAGCTTGAAGGGCATGACGCTGGGGCAATTGATGCGCCATGCGGCAGCGCTGGAGTTGTCGACCCGCCCGCTCGCGCTGGAATTGGCGGAAATACCGCAGTTGCGCCTGCCCTGCGTCTTGCATTGGGATATGAATCATTTCGTCGTTCTCAAGGCAACCAAGAAGAGTCTGCTCGGCAAGTTGAGCTATATCGTGTTCGATCCGGCCATCGGCGAGCGCACCATGACGGCGCAAGAGATGGCGCAGCATTTCACGGGCGTGGCGCTCGAAATTGCGCCGAGCGGAAACTTCAAGGAACAAAAGGCGAGTAAACGCATCAGCATCGCGGAATTGACGGGCAAGGTGCTGGGGGTGCGGCGCGCGATCGCGCAAGTGCTGGTGCTGGCGCTGACGCTGGAAATCTTCGCCATCGTGGCACCCCTGTTCAATCAATTCGTCATCGATGAAGTGGTCGTGAGCGGCGATCGCGAACTGTTGAAAATATTGGTGCTCGGATTTGGCCTCTTGCTCGTCACCCAGACCTCCATTGGCTTGGCGCGCAGCTGGTTCTTGATGCGCTGGAGCATAGATGTGGGCTTCCAATGGACCAATCGCGTGTTTGCCCATTTAATCCGCTTGCCGGTCGCCTTCTTTGAAAAGCGCCATGTGGGCGACGTGGTGTCGCGCTTTGGCAGCATCGGCGCGATCCAGGACACCTTGACCAGCCTGTTTGTCGAAAGCGCGCTCGACGGTTTGATGGCCGTGCTCGCTCTGGTCATGATGTTCGTCTATAGCGTCAAGCTGAGCGTCGTGGTGATAATCAGCCTGCTGCTGTATGTGGCGGTGCGCTGGATTTTTTACGCGCCCTTGCGCGAGGCGGCCCAGGAACGCCTGATCCTGGCGGCCAAGGAAAGCAGCAATTTCCTCGAAACGATGCGCGCAGTGACGCCCTTGAAGCTGTTCGGACGCGAAAGCGAGCGCAGCGCGCGTTGGCAGAATCTGAAACTGGACGTCATCAATCGCGACGTCAAGACGCAAAAACTGGGCATCCTTTTCAAGATCAGCAATACGACCATTTCCGCTGTCCAGGGACTCGTCATCTTTTATATCGGCGCCGGCTTGGTGATGGAAAATTCGCTGACCGTGGGCATGTTGTTCGCTTTTTCCAGCTACTCGGGAACCTTTTCCGGCCGCGTGTTCAGCTTGATCGACCTGTTCATCAAGCTCAAGATGCTAGGCATGCACGTGGACCGGCTCTCCGACATCGTGCTCGAACCGGTCGAGGACGAGGTCAGTGTCGAGACCGATCTGCGCCACATCGAGTCTTGCATCACGCTCAGGAAGGTGCGCTTTCGCTATGCCGATGGCGAGCCGTGGATACTCGATGGGGTCGACTTGCACATTCCCGCCGGCGAAAGCCTGGCCCTGGTGGGTGCCAGCGGCTGCGGCAAGACGACTTTGTGCAAAATCATCCT
The DNA here is from genome assembly GCA_040388555.1 of Pseudomonadota bacterium. GTDB lineage: Bacteria > Pseudomonadota > Gammaproteobacteria > Burkholderiales > Burkholderiaceae_D > Telluria_A. The sequence continues at coordinate 36,523 of JAZKBP010000016.1, forward strand.
GGGCTTGCTCTCGCCCACCGAGGGCGACGTGCTTGTCGGACATATCCCGGTGCGCCAGATAGGCTTGCGGCGCTATCGCGAATTGGTCGGGACGGTGATGCAAGACGATGTCTTGCTGGCCGGCTCACTGCTGGAAAACATCAGCTTCTTCGATGCCAAGATCGACACCGAGCGCGCCGAGCAATGCGCGAAGGCAGCGGCTATCCACGGGGAAATTGTGGCAATGCCGATGGGATACCAAAGCTTGGTTGGCGATATGGGAAGTAGTTTGTCGGGCGGGCAAAAGCAACGGGTATTGCTAGCGCGCGCCCTTTACAAGCAACCGCGCATCCTGGCGCTGGACGAGGCGACCAGCCACCTCGATGTCGACAATGAGCAAAGGGTGAACGCGGCCCTGGGCCAGCTCGACCTGACCCGGATCATGGTGGCCCACCGTCCCGAGACCATTGCCGCAGCCGGGCGTGTGCTTGAGATGTGCAATGGAAAGCTCGTCGAGCGGGGTGCCGCCAACGATGAAACCGAGCGCGAGCGGGAATGCGCATGATGGCGCCGCCGCTGCACACGGGTGGCTCGAAGGGGGAAGGTGGAATATGAAAATCTATTGCCTGGATCAGGTTCTCGCGGGCGCCGCCGTGCCGGCCGATCCCCAGTACCGGAAAGCGCTTGCCTTGGGTCTGGCCTTGCGTCTGTTTGGTGTGGCAGCGCACGCGAGCCAATGCGCACAGCAGCTGGCGCGTATCCTGCCCGCGCTCGCCTGCGGCCAGTACGAATTCTATTTCGACCCGGTGGGGCGCCTCGTTGGCGGCGTGACGTGGGCGCTGGTCAACGACAAGGTCCACCGCGCCATGGTCAAGCATGGGGGCACGGGGCTAGCGCAGTCGGACTGGACGGGCGGCCAGCAGCCGTGGATCGTCGATTTCACGGCGCGCGATGGTGCGCTTGGCACCATCATGGCGCATTTGCGCGACCAGCGCTTGTCCAAATACGATACCTGCACCTATGTCACGCAAAAGGGCAGGCGGCGCCTGGTCAAGCAGGTCGGCCGCAGCGATCGCAGCTCCTTCATGCTGCGCCCACAGCGCGCCCGGTTTGGAGGGGCGCCATGGGTGGCGGGGCGCGAAGACTTCGTGCATGCGCTGGAGCGGCGGTTTTTCAAGGCACATTTGCATGGACAGTGCTTTCTGGCGCTGCACCATTGCGACAGGTATATGCACTTGAGCGTTGCCTCGCTATACCGCGTCGTGAAGGAAATTGTCGCGCTGCGCCAGGTGCGTATCTACTTGAGCGCGCAAGGCGCACCGGCCGGCATGCTGACCTGGGCCTGGCTATCCGAACGCACCTTCGAGCGCGTAGGCGAGCAGCCCTTGCATGGCATCCACCCGAGCGAATGGAATGAGGGGAGTGCGCTTTGCCTGTTCGATGTGGCCGTCTCGCGCGCGGTGCGCCCGGCGATGGAGGCCGATATCTTCGGCGCCCTGTTTCCGGAACACGCAGGCATAGTGCTGTACCGCCCGCCGTGTACCAAGTCCAGAGCGGCCGCGCTTGCCATTTCACGCCAACAGCGGCGCATCATCGGCAAATGGATAGATACGCATCCGTCGAACGCCAGTATTTGATCTCTATTTTTCGGGCCGCCTATGAATGACGTTTCCTGGTTGAGCGCGCAAGCATGCGCGCAACTGTTTGGCGCCGATGGCGCCCACGTGCCACTGACCTTGCATCGCTTGCGCGGCGCCAGGCTGCTTTGGCTAAACCGCGCCGTGGCGCGGCACGACCCCGCCTTTGGCGGCGCTGCCGGCGGCGATTGGGACGCCTACGAACGGCATGTGCTGGCCGCTTGCGCTTATGCGCAAAAAGCGATCGATGCCAGCGCTCAGGACTTCGGCGAGGAGCAGATCGTCGCCCATGCGGACCGCTACGGCGGCGGCGGTATCGGCTTGAACGGCGGCAGCGGCCGGGCCGCCATATGCAATGGCTACCTGGTCAAAGGCGTAGGCCGCACGCCCCTGGTCAGTTCCTTGACGGCCCAGTCGCACGCTTCGGGCGGTGCCTACCTCGAGGAGTCGGTCAGGGAAGCGATTTATTCGGAAGTGGTGCGCGCCGAATTTCCATTTTCAGCCGTTCCCGTGCTCGCCATTATCGACACGGGATTGGTGCAGGTGTGGCAGGAAGCGCAGGGAACGAAGACCGAGCGCCGCACCCTGCTGGTGCGCCCCTGTTTTGCCCGGCCCGCCCATTTCGTGCGGGCGAGCTCGTTTTATACCGACGATCGCAGCCAGGCCGGCATCGATACCTTGCGTGTGAGCCGATTCCACGCGCATGCGGCCGCCTTGCTCGGCAAGACGCGTTTGCAGCAAATGTATGCGACCTTGTGGCGCCATTGGGCCAGCCAACTGGCCTATTCGTTCGCGCATCGCTTGCCGCATGGGAGTAACACGATTTCAAACGTCTGCCTCGACGCCAAGCTGCTCGATTTCGGCGCCATGTCGGCCCTGCCTTCGTGGGCGAATATCGCCACCATGCTGGCGCGCCAGCCGTTCGCGCAGCAGCATAAGGTATTGCCGGGGTTGCAATGGTCGATCGCCTATTCCTTTGGACGCTACCTGGACCCAGCGCTCGCGGCGCCCGCCGAGCGCGCCGCGTTGGCAACAGCGAGCGGCGCTGCTTACGGCGCGACACTGCTGTTCGAAGTGCTCAGGGTGTGCGGCCTGTCGCGGCGCCAGGCCCAGGCCGTGCTTGATGGGGACGAGCGCGATCAGGCCATGCGCGTGGTGGACGATGTCATCGCTCACTTTCAAAAAGAAGTGCTGGACATGGTCGAATCGACACCGCCCCTGCGTACGCCATGGGAGATGGCGCAGCTGTGGGACGGCCCCGTGCCCGCCTATCTGCTCAGCTTGCAGCAATTGTTGATGCGCGTCGTTGCGCCCGCCGCGCGCGCGCGCGCGGCCCAGCGCTGCCGCTTTGTGTCGGCGACGCGAACCGCCCTGTTTCGCGAAGAACTGAAAAAAAATATCTTTGCGGCGCTCGACCATGCGCAGCTCGATCTCCAGACCGATCGCCCCCGCATCGAGAAATTCATCAACGAACACCTTGCCCGTGCGCGCAGGGACCACCGTTTCGACATCGACGATGCGGCGCCGCTGGGCTTTGCCGTTGGCAGCGAAGCCTCGTTCGCCCTGTTCGTGGACGACGCAGACGGCGCCATGTTTGCCTTGCTCGAATCGCCCTCGGCCCAAGCGTGCGCACAGACAGCCCACAGCGACCGGCTGTGGCTGCGCTCGATATCGGATGCGGGCATGGAATTCATGGAGGCGGGCAGGGCGCGCTTTGAGGGGGCCGTGCATATCCTTGCCGAGCATGGCGCCGAAGCGCAGACACGCGCGGCTGCCTAGGCGCAGCTGTATGACCTTGCGCGATGATCGCCAGGCCGCTGAAGGCGTCGCTAACGGGTGTAGGCTTGCATCGTGCGCGAGACGCGTCGTTCGTCGCGCTCACCTGCGCCCGCCGACGTGCTGACCGAATCCGAACGCACCGCCAGCAGGCGCTCGCCGCGCACTTCGTAGACTCGCTGTTCCTCGTTGTTGGCCTCGAAGCCTACGACGACAAAGGCGCGCCCGCTGATGGCTTCGCGCAGCCGGCTCGCCAGCGGCGTGCCATCCTGGTCGATCCAGATATTGAGCGTGGCCTCGAAGTGTTTGACGTATTTGCGATCGCGCTCCCTGAGTGTGCTGATGGGCAGCGTGTAGCTGAGCAGCCGTGCCGGCTTGCCTTTGTAGCTGTCGATCCGTTCGCCCGCCGGCAGCGCTTTTTCCAATAGCTGCATCAAGCCCGCCGCGGCCGACAGCATCGGGCGCAATTCGGCAGCGCCCAGCTCGCGCGCGGCGCTGGTGGCGGGCGTCCTGGCGTTCGGATCGCGCGCCACGGCCTCGTCTTCGCCCTCCAGGCGCGCGATGAACTCCCTGGAGTAGGTGACTTGAACGCCCTGTGCGCCATCGTCGAGCGTGACATTGGCCTGGCCGCTCGTTTCAAGCGCGTCCTTGCCTTCGCCGACGCGGTGCCACGTCTTCACCTCCATGCTGGCCTTGAGCGGCGTGCCAGAGCGCAGGCGCAGCAGCGCGTTCTTCAGGTCGGCGGTGCCGTCGGCGCGCGCGCCGTTCGATGCCAGCAGCGCGGCGATCAGGCCAATTAAGATCAAGCACTTGATCATGACAGCCGTCCCGCGCGCATCGTCACGGTGCGCGCGCAACGCGCCGCCACCGCCATGTCATGGGTGACGAGCACCAGGGTCGAGCCCTGTTCCCGATTGAGCTCGAACATCAGGTCGATGACGGCCGCTCCAGTGGCCGCGTCGAGGCTGCCTGTCGGTTCGTCCGCGAACAGCAGGTCCGGCGCGCCAACGAAGGCGCGCGCCAGCGCCACGCGCTGCTGCTCGCCGCCGGACAGGAACCTGGGATAGTGGCGGGCACGCTCTTGCAATCCTACGCGGGTGAGCGCGCGCTCGGCCTTGGCGCGCGCGTCCCGGTCGTTTCCAAGCTCGAGCGGCAGCATGACGTTTTCTAGCGCGTTCAGGTGCGCCAAAAGGTGGAAGGACTGGAACAGGAAACCCACATGCCGCTGGCGTAAGGCGGCGCGCCCGTCCTCGTCGAGGCAAAACAAGTCCTGGCCCGCCAGTGCCACGGAACCGGCGCTGGGTAAATCGAGGCCGGCTAGTATGCCTAGCAGCGTGGACTTGCCCGATCCCGATGCGCCGACGATGGCGATCGTCTCACCAAGGTCGACCTGCAAATCGATGTCCTGCAGGATTGTCAGTTCGCCGCCAGCGTCGGCGACGCGCTTGTTCAGGCCATGCACGGCGATGGCCGTGCCGGCAGCGCCGGCGGCCCGGTGCACGGGTGCGTCAAGCGCGCCGTGGGCGAGCGGGATATTCATGGTCGTCATTGTTTTCTCCTTGTTATGTGCCAGCGCGCTTCAGGCCGCGCGCAGGCTGTTTAGTGGTGGGGTATTCAATACGTGGCGCAAACCGCTCCATGCGCCGGCGACCGCGCACAGGCAGCCGGCCAGCACGCCAAGCGGCAGCAAGGCCGGCGCCATCGTCCACGGCAGATCGAACACGAAGCGCGCCAGCGCCCAGCTGGCGAGGCAGGCGCCGGCGGCGGCCAGCGCCCCGGCCATGGCGCCGGTGAGCAGGAATTCGATCCACTGCGCGCGCACCAGTTGGCGGCGCGAGGCGCCCAGCGCGCGCAGGATGGCGCTCTGGCGCATGCGCTCGTCTTGCGAGCTCGCCAGCGCCGCATACAACACCAGCACGCCGGCCGCCAGCGTGAACAGGAACAAAAATTCGATCGCCGTGGCCACCTGCGCGAGCAGTTGTTGCATTTGTGCCAGCAGCGTGCCGATGTGGAAGATGCTCAGATTGGGGAAGTGCTCGCCCATGCGCCCGGCAAAGGCTGTATCGGACGCAGGCACTTTCACCGCCGCGCTCCAGTTTTGCAGCAGCCCGGCCACCGCTTGCGGATTGACCACGAACAGGAAGTCGGAGCTGCGCGAGCGCCGGTCGATCTTGCGTGTGCTCGTGATGCGCGCATTGATGCGGCGCGCGCCGACATCGAAGGCGAGGGTGTCGCCAAGCGCGAGCTTGAGTTCGGCCAGCACCTCTGCATCGATGGAGACCTCGGGCGTGGCGGCGTCGGCCTTGAACCACTGCCCGCCGCTGATGCTGCTCGACGGGGGTGGTTTGGCGCTCGCCGTCATGTCCAGTTCGCGTTCGGCGATATCGGTCGCGATGCCGCGTGCGAAGGTGAAAGCGGAGAGCGGCTTGCCGTTGATGAGGACGAGGCGCGCCCGCACGTCCGGGTACATTGTTGGCTCGCCGAAGACGCGCAGGCGCGCTGCTACTTCGTCATGCTGGGCGCTCTGGATATTCATGATCCAATGGGTCGGTGCGTTCGCCGGTATGGCCTCGCGCCAGGCAGCAGTCAGGTCCGTGCGCACGACGCTCAGCAGCAGCAAGGCCATCAGGCCGAGCGCGAGCGCCGCCGTTTGGGTGATGGTCGCGCGCCGGCGCCGCTGCAGCGAGGTCAAGGCAAAGCGCCATGCCGGGCCAAGGCGGGCTGCGCGTGCAGGCACCAAGGCAAGCAGGCCGAGCGCCGCCGCGGCGGCGAAAATGATGGCGGCCGCGCCAAAGCCGGCAAAGGTGAACAAACCGAGCTTGGCGTCGCCGCACTGCCACAGGACGAGCGCGCCGAAGGCGAGCGCGCCGGGCAGGTAGGTGAACGCCGCCCGCGCCGGCGGCGCGCCGTGTTCGCGCCGCAGCACCCGAATGGGAGCTACGTCGCGCAACTGCAGCAGCGGCGGCAGCGCGAAGCCGAGCAGCATCAGTAAGCCGGTGGCGCCGCTAAAGAGCGCCGGCAGTGCGCTGGGCGGCGGCATCTCCATCCTCAGCACACCGGCCATGCACTCAAGGAGTACGAAGTGGCCCGCATAGCCGCACAAGAGGCCGACGCCGGTGGCGGCGGCGCCCACCAGCAAAAACTCATACAGGAACAGGCGCGCCAGCTGCGCCTGGCGCAAGCCCAGGCAGCGCAACACGGCGCAGGCATCGGCATGGCGCAGCATGAAGCGGCGCGCGGCCATCGCCACCGCCAGCGCCGCCAGCATCGCAGTGAGCAGGCTCACCAGCGAGAAGAACTGGCCCGCTTGCGTGAGCGCCCCTCCCATATCGCTTTGCATCGATTCGATCGATGCCATGCGCACGTCCTTGCGCCTGCTTTGCGCCAGGCTGGCCTTGAACGCCGCCGCGGTGGCAGACAATGCGGGCGCCTCGCCCGCCAGCAGTAATTGGTAGTGGGCGCGCGCGCCGTCTTGCAGTAAGCCGCTGGCGGCCAGGTCCGTCAGTGCGATCATCACGCGCGGCAGCAGAATTGGCGAGAGGCCGCGATCGGGCTCGCTGACGATGACGTCGGCGACACGCATGCGCAGGTCGCCGACCTTGATGGCTTGGCCCGGCGCCAGGTGCAGCTGCGCCATCAGGGCCGGATCGATCCACGCGGTGCCCGGCGCGGGGGCGGCGCCGCCGTGCGCGCTGGCCGCGCCGCCGGCAAGGCGCAGCGCGCCGCGCAGCGGATAGCCCGGTCCGACCGCCTTCAGCTCGACCAGCTGCATCGGCGCGCCGGGCGCGCCATTGCTGGCCATGCTGCTCAGGATGACGGTTTGGGCGCTGGCCAGGCCAGCCTTGCGCGCCGTGTCCTGCCAGCTTGGCGCGAGCGGCTTGCCACTACTAAGGAGCAGGTCGGCGCCCAGCATGTGATGGGCGTTGCGGGAAATCGCGGTGCCCAGGCGGTCGGTGAAGAAATTGACCGAGGCGATGGCCGCCACCGCCAGCGCCAGCGCCGCCAGCAGGAAGTGCAGTTCGCCGGCGCGCCAGTCGCGCATGGTCATTTTTAGCGAAAGTCGGAACATTCGTGTTTGTCCTGTTCGGGAGAGCGCAAGGGCTCGACAGGGCAAACTGTGCCAGCGCCGCAGTCGCCTTACCCGCGCCGTGCGACGAATCGACGCCGGCGCCGACGACTGGCGAGCGCGCGCTACATCGGGCGGAACAGGTGGACGTAGGCGCGGCTGACGGGCAGCTCGGCCGCATGGCCCTTGATGCGCACGAACAGGCGGCTCGTTTCGTCGCGTCGCGCCCAGGTGGGCCAGGTTGATCAGGGTGGAACGGTGGATTTGGCAGAACTGGGATGGGTCGAGCTGCGCCGCCAGCTCCGCGATCGGCATGCGGATCAGGTATTCGCCGCTGGCTGTTTGCACGACCGTGTATTTGTCGTCGGCATGGAAGAACAGCACCTGGTCCACGTCGATCTGGTGGGTGAGGTCGGCGCGCGTGGCGCGCACATAGCGCAGGCGCGCCGGCGTGGCGGCGCTGCCGGCCATCAGTTGCTGCAGCGCCTGCGCCATGCGCGCGTCCTCGGGCGGCGGCGCGGCCAGCGCGGCCTTCACCCGTTCGATGGTGCGCGCCAGGCGCTCGCTCTTCAAGGGCTTGAGCAGGTAGTCCAGCGCCGCGTGCTCGAATGCCTGCAGCGCGAATTCGTCGTAGGCGGTGACGAACACCACGCGCGTGGCGCCCTCGATGCCTTGCGCCACCTCAAGGCCGTTCAAGCCCGGCATCTGGATATCGAGGAAGGCGATGTCCGGCTCCAGTTGCGCGATCAGGGCGGCCGCTTCATCGCCATTGCGGGCGATCTGGACGATCTCGAGCTCGGGCCATAGACGCAGCAACTGGTCCTTGAGGTATTGGGCGAGATGGGCTTCGTCGTCGGCGATCAGGGCGCGCGTCATGGCATGCTCCGCAATGGTAGTTCGAGCTGGGCGCGCGTTCCCACGCCCAGTGGGGTCAGGGTCAGCGCGGCATGCGGGCCGTAGCGCGATTGAAGGCGCGCGCGCAGATTGGCCAGCGCCATGCCGTTGCCGGCGCCGACCGTACGGCGCGGCGCGTCCAGGCCCAGGCCGTCGTCTTCGACGCACAAGACAAGCCGGCCCGCTTCCACGCTGGCGCGCACGTACACGCTGCCGCCCGCGACCTTCGGCTCGAGGCCGTGGTGGATGGCGTTTTCCACCAGCGGCTGCAGCAGCAGCGTGGGTAGCACGGCCGCGCGCGCCTGCTCGCTCGCTTCGATAGAAAAACGCAGGCGCTCGCCCATCCGGATCTGCAGCAGCGACAAATAGGTCTCGATCGTCTGCAGCTCGAGCGCGAGCGTGCTGTCGGCGTCGCGCAGCTGTCCCAGGCTGGCGCGCAGGTAGTCGGTGAAACCTTCGAGCATTTGCTTGGCGCGCGGCGGATCGTAATCCATCAAGCTTTGCACATTGGCCAGGGTGTTGAACAGGAAGTGGGGCTCGATCTGGCCTTGCAGCAGGCGCAGCTGGGCTTCGGTAGCCTGGTGGCGCAGCGCCTGGGCGCGAATGCGCTGGAACCAGATCACGCCATTGATGGCGGCAATCACCAGGAGCAGGTTGAGGAAATGGAGCATGGCTTGCGGCGCAGAGATGAACATCTCGCTCCAGACGTCGACCCCGAACAGAGCGCCGCCCAGGGCCAGGCCCAGCACGTTGCCCAGCATGGCGCCGCAGATCACCAGGGCGTTGAGCGCCAGCACCGCGCGCCAGTCGCGCGCGGGTGAGAGGCGCTCGAGCAGGCGCGCCGGCAAGGCCCTTTCGAGCGCGCACGCCAGCGCCAGGATGGTATGGGCGATGCACAGGCAAATGACCAGGCTGCCAAACAGGATCATGTTCCAGATTGGCGCGTCGAGCGGTTCGAGCACCAGCGAGCCGGAGCTGCCGAGGGCGAGCAGGGCGAGCCAGACAATAAAGGCGAGGGCGGTGGCGAGCGCGGGCCGTATCCAGCGCGCTTCCAGGCGCTGTTTCTTGAGTGTCCACAGCGCGTGCCAGGCGAGTTTGAGTGATGGGGGGATCAGCATGGCCACAGTGTAGCGCTGGCAGGGTGGGGGCGGTGGCCCTTTGCGACGCTTCGACGCCGGCGCCGACGAATGGCGATCAGGCGGGCGCTTTGGCGCCGCGCGCGGGCAGCAGCACCAGGCGCGTGCCGGCCAGTTTGTCGTGCAGGAATTGGCGGTCCGGGTCGAGGTAGGCGCTCAAGGCCCAGGCCAGGATATTGGCTGCCAGGATGCCGAGCGCCGCGTAGCGGTTGCCGTCGCGGCTGGCGACCAGCTTCAAGGCGTGGATCAGGAGCAGGCCCGGTGCCACCCAGCCCCAGGCGAACACGAAGCGCAGCAAGGCCGCGCGCGCGGACAGTCTGCCGGGGCCGCTCGCCGGAAAGACCGCGATGCGCCACGTCTTCATGGCCAGGGTGTGCCCGCTATTGGTCCAGGAATAGATGAAGTAGGCGCCGGCCGCGATCACAAACACCATGGCGCGCACGGCGTCGAGCAGGCTCGAGTGCTGGTTTTGGGTGATGATCATGAACAGCGCCAAGGCCAGCATTTCCACCGCCGCAAAGAGCAGGGTGTCGTAAATCATGCAGACAAGGCGACGTGCAACGGTGGGAGTAGGGTGCTGCGACGTACTATTTTGCATTGGTGACGGGCGTGGCCGCAGCCGGGGTCGATGTTGAAGGAGTAGATGCCGCCGCTGCCGGCTGGGGCGCAGCTGCTGGCGCCGACGCTGGCGCGGCCACTGCTGGGGCGGGCGCCGTGGCCGCCGGGGCTGGTGCCGGCACGTAGCCGGCCGGCGGCGTGCTCGCGCGCAGCGGCGTGACCTTCTTGGCCTTGGCCTGCGAGGCCGAGGGCAAATTGGCTACTTGCTTCTTTTCGGCCAGTTCAGCGGCGAGTTTCTTTTTCTGATCTTCCGGCAATTGCTGGTATTGCTCCCACTGGGCCGATTTCTGGTTCGGCGCCATGGTCTTGGCGCGCGCGTAGTTTTCGCGCGCGACCCGGCGCTGTTCGGGGGTGAGCTTGATCCATTCGCGCATTTTCTCGTGCATGCGCTGCTGTTCTTCCGGCTTCATGGCGGGGAAGCGGTTGGCGATCTCCACCCACTTTTGCTTGCGCACCGCTTCCAGCTTGTCCCATTCGCCGGCCAGTGGCTGCAAGGCGAGCTGCTGGGCTGGTTTGAGTTCGATCCACAGGGGTTTGTCGAGCGTCTTGGCTGGCGTTGGCTTGAGCGCCGCTGGCGCTTTGACGGGAACGGCGATCACGCCGGGCTTGGCTTGCGCGCTCGCGGGCATCGACGCTGACGCGCGCACGGCGGCCACTGGCGCAGCTGAGCTTGCGGGTGCGCCGGTCGCGGGCGTGGTGCTTGCCGCTGCGGCGGGCACGCTCGGGGCGGGCACGCTCGGGGCTGGTGCGCTCGCCTGGCGTGCAATGCTGACGCCGCTTGCCAAGGCGCAGACGATAAGGACAGCCGCAGCCGCCCTCGTCGAAGCACCCGAATGTTTGCCTGTCATGCTTATTGCTGCTCTGCCTGGCTAGGCTGCTCGGCCCGGGCTTGCGGCCCGTGCGCCAGGTAGGCGTTGAAGCCATGGTCCAGGTAAGCGGTCAAGGGCAATTCGTCCGACAGCACGGCCGCGTCCAGTTCGGCGATTTCGGCGATGCGTTGCTGGCGCTCGAAATGGTAGATGCTGGCCAGTCCTGCCACCAGGAACATGAGCGGAACGGCAACACCAACCCGGGTGACAAAGGAAAAGTGCGAGGAAATGAAGTTGCCCGCGTGGCCAGCCAAGGCGTGGCCGAACACGCGCACCGGCGCGTGTGCCTTTTTGCGCGCCACGGCCGTCTTGCGGGCGGCAGCGAGCCGCTGCGTGGTGGCGGCGGGCAAACTGTCGAGCTTCTCGTTGAGCGCGTGGCGTACCTTGTACGCGAAATTCAGATCGTCGGTGTTCATAAGTGTATCCCCTTGGCTTTGAGCGACTCCGCCAGGGCGTGGGTGGCGCGCGAGCAATGCGTTTTCACGCTGCCCTCGGAGCATCCCATCGCCTCGGCTGTTTCAGCCACGTCCATGTCTTGCCAGTAACGCATGAGGAAGGCTTCCCGTTGACGCGCCGGGAGCTTTTGTACTTCTTCGTCGATCAAATTAAGAATTTGCATTCTTTCAACCTTGTCCGCGCTCGACTCGGAAGCGGCCGTGCCTTCCTCGGCCGCGTAGGACTCGAGCATGTCGAAGTCTTCGTGGTCTTCCTCACCCCGGCCCATGCCGGAAAACAGGCTGACCCAGGTATTGCGTACTTTTTCCCGCCGGAAATAATCAAGTATCGTGTTCTGTAATATACGCTGAAACAGCATCGGCAGTTCGGCCGCGGGTTTGTCGCCGTATTTTTCGGCAAGCTTGATCATCGCGTCCTGCACCACGTCAAGGGCCGCTTCGTCCTTGCGCACGGCGTACACGGCCTGCTTGAAGGCGCGCCGCTCGACACTTTCCAGGAAATCGGATAATTCTTTATCTGTGGCCATGCCGGGGCGTACGAGAGGTGGGCCGCCACATCATATGTGGCTGGCATTTTGGAAAAACTGAGGCATCCTAGCAAAAAACAGCTGTTTTTGCACCGTATTTACTTGCGCACGCCCCATTTTGGCCCGCAGAGCACACCGCGCGCACGCCTGCCGCACGCCTGCCGCACGCCAGATGCGCGTACTTCGCGCGCGCCTTGTCAAATTTGCCTTGACCGAAATGCTGCAACGCAGTAACGTAAGGGACGCTCCGCATCCCCGGAGCGCTATGGTCCCGTCGCGGCCGGCACACAAGGCCGGCGTCGGCGGGGCGCGCTTTCATATGTAGGCAGTTTGCTCCAACCCGCGCCACAAGCGCGAGCCGTGCACACATCGCTGCAGAAACTCACGCCAAACGAGTTGCGTTTAGCGTCGGTTCGTACGTTCCCTACGGTGGACGGAAAGATCGGCGTGACCGCAGAAAGAAGGGACGCCTGAGAATCGCAGCCACGTGCGCCGTCGCCAGGAACGAGCATCCGATCACCTCCCAATGGGTCTTGAAAGGAATGTATCATGAGTCACGAAGCAGCAGCTCCCATCACGGGCGCTGAGATTGTAGTGCGTTGTCTGGCGGAAGAGGGCGTGGAACACGTCTTCGGCTATCCGGGCGGAGCGGTCCTCTACATCTACGACGCCATCTTCAAGCAAGACAAATTCCAGCATATCCTGGTGCGCCACGAGCAGGCAGCCGTGCACGCGGCCGACGCCTATTCGCGCAGCTCGCACAAGGTCGGCGTGGCCCTGGTCACCTCCGGCCCGGGCGTGACGAACGCCGTCACCGGCTTGTCGACGGCCTATATGGATTCGATTCCGCTGGTCGTCATCTCCGGCCAGGTGCCCAGCCACGCGATTGGCCAGGATGCCTTCCAGGAATGCGACACGGTGGGCATCACGCGCCCTTGCGTCAAGCACAACTTCCTGGTCAAGGACGTCAAGGACCTGGCCGCGACGATGAAAAAAGCGTTTTTCATCGCCCGCACCGGCCGTCCCGGCCCCGTGCTGGTCGATATCCCCAAGGATATCAGCATGCACAAGTGCTTTTTCGAGTATCCCAAGGATATGGAAATGCGCTCGTACAAGCCGGTCGACAAGGGCCACTCGGGCCAGATTCGCAAGGCGGTCCAGCTTTTGCTGCAAGCGGAGCGCCCGATGATCTACACGGGCGGTGGCGTGATCCTGGCCAACGCCGCGCCCGAATTGAACAAGCTGGTCGATCGCCTGGGCTTCCCGGTCACCAACACGCTGATGGGCTTGGGCGCCTACCGCGCCTCGAGCGAAAACTTCGTGGGCATGCCTGGCATGCACGGCACCTACGAAGCGAATATGGCGATGCAGCATTGCGACGTCTTGATCGCCATCGGGGCACGCTTTGACGACCGCGTGATCGGCAACCCCAAGCACTTCGCCAGCAATCCGCGCAAGATCATCCACGTCGACATCGACCCGTCCTCCATTTCCAAACGCGTCAAGGTCGACATTCCCATCGTCGGCAACGTCAAGGATGTGCTGGTCGAATTCCTGGCCCAGTTAGATGCGATCGATGCGCGCGTCAACGCTCCCGCGCTCAAGGATTGGTGGAAGCAGATCGGTGAATGGCGCGGGCGCGATTGCCTCAAGTTCGCCGATTCGGATGTGGTGATCAAGCCGCAAGCGGTGGTGCAAAAAGTGTGGGACATCACCAAGGGCGACGCCTTCATCACCTCCGACGTGGGACAGCACCAGATGTGGGCGGCCCAATACTATCCGTTTGAAAAGCCGCGGCGCTGGATCAATTCCGGCGGCCTGGGCACCATGGGCGTGGGTTTGCCTTACGCCATGGGCGTGCAGATGGCCAACCCGGACGCCACCGTCGCCTGCATCACCGGCGAAGGCTCGATCCAGATGTGCATCCAGGAACTGGCCACCTGCAAGCAATACCATTTGACGCCGAAAATCATCCTGCTCAACAACCGCTTCCTGGGCATGGTGCGGCAATGGCAGCAAATCGACTACGGCTCGCGCTATTCCGAGTCCTATATGGATTCGCTGCCGGACTTTTCCAAGCTGGCCGAGGCCTACGGCCACGTGGGCATGAAGATCGAGAAACCGGGCGACGTCGACGGCGCGCTGCGCGAAGCTTTCGGCATGAAAGACAGGCTGGTGTTCATGAATTTCATCACCGACCAGACGGAGAACGTTTGGCCGATGGTCAAGGCCGGCAAGGGCTTGTCCGAAATGCTGCTCGGCTCGGAGGACCTTTGATCATGCGCCATATTATTTCTGTTTTGCTGGAAAACGAAGCGGGCGCGCTCTCGCGCGTGGTGGGCTTGTTCTCGGCGCGCGGCTACAACATCGAAACGCTGACGGTGGCGCCGACCGAGGATGCCACGCTCTCGCGCATGACCATCGTCACCAGCGGCTCGGACGATATCATCGAGCAAATCACCAAGCACTTGAACCGTTTGATCGAAGTCGTCAAGGTGGTCGACCTGACCGAGGGCGCGCATATCGAGCGCGAACTCATGCTCATCAAGGTGCGGGCCGTGGGCAAGGAGCGCGAAGAGATGAAGCGCACCGCCGATATCTTCCGCGGGCGCATCATTGACGTGACCGAGAAGACTTACACCATCGAGCTGACCGGCAACAAGGGCAAGCTCGACGCCTTCATCGATTCGATCGACCGCGCCGCCATCCTGGAAACGGTGCGCACCGGCGGCTCGGGCATCGGACGCGGCGAACGCATCCTCAAAGTTTAGATTCCGCCAGCACGGCAAAACCCATATTCAATACTTAGGAAAAATCATGAAAGTTTTTTACGACAAAGATTGCGACCTCTCCCTCATCAAAGGCAAGAACGTCGCCATCATCGGCTACGGCTCGCAGGGACACGCGCACGCGCAAAACCTCAACGATTCGGGGGTGAATGTCACGGTCGGCCTGCGCAAGAGCGGCGCGTCGTGGAAGAAAGTGGAGCAGGCCGGCTTGAAAGTGGCCGAGGTGAATGACGCGATCAAGGCGGCCGATGTCATCATGATCTTGCTGCCAGACGAGCATATCGCCCAGGTCTACAACGAGTCCGTTGCGCCGCACGCCAAGCAGGGCGCGGTGCTGGCTTTCGCGCATGGCTTCAATGTTCACTACGGCCAAGTGGTGCCGCGCGCCGATCTCGACGTGATCATGGTCGCGCCCAAGGCGCCGGGCCACACCGTGCGCGGCACTTACACCCAGGGCGGCGGCGTGCCGCACCTGGTGGCCGTGTATGCGGACAAGTCGGGCAACGCGCGCGAGATCGCGCTGTCCTACGCGATGGCCAATGGTGGCGGGCGCGCCGGCATCATCGAGACCAATTTCCGCGAAGAGACCGAGACCGACCTGTTTGGCGAGCAAGCCGTGCTGTGCGGCGGCGCGGTGGAATTGATCAAGGCCGGTTTCGAGACCCTGGTCGAGGGCGGCTATGCGCCGGAGATGGCGTACTTCGAGTGCCTGCATGAATTGAAGCTGATCGTGGACTTGATCTACGAGGGCGGCATCGCCAATATGAACTACTCGATTTCCAACAATGCCGAGTATGGCGAATACGTGACCGGTCCACGCATTGTGACCGAGGACACCAAGAACGCCATGCGCCAGTGCTTGAAGGATATCCAGACGGGCGAATACGCGAAAAGCTTCATCCTCGAAAACAAGGCCGGAGCGCCGACCTTGATTTCGCGCCGCCGCTTGACTGCCGAGCACCAGATCGAGGAAGTGGGCGCCAAGCTGCGCGCGATGATGCCATGGATCGCCAAGAACAAGCTGGTCGACCAGTCCAAGAACTAAAGCGCAGGTAGCGGCTTCCGCATTCGCGGGAGCCGCGCAGAACCATTGGGTGTCATGACCGGGGAGTTTGATACATGTTCTTGAAGCCCATTGCTGGTTTGGCGCTGCTCGCGCTGTTGGCAACGCAGGCGCACGCGCAATCGACTTTGCCGACCGCCGGCACGCTGGTCATCGTGCCCGCGCAGGCCGAGGTGACGCACGCGAACGACGAAGCCATCCTTGAATTCACGGTCGAGGAACAGGACCGTGACAAAACGGTCGCCGCTTCGCGCGTGAATCAGAAAATGAAGCAGGGCATGGAGATACTGCGCGCGAGCGATCCGCAGGCCGTGTTGCAAACGCATGGCTATACGAGCGAGGCGATCTATCCAGCACGGCGCACCGGGCCCAAGGCGTTACCCATGTGGCGGATAAACCATTACGTGCAGCTGAAAACGACAAACCTCGTGATGCTGCCGAAGACGGTGGCAGCCGCGCAGCGCCTGCTCGCCTTGAGCGACCTGCAATTCGGTCTGACGCCCGCTACCTTGCGTGCGCTCGATGACGAACGTATCGCAGCGACCTACCGTAACTTGAATGAGCGCGCGACGGCAATTGCGCTGGCGATGGGGCGCAAATTGTCCGACGCGACCCTTGAAACGCTCGACTTTGATGGGACCGCCCGCAACCGGGATTTTGAAGTCAGGATGCCAGACAAAAGTATTGGCGCGCGCGCGACAAGTTATCGTAATGCGCCAGCCTCGGTTCCGGAACCGAGTTTCGAACCCGGCGCGACCACGCTTCAAATGCAATTGCTTGGAAAGTTGAGATTCAAGTAGGGATATGAGTTCGCATTCTTGCCGAGGTGGCCACTATAATGGTGGCAAGCAGGCGCCCCGCGCGGCGCCCCGCAATATGCGACCAATCACTTGAAACGGAAATTTATGGCCACCTTCCCACGACGCAAACCAAAATCCGGCCAGCCCCTTGCCAAGAAGGCGGGTCGCCTGGCGCGCTTCTCGAAGTACGCGCGCCAGCCGCGCATCGGGGCGGACGGTGCGCCCATGCGCAGCCGCGGCATCTACCTGTTGCCCAACGCGTTCACCACGGCGGCCCTGTTTTGCGGTTTCTACGCCATCGTCATGGCCATGGGCGACCATTTCGAGCGCGCCGCCTGGGCCATCTTCATCGCCATGGTGCTCGACGGCCTGGACGGACGCATCGCGCGCCTGACCAACACCCAGTCCGAATTCGGCGCCCAGTACGACAGCTTGTCGGATATGGTGTCCTTCGGCGCCGCGCCTTCGCTGGTGATGTACGAATGGTCGCTCAAGGGTATGGGCAAGCTGGGCTGGATCGCCGCCTTCGTCTATTGCGCCGGCGCCGCGCTGCGCCTGGCCCGTTTCAACACCAATATCGCCGTCGTCGACAAGCGCTTCTTCCAGGGCTTGCCCAGTCCGGCCGCGGCCGCCCTGGTGGCCGGCTTGATCTTGCTGATGGTGGACCTGGAAGTGCCGGGCGCCGACCTCAAGGCCCTGTCCTGGGGCGTGACGGTGTTCGCCGGCTTGACCATGGTCACCAACGTGCCGTTCTACAGTTTTAAAGACGTCAATTTCCACCACCGGGTGCCCTTCATCGCCGTATTCCTGATCGCCCTGGGCCTGGCCCTGTTGGCCATCGACACGGCCAAGGTCTTGTGGGCCTTGTTCCTGTTCTACGGCTTGTCCGGTTACGCCGTCTTCTTCTGGCGCATGGCCAAGGGCCAGAGCGTGTCGATCGTGCAGACCGAGGACGAATCGGACGACGCCAGCGAACGCGACTGACGCCATGTGATGCATGGCGGGCGGAGCGGGCGCATGAATCGGATTTCATTTCATTCTTAGCCTTTTCGGGAGCCGCCATGAGCAATGCAAATCGCCTCATCATTTTCGACACCACCTTGCGCGACGGCGAGCAATCGCCGGGCGCCTCGATGACCAAGGACGAAAAGCTGCGCATCGCGCGCCAGCTCGAGCGCATGAAGGTCGACGTGATCGAGGCTGGCTTCGCCGCCGCCTCGCAGGGCGACTTCGAATCGATCAAGGCCATCGCCACGGCGGTGCGCGAATCGGTGGTGTGCTCGCTCTCGCGCGCCAACGACCGCGACATCACGCGCGCGGCCGAGGCGCTGGCGCCGGCGCAGCGCAAGCGCATCCATACCTTCATCGCCACTTCGCCCTTGCACATGCAGGTCAAGCTGCGCATGGAACCGGACCAGGTGTTCGAGCAAGCGAGGCTGGCAATCCGCTGTGCGCGCCAATACACGGACGACATCGAATTTAGCCCGGAGGACGGCAGCCGCTCGGACGAGGATTTCCTGTGCCGGGTGCTCGAGGGCGTGATCGCCGAAGGCGCCACCACCATCAATTTCCCCGACACGGTGGGCTACGCGATGCCGGAAATGTTCGGCGCCACCATTCGCCGCCTGCGCGAGCGCATTCCCAATTCGGACAAGGCGATCTGGTCGGTGCACTGCCACAACGACCTGGGGCTGGCGGTGGCCAATTCCCTGGCCGGCGTGATGATAGGCGGGGCGCGCCAGATCGAATGCACGATCAATGGCTTGGGCGAGCGCGCCGGCAACACCGCGCTCGAGGAAGTGGTGATGGCGGTGCGCACGCGTCCCGATTACTTCAAGCTCGAGCTGGGCATCGACGCCACCCAAATCGTGGCGGCCTCCAAGATGGTGTCGCAAATCACCGGCTTCGCGGTGCAGCCGAACAAGGCGGTGGTAGGCGCGAACGCCTTCGCGCACGCGTCCGGCATCCACCAGGATGGCATCTTGAAGGCGCGCGAAACTTACGAGATCATGCGCGCCGAGGACGTGGGCTGGACCGCCAACAAGATCGTGCTGGGCAAGCTGTCGGGCCGCAACGCCTTCAAGCAGCGCCTGCAGGAACTGGGCATCGAGCTCGAATCGGAAGCGGAAGTGAACGCCGCCTTCGCGCGCTTCAAGGAGCTGGCCGACCGCAAGTCCGATATTTTCGACGAAGACATCATGGCCCTCGTGTCCGACGAGGAGCATGCGCAAGACGGCGAACACTACCGTTTTGTCTCGCTCTCGCAACACTCGGAGACGGGCGAAACCCCGCGCGCGAAGGTCGTGTTCGCCATGGACGGCAAGGAGTACAGCTGTGAGGGGCAGGGCGACGGGCCGGTCGACGCGACCGTCAACGCGATCGAACGCGAAGCTGCCAGCGGCGCCGAACTGGTGTTATTCTCGATCAACGCCATCAGCAACGGCACCCAGTCGCAAGGCGAGGTGACGATGCGGCTGTCGAAGGGTGGGCGCATCGTCAATGGCGTCGGTTCCGATCCGGACATCATCGTGGCCTCGGCCAAGGCGTATTTGTCCGGCTTGAACAAGCTCCATTCGAAGATCGAGCGCGTCAATCCGCAGCAGTGAGCATGGTGTTGTGCCGTCCCTGGTTTTGCAGTGCCTGGCCCGCAAGGGTGTGTTCCATCGATTCAAAATCACGATAATTGGAGACCCGCATGAAAAAAGCTAGCAATCATGGCGCCGCAATCGCCGCCGCTGTCGCCTCGATGATGTTGTGTGGCGCCGCCCATGCCGAAGGCGCCGCCGCCTCGGCCACCGCCGCCGCCGCGGATACCGTCCACTGCATGGGCATCAATAGCTGCAAAGGCACGAGCGCTTGCAAGACCGCCGAAAACGCCTGCAAGGGGCAAAACGTCTGCAAGGGACATGGCTTCCTGGTCGTAGGCAAGAGCGAGTGCGAGAAAAAGGGCGGCAAGATCGCAACGAAGTAAGTGGCACCATCTGCGGTCGGCATCGCGAATGACATGATGTGGACCGCAGCCTCAAGGATCTTGCTTGATCCGGACGGTCCAGCCCTTTCGCTTGTGCGGTGAATTCCGTGCAAGTGGAATCTGCCATGACAACTGCAAATGCCCGTCTCGACCTGCGCCTTGAAAAGCATGAAAAAGATCGGATCGCCAAGGCCGCTGCTTTACGCGGTTTGGCGGTGTCGGCGTTTGTGCGCGATGCCGTGTTGCGCGAGGCCGATACCGCCATCGCGGCCAATGCTGATGTGACGTTGTCGGCGCAGGAGTCACGCCGCTTCCTTGCGGCGCTGTACGCTTCGTTCCATCCTGGCGACGATCTGATGAAGGCAATGGACGCCGCCGCCAGCTTGACCAAGCGCTGAGGTATGGCCCTGTCTTTGTATTTGCCTATTTGACAGGCAGGCCTGCGCGGACGATACTTTACGCTTTTTCCACCGCCCAGGAATCCCCAGATGACCCGTCTTCGCTCGATCGTGCTCGCCACCTCCATGGCGGTCGCCGCCTTTGCTTCCGCCCAGTCTTGCGCCGCCGACTCCGCCTCCGTGAACGCGGATCAGCCCTTGTTCAATCCAAGTCCGCTGCCTTACCAGGCGCCGCAGTTCGACAAGATCAAGGATAGCGACTACGCGCCCGCGCTGGCGGCGGCCATGAAGCTGCAATTGGCCGAGATCGAAGCCATCGCCAACAACCCGGCCGTGCCCACCTTCGAGAACACCTTGGTGGCGATGGAAAAGTCGGGCGCCATGCTCGCGCGCGTGCAGCAAACGTTTAATGCCGTCACCGGCGCCAACACCAACGATTTGCTCGACAAGGTCAAGGAAGAGGCCGCGCCCAAGCTGGCCGCCCACCAGGACGCGATCACCTTGAACGACAAGCTGTTCCATCGCATCGAAGCCGTGTACAAGCAGGGCGCCAAGCTCAAGCTCGATCCCGAATCGAAGCGCTTGCTCGAAGTCACCTACCGCAACTTCGTGCGCGGCGGCGCCAAGCTCGCAGCCGCCGACAAGACCAAGTTGAAGGCCTTGAACGAAGAGGAATCGACCCTCAGCACCCAGTACACCACCAAGCTCTTGGCCGCCACCAAGGACGGCGCGCTCGTGATCGACGACAAGGCCAAGCTGGCCGGCTTGACCGACGCCGACATCGCCGGCGCCGCCAAGGCCGCCAAGGAGCGCGGCCTCGAAGGCAAGTATGTATTGACGCTCAAAAACACCACCCAGCAGCCAGCCTTGAGCCTGTTGCAAGACCGCGCCACCCGCGAAGCCCTGTTCAAGGCATCCTGGAACCGCGCTGAAAAAGGCGACGCCAACGATACCCGCAAGCTGATCCTGCGCCTGGCCCAGGTGCGCGCCGAGCAAGCCAAGCTGCTCGGTTTTGCCAACTACGCCGCCTGGCACCTGGACGACCAGATGGCCAAGGTGCCGGCCACGGCCATCAAGTTCATGCAGCAACTGGTGGGCCCGGCCACGGCGCGCGCCGCGCGCGAACTGAAGGATCTCCAAGCCCAGGCCGACAAGAGCCAGGCTGCGGCCAAGCTGCCATCGTTCAAGGTGCAACCGTGGGATTGGGCTTTCTACACTGAACAAGTGCGCAAGGAACGCTTCGACCTGGACGAGAGCCAGATCAAGCCGTATTTCGAACTCTCCAGCGTGCTGGAAAACGGCGTGTTCTACGCCGCCAACGAGCTGTATGGCCTGACCTTCAAGGAGCGCCACGACATTCCCGTCTACCAGGCCGACGTGCGCGTGTACGAAGTGTTCGACCGCGACGGCAAGTCGATGGCCCTGTACTACGGCGACTACTACAAGCGCGACAACAAGAACGGCGGCGCCTGGATGGACAATATGGTGTCCCAGTCCAAACTCCTGGGTAACAAGCCGGTGATCTACAACGTCACCAACTTCGCCAAGCCGGAAGCGGGCCAGCCAGCCTTGCTCAATTTCGACGACGTCACCACCTTGTTCCACGAGTTCGGTCATTCCCTGCATGGTTTGTTCGCCGATGAGCAATATCCGAGCCTGTCGGGCGCGAACACGGCGCGCGACTTCGTTGAATTCCCGTCCCAGTTCAATGAATACTGGGCCACCGAACCGAAAATCCTGGCCCACTACGCCAAGAACAAGGCGGGCGAGGCAATTCCGCAGGCTTTGATCGACAAGATGAAGAAAGCGGCCACCTTCAACAAGGGCTTCGTGGTGAGCGAGCAAAGCGCCGCCGCCTTGCTCGACTTGAACTGGCATAGCCTGGCCGCCGGCACGGCGCCGCAGGATGTGAACGCCTTCGAGGAACAAGCGCTCAAGAACGACAAGTTCACGCTCTCCGAAGTGCCACCGCGCTACCGTTCGAGCTACTTCCAGCACATCTGGGGCGGCGGCTACGGCGCCGGCTACTACGCGTACTCCTGGACCCAGATGCTGGCCGACGATAGCTTCGAGTGGTTCAAGCAGCACGGTGGCATGACGCGCGCGAACGGCGACCGCTTCCGCGCCCTGATCCTCTCGCGCGGCAATTCGCAAGACCTGGCCAGCTTGTACAAGGCTTGGCGCGGCGCCAATCCATCGGTCGAGCCGATGCTGATCCATCGCGGTTTGAAAGAAGCTCCGGCTAAAAAATAAGCGCGGCCTTTGCCGCGGCCAGCCGCCCGAGCGCGCGCTGGCCGCGGCATATACTTGAGTACTCAACCATCTTGCGGGAAGCCCCATGGCTTGGATCGTCATCAAATATCTGTTGACCGCCGCCGTGGTGGTGGGCGTGTCGGAATTGGCAAAGCGCAGCGACAAGCTTGGCGGCCTGCTCGGCGCGCTGCCCCTCATCACGATCCTGGCGATGGTGTGGCTGCACGTGGAAAAGCAGCCCGAGCAAAAGATCGCCAAGCACGCCCTCTACACCTTCTGGTACGTGCTGCCGACCTTGCCGATGTTCCTGGTGTTTCCGCCACTGCTGGCGCGCTTCGGTTTCTGGCTGGCCTTGCTCGCCAGCGCGCTCTTGACCATCGCCTGTTTCGCCGTCTTCGCGCTGTTGATGCGCCGCTTCGGCGTTGAACTGTTGTGAGCCCGCGTCTCCGACGCCGCGGCTGAGGGAACGGGGGCGCGGCGTGCGCCACCTTGGATGCGCGCCCATCGGGGGCGCGCACTTGCGCGCACCCCGGCCATGCGCGCGCGCTCATTACTGCAGCGTCACTTTGAAGCTGAGCGGTCCGCCCAGTACCGTGTATCCATCGTTAAACAGATACCAGGCCACATAATTACCCGCGGCTAAGTTGCTCGTGCTCAGGCCGACAATGCCGCTACTCGTGGGCGCGTACTGCCACACCAGCGCCGGCGTGGTTCCCGGCGCCTGGCCGGCGGCATAGATCGCCACCCAATTGCTTGGCCGCGTCAAGCCCGCCGGCGCCTGGTAGGACAGAGCGATGTTCGCGCCGCGCGCCACGCTGCCTGTAGGCGCCGACAGCGGCGGCGTGACGAAGGCGTCGTTGATCGCCGCCGCGTACTGGTCGTTGGCCGTGAGCGGCGCCAAGCCCAGCGCACCTTCGATGGTGCGGGTGGCGCTGTAGTGATTGTGCGGCGCACTGCTGAGGGCGGCCGCGCGCACCAGGTTCTGCGAGCCCACCAGCACTGTCGCGACTCGGTTGCTGCGCTGGTCGGGATAGGATTCGTCCCAGGTAAGCATCAGCAGCGAACGCTCGTTTTTCCAGGCTGGCGAGTCGAGGATGGGCTGCACCGTTTGGCGCAGCCACGCGTCTTGCACTTGCACGCTGGCCGCATTGCCCTGGCCGGCCGCTTCGCCGTCGTAATAGTCGTCCGCCGCGATCCAGGAAAAGTGCGGGGTTGTCGCCGCCGTTTGCAGGTCGACCGTCAGTTGGCTGGTGTCGAACAAGTGCGCCTGGCAGCGCGTCGGATTTTTCGACACGCTGATGAAACTGCTAAATGGCGCGTCATCCGGACTGTAGTAGCCCACCTTGTTCAGGTTGCAGGGCGTGCCCATGCCTTGCTCGTAGGACTTCCAGCTCTTTCCCACCGCCTCGATCCGGTCGCCCAGATGGGGGGCGTCGACATTAATGTTCGGGAAATAAATAGCGCCCTGGACGAAGGTGTCGCCGCCGGCCACAGACAGATAGTTTTCATCGCTGGGATGGTAGGTGCCCGTGTAATTGCTCAGCAAAGTGCCGCGCGCGATGAGGCTGTTGATGAAGGGCGCGTTGGGGCTGCCGACGATGGCGTCGTAATTGGTGTTTTCCATCATGATGAAAAACACGTGGTCAAATGGCGGCACTTTCGACGGCGGCGGCGTCAGCGTGGCCGCCGTCACGGGCGTGCTCAAGGTGAGCGAGAGATTGTCCGCATAGCCCTGGTTGAAGGAGATCGCGTCGACGGTGAAATCGACGCTGACGGCGATGGCGCGGGTGCCGGCCGGAACCGCTCCGGCGCGCGTCAGCGCGATGAAGGCGTTCTTGTTGCCGCGCGCGGCGGGCGTGTCGCCGGCCAATTGTGCGCTGGCCAGGGTGGCGCCGCTGGCGCTGAGAAAGCGCGCGTTGACCTTGGCATCGCCCTTGAGCGCTCCCCATCCGCCCAGCCATCCCGATAGATTGAAGGTGACGGCGCCCGTGTCGATCTGGGCCGCCGCCGCGGAGACGTCGATGTCTTGCGCGATCGACGCGTCGCCATAGGGGCCGTCGGCGAAGAAAGCCTTCGCGCCCGCGCCTGGCGTGGGCGTGGCGAACGAGGCGATCGCGTAGCACACGACCGAGGGACTGCCCTTGGTGATGGTCCAGCCTGGAACGGTGGTGACGGCGTTCCAGTCGGGCGTACAGGTCGAGGCCTCGGCATTGCCGTTGACGATCAGGTTGGCGCTGCCGGCGGCGAGCGCGGGGGCGGTGATGGCCATGCCCAGCGCGGCGGCGGCCACCAGTTGGCGCGCTTGCGCCATGCGGCGACATTCAAGTACTCGGTACATGCTTTCCTCCATTGCGTGATTGAGTGATGGCCAAGGCGTCCCAGCCGGGGTGGGCGGGGCGCAATGGCTAGCGCGATGGTAGGGCGGGGCGATGACGGCGCGATGACGCGACGCTGACAATCGTGCGGCATGTGGATGGATGGGCAGATTTCGCGGGCAAGCGCGCCTAAAGCGGCATAGCGGACGGCGTCACCTGCCTGCCGTGCGCGCCGTGATGCGATCGCCGAGTCCGGTGGCGGGCGGCGCACGCGTGACGCTGTTTTACTTCTTGTGCAGTGTTTCGACCATGTCCCAGCCGGCGCCAGGTGGCGCGTCGATGTGGCGCTGGCAACGTGCCTGATACAGCGCCGTGACGGCGTCTTGCGGCAAGGCCGCGAACAATTGCTGCGCCGCTAGGAACTGGCCGTCGCGATAGCTCGCCAGCGCTTGCGCGTGCAGCGCCAGTTGCGCGCGCTGCTCGACGTTCACGTCCGCCTCGAAACCGATCGCCGCGAAAATCCCCACCGGTTCGGTCTTGCCCTTGACCCGCACCAAGTCCAGTTCGCGGAACACCACGCCGGTCGTGCGGCGCATGGTGGTATCGCTCACCACGATGGGCACGCCATAATATTTGCACAGGTCTTCCAGGCGCGAGGCCAAGTTGACGGTGTCGCCCAGCACCGTGTAATTGAGGCGCGTGCTCGAGCCGATATTTCCCGCCACCACGATGCCGCTGTGGATGCCGATGCCGATGTGCAGCGGCGGCCAGCCGTCGCGCGCGAATTGCGCGTTCATGCCAGGCAGCACCCGCACCATGGCCAGCGCCGTTTCCAGCGCGCGCTGCGGATCGTCCGGCGCGCTCAAGGGCGCGCCGAACAGGGCCATCACGGCGTCGCCGATGTATTTGTCGACGACGCCATTGCGCTCGTCGATCAAATCGCTGACCGTGCTCAGGTATTCATTGAGCATGGACAGGATGGCGCTTGGCGCGCGTCCTTCGCACAAGGTGGTGAAGCCGCGGATGTCGGAAAACAGAACGCTCACTTCCTGCTCCTGGCCGCCGCCGAAGTCTATGCTTTGCGACAGCAATTCCTCGGCGATGGCGGGCGAGACCACCTTGCCGAGCATGGCGCGCACCTTGTCGCGCTCGATCAAGCCACGCACCATATTGTCGAAGGCGCCGGCCAGGGCGCCGAATTCATCGCTGCTGCCCACGTCGCCAATCATGTCGTAGTGGCCGGCGCTGATGCGGCGCGCGCCCTGCGCCAGTTGCTGCACGGGGCGGGTGACGCGGCGCGCGATGAAGATCGCCGCCACCGCCGCGAGCAGGGACGAGATCACGGCCACCGCCAGCAGTTGCCAGCCGAGCCTGCGGTAGTCGGCCAGCGCTTCGGCCAGCGGGCGGTGCAGGGAGGCAACGAGCGGGCCTTGCGCCGTCTCGTACAGCGATTTTTCGATCGCCAGGAATTCGACCTCACCCAGCGCCATCACATGGCTGGCGCCTTGCATCGGGTTGCGCGTGTGGGTCGACAGGAAATCCTGGCGCTGGGCCACATTCAAGGTCGAGGCAAACAAGGTGGGCGCGCCGCTGTCCGGGCGCAAGCCCAGGTTGACCTGGGTGTGGGTTTGGCGTTCCAGGTCGCGCGCCAGCTTGTCCGTGATTTCATGGCCCACGCCGATCCACGCCACCGGAATTGGCGCCAGCAGCGGCACCACCACCACCTGGAAAGCCTTGCCGCCGACAATTTGCACGCTCGACGTTTCGCGCCCGCCATTTTGCTCGATCGCCTTGATCAGCTGCGGCTGCGAGAACGGCACCTGGGTCGCTCGCGGATTGAGGCTGTCGGCCATCACCATGCCTTCGGTGTCGAGCACGAAGATCCAGTCCGCCTCAAGCCGCTTGAGGAAGGTGGGGAAGGCGGAAATAAGGGTGGCATGGTCGCTCTCGCTGACCAAGGTCTTGAAGGCGTAATCGTTGGCGGTGAGCCTGGCGTTCTTGCGCAGCACGCCTTCGCGTACGGCCATCGTGTCGGTCAGCGTGGCCAAGGTCACCAGCAGCGCTTCGTTGCTCGCGCGCATGGCGTTGCGTTTGGCCGCCTCGCCGGCGAAGAAAAATACCATCGCTTGCAACAGCAACACCAGCAGCAGGATGAAGGCCAGCACGCGCGTGCGGAAATGCCGGAACGCGAAGCGTGAGGCGGGGGCGGGCGCTGATGGTGGACTCGATTGCGGCATGCGGGCAATGTATGGGCAATGAAGCGGGCAATGGATGGACAGGTTCGGATCTTTATTCTACGTCAGCTTTCATTTAAGTTATGAAGCAATTTTCTTGCGAGAACACAGTGCCGGCCGGGAAGAGTGGATCAAGATAGTCGGGCAGTTCCAACCCCACATGGAGGCAATATGGCAATTGACGTTTATCTGCAAATTGACGGCATCAAGGGCGAATCGGCGGACGACAAGCACAAGGACTGGATCGAGTGCGGCTCGGTCCACTGGGGCATCGTCCAGCCCAAGAGCGCGACCGCGTCGACCGGCGGCGGGCACACGGCTGAGCGCGCGGAGTTGCAGGACATCACCTTTCACAAGATGGCCGATCTGTCTTCGCCGATCCTGATGCAGACCTGCGCGGCCGGCAAGACCATACCGAAGGCCAAGTTCGAGTTCATGCGCGCGGACGGGCAGGGGCAGCCGATCAAGTATTTCGAGATCGAACTGGAGAATGTGTTGATCGGCGGCGTCACGCCGGGCATCGATCCGGGCGACATCTTGCACGAGCAAGTGGGCTTGAAGTATTCGAAGATCAAGTGGAAGTACACGCAGCAAAAGATCGGCGGCGGCACGGGCGGCAACACGACGGGCGGCTGGGATTTGGCCGCCAATAAGATCGCCTGATGCGCGCCTAGTTGGAGGGAGAGCGGGAAGCAAATAAAAATAAATGGGGTCAGAGTCGAATTAATTCATGAATCTCGAATTAATTCGACTCTGACCCCATTTATTTTTATTTGCTTCCCGCTCTCCCAGCCGGCGCTGCGCAGCGACCAGCGCCTAAAAATTACCCAATGCCTGTTCACTTAGAATGCACAGTCAATGGTGAGGGCAGACGCCACTGTGCAATAAATCATTATCGTCGCGACCATTCATGGGATGGTTCGACATTGGCGACACGTGTTTCTTTCATGCGAACGGCACAAACGTAGCGTGAAAATGGCAATGCGCCGCTATGGATAAATTCGATCGTTATATTCCCGTCGGCGTCCCTTGTTTGGATCTGTCGAATGCCTGGGTGGGAAATCTGGATGGGCGCATTCTTGATCGATACACACAAGGAATTTGATCGGTAGGCGGCCAGCCGTTCTGGATAAGCGATGAGCATGGAAATAGTGACGATCGCGATGGCGATAAAAAATTTCATCGCGCCCCGTCGCACCGGATCTCTGGTCGTCGCTGTCATACCCGATTCTAGAAATTACCCTGCCAAGTGAGCACGACACGGTCGTAACCGCGCGCGAACGTATGCGCCACGGACAGCTCGGCAAACAGGGGCTCCTCGATGCGATAGACGGTCGAGCCATGTGAAGGGCGCGCCGTGAAATGCTTGTCGTCGAGGTTTTTCGTCAGCGTTTCCAGCGCCATCGGATTGCCGTAGATGTCCTTGTTCCAAAACCTTTGCGCCAGCGCCTTGGCCAGGGCGAACACCTGCGCCTCGCTGCGCGGCGCCGCCGCTTTCTCCGACTGCGAAATCACCGAGCCGAAGTCGTAACAGCCGCCATAGCCGAAGGTGGTGGTCTTGCCCTTGCCCTCGTTCCAGCTCACCTGGCGCGATGCCAGGACGACTTTGCCGCCCGGATAGCGCGCCGCCACCTTTTTCAGCACCTCGACCTGGGGCTCTTGATTGAAGCTGCATTCCTCCGCCGCGCCCGCCGCCGGACCCAACACGGCGAGCAAAATGAATAATGGGAGTTTCATGAATAACATTCTTTCACACGATATTCGACCCCGCAGATTGTATGCGTAATCCGGGGGATGTGCGCTGCGCGGGCGTTTCCTGGGGCAATTCAGACGGATTCAGGCCAATTCAGGAACGTTTCAGAGTTTTGTCCGCAGGTGTTTGGTACAACATCAATCGCCCACGGCCGCCACGGTGGCCAGCCGCTCGGGACCAATTCCGGGCGCCACAATTTCTTTTTGATAAGGACTTCATTCATGTTTCGACCGCACCGCATCGCGCTGTTCGCCCCGCTGTTCGCCCCGCTGTTCGCCCTCCTAATGCTATGCGCCGGCGCCGCCACCAGCGCTCCCCTCACTTACACGATCACCAGCAAGCTCTCGCGCGTGAACCTCTCGATCGAACATCAGGGATTCATTCAATTGTCGGGCACCTTGAAAATCACCCCCGGCAGTTTTGTCTTCGACCAGCAGGATTGGTCGAAATCCTCGATCAGCGTCAGCTTGCCGACCAAAACCTTGAATATGGGCGATGATTTGTGGAACAGCCAGCTGCGCGGCGATTCCAGCTGGGCGAAGCTGTTCAATACCCAGTACATCACCTTCCGCAGCACCCGGGTCGAACGCAGCGACGCCACCCACGGCCTCATGCACGGAGAATTGACGATGGCGGGCGTGACCAAGCCGGTGACGCTGCAAATGCGCGTCAATAAGATCGGCCGCAATGAAGTGAGTGAATATCAGGCCATCGGCATCACCGCCACCAGCACTGTCAAACGCTCGCAATTCGGGCTCGACGCCTATTCCGATCTGGTCGGAGACGATCTCGCTGTGCAAATCCAGATGGAGGCGGCGATAGGCGTCGATACCGACGCCCAGCAAGAAGCCATCATCAATGAAAAAGGCGTGCTGCGTCAGTGAATCGAGGCCGCCAAGGCCTTGCTCACTTCGCCGGCGATGTTTTCCTGGATCATCAGCTTGTCGCTCCAGGAACGGTCGTAGGTTTCAGACCAGGACACGACGCCGTCGGCTGCGCGGGTCAGGCGCGCCGTGACGCGCAGCGTGTTGCCTGATTTGCGAACACTGCCGTCGAGAATAAAGCGCACATGGAGGGCTTTGGCCAGGTCGGCGATGCCCAAGCGCTTTTCCTTGAGGTTAATTGATGCCGATGGCGGCGACACGGCCAGGCCCTTCACCTTGCTCAGTTTGGCGATCAATTCTTCGGCCATGCCGTCGGCGAACGGTTCCTCGCTCATTTGATCGGTCAAGTCCTGGAAAGGCATGACGGCGACCGAACGGGTGTTCTCAAGGGACGCTTGCGGCGCCGCAGCCACACTGCCGCTGGCGCGCCATGCGAGCGTGGCCAGGGCGGACAGCGCGAGCACAGCGATGGCCGCGGTCGCGCGCAGCGCCGTCGGCCCGCGCCACAATCCTGGCGCGCGCGGCGCAAGCACATGCGGCGCTGGCAGCGCGTCCATTGCCGCTTGCGGCAGCGTTTCCGGCACCGCTGCCGGTACCCCCTTCGACGCCGCTTCCGGCGCTGCTTCCGGCGCGCCATCGGCTGCGGCGCGCTCATCGAGCACGCGCGTGACAGGCGCGATCAACCGGTAGCCGCGTCTGGGCACCGTTACAATATATGTCGGGTTCTTAGCCTCGTCGCCCAGTATCCGGCGCAAGGCCGTGATGGCTTGATAGATCGAATCCGGGGAGACAACGACGCCTTGCCACACGTGCTTGAGCAAGTCGTCGACGCCCAGCACTTGATCGCGGTGCTTGACCAGGCACAGCAGCAGTCGCAATGTGCGCTCTTCCAGGCGAAGCTGCTGCTCGCCGCGCTGCATTTCCCCGCTCGTCGGGTCCAGCGTCCAAGCGCCGATGCGCAAGGGCGCTGTGGATGGGGTGTCGAAGGGCACGGGGCTCGCCTGCTAAATTGAAGTGGCGAAAATTATAGCATCGGCGGTGAAGCGGGCAGGGCCTGCACGCGCTGATTCCCCGGCCACCGCGTGCGCGGGCGCAGCAGCCGTGCGCACCGATGCGCTCAGGCGGCGCCAGCGCGTTCCAATTCCCTGGCGGCCATGCGCGCGATCAAGCCGTTGACCAGGCGGATATCATGCTCGGGAATGGCATCGAAGCAAAAACCCATATGGGAGGGATTGGCGTGCTGGGCGTCGACCGGGTGCACCATGCAGCCGAAATGGGCGGCGCCAAACAAGAGGACGCAATACATGGGATGGTCGTGCTCGGCAAACGTGGCCAATTGTGCTTCGCTGCACAGGGTGCCAAAGCCGGTCGAACTGATGTCGTGCAGCGTGCAAAGTTCGCCCATGTCCGAGCCCACGCTGAACCACACGGCCGCCGGCATGCCCGGATCGTAGCGCGAGGCCAGGCGCCGGTTTTCGTGGGCGGCGGCCAATTCCTCGGCGCTGGCGTGGTTTTTCGCTGTGGTATCCATCTTCATGCCAATATCCTCGTCAAAAAGTGAGGCCAAGCAGGCGATCGAAGCCTTGCATCCATTGCCAAAGGCGTGAGCCTAGCTTACCACCGGCAAGTTCGCAGGCAAAGCCACGGCAGTTCAAATACTTGGCGGCACCAACACTCGGCTTGGCAGAGCCGCTTAGCGGCGGCGATGCTCCTCGAACAGGGGATCGGGCCCGCCCTGCATCATGCGCAACACCCCGTCGCGGTCGAAGTGCAGGTGCATCATGGAATTCCACACCTGCGCTTCTTTGTAGCGGTAAGACCACACCTCCAGCTGCGGCAACGCCAGGTAGGAATGCTCGGCCGGATGGCCGACCGTGCGCAGCACATCGTCCTTGCTCGACTTGCCGATGGTGAGTTTGGCGAACTGGGCGCTCGTGAGCACTTGCTCGTAGCGGCTCAAGCGCCCGTCGGCGTCGATGTGCGCGAAATACGTGGTTTGGCCGAACGGGCCGCGCGCGTATTCGAGCACGCTGCCCGCTCCCTCGGCGAAGCGCGCCGTTGGCGGCCCCATGCGCGCGAGAATGGCCTCGGCCGGCTCGCCCGGCAGCGGCGGGGCCAGCGCCGCGCAGCCGGACAAACTTAAGCTCATCATTAATATTGCAAATTTATCCATTGGATTCTCCCGCCAAACCACAGTTTTTCATTATCCACCCCGTGCGCAGCGCAACTTACTGGCATCGCTCACGGTTTTCGCATATAATTTCGGGTCTGGTCCTCGGATCAGCTTTTTAATCGTAGTTCACGGTGCGCTGGGTTGCGACTCTTGCACCGCATGTGAAAGGTAATATCATGACCGTAGAAAACATCAACAAAGCCGCTATTATCGCGGACAATGCCCGTGGCCAAAACGACACCGGCTCCCCGGAAGTCCAGGTCGCTCTGCTGACCGCGCGCATCAACGAACTGAACGGCCACTTCAAGGCCCACAGCAAGGATCACCACTCGCGCCGCGGCCTGATCATGATGGTCAACCGTCGTAAGAGCCTGTTGTCCTACCTGAAAAGCAAGGATGCAAGCCGTTACCGCGATCTGATCGCTAAACTCGGTCTGCGCAAGTAATAAAGTCTTTGCGACACACTGTTTAAATCAAATGCCTGCGCCAGTTCACTGACGCGGGCATTTTGTTTTTCAGGCAGCAATAGTAGTAAAAGAGCAGTAGTAAAGCTTTGAATCAGCAGTAAAGCTTGGCCCCGGCCGAGCTGTGGTGAGGTGAACGACAGCCCCTGAAAATCTGTCGGCAAATAGAGAGGGATTACCCATGTTTAATAAAGTAACGAAGACATTCCAGTACGGTCAACATCAAGTCACCCTGGAAACGGGCGAAATCGCACGTCAAGCCTCGGGCGCCGTCATGGTGTCGATCGAAGACACCGTCGTGCTCGCCACCGTGGTCGCCCGCAAGGACGCCAAGCCAGGCCAGGACTTCTTTCCGCTGACCGTGGACTATGTCGAAAAGACCTATGCCGCCGGTAAGATCCCAGGCGGTTTCTTCAAGCGCGAAGGCCGTCCATCCGAGAAGGAAACGCTGACCTCGCGCCTGATCGACCGTCCGATCCGTCCGCTGTTCCCGGAAGGCTACCTGAACGAAGTGCAGGTCATCATCCACGTCCTGTCCGTCAATCCTGAGATCGACCCAGACATCGCCGCCATGATCGGCGCATCGGCCGCCCTGTGCGTGTCGGGCGTGCCCTTCAACGGCCCGGTTGGCGCCGCGCGCGTCGGCTACGCCAACGGCCAGTACATCCTGAACCCGACCACCACCGAACTGAAGACGTCCCAGATGGACCTGGTTGTGGCCGGCACCGAAACGGCCGTCTTGATGGTCGAATCGGAAGCCATGCAATTGTCCGAAGAAATCATGCTCGGCGCCGTAGTCTTCGGCCACGACCAGATGAAAGCGGTCATCAACGCGATCCACGAGCTGGTCGCCGACGGCGGCAAGCCGGAAGTGGAATGGGCGCCGCCTGCCAAGAACGAAGCGCTGATCGCGCGCGTCAAGCACTTCGCCGACGTCAAGATCCGCGATGCTTACCAGACCAAGGACAAGCAAGCGCGCACCGCCAAGCTCAAGGCCGCGTTCGCCGAAGTGAACGCCGACCTGGCCGCTGAAGCTGCCGCCATCGGCGCCGGCGCACCGGACTCGGCCGAAGTTGGCAACATCTTGTTCGACATCGAAGCGAAAGTCGTGCGTTCCCAGATCCTCGACGGCGAGCCACGCATCGACGGTCGCGACACCCGCACCGTGCGTCCGATCGCGATCCGCACCAGCGTGCTGCCACGCACCCACGGTTCGGCCCTGTTCACGCGCGGCGAAACGCAAGCGCTGGTCGTGGCCACCCTGGGCACGGCGCGCGATTCGCAAAAGATCGACGCCTTGATGGGCGAGTTCACTGACAGCTTCATGCTGCACTACAACATGCCTCCGTTCGCCACCGGCGAAACCGGTCGCGTAGGTACGCCTAAGCGCCGCGAAATCGGCCACGGCCGCCTGGCCAAGCGCGCCCTGTTGGCCGCGCTGCCATCGGCTGAAGAGTTCAGCTACTCGGTGCGCCTGGTGTCGGAAATCACGGAATCGAATGGTTCGTCCTCGATGGCCTCGGTGTGCGGCGGTTGCCTGGCACTGATGGACGCTGGCGTGCCGATGAAGGCCCACGTGGCCGGCATCGCGATGGGCTTGATCAAGGAAGGCGGCAAGTTCGCTGTTCTGTCCGACATCCTGGGCGACGAAGACCACCTCGGCGACATGGACTTCAAAGTAGCCGGTACCGCCAATGGCATTACCGCGCTGCAGATGGACATCAAGATCATGGGCATCACCAAGGAAATCATGCAAGTGGCCCTGGCGCAAGCCAAGGAAGGCCGCCAGCACATCCTGGGCGAAATGCAAAAAGCCATGCCGCACGTGAAGACCGAATTGTCGGACTTCGCACCGCGCCTGATCACCATCAAGATCAATCCTGAAAAGATCCGTGACGTGATCGGCAAGGGCGGCGCCGTGATCCGCGCGCTGACCGAAGAGACCGGCACCCAGATCGACATCAGCGACGAAGGCGTGGTCACGATCGCGTCGGTCGACGCCGCTGCCGGCCAGGAAGCCAAGCGCCGCATCGAAGAATTGACCGCCTCGGTCGAAGTAGGCAAGACCTACGACGGCGTCGTGCTCAAGCTGCTCGACTTCGGCGCCATCGTGCAAGTGATGCCAGGCAAGGATGGCTTGCTGCACATCAGCCAGATCGCCAACGAGCGTGTGAACGCCGTCGCCGATTACCTCAAAGAAGGCCAGGCAGTGCGCGTGAAGGTCCTCGAGACCGACGAGCGCGGCCGCTTGAAGCTGTCGATGAAGGCTGCCATGGCAGAAGGCGCGGAAACCGCTGCTGCCCAATAAGGTTCAGTCAGTACGGGGCAGGCTGATCTGGCTTGCCCCGCAAAGAACCGCCGCGCGCAAGCCCGGCGGTTTTTTTTCGCGCTGGTTCAACTGCGCATTCTCAGGAGGGCGATGACAGGACGGTATAATCCTTGCATCTCCCCACTGGAACACTCTATGCGGCGCCTGCTCCTCATCTTACCGCTCGCGCTTTCAATCACTTTGGCCCAAGCGGCCCCCTCATACGTACCGAAGTTCGCGCGCGTTCAACAGGACGTATTGTTAAACCCGTGTGCGAAGCCGGAGTATCCAAAAGCGTCGCGACGCAATGAGGAAACCGGGAGCACGACCATACGCTTTGCGGCCGCCCCGAGCGGCGCGGTCACCGACTTGACGGTGATAATAAAGTCTGGCTATCGCGATTTGGATAAAGCGGCCGTCGCAGCCTTGAAGCTGTGTCGATTTACGCCGGCAATGGTAGGTGGAAAGCCGGTGCAGGCAATCATGCTGGCCCAATACGACTGGGGCTTCGATCAATGAAACACCTACTCATCGCCCTGTTGTTGTGTGCCATAGGCGGGTGCGCCAGTCGGCCCGAGCACATTGTTCCGATCATGCTCGAGTGTGGGGCTAGCGCCATGGAGATGTCCACAGCGAGGCTCCAGAGCGCGCACGTGGCGGTCCAGTTTTTAGCCCCCATTGCCGTGTCGCCGGAACGCCTGCGCCTGCGTCAGGACATGATCGCTTTGGTCCGGGCAGGCAAGTTGAAAAGCGCGTTGGCATTGGGCGAGGCACAGCTTGCGGTCAACGAGGCGACATGGGAGGCCGGGGGAAAGGTCGCAGTCGAATTCGCTGGACTGCTCACTGACGTGAGCGAACTGCACCAGGCGCTCCACCATGTGGGGACGGCCGAAGCGGGTTATCGGCGGGCGATCTCACTCTATTCGAACGTGCAATATGAGTACCCGGAAATGCTGCGGCCGACGGTCGATCTTGCCATCTTGTATCGCAGCCGGGGCAAGCCGGAATTGGCATTGCCCTTGCAGCTTAGCGCCTATCCGAAACTGCTGGCCTGGCTCGGCCCCGAGCATCCCGACGTGATCGAGAGCGAAGGTGAATTGGTGCAATTACACCAGACGCTCAAGCAATACCATGAGGCAACGGTGCTGCTCCAGGCGCGCCTTGATCGCGCCAAGCGGGCTGGAGACAGAAACGCGATTGCCGACAACCGGAAGGCGTTGACGAAGCTTCGCCATGCCCGCCCCCAAAAGCGCACTTGAAGTTGGCCTGCAATTGCAACAGCAAAGATCGGGGCGGCGGGGTCAAACCCGTAACGGCGGGGTCAAACCCGGCAACGCGCCAGACTTTTCAATATGCCGCGAACGACGAACGACGGGGTCAAACCCGGCAACCCGCCAGACTTCTAAATATGCCACAACGAACGACGGAACGACGGGAACGACGGGGTCAAACCCGGCAACCCGCCAGACTTCTAAATATGCCACAAGACTGTCAACTTGCCGGGTTTGACCCCGACCTTCTTTCATTCTCCCGGGTGGCGGCGCACGATGCCATGACTGTTAGTTGGATGCGAGATGCTCGCCCAGGCGCTCGCCCAGGCACAGCAGTGTGAGCGAACGACGAACGACGGGGTCAAACCCGGCAACCCGCCAGACTTCTAAATATGCCACAACGAACGACGGAACGACGGGAACGACGGGGTCAAACCCGGCAACCCGCCAGACTTCTAAATATGCCACAAGACTGTCAACTTGCCGGGTTTGACCCCGACCTTCTTTCATTCTCCCGGGTGGCGGCGCACGATGCCATGACTGTTAGTTGGATGCGAGATGCGCGCCCAGGCGCTCGCCCAGGCACAGCAGTGTGAGCGTGGGCGGCAAGCCCCATGCTTGGGGGATGACGGAGGCGTCGCACACATACAAGCCGGCCGTCGGCGTTTCCAGGTTGGCGTCCACGCCGTCGCCGATGCGCACGCTGCCGCCCGGGTGCGCGGCGAAATGCCAGCTCTTGAACACGTGGCGCGCGCCCAGCTGGGCCAGGATGCTCCTGGCCATGTCGATGCCATGCGCGAATTTGGCGCGGTCGGCGCTTTGCAAACGCTTGCCAATCCAGCGCGGGCCGATGGCGCCGCCGATTTCGTCGCGGATCTTGACCATGATGCTCAAGGTGCGCCGATGCGCGAACAAACGGTCCAAGCGCCCCACCTGCGCCGTGAAGCCCTGGTACATTGGCTTGGGCAAGGTCATGTCGGCCAGCGCGATGCCTTCGTCGGGCAGATACATGCCGGCCGCCATCGCGATTTCGGCGCCGCCGTCGATGTCCGCGACGCTGCCCATGACGGCCACGACCGGATCGCTGAAATAGGGGCTGTGGGACGGATGGATGCCGGAGCGGTGCAACAGGCGCGGGCTGCCGATGCCCCCGCCCGCCGCCACCACGACGCGCGCGCGCGCTTGCCGGCGCACGCCAGCGCGCAGGAATTCGACGCCAAGCGCCGCGCCGCCCTCGATCAGCACGCGCTCCACGCGCGCCCCGTCGAGCAAAGTGGCGCCCAGACCCACGGCCTCGTCAAGGAAGTCGCGCGCGCTCCATTTCGCGCCGAACGGGCAGCCGTAGGCGCAGCGCCAGCAGCCGCTGCGGCACGCTTGTGGCCGGATCATCTTGTCGAGCTTACGCCAGGGCAGGCCGGCGCCCAGCGCGCCTTGCATGATGCGCGCGGCCATCGGCCCCACCAGATTGTCCGGCAGGGGCGCCATCGGCAATTCGGCGCGCAGGGCCTGCAAGGCCGGCGCCAGGTCGATGCCGTGGGCGGCGAACATGGGCAGGGGCGGCGCCACCGCGGTGGCGAAGTTGACGGCCGTGCTGCCGCCTGCGCCAATGCCCTGCACCAGCAACGAGGCGTCGCGCCCGATGAACATGCCCTTGCCGGGCACGGCGGCGATGGCGGCCATCTGCGTCACGGTGCCCGTCAGCGGCGCCGCGCTGCCTTGCTCGAGGATCAGCACGCGCCAGCCGCGCCGCGCCAGCGCGCGCGCCACCGAAGCGCCGCCCGGCCCGCTGCCGGCGACGATGGCGTCGTAAGTCTCCTCCATCACCATTTGTCCTCCACGCTGTTCGCCCCGTCCATTTGCTCGCGATGCGAGACTATACGCCGGCGCCGCCGCCTGCAGCACGTTTTTGCCCCGGCCGGCGCATCAATTTGGATCATCGGACGCGCGCGACGGGTGCCGCTGCGCCAGTTTGGGGCGAAACAGCCCGCTCAAGCGGCTTTTTCGCGGGCACGAAAAATGCATATCGCTAAAGCAAGGCACGCCCGCGGCGGGCCAGCCATTTCCACACCACGCCCAGGAGGTCGCCATGCTTGAATTGACGCTATGCAACACCGAATCCGGGGCGCCAGCGCAGCAAAGCGCCTACGTGCGCGAGCAGGCGCTGCTCACGCCCGCCATGATGGGCGTGCTGATCAATCTCTCCGGCCAGCGCCGCTTCACCTCGCAGCGCGTGGTCTTGTACGCCGTGCTCGGCTCGCTCGGCCACGAAGGCGCCATCGCCACGGCGCGCCAGACCTTGGCCCTGTTCCGCGAAGCCCATACGACGTTGATGGAAGGCAAGGGTGGGGTGCCCGGCATCTTTTGCGAGCAGTTAAAGGAAGCCTACTTCGGTACCTTGCAAGGGGATGCGGCGATCACCGATTTCCTGGCCACCGCCAGCGCCGCCCTCGACGCCATCGCCGGCGAGACGCGCGCCGCCCCGGCCTTGCTCGACACCCTGGTGCGCGGCGCCACCCCCTTGTTGGCCGTGCTCAACGGCCTGACCCTCGTGTACGAGGAGCAAGCCAAGCGCCACGCGCAGCGCCGCAACATCGTCTTGCGCAATCGGATGGCCGAGATCAAGGCCCAGACCCGCCAAGCCCGGCTGGTGGCGCTCAAGGCCCAGCTGGTGGGGGCGCGCGCGGGCGCGGCCGGCACCGAGTTCGCCGCCCTGGCCCAGTCGATGGCGCTGTTGACGGGCGACATCGATACCTTGGTGCAGCAAACCGTGGACGCTGAAGGGAATTTCTAAGGCCCCGGCGGGCTCGCCTTGCACACGGTCGGCCCCGTTTTTTTGTAGCCTGGCACGCCAAAAGCGCAGTTCATCGCATTCCGATGGAGGGCGGGGTATGGGATCGATATAGTGATCGCATACCAACACCGCTCACCAAGGAGTACATCATGAACATCGCAAAAAACATGGAAGTCATTTTCGTCGTCGCCATCGCCCTGTTTGGCATCAGCAGCTTCGCCAGCGCCGCCGTGCCATCCCACTACCACCATGTGCGCAAGGCCGCCGTGGCCGTGCAAGACGACGGCCAGGTCACGGTCGTGAAAGTGAGCGCCAAGCGCCTGACTGCTGCGCAAAAAGCACAAATCGCAAACTAAGCTGGAGCGCGGCGCGCGTAGCTGGTAGTGTAGGCGCCAGCGCGGCCATTGTGGGCCGCAACGCACCGACGGGTCGGCTGCCACGCCCCTGTGGCGAGCAGTTTAGCTGGAGCATTCCATGAAATCGATTTACACACGCGGCTTGTCCGCCCTGCTGCTGGCGGCAAGCTGCGCCGCGGCCTTGGCGGGCGAGGGCGCCGTAACGGAAAAGCGCGCGATCGACGCGCGCATCGTGCGCGTCAAGCTCGACGGCGCCATCGACGTCAAGCTCAGGCAGGGCGAGCCGGCGTCCTTGACCATCATCGGCGACAAGCGCTGGGTCGAAAAGACCAGCACCACCATGAATGGCGACACCCTCAATATCGACACCGAAATGCGCGGCATGCAGTTGCACCGCACCGATCTGCGCGCCGAACTGGTCTTGCCGCATCTGCGCGAACTCAGTTCCGAAGGCGTGGGTTCGACCGAGGTCAGCGGCTTTAGCGGCGAGGATCTCGACGTGCTGCTCGACGGCGCCGGCGCCATGAAAATCAACTGTAAGTACAAAATGCTCAGCGCCACCTTGGGCGGGGTGGGCAGCTTGAACATCCAGGGCGCCGATAGCGATGGCGTGGACTTGAACCTGCGCGGCGCCGGCTTCGTGACCCTCTCCGGCCATGGCAAGTGGATGAAGGCCAACCTGGGCGGCTTGGGCGGGCTGGACTCGCAGCAATTTCAGGTCGATACTGTCAATCTCGAGTTGAGCGGCTTGGGCAACGCCACCATCACGGCGCGCCAGAGCGCCAGCTTGAACTTGAGTGGCCTTGGATCGGTCACCGTGTACGGCAAGCCGGCCACGCGCAATGTCAGCGTCGATGGCCTCGGTCATGTAAGCTGGAAATAAACAAAAGCCGCAATTGACGTCATGATAAAACTCTTCCTTGCGATCGCACTGGCCGTGGGCGCGCAGCAAAGCGCCTTGGCGGGCTTCGTCGAGGGCGCCAATGCCTATAAGGCGAGCAACTACGGTCTTGCGTTGAAGGAAATCGTACCATTGGCCAATGCCGGCCATGCCGATTCGCAGCATCTGCTGGGCCTGATGTATTACCTGGGGCGGGGCGTCGCGCGCGACTACAAAGCAGCCATGAGCTGGCACCGCAAAGCCGCTTTGCAAGGCAAGGCCGATGCGCAGTATGTCGTGGGTGCCATGTATTACACCGGCAACGCGGTGCCGCAAGACCAGACCCAGGCGGTCGGCTGGTTCCGCAAGGCGGCCGAGCAGGGCCATGCCGAAGCGCAGCACGCGCTCGGCTTGATGTATCGCTACCACGTGGGCGGCATGCCGCAAGATTGCGTGCTCGCTTATATGCTGTGGAATCTGGCCGCCTCCAGCGGCCACGGCAATGCCATCGAGCAGCGCGCCAACATCTCCAAGCTGATGAGCCAAGAACAGATCGAGGAGGCGCAAGCCTTGTCGACGCACTGGAAGCCGGGCAAGGCCTTGCCCACGTCCTCGCGCACGGGGGCGATGGGCTAGCCTGCGCGAAGCGTTGGGCACAGGTCGTCGACTTCGGCCCGCGAAAGCGGGGTCAGTGTGTTGTCGCAACAAGCCGCGACAAAAAAACACTGACCCCGGTTTCGCTCGCGTTTGCGCAATGCGCACCTTCCGACCTGCTGGCGTACAATCGCCATTTTCCTTGGCGGGCCGCGATCATGATGCGAGCAATTGAAATTTCCCAGCCCGGCCCCGCCGGCACCTTGCAACTATGTGAGCGGCCCATGCCCGTGCCCAAGGCTGGCGAGGTCTTGATCCGCGTGCATGCGGCCGGCGTGAACCGGCCTGACGTCTTGCAACGCCTGGGCCACTACCCGGTGCCGGCGGGCGCGTCCGACTTGCCGGGGCTCGAAGTGGCGGGTGAGATCGTCGGCGGCGACCTGGCGGATAGCCCCTTCGCGCTGGGCGACATGGTGTGCGCGCTGGTGCAGGGCGGCGGCTACGCCGAATATTGCGCCGCGCCGGCGCCCCAGTGTTTGCCGATCCCGGCCGGCCTGGGCGCGCTCGAGGCGGCGGCGCTGCCGGAAACGTTTTTCACCGTGTGGAGCAATATATTCGACCGCGCCCGCCTGGCCGAGGGAGAAACCCTGCTGGTGCAAGGTGGCAGTTCGGGCATCGGCGTGTGCGCCATCCAGCTTGCCACGGCGCTTGGTCATCGCGTATTTGCCACCGCTGGCAGCGCCGAGAAATGCCGCGCCTGCGAAGCGCTGGGCGCCGAGCGCGCCATCGATTACCGCGAGGAGGATTTCGCCCAGGTGGTCAAGGGCCTCACCGGCGGGCGTGGCGTCGACGTCATCCTTGATATGGTCGGCGGCGACTATGTGGCGCGCGAAATCTCCTGCCTGGCCGACGATGGGCGCATTGCCTTGATCGCGCTCTTGGGCGGCGCCAAGGCCAATGTCGACCTGGGCCAGGTGTTGCGCCGGCGCTTGAGCATCAGCGGCTCGACCCTGCGCCCGCGCCCGGTCGCCTTCAAGGGGGCGATCGCGCAACAGTTGCGCACGCGGGTGTGGCCGTTGATCGAGGCCGGTCGCATCAAGCCCGTCATCTTCAAAACCTTCCCGCTGGCGCAGGCGGGTGCGGCGCACGCGCTGATGGAATCGAGCGCGCATGTGGGCAAGATCATGCTGCAAGTGCTGTGATCGCGCGCGCCGGCAGCGTTGGCCATGCGCGGCGCCTTAGCCAAAAGGCGTGTACGCGAAGCCATTGCCAATCACGCCAACGAGCGCGGCCTGGTTTTCCGGGCTCTCGCTAAAGCTCGCCAACACTTCGGCCACCGTCGCCGCGCCCGAGTCAAGGACGTGGTTGTAGAAGGCCACGCCACCGGCTTCCCCGGCCCGGTGCAACACGTTCTGGTAAAACTTGTCGACGATTTGCGCATTGCTCGGATTGCTGCCAAACAGCGCCTTGAATTCGTTCGAATCGACAAAGCCGCCGGCCACGACGGTCACGCTCAAGCCCTTGTCCATTTGGCTGATCCAAAAACCCAGGCCGCCGCTGTCCGGTGTGCGGTTGAAGGCGGCTTGGTAGATGCGGTAAGCCTGTCCGGCGATGCCGTCATAGTCGAGCGCATAGCCGGTGTCGCCGAACTTGATGCGCTCGATATGGAGCAAGCTGTCATTGCCCTCGGCCCCGGTCTGGTCCTTGACCGTGAAGCCGTCCGCCGTCCTGGTCACGGAAAAATGGGCGCGCGCGCCGCTGAAGCTGACCAGGTCGCGTCCGGCCCCGCCATCGAGGATGTCGTCGAAGCGGGTGCCGGTGAGCAGGTTCGCCAAGTCGTTGCCCAGCACCAGCGTCCCTTGCGTGCTGCCGCTCTGGTCGCTGGTGAGCTGGTCTGGCGCCAGGATGGTGATGGCCAGGGTGTCGTCGCTGAATTTGACACGTTCAATATTGAGCAAGGTGTCGGCCGCGCCGCCGGCGCGCGCGCTGACGGAGACGGTGCCGGCGCTGTTGGCAGTGACCGAAAAATCGGCCAGCTTGCCCGCATAGTCGGCCGTATCGGTGCCAGACGCGCCATCGATCACATTGCCGCCGCCGCTGCCGCTGATGGTGTTGTCCGCGTCGTTGCCAAGGGCCAGGTTGCCATGCGCCGCGCTATCGAGTTTCAAATCCGTCTGGTCGGCGCCAATCGCGCTGACATGCAGGCTGAGGTCGCTAAAGCGCAGCGTTTCGATGTTCGACAGCGTGTCGCTGCCGTCGCTGCCATTGGTCGCGGCCACGATCAGTTTGCCGGAGTAGGAGGAAATGCTGACCGCATAGTCGGCGAACTTGCCGCGATAGACGGCGCTGTCGGTGCCGGCGCCGCCATCGATGATATTGTTGCCGCCGAACCCGGAGAGCACATTGTCGCGCGCATTGCCGGTGATGACATCGTCAAAGCGGGTGCCGGTGGCGTTGACGATCACGGTGCCAAAACCGATGGCGACGTTCTCGACCGCCGCGCCGTCCTGGGCGTCGCGGCCGATCGAGCTTTGCTTGCCTTCGCGCAGGTCCAGATTGGCGCCGATGCTCAGGTTCGAGGCGTCGAAGCTGTTCACGCCCAGATCGTCGACGATCAATTTCTGGGTTTTTCCGTTCGCATCCGTGAAGCGGTAGCTGGTGTCGCCCGTGCCGGCCGCGCGCGTGCCGTACAGGTAGCGCAGGGCCGATAGATCGTACACGCCGAAGCCTTCGCGTGGCAGCACCCCGCTCACGCTGGCCGCCGACATCACCGTGTAATGGCTATCGTTTTCAGCGTCGATCAGGATCGGCAAGGGGCCCGTGTAGGTGCTCGTGAGCGGCGTCTGCAAGCCCAAGGCATGACCGATCTCGCGCATCAGCGCCGGCATGCCGCTGCCGCCGGCGCCCAGGCCAAGCGCCGTGGTGCTGCTGAGCCAGATGTCGCCAGCGAGCTCGCCCGCGCTGCTGTCGGGCGAATAGGAATACGCGGCGGTGCCGCTTTGTACGTTGATGCCAAAGCGTATCTGGCCATACGTGCTCGCGCTGTCGGCCACTTCGGTGAAGGTCAGCTGGGTTTGGCTGCTCAAGGTGGCCAGCAGGGTGCGCACCGCCGCTTGCTCGCTTGCGGTCCAGCTGCGCACGCTGGTACCGCCGCTGCCGTAACCGTAGCTCGGCACCGTATTGGCGAAGCTGTAGGTGAGGGTGACGGCGCTGCCCAGGTCCTGCCCGCTGTTCCAGCGCTGCTCGGGCGAGGCGACCAGGGTCTGCGGGCCTTTTTGGCTGCTGTCGATCAGGTCGGCGACATTCAGAACCTCGGTCTGGTTATAAAAACCCAAGCTCTCGATATTGTGCAGTTCGCTCGAACGGGTGGTCGGGTCTTGCTTGTTCGTGATGAAGATCGATCTGCCATCGACGCTGACCCTGATGTTCCAGTCGCTCGCGACCCCGTCCATCCTGACGGTGTCGAAGCCATCGCGGCCATCGACGTAGTCTTGGCCCCAGCCGATATTGAAGCCGTCGTCCTGGGACGAACCGTAGATGGTGTCGTTGTTGCCGGACGCGGAGACGAAGCGGATGTTGACGAGTGTGTCGCGGCTGCCCCAGCCGTCGAGCGCGTAGCCGGCCTGCAGGTCGACGTAGATACCCGCTGGCGAATCCCAGTAGGCGGCGAACACGCCGGACTGGTCGTCGGCGGCGCGGATGATGGTGTCGTTGCCGGCCCCGCCGATCACTTGCCCGTTCGACCAGGTGATCTTGTCGTCGCCCGCCTTGCCGTAGTAGTGGACCCACAAGTTGCCGGGCGCGATGCCATTGCGCGTGACCGTGTCCGCCCCGTCGGTGCCGAAATATTCAGGTGTCGTGGTAGTCATC
The DNA here is from genome assembly GCA_040388555.1 of Pseudomonadota bacterium. GTDB lineage: Bacteria > Pseudomonadota > Gammaproteobacteria > Burkholderiales > Burkholderiaceae_D > Telluria_A. The sequence goes on from JAZKBP010000016.1 coordinate 80,647, forward strand.
GTCGATCGCTTTCCTCAAGATGTGATTGCGCTTGCTGCGGCGCACCTCATGCCCGCAGCAAGGGCAAAGTCTTTTGCGCGAAGTTGCTCAAATTTGGAAAGGCGGCGAGCAACTGCTCGCTTGGCAAACCCAGCCATTGCATCAGGGTGGCACCCACTTGATCGGACGAGGTGGTGGGCACCCAGCGCCCCTTTTTATAGGGATCGCCGTCGTCCGGCCCGCCCAACACCAGCGAGGGCAGGGTGCCCAACACCTGGCCGCCTTGCACCAGCCCGCCCATCAGCAGCCAATTGTTACCCCAGGCGTGATCGGTGCCAGTCGCGGTCGGCAACAGGGTGCGGCCGAATTCGCTCATGGTCAGGGTCACCACGTTTTGATCCAGGCCGGCGGCGCGGATGGCGGTGTCGAATGCCGCCAAGGCCGGGCCGACTATCGCCAACTGCGTGTCGAGCGAAAATTCACTGCTGCCGCGTTGGGTGACGTGGGTGTCGAAACGCCCGAGGCTCACCAGGATCACCTGACGCCGCACCCCTTGCGCCTTGAATACCGGCAGCATCGAGGCGACGTGGCGCAAGTCCGTCGCCAGCGAGTCGCTGCCGAAATTGCCCGCCGGCACACCGGCCTTGGCGCTCGCGAGCGATAGGGCGGTGGCGTCCTGAAACGTGGCGCGGAAGGTGCGCGCGTACTCGGCTTCGTACAGGTTGTTCGACTGCAAATTGCCAAGCGCTTGGAGGGCACTGGTCGACACATCGTGGGGCTGGTTCAGGTCGGACGCACCCCAATACTGGCCGCCGCCAGCCTGCGCTTGCGCGAAGCGGCTGGTGCGTCCCAAGACCAGCGTGCTATCCCAGGCGTAGGAGATGACGGGCATGGTCTTGCGCAGGGCGGCGGGCATGAGCTCGACGGCGCGCCCGGCCCACCCGCTTGGATCGGCGTCGCCCATCCAGCCCTGGATGTAGGCCGTCTGGTCGGAGTGCGAAAACAGGAAAGGCGGCACCAGCGCCGCTTGCGCGGCGACATCGACGGCGCGCACCGGCTTGATCAAGGCGCCGACGTTGGCCACCATCGCCAGGCGTCCCGTGTTGTAGAGTGGGGCAAGGCTTTTCAGGGCGGGCGGCAGGGCAAAGGTGTGGCCGGCACTGTTGCCGTTCAGAGCGATGAGGCTATCCTTGGCCAGCGCCAGATCCCCGCGCACCTTGGCGTAGTCCAGATAGGCGCCGTCAGTTGGAATCAGGACATCGTGGCCGTCGTGGCCACCTTGCAGATGCACCACCACCAGCACCCGATAGTCATCGCTGGCCGCCAGACTGGCGCGCGACACCAGGCCCAGGCCCGCCGCCAAGCCCGCTCCGGTGACGGACAAGCCCAAGGCGCCGAGGCGTTTGACGGCCGCGCGACGTGAAATGGAATGTGTCATTTGATTACTCCAAATGTCGGTGAAGTCAGCAGAAACTGGAGGGCGGTGAGCGTTTTCAATTTGGGGGTAAAGTAATTGGCTTGGTTCATTTGATCGAGTAAAGCGTCGCCCGCCACCCGCAGGTTCGGTGCCATGGCGCCTCGGAAAAAGCGCGCGCTGGCCAAGTTCAGGAAGTCGCGCTTGGACTTGCTGAGCGCGTTGACGAATTCATCGACATTGCAGCCGGCGGCGGCGAAATTTTGCGGCGCTTTCTCAGCCGTCCAGTTGAACATGCCCAGCCGCGCATTGAATTCCGCGGACGTCAGCAGTTTTTGTTCCGGCGCCAGCAGCAAGCTGCCAGGGGTCAGATACGTGGGCGGGTAAAAGCTGAACACGGACGCGGGATCGAAGGGGTTTTGCAAATGGCTGGTCAATTGCAGATGGCCGTCGGGACTGCGCAATACCTTGGTGCAGGATAGGCCACGTAGTAGGGCGGAAACGTACAGCGCCGGCTCGCGGATCTTGCCGATCGCCGGCGTCTGCACCGCCGCATCGTCGGCGGCACGCGCTTCCGGATCGAGCAAGATTGCGCGTACGACGGCTTTCAAATCGCCCTTGACGCCGCTGCCATTGTTGTCGAACACGGCGGCGATCCGGGTCCGGTAGGCGGGACTGGGATTGCTCGTCACCAGATGCTGAATCAGGCGCAAGCTCACGAAAGGCGCGATATTCGGATGCGCCATCAAGATCTTGATGACCGCGTCCAGGTCTTGGGCCGCCGTGCCACCGGCGGCGATGGTTTGCCCTAGCAACTTCTTTTCCTCACTGTCGTGCGAACCCTTGAACGACTCGACCAGCGGATAGCGGTGTTGCGAGTGGCGCAAGCCGGGAGGCGCCAAGGACACGGACTCCCAGCCGGTGAGCGCGCGCGCCATTGCTTGCACATCGTTTTGGGTGTAGGTCTCGAGGGGCTTACCCGCCGCGTCGCGCATGACGCTGCCATCGGCGTTGAGTCGGGTCACGCCCAGCGTGAACAATTGCATCAATTCGCGGGAAAAATTCTCGTTGAGCGCGCAAGTGTCGCAAGCGCCAGTCTTGCGGTTTTGAGTATTACCGAGAAATTGGCCCATACCCGGGCTGAGGGTAATGGCGCGCAATAGATCCGCGAAATTACCCAAAGAATTCGCGTGTAGGAGATTGAAATATTGTGCGATGCCAAAGCTTTGAACCGTTCCTTCGTTGACGACGATAAATTGTGACAGTGCCCAGGTCGTTCGCAAGCGCAGTTGTGCCGGATCGTTCAAGGTCAGCAGACCGAATTCACGACGGAACAATTCGTAATACGGTTCGGCAAGGTCGCCGGGCGTGTCGTTCGAATTCCAGTTTTCCGCGAAGGTGGCGTCGATCTGGGCGGCGGGCAGTGTGTATTGATAATCGATCCAGCCGGCCAAGCCGCGCGCCTTGAGGTCGGTGATCGCGGCCGGGGTCGGCCCGAAACTGGCGTGCTCCAGAAAACGCGCCGCCGCATAGGTTTTGATCTCGGCGGCCGGCAGCGTGCTGGCCGGCACTGCCGAAACGCTGCCCGCCAGCAGCGAGGGCATGTTCGCGCCGCGCTCGCCGTTGCCGCAAGCGGCGAGGAGGGAGGCGGCGATCACGCCCAGGACTGTTTTTCTCATATTCTTACCCCCGATTAATTGCACCAGCCTTGTGTTGACGCGCCGGCTTGCAACGCGCTTGAAAATGGCGTAAGCGGCGGTGTTGGCCCACCGGTCTAATCGTAAAGACATTCTTGCCCATTGGAATCCCCTATTTGGGTGAGCCGCCCGCCTTTGTGCGGTTTTGAAACTATTTATGGGCGCCTGCCTGGTGGACGATGCCCTCACGGTCGACCGCCAAGTAGCGCAAGCCCGTTCCCTCGAGAAAAGCGAGCCCGTCTTGCTCGAGCAGCATGGCGATGGTGGCCTTGGCGCCCGCGTCGATCGCCAGTGGTGCCAGCACGCTCACCGATTGCCAATAGTCGACCGGTAGTCCGCTGCCGGGATTAAGGATATGGCAATAGCGGCGCCCGTCGAGCAGGAAAAAGCGTTCGTAATCACCGCTGGTGGCCAAGGCCCCGCGCATGATCGGAATGGTGGCCAGCACGCGCGCTTGCTGGCGTGGATGCTGGATGCCAATTAGCCAGGCGCTGCCGTCCGGGCGCGGGCCGAGCACGTGCAAATCGCCCGCCAAGTTGACGTAGGCGCTGGTGGCGCCGGCCGCGCTCAAGGCGCGCGCGGCGCGGTCGGCCGCATATTCCTTGCCGAAGCCGCCCACATCGAGTTCCATCCCCGCCAGCGGCAGGCGCAGGCGCGCGCCCTGCCGTTCCACCTTGTCCCATCCCACCAGCGCGCTCAAGCGCGCCAGGGTGTGGGCGTCAGGCAGCACGGCGCGCTTGAAATCCCAGGCTTGGCGCAACACGCCCGATGTCATGTCGAAGCGGCCCGCGCTCGCCTCGAACAGGCTGTGCCCGAAGTCCAGCAAATCGACCGTCTCATCGTCGCAATCGACCCAGGCGTGGCCGGCGGCGCCGTTGATGCGCGTGATGACGCTGTCGGGCCGGTAGCGCGAGTATTTGCGCTCGATGCGCGCCACCTCGTCGATCGCCGCCTTTGCCAGCTGTGCGGCGGCGCGCGCGTCCTCGGCCTCCAGCACGACTTCGCACACGCTGGCCATGGCACGAAACGGAAAGCGGAAGATGCCCGGCGCGTTCAAGGCCTCGGACATGCGCGCGCCTTTGTCATTGGTGATTTCGGCCATGGACGATTTCCATGAGGCGGGTTGGCGCTGTAAGGGTTGCCAATATTGACATGCATCAAATCCTTGGTAACATGTACTTGCTGTTTTGTGGTTACAAAGACATCGACAGTGCGAGATTGCCACGAGGCCTTATCAAATGCAAGAAACCATCGCAGCACCTGAATTGAGCATGGACGCGCTGGTCGGCAGTGCCTATGGCGCCGTCATGGCGCCCACCGGCTTCCAGGACTTCATCGTGGCCATGTGCCGGCCGTTCCAGCTCAAAGGCGTGCTGATGAATATCCGGCACGCCGACACCCGGGAACTGAAGGGCCTGTGGGTGCATGGCGTGGGCAAACAGTGGATGGAGAGTTACGTCCTCGAATATGCAGCCGAAGACATCCTGGCCGATCACATCTTGCATTCCCCGATCGCCTCGTTTTACGCGAGTAACCTGGACATTCCCAACCCGGAACTGTTTCCGGAAAATCGTTTTTACCGCGAATGGGTGGAGCCGCAAGGTATGGCGTATGCCGCCGGCGCGATCGTGCTGCGCGAGGGCCCCTGGTTGACTGAGCTGTACTTGCAGCGCTCGCCCGCGCAGCCGCCGTTTGCGCGCACCGAGATCGACCAGCTCAACCGCTTGCTGCCGCATCTGCAACGCGCGCTGCAAATGCGGCAACGCTTTGCCGAACTGCAGTTGGGGCAGGATTTCCTCGCCAGCAGCCTCGACGTGCTGGCCATGCCCACTTTCCTGTTTGGCGAAGACTTGCGGGTGGCGCACGCCAATCGCAGCGCGGTGGAATTTTTGGCCGGGCGCGACAGCCTGTGGCTCGACGACGGGCATTTGCAGACCTCGCATGCGCCCACTTCGCGCAGCCTGGGACTCGAACTGAGCAACGCGGTGCGCGCCAGCCGCGGCGACGGCTCCGAGCTGGCTGGCGTGGTGCTGTTGCCGCGCGTGGGCCAGATGCCCCTGATGTTGATGGCCGCGCCGATGCACTTGAGCGGGCCAAGCAAGCAACAAGGCGCGGCCTTGTTATTCGTGTTCGACTCCGGGCGCGCGCCCGTGATCGCGTCGGACTTGATCCAGCTCTTGTTCGGCCTGTCTGAAGCGGAGGCCGAACTGGCCACCGCCCTGTGCGGCGGCAAGACCCTGGACGACGCCGCGAAGGCGCGCGGCACCACGATCAACACTGTGCGTAGTCAATTGAAGAGTATATTTGGCAAGACCGGCGTCAAACGCCAGGCCGATCTGATGTCGCTGCTATTGGCCAGTCCAGCGTATTTTTTGGCGCGTAATAAGCATCAATGAGGGAAGGGCGCGTCCCGGCGCCGGCGGATAGTATGCGCTGGGCCGGCAAGCGGGATGCGGGCGGAGTCGGAAATGGCAAAATACACGGGTACGGCGGGGGACGATTCCTGGACGGTGGTGCAGGCGGGCACGTTCACGCTCGATGGCCTGGGCGGCACGGACACGCTCAATCTGGGCACCTCGCTCCTCAAAGACTATGTGATCAGCCGCCAGGCGGACGGCGCGGTTCAGATCGACAGCGTCTCGGGCGCCAGCGCCTCCTTGCATGCCACGCTCTACAATATTGAAAACCTGGTGTTTAATAGTGGGCGCGAAACGGTCGACTTGAGCACGTTTTTCGCTCCGCGCATCCTGAACGGCACCGACGGCAATGACCGCCTCGCGGGCGGGCGCGGCATCGACCAGATCGACGGCGGCGCCGGAATCGACACGGTGGTGTATGCCGGAAACCGCGCCAATTTCACGCTGGCGGCGCAAGGTGCGGCCTTTATCCTGAGCGACAAGACGGGCGCCGAGGGCGTGAACCTGCTGCGAAACGCGGAAAGGCTGCAATTTGCCGATGCCAGCGTGGCGCTCGACATCCACGGCAACGGCGGCCAAGCGTATCGGCTTTACCAGGCCGCCTTTAACCGCACCCCCGACCAGGCTGGCCTGGGCTTTTGGATTCGCGCGCTCGATATTGGCGTGCCGCTAAAGGATGTGGCCGCCGGATTCGTCATGTCGGCCGAATGGCAAGCACTTTATGGGACAGATTCGACCGATCGCGCCCTGTTGGCCGGAATTTACGAAAACGTCTTGCACCGCACGCCCGACGATGGCGGCTTGCAATTCTGGCTCGACATCCTGGGCACGCACGCGGCAAGCCTGGCCGAAGTGCTGGTCGCCTTCAGCGAAGGCTTTGAAAATCAAGCGGCCTTGATCGAGGTGATCGGCAAGGGTGTCGTGTACACGCCCTATGGCACTTGATGGCGCTTGAATCGCGATCGCCAGCATCGACAGATAAAACTGGAATGCGACGCGAAACGGCTAATCACGGGCCGCGTAGAATTTCTTCTTGGTCACTCCTGCCTGGCGAGCCATACTCTCGATGAGTACCTGACTGAATGGCGCCTTGGGGCAGTCGACCGTCACCTTTTTGAATTCCCTTCCATCACCCTTAACCCATTGTTCATGGGACGAGCCTTTTTGATCCCGAAAGCTAAAGCCAAGATTCCTTAGAATCTGCTTCACTTCCTTGCAAGTCAGTGGGGGATATACGCCACTCAAGACTTACGCAGGGGCAAGCGGTAGTGGCGAAATGAAGCTTCGTTCGTTAGCCTTTGCATGCGAGAAAATATGGCTCCTGGCACGCCCAAGCCAATATTTGAGCCAGTATTTCACTGGAGCACGCCGGCGCAGCAGTACGCCTACATGTTCACGATCCTCACCCACAAGGGCGTCGTGGAGGTATTCCTTGATTTGCGAATCAAGAATTGCTTTGGCTTCATCAAGTGTTTCAGCTTGCGCAGCCAGGGAAAATTCGAGGTTGATCAAGGACCATTGTCCGTCGCGCTTCTCCCCGTAGCATCGCAGCAAGAGGCTGGCTGGATTCATACACTTCTCCAGTTTGGATATCAGAAAATCAGCAAAAAAAGCCAACGCTCGACAGATGGAGTGTACCGGATTTGGCTCGCGACGGCATGAATGCATCACGACGTATCGCAATGACTGCAAGCGCCATGATTGCCATCAAAGCTCGCACATCCTCTGCTTGGACTCTTGTAGCAGAGCATTGTTTGACCCGCACTTGATCGAAGGTTAAAATAGCGGGTTAATTGAATCTGGGCTACTATGCGTCGCAAACTCATCGTCGGTAATTGGAAGATGAACGGCAGCCGTGCCGCCAACGCGCAGCTGTTGATGGGCATCGCTGCGGGCTTGCAAGGCGCGAAGGCCGCATGCGCCGTGTGTGCGCCCGCGCCTTACCTGGCCCAGTGCCAGGCGCAACTGGCCGGCGGCGTCATCGCCTGGGGGGCGCAAGACGTGTCGGCCCAGGCCGGCGGCGCCTATACGGGCGAGGTGGCGGCGGCCATGTTGGCCGATTTCGATTGCCGTTACGTGATCGTCGGCCATTCCGAGCGGCGCGCCTACCATGGCGAGTCGAACGAATTGGTGGCAAAAAAAGCGCTGGCGGCGCTGGCGGCGGGTGTCACGCCCATCGTATGCGTGGGTGAAACCTTAACCCAGCGCGAAGCGGGCCAGACCGGCGCCATCGTCTCGGCCCAGTTGGATGCCGTGCTGGCGCTGCTGGACGACGCCGCGATGAGCAAGATCGTCGTCGCCTACGAGCCCGTGTGGGCCATTGGCACCGGCAAGACGGCCACGCCAGACATGGCGCAAGAGGTGCACGCCCAACTGCGTGCGCAACTGAAGGCAAAGAATGCAGCAAGCGCTGACGCGGTGCAGATCCTGTACGGCGGCAGCATGAAGTCGGACAACGCTAAAGAATTGCTGGCCCAGCCAGACATCGATGGCGGCTTGATCGGCGGCGCGGCGTTGAAGGCGGCCGATTTCCTGGCCATCATCCACGCGGCCTGATGGCGTGAATCCCCGGGATTGTCTCCCCCGCGAATGTAAGCGAATTTAACCTGTTTAACTGGAATGGAATAAGCAATGAGCACGTTGTATAACTTGATCGTGATGGTGCAGGTATTGTCGGCTCTGGCCATTATTGGCCTCGTGCTGATTCAGCACGGCAAAGGTGCCGATATGGGTGCCGCTTTCGGTTCCGGCGCTTCCGGCAGCCTGTTTGGCGCCAGCGGCTCGTCGAACTTCATGTCGCGCGCGACCGGCATCGGGGCGGCCATCTTTTTCGCCACCACGCTTGGCCTGGCCAGCATGAGCAGCCAGCGCGCTGCGGCGGTCAGCGGCGGCGGCGTGCTCGAGCGCGCAGCGGCAGCGGCGGCCAAGCCCGCCAGCAGCGCGCCAGCGGCGATTCCAGGCGCAGTGCCGGCACCTGCGGCAACGCCAGCGAGCGCACCAGCGGCCGCGGCGCCTGCCTCGTCGACCCAGTCGAGCCAGATTCCGAAGTAAATGCTGTGAAATTAAGCAGATCCCGCTAGATTTTTTATTCGGGATTAAGAAGACACTCAGATTTATCGCATTTCTCTTGTTTTGGCGCAATTTGTGCATTGAACACAGTGCTAAGAACGGGTAGAATAGCGGTCTTCAATGCCGACGTGGTGAAATTGGTAGACACGCTATCTTGAGGGGGTAGTGGCGCAAGCTGTGCGAGTTCGAGTCTCGCCGTCGGCACCAAGAATTTAAACGAAGCCAGCACTGGCGCAAAGAGCCGTGGCTCATGCGAACAGCTGGCTTTTTTTACGAGGATCAGTCTTTGCGGTCCAGTACGATGGTGCAGGTGGGCCAGGATCGCAAGATAGGCGCTGCAATCGATCGCAGCGGTACATTAACCGATCGTTCAAACATCATCCATCGTGAACCTCGAATCTTATTTTCCCGTCTTGTTGTTCATCCTTGTCGGCCTGGGCGTAGGTATCGTGCCCCAGGTGCTGGGCCACTTGCTCTCCCCGGGCACGCCCGACGCCGCCAAGCTCTCCCCCTACGAATGCGGCTTCGAAGCCTTCGAAGACGCGCGCATGAAGTTCGACGTGCGCTACTACCTGGTCGCCATCCTGTTCATCCTGTTTGACCTGGAAACGGCATTCTTCTTTCCGTGGGCCGTGTCGATGCACGATCTGCGCGCGCAAGGTGTGGGCGCGTTGGGCTGGCAGTCGTTCGTGACGATGATGGTGTTCATCGCCGAATTCGTGGCCGGGTTTTGGTATATCTGGAAGAAAGGTGCCCTTGATTGGGAATGAGTCATGTCAATTGAAGGCATTTTGAACGAAGGCTTCGTCACCACGACGGCCGACAAACTGATCAACTGGGCGCGCACCGGGTCGATGTATCCGATGACGTTCGGCCTGGCCTGCTGCGCCGTCGAGATGATGCACGCGGGCGCCGCGCGCTACGACCTCGAGCGCTTCGGCTTCATGTTCCGCCCCTCGCCGCGTCAGTCCGACGTGATGATCGTGGCCGGCACCCTGTGCAACAAGATGGCCCCGGCCCTGCGCAAGGTGTACGACCAGATGCCCGAGCCGCGCTGGGTGATCTCGATGGGTTCCTGCGCCAACGGCGGCGGCTACTACCACTACTCGTATTCGGTGGTGCGCGGTTGCGACCGCATCGTGCCGGTCGACGTCTACGTGCCGGGCTGCCCGCCCACGGCCGAGGCTCTGCTGTACGGCATTTTGCAGCTCCATAACAAGATCAAGCGTACCAATACGATCGCGCGCTAAGCGAACCATACAATGACGACTAGACTCGAAACCCTGGAACAAGCGCTCACGCAAGCATTGGGCGAGCGCGCCAGCATCAAGGTGGCGCTGGGCGAAGTGACGCTCACGCTCAAGGCGGCCGACTACCACGCCGCCATGCTGGTGTTGCGCGACGACCCCACGCTCAAGTTCGAGCAATTGCTCGACCTGTGCGGCCTCGATTACCTGAGCTACGGCGAAGGCACTTGGGATGGCTTGCGTTTCGCCGCCGTCTCCCACCTGCTGTCAGTGGCCAATAACTGGCGCTTGCGGGTGCGCGTGTTCGCGCCCGACGACGTCATGCCCATGGTCGCCTCCGTGGTCGACATCTGGCGTTCGGCCAACTGGTACGAGCGCGAAGCGTTCGACCTGTACGGCATCTTGTTCGAAGGTCACAACGATCTGCGCCGCATCCTGACCGATTACGGCTTCATCGGCCACCCATTCCGCAAGGATTTCCCCGTTTCCGGTTACGTCGAAATGCGCTACGACCCCGATCAAAAACGGGTGATCTACCAGGCCGTGACGATCGAACCGCGTGAAGTCGTGCCGCGCGTGATCCGCGAAGAAACTTACGGGACCAAATAATGGCTGAGATTAAGAACTACACCCTGAACTTCGGCCCGCAGCATCCGGCCGCGCACGGCGTGCTGCGCCTGGTGCTCGAGCTCGACGGCGAAGTGATACAGCGCGCCGACCCGCACATCGGCCTGTTGCACCGCGCCACCGAGAAGCTGGCCGAGCAAAAGACTTACCTGCAGTCGGTGCCGTATATGGACCGCCTGGATTACGTCTCGATGATGAGCAATGAGCACGCCTATGTGATGGCGATCGAAAAGCTCTTGCAAATCGAAGTACCCCTGCGGGCCCAATACATCCGCGTGATGTTCGACGAAATCACGCGCCTCTTGAACCACTTGCTGTGGCTGGGCGCGCACGCGCTCGACGTGGGCGCCATGGGACCCTTCCTGTACGCTTTCCGCGACCGCGAAGACTTGATGGACTGCTACGAAGCGGTGTCGGGCGCGCGCATGCACGCGGCCTACTACCGTCCGGGTGGCGTGTACCGCGATCTGCCCGACGCGATGCCCAAGCACAAAGCTTCGATCATCCGCAACGCCAAGGCCATCGACAAGCTCAACGAAAACCGCCAGGGCTCGATGCTCGACTTCCTGGACGACTTCGTCAGCCGCTTCCCCACCTATTGCGACGAGTACGAAACGCTGCTCACCGATAACCGCATCTGGAAGCAACGCACCGTGGGCATCGGCGTGGTGTCGCCGGAAGCGGCGCTGGCCATGGGCTTCACCGGCCCCATGCTGCGCGGCTCGGGCATCGAATGGGACGTGCGCAAGAAGCAGCCTTACGAAGTGTACGACTTGCTCGACTTCGACGTGCCCGTGGGCACCAATGGCGACAGCTACGACCGCTACCTGATCCGCATCGAAGAGATGCGCCAGTCCAATCGCATCATGAAGCAGTGCATCGCCTGGCTGCGCAAGAACCCCGGTCCCGTGATGAGCGACAACCGCAAGGTGGCGCCGCCTTCGCGCGTGGACATGAAGACGAATATGGAATCCCTGATCCACCACTTCAAGCTGTTCACCGAAGGCTTCCACGTCCCGCCGGGCGAGGCTTATAGCGCGGTCGAGCATCCGAAGGGTGAATTTGGCATCTACCTGGTGTCGGACGGGGCCAACAAGCCTTACCGCATGAAGATCCGCGCCCCCGGTTTCGCGCACTTGCAAGGCCTGGACGAAATGGCGCGCGGCCACATGATCGCCGATGCCGTGACCATCATCGGGACCCAGGATATCGTGTTCGGCGAGATCGACAGATAAGACAATTCGCAGTCCAGCGCCTGCCCGCCAGGCTCTACTTGAGGCATAACCATGTTGTTATCAGAGCAGTCATACAAAAGAATCGACCGAGAAGTCGCCAAGTTTCCGCCCGAGCAAAAGCAGTCGGCGGTCATGGCCGCGCTCGCCATTGCCCAGGATGAAAAAGGCTGGCTCCCGCCGGAAGTGTTGCAGGACGTGGCCGACTACCTCGGCATGCCCGCCATCGCCGTGCAAGAAGTGGCCACCTTCTACAATATGTACAACACCAAGCCTGTCGGCAAGCACAAGATTTCGGTGTGCACCAACTTGCCGTGCGCGCTGTCGGGCGGCGAAAAGGCGGCCCGCCACCTCAAGGAAAAGCTCGGCATCGATTACCGTGAAACGACGGCCGACGGCCAGTTCACCCTGGTCGAAGGCGAGTGCATGGGCGCTTGCGGCGACGCACCGGTCATGCTGGTCAATAACAAGCGCATGTGCAGCTGGATGTCCAACGACAAGATCGACGCCCTGGTGGAGGAGCTGAAGAAATGACTTCCCTCCATAACCGTCACATCGAACCTTTGATCCTCGCCGGCTTGGACGGCAAGAACTGGCACCTGGACGACTACGTCAAGCGCGGCGGCTACAGCGCGCTGCGCCGCATCCTGGCTGACAACATCACGCCCGAGCAAGTGATCGCCGAGCTCAAATCGTCCTCGCTGCGCGGACGCGGCGGCGCGGGTTTCCCGACCGGCTTGAAGTGGAGCTTCATGCCGCGCCAGTTCCCGGGCCAGAAATACCTCGTCTGCAATACCGACGAAGGCGAGCCGGGCACCTTCAAGGACCGCGACATCATCCGCTACAACCCGCACGCCTTGATCGAAGGCATGGCCATCGGCGCTTACGCGATGGGCATCACGGTCGGCTACAACTATATCCACGGCGAGATCTGGGCCGACTACGAGCGTTTCGAAGAAGCGTTGGAAGAGGCGCGCGCGGCCAATATGCTCGGTGACGGCATCTGCGGCAGCAGCTTCAATTTCCAGCTGCACGCCTTCCACGGTTTTGGCGCCTACATCTGCGGCGAAGAAACCGCGCTGCTCGAGTCGCTCGAAGGCAAGAAGGGGCAGCCGCGCTTCAAGCCGCCTTTCCCGGCGTCCTTCGGCCTGTACGGCAAGCCCACCACGATCAACAACACGGAAACCTTCGCGGCCGTGCCTTTCGTGATGAATATGGGCGGCGAAAAATACGCGGCCATCGGAAAACCGAACAACGGCGGCACCAAGATTTTTTCGATGTCGGGCGACGTGGCTTTGCCGGGCAATTACGAAGTGCCGCTCGGCACCCCGTTCTCGAAGCTGCTTGAATTGGCCGGCGGCATGCGCGACGGCAAAAAGATCAAGGCCGTCATTCCAGGCGGCTCCTCGATGCCGGTGCTGACGGGCGACGTGATGATGGCTTGCGACATGGACTACGATTCGATCGCCAAGGCCGGCTCCATGCTCGGTTCGGGCGCCGTGATCGTGATGGACGAGACGCGTTGCATGGTCCGTTCCCTGCTGCGCCTGTCCTACTTCTACTACGAAGAATCGTGCGGCCAGTGCACGCCTTGCCGCGAAGGCACGGGCTGGCTGTGGCGCATGGTCCACCGCATCGAGCACGGCCAAGGCCGCGCCGACGACTTGGACATGCTCAACTCGATCGCCGACAACATCCAGGGCCGCACCATTTGCGCGCTGGGCGATGCGGCGGCGATGCCGGTTCGCGCCATGATCAAGAACTTCCGCGAAGAATTTGAATATCACATCGAGCACAAGCGTTGCTTGGTGCCCGCTTACATCTAAGCCAGGCCTGTCAACATGGTTGAAATCGAAATAGACGGCAAAAAAGTTGAAGTCCCACCGGGCAGTATGGTGATGGACGCCGCCAACAAAATCGGGACTTACATCCCGCACTTCTGCTATCACAAGAAATTGTCGATCGCTGCCAACTGCCGCATGTGCCTGGTTGAAGTGGAAAAGGCGCCCAAGCCTTTGCCCGCTTGCGCCACGCCCGTCTCGGCTGGCATGATCGTGCGCTCGCACAGCGAAAAAGCGGTGCAGGCGCAAAAGTCCGTGATGGAATTCTTGCTCATCAATCACCCGCTCGACTGCCCGATCTGCGATCAAGGCGGCGAATGCCAGTTGCAAGACTTGGCCGTGGGCTACGGCAAGGGCAGCTCGCGCTACCAGGAAGACAAGCGCGTGGTGGTGCCGAAGGAAGCCGGTCCGCTGGTGTCGATGCAGGAAATGGCGCGCTGCATCCAGTGCACCCGCTGCGTGCGCTTTGGCCAGGAAGTGGCCGGGGTGATGGAGCTGGGCATGGTCGGGCGCGGCGAGCATTCCGAGATCACTTCCTTTGTCGGCAAGACGGTCGACTCTGAAGTGTCGGGCAATATGATCGACCTGTGCCCGGTTGGCGCGCTCACCAGCAAGCCTTTCCGCTACAGCGCCCGCACCTGGGAACTGTCGCGCCGCAAATCGGTGAGCCCGCACGATGGCCTGGGCGCGAACCTGATTGTCCAGGTCAAGGCTGGCCGCGTGATGCGCGTTCTGCCGCTGGAAAACGAAGCGATCAACGAATGCTGGATCTCCGACAAGGACCGCTTCTCGTACGAAGCGCTGGCTGGCGACGAACGGCTGTCGACCCCGATGATCAAGCAGGGCGGCCAGTGGCAAGAAACCGATTGGCAAACGGCGCTTGAATACATCGCGCACGGCCTCAAGAACATCAAGCACGAGCATGGCGCGGACGCCATCGCCGCCCTCGGCACCGCCCATTCGACGGTCGAGGAATTGCACTTGCTGCAAAAGCTCGCGCGCGGCCTCGGCAGCGAGAACGTCGACTTCCGCCTGCGCCAGAGCGATTTCGCGCACGGCGCCGACGTCAAGCCATGGCTGGGCATGCCGGTTGCGGACGTGTCCACGCTCAAGCGCGCGTTTGTGATTGGCTCCTTCCTGCGCAAGGACCATCCGCTGCTGGCGATCCGCCTGCGCGCCGCCGTCAAGGCAGGCGCCAAGCTGTCGATGCTGCACGCGACCGACGACGACAACCTGATCACGCTCGCCAACAAGATGATTTGCGCGCCGTCCGACTGGCTGGCCGCCTTGTCCGAAGTGGTGGCCGCCGTGGCCGCGCTGAAGGGCATCGCACTGCCGGCCGGCTTTGAAAACGTCAAGCCGTCCGAAGCGGCGGGCAAGCTGGCCGCGAGCCTGGTGAACGGCGACGCCGACACCGCCGGCGCTGTCTTGCTCGGCAATGCAGCGGCCCAGCATCCACAGGCTGCGAGCATCCATGCCGCGGCCCAGTGGATCGCCCAGCACACCAACGCCAAGTTCGGCTACCTGACGGAAGCGGCCAACACCGTGGGCGGCTACCTCGTTGGCGCCACCGCCAAGCAAGCTGCGCCAGCGTTCTCCGCACCGAAGAAAGCCTATCTGTTGCTGAACGCGGAACCGGAACTGGACGCGGCCAACCCGCAACTCGCGCGCGCGGCCCTCGACGCGGCCGAGATGGTGGTGGCGATGTCCCCATTCAAGCACGGCTTCGAGTACGCCGACGTGCTGCTGCCGGTGGCGCCATTTAGCGAAACCTCGGGCACCTTCGTCAACTGCGAAGGCCGCGCCCAAAGCTTCAATGGCACCGTGCGTCCGCTGGGCGAAACGCGCCCGGCCTGGAAAGTGCTGCGCGTGCTGGGCAATCTGCTTGGCCTGGCCGGCTTCGACTACGAAACGTCCGAATCGATCCGCGACGAAGCGCTCGGCAAGGACGCGACGGACCTGTCGATGCGCCTCAATAATGTGTCGAAAGCGCCGCTCAAGGCCGCTTCGCACAGTGGCGCTGGTGGGGCCCTCGAGCGCGTCACCGACGTGCCGATCTACTTCGCCGACGCCATCGCGCGCCGCGCCGACTCCTTACAGCGCACGGCCGACGGCGCCGCACCGCGCGCCCACTTGCCGGCCGCTTTGGCCGCTTCGCTGGGCGTGAAGGAAGGCGACAAAGTCAAAGTCAGCCAAGGCACGGGCAGCGCAGTGCTGGCCGCGACCATCGACGCGCGCTTGCCGGCCAATGTGGTCCGCGTGGCCGCGGCGCACCCGTCCACCGCCACCCTGGGCGCGATGTTCGGTGAAGTGAAGGTTCAAAAAGCCGGGGAGGGGATCTGATGCTCGAGTTCTTCAATAGCTACTGGTCCATGGTGGGCGCGAACGGCTTCGTGCAGGGCACCAACCTGTTCTGGGCCGGCTACCTGGGCGCGGTGTGGCCCTTCATCTGGACCATCGTCAAGATCCTGTGCGTGATGCTGCCTTTGATGGGCTGCGTCGCCTACCTCACGCTGTGGGAGCGCAAGCTGCTCGGCTGGATCCAGATCCGTATCGGCCCGAACCGGGTTGGCCCGGCTGGCTTGCTGCAGCCGATCGCCGACGCGCTCAAGCTGCTGTTCAAGGAAATCATCATCCCGGCCAAGGCCAGCAAGGTCTTGTTCGTGATCGGTCCGATCATGACGATCATGCCGGCGCTGGCCGCCTGGTCGGTGGTGCCCTTTGGCCCCGAGCTGGTGCTGGCCAACGTCAACGCCGGTTTGCTGCTGCTGCTGGCGATCGCTTCGATGGAGGTGTACGGCATCATCATCGCCGGGTGGGCCTCGAACTCGAAGTACTCGTTCATGGGCGCGATGCGCGCCTCGGCCCAGATGGTGTCGTACGAGATCGCGATGGGCTTCGTGCTGGTGATCGTGCTGATGGTGTCCGGTTCGCTCAACTTCATCGATATCGCCAAGGGCCAGATGTCCGGCTTCGGCGTCGAGCATGGTGTCAATTTCCTCTCCTGGAACTGGCTGCCGCTGCTGCCGGTGTTCGTGGTCTACCTGGTGTCGGGCCTGGCCGAGTGCAACCGCCATCCTTTCGACGTCGTCGAGGGCGAATCCGAGATCGTGGGCGGGCATATGGTCGAATACGCGGGCATGTCCTACGCGATGTTCTTCCTGGCCGAATACGCCAACATGATCCTGATCGGCGTGCTCGCATCGATCATGTTCCTGGGCGGCTGGGCCGCGCCATTGAGCGTGCTTGAATTCGGCGGCGGCTTCGGCGGCTTCTTCTGGCTGTTCGCGAAGACCTTCGCGATTGTCTCGCTGTTTATCTGGACCCGCGGCACCTTCCCACGCTATCGCTATGACCAGATCATGCGCCTGGGCTGGAAGGTGTTCATCCCGCTGACCTTGGGCTATCTGGTGTTCGTCGCCTGCTGGATGCAGACGCCCTGGAATATTTGGAAGTAAGAGAGCGCATACGAATGGACAGTGTAAAAGAGTTTTTCAGCCGCTGGATGCTGTGGGAGCTGGTCAAGGGACTGGCGCTCACCGGCCGCTACGCGTTCGCACGCAAGATCACGGTGCAATTCCCGGAAGAGAAGACGCCGATCTCGCCACGTTTTCGCGGCTTGCACGCGCTGCGCCGCTACCCCAACGGGGAAGAGCGCTGCATCGCCTGCAAATTGTGCGAAGCGGTGTGCCCGGC
This sequence comes from Pseudomonadota bacterium, assembly GCA_040388555.1. Taxonomy (GTDB): domain Bacteria; phylum Pseudomonadota; class Gammaproteobacteria; order Burkholderiales; family Burkholderiaceae_D; genus Telluria_A. The sequence goes on from JAZKBP010000016.1 coordinate 97,866, forward strand.
GATGGCGATCACGATCGAGTCCGAGCAGCGCGAGGACGGCTCGCGCCGCACCACGCGCTACGACATCGATCTGACCAAGTGCATTTTCTGCGGCTTTTGCGAAGAATCCTGCCCGGTCGACTCGATCGTCGAGACCCAGGTGCTGGAATATCACGGCGAAAAGCGCGGCGATTTGTACTACACCAAAGAGATGCTGCTCGCAGTGGGCGACCGCTATGAAAACGAGATCGCAGCAGCCCGCGCGGCCGATGCGCCTTATCGTTGATTGCCACGCTTTGAATGCCACTTACTTTGAAAGTCTCCTGGGTTAGTTATGGACTTTAAAACTTTTTTGTTCTACGCCTTCTCGTTCATCATGCTGGTGGCCGCGACGCGCGTTATCACGGCGCGCAATCCGGTGCATGCGGCGCTATTCCTGGTGCTGTCGTTCTTTTCGGCGGCCGCCATCTGGATGCTGCTCAAGGCCGAGTTCCTGGCCATCGTGCTGGTGCTGGTGTACGTGGGCGCGGTGATGGTGCTGTTCCTGTTCGTCGTGATGATGTTGGACATAAACATCGACAAGATGCGGGAGGGCTTTTGGGGCTATCTCCCGCTGGCCACCGCCATCGGCGTGATCATCGTGCTCGAGATGGTGGGCGTGCTGTTCAAGGGCTTCTGGCACTACGACCAGTCGCAAGCGAACAGCAGCGTGCACATTGGCGGCACGCGCGAACTGGGCATCGAGCTGTTCACCAAATACATTTACGCCTTCGAGCTGGCCGGCACCGTGCTGATGGTGGCGATTATCGCCGCCGTTGCGCTGACCCTGCGCCGGCGCAAGGACACCAAACACTTCGACCCGGGCCAGGCCAGCAAGGTGCGCCGCAAGGATCGCCTGCGCATCGTCAAGATGGCCGCCGTGTCCGAGCGCGCCGATGCGGCCGCCGCTGCCGCCAAGGAGGCAAAATGACACTCTCGCTGATCCACTTCCTGGTCCTGGGCGCGATCCTGTTCGCGATCTCGATCGTCGGGATTTTCCTGAACCGTAAGAACGTGATCGTTCTGCTGATGGCCATCGAATTGATGCTGCTGGCGGTGAACATGAACTTCGTCGCCTTCTCGCATTACCAGGGCAACGCGGCGGGGCAGATCTTCGTCTTCTTTATCTTGACCGTTGCGGCCGCCGAATCGGCGATTGGCTTGGCGATCCTGGTGGTCCTGTTCCGTAATCTGGACACGATCAATGTGGAAGACCTCGACAGCCTCAAAGGCTAAGCGACACGCTTTTAATTAAAAAATAACGATTAAGGTTCATCATGGCGGGTCAAATGCTTAACCCTAACCTCCTTCTTGTCGTACCGATGGCGCCGCTCGCTGGCGCCTTGGTTGCGGGCCTGTTTGGCACCAAGTTCTTTGGCAATCTGGTTGGCCGCAAAACGTCGCACACGGTGACGATCCTGGGCGTGTTGATCGCCCTGATCATCTCGGTCCAGACCCTGATGGGCGTGATGGACGGCGACTACTTCAACCAGTCCATCTACACCTGGATGCAGGTGGGGGACATGAAGCTCGACGTGGGCTTCAAGATCGACGCGCTGTCGGCCATGATGATGTGTGTGGTGACGTTCGTGTCGCTGATGGTGCACATCTACACCATCGGCTATATGGAGGAAGACGAGGGCTACAACCGCTTCTTCGCCTACATCTCGCTGTTTACCTTCTCGATGCTGATGCTGGTCATGTCGAACAACTTCTTGCAGCTGTTCTTCGGCTGGGAAGCGGTGGGCTTGGTGTCGTATCTCTTGATCGGCTTCTGGTACACCCGTCCGACCGCGATCTTCGCGAACATGAAAGCCTTTTTAGTCAACCGCGTGGGCGACTTCGGCTTCATCCTCGGCATTGGCTTGCTGGTGGCGTCCACCGGTTCGATGAACTACAAAGAAGTGTTCGACCAGGCGCCGCACCTGAAAACGCTGCTCTTGCCGGGCACCGACTGGATGCTGTTGACGGTCGCCTGCATTTGCCTGTTCATCGGTGCGATGGGTAAATCGGCCCAGTTCCCGCTGCACGTGTGGCTGCCCGATTCGATGGAAGGCCCAACCCCGATCTCCGCGCTGATCCATGCCGCGACCATGGTCACGGCCGGTATCTTCATGGTCGCGCGCATGTCGCCACTATTCGAGCTGTCCGACACCGCGCTCTCGTTCGTGCTCGTGATCGGCTCGATCACGGCGCTGTTCATGGGCTTTTTGGGCATCATCCAGAACGACATCAAGCGCGTGGTCGCTTACTCCACGCTCTCGCAGCTCGGTTACATGACGGTGGCGCTGGGCGCCTCGGCCTACTCGGTCGCCGTGTTCCACCTGATGACGCACGCCTTCTTCAAAGCCTTGCTGTTCCTGGGGGCCGGCTCGGTCATCATCGGCATGCACCACGACCAGGACATCCGCAATATGGGCGGCCTGCGCAAGTACATGAAGATCACCTGGTTGACGTCCCTGGCCGGCTCGCTCGCGCTGATCGGCACGCCGTTCCTGTCGGGCTTCTACTCGAAGGACAGCATCATCGACGCCGTCAAGGCCAGCACCATTCCAGGTTCGGGCATCGCTTACGCGGCGGTGGTGATTGGCGTGTTCGTGACCGCCTTCTATTCCTTCCGCATGTACTTCCTGGTGTTCCATGGCGAAGAGCGCTTTGGTAAGCCGCACCACCACAATCACGGTCACGACGCGCACGATGCGCACGATGACGCGCACCACCATGGCCTGGCGCCAGGGCAGAAGCCGCATGAGTCGAAATTCGTCGTCACCTTCCCGCTGGTGATGCTGGCGATCCCGTCGCTGCTGATCGGCGGCCTGACGATCAAGTCCATGCTGTTCGGTGACTTCTTCAAGGGCGTGATTTTCGTCGGCGAAAACCACAAGGGCATGGAAGAGCTGGCCCACGAATTCCACGAACTCGGTGGCGCGCTGGGCATGGGCATGCACGCCTTCCTGTCGCTGCCCTTCCTGCTGGCCGCCGCCGGCGTCGGCGCCGCCTACTACTGCTACATGGTCAATCCGAAGGTGCCGGCCTGGTTCTACGAGAAATTCCGCGCCGTGCACACGCTGCTCGACAACAAATACTACATGGACAAGTTCAACGAAGTGGTGTTCGCCGGTGGCGCGCGTCTCTTGGGCGGGGGCTTGTGGAACGTGGGCGACAAGAGCTTGATCGACGGCTTGATCGTCAACGGCAGCGCCAAGCTGGTCGGCTGGATCTCCAGCCTGATCCGCGTGCTCCAGACCGGCTACATCTACCACTACGCCTTCGTGATGATCCTCGGCGTGCTGGGCTTCCTGGTGTACTTCTTCCCAATTTGGCACGCTTAACGCGACGTTTATTACGACACGCAGAAAAACGAAAATATGATGCAGTCAATCAATCCTACATATCCTCCGTTTCTGAGCCTGGCCATCTGGGTTCCGATCCTGTTCGGCGTGCTGGTGCTGGCCATCGGCCGCGACGACAAGCCATTCCTGGCGCGCGCGACCGCGCTGATCGGCTCCATCGTGAGCCTGGCGATGACGCTGCCCTTAATCACGCACTTCAATAACGCCGCGCACGGCATGCAGTTCGTGGAAAAGTCGCCCTGGATCGAGCGCTTCCACATCCTGTACTCGCTGGGCATCGACGGCTTGTCGCTGTGGTTCGTGCCGTTGACCGCTTTCGTGACGGTGATCGTGGTGATCTCGGCCTGGCAGGTGATCGAAAAGCGGGTTGGCCAGTACATGGGCGCCTTCCTGATTTTGTCGGGCTTGATGATCGGCGTGTTTTGCGCGCTCGACGGCTTGCTGTTCTACTTCTTCTTCGAAGCGACCCTGATCCCGATGTTCATCATCATCGGCGTGTGGGGCGGCCCGAACCGTGTGTACGCGGCCTTCAAGTTCTTCCTCTATACCTTCTTCGGTTCGCTGTTGACGCTGATCGCCATCATCTACCTGTACAACCAGGCCGGTGGCAGCTTCGACATCCTCGCCTGGCACAAGCTGCCGTTGACGATGAACGAACAAGTGCTGATCTTCCTGGCCTTCCTGATGGCCTTCGCCGTCAAGGTGCCGATGTGGCCGGTGCACACCTGGCTGCCGGACGCCCACGTGGAGGCGCCAACCGGCGGCTCCGTGGTGCTGGCGGCCATCATGCTCAAGCTTGGCGCATACGGCTTCCTGCGGTTTTCGCTGCCGATCGCGCCGGACGCGAGCAAGTATATGGCCGGCTTCATCATCACCTTGTCGCTGATCGCCGTGATCTACATCGGCCTGGTGGCGCTGGTACAGGCGGACATGAAAAAGCTGGTCGCGTATTCCTCGATCGCGCACATGGGTTTCGTCACGCTGGGCTTCTTCCTGTTTAATCCGCTGTCGATGCAAGGCGGTATCGTGCAGATGATTTCGCACGGCTTCATCTCGGGCGCGATGTTCCTTTGCATCGGCGTGCTGTACGACCGCATGCACTCGCGCCAGATCGCCGACTATGGAGGGGTGATCAACCGCATGCCGCGCTTCGCCGCCTTCTTCGTGCTGTTCTCGATGGCTAACTGCGGCTTGCCAGCCACCTCCGGCTTCGTGGGCGAGTTCATGGTCATCCTGGGCACGGTGCAGGCTAACTTCTGGCTGGGCATGCTGGCCGCCACGGCCCTGATCTTCGGCGCGGCGTATTCGCTGTGGATGGTCAAGCGCGTGGTGTTCGGCGCGGTCGCCAACAAGCACGTGGACGAATTGACGGACTTGAACCAGCGCGAATTCATCATGTTCGCGATCCTGGCCATCGCCGTCATCTGGATGGGCCTGTACCCGGCGCCGTTCACCGACACGATGCAAACTTCCGTCGCGGACCTGATCAAGCATGTCGGCGTGTCCAAGCTGCCCTTGCCACTGACGCTGCCACTGCCACAATAACGAGAATCCCAGATGAATTCGATGAACCTGATCCCGGCGTATGCTGAAATCTTCGTGACGATCGCGGCCACCGCGATTCTCCTGATCGACATGTTCCTGCCGGACGCCAAGCGCGCGCTGACTTACTGGCTGTCGCTGGCAACCGTGGTGGTGGCGGCCTTTATCACTTATGGCGACTACCAGGCCGGCCAGACCGTCTACACGATGGGCAATATGTTCGTGTCGGACCCGATGTCGAACCTGCTCAAGATGTTCACCTATGTGGCGGTGGGCTTGACGATGGTGTACTCGCGCCAGTACGCGAACGAGCGCGGCATGATGTCCGGTAATCTGGGCGGCGAATTCTACGTGCTGGCCCTGTTTGCGCTGCTGGGCCAGATGGTGATGATCTCGGCATCGAATATGCTGATCATCTACATGGGCCTGGAATTGATGTCGCTCTCGCTGTACGCCTTGGTGGCGCTGCGCCGCGACCACGCCGTCTCGACCGAGGCGGCCATGAAGTACTTCATCCTCGGCGCGCTCGCCTCGGGCTTCCTGCTGTACGGGATCTCGATGATCTACGGCGCCACCAGCTCGCTCGACCTGCGCGAAATCGCGCGCGTGGTTGCCGGCCCGACCGCCAATCCAACGGTGCTGGTGTTTGGCATCGTGTTCCTGGTCGCTGGCCTGGCCTTCAAGCTTGGCGTGGTGCCTTTCCATATGTGGGTGCCGGACGTGTATCAAGGCTCGCCAACGGCGGTGACGCTGCTGCTGGGCGGCGCGCCCAAGCTGGCCGCTTTCGCGATCTGCGTGCGCCTGTTGGTGGAAGGCTTGCTGCCGATGGCGAACGACTGGCAGCAAATGCTGATGGTGCTGGCCGTGCTGTCGCTGGCCGTCGGTAACCTGACCGCGATCGCGCAAACCAATCTGAAACGCATGCTGGCCTATTCGACCATCGCGCAAATGGGCTTCGTGCTGCTTGGCCTGCTGGCCGGCGTGGTGGGCAAGGATTCGAGCGGCGCCGTCAACGCCTACAGCGCGGCGATGTACTACGCGATCACCTATGTGCTTACGACCCTGGGCAGCTTCGGCTTGATCATGATGCTAGCGCGCGCCGGTTTCGAAGCCGAGGAAATCGCCGACTTCAAGGGATTGTCCAAGCGCAGCCCGTGGTTCGCGACCGTGATGTCGATCCTGATGTTCTCGCTGGCCGGTGTGCCGCCGATGATGGGCTTTGCCGCCAAATTCTCGGTGCTGCAAGCGGTGGTCAGCTCGGGCCAGGTGTGGTTGGCCGTGTTGGCGGTGCTGTTCTCGCTGATTGGCGCTTTCTACTACCTGCGCGTGGTGAAGATGATGTGGTTTGACGAGCCGCTCGATACCGCGCCGATTTCCGTGCCGGGCGAGATGCGCGTGGCCCTCACGCTCAATGGCATCGCGATCTTCGGCCTGGGCATGCTGCCTGGCCCACTGCTTGGCGCCTGCCTCGATGCGATGAAGTTGACGCTCGCATCCTGATTTGATGGATGGTTCGATTGCGAGCTGGCTGCTGATTGCCGTAGCGCTGGCGGCGGCCAATTTGCCGTTTTTGAACGAGTCCGTGTTCGGCTTCATTCCCCTGAAGCCCACGCAGCCGGAAGGCGTGCGCCGAAAGCCATTTTGGCTGCGCCTGCTCGAGCTGATTGTTCTATACTTTGCCGTAGGCGCGCTTGCCATTGTGCTCGAAGGGCGCATCGGCAGTGTGTTTGCGCAGGGCTGGGAGTTTTACGCGATTAACGGCTGTGTATTCGTCGTGTTCGCGTTTCCTGGATTTGTGCTGCGCTATCTGCGCAAGCGGCGCCACTGATCAACGTTTCACCCCAAGCCGGAGTCCATGCATGGATTCGCATCTGAAGGAAACCCGCGTCGACGGGGAAATTGTCTATGAGGGCAGCTTCCTCAAGCTCACACGCGACCGGGTGGCGCTGCCGAACGGCCACGTGGCCGCGCGCGAATACATTTTGCATCCGGGCGCGGTGGTGATTTTGCCCGTGCTCGATGACGGGCGCGTGCTGCTCGAGCGGCAATTCCGTTATCCGCTGGACCGCGTGTTCATCGAGTTCCCGGCCGGGAAAATCGACGCGGGCGAACAGGCCTTGGCTTGCGCCAAGCGCGAGCTGCAAGAGGAAACGGGCTACACCGCCAGCGACTGGCAATTTGTGTGCACGATCCATAATGCGATCGCGTATTCGGACGAGCATCTGGACCTGTTCCTGGCGCGCGGCTTGGTGCCGGGACCGGCCAAGCTGGACGAGGAAGAATTCCTCGACACTTGCACCGTGAGCATGGACGAGTTGATGGAGCTGGTGCGCAGCGGGCAGATCACGGATGTGAAAACGGTCATCGGCGCGTTCTGGCTTGAAAAGATTGCCGCCGGAACTTGGACCCCCGCCGCGTAACGATGAAATTGCTCGCACTATTGCTGAGCTTGGCTGGCTGCGTCGACGCCAACGCGGCGCCGGGGCCAGCCTTCCAGTCGCGCTGCGACGCGGCGCTGGCGCGGGCCGCCCCCGCCTTGTCGGCGCGCCAGAGCGGCTATTCGGTCGACAATTCCCTATCGTACAAAACCTTGATGAGCATGAAGGCGGCCGATGCTGCCCATCCGATCGTGCTGGGCTTGACGAAGGCGGAGGCGCGCGTGTCGGTGGGTTTCGATGGCGTCATCTTGCCCGACGCTGCCAGCGCTTACGAATGCGCCGCGCCGACGTTCAAGGTGGCGATGTATTACGAGCCGATTGTGGTATACGTGGCGCGCGAATTTGCGCCCGGCAGTTGCGCGTACGCGGAAGTGCTGGCGCACGAGCGGCGCCATTTGAATGTCTACCTCAGCCATTTGCCGAAGGCCGAAGCGGTGGTGCGGGCGGCGCTGGCGCGGCGCTTTCGCGAGGGCATGTTGTACGCGCCGGCCGGGCAGATGTCGGCGCGCATCGAACATGAAATCGACGCCACCTGGATGCCCTTCGTGAAGGATGAGATGGGCAAGGCGGAAGACGAGCAGGCGCGCATCGACACGTTCGAAGAATCTGAGCGCATGAGCAAAGTTTGCGCAGGTGAGGTACAGTCTATTATCAAGCCGCCGACGCCGCGTTCGCGCTCGCACTCGGGCACCAGTGGCCAAGTTATGAATTCATGGACTCAATGAAGCGATGAACACGCAGCAAGCTCGCTACTTTGCCTTGATACCGGCAGCCGGTGTGGGCGCGCGCATGGGCGCCGACGGGCCCAAGCAGTATATGCAAGTGGGTGGGCAGCCTATGCTGCGTCACAGCATCGCCGCTTTCTTATCGAGTCCACTGGTGACGCGAAGCTACGTGGTGGTCAGCGCGCAAGATCCCTTGGCCGAGGAAGTGGTGGCTGGCGCCGGCGGCGGCGAGCGCGTACGCGTTTTGCGTTGCGGCGGCGCCACCCGCATGGACACGGTACAAAACGCCTTGCGCGCCCTGCGCGAGGAAGTGCGCGACCATGACTGGGTGATGGTGCACGACGCCGCGCGCCCGGGCCTGGATGCGGCGCTGATCGAAAAACTGATTCAAACGATAGGGCAAGACCCGGTGGGCGGCTTGCTCGCGCTGCCGGTGGTCGACACCGTCAAACGCGCGGGCGAGGGCGCTTGCACCACCGTTGCGCGCGACGGCTTGTGGCTGGCCCAGACCCCGCAAATGTTCCGCTACCGGCTGCTGTGCGATGCGCTCGCTGCCGCCACCGACGCCAGTGTCATTACCGATGACGCCAGCGCGATCGAAGCGATGGGCTTGATACCAAAGCTAGTCGAAGGACACCCCCGCAATCTTAAAGTGACGCTGCCGGCCGACATCCGGATCGCCGAGATGTACTTGGCAGCGCCTTAACCGACAAAGTGAAAGACATCATGGCACAGGCATCCTACAATCCCACCCCACCGTTTCGCATCGGCACCGGCTACGATTGCCACGCGCTCGTTGAAGGGCGCAAATTGATCATCGGCGGCGTGACGATCCCGCACCGCACCGGCTTGTTCGGTCACTCCGACGCCGACGTGCTGCTGCATGCGATCATCGACGCGCTGTTCGGCGCGGCCGGGCTGGGCGATATCGGCAAGCATTTCCCGGACACGGACCCGCTGTTCGCGGGCGCCGATTCGCGCACGCTGTTGCGCGAGGCGGCGCAGCGGGTGGTGGCGACGGGCTACACGATTGGCAATATCGACGCGACCATCATCGCGCAGGCGCCCAAGATGGCGCCGCATATCGCGCAAATGGTCTCGCGCATCGCCGAGGATGTGGGGGTGGCGCCGCAGCAGGTGAATGTGAAGGCCAAGACCAATGAAAAGCTGGGCTATCTGGGGCGCGAGGAGGGGATCGCGGCGGAGGCGGTGGCTTTGCTGATACGGGCGGCGCCGGCGGCTTAACTCGAATTGGCAGGCGTAACGCAATCCCAGGGCACAGGCTAGTTGTGCTTGCCCGCTGTGCGTCGCGTCGAAGCGGCGCGCGCCGTCGCCAGCGGTATAAACAGCGTCAACGGAGAATCGGGCAAGGTGATGACGCCGTGATGCCGATAGAACGAAATTGCTGACTCGTCCTTGGCATCCACCACCAAGGCGTAAGCCGCGATTCCGGCGCCAGTGGCGCGCGCGAGCGCGTCAGCCAAAAGCGCGCCGCCAAGACATTGCCCTCGATATTTCTGGTCGGTCGCCAGACGCCCAGTGTAGAATTGGCCGCCGTTCGGCATGATGCGCCATTGCGCCATCATCGACCGGACGGCACAAGGCGCGCTTCGCAACAGAGTCGCGATCCAAGCCTCATCCCCGCTGCGCGATGCCGGGGCGCTCCTTAACAATTCGGGCATTTGAACGAGAGCGATGCCGCCGCCGCGGCGGCATCGACTCCCCACACCAAAAACAACAAGCTCACCGAAACCGACGAATCCGGCAACAAGACCAGCTGGACCTACGGAGTGCACGACACGCCGACCTCCGAATCGCGCGCCGACGGCAGCGCCCGCCAAACCGCCTACGACGGCGTGGGCAACAAGATATCTGAAACCGACTTGCGCGGCAACGCCACCAGCTACGCCTACGACGGCGCCAACCGCCTGATCCTGCGCACCGAGCCGCTGGACAAGACGACGTCCTACATGTTGCGTGCCTCGCTTCCGTCGTACTTCCAGTCGAATTGCTATCGAGCGAAATTGGATAGATCGAGCCGATTTTCCCACATTCGATTCGTAGGATTTTGCCCTCCCAGCCGAGCTTGCATCGCACGCCCGACCGAATTGCCGTCATAAGTCCAGCCGCAAAAAAACGGGAATCAAGATCCCCGCGATACGACCGCGCTGGCGCGATGCCGGCAATGGGGCTCCGCCCCAAACCCCGCCCTCGCCGGGAGGCAGCCGGGGCGGGCGATGAAACTGCCCGTCCCGGCTGCCTTCAGGGTATTTCCCCTTCAAGGCGTCAAGGGACTTTCGCGGCATAAACGCGACGATGAAGCCGTCGCATTTATTCCACGGTTTCCTTGACGTCATTCCGATTGGCGCGCGGGCGGCGGCCTGGGTCGAGAAATACCTGATGGAAGGGCGCCCGCAGTTGCTCACCGTCGAACACGACGCCCTGTTCGTGAGCGACTATGGCGAGGCGGTGTCGGGCGAATTCGTCGCTGCCAAGATCAGGCGCTACAAGGCCTTCGCCGGCATCGACAAGGCGGGCGCGGTGCATCTGCTGCGCCACGCCTGCGCCACCCACATGCTCGAGGGCGGCGCCGATACGCGCTTAATCCAGGCGATGCTGGGGCACGCCAACCTGGCCACGACGCAGATCTACACCCACGTTTCCATCGACAAGCTCAAGGAAATTCACGCGGCCACCCACCCGGCGCGTCTGGAGCGGCGCCAGGACGGCGAACGGGGCGACGACGGCCTGATTGGCCGGGTCGCATCGAGCGCCGCGTCCAGCGCCCTTCTGGCTATGCTGGATGCGGACGAGTCCGACGACGAGGACTCGCCGTAGAGGCCGCTGTTACGCAGTAACGACTATTAAAAGGAGGGCATCATTTGCGCAAGCCCGCTATGGCTCCCGTTGATACAAGGCGCGCCGTCGCCAGCGGCAGGAACAGCGTCAATGGCGAATCGGGTAAGGCGATGAAGCCGTGATGCTGGTAGAACGATGCCGCCGGCGCATCCTTGGCGTCCACCACCAAGGCGTAAGCGGCGATCTCGGCGCTGGCGGCGCGTTCGAGCGCGTCAGCCAATAGCGCGCCGCCGAGGCCTTGCCCTTTGAAGTTCTGGTCGATCGCCAGGCGCCCCATGCGTACCGCCGGTACGGAGGGGTAGCGGGGCAATTTCTTGCCGATGGCGGCAGGCAGGTCGGTCAGTGGCACGCTGGTCGATGCCAAGGTGTAGTAGCCTGCAATGCGTTGCTCATGGGTGAGCGCGACAAAACACGCCGTTACCCTGCGGCGGATGTCCTGGCTTACCTGGCGGTGAAAATAGTCGTCGAGTGGTGCGGTTCCACAATTGAACTGGGTGCGCTCGTGCGCCGCATCGAGCGGCGCGACGCGAAACGGCGTGCTACTCACTAAGCACCCAAGAGCTTGCGGCGACGTGCGAACGCGCGCTTGAGGGCCGGTGCGGCTGGTGGCGGCGTCAGAAGCGCCTGGGCAAAGCACGCTTGATCGGCCATCGTCAGGCGCATGACGTCAGCCTGTTCGATGGCTCGTTGTGCGGCATCCTGGACGGCGGCGACCACGAAATCGGTCATGGTGCGGCCCTGAATTTCGGCGGCACGCTTGAGCAAAGTGTGTAGATCGGTGCTGATCCTCGCTTCAAGCCGGGCGGTGGAAGTGGTTGATGGCATGGTGTGATCCTCCTTTAATTCAATTGTACGGCATATTGCCGTATCTATCTGGTTGCTGACCAAACTTCAAGCGTATTAACAGGTGCCGCCCAATCTTCTTATGGGCGTGCGGGCTGCTGTTACGCGCGACGGTGTCCTATCCAAATGGACAATTCAGGGAGCCGACAGCGCGCATGCCCGTTATTAAACCGGACACTAGTGATTGGTGGTAACTATGGAACGACGGCTGAAGCCAAGGCTGGGCGGAAGTTGCCCGCATACAGGAATACGTCGATAGGGCTGGCAATTGGCGCTATACTTGTATAGCAAAGAGTGATTTGCATTCCATTCCCTACATTTGGAGCACACCATGCTGGCCATTCGCCTACCGGAAGAGATCGAGGCCCGGCTCGACAAGCTTGCCAAGCGCACCGGGCGCAGCAAGACCTTTTATGCCCGAGAAGCCATCCTCGAGCATCTCGACGACCTGGAAGACCTTTATTTGGCCGAACAAGTCGTGCGGCGTATCCACAGTGGCGAAGAGCGTACTTCCACGCTAGATGAAGTGGAGGCGCGGCTTGGTCTGGCAGATTAATGTCTCTGCCAGCGCCGAGAAGCAACTGGGCAAACTGGATCGTCTAGTCGCCCAGCGCATACGCACCTTCCTGCGCGAGCGCGTCGCGCCCCTAGACGATCCGCGCGTCATCGGTGAAACCATGCACGGCAGCGAGCTGGGAGAGTTCTGGAAATACCGGGTCGGCGACTGGCGTGTGATTTGCGAGATCCAGGACAAGCAGATTCTGATTACGGTCTTGAGCCTGGGCAATCGGCGCGAGGTCTATCGCTGAAGTCAAATACCGCCGGCAGCAGCAGTGGCCAATAGCGCTGTGCAAATTCCAAAACCGCACGTCGGCGCCAAAAAGTTAAAATTCTGGCCTGCTGAGGCGTACAAAACGTCAGGAAGCCGCCCCCCGCCTGGGCTCGTGGGGCATGCGGCTACGACTTTGCATCGGACCGAATGCGTGTTGCAATGCGGGGAGGGCGCTGGCAGTGTCGGATGGCATGCTTTAATCCTCCCCTCATTTAGTTGTACGGCAAATTGCCGTAACAAAGCAAAACGAGGTCAAGTCACGCAAGGCGGGTGTCCTGTCCAAGTGGACAATTCACTGCGATGCAACTTTTAGCGTGGAAGTGGGCTACCATCGTACAGATCGTTCATGGGAGAACCGCATGATCTTCTTGCTTCTTGTGCTGTTGGTGGTAATCGCATTGACGCTCGCCACCATGCTGGCGCCGGAACGCATGACGACAATCGGCTTGAGCGCCGAGCGCTGGCGCAGCGGACTGGCGCTGCGCCACGCTAGCGTCGACGGCTTCGACATGCCCTATCTCGAAGGCGGCAGTGGCGAGGTGCTGCTGCTGGTGCATGGCTTCGCTGGCGACAAGGACAACTTCACCCGCGTCGCGCGCTTTCTCACGCCGCACTATCGTGTACTGATCCCAGACCTGCCGGGCTTTGGCGACGCCGGACGCGACCCGGCCGCCAGCTACGCGATGGCCGATCAGGTCGCGCGCCTGCACAGCTGGCTTGCCCAGCTGGGCATCGAGCGCCTCCACCTGGGCGGCAATTCGATGGGTGGCTTCATCGCCGCGCAGTTCGCCGCCACCTATCCGAAAATGGTCGACAGCGTCTGGCTGCTCGACGCGGCCGGCACCGCCGGCGCCTATGAAGGACCGCTGCTTGAACGCTACCAGCAAACCGGCGAAATGCCGCTGCTGCTGCGGCGTGAGCAGGACTTCGATTACCTGCTTGCGATGACCACCCATCGCGCGCCGTTCATACCGCGCTTCATGCGCGGCGTGTACGGCCGGCGCGCCGTGGCCGATTTTGACCTGCACACGCGGATCATGCGCGAGCTGGCCGAGTCGCCCGTACTCGAGTCCATGTACACCAATCTGCTCACGCCTGCATTCATCGTCTGGGGCACGCAAGACCAGATCATGCATCCAAACGGCGCGCAGGCACTCGCCACTTTGTTTTCCAAAGCGCGTGTGCGCATGATGGACGGAATAGGGCACTTGCCGATGGTGGAGGCGCCTCGGCAGGCGGCCATGGATTACCTGGCGTTTCGGCGCGCGCTTTGATTGAACGCTCACGGGAGACTGCGATGACGGCTTTAATAGATGAAACGGTACTGATTACGGGCGCCTCGTCCGGCATCGGCGAGGAGCTCGCCAAATGCTTCGCGCGCGCCGGCTACATGCTGGTGCTGGTCGCGCGCAGCGCCGACAAGCTCAAGGATCTGGCGCAGGAACTGAGCCAGCGCCACGAGGTCAAGGTCACCGTCATGCCGGCTGACTTATCCGTGCCGGGCGCCGCCGCCAAGCTCGCCGCGGCCTTGAAGCGCAAGAAGATCAGCGTCGACATCCTGGTCAACAACGCCGGCGTGCTCGAATCGGGCGCCTTCGTCGACATTCCCGCCGCGCGCCACCAGCAGCTCATCGCGCTCAATGTGGCCGGCCTGACGGACATGCTCGCGCACTTCGCGCCGCCGATGGCCGAGCGCGGCTTTGGCCGCATCCTCAACGTGGCGTCCATCGCCGCCTTTCAACCGCTGCCAAGCGTGGCCACTTACGCCGCCACCAAGGCTTACGTGCTGTCCTTGAGCGAGGCCTTGTCGGAGGAGCTGAAGGGCAGCGGCGTCACCGTCACCGCGCTCTGTCCCGGCATCACGGCAACCAATATGGTGAGCACGGTCCAGGATGGCAACGCCACCCTGGCGGGCCTGCCCGGCATCTTCATCGGCCAGGTCGACCAGGTGGCGCAGGAAGGCTTCGACGCCTGCATGCGCGGCGACGCGGTCAAGGTGCCGGGTGTGCTCAATCTGGCGGGCACGCTGGCCGCGCGCGCGACGCCCAAGTGGCTGCTGCGCCGCGTTACCGGCTTGATGGGGCGCATGGCCATCAACGGCGCTGGATAGGCGCGCCGCCCCCAAACCGTCGCCCTGCAAGATGCGTGCATATGCACTATAATCGGTGCACTGGATGGGTGTAATTACACGTACATGCGAGGCGCACCATGAAAAAACCACCCGACACAACGAGCGAGCAGCCGCTGGGCTGCACCTGTTTCGCGCTGCGCAAGATCACGCGCACGGTGTCGCGCCTGTACGACCAGCACATGGCCAAGGTCGGCCTCAAGACCACCCAATACTCGATGCTCAAGAACGTGGCGCGCGCATCGCTTCCGGTAGCCGAACTGGCGGCGCGCCTGGCGACCGAGCGCACCACGGTCACGCGCAATCTCAAGCCCTTGATCGAGGCCGGCTGGGTGGTGCTGGCGGCAGGTGCGGACAGCCGCCAGCGCATCGTCACCATCACTCCGTCCGGGCGCGCCAAGGTGCGGCACGCGCGCCAGGCCTGGCGCGCCGCCCAGGACCAGCTTGAACATTCGCTTGGCCTGCCATCGGTGCGCGCGCTGCACGCGCAGCTCGACGCGGCCATGCTGCAAATATCCCCTTTGCTTGAGGAGCCCTCCCATGAATGACACCGTTGAAACGTCACCGCGCGCCATCTGGCTGCTAATGCTCGCGGCCGCCGCCATCATGATGATCACCACCGGCGCGCGCCTGTGCATGGGCTTGTTCCTATCGCCGATCAATACCTCCACCGGGTTGGGCCTGGCCACGATCAGCTTCGCCATGGCGATCGGCCAATTCGCCTGGGGCGCGGCGCAGCCCCTGTTCGGCATCGCGGCCGACAAATTCGGCTCGGTGCGGGTAATCGCGTTCGGCGCCATCTTGCTGGCCGGCGGCACCGCGCTCACGCCCTTCATGCACACGCAGTGGGGGCTGATGATGAGCATGGGCGTGCTCGCGGCGGCGGGGGCGGGCGCCGGCAGCTTTTCGATCCTGATCGGCGCCACCGCGCAGCGCCTGCCGATGGAGCGTCGCCCGTTCGCGGCTGGGTTCATCAATGCGGGCGGCTACTTCGGCCAGTTCGTGTTCGCTCCGCTGATGCAGGCCATTATCAGCAGCGCCGGCTGGGTGGCGGCGATGTTGACGATGGCGGCGAGCGCCTTGCTGACCATTCCGCTGGCCTGGCCGCTGCGCAGCGCTGCCAAGGCCCCGACGCCGGCGGAGGCGGGCGCGCAGGTGGGCTCGCCCGCGCCGTCCGCAAAGCCAGCGCCGCCGGCCGCCAATGGCATCGGCCTGGGCGCCCAAGTGAAGCTGGCGCTGCGCGACCGCAGCTACCTGTGCCTGCACGCCGGCTTTTTCACCTGCGGCTTCCACATCGCCTTCCTCGTCACGCACTTGCCGGGCGAAGTCGCCCTGTGCAATTTGCCGGTCAGCGTGTCGGCCACGGCGTTAGGCTTCATCGGCCTATTCAATATCGCGGGCAGCTTGCTCGTTGGCGCGCTCGGCGCCCGCTATCGCATGAAGTCGCTGCTGGTCTTTATCTACGGCGGGCGCGCATTGATCATCGCGCTGTACCTGCTCGCTCCCAAGACGGCGCTGACCTTCTATGTGTTCGCCGCCGCGCTGGGCTTCACCTGGCTGGCCACGGTGCCGCCAACGGCGGGCCTGGTGGGCAAGCTGTTCGGCGCCCGCTACCTCTCGACCCTGTTCGGCCTGACCCTGCTGTCGCATCAAACGGGCGCCTTCTTCGGCGCCTGGCTGGGCGGGCTGGCCTTTGTCCATTTCGGCGGCTTCGCTCCGATGTGGTACGCCGACATCGCGTTGGCGCTGTGCGCGGCGCTGTCGAACCTGCCGATCCGCGAAGCGCAGGTGATGCGCGCACCGGCCTCCGGAGTGCCCGCGTAATGGCGCGCGACCTGTACGCCTATCGGGAAGTGGCGGTCGAATCCGTGCGCGATACGCGTAGCGGTGCGCCCTGCATCCGGCCGTTGCCAGGGCAAGCCTTCGCGCCCAGCTTGAACGTCCATTGTTCACAGCGCCTGCGCGACCCCGCGCTGTACCCGCTCGGCACCGCCTTTCTGCTACTGGCCAAGATGAGCGACCGCCAGGGCGGCGAGCCCTTCCTTTACGCCTACCATGGCGACCCGGTGGTGGTGCTCACGCCGGCGCAGGCGAAAAAATTCCTCGCCGAGTTCAAGCGCGGCCGGATTTAACGCGATTGTTCAACGAGCGTCTTAGCGAGCGTGCTTAGCGCGCGTCTTTAGTGCGCTTGGGCGTCTGCGCGCGTGCCGCTGGCTTGGCGGTGCGCGCCAGATAGTCGCGGTAAAAGTCGATGAAGGCGCGCACCCGCGCCGGCACGTAACGTCCCGGTGGCAGCACCGCGTACACGCCGCCGGTCGGCAGCGACCAATCGGGCAGCAGATGCACCAGCGTGCCCGCGTCGATCGCCGCCTGCGCCGTGAATTCCTCCATCGCCGACACGCCGGCGCCGTTCACCAGCAAGGCCAACAGGGCGCTGGGCGCGTCGACCTCGATGCGCGACTTCACATGCACCGTCTGCGCCGGCGCGCCCGCCTGCGCGAACGTCCAGGTGTGCGGCGTGGGCAGCAGCGACAAGCCGATCCAGTCGTGCGCGGCCAGTTCCTGCGGCGTGTGTGGCGTGCCGCGCCGCGCCAGATAAGCGGGCGCTGCGATCACATACTGGCGGAATTGCTCGAGCAAGATCGCGCGCTGGGTCGAGTCGCGCAGCCAGCCCATGCGAAATGACAGGTCGATGCCTTCCTTGACCATGTCGGCGATGCGGTCGCCCGTGCGCAGTTCGATCTTCAAGTCCGGGTGCAGGGCCGCGAACTGCGCCAGCGCAGGCGCCACCGATTGCGCGGCGTGGACCACCGTTGTCGACAGGCGCAGCAAGCCGCGCAATTGGCCATGCTCGCTGCCCGCCTCGGCCAGCGCATCAACGAGCTTGCGCAGCAGCGGCTGGCAGTGCGCGTGCAGCGCGCGCCCGGCGTCGGTGAGCGTCATGCGGCGCGTGGTGCGGGCGAACAGCGTCACCCCCAGCTGCTGCTCGAGGCGCGCCACCTGCACGCTGATCTTGGCCTTGGCCACGCCCAGGCGCTCGGCGGCGGCCGTGAAGCTGCCGGCATCGACCACCACGTCGAAGATGGTCAGGCTGTTCAAGTCGATCTGGTCGAGGCTAGCCATCGCGTCCTTTATTGATAAGAAAATGAGAACAATGAATTATCTACCTTGGTATATATCTTATCAATAGCCGCTGTCATCATGGCTGCATCGGGCTTCCACCGGAACCCATCATCGAAGGAGATAGACATGAATATCGCACTCATCGGCGCAACGGGCTTCATTGGCACCGCATTATTGAACGAAGCGCTGGCGCGCAAGCACAGCGTCACGGCCCTGGTGGGCCACCCGGAAAAGCTGACGCCCCATCCGGCGCTGCGCGCGCAGCAGGCGGACGTGTTCGACCTGGCCGCGCTGACGTCCCAGCTGCGCGGTGCCGATGCCGTCATCAGCGCCTTCAGCGGGCATGGCGACGCGGACACGCTGGCTTACTACGTGGCCGGCATCAAGAATGTGATAACGGCGGCCAAGGAAGCGGGGGCGCCGCGCTTGCTGGTGGTGGGCGGCGCCGGTTCACTCGAGGTGGCCCCTGGCGTGCAGTTGATCGACACGCCGCAATTCCCGGCCGCCTACAAAGCCACTGCGGAAGGTGCGCGCCAGGCGCTGCAGCTGCTGCGCCAGGAAACGACGCTCGATTGGACCATGCTAAGCCCGGCCGCGATGCTCGCCCCGGGACAGCGCAGCGGCGTGTTCCGCATCGGCGGCGACCAGCTCCTGGTCGACGCAGACGGCAAGAGCGCCATTTCGGTCGAGGACTACGCCGTCGCCATGATCGACGAGTTGGAGGCGCCCCGTCATACGCGCCGCCGCTTCACGCTGGCATACTGAGGCAGTTAAGCTCACGGCCGCCGGGCTTGGCCCTGGCCCTGGCGCCGGCTCCGTTGACGTCCCGCCACGGGCGCGCGCGAATTTCGGTACACTGAAAGCACGCGCCGCCCACTGGCGGCCTTCAACGGGAGGCAATACCATGGCAAACAAAAAAATCGCAGTCATCATCGGCAGCTTGCGCCGTGAATCGTTCACCCGCAAGGTGGCCAAGACCCTGATCGCGCTGGCCCCGAGTTCCCTCGAGATGAGCATCGTCGAGATCGGCCAGCTGCCCTTGTACAACCAGGACGAGGACGAGGCGCCGCCCGCGTCCTACGTCGAGTTCCGCAAGGCCATGGCCGGCTTCGACGGCGTCCTGTTCTGCACCCCCGAATACAACCGCTCGCTGCCGGCCGCGCTCAAGAACGCTGTCGACGTCGGCTCGCGCCCTTACGGCCACAGCGTCTGGAGCGGCAAGCCTTGCGCCGTCGTGAGCGTTTCGCCAGGCGCCATGGGCGCCTTTGGCGCGAACCACCATCTGCGCCAGTCGCTGGTGTTCCTCGACATGCCGGCCATGCAGCAGCCCGAGGCCTACGTCGGTAATATCGCCAAACAGTTCGATGGCGACGCGCTCAACAACGACGCCACGCGCGCCTTCCTGCAAAAATTCATCGACGCCTTCGCCATATGGGTCGATCGCCACACCGGTTGAGCG
This sequence comes from Pseudomonadota bacterium, assembly GCA_040388555.1. Lineage (GTDB taxonomy): Bacteria > Pseudomonadota > Gammaproteobacteria > Burkholderiales > Burkholderiaceae_D > Telluria_A. The sequence continues at coordinate 117,186 of JAZKBP010000016.1, forward strand.
TGCGCCGGTGTAGAATCGAAGCGAGAACAGATGATGATCGATTGCGCGGAGTTTGGGGTAAATGGACAAGCCACGTATTTTCAGGAGCACGGAAACGAGCGAGGGCATGCGCAACGACGTGCAGTATTCCGAGAACGAGAACCGCGGGGCCGTGCGCAAGGCCCTGCAGGTGAGCGCGATGCTGCAGACCGAGGGCGGCCCGGCCATCGGCGGTAAAACGGTCGACATCAGTACCAGCGGTATCTGCGTGTTGACCAATTATTCGCTCGCTACCGGCGAGTCCTGGCTGATCGAGTTCGACTTGCAGCTCGACGGGAAAGTCTACCATTTCGAGGCCGTCGGCATGGTGGCGCAGCGTGTGGTGGCGTCCAATGGCATCCGCATCGGCTTTCAATTCAAGCGTGTGAGCATGGCATCGCTGATCGCCATCTCGCGCTATATGCGTGAGGCGCCGGCATGGACCTGAGTGAGGGCCCGCCCTTTGGCATTCGCGGGCTCGACCATCTGGTACTGCGCGTCGTGCGGCTCGACGCCATGCTCGATTTTTACTGCAAGGTACTGGGCTGCACGCTCGAACGCAGGCTCGACGACATCGGCTTGCTGCAACTGCGCGCCGGCGCTTCCCTGATCGACCTGGTGCCAGTCGACGGCAAGCTGGGGAGCGCAGGCGGCGCCGCGCCGGGCCAGCAGGGCCGCAACCTCGATCACTTTTGCCTGCGCCTCGATCCCTTCGACGCTCAAGCCATTTGCGCCCATCTGGACAAGGCCGGCCTTGCGCACGGCAAGGTGGAGGTGCGCTACGGCGCCGAGGGCGAGGGGCCGTCAATTTATCTCGACGACCCGGACGGCAACACCGTTGAATTGAAGGGGCCGCCCACGGCCAATTAACGCGGCGCATGAGGGCGAAACACTATCAAGCCATTGAGAGAAGAATGAAAAAAACCATCATCGCGCTGGTGGCGCTGGCCGCCTTGTGCGCCGACGCTTGCGCACAAGTGAGCGCCAGCGGCGCCTGGATCCGCGCCACAGTACCACAGCAAAAGGCGACGGGCGCCTTCATGCGCCTCACCGCCAGCGCCGACACGCGCCTGCTCAGCGTGCAGTCGCCGGTGGCGGGCAACGCCGAAATCCATCAAATGCAGATGAAGGGCGACATGATGACGATGCGCGCTGTCGAGGGCATCGATCTGCCGGCAGGTAAGCCAGTCGACCTGGCTTCAGGCGGCTATCACATCATGCTGCTTGACCTCAAGCGCGCGCTCAAGGATGGCGAGTCGGTGCCGCTGACATTGGCGTTCATGGGCAAGGACAAAAAACGCAGCAGCATCACGCTGCAGGTGCCGGTCAAGCCGCTTAGCTACACGGCGGCGCCGCTGCGCTAAGGCCTGCGGTTTGCCCCGCCCCAGTTCTACCGGGCGGCGCAAACCGGATCCTGGCACCGCCCGCTGTCAGGGCGCGTCGCCTAGGCGGTTGACCGCGCCGCCGCCGACGATGGTTTTGCTCACGGTCGGGTTACCATAGTAGCTGATCGTGCCCGGCCCGGCCACGGTGGCGTCGAGGTCGTCGTTGGCCCACAGGGTGGCTTGGCCGACGCCGCCGATATCCACGCTCGCCTTGTTCGATTTGAGCTTGCCGGCGTCGACATTGCCGGCGCCACCGAGCGCGATCGACAGGCCACGCGTGCTGCCCACCGCGCTCACCTTGCCGATGCCGCCCACATTGATCGACACTGACTGCGCCTCGATACCCTTGACGCTGACGGCGCCGCTGCCGCCAAGCGAGATATCGATCGATTCGCCCGGCAGCGTCGCCGCGTTGATGCTGCCGGTGCCGCCCACGGACAGATGGGCCAAGCCTTTTTTCGCCTGCACCACGATCTTGATCGCGTGTTCCGGCAGTTTGGCGCCCTTGACCTTGGCGCGGATCTTGAGCGTGCCCTTGTCGACCGGCGTCTCGATCAGCGCCAATACATTGTCCGGTCCCTCGAGGGTGATGCTTTCGGTCTCGCCAATGCGCAGCTCGGCCTCGCCCGGGATGTCCAGTTCCATGCCGGTGAAGTGGGCCAGGGCGTGATCCTGCTTGACGATGGCGCCGGTCGCGGCGCCGCTGGCGGCCGGCTTGGCCGCATCGTCGTCGCTGCGTTGGCAAGCGCCGAGCACGGCGCACAGGGCGAGCGCCAAACCACTGGCGCGCACGGTGGAGGTGAGTGTCGATGTCAAAATGAAGTCCTTTGCGGGTTATCAGTCGGTAGCGCAGTCGGTAGCGCAGTCGGTAGCGCAGTCGGTAGCGCTACAAGCGATACGCATATTACAAGAAGCCGCCGCCATTGTGGGCGGCGCCCCGCAAAATTCCGGTGCCGGTCGACGCGCGTTCAGCGCGCCGCGCCCAGGCGCTTGACGCTGCCCGAACCGACGATGGTCTGGCTCAGCTTCGGGTCGCCATAGTAGTTGACGTCGCCAGAGCCTGCGATGGTCACGCTCAAGCTGTCCTGGGCCGCCAGCGTGGCCTGGCCCGATCCGCCGATATTGACGCTCGCTTCATTGGCCTTGAGGCCGTCGAGCCGCACGTCGCCCGAGCCGCCGATCGACACCGACAGCTTGCGCGTCTTGCCGCCGCCCTTGACGTCGCCGCTGCCGCCCAGGGCCACCGAGACCGCGTCGCACTCGATGTTCTTGACGTCGATGGTGCCCGAGCCACCCAGGTCCAGCTGCAGGGAAGGCGTGCGCAAGCCGTCGGCCACGAGCGTGCCGGAGCCGCCCAGCGAGAGCCGTTCAATCGACTTTGCCTGCACCACGATGTGCAAAGTGCGGGTCTCGAGGTTCACATGCTTCTTGGCCGCGCGTATGCGCAAGGTGCCGTTCTCGATGCTCGTTTCGACCAGCGGCAGCAGGTTGTCGTCCGTTTCGATCGTTACGCCCTCGCTGTTCCCGATGCGCACTTCGACGGTGCCGGCCAGCGCCATGGCCACGCCCGTGAAATGGGCCAGCTCGCGGCTTTGCTTCTTGACGTTGCCGCTGCCTTTGATGCGCTCGCCGGTGATCCAGCTCAGTGGCGAGGCGCCGGCCGGGGCCCCCGGCAAGGCCATGGCCAGCGCGGCCAGCGCCAGGATCGAGCTGCCCAGGGCGGCGCGCAGTGGCTGTTTTGCGATCGATGGTGTGTTCATGATGGTCTCCCAAATGGTTGGCGAATGCGAAAATCGGTATTCCTAGATTCGCATCGTAGCGCCGCCGGCGCCGTCCGGCCCACCATTTGCGACAAGGCGCACGCTCGCGCGCCCAGAATGCGCATGGCGCCGATATTCCGGCGCCGCGGTGCTTGCGGTATGATGGGGGCTATGCTGATCATCACCATCAAACAAGGCAAGGAAAAGAGCTTGCTCGCCGGCGAACCATGGATTTACGCCTCGGCCATCGAAAAGGTCGACGGCAAGCCGGACGAAAAAATGAAGCAGGGCGGCACCGCCATTGTGCAGTCGTCCTCCACCCAATTCCTGGCGCGCGCCGCCTACAACGCCAAGTCGCAGATCCGCGCGCGGGTGTGGAGCTTCGTGCCGGACGAGCCGATCGATCACGCGCTGATCAAGCGCCGCGTCAAGGCCGCGCTCGAGCGCAGCGCGCCTGCGCGCGCTCGCGCCCGTGCCAGTGAGCTGGTGCGCCTGGTCGACGCCGAGGCCGATGGCTTGCCCGGCTTGCTGGTCGACGGCTTCGGTGGCAAGGATGGCTACCTGATCTGCCAATTCCAGGCTGCCGGAGTCGACGCATGGAAGGTCGCGATCGTGCAAGCCCTGATGGCCGGCACCGGCTGCGCCAATGTCTACGAGCGGGCCGACGAGTTGGTGCGCAAGGGCGAGGGCTTGCCCGTGGTGCGCGGCGCGCTCGCTGGCGACGAGCCGCCCGCCGCCGTGCAGGTGGAGGAGGACGGCGCCACCTTCCGGATGGACCTCAAGACCGGCTTCAAGTACCCGCGCTAGCGCCGCGCGCGCGCGGGCGCTACGATCAAGCTACCTTCAGCACCAGCTTGCCGTTGTTCTGGCCGGAGAACAGCTTGGCGAAGGTCTCCGGGAAGGTCTCGAGGCCTTCGACCACATCTTCGCGCGTCTTGAGTTTGCCCTGCATGATCCAGCCGCCCATCTCCTGCAGCGCCGGTCCCGCGCGGTGGTAGTAGTCGCCCACCATCAAGCCCTTCATGCTGGCACGCGCCGAAATCAAGGCCAGGTAATTCGACGGACCCTTGATGGCGGTGGTGTTGTTGTACTGCGAGATGCCGCCGCAAATCACGATGCGCGCGTCACGCGCCAGATTGGCCAGCACGGCGTCGAGGATATCGCCGCCCACGTTGTCGAAGAAGACGTCGACGCCTTTGGGCGCATGCTCGCGCAGGCCGGCCATCACGTCGCCGTTCTTGTAGTCGATGGCCGCGTCAAAGCCCAGTTCCTTTACCAGATAGTCGCATTTGTCGGCACCACCGGCGATGCCGATCACGCGGCAGCCCTTGATCTTGGCAATCTGCCCGACCAGCATGCCGACCGCGCCGGCCGCGCCGGAGACAACCACGGTTTCGCCTTCCTTCGGCAGGCCGATGTCGAGCAGGCCGAAGTAAGCGGTCAGGCCCGGCATGCCCAGCGCGCCCAGGAACAGCGGTAGCGGCGCGAGACGCGCGTCGACCTTGTTGAGGCCTTGGCCGTTCGAGATCGCGTATTCCTGCACCCCCAGGATGCCGGTGACGGTGTCGCCAGCGGCAAAGAGCGGGTTCTTCGAGCTCACCACCTGGCCGATGGCGATGGCGCGCATGGTCTCGCCGATGGCCACCGGTGGCATGTAGGACTTGGCGTCGCTCATCCAGCCGCGCATGGCCGGGTCGAGCGAGATGTGCGAAATCTTGATCAACAGTTCGCCGTCCTGCGGTTCGCGCAGCGCTTCTTCGACGTAGTTGAAATCGCTGCGCTTGACGGCGCCGACGGGACGGGTGGCGAGCTTGAACTGGTGGTTGACGGTATTCATGGAGTGGGTTCCTCGAAAAGTGTTGATGCATGCAGTGTAGTCCGATTGAGGCGGTTTGATTAGTCATCGAATTGGCTTATCATTGTTGCTGAAAATGCGACAATGTAAGGCTAACTCATGATCAATCCACAACACCTGGCCATCTTCGCCGCCATCGTCAAGGGCGGCAGCATCAGCGCGGCGGCCAAAGAGCTCGGGCAAAGCAAGTCGGTGCTCTCGCGCCAGCTGGCCCGGCTCGAGGAAGACTTGGGCGCGCGCTTGATCCAGCGCTCCACGCGGCGCCTGGCACTCACCGAAATCGGCGCGCTGGTGCTGGGCCAGGCGCGCCAGATCGACCAGGCGCTGGCCAATATCGGCCAGCTCACCGACCAGCACCAGCAGCAGGTGCGCGGCTTGCTGCGGGTGTCGTGCTCGATGGCCGGGCGCGGCCAGGTTGTGCCCTTGCTGGTGCAGTTCACCCAGCGCTATCCCGACGTGAAGGTGGCGCTGCAGCTCGACGACCGTCTGGTCGACTTGATCGAGGAGCAGATCGACGTGGCGATCCGGGTGTCGGTGATGGCGGACTCCTCGCTCATCGCGCGCAAGCTGGTGGACAATCCGCGCGTGCTGGTGGCCGCGCCATCGTACATCGCGCGCGCCGGCGCGCCGCATACGCCGCAGCAGCTGGCCGGCCATGCCTGCCTGCTGTACGCGAGCGGCGCGCGCGTGTTCGATGAATGGACCTTCATCGGCGAGCAGGGGCCTTACCAGGTGCGGGTGGCGGGGCCGATCCAGGTCAACGACGGCGGCGCCCTGGTCACCTCGGCCGTGGCCGGCGGAGGCATCGTGCTCACCAGCCGGCGCATGGTGGTTGACGAACTGGCCAGCGGCGCGCTGGTCGAGCTGCTGCCGCAGTTCGCGCTGCTGCCGGCGCCGCCGATTTTCGCGGTGTATCCGGCGCGCGACTGGCTGGCCCCGAAAACCTCGGCTTTCATCGCGTTTTTGCAAGAACGCCTCGGCACACCGGCATAAATGGCGCCGGCGCGGTATCATGGCTCGTTCGAACTGCACGGGCCGGCCGCATGGCGTCGGCTTGCACGATGCCACTGCCGAAAATCCGTTCGCTGTGTACTTCCCTGGTCCTGCTCGCATCGCTCGACGCCACCGCCACCGAGCTGGTGGTGCTGGTGGGGACCGGCACGGAAATGCCGATGGCGCGCTTCGCCAACGGCGAGGTAGTCGACGGCATCCACAAGGATATCGGCGATGCCTTAGCCGCCGCCACCGGGCGCAGCGCGCGCTTTCTCAACCTGCCCAGGAAGCGCATGGCCAAGGCGCTCGAGGAAGGCGCGGCCGATATCCTGTGCAGCTACGTCTCCGAATGGCTGCCCGGCCCGTTCGACTGGAGCACGCCCTTCATCCCCATCATCGAGGTGCTCATCACCGACATCAAGACGGTGCGCCCGACCTCCCTGTTCGAACTGGCCGGCAAGCCGATCGGCACCGTGCTGGGCTACTCGCATCCGGAAATCGACGAGGTGCTGGGCAAGTCCTTTGTGCGCGACGACGCCTCCAATGCCGAGACCAATTTGCGCAAGCTCGCCGCCGGGCGCGTCCAGTACGCCTTGACTGGCAAGGCCTTCCTCGAATACCGCCTCAAGCTGCGCGACCCGGCGCTGGCGCTGCATCCGCCGATGGTGGTCAAGACCTATATGGGCCAATGCGCGGTGTCGCGCCGCGGCCACGTGACGGTGGCCGACATCGACGCGGCCATCGTCAAGATGCAGGCCGCCGGGGTGATGGCCAAGATCCTGCTGCGCTACCAGTAGCGCGCAGCGCTGTCCAGTGCATTCCTGGTATTTTTGCGCGCTCGGCAAACTTGGCAGGACCTAAAAGCGAGCCGGGCGCGGTATCATGGCGTATTTGAAAAAACACGGGGCGCGCGCCCGTCCCCTGGTCCGATGGCCTTGCCGAACATCCAATCCGTCTGCACCGCCTTTGCCCTGCTTGCCTCGCTGAGCGCGGGCGCGGGCGAACTCGTGGTCCTGGTTGGCACCGGCACCGAAATGCCGATGGCGCGCATCGAAAACGGCGAACTGGTCGACGGCATCCACAAGGATTTGGGCGAGGCGCTGGCCGCTGCCAGCCGGCGCAGCGTGCGCTTCCTGGCGATGCCCAGAAAGCGCATGTCCAAGACGCTCGAGGATGGGACTGCGGACGTGTTGTGCGCCTACGTGCCGGAATGGATGCCCGGCCCCTTCGACTGGAGCACGCCGTTTTTCCCGGTGATCGAACTACTCGTGAGCAGCACCAAAGTGACGCGCCCGGCCTCGCTGCTTGAGCTGGCGGGCAAACCGGTGGGCACGGTGCTCGGTTACTCGCATCCGGAAATCGACGAGGTGCTGGGCAAGGCCTTTGTGCGTGACGACGCGGCCAACGCCGAAATCAATTTGCGCAAGCTCGCCGCCGGACGCGTGCAGTACGCGTTGACAGGCAAGTCCTTCCTCGACCATCGCCTCAAGCTGGGCGACCCGCCGCTGTCGTTGCATCCACCGATGGTGGTCAAGACCTATATGGCGCAGTGCGCGGTGTCGCGGCGCGCGCGCGTGACGCTGGCCGAGGTCAACGCCGCCGTCGCCAAGCTGCAGGCCGACGGCAGCATCGTCAAGATCATCCAGCACTACCAATAAAGCTGGCCGAACAGCGGCGCGGAAAAAAACGTGCCGCCGGCAGACCCGCGTGATGCGGGGCTGCGGGCGGCACGCACGGACGCTTGCGCGCCCTGGCGTTGCGTGGGCCGGCGCTATCCGGTCACGTTGTCCTGAACCACCGGCGTGGTGCTGCCGGCGGCAAGCGTGATGCGGGTGCGCTTGAGCAGTGGGCTGGCCGGCTTGCTGCCGTCCGAGCCGAGCGGCTTGACCTTGTTGAACAAGACCGTGAACGACGACGCCGTCACCGTCGCCACCGCGTAGCCTTGGGCGTCGTGGTCGGCGTAGGCGAAGTCCGGGTTGTTGCCGCGGATGACGGCGTCGAAGATGGCAGGCGCCGCCACTAGCGGCACCAGCGGCGTGCCGGCCGCGCCATCGTGCAGGTACTTGTAGAACGAGTCGCTGCTGATGCCGGCGGCGACGAAGTCCACCGCCACCGGCGTGCCGACGGCCGGATCCGGATTGTCGCGGATCACGCCGCATTGGAAGGCGTGCAGGTCGCCCGTGATGGCCACCACGTTCTTGATGTTCTGCGCCTTCAGGTAGCCCATCAGATCGGCGCGGTGGGCCGGGTAGCCGTCCCAGGCATCGGCGTTGACGACATACAGATTGTTGTAGGGCGGTGGCGCCGAGGCGCGCATGTCGACCCACATGCGGTTGAGCGTCACTTCATTGCCCCACACCTTCCAGGTGGCCGACGAGGCCTTGAGCGTGTCTTTCCACCACTGGGTCTGGGTCGCGCCCAGGATGCTCGGCACGTGTTTCAAGGCGATGGTGTCGAGGCCTTCGAATTGCTGCTCCAGGTATTGCGGCACGAAGTAGCGTGCCCCGATCGAATCGTTGCCGTTGGTGGCGTCGTGGCCAATCAGCGTGGCCAGCACGCCTTCGCTCACTTCGTGGTCGTCGCGGTACAGGCGCTGGTCCGTCATCACCAGATGCATCAGGGTGCCGAACTTGAAGTCGCGGTAGATCTTGATGTTGTCGTAGGCCGCGTTGGCCAGGTCGAAGGAGACGTCGCCAAAGTCGACCGGCATGTACTCGGCCCAGGCCTGGTTGGCGCTGCGGCGGCGTTCCGTTTCCTTGGTATTGTCGTTGGTGTAGGTCTGGTGGTCTTGCCAGCAGTCGTCGGAGAATTCGTGGTCGTCCCAGATCGCGATCATCGGGAATTTGGCGTGCAGTGTCTGCAAGCGCGCGTCGCTGCGGTAGGTGCGGTACAAGGTGCGGTAGTCGAGCAGGCTGGTCGCGTGCACGCCGGTGGCGCCGCCGCCTTGCGCTTTGCCGTCCGGGAGCGTGATGCGGGTGTGGGCCGGTTCGGCCAGGCCGTTCTGGAACGACGCGCCCACGGTCTCGTAGATGTAGTCGCCCAGGTGGACCATGAAGTCGATGTCCTCGGCGGCGATCAAGTCCATCGCCGACCAGTGATTCACGCTCCAGTCCTGGCAGGTGAACCAGGCGAAGCGCATCTGGGCCGGCGTGCTGCCAGAGGCCGGCGCCGTCTTGGTCTGGCCGACCGCGCTGATGTCTTGCTCGGCGACGAAGCGGTAAAAGTATTTGGTGGCCGCGGCCAGGCTGGTGACCTTGGCGCGCACGGTGAAGTCGTATTTGCTGGTGGCCGTCAGGCTCACGCTGGTGAGGATGCTCTCGAAGCCGGCGCTGGCGGAGATTTCCAGGCGCACCGGCAGTGAATCGACGCCGGCCGGGCCGACGCAGCGGGTCCAGAAGACGACACTGCTTTCCTTGGGATCGCCGCTGGCCACGCCAAGCGGGAACGCGTAGGTCCCCTTGGGTGACATGCTGCTGACATTCTCCGGTTCGCTGCCGCCGCCGCAGCTTGCCAGTGGCACGGCGGCGCTGGCGACCGTGAAGTACATTGCACTGCGTATAAATCTCCGACGATCCATGATTTGTCTCTTCCAGTAGGTAGGCCTGTCATTCGCAGCGCTTGGAGCGCTGCCGTTTTTATTGATCCGCCACAAGACCGGTGGCGATTGCTCCAGTCTATGACGAAACCATTTCGCGGGCTAGATTAGCCAGCAATATGGCCGGTGTATTGTCGTTTTGTGACAGGAGTGTTGTTCAAACGCGCCAAGCGTAATGCGCGCCGATGACGTGGCGATGACTTCGGTGTGGCGGGGTGGCCGATGGTGCGCCGCAGCGCGCGGCAAAACCTGGACGGCGCCGAGCCGCGCGCCGTCCAGGTTCATCGGGTCAGCCTTCGGTCGAAGGCGCGCGCTTGGCCGGGGTGGCCGGCGCGGCCAGCAGCGCCGGCGCCGCGCGCACGATGTCGCGCTCGTCGAGCACCAGGGCGCGCTGCTGCTTGTGCAGCACGCCCATGCGGCCCTGGTCGAGCAGGTTCAGGTCGCGCAGTTCGAACGGCGCGCCGGCGTTGCCGATCAGCTGGGACGAGAAGGCGAGCGTGATGCTGGCGCTACCGGGCTCCATCCACTGCGCCGCGTGCGCCACGCCCAGCGGCACCAGAACGCCATTGACGGTGCCGTACAACAGGCCCCGCACTTCATAGCGGCCCGGCGCGCCGGCCTCCACCCCAAGGCGCACAGCGACGCTATCAATCGTATTGGCAAGCGCGAGCGCGCCAGTCAAGCGCGCCACCGGCATCGCCACCGGGAAGGCCAGGCGCACCGTGCGCATCACCTTTTGCCCGCGCACCGTGGCTTGGCCCTGGGCGCGCACTTCCCATAGGCCGGGCGCGGGCGCCTCGTCGGCATCTAACGTGAGCGCGGCGCGCAGGCGGCCGTCGCTGCCGGCCTTGAAGGCGAGCGGGAAGCTGCGCCCGCCGGGCGAGACCACGCTGCCTTCGAAGCGGCTCATGGCGTGCCGGCGTCCGTTGGCGCTGCCATCGTCCTCGATCAGCTCGGGCGTGAGCGCGAGCGTATGGCCGTGCAGGTAGTTGGGCGCGTCCGTCTGCAGCGTCAAGGCCAGCTTGCTGTCCGGTTCCACCACGTTGATCAGGTAGCGCTCCGCGCCGTGCAAGCCGTCGGCCTTGAGCGTGAAGGCGCCGCTGCCGAGGTCCGGATGCAGGCGGAAGGCCGAGGTGCCGGGCGCGAAAGGCAGGTCGGCCTTGGCCAATTTGTCGCTCGAGACCAGCATCTGCATGCCGGCGCCCTTGACGTGCGCGTGGCCGCCGGCGTCGATGACGGCCAGCGCGAGCGGGTCGATGGCCAGGTTTTCGCGCGGCCCGCTCGGCCCCAAGGGCTGCAGGCGCACCAGCGCGCGCGCGGCGCTGGTGTGGATGGTGACACCGGCGCCCAGGTCGGCCGCGCTCACCTCCATATAGTATTCGCGGCTTTGCGCGCGCTGCGGTGCGGCGCCCTCGGCGATGTCGGCGCCGGCGGCCCAGCTCAAGGCCACGGTGTCGTGGCTGGTGCCGGGCGCACCAAAGCTCATTTGCATGGTGGCCGGCGCCGTCACGACGCTGGCGGACAAGTCGCCTTTTTGCGGCGCCAGCAATTCGTGCGGGGCGGCCAGCGCGGGCGCGCTCAGTGCCACGGCGGCGAGGGCGCAAGCGATGCGCACGGCGGCGCGGCGTGGGTTCGAAGTGGTGATGGAAGTCGATGTGATGTGCATGGTGGGCGTCCTTGATGGTTACAGGTCGTTGCGCAGGATGACATCCAGGCCGAAGCACTGGCGGCGGCTTTGGTTGTGCGAGAGCGGTTCGGCACCATTGGTGCGGCTCTTGTCGTAGAACCAGTTGGTGCCCGCGCCAGCCTGGCTGGTGCATTCGAGGAAGCCATCCGAGCAGGACGCCAGCCACGCTTGCGTGATCTCCAATCCCAGGTTCAAGCTGTAGCCGCCGCAGTAGCTATCGCTGTCGAAGATGCTCGTTTCGACGTCCGTGCCCACCACGTTATAGAAGCGCTTGGGCAGGGCGGGGCGCCCGGGTGTGCCATACAGCCAGTTGGCGTTGTAGCTGGCCATCCAGCTTGTTTGCTGCATGCGCACGGCGTCGCTGGCGTAGCCGAGCAGCCAGCCGAGCGAGGTCTCGAACACATTGCCGCTGATGACGGCGTTGGCCAGCGGCGTGCCCAGCGAGGACGGCGCCATCGCGTTGACCCAGCGGATCGCGTTGATGATGGTCGGGTAGCGCTTGTCGGCGGTGGGATTGGACAGGATCCAGCGCACCACGTTGCCGCCGTTCGAGTGGGTTTCGACGACCAGGTCGGTGATATTGTTGTTGACGATGAAGGGCGTGAGCTGGTCGGCCAGGCAGCCGGCCGCACCGGCCGTCCACATGTACTGGTCGAAGTCGCAGTTGATCACGATGTATAGATTCTGGTTCGGCAAGCGCTGGCGCACCGAATTGATCATGTCCCAGGTCCAGTAATTATTGGCCGCGTCGGTCTGGTGGCCGGTGCCGTGGACGAAGGCCAGGCCGGTGTTGCCAGCCAAGGCGGGCAGGGCGGTGCAGGAAATCAAGCCAACCAAGAGTGCTGTCAACAAGTTGCGTATTTTCATATCCATGTGTCTCCGATTTTTTTTAAGGGAATGAAGCGACAACGGTGCATGGTGAAACTCTGAAACTTTGAAGCTTTGAAGCTTTGCGTTGATGCGTAAGGCCTTGCAGATGCGGTGATGCCGATGCAATGAGACTAGCCCGGGTGTTGCCGACATCCCAACGTTGGGGAAGCCACCACAGGCAAGGCAAGCGTAGCGAGGCCGCTTCGATCGGGTATTGCGCCAATGCGCCAGCGCACTTGTTCAATCACGCCAAGCGGACGCTTGCTTGGTTTTTAGCAAAGCACCCCACTCTGGGGCGGCGCGGCGGCCGATTCGCGCCCGCCTGCAAATTTTCCGCGAAGCTAACAACAGCTCGCCTATAATTGGGCGATGACGGCGGGCAATAAATTGCTCGATAACAACAACTAAGCTGAACAATTACCGAGAGACAAGGCAAGATGGACAATCACCAGTCTTCGCAGATCCGCACCCTCACCTATATCGAGAACGAAGACCACCCGGTGTTCGGCACCCTGGTTGAGCAGATTTTGCATCTGCTCAATTCCAAACTGGTGTTTTCCGACATCCTGATCCACCAAAACAGTCCCTTGCTGCTACGCCAGCCCAAGGGTTTGGTGGCGGTGTCGGACACGCCCATCACGCGCGAAGAGCTGGAAGAGTTTTTCGAGGTGATCGAGCCGAACTGGGCCGAGCGCATCGCCGATCGCGCCTTCGACCGCTCGATCGACTTGCACACGGCGCGCATCCGCGCCAACTGTTTCAGCTTCCAGGGCAAGAAACGCTTGGGTTGCGTGATCCGGCGCTTTCCCAAGGAACCGCTGGCCTTGTCCGAGCTGGGCTTGCAGCGCAATGAGCAAGCTTTCGCCACCCTCACCAGCGGCTTGGTGTTGATTATCGGCGACACTTGCCAGGGCAAGTCGACCACCATCGCCTCGCTGTTAGATGAGATCAACAAACAGCGCTCGGGCCACATCATTACCATTGAAGATCCGGTCGAGACCTTGATCCCGCAGCGCAAATGCATCGTCACGCAGCGCGAGGTGGGGATCGATGGTGACGTGGAAAGTTTCTACCTGGGTGCGCTGGACGCCTTGCGCGAGCGTCCGGATGTGATCGTGATCGGCGAGATCCGCGACGCCCAGACGGCGCAGGAAGCGTTGGCGCTGGCCGAATCCGGCCCCCTGGTGCTGGCCACCTTGCACGCGCGCTCGACCGAGTTGGGCTTGCAAAAGATGTTGCGCCTGTTAGGTAATTCCGAGGCGCAATCGCAAGCGCTGGCGCACGCCTTGCGCGGCGTGCTGTGCCAGGCCTTGCTGCCTTCGAGCGAAGGCAACCGCTACCACCTGGCCACGGAATGCCTCACGCCCAGCGCGCCCGTGATGCACATGATCGAGAGCGGCAACCTGGCCGCCATCCGCGCCCACATGAACCGTGGCGTGGATGCGGGCTGCCACACCATGAACAGCGTGCTCGAGCAATTGCTGGCCGCGCACAAGGTGAGCATTGACGACGCCAGGAGCGCCACCACCGACCGCATCGGCTTTGCCGACTTGATCGGCTAGGCGATTTACCCGGCGGCGAGGGCGCGGCCCTCGTCGGCATGGCGGATGGCGTCGGCGAACAGGCGGTCGGTCTTGTGGATATGGTCGACCAGCCAATCGCGCAGGAAACGCGACACCTTGATCGAGAGCATGGCGCTACCGGCTTCGAAATTGCGCTCCAACTGGTCCACCTGGGCCAGCAGCTGTTCATGCTCGCGCACATGATTGCTCATGCGCGGGTAGGCGATGCGTTTCATTTCATCTTCTTCGCGCGCGAAATGGTCGCGTGTGTAGATGATCAGGTTGCGCAAGACCTTGCCGATAACCTCGTTGCCGCGCCCTTGCTCGAGGGCATCGTGGAAATCGTTGACCAGCTTGATGAGTTTCTTGTGGTCGTGATCGATGAATTCGCTACCGACGCTCAAGTCGTCGCTCCAAATGAATAGTGACATGGTCAAGCAGCCTTTCTCTTATGGTGGGAAGGTGTTGACTCAGGGTAACCGTCATTTCACGGCGAAACATTGATTTGAAATAGTACTTTGCGTGGACAAACCCTTTGAACCCTTTGGGGACAGACCCCTGTTTAGAGGAAATGCTCGCATTTCCTCTAAACAGGGGTCTTATATCTTGAAAATTGTCTAGAGTGGTAGCA
>JAZKBP010000017.1:0-54141 GCA_040388555.1 Pseudomonadota bacterium
GTCAAAACCCAACTTTAGTGAAAAATCCAACTCAAGACGGTTGCTGTCCCCTTTTGGAGGGGCTGGCCAGAATGAAAAGCGGGGCCTTTCCCCGGCTGTTCGACCCATCGCTCCCCTGCCTGCTGGCCAATAATGGCATCTGGCTAGCCCGTTTGCCGTCTCGGCGCGCGGGCCATCACAGGAGTTGCCATGGCAGAAGACAGCGACGCGGAACGGACAGAACCGGCGTCAGCCAAGCGATTGGAGCAAGCCCGGGAAGAAGGGGACGTGCCCCGATCGCGTGAATTGGCCACCTTTACCGTCTTGATGACGGCCGGCGCCGGCCTCTGGCTCACCGGCGGCTCCCTCGTGCGCAAGCTTAACGCCACCATGGTCTCGGGCTTGTCACTGGATCGCGAGCAAGTGTTCAACGCCGACGTCTTGATCAACCGCGTGGCCCACGACATCGGCACCGTCATGCTCGCTTGCCTGCCATTGGCCGGCTTGATCATGCTCGTCGCGCTCGCGTCGCCCCTGCTGATTGGCGGCTGGCTGTTTTCCATCAAGGCCTTGCAACCGAATTTTTTCAAGCTCAATCCCTTGAAGGGCTTGAGCAATATGTTCTCCACCAATGCCTTGATCGAATTGCTCAAGGCCATAGCCAAGACCATCCTGGTCGGCGCCGTCGCCTGGATGGTGGTGATGAGCCAAAAGCAAGCCGTGTTCGGCCTGGTGGTCGAGCCCGTGCGTAGCGGCAGCGCCCACCTGGTCGACTTGCTCGGCAGCGCGTTCCTGTACATCGTCGGCGGCCTTGGCATCGTCGCCGCCATCGACGGGCCGTATCAGATCTGGCACTACGCCAACAAGCTGAAGATGACGCGCCAGGAAGTGACGCAAGAATCGAAAGAGTCCGACGGTAATCCGCAAATCAAGGCCAAGATCCGCCAGCTGCAGCGCGAAATGGCCAAGCGCCGCATGATGGCCGCCGTGCCCACCGCCGATGTCGTCGTCACCAACCCGACCCATTACGCCGTCGCGCTCAAGTACGCCGAAGGTTCGCGCGGCGCGCCCACCGTGGTGGCCAAGGGTAGCGACGAGGTGGCCGCCAAGATCCGCGAAATCGCCAAGGAAAACAAGGTGGCCTTGCTGGAAGCGCCGGCCCTGGCGCGCGCCTTGCACAAGCACACCGAGATCGGTGACGAGATTCCCGAAGCGCTGTACTCGGCCGTGGCCGAAGTGCTGGCCTATGTGTTCCAGCTCAAGGCTTACCGTAGCCGCGGTGGCCGTCCGCCCGAACGCCCCGGCAAGCTGGCGGTGCCGCCCGAACTCGATCCGCTCGACCCCGCATCGCAAAAGAAGAACGCCGACCACCCTGACGGAGCACGTCCATGAACCGCATAAAATTGCCCGCCTGGCTCACCGGCTTGAACGGTAAGGGCAGCCAGGCGCTGGCCGCGCCTATCATCATCATCTTGCTGCTGGCGATGATGGTGCTGCCGCTGCCCGCCTTCGTGCTCGACGTGTTCTTCACCTTCAACATCGCGCTGGCCGTGATCGTGTTGCTCACCAGCTTGTACACGATCAAGCCGCTCGACTTCATGGCCTTCCCGACCATCCTCTTGGTGTCGACCATGTTGCGCCTGTCCTTGAACGTCGCTTCCACCCGCGTGGTGCTGACCGAAGGCCACACGGGCGCCTCCGCGGCCGGCAAGGTGATCGAAGCGTTCGGTCACTTTCTGATCGGCGGCAACTACACGGTCGGTATCGTCGTGTTCGTGATTTTGACGATCATTAACTTCACCGTCGTCACCAAGGGCGCCGGCCGGATCGCCGAAGTGGGCGCGCGCTTCGCCCTCGATGCGATGCCGGGCAAGCAGATGGCGATCGACGCCGACCTCAACGCCGGCTTGATCGGCGAGAATGACGCGCGCCGCCGCCGCACCGAAGTGGCGCAAGAGGCCGAGTTCTACGGCGCCATGGACGGCGCCAGCAAATACGTGCGCGGCGACGCCGTGGCCGGCATCATGGTCACTGTCATCAACATCATCGGCGGCTTGATCGTGGGCATGGTGCAGCACGATATGGGCTTTGGCGACGCGCTGCGCAACTACACCTTGCTGGCCATCGGCGACGGCTTGGTGGCGCAGATTCCTTCCCTGATCATTTCGACGGCGGCCGGTATCGTCGTCTCGCGCGTGGCCAGCGAACAAGACATCGGCGCCCAATTGATTACGCAATTGTTCGCCAAGCCGCAAGTGTTGTACATCACCGGCGCCATCCTGGGCGGCATGGGCATCATCCCGGGCATGCCCAACGTGGTGTTCTTGATGCTGGCGCTGTTGTTGATCGGCACCGCCTACCTGATCAGCAAGCGGGCCCGCGAGCAGCAAGCCGAACCAGCCGCGCCGCCCCCGGCGACGTCCAACGAGCAAGAGGAGGCGAGCTGGCAAGACATCATGCCCGTCGATACCCTGGGCCTGGAAGTGGGCTACCGCTTGATTCCGCTGGTCGACAAGACCCAAGGCGGCGAGCTGCTCAAGCGCATCAAGGGGATACGCAAGAAGTTCGCGCAGGAAGTGGGCTTCCTGGCGCCGCCCGTGCATATCCGCGACAACCTCGAGCTCAAGCCCTCGGCTTACCGCATCACGCTCAAGGGCGTGGAGGTGGGCAATGGCGAAGCCTTGAACGGCCAGTTCCTGGCCATCAATCCCGGCATGGCCAGCGGCAGTTTGCCGGGCCTGGTCACGAGCGATCCGGCCTTCGGCTTGCCGGCCACCTGGATCGACGCCGGTTTGCGCGACGAGGCGCAAAGCATGGGCTACACCGTGGTCGACGCCGGCACCGTGGTGGCCACCCATTTGAATCACTTGATCACCCTGCACGCGTCCGAGCTGCTGGGCCGTAGCGAAGTGCAATCCTTGCTCGACCATTTGCAAAAAGACGCGCCCAAGCTGGTGGAAGATTTGGTGCCGCGCGTGATCTCGCTGTCGACCCTGCAAAAAGTGCTGCAAAACTTGCTGGCCGAAGGTGTGCACATCCGCGACATGCGCTCGATCATCGAAACCCTGTCCGAGCACGCCCCCACGATCACCGACGCCAACGACTTGACGGCCCTGGTGCGCATCGCGCTGGGCCGCGCCATCGTCCAGCAGCTCTTCCCCGGCGCCAATGAATTGTCGGTGATGACGCTCGACAATCGCCTGGAGCGCTTGCTGATGCAGGCGCTGGGCGCCGGTGGCGGCGAAGGCATCGAGCCGGGCCTGGCCGACACCATCGCGCAGCAAGCGGGGCAAGCCGCGCAAGCGCAAGAGCAGCAAGGCTTGACGCCGGTGTTGCTGGTGCCGGGACCGCTGCGCGCCTTGCTCTCGCGCTTCCTGCGCCGCGCCTTGCCGCAATTGAAGGTCTTGTCCCACTCCGAAATTCCCGAGACCAAAACCATCCGCGTGACCAACCTGGTGGGCGCGCCCGCCTGAGTCGATTGAACGCCCATTGAGCGCCGATCCAGCGCGCGCCAGCTCCCCATGCTTTCCTCCCCCGGCGCCGCCCCTGCGTGGCGCTTGCCGAAATGGCGGTAAATACCCTGCCTTTTCCGTCGATCGTTTCCCTGCGCACAAGCCAATAATGACAGTGTGAGAAAGGCGGGCGCCTCGTGGGAGTGCGCCGCCTTCGGTCCCCAGGAGTTGATGATGGCAAGCATGAATGAAGCAGTCCTGATTTGCGGAGGCCAGCAATGAACGTCCAGAAATTCACCGCGCCCACTTCGCGCGAAGCGCTGCGCAAAGTGCGCGAGGCGCTCGGGCCCGATGCCGTGATCCTGTCGAACCGCCCGGTCGATGGCATCGTCGAGATCCTCGCCATCGGCAGTGACGACGTGGCCGCCGTGACCGCACCGGCACCCGGCAGCGAGATGGCGCAGCCCCGTCCGCACCTGAGCTTGCCACCGGATAGCGCACCGGCCCGGCCTGCCGCGCGTCCAGCGACGCCGGCGCCGGCGCGCGCCGACGAGGCCCCGATGGACCAGCGCATGTCGAGCGCGCTGGCCCAGGCCAAGCAAACGGCGGCCCTTGAAATGGCCGGCATGATGAACGAGATCCGCGCCATGCGCGGCTTGATGGAAACCCAGCTGGCCGAATTGTCGTGGAGCGCCGCCCAGCAGCGCGAACCGCAAAAAACGGCGGTGCTGCGCGAATTGCTCTCCGCCGGTTTCTCGGCCAGCCTGGCGCGCTACCTGGTCGAGAAGCTGCCGTCCGGGAAATCGACGAGCGACTCGCTGCGCTGGGTGAAATCGGTGCTGGGCCGCAACCTGTGCTGTATCAGCAACGAAGATGAAATCCTGGAAAAGGGCGGCGTGTTCGCCCTGGTCGGCCCCACCGGCGTGGGCAAGACCACCAGCACGGCCAAGCTGGCGGCGCGCTGCGTGATGCGGCACGGTCCCGACAAGCTGGCCTTGATCACCACCGACGCCTACCGTATCGGCGGCCACGAGCAACTGCGCATCTACGGCAAGATCCTGGGCGTGATGGTCCATTCGGTCAAGGACGATGCCGACTTGCGCATCGCCCTCAAGGAATTGCGCAACAAGCACACGGTGCTGATCGACACGGTCGGGGTGTCGCAGCGCGACCAGATGGTGGCGGCCCAGGTGGCCATGCTGTCTTCGAGCGGGGCCGACGTCAAGCGCTTGCTGTGCCTGAACGCCACCTCGACCAATGAAACCTTGAACGAAGTGGTGCGCGCCTACGCCGGCAGCGGCCTGGCCGGCGCCATCATGACCAAGCTCGACGAAGCGGCATCCCTGGGCAGCGTGCTCGACGTGGCGGTGCGCCAAAAGCTCAAGCTGTTCTACGTCTCCTCGGGCCAGCGCGTGCCGGAAGACTTGCACCTGGTCGACCGGGCGATGCTGGTCGAGCGCGCCTTCGGCCTCAAGCGCGATGGCGCCGCCCCCCAATACCTGGACGCCGAACTGCCGCTCGTGATGGCCGGCGCCGCCCACACCGATCTTCGCTTGCGCGAGGTATCCCTTGGCTAATTTCGACTTCGACCAGGCGGAGGGACTGCGCCGCATGCTGGCGGGCCCGCGCCCGCGCATCGTCACCTTCCTGTCGGCCACCGCGCAAGACGACAAGGGCGCCATGCTGGTGAACCTGGGCGCGAGCCTGGCGCGCGCCGGCAATGAAGTGTTGCTGGTCGACGCCGTCGAGCACGATGACGGCGTGGCGGCCCGCCTGGGCGTGGACCATGGCGCCACCTTGCTCAACGTGGCGCGCCAGGAATGCGGTTTGAACCAAGTGGTCAAGCAGGTGCCGCAAGGCTTCGGCGTGGTCAGCCTGATGCGCGCGCCACCCGGCCAGCGCTTGCGCCGCCCGGGCGCGGACGAGGCGCGCCGCCTGGCCAAGACCTTCGACGTGCTGGTCAAGCAAAGCGGCATCGTCATCGTCGACGGCGAGTTCGGGGCCGACGACAGCTTCCCGGTGCCGGTGATGACGAGCGAGCAAATCGTGGTCCAGGTGGGCACCAGCGCCAAGTCGATCACGGCCGCCTACACCTTGATCAAGCGCTTGTCGCAACAATTGGGACGCCGTCCTTTTGGAATTCTGGTCACGGGGGCTTCCGAATCGGAGGCAAAAGTGGTATACGATAATATGTCTGCGGCAAGTAGCCGGTATTTGGCGGTGCCGCTCACTTCGATGGGCTCGGTGCCGGCCGATGAATACTTGCACCGCGCGGCGCGTCTTGGGCGGGCCGTGGTCGACGCCTTCCCGCTGGCGGGGGCGTCGGTGGCGTTTCGCCGCCTGGCCGGGCGTTTCGCCGCGGCCGGCATGTCATCATAGTGTTGCAGGGGGAAGCATCCATTTTGTCTCATAACCGACAAGCATAGCCATGTATACGGTCAAAGGGAAAGCGGACAAGGACCATTTGCTGACGGAGCATATGCCGTTGGTAAAGCGCCTGGCCCACCACATGAAGGCCAAGCTGCCGCCCTCCGTGGAAGTGGATGACTTGGTGCAAGCCGGCATGATCGGCTTGCTCGACGCCATCAACCGCTACGAGGAAACCCACGGCGCCCAGTTCGAAACCTATGCGGTTCTGCGCATCCGTGGCGCCATGCTTGACGAATTGCGCAATAGCGATTGGCTGCCGCGCTCGATGCGCCAAAACATGCGCAAGATCGAGATGGCGATGAGCACCTTGCAGCAGCGCCTGGGCCATCCCCCCACCGAATCGGAAGTGGCCAAGCTGCTCAAGCTGTCGCTGGCCGATTACCAGGACATGCTGTCCGACGGCGGCGGCCACCAGTTGCTGTATTACGAGGATTTCCACGACAACGACGGCGGCGACAGCTTCCTCGACCGCTACGCGGTGGACGACGCCGACCCCTTGCGCAGCTTGCTCGACGGCGACTTCCGCCAAGCCGTGATCGATGCCATCGAAGCCTTGCCGCCGCGCGAGAAGATCTTGATGGGCTTGTACTACGAGGAAGAATTGAACTTGAAGGAAATCGGCGCCGTGATGGGCGTGTCCGAATCACGTGTTTCGCAGTTGCACACCCAAGCGGTGGCGCGGCTGCGTGCGGCATTACGGGAGCAGGCGTGGACTGGGCCAGCCTGATCGGGCTGGCGCTGGCGCTGGCCGGCTTGCTGGTCGGCCAATCCCTGGAAGGGGGGCGGGTGGCGTCGCTGGTGCAGCCGGCCGCTTTCGCCATCGTGGTGGTGGGCACCATCGGCGCCGTGCTGCTGCAGTCCGAGCGCAAGACCTTCCGGCGCTCCATGAGCATGCTGCGCTGGGTGTTCAAGCCGCCGCCGAGCCAGCGCGCGCGCCTGGCCGGCTTCATCACTCTGTGGAATTTGTCGGCCCGGCGCGACGGCTTGCTCAGCCTCGAGCAGCATCTGCACGTGAATGGCGACGCCTTCATCCAGAAGGGCTTGCGCTTGGTGATCGATGGTATTTCGCCGGAGCAGTTGCGCAGCATCCTCGAGGTTGAGGTCAACGCTTACGAGTACGCCGAGCGCCAGGCGGTGAAGGTGTGGGAGTCGGCCGCCGGCTATGCGCCCACCATCGGCATCCTGGGCGCCGTGCTGGGCTTGATCCATGTGATGGAAAACTTGAACGAGCCGTCCAAGCTGGGCGCCGGTATCGCCGTCGCTTTCGTGTCGACGGTGTACGGGGTGGGCTTGGCCAATCTGTTGTTCTACCCGATCGGCAACAAGCTCAAGGCCATCGTGTGCGAGACGGTGGTGCAATATGAAATCCTGATCGACGTGTTTTGCGACATCGCCAACGGCGACCATACACGCGTGATCGAAGAGCGCGTGGCGTCGATCGTGCAGCGGCCATAAGGGGCGCGCCATGGCACGCAAACGCTACGACGAGTCCGACCACAGCGCGCAGGAAAACCACGAGCGCTGGCTCATTTCCTACGCCGACTTCATCACCTTGCTGTTCGCCTTCTTCGTCGTCATGTACGCCATTTCCTCCGTCAACGAAGGCAAGTACCGGGTCTTTTCGGACGCCCTGGGCGAGGCCTTCGGCGCCCACGCGAGCGGCGCGCGCCCCGACTTCGTGCAAGCGCTGCCGATGCCCAGTCCTGCCTTGCGCCGGCGCGCCGAGGCGATCCGGCGCGACAAGGAACGCTTGACCAAGCTGGCCGGCGACTTGCGCGCGACCTTGGCGCCGCTCGTTGCGCAAGGCAAGGTGAGGGTGACGCAAAACGGGCGCGGGGTGGTGGTGGAGATCAACGCCAGCACCTTGTTCGAGCCGGGCGACGCCACCATCTTGCCGGAGGCGGCGGCATCCTTGCGCTCGGTGGCGGCGCTGCTGCGCGCCGACCCGCACGCGGTGCAGGTCGAAGGCCACACCGACACGACGCCCATCAACAACGCCTTGTTCCCCTCGAACTGGGAATTGTCGGCCGTGCGCGCGAGCAGCGTGGTGCGCCTGTTCGTCGAGTCCGGCATCGGCGCGGCGCGCCTGTCGGCGGTGGGCCATGGCGACAATATGCCGGTGGCCTCGAACGCGCAGCCGGAAGGGCGCGCGCGCAACCGGCGCGTGGCGGTGACGATCCTGGCGGCCTTGCCCGACCCCTTGCCGGACTTGTCCGGCCGCTAAGTTCCGTTTGCCGGCGCCGCGCCCTTGCGGCACAATCGATCCACCATAGCCCGAAGCGAGGACGTATGCGCCCCAACCTGAAAACCACATTTGTCGCGCTCGCCTGCGCCGCGGCCGGCCCGGCCAGCGCCGCCGCCGCCGCGATCGCGCTGACCGAGCGCCTGGCGGTGGAAACGCGCGATGGCAAGGTGTTGCTGCACGTGAGCTTTGAAAACCGCGGCAAGCGCACGCTGTATGTGCCGGCCTCGCTGGCGCGCGATGACGAACCGGAAGGCAATCTGTTCGAGATCGTGGACACGGCCAGCGGCGCGCCCCTGGCCTACACCGGCAAAATGGTCAAGCGCGGCCCGCTGGGGCGCGACGATTATGTGGCCATCGCGCCGCACAGCCTGCGCCGCAATACCATCGACTTGAGCCGCAGCTATGCCTTCGCGCGCGGCGCGCACAGCTATTCCTTGACGGCGCCGGCGCATTTCCTGCCCACGCTCGAGGCGCTCGACGCGCCCGTTGCGCTGGCGCCGGCGCCGGCCAGCTTCCGCCACAGCGTGCCGTAGACGGCGCGCATCGCAAAACACATAGCAAAACGGCCCAGCGGCGTGAGCCGGCTGGGCCGTTCTTCCATCCCTAGCGCCGCCTCGCGGCGGCGCACTTAGCGCTTACTGCTGGGCTGGATTGTTCTCGCCAAAATATTCGTGCGAGTCGGCGTTGTCGGTCGCCTTGGCTGGATCGCTGATCGCCAGGCTGGCCGCGCCAGTTTGGCCATAGACCCAGTCGTCGGTGCCGGCGGTGGCGTTGAAGTGGCTCATCTCATGGACCAGGGTGCCGCCCTTCGAGTCGGTGCCCACCATCGGTGCCGTCCAGAAGGCCTTGCACACATAGATGGTGTAAGGCTGGGTCGGGAACACGTAGGCGTAGTAAGTCTTCTTGCAGCCGCAGTCGACCGTGATCGGCTTGGTGGTGAAGGCATCCTTGATCGCGATGTAGTGCGACTTGACGGCGCTAAAGCGGGCCGAGTCGTTCGCGCCAAACCATTTGGTGTAGCGCGGGCCAGCCGTGCCGCGGCCCATGTAGGCGTCGGCGTCGGTGGCGTAAGTCAGGGCCTGGGTGCGGGCGGTGGTGATGTCCGCTTGCTGCGAGGCCGTGCACTTGTTAAAGCTCAGGCTACCGGTGACGGCGGTGTTGATTGGCGCCGCCGCCTTTTGCGTCACGCTACCGCGTGGCAAGCGGCCATCGATCCAGATCGACACCGTGTCGGACTGCACTTCGCCCAGTTCTTTCTCGGTGCTGACGACGCCGCGCGTGTCCAGGTCGGTGCTAAACAGGTTGAACGAACGGGTGTGGTAGCGCACCGCGTAGTCGCCCGTGATGCTCATGTCGTACATGCCCGACAATTCCACCTTCATGGTGTGGGTCGCGCCTGGTTTGAGCACGTAGTAATCGGCCGCCGTTGGGGATGGACGCTTGTAGTGGGCGCCTTGGTAGGCGACCTTGACGCCGTCGCGCGTGATGTCGAACAGCGACTCTTCGATCTCGTCGCCGAACGGGGTGTTCCACTTGAGCATGAATTGCGGCTTGGCCGAGGTGTTCTTCATGGTCACGGTAAAGCTGACATCGTCTTTCGCCCCGAGCTTGGCCTTTTCCGGCGCGATGCTCACGGTAATGCCGTTCGATCCCGCCTGGGCGCTAAAGCTCAAGGCTGCTGCGACGGTGATCAGTCCCGCTTTCACGATTTGATTCAATTTCATGCATGTCTCCGAGTGGATTTTATTATCGGCGGCGTCGTCGGGAGGGCAGGTGTAGCACCCCGGCCGCGCCGCTCAGCGTGAGCGCGCCGACAATTTTGTCGTTTGCGAACTCATGCAGGATGCTCATGGATTTCATGATAAAAGTAAATACTTTTTGCTCAAGAGCGTGGGAATTGGTGAGAATTATCAAGAAAAGTGTGCATCCCTAGATCCGCGGGAAATATTGCGCTTCTAGAAAAGGGACAGACCCCTGTTTTGAGGAAATGCTCGCATTTCCTCAAAACAGGGGTCTGTCCCTTTTCTAGAAGCGGCGCGCTAGCCGACCACGAAGCGGCGCGAGGCGCCCCCGCCAGTGGTGCGCCCGTTCGGGCCGTAGAAGGTATGATCGGCCCCGTTGGTGGGCGTGCGCATGGCGCCAAGCACGGTCTGGTTGTGCGCCAGGTGGCGGTTGATTAACATGCCGTTGACACGGTTCAATTCCTTGGCGCTGCGGGTTTGACCGAGCAGCTCGCGCCACAGGGCTTGGGCCGCCTCGTCCGCGGTGCTGGCGAGCCAGGCTTGCATGCCCGTCTCCTCCGGCGCGAAGCCGCGCGCACCCAGCGCCGCATGCCTTTGCCTGGCAAGAGAGGCCATTTGTTCGATCAATTGGGATTTTTGCGCCGTCAAGGCCGTCAAGGCCTCGATGTCCGCGCCTACCAGGTGCCGCTGTTCTTGTCTCATCAATTCAACCAGAGAAACGATGAGCGCTTGTTCGTCTTGCAGTGTCGTGAGCGGGCTGGTAGTGGGCATGATTGAGCTATCTCTTGCGGGAATGCAGCAGGTCGCGCACCGTTTGGAGCAAACCGTCCGCAACTTTTTCCGAATTAACCTGGAACTGTCCGTCCGCGATCGCCAGCTTGATGCGTTCGACCTTTTTAGTGTCGAACACCGCGCCGCTACCGCCGACCGCGCTGGCCAGGGCCTGTCCCTGCGAAGACAGCCGCACGCTGTCGGAGGACGCTTGAGTCGCGCCCGCCGCCTTGTCGGTGGCCTTCGCTCCGGGTGCGGGTGTCGATGACACCGGCAATCCGGGGGTACTTTTCAATGTATCGTTGATTTTCACAGCATCATCCTCGTCTGGTTGGAGCGATAAACTCCGGGATATGCGTAATTAACGGCGGCCCGTTGTCAAACTTTAGCGCATTTCCATGGGTTTTATGCAATCTCGCCTCAAAAAACAACTTCCACCAGACCTCCCGCCTTCGCCACCCCACTGATGATGGCGCCGGCCCCCGTCCTCACTTGTACCACTTGCCCTTCGCCAGCCGTGCCGATGGCGCGCGCCTCGGCCGACACCTGGAAGCCGTCGCCGCGCGAGACCAGCTTGACCGCCTGCCCCTGCTGCACCACCGGTTTGCTGCGCAACATGTCCAGGCGCAAAGGGGCGCCGGCCGGCAGCGACACGGTGGCGCTGCGCCCGAGCGCTTGCGCCATGTCGGTGACGATGCCGGCGGGCAGGGCGGCCAGATCGCCCTGCATGCGCGCCAGCTGGCCCGCCGCGATCGCTTGCCCCTGGGCCAGCGGCACCGCCGCCACCACGTAATCGGCCACCACGCTCACCTGGGCCTGGATATATATCGTCCAGGCGGCGGGAAAACTACAGCGCACCGCCACCGTGGTCTTGCCCCAGGGCCGCGCGCCGCCTTGCTGGAACGCTTGCGGGTCTTGGCAGGCGGGCAGGTTCAAACGCGGATCGACCGCGCCCACCACGATCCCCACCGCGCCGGGCAGCTTGGCCGTCTGTTGCTGCAGATATTCGCTCACCAATTGACGCAGGGCGGCGCCGTCCTGGCGCGCGACCGCGCCGGGCGCCGCCACCGCGGCCGCGCCGGCCGGCGCCATGCCCAGTACGGCGGCGGACAGTGCGCTCAGCGCTGCGATCGTCGTTGCAAGCATGGGGGCAATAGTGCGGCTGGGCTTCATGGCGCTTCCTTGGAATGATGTCATCATAGGCCGCGGTGCGCGCCCCCCAAACCCGGAATAGCCGCGTGATGCCGCCCTTGCTCGCGCGATTGCCTGGCCTGCCTTGCACGTACTATCGATCCTGTCATAAGCCGGTTCCTGCCCAATCCGGGCACAGCCAGACGGAGATTGAAATGATAGGCAAACTCGACGATTACCTGCGCTTTAACGAAGCCGCGCTCAGCCTGCGATCGCAGCGCCAGCAGCAGCTCGCGTCGAACATCGCGAACGCCGACACCCCCAATTACAAGGCGCGCGACATCGATTTCGCCAGCGCCCTGCAAAACGTATTGACGCGCACCACGCCGCCGGCCAATGTCTTGGCCACCACGGCGGCGGCCCATTTGCCCACGGGCGCCCAGAGCGGCGACTTCTTGCCCGACGGCACCCCGCTGCTGTACCGCCAGCCGCGCCAGGGCAGTGTCGACGGCAACACGGTCGACATGGACGTCGAGCGCAACCAGTTTGCCGACAACGGGGTGCGCTACGAAGCGGGCATCACGATGATCAATATGCAAATTAGGGGTTTGATGGCGGCGATTCAAGGAGGACAATAAGCATGTCACTATTTAGTATTTTTAATGTGTCCGGTTCGGCCATGAGTGCCCAGGCCCAGCGCTTGAACACGACCGCGTCCAACCTGGCCAACGCCGATAGCGCCACCAGCGCCAGCGGCCAGGCTTACCGCGCCAAGCAGGTGATTTTCGAAACCGTGCCGGTCGACGGAGGTGGCTCCGGGGTGCGGGTGCAGCAGGTCGTCGAGGATGCCTCGCCGATGAAGCAGGTGTACGACCCCAAGCACCCGATGGCGGACGATAAGGGATACGTGACTATGCCAAATGTCAACGTGGTCGATGAAATGGTGAACATGCTCTCCGCATCGCGTTCCTACCAGACCAATGTTGAAACAATGAATGCGGCGAAAACCTTGCTGCTCAAGACCTTAACCCTAGGCAGCTAACCGGAGCCGACATCATGAGTACCGTCACCAACACCGCACCCGTCGGCCAGGATTTGCTCACCGCCGTCAATCCCAAGAAGGCGACCGTCGACAGCGTCCAGCAAGACACCGACAAGTTCATGACCTTGCTGGTCACCCAGCTCAAGAACCAGGACCCGATGAACCCGCTCGACAACGCGCAAATCACCAGCCAGCTCGCGCAATTGTCGACCGTCACCGGCATCAACAAGCTCAACACCTCGCTCGACGCGCTCAAGGATAGCTACCAGGCGTCGGCCGCCTTGCAGGCCACATCGATGATCGGGCACGGCGTGCTCGCCCCCGGCGACTCGATCACGCTCAAGGCGGGCAAGGGCTTGATGGGAGTGGACCTGGCCTCCACCGCCGACGACGTCAAGGTGGTCATCCAAGACCATTCCGGCCACGACATCCGCACCCTCGATTTGGGCCCGCAAGCGGTCGGCACGGTGCCGCTGGGCTGGGACGGGCGCAGCGACGATGGCACCTTGCTGGCCGACGGCAACTACCGCTTCAAGGTGGTGGCCACCAGCGGCACCGATACCCTCAAGGACGCCACCGCGCTCGGTTATGGCGAAGTGATGAGCGTGTCGACCAACGCGCGCGATGGCGTCAAATTAAATACCTTGTCGCTCGGGGTGATCTCGATGGGCGACGTCAAACAAGTGCTGTAAGCCGTTTAAACTTTTTTCAGGAGAACATCATGTCTTTTCAACAGGGACTTTCAGGCTTGAACGGCGCGGCCAAATCGCTCGACGTCATCGGTAACAATATCGCCAACGCCAGCACGGTCGGCTTCAAGGAATCGCAAGCCCAGTTCGCCGACGTGTACGCCAACTCGCTCAACGGCGCCGGCGGCAACCAGGCCGGCATCGGCTCGAAAGTGTCGGACATCGCCCAGCAGTTCACCCAGGGTAATATCGAATCGTCGAGCAATCCGCTCGACATCGCCATCAACGGCGCCGGTTTCTTCCGCACCGAGGTGGGTGGCGCGGTGCAGTATTCGCGCAATGGCCAGTTCTCGCTCGACAAGAATGGCTTCATCATCAACGCCCAGCAAGCCAAGCTCACCGGCTTCTTGGCCAGCAAGACCGGGGTGGTGCTGGCCGGCGCGCCGGTGCCGCTGCAGATCGACACCTCCGACCTGGCGCCGGTGGCCACCACGCGCGTGGACACGGAAATCAATTTGGACTCGCGCAGCCAGGTGCCCATCACCACGCCTTTCAACGAACTCGATCCGACCAGCTACAACAAACAGACCCCGATCGACGTCTATGACAGCTTGGGCAATGCGCATGTGATGTCTACCTTCTATGTCAAGACGGCGCCGGCGGTGTGGGATGTGTACGTGGCCAATGACGGCACCGAAATCACCAGCCTGGCGGTGCAAGCGGCGGTGTTGACCGACCAGGCCACCATCGACGCGCGCGCCGCCTTCGTGGCCGGCACTTCGTCGGTGCCGCAGGGCGACCTGGCGGCACTGGCGGCGGCGTACTCGCAAGTGGCCGGCGCCGCCGTGTTGGCCGCCGCGACGGCCGCCAACGCCACCCAACCACAGTTAGATGCCATCACGGCGACCTTCACCGGCGCGACCGACGTCGGCTTGATTGTCGGCGCCACTCCGGACTCGATCGACAAGGCCATCTCCGCGCAAACGAAGGTGCCGCCGGTCAAGGTGGGCACCATGGTGTTCGATCCGAACGGCGCGCTCAGCACGGCATTGATGGCCGCCTTGCAGCCGCCGCAATCGGTGCCCTTCACCGTGAGCTTGCCGATCTTCCCCGCGACGGGCTCGGCACCGAACCTGTTGGTCAAGGCCGGCTTCGAGAACTCCACCCAGTACGGCGCCGTCACTAGCGAAAAAAAGGCGACCCAGGATGGCTACACAGCCGGCCACTTGTCGCGCTTCTCGGCTGGCGCCGACGGCATCATCCTTGGCCAGTACAGCAATGGCCAATCGCATGCCTTGGCGCAAATCGTACTGGCCAACTTCGCCGATCCGAACGGCTTGCAACCGCTGGGCAACAACGCGTGGGCCGAATCGTCGGTGTCGGGCGTGCCGCTGGTGGGCGTGCCGAACTCGGGCAGCCTGGGCGTGCTCCAATCGTCGGCGGTGGAAAGCTCGAACGTGGACTTGACGGCCGAACTGGTCAACATGATCACGGCCCAGCGCGTCTACCAGGCCAACGCGCAAACCATCAAGACCCAAGACTCGGTGTTGCAGACCTTGGTCAACCTGCGTTGATACCTTAAGGCGGCGCGACAGGGGAGCATATGGACCGTCTCATCTACACCGCGGCGAGTGGCGCGAAACACATCCTGGAGCAGCAGGCGACGACTTCGCACAACTTGGCGAACGTCACCACCACCGGCTTTCGCGCCCAGATCGACACCTTTCGCGCGGTGCCGGTGGTGGCGGACGGCTTGCCCACGCGCGCTTTTGTTGTCAACAGCACGGTGGGCGCCGATTTCACGGCCGGTCCCATGCAAACGACCGGACGCGAGCTTGACGTGGCGCTGCGCGGCAAGGGCTGGATCACCTTGCAGATGCCCGACGGCAGCGAAGCCTACACCCGCGCCGGCGCCTTGAAGCTCAATGAAAACGGCTTGCTGCAATCGGCCGGCGGCTACACGGTGGCCGGCGACGGCGGCGCCATCACGGTGCCGCCCGAAGTGAATGTGTCGATCGCCGGCGACGGCACCATCGCCGGCATCGCCACCACCACCAAGCCGGGCGCCTCCACCGTGCTCGGACGCTTGAAGCTGGTCAACCCGCCCGAGCAAGACCTGGTGCGCGGCGACGATGGCTTGTTCCGCTTGAAAGATGGCAGCGCCGCCCCGCTTGACCCAAGCGTGGCCGTCATCGGCGGCGCCCTCGAGGGCAGCAACGTCAACCCGGTCGATTCCATGGTGACCATGATCGCGCTGGCGCGCTCGTTCGAGATGCAAATGAGCTTGGTCAAGAACGCCGAGAATAACGCGACCAAGGCTACCCAGATCCTCGCGCTGGGCTAGTGGTAGTGCCGCGGTGCGCGGCAAAGAAGGTTCACAGTGACGGCGCCGTTTCCATGTCGCCGGGCGCGCCTCCAGCCACCCATTCGATCCAGTTGTTGGCGCGCGAAACCCGCCGTGGTCGGCGCCTCAGCCTGCGCGCTCCAATTGGCCGCGAGCGCCCGGGCAAGCGTGTGAATAGGGCTGCGAAAGCAGCCCAGCTCGGCCCTTTGCGCACCCTGTGCGCGCGCCATAATCGAACTAGAGCGTGATGCCGTTCGTCCGTCGCGCAAAGGAGATAAGAATGATCCGTTCCCTGTTCATCGCCAAGACCGGCATGGAAGCGCAGCAAAACCAGATCGACGTCATCACCAATAATCTGGCCAACGTCAACACCAACGGCTTCAAGCGTTCGCGCGCGGTGTTCGAGGATTTGCTATACCAAAATGTGCGGCAAGCGGGCGGCCAGTCTTCCCAGCAAACCCAGCTGCCATCGGGCTTGCAGATCGGCACCGGCGTGCACATGGTCGCCACCGAGCGCATCTTCACCCAGGGCAATCCCCTGACGACGGGCAACGCGCGCGACGTGATGATCAACGGAAATGGCTTTTTTTCCGTGCTGCTGCCCGACGGCACCACCGCCTATTCGCGCGACGGCTCTTTCCAGAGCGATGCGAACGGGCAATTGGTGACTTCGTCCGGCTTTGTTGTCCAGCCCGCCATCACGGTGCCGGCCAATGCGCAAAGCCTCACCATCGGGCGCGACGGCACCATCTCGGTCACCTTGCCCGGCACCGCCGCGCCATCCCAGATCGGTTCCCTGCAGCTGACCACTTTCGTCAATCCGGCCGGCCTCGAATCGAAGGGTGAAAACCTGTATGTGGAGACGGGCGCCTCGGGCAGCCCGAACACCAACACGCCGGGCACGAATGGCGCCGGCGTGCTCACCCAAGGCGTGGTGGAAACGTCGAACGTGAACGTGGTCGAGGAAATGGTGAACATGATCCAGACCCAGCGCGCCTACGAGATCAACAGCAAGGCCATCACCACCTCCGACCAGATGCTGCAAAAACTGGCCCAGCTGTAAAAAATGCTTGAGTACTCAATCAGTTTGCGGAGCTTGCGATGAACACGACGCACCCAATCAAGATGGCGATCCTGGCGCTGGCGCTGGCACTAAGCGGCTGCGCCAGCGTGCCCACCACCATCGTGCAACGCCCGACCAGCGCGCGGCCCCTGCCGGCCGATCTGGCCGCGCCCGCCAACGGCGCCATCTTCCAGGTCGCCCAATACCGCCCCTTGTTCGAGGACCGGCGCGCGCGCCAGATCGGGGACATGATCACCATTAACATCGTGGAAAAGACCTCGGCCGTGAAGGCGGGCGCCAGTTCCGGCAATAAGTCGGGCACGCTCAATTTTTCCGCGCCGGGACCGCTGGCGGCCCGCCTTGGCGCCACCGTGGGCGCCACCAGCGCCAACAAATTCTCCGACGCCGACAACCAAACGGCAAGCAACACCTTCACCGGCAGCATCGGCGTGACGGTGACGGAGGTGCTCTCGAACGGCAACTTGATCGTGGCCGGGGAAAAGCAGATCGCCATGAACAAGGGCGTCGAATTCATCCGCTTTTCCGGCATGATCAGCCCCGACAGCATCGGCACCGGCAACACCGTCTCGTCCACCCAGGTGGCCGACGCGCGCGTCGAATACCGCACCAACAGCCAGATCGACCGCGCCGAAGCGACGGCGATGGTGTCGCGCTTCTTCCAAAGCGTATTGCCGTTCTGATGGAGGCAGCCATGTCCAAGCACATCCCCTCGCTTTCCACGCTGGCCCTCTCGACGGCCGATATCGGGCGCCGCCTGGCCGCCTGCCTCGTCATCGTCCTGTGCGTG
Source organism: Pseudomonadota bacterium (assembly GCA_040388555.1). Classification (GTDB taxonomy): domain Bacteria; phylum Pseudomonadota; class Gammaproteobacteria; order Burkholderiales; family Burkholderiaceae_D; genus Telluria_A. The sequence continues at coordinate 17,697 of JAZKBP010000017.1, forward strand.
GCGGCCCTTTTGCTGTTGCCGCAACGGGCAGCCCACGCCGAGCGCTTGAAAGACCTGGCCAGCATCGCCGGCGTGCGCCAAAACCAATTGATCGGCTACGGCTTGGTGGTGGGCCTGGACGGCAGCGGCGACCAGACCACCCAGACCCCGTTCACGGTGCAATCGGTGGTGTCGATGTTGCAGCAGCTGGGCGTGAACCTGCCCGCGGGCACCACCTTGCAATTGAAAAATGTGGCGGCCGTGGTCGTCACCGCCTCCTTGCCGCCGTTCGCGCAACCGGGCCAGGCGCTCGACATCACGGTCTCTTCGATCGGCAACGCCAAGAGCTTGCGCGGCGGCACACTGTTGATGACGCCGCTCAAGGGCGCCGATGGCCAGGTCTACGGCATGGCGCAGGGCAACGTGCTGGTGGGCGGCGTGGGGGCCGCGGCCGGCGGCGCCCAGGTCCAGGTCAATCATCTGGCGGTGGGCAAGATCTCGGGCGGGGCCACGGTCGAGCGCGCCGTCGCCTCGACCCTGGGCGAAAACAACCAGATCCGCCTGGAATTGAACCAGGCCGATTTCACCACCGCCGCGCGCGTGGTCGAGGCCATCAACAACCATTTTGGCCCGGACATCGCCACCGCCCTGGACGGACGCGTGATCCGGGTGCGCTCGCCGTCCTCCTCGGACCAACGCGTGTCCTTCCTGGGCATCCTCGAAGGGCTCGACATCAAGCCGGCGGCCATGTCGGCCAAGGTGATCATGAACGCGCGCACCGGTTCGGTGGTGATGAATCAAGCCGTCACGCTCGACACTTGCGCCATTTCGCACGGCAACCTGTCGGTGACGATCAGCGCCGAGCCTGTGATCAGCCAGCCCAACGCCTTCTCCAACGGCCAGACGGTGGTCACCCAAAACACCCAGATCGAGGTGAAGAAAGATCCCGGCAAGGTCCTCATGCTCAAGAGCGGGGCGGTGTTGTCGGACGTGGTCAAGGCGCTCAACGCGATCGGCGCCTCGCCCCAGGATTTGCTGTCGATTCTGCAGGCGATGAAGGCGGCCGGATCGCTGCACGCCGAGCTCGAGATCATCTAGGATTGGAGCGGCCATGCTTCCCGCCACCGGCGACTTGTCCCAGCAGCTAGCGCTCGACGCCAAGGGCTTGGGCAACTTGCGCCAGGCCGCGCGCGCGAATGCGCCGGACGCCTTGAAGAAGGCGGCGACCCAGTTCGAAGCCTTGTTCATCAACATGATGATGAAAAGCATGCGCGACGCCACGCCGCAGGACGGCATGCTCGACAATGAGCAAAGCAAGATGTTCACCACCATGCTCGACCAGCAGATGAGTCAAAACCTGGCCAAGCGCGGGGTCGGCCTGGCCGACGTGCTGGTGCGGCAATTATCACCGACGATGAATGCGCAAGCCTTGGCCATCGGCGCCGAGCCCGGCTCTGCCGCCGCGGCGGGAGCAGGGGCGCCCTTCGACGCGGGCGCTTTGCTGCGCGCGCCGGCCGCGCTGCGCGCGCCGAGCGCGCCAAGTGCGCCCAGCGTGCCAGCGTTGGGGCCAAGGGACGAGGCGCGCCCGCTTGGTGGCGGCGCGCCCCATATCCGCGCTTTCCAGCAAAAACTGGGCGCCGACGCCGAGGCGGTGGGCCGCGCCAGCGGCATCCCGGCCAAGTTCATGCTCGGCCAGGCGGCCCTGGAAACGGGCTGGGGCCGGCGCGAGATCCGCCACGCCGACGGCAGCAGCAGCCACAATTTGTTCGGCATCAAGGCTGGCGCCGGCTGGAGCGGCAAGACCGTCAACGCCGTCACCACCGAATATGTCGACGGCGTGCCGCAAACGCGGGTGGAAAAATTCCGCGCCTACGACAGCTACGCCGACAGCATGCGCGACTACGCGCGCTTGCTCACCACCAATCCGCGCTACGGCCAAGTGCTGGCCAAGGCGGGCGACGCGGCCAGCTTCGCGCAAGGCTTGCAAAAAGCCGGCTACGCCACCGATCCGCACTACGCAACAAAGCTTGGCCGCATCATCCGGCACACGCTCGAGGGATGAAGGGGGGCGGCGCGCCGGTCAAGTTTGGCCGGATTTTGCCGCTAACTATGCTGTAACGCAGCAAATTGATGGAAGTGTGGACATACCATGGGTGCAGATCTTCTCAGTATCGGACAAAGCGGCTTGCTGGCGGCGCAGGTGGGCTTGGCCACGACGGGCCACAATATCTCGAACGCGAATGTGGACGGCTATAGCCGCCAGCGGGTCGAGCAGGCATCCGCCCAGGCGCAAAACTATGGTTACGGTTTTGTCGGCAATGGCACCTATATCGCCGCCATCCGCCGCTATTCGGATGACTTCCTGACGGCCCAGGTGCGCACGGCGCAAGCTTCCAAGAGCGCGCTCGACGCCTTCAGCGCGCAAATCAGCCAGGTCGACAATTTGCTGGCCGACACCACCTCGGGCCTCTCGCCCGCCCTGCAAGACTTTTTCAAGGGCGTGCAAGACGTCAGTTCCAACCCAGCCTCGGTCGCTTCGCGCCAAGCCTTGGTGTCGACGGCGAACTCGCTGGCGGCGCGCTTCCAGGGCTTGAACGGGCGGCTCGACGAGATCCGCCAGGGCGTCGACGCGCAAATCGTATCGAACGTGACGGTGATCAATTCCCTGGCCACCCAAATCGCCGACTTGAACAGCAAGATCGGCGTGCTCAACAACGACAGCGACCAAAAGCCGAACGACTTGCTCGACCAGCGCGATAAATTGATCGAGGACTTGAACAAGCAAGTCAAGACCCAGGTCTTCCCCGGCGACAATGGCAGCTTGACCGTGTCGATCGGCACCGGCCAACCGCTGGTGGTGGGGGTGAAGGCATTTTCCCTGCAAGCGATTCCCTCGGCCACCGACTTGACGCGCATCGAGGTCGGCTACGTCACTGGCAACAAGGTCAACGCGCTGGCGGAAAACACTTTGACGGGCGGCGAAATCGGCGCCCTGTTCGATTTCCGCGCGAATATGCTCGACCAAACCCAAAATTCGCTCGGGCGCATCGCCGTCGGCCTGGCCGTGACCTACAACGACCAGCACAAGCTGGGCCAGGATGAAAACGGCCAGCTCGGCACCGACTTTTTCACCGCCGCGCCGGCCGTGGTGGGGCAAAGCGTGAACAATAACGCGCTCAGCACCACGCAAGTGAGCGCCACCGTCGTCGATGCCACCAGGCTCAGCGGCAGCGACTACAAGCTCGCTTACGACGGCAACAATTTCAAGGTCACGCGCCTGTCGGACAACCAGCAAACCCTGATCAACCCCTATCCGCAGGCGGTGCCGCAAATCATCGACGGGGTCGCCTTCAATATCAGCGGCAACGCCGCCGCCGGCGACGAATTCCTGGTGCGCCCGACCATCAACGGCGCCGCCCAGTTCAGCGTGCTGCTGACGGACCGCTCGAAGATCGCCGCCGCCGCCCCCATCGTCACCGACGCGCCCGTCACCAACAAGGGCACGGGCACCATCAGCGAAGGCAGCGTCGACGCCAACTATCTCAATAACGTGCTGGGTGCGCCCGTCAACTTGACGTACGCCTCGGCCACCAACACGGTCAGCGGCTTTCCCGCCGGGCAAGCGGTGACGGTCACCACCAATGGCGTGGCCACGCTTTATCCGGCGCCGGCCGGCAACGTGCCCTACGCGCTCAATTCAACCTACACCTTCGGCGGCATCAACTTTTCCTTTGGCGGCGCGCCCGTCAATGGCGACACCTTTTCGATCGGCCCGAACATCAGCGGCGTGGGCGATAACCGCAACGCGCGCTTGCTGGGCGCCTTGCAATCGAAGGTGGTGTTCGACAACGGCACGGCCACCTACCAGAGCGCCTACGCGCAATTGGTGAGCTTCATCGGTAACAAGGCGCGCGAAACCCAGGTCAACGGCCAATCGGCCGATCAATTGCTCGAGCAATCGGTGAAGGCCCAGCAAAGCGTATCGGGCGTGAACCTGGATGAGGAAGCGGCCAATTTATTGCGCTATCAACAGGCTTATCAAGCGGCGGGCAAAGTCATGCAAATGGCCAGCCAATTGTTCGACACCCTGCTCTCGATCGGCCACGCTTGATGGCCGGACGCAGCGGGACATAAGGAATAGCGATCATGCGTATCAGCACCAACACGATTTACGACAACGGCACCACCCAGATCGGCAATCTGCAAAGCGGGATTTCCAAGACCCAGATGCAGCTGTCGACCAACCGGCGCATGTTGACGGCGGCGGACGATCCGATCGCCTCGGCGCGCGCGCTCGAGGTGACGCAATCGCAATCGATCAACACCCAGTTCGTCACCAACCGCGGCAACGCGCGCAGCTCGCTGTCGCAGGTGGAGCTGGCCTTGACGGGCACCACCACCTTGCTGCAAGACGTGCAAACCCTGACCGTGAGCGCGGGCAATGGCGCGCTGTCGGGGGCCGACCGCGAATCGATCGCCACCGAGCTCGAAGGGCGCTTGAACGACTTGCTGGGCTTGGCCAACACGGCCGACGGTGGCGGCGGTTACCTGTTTTCGGGCTTTCGCTCGACCACCCAGCCCTTCACCCAGACCACCACCGGCGCCCAATACCACGGCGACCAGGGACAGCGCCAGCTGCAGGTGGGTTCCTCGCGCCAGTTGCCGATCGCCGATTCGGGCAGTTCCGTGTTCGAGGCCAATCCGACCGGCAACGGCACCTTCGAGACCATCGCTTCGCCCGGCAACACCGGCACCGGCATCGTCACCTCGGGCGCGGTGGCCAACGCCGCCCTGCTCAACGGCCAAAACTACAATTATGTCGTCACCTTCGCGGTGGCCGCCGGCGGCGCGACCACTTACCAGGTGACGAACACGCTGCCGGTGCCGCCGGTGGTGGTGGCGCCGCCCGCGCCCTTCACGCCGGGCCAGCAGCTGAGCTTTAACGGGGTCGCCTTCGACATCAACGGCAACCCGGCCAATGGCGACACCTTCGTCGTCAAGCCCAGCCAGAACCAGTCGGTGTTCCAGACCATGACGGACTTGATCAACACCTTGCGTTCGCCCGTGATCGGGGCGGCCGGCCAGGCCAAGCTGACCAATGGCTTGAACAAGGCGGCCGATAACCTCAACAGCTCTTTGAACAATGTGCTGTCGGTGCACGCCTCGGTCGGCTCGCGCTTGAAGGAACTCGATTATCTGGACGGCGCCGGCGACGACCTCGACATCCAATACGCGACGACGCTGTCGCAGCTGCAAGACCTGGACGTGGTCAAGGCCATCTCGCTGTTCACGCAGCAGCAATTCACGCTTGAATCGGCGCAAAAGTCGTTCAAGACCTTGACCGGCTTGTCGCTGTTTAACTTCATCACCTAAAGCATCACACCGGCTTGACGGAGCCGCGCCCGGCTGCGCGGCACAAAACAAAAGAGCGGTTCAGGGATGAACCGCTCTTTTGCCATTCGGGCGCCGCGTGCAGGGGGGCGTCGGGCTCGCGCGCCGCCACCAAGCGCACGATTACACGTTTTTGTCCGTCAAAATGAACGGACCTTGATGCGGCATGCGCAGGCGCAAGTCCTGGGTATCGGACCAGGCGGCGAGCGGGCCGGTGTGGCCGGTCTGCGTTTCGAATTGCTCCATCTGGCGCACCAGCACGCCAACCTGCGCTTCGAGCGCGCCGCGCGCCACGGCCAGGCCCGGCAGTTGCGGTGTTTGCGCCGCAGCGTCCGCTTGCATCGCGCCGCCGTAGGCGCCGATCGCGTCCGACAGCGCTCCCACGCGCGCGGACAGCGCGGCGTTCGGCGCGGCCGGCGGCGCCGGCGGCAAGGGCGGCACGGGTTCCATCAAGCCCGCGTGTGCATTCTCGTCGCGGTCGGCCACGAACCACACGTCGGCCATCGCATGGGTGCTGCCATCGCTGCCCACATAGCTGCCAGCACGGCCGATCCAGTTGCCTTCAGTGACGACCGAGGTGTCGGCGGCGCCGGTTGACAGGGCCGCGATGCCTAGCGCATCAAGGCTGTGCAATTCGCCGGCCTCGGAGACGCCGTCCGCGTTGGCGTCGACCCATACGCGCAAAGCGCCATAGGCGGCATCGAGCGCGTCGATGCGCCCATCCCCATTGCCGTCCAAGTCGGCCAGGGCCGCGAAGCCGTCGGCCGCGCGGCTGCCGTCGACGCGCGCGGTGGCGGTGCCAAACAGCTCGCCGCCATCGTTGATGATGCCGTCGCCATTGCGGTCGAGCGCCAGCAAGCCGTCGCCGTCGCCCACCCAGCCCGTGTGCACGGGCGCGCCATCGGCGTACAAGTCGAAGGCCACGCCAGCTGCGATCGAGCGCGTGGACACGCCATTGCCGTCCAGGTCCAGGATCAAGGGGCTGCCCGCCGGCAGCACCGCCAGCTGGCCGGCCGACAGCGCCGCGTGCTGGTCGGTGGTGAGCGCGCACACCTGGGTCGAGGTGAAGGCGTGGATGTCGTTGTTCGACATGTTCGCGATCTGGTCGGTCGTCATGGCGGAAATCTGGGCCGGACGCAGCGAACGGATTTGCGCCGTCGACAAGGCGCCGATCTGGGCGTTCGTCATGCTGCTCAGCTGACTGGCGGTGAGTGCTTGCAGCTGCACCGTGCGCAGGGCCGCCACCTCGGTCACGTCGAGCGCCAGGATCTGGTCGGTCGTCATGGCCACCAGCGAACGGGTGGCGATCGCGCCTACCTGGCTCGGCGCCAGGTTGGCCACCTGGGTGGTGGTCAAGGCCCCCGCCTGGCGCGCGATCAGCGCGCCTATCTGCAAGGTCGTGATAGTGCTGAGCATGGCCAGCGAAAGCGCGGCCACCTGGTCGGTGGTGAGCGCGGCGACCTGATTGGTGCTCAGCGAGCGCATGGTGCCGAGCGCTTCGATCTGGTCGCTCGAGAGCGCGTCGAGCTGGCGCGCGCTCAGCGCGTGCACGGTCGCCGTGGCCAGCGACGATACCTGGGCGGTCGACAGGCTCACGATCTGGTCGGTGCTAAATGCGGTGATCTGGGCGGTGCTGACCGAGCCGATGTCCTCGATCTCGATCGCGCCCACCTGGTCGGTGCTGAGCACGGCCACCGCCGCCGTCGACAGGGCGCGCACTTGCGGCGCCGTCAGCGCGGCGATCTGCGCCGTCAGCAGCGCTTGCACCTGGCGGCTGGTCAAGCTCGCCACCTGCAGGGTGTTGAAGGTCGACATGTGGTCGGCGTCGAGCGACACCAACTGGTCGCTCGTCAAGGCCACCACCTGGGCGCTGGTGAAGGCGCTCAAGCTGGCCAAGGCGCCCAACTGGTCTGTTGTGAGGGCGCGCAGCTGCTGGGTGTTGAGCGCGCGCAGCTCGCTACTGGTGAGCATCTGGGTCTGGTCGGTGCTGATCGACGCCAGTTGGGTGGTGCGCAGGGCTGCGATCTGGGCCGTCTTGAGCAGGGGGATGTCGCCCAGCTCGATCGCGTTCAATTGGTCGGTCGACATGCTTGCCAGCACCGCCGGCGCCAAGGATCCCAGTTGCGCGCCCGACAGCGCGATGATTTGCGTGCTCGACAGCGCCGTCACCTGGCGGCTGGTGAGGGCGGCGATCTGGGACGTGCGCAGGGTTTGCAAATGGCCATCGTCGAGCGCGCCGATCTGGTCGGTCGACAAGCTCGCCACTTGCACCGTGCCCAGGTTGGCCAGGGTCGGCAAGGCGCCGAGCTGGTCGGTGGACAGGCTGGCGATCTGGGTCGAGGTCAAGCCCAGCATGGAGCCGCTCGAAATCGCCTGCATCTGTTCGGTCGTCACGCTCGCCAGCTGCGCCGTCAACAGCACCGCCAACTGGGCGCTGCGCAAGGCGGCCACGTCGTCGAGCGCGAGCGCCGCGATCTGGTCGCTGTTCAAGACGCGCAAGGCTTGGCTCGACAGGGCCGCGACCTGGGCGGTCGATAGCGCCACCACCTGGGCGGTGGAGAGGCTGGCCACCTGGCTGGTCGTCAAGCTGTTGATCTGGCCGGTCGGCACGCTGTTCAAGTGGCCTTGGTCGAGCGCGTTGATCTGGTCGCTGGTGAGCGCGTTGATCTGGTCGCTGCGGAAGGCCGTCAAGCTGCCCAGCGCGGCCAATTGGTCGGTGCTGAGCGCGCGCAGCTGGGCCGAACCCAGGCCCGCCAAGGCGCTCGTGGGCAGGGCTGCCATCTGGTCGGTGGTCAGGTTGGTGATTTGGGCCGTCGCCAGCGCCGCCATCTGGGCGCTGCGCAAACCCGTGATGTCGGTCGGTTCGATCGCCGCGATCTGGTCGCTGGTGAGGGCGCGCAAGGCACTGGTGGCCAAGGCGCGCACCTGGTTCGAGTCGAGCGCGACGATCTGGGCGGTCAACAGGGCCGGGGTCTGCGCGCTGGTGAGGGCCGCCACCTGGACCGTGCGCAGGGTCGCCAGCGCGGTCGCGTCGAGGGTGATCAAGCGGTCGGTCGAGAGCGCCGCCACCTGGGCCGTGCCGAGCGTGGCGACGGATGCGAGGGCCGCGAACTGGCCCAGCGTGAGCACGGCGATCTGGTCCGGCGTGAAGGCGGCCAACTGGGACGTGTTGAGGATGGCGATCTGGTCCGACGTCAGCGCCACCGTCTGGTTGGTCGACAGGCTGGCCAACTGGTTGCTGCGGATGGCGCCCAGATCGACCACTTCGATTTGCCCGATCTGGTCGGTCGACAAGCCTGACAAGGCTTGCGTGGAAAGGGCCGCGAATTGTTGCGGGACCAGGCTGATCAACTGGTCGCTGGTCAAGCCGCGTACCTGGCCGGCGTTCAGGACGGCGATCTGGCGCGTGCCCAGGGCCTCGATCTGGTCGGTCGAGAGCGCGCGCAACTGGACCGTGTCGAGCGCGCCGATCTGGTCGCTGCGCAGGCTGCCCATGTCGCCCACCTCGATCGCGCCGATCTGGTCGGTGGTCAAGGCGTTGGTGGACTGGGTGCTCAGCGCGCCCACCTGGGTGTCCAGCAGGGCCACCATCTGGTCGGTCGAGAGCGCCGCCACCTGGGTCGGCGTGAGCGCCAATATCTGGTTGGTGCGCAGCGATTCGAGCGCGTCGGTCGACAGCGAAAGCAATTGATTGGTGGTCAACGCCACCATTTGCGCGCTCGAGAGCGGGCGCAGCGAGCGCAGCGCGCCGACCTGGTCGGTGGTGAGGGCGGCCACCTGCACCGTGCGCAGCGCGCCGATCGCGCTGGTGGACAAGGCGTTGATCTGGTCGGTCGACATGGTCGCCAACTGGGCCGGGGTCAAGGCCGCCACCTCGGCGGTGCGGAAGGAGGCGAAGTCGCCCGCGTCGATCGCCACAATCTGGTCGGTCGAGAGCGCGGCCACGGCCGCCGTCGTCAAGCCGCCCAGTTCCAGGCCCGAGAACGCCTGCATTTGGGCGGTGGTGAGCACACTCGCCTGCAAGCTTGTGAAGGCGCCCATTTGCAGCGGGCTCAAGGTGATGATGTCGTCGGTGGTGATGGCCACCAGGCGCTGGGTCGGCAAGGCCGCGATCTGGGCCGTGCTATAGGTGCCGATCGAGCCGAGCGCGAGCGCTTGCGCGGTCGACAAGGCCGCCAGCTGGGCGCCGGAGAGGGCGTTGATCTGGCTGGTGGTCATCGAGCGCAGCTGGGTCAGCAGCAGGGCCGACATCTGGTCGGTGGTCAAGGCGGCGATCTGGCGCGTTTGCAGCGAGCGGAAGTCGTCCGTCGTGATGGCGTCGAGCTGGTCGGTGTTCAAGGCGGACAGCGAAGCGCCCGGCAGCGCCGCGATCTGGCCGCTCGAGAGGCTGGCGATATTGGTGGTGCTCAAGGCCGCGGCTTGCCAGCTGCGCAGCACGCCTACCTGGGCGGTGCGCAGGCTGGCCAGTTCGTCGGTCGTCAAGCTGCCCACCTGGTCGGTGGTCAAGGCCACCATCTGCAGCGTCGACAGCGGCGCCAGACTGGCCAGCGCGGCCAGTTGGTCGCTGCCCAGCGCGGCCACCTGGACCGGGCGCAAGGCCACCAGTTGCGGCGTGCTCAGCGCGGCCACCTGGTCGGTCGTCAGGGCCGCCACCTGGTCGGTGGTGAAGGTGGCGATTTGGGCCGTGTTCAAGGCCGCCAGGTTCGCTAGCGAGAGCGCGTCGAGCTGGTCGGTGGTGAGGGCGGCGATCAAGCCGCCCGGCAGGGCGCGCGCCTGGATGGTGGTGAGCGCGCCGATCTGGTCGGTCGTCAGCGCCACCAATTCAGTGCTGGTCAAGGCCCCCACCTGGCGCGTCGTCAGCGAGGCCACCGCGTTCGTCGCCAGGCCGGCGATCTGGTCGGTCGTGAAGGCCGCGATCTGGTCGGTGCTAAAGCCGCGCAAGGTCGGGATGGCGCCGATCTGGTCGGTCGAGAGGGCGCGCACCTGCAAGGTGTTCAAGCCGGCGCTCTCGGCGGTGGACAAGGCCCCCAGCTGGTCGGTCGTGAGCACCGCGATCTGGGCCGTGCGCATCGCGCCCAGCTGGCTGGTCTTGAGCACGGCGAAGTCATTGGTCTCGATCGCGATCACTTGATCGCTATTGAGGGCGGCCAGCGACAGGTTGGCCAGCGCGCGGATCTGGGCGGTCGTCAGGCCCACGATCTGGGCCGTCGTCAAGCTGCCGGCCTGGGCCGTCGTCAAGGCCGCGATCTGGTCGCTGCGCAGGCGCGCGAAGGTCGATACCTGCAGCGTCGCGATCTGGTCGGTCGTTAAGGCCGCGATCTGGGCGGTGGTGAAGGCCGCCAGCGAAGCGAGGGCGCCGATCTGGTCGCTGGTGAGGGCGCTCTTCTGGGCCGCCGTCAGGGCCGCGATCTGGCTGGTGGTCAAGTCCGAAATCTGGTCGGTCGACAGGCTCACCACCTGGGCCGTGGTGAGCGCGGCGATCTGGTTCGACTTTAACAGCGCGAAGTCGGGCAGGTTGATGGCGGCCAGCTGGTCGGTCGAGAACACCGCCAACAGGGCCGTGCTCAAGGCGCGCGCCTGGCCCGACGAGAGCACGGCGATCTGGTCGGAAGTCAAGCCGCTCACCTGGGACGCGATGATGCCGCTGATCTGGCGCGTGCCCAGGGCGTTGAAGTCGGCCGTCGTGATCGATGCCAACTGGTCGGTGGTGAGCGCGCCCATCTGGCGCGTCGACAGCGCGCTCAGGGACGTCAAGGCGTCCAGCGCGGCCGAGCCGAGCGCGGCGATCTGGGTCAAGGTCAGCGCCGGCACCTGCAGCGAGGTCAGGGCGGCGATCTGGCCGGTGGTGAGCGCGATGATCTGGGCCGTCGTCAGCGTGGCCACCTGGCCGCTGATCAGGGCGGCGAAGTCGCTCGTCTCGATTGCCGCCGTCTGGTCGGTCGAGAGGCTGGCGATGGCGCCGGTGCTCATGCCGCGCAATTGGTTGCTCGACAGCGCCACGATTTCGTCGGTGGTCAAGGCGACCAGTTGCAGGCTGCTCAAGGCGCGGATCTGCGCGCTCGTCAAGGTGGCCAGGTCGGCCGTGTCAAGCGCGGCGATCTGGGCGGTGGTCAAGGCGGCCACGTCGAAGGTGCGCAAATGCGCCAGCGACAGCAGCGCCGCCAGCTGGGCGCTGGCCAGGGCGCGCGTTTGCGCGGTGGTCAAGGCGCCGATCGCGTTTGATCCGAGCGCGGCCACCTGGTTGGTGTCGAGGCTAAAGATCTGGGCGGTCGAGAGCGCGTGGATCTGGCGCGTGCTCAGTTGGGCGATGGTGGCCGTCGGCACCGCCAGCAAGCTGTCCGTGCTCAAGGCCGCCAGCGAGGCCGTGGCCAGCGCGTTGATCACCGTCGGCGTCATCGCCGCCAGCTGGTCGCTGTTCAAGGTGCGCGCCTGGCGCGAGGTGAGCGCGCCCACCTGGCGCGTGAGCAGCACCGACAAGTCGTCGGTGCCGAGGGTGGAGATCTGCAGCGTCGAAAGCGTCGCGATTTGCAGCGTGTTCAAGCCGTCCAGGGTGGCGAAGGCGTTGATCTGGTCGCTCGTGAGCGAGGCGATCTGGTTGGTCTTGAGCGCGCCCACCTCGGCCGTCGTCAAGATGCCCAGCTGGTCGCTGTTGAAGGCGCGCAGCTGGTCGGTGCTCAAGGCGCCCACCTGGCTGGTCTTGAGCGCTTGCACTTCGTCGGTGCTCAAGGCGACGATCTGGTCGGTCGACAGGCCCGCCAGCGCCGCCGACGTCAAGGCGCGCAACTGGTCGATCGCCAGCGCGGCCACGTTCGCGGTCGTCAATGCCAGCGCCTGGGCCGCGTTGAAGGCGGCCATCTGTCGTGTCGTCAGGGTGCCCAGCGAGGCCGTGTTGAGGGTCGCGATCTGGTCCGAGGACAAGCCCGCGATCTGGATCACGCTCAAGCCGGCGAGTGTGCTGAAGGCGGCGATCTGGTCGCTCGTCAAGGCCGTGATCTGGTCGCTGTTCATGGCGCCGATCTGGGAACTGGTCAGCGAGCGCAACTGGTTGGTCGAGAGGGCCGCGATCTGGTCGCTGCTGAGCGTGCGGATCTGCAGGCTGTGCAGCGAGGCCAGGTCGCGCGTCTCGAGCGCCACGATCTGGTCGGTCGAAAGGGTCGAGGTGACGGCCGTGCTGAGCGCGCGGATCTGGGCCGTCGTCAGCGCCACGATTTCGTCGGTCGTCAAGACGGCGCTCTGGTCGCTGTTGAGGAAACCGATCTGGCGCGTGCCCATCGACGCGAGCGCCGCCGTGCGCAGCGCGCTCACCTGGTCGCTGGTGAGGGCGACGATCTGGCGCGAGCCGAAGGCGTTCAAGGTCGACAGCGCGCTGATCTGGTCGGTGGTGAAGGCGGCCACCTGGTCGCTGCCCAGCACGGCCAGGTCGCCCTGCGTGATCGCGTGCACTTGATTGGTCGTGAGCGCGCGCAGCTGGGCCGCGCCGAAGGCGCCGATCTGGCCGCTGGTGATGGCGGCGATGTCGCGTGTCTCGATCGCCGCCATCTGGTCGGTGGTGAGCACCGACAGCGCGTCCGTGCCCAGCACCGGGAATTGGGTGGCCGTGAGCGCGACGATCTGGTCCGAGGTGAGCGTTTGCAGCTGGTCGGTGTTGAGCGCGCGCAGCTGGATGCTCGAGAGCGCCGCGATGTCCGCGGTCGACAGCGACGGCACCTGGGTGAAGGTGAGCGCGCCAATCTGCAGCGCCGTCAGGGTCGACAGGCTGCTCAAGGCTTCGATCTGATCGCTCGAAAGCGCCGTGATCTGGTCGGTGGTCAAGAACGGCAGGTTGCGCGTGTGCAGCGCGGCCATCTGGTCGGTGGTCAAAGCCATGATCTGGCCCAGTCCCAGCGCCGCCGTCTGGGCCGTGGTCAAGCCGCGGATGTCGCGCGTGGGCGCGGCCACAATCTGGTCGGTGCTCAGGGCGGAGAGGGCTGACGTCGTCAACGCGGCGAACTGGGCGCTGGTGAGCGCGCCCATCTCGTCGGTGCTCAAACCGGTCACCTGGTCGCTGTTGAGCGCGCTGATCTGGGCCAATTGCAGGGCCGCCAGCGAGGCCGTCGGGATAGCCCCGACCTGGGCCAGTTGCAAGCCTGCGATGGCGCTGCTGACGATGGCGCGCAGCTGGCTGGTCGAGAGTGCGCCGAGCTGGTCGCTGGTGAGGCCGCCGAGCTGGTTCGACAGCAGCGCGCCCATGTCGCGCGAACTGAGCGAGACGGTGGCGTCGGTGCTGAGCGCGCCCAATTGGTCGGAATTGAACACGCGCACCTGGGCCGTCGACAGGGCCGCCACTTCGGTGGTGGCGAAAGCGCCCATCTGGTCGGTGGTGAGGGCGCCAATCTGGACGGTGGCCAGGGACGCCACCTGGCCCGTGGTCAGGTTGACGATCTGGTCGCTGCTCAAGGCGGCGATGGCGTCGGTGGCGAGGGCGGCGAAACCGGCGGTGCGCAAGGCACGGATCTGGTCCGTGTTCATGGCCACCATATCTTCGGTCGTGAGCGTGGCAATCTGGTCCGAACCTAAGGACGCGATTTGCGCTGTGCTCATGCCTGCGACGACCGATGTCATTTGCTACTCCCCGTGAAATTCAATTGTAGTCCTCAAGTTGCCGTAGGACAACCAAAATATTGTTATTGCGGAAATGTCTTTATTGGTTTTTCACTATTCGCGGGCCCTGTGAGGGAGCGCGGCGCCGCGCTGCGCGGCAAGCTGCGCCCCGCCTCCACGCCCTGGTTGAACAAGTTTTGCAGTGGCATCGACAAATACGGCATCGACAGGCTGATCACCAGGAAGCCCACCCCCAGTGAAATCGGAAAGCCGATGCCGAAGATATTCAGTTGCGGCGCCGCCCGCGTCAGGATCCCCAGCGCCACGTTGGTGATGAGCAAGGCGGCCAGGATCGGCAAGGCCAGCTGCAAGCCGGCGGAAAAAATCACACCCCCAAAGCGCGCCAGGGCGAAGGGGGCGCCAGTGCCGAGCGGGCTGGCCGAGACCGGCATGGTCACGAAACTCTCGGCCAAGGCCGACAGCAGCACCAGGTGCGCGTTGATGGCCAGGAAAGCCATGGTCGCGATCAGGGTCAGGAATTGGCTGATGGCCGAGGAGCGTCCCTGCGACTGGGGGTCGAAGAAGGTCGCGAAGCCCAGGCCCATGGTCAGGCTGGCGGCCTCGCCCGCCATTTCGACGGCGGCAAATACGATACGCATGGCAAATCCCATCCCCAGGCCGATCAGCATTTCCTGCAGCACGATCAGGAAGCCGGCCAGCGACACCGGATCGGCCGCCGGCATCGCCGGAATCGCCGGCGCCATGATGAGGGCCAAAAGCGTGCCCAGCGCCACCTTGACCGACACCGGCACGCTGGCGTTGCCAAACAGCGGGGCCGCGGCGATCAGGCCGAGAATGCGCGAGAGCGGCCACAGCAGGGCCGCGAGCGCGCTATTCCATTCGGCTGAGGTGAGCGTAATCATCTTATCGGCAGGCGCGGTCGGATTCTTGAGGGTTGGAGGTCAGGGTTGGCCCGAGCGTAGGCGATCAGTCAGCCGATCAAGCCGGGAATGCCGGAAAACACTTGGCGCATATAGTCGAGCATGACGGCCAGCATCCAGGGACCGGCCACCACCAGGGCCACGAAAATGCCGACCAGCTTGGGGATGAAGGACAGGGTGGCCTCGTTGATCTGGGTGGCGGCCTGGAAGATCGACACGATCAAGCCGATGATCAAGGCCACCAGCAGCATCGGCGCGGCCACCATCAAGGTCACTTCCATGGCCGTGCGGCCCATCGTCATCACGCTCTCGGGAGTCATGCGCGCCTCCTCAATAGAAACTCTGGGACAGCGAGCCGAGCAGCAACTGCCAGCCGTCGACCAGCACGAACAGCATCAGCTTGAAGGGCAGCGAGATGACGGCCGGGGACATCATCATCATACCCATCGACATCAAGACGCTGGCCACCACCATGTCGATGATCAAGAAGGGAATGAAGATGGCGAAGCCGATCTGGAAGGCGGTCTTCAGTTCGCTGGTGATGAAGGCCGGGATCAAGACCCGCAGCGGCACGTCGTCGGGCCCTTGCAGGGCGGGCGAGCGCGACATCTTGACGAACAGGGCCAGGTCGCTTTGGCGGGTCTGGTGCAGCATGAAAGTTTTCAGGGGCGCGACCCCTTTTTCCATCGCCTGGTTCATGTTGATCTTGTTTTCCTGCAGCGGCAGATAGGCGTCGACGTAAATCTTGTCGAACACCGGGCCCATCACGAACAGGGTCAGGAACAGGGCCAGCCCCACCATCACCTGGTTGGGCGGCGCCGATTGGGTGCCCAGGGCTTGGCGCAGCAGCGACAGCACGATGATGATGCGGGTGAAGCTGGTCATCATCAACAGCGCCGCCGGCAGGAAGGACAGGGCCGTCAGCAGCAGCAGGGTCTGCACCGGCAGCGAGTAGCTGGTGCCGCCGGCGCCGGCCGGGGTGCTGGTGAAGGCCGGGATGCCGGACTGGGCAAACGCGGGCACGGCGGCGGCCAGCATCAGCACGGCCAGCAACAGCAGCGCCAGCGGTGCCAGCTTGCGCGCCTGCGGCGATGGCGCGCGCGGGCGCGCGGCGCTGCGGTGGGGGAGGGTGCGGCTAGTTGGCATGGCGTTTATCCATCGTCTGTTTGAGCCAATCGCCAAAGCTGGCGGCCGGCGCGCCGCGCACCACGGTGGCGGGGTCGGACGGCGCTCCTTCCTGGCGCGCCATGGTGGCGAGCGCGTTCACGCGCCCCGGCGCGGCCCCGACCACGATCCATTGGTCGGCCACTTCGACGACGATGATGCGCTCGCGCCCGCCCAGGTCGAGGGCGCCGACGATGCGCAAATTGGCCGAGG
The DNA here is from genome assembly GCA_040388555.1 of Pseudomonadota bacterium. GTDB lineage: Bacteria > Pseudomonadota > Gammaproteobacteria > Burkholderiales > Burkholderiaceae_D > Telluria_A. Next base: position 33,965 of record JAZKBP010000017.1, read on the forward strand.
CGCCACTGGCCTTGGGGCCGTAGCGCTTGAGGAACCAGGCCAGCGCCGCCAGCAGGCCCAGCACCAGGCACAGGGCCAGGATGGTTTGCAGCAGATTGCCGGCCGACGGTCCGCCCATCGGGGTCGGGCCGGAGTAGGCGGGGGCGGGCGCGCGCGCGCTGTCGGCGCTGGCGGAGGCGGACGCCGCGGCGGGAGTGGAAACGGTGGCGGGGAGGGCGGAGGCGCTGTTGGCGGGCGGCGCCGCTGGCGTGGCTTGGGCGGGCGCGGCGGCCGGCCCCGCTGTCGCCGCGGCGGCCGCTGGGGGCGCGGCCAAGGCGCCGTGCGCCGCCCCCACAGCAAGCGCGGCGGCGGCAACGGCCGCGCACAGCCAGGCTGCGGGATGGGCGCGCCGCATCATTTATTCAATTTTCGAATCCGCTCGGACGGCGTGATGATGTCCGTTAAGCGAATACCGAATTTATCGTTGACCACCACCACTTCGCCCTGGGCGATCAGGCAGCCGTTCACCAGCACGTCCATCGGCTCGCCAGCCAGGCCGTCGAGCTCGACGACCGAACCCTGGGCCAGTTGCAGCAGGTTCTTGATGGCGATCTTGGTGCGTCCCAATTCCACCGTCAACTGCACCGGGATATCGAGGATGAAGTCGATATCGTTGGGGGTGTCGGTCTTGGTGCCCTTGCTCGAGAAGTCCTTGAACACGGCGGCGCTGGCCGCCTGCGTCTGCATCGCTTCGGCTTCGGCCTTGGCCTGCTCGGCGATGGCGGCGCCCCAATCGTCGTCGATGCTCTGGTCTTCCTGCTTGTCGTCTTGGTCTTCAGCCATCTTGTTCTCCCGGTGTTTCGCGCGGCGCCGCACACAGGCGGCGCGTCTTATTTGGTATCGGCGTTGGCCAGCAATTTCTCCACCTTCAAGGCGTATTGGCCGTTGAGCACGCCGTAGCTGCAATCCATCACCGGCACCCCGTCCACGGTCGCCTGTATGGTTTCGGGCACGTTCAGGGGGATGATGTCGCCCACTTTCATGTTCAGGATTTCGTCGAAGGAGGCGCGCGCCGTGCCCAGGGCGGCCACGATCTCCACTTCGGCGATCTGGATTTGCTGCGTCATCAGGCGGATCCAGCGCTTGTCGACCTCGAGCGCCTCGCCCTGCAAGCTGGAGGTGAGGGCGTCGCGGATCGGCTCGATCATCGAGTAGGGCATGCAAAAGTGGATCTGGCCCGACACCGAGCCCAGCTCCACCGTGAAGGTGGACGACACCACCACCTCGTTGGGAGTGGCAATGTTGGCGAACTGGGTGTTCATCTCGGAGCGGATGTATTCGAATTCGACCGGGAACACCGGTTCCCACGACTTGGTGTAGGCCTCGAACACGATGTCGAGGATGCGCAAGATGATGCGCTGCTCGGTCTGGGTAAAGTCGCGGCCCTCGACGCGGGTGTGGAAGCGCCCGTCGCCGCCGAACAGGTTGTCCACCAGCAGGAACACCAGGCCCGGGTCGAACACCATCAGGGCGGTGCCGCGCAGGGGCTTCATGTGCACCAGGTTCAGGTTGGTCGGCACCACCAGATTACGGATGAATTCGCTGTACTTGGCCACCCGCACCGAACCGACCGACACTTCCGCGCTGCGGCGCAGGAAGTTGAACAAGCCCACCCGCAGCAAGCGCGCGAAGCGCTCGTTGATGATCTCGAGCGTAGGCATGCGCCCGCGCACGATGCGCTCCTGGGTGGCCAGGTTGTAGGTGCGTACGCCAGCGGCCTCCTCCGGCGCGGCGGCGTCGTCCTGGTCGCCGTTGACCCCCTTGAGCAGGGCATCGACTTCTTCCTGGGAAAGGAAATTATCGGCCATGGTAGCGTGTTCTCGCTGAGCTCTTTACTGGATGATGAAGGAGGTGAACAGCACATCCGACACTTGCTGCGGTTCGCCTTTTTCCGTGAAGGGCAGCTTGAGCGTGGCGATGATCTCGTTGGCCAGGTTCTTCTTGCCCTCGGGGGTCATGATGTCATTGGCGTGCTTGGACGAGAGCAGCAACAGGATGCGGCTGCGCACCTTGGGCATATTGCTCTTGAAGTTTTCCTCCTGGTGCAGGTCCGGTACCTGCAAGGTCATTTGGATTTGCAAGTATTGCGGTTCGGCTTCCTGTTGCAGATTGACAGTGAATTGCTCGATCGCCACGAACACGGGCTTGGACTCGACCACTTTCGCTTCCTTGTGTTCGCCGCCCTCGGATTTGCCGTGGGTGAAGAACCAGGCCAGGCCGCCACCGGCGCCGATGGCCATGACGGCCACCGCGCCCATGATGATCATCTTCTTGGGCGAGGATTTCGGTGCGGCCGCTTCTGCTTTCGGATCAGCTTTCATTTTTGCATTCGCTTTCAAGTGTCCTCGACATGCAGGATAGGGATGGTGTCTCCATTATGTCATTATCGGCAAAAAGTGCGCACCGGCATGTGTTGAAAAGAGGGAAGAACCGCACGCATCTCCGCGCTTGGCGCTCGCCGCCGGGCGGGGCGGGCGCGGCGCGGCAGGTTGGCGCCGCCCGGCCAGGGCCAGCTTGGCGCCGTGCGGGCGTGCGCTGTGGCGCGCGCCCGATGACTCCGGGGCGCGTGCGTGGCGGGGCCCAAAGGGGCGGATGTTCAGGCGAAGGTGTCGACCGCGCCCGGTGGCAAGGTGCGGGCCGGCGCCCGTGCGCTACGCGCCGCACTTTCGGGGGCAAGCGGGGCTTGCCCGGTGTCGCTGCCGAAGGACGCGCCGCTGCCGCTACGCGCTTGCTCGCCGAAGGAAGACTGTTGCTGGTTTGGCATGCCGGTGCTGACGGTCGCACTGCCCAGCGAGATCCCCGCTTCGCTCATCATTTCACGCAATTTGGGCAGGGCCGCCTCAAGTGCTTGCCGCACTTCCGGCTGGGCCGAGCTGAAGGCCGCGTTGGTCTGGTCGTTGGAGACGCTGAGGACCACCTGGAGCGGGCCGAGGTCGGGCGGATTGAGTGTCATCGAAGCGCTTTGCTGGCTGCCGGCGACCATCCATACGATTTTCTGGCCCAGTTGCTGGTCCCAGCCCGGGGTGCCCACGCGCGCGGCCAGCTTGTCCGCCTGCGGCGCGTTGACCGCCTGCGCCAAGGCCAGCGAAGCTTGCTGCAGCGGCGCGTTCAAGGGGGCGACGCCGACCTCGCGTGGCGGGGCCGCTGGCGCCACTTGCTCGCGCGGACGGGCGGCGGCCAATTGGGCCGGGTCGGCCTGGGCCGCGTTCTGTGGGGTGGCCGGCGCGCTTGGCGCTGTGCCGGCCGCGGCCGCTGGCGCACCACTGGCCTTGGCCTCGAAGGCGGTGGGCGCGCTGCTCGCCGCCTTGGTATCGAGGCTGGCCAAGGGGGCGGGCGCGACCGGCTCGTCGAGCGTGGCCGGCGCGGCCGCTGGCGCGGCCGGGGCCGCCGGGGCCGCCGCCGCCATCACGGGGGCGTCGGGCGCGCTGCGCACGGCGGCGCGCACCGGCGCCGCGGCGGCGTCGTTCTTGTTGCGGGTGGCGCCGGCGTTCGCCGGCAGCGCGGGCGCTTGCGCGGGCGCAGCCGGAGCCGCTTGCGTCGCCAGTGCCGCGGCGGCGTTCGGATCGCGCTGCACGATGGTCGCGGCCGCAGCGGGAGCGCTGTCCGGCGCGGCCTGCACGGCGGCGCGCGCGCGCGCGGCGCTGTCCGGTTTGGCTTCGGCGCGCACGGCACGCGCCAGTGGCGCGGCCGCTGGCGCGCTGGGCGCGGGCGCGGCGGCGACCGGCTCGGCAGCGCTTGGCAAGGCTGGCGCGCTCGCCGCAGGCGCGGCGACGGCGCTCGCCTCAACCTTGGGCGCGGGGGCCAGCGGCGCCGCGCTGGCGCTGCGCGCCTGCAGTTGGCTCATGTCGAAGGCGGGTTTGTCGCCGCTGGCGGCGCTGGCCGCCTTGCCGTCGGCCGGGTCAAGGGGCAGGGCGCGCGCGGCTGCGCTGGCAGCGGCCGCGCTGGCCTGGCTGGCCACGGGTGCGGCCGCCACCTTGGCTGGATCGGCCGGCGTGACGGGCAAGTCGGCGCTGCCGGGGCTTGCCGCGCCTTTGCTCGCGTCGAGCGCGGTGACGGTGTTGGCGGTGCTGGCCACTGGCGCGGCGCGCAGCGGTGCCGGCGCGCTGGCGCGGCTGGTCGCCGTGGCCGCTGTGTCCGCGGGCGCGGTGCTGGCCGCGTTTGAAGCTGCTTGGGCCTGGTTGATGCTCGCCGCCAGCGCCAGCATGTCCGTCATCGGGGTCATGGCAGCGAGCGCCGCTGCCGCCGCGGCCGCAGCCGCGTCGGCGTCCGGTGCGCCGTCGTCGAGCGTGCCATCCTTGCCGGTAGTCCCGCCCTTGAGCGTTTTGCCATCCTGGCCATCCTGGCCGTCGGCCGCGTGGCCCGCACCCGCGGCCGGCGCCGGATTGGCGCTGGCGTTCGCAGGCTCGGGCGCGCTGGCGCCGCTTTGCTCGGCGGGATGGGCATCGGCCGGCTTGTCGGCGACCCGCTCGCCCGCCTTTTCCGGCGCCGCCGGCGGCTGCGGTGCTTGCGTAGCCGCCTGGGCTTGATGCTGGGGCGCGGGCGCGGCCGGCGTGTTCGATGGCCGGTTCTCGTTCTGGCGGTTTTCGATTTCGCGCGAGAGCTGTTGCTGGAACTGGGTGTCGGGCGCGGCGCCGCCGCCAACGCCGGCCAGTGCCTTGACCATATTCGGATTGGCGCTGGCGCCGGAAATCTGGATCGGGAGAGTCGGAGTTTGCATGGTGGCGCCGTCAATGTGAGGTAAGGGGTTCGCCGGCCGGGGCTGGCGAAGTCTGGTCTGCTGTGCTGCTACCGGTCTGTCTGTGTTTGCGTCTGTGTTTGCGTCTGTGTTTGCGTCTGTGGTGGCGCTAGCGCTTGTAGTACGCCTGGCGGGCCGCGTGTTCGTCCATCAGTTTCTGGTCGCGCTTGTTTTCCAGCGCGAGCGCTGCGCGCGCCGCGCGCGCATCGAGCGTCTGGTAGGACAGGCGCTTGCGCTCGCACGCCTGCCACGCCGTTTTTTCAACTGCGCAGCGCTGCTGCGCATGTTTGATCACATCCTTCTGGCCCTTGATCGCGCTGTCCAACTTGCCCATGAAGCCGAGGAAGTTGAAATACATGGGCGGCGTGATGCCTGCCGCCTGGGCCTGCTCGAAACGCAGCGCGTAATCGTCGCGATAGCCTTCGAGCATGGCCAGCTTTTGTTCCGCCTCCGCCTGCGCCTTGAACGCCTTGCCCAGGCGTTTGGTCGCCTCGTCCGTGCTGCGCTGGGCCAGTTCTATCAGTATCGTCAGTGCGGTCCGCTCAGCCATGATGACTCAGTATAGGCCGCTTTGAATCGGCCCAATCAGCCGAATAGAGAGGTAAGTTCCCCCAAGCTCTCGAGCATGTCGACGCGCTCGGGAATCTCTTGGCACAGGAAGGTTTCGATTTTATCGTGCAGGGCGATGGCCTGGTCGAGCAGCGGGTCGCTGCCGGGGACGTAGGCGCCCACGCTGATCAGGTCGCGCGAACGGGCGTAGCGCGACACCAGTTGCTTGAGGCGGCGCGCCTGCTGCTGGTGGGGCGCGCTGGTGATCCCATGCATGGCGCGCGAGATCGATTGTTCGATGTCGATGGCCGGGTAGTGGCCGGCTTCGGCCAGGCGCCGGTCGAGCACGATGTGCCCGTCCAGGATGGCGCGGGCGGCGTCGGCGATCGGGTCTTGCTGGTCGTCGCCCTCGGTGAGCACGGTGTAGAAGGCGGTGATGGAGCCGCCACCTTCGACGCCATTGCCGGCGCGCTCGACCAGGATCGGCATTTTCGCGAACACCGAGGGCGGGTAACCCTTGGTGGCGGGCGGCTCGCCGATGGCCAGCGCGATCTCGCGCTGCGCCATCGCGTAGCGGGTGAGCGAATCCATGATCAAGAGCACGTTCTTGCCCTCGTCGCGGAAGTGCTCGGCGATGGCGGTGGCGTAGGCCGCGCCTTGCAGACGCATCAGGGGAGGGGTGTCGGCCGGGGCCGCCACCACCACCGAGCGCGCCAAGCCCACCGGGCCCAGGATCTGCTCGATGAATTCCTTCACTTCGCGCCCGCGCTCGCCGATCAGGCCGACCACGATCACGTCGGCCGTGGTGTAGCGCGCCATCATCCCCAGCAGCACCGACTTGCCCACGCCGGAGCCGGCGAACAGGCCCAGGCGCTGGCCGCGTCCCACCGTCAGCAGGCTGTTGATGGCGCGGATGCCCACGTCGAGGGTGTCGACGATGGGCGCGCGCTCGAGCGGATTGGCGGGGCGCACATTGATCGGGGCGCTGCTCTGGGTGTGGATGGGGCCGAGCGTGTCGAGCGGGCGCCCGGCGCCGTCGAGCACGCGCCCGAGCAGCTCGATCCCCACTGGCAGGTGACGCGCGCGGTCGCTGGGACGGCGCCGTGGATGCTCGACCTTGCCGGGACGGGGAATCGGTACTTCATTGGGGAATACGCGGGTGCCCGGCACGATGCCTTCGACATCGCTTTGCGGCATCAGGAACAGGCGCTCGCCCTCGAAGCCGACCACTTCGGCCTCGACCTTGCCGCCCGAGGGCAGGGGGATGGTGCAGGCGCTGCCGACGGCAAGTTTGAGGCCCACCGCTTCCATCACCAGGCCGGCTACCCGGGTCACGCGCCCAGACACCTGCATCGGCTCGACGAAGCCCACCACCGCGTTGCAATCGCGGATGAAGGCGCTCCAGCGCGCCGTGTGCGGGTTGCCCGAGATTGGGGTGTTCATGGCCCCAGCCAGTCCACGTTATGACCCAGGGTGCTGGTCAGGCGGGCCCAGCGCGAGGCGGCGGTGGCGTCGATCTGGTTGCTGGGGGTGTCGATCTTGCAGCCGCCGCGCCCGATTTGCGGGTCTTCCACCAGGCGCCAGCCGCCCTTGTCGAGTTCCTCGCCGATGCCTTCCCTGACCAGCTCGGCGTCGGCCGGGTTGAGCAGCAACAGCGCTGGCTGCTGCAGCACCGGCAAGTATTCGATGGCTTCGCGCACGACCGGGATGATCAGCTCGGGCCGCACTTCGAGCGCGTTCTTGAACATACCCTTGGCCAGGTGCAGGGCCAAGTCGAGCAAGTCGGCGCAGATGGTCTCGTCGGCGCTGGCCACCGCTTGCCCGAAGCTGGCGGTGAGCGCGCGCAGGTGTTCGAGCTCGCGCGCGTTTTGCTCGCGCCGGATCGCCATCGCGTCGGCATAGCCGGCCGCCTGGCCCGCCTCGTAGCCAGCGCCATAGCCTTCCAGGCGCGCTTGCTCGCGGATGGCTGTGACCATCGCTTCGGTGGGTAACTCCACCGGCGGCGGGCGCTTGGCCACCACGCTCGGGCGTTCGTCGCCGAAGGAGGCCATCTCCCAGCGCTGGTAGGCGCTTTGCTGTTCTTTCGGTAGTTCAGACAAAAGAATCCTCGCCTTTTCCGCCTAGCACGATCTGGCCTTCGTCGGCCAGGCGCCGCACGATTTGCAAGATTTGCTTTTGCTGGGCTTCCACTTCGGACAGGCGCACCGGCCCTTTCGATTCGAGGTCTTCGCGCATCATGTCGGCCGCGCGCTGCGACATATTCTTGAAGATCTTGTCGCGCAAGTCCTGGCCGGCACCCTTCAAGGCGATGATCAGCATCTCGGACTGCACTTCGCGCAGCAAGAGTTGCACGCCGCGGTCGTCGATATCGATGATGTTGTCGAACACGAACATCTCGTCCATGATCTTTTGCGCCATGTCGTTGTCGTAGTTCTTGATATTGTCCATCACCGAGCCTTCTTGCTCCCCGCTCATGAAGTTGAGGATCTCGGCCGCCGCGCGCACCCCGCCGAGCGAGGATTTCTTGATGTTCTCGTTGCCCGACAAGAGCTTGGTGAGCACGTCGTTCAATTCGCGCAGCGCGGCCGGCTGCACCCCGTCCAGGGTGGCGATGCGCAGCACCACGTCGTTGCGCAGGCGGTCGGTGAAGTTGCCCAGGATTTCGCAAGCCTGGTCGCGCTCCAGGTGGACCAGGATGGTGGCGATGATTTGCGGGTGTTCGTTGCGGATCAGCTCGGCCACGGAAGAGGCGTCCATCCATTTCAAGCTTTCGATGCCGGAGGCGTCCTTGCCGCCCAGGATGCGCGAGAGCAGCACCGAAGCCTTGTCGTCGCCCAGGGCCTTGGTCAGCACCTGGCGGATGTATTCGTCCGAATCGAGGCCGACGGTGGAATTGAGCTCGGTCTGCTGGCGAAACGAGTCGAGCACGGTGACCACTTGCTCGTGCTGCACCCCCTTCATGGTGGCCATCGCCGCGCCCAGCTTGAGCACTTCGCGCGGGCCCAGGAAGCGCATCACTTCGGACGCTTCGAATTCGCCGATCGCCAGCATCAGGATGGCGGCCTTTTGCATGCCATTGTCATTCATTTGCGCCCACCCATGCTTTGACTACGTTGGCGACCACGCGCGGGTCTTCCTTGGCCAGGTTCTTGGCCATCTGTAAATTCTCACGGTAACCCTTCGCTTGCAGCGCTTCCATTTCCTCGAGCTGGGTGCGGGCGATCACCGCTTCCTTGTCTTCCTCCGGGGTCGGCTCCGGTTCCGGCGGCGGCGGCTCGACCTTGGTGATTTCATCGAGCTTGCGGAACAGGGGCCGCAGCATCGGGCGCAAGATGCGGAAGAACAGGTAGGCCAGCAAGCCGGTGGCGGTGATGAGCTTCAAGCCTTCTTTGATCAGGGCCCAGGTTTCAGGCTTGCGCCACCATTCGAGCTCGGGCACCGGCTCGACCGGCTTGTCGACGCCGTCAAAGGGCACGTTCGAGACGTTCAAGGTGTCGCCGCGCTCTTTCGAGAAGCCCATCGCTTCCTTGACCAGGTCGGTGATCTGGTTCTTTTCCTCGGCCGTCAAGGCCTTGATGGTGACCTTGTTGTTCTTGTCGACCAGGCGCTTGTAGTTGATGACCACGCCCACCGACAGGCGCTTCAAGCCGCCCATCGGTTTTTGCTCGTAGCGCACCGTCTTGTCGACTTCGTAGTTGGTGGTCGAATCCTTGCGGGTCGGGCCGGCGCCGGCGGTGGCCGCGCCGGTGGCGCCCGTGCCCGCTGCGCCCGCCGTGCCGGGGGCGGGCGCGCTGCTGGTCAGGGGCGCGGTGGCGGTGCCCGGCGGCTGGTTCGACAGCGCGCCCGGCACGCCGGAGGCGCCGGCCGCGCCCGGGGTGGCCGCCTCGCTCGTTTGCTGGCTGCGGATGCTGGATGCGGCCGGCGGCGAATTCGGTTTGAAGGACTCGGCCGCCGTGTCGACCTGGGCGAAGTCGACGTCGGCGGTGGCTTCGGCGCGCACATTGCCCGAGCCGACGATGGGGCTGACGATCGACTCGACCTGCTTGACGATGGTCTGCTGCATCTGCGTCACATACTTGAGCTGGTTCGGGTCGAGCACCTTGCCGCCGGCCGACTTGCTGGTGTCGGACAACAGATTGCCGTTTTGGTCGACCACGGTGACGTTGGCGGTGAGCAAGTCCGGCACGCTCGAAGCGAGCAGGTGGACGATGGCGTTGACCTGGAAGGTTTCCAGAGTGCGCCCGCTTTGCAAGGTGAGCAGCACCGAGGCGGTCGGCTTTTGCTGGTCGCGCACGAACACGGAAGGCTTGGGCAGGGCCAAATGCACGCGCGCCGAGCTGACGGCCGAGAGCGACTGCACCGAGCGCTCCAGTTCGCCTTCGAGCGAACGCTGGTAATTGACTTGTTCGAGGAATTGGGAAATGCCCAGTTTTTGGTTTTCCATCAGCTCGAAGCCGACGTTGCCGCCCTTGGGCAAGCCTTGGGTGGCCAGCTTGAGCCTGGCGTCGTGCACTTGCTCGGCCGGCACCAGGATCGCGCTGCCGCCTTCGGAAAACTTGTGCTTGATGCCCATCTGGTCGAGGGCGGCCGTGATGGCGCCGCCGTCGCGGTCGTTGAAATTGGCAAACAGCACGCGGTATTCCGGCTGCTGGTACCACATCCAGACTCCCACCATCAGCGCCAGCACCACGGCGATGCTGGTGCCGAGGATAAAGTTGCGCCCGAGCGGAGTTTCGCTGAAACGCTGGGGTCCAGGCGGGATCTCGACCAGTTCGTCCGCTACTGCCATGTTCGCTTCCAAGAGACGGCTCTCCATCGGATGAGTTGGCCCGGGACCTGTGCGAGGCTCCGGGTATTAGCGCCATTATGCAAGCGCGGCGCGCTGCGCAATTGCCCAAACAGAGAGCCATTTCAGGCCCTGCTCGCAGGGGAAAACGCGGTGCGCGCTGCTATTCTGGCAGCCTGAACCCAGTATTTCCATTGTACTCGTGAAAGATGCGCTGTCACGCGCCCGGCTTGGGACGCGACGGTTTAATTGCCTAGGAGGGCAGCATGAACGCAGGAGGCATCGATATCAGCCGCATCGAGTCCATGATGGCGCAGTTGAAGGCGGCGGCCACGAAGCACGCCGCTGCGCCGGGGGCGCAGGACGGGGTGGCGGGAACGGCGCCGGTGGCCAAGGTCAATTTCGCGGACGCCCTCAAGGCTTCCCTGGACCAGGTCAGCGACAGCCAGAACCAGGCCGACGAGATGGGCAAGAGCTTCGCCATGGGGGACGACAAGGTCAGCTTGTCGGATACGATGATCGCGATGCAAAAGGCGAATATCGCCTTCCAGGCCACGGTGCAGGTGCGCAATAAGCTGGTGTCGGCCTATCACGAAATCATGAATATGCAAGTGTAGCGCCCAAGTGCAGCGTGCGGCAGGACCGGCGCGCGCCCATGAAAAAAGCGTCAGCGCCCGCGTGGCAGCTGACGCTTTTTTCATGGCCGCGGATCAGCTCAAGCCGGCGATGCGGGCGTTGCGCTCGCGCTCGAGCTTGGTGATGTATTTCTGCACGGCCGCCAGGTTGCCGCGCGATATGTTGACAAACTGGCAGCCCAGGCGGCGGCTTTGCTTGTCGTTGAGTAAGGTCAAGTCGTGGGTGCTGCGAATTTCCAGATTGGTCGTGACCATCCCCACTTCCGGCAAGTCAATCCGGCAATTGGCATACACTTGGCCAATCGTGTTGTCGAGAATCATCTTATTGTCGAGCAGGGCCACGCCGCCGCAGCTGATGTCGGCCAGCGGGAAGTTTTCCACCTCGCCGCCATTTTCCTCGGGCATGGTGATGAGGGCGCGCACCGGATTGCTGACCGGCGTGGGCATGCGGTAGTACTCGCGCCGCTGCAGGCGGATCAGGCTTTCCGGGATCGGCATCATGAGGGCGGGGCCGCCCTCGAACTTGGTTTCGCGCATGCCGGTGGCATTGAACATGATGCGGATCTTGTCGAGCGAAGTCTCCAGGCCGAGCTTGCTGGCGGCCAGGATGCGCTTGTTTTGGTCCGGATCGATCGAGCAATCCATAATCAGTTGGTCGCCATCCGGATCGACTTTCAGTACCGAGGTGACGCACACGTCGGCCTCACCATGGATCAGGATGCGTACCAGCTGCTTCTTTTCGCCCACGCTGCGCAAGATGGTGACGATTTCGCGGCGCGATTGGACTGTGAAGTCATGCCAGTTTTCGAGTTCGGAATGAGAGTTTGCTTGCATGCGCTTCAGCCGTTTTGAGTCATGAGTCGATCAACAGTGATGTCTTGGGAGGGGCCGGCAGCACCCCACCACTTTTCTTTGCCGCTTCAATATGATATAGCCATGCAAGAAGTTCCGCAATCGCTCTATAGAGTGCGGGCGGAATCTGGCGGTCCAGGTCCACGTTCATCAGCAAGGCGACCAGTTCCTTCGATTCGTGCACGAACACGCCGGCCTCGCTGGCGCGCGCGATGATTTGCTCGGCCATCAAGCCCTTGCCCTTGGCCACGACCTTGGGCGCCGCCTCGCCGCTCTGGTAAGCCAGGGCCACGGCCGACTGCAAATGCTTGCGTTGCTGTTCGTCAGACATCGCCGTCCTCCGGCGCGCTGGCGCGCGCATCGATGGTGAGCGAGGACAGGGGCGAACCGGCCGCCTCCAGCGAGGCCGCGAGCGCGCCCGCTTGCGCGCGCAGCTCGGCCAGGGTGTCGCCGCCGTCGGACTGCAGCGCGATGTGTAACTGGTCGCCGCGCAGCACCACGGTGGCGGCCACCTCGCCCAGCGCGGCGAAACGGAAACGCACGCCGCTGCGCCAGGTGGGCGCGGGCTCGCCGCCCTCGTGCGCGCCTTGGCGCTCGGGCGCGTCGCGGCTGATTTCCCACTGCATGGGCTGGCCCGGCCAAGCCTGGCCCTGCCAAGCGACGCGCTCCTGTTCATGGGTGATCAATTGCAGATTGATGAACTGGGCCGTGGCCGGGTCGCTGGCGCGCGCGTGCGGCGCGGCCTCGCCCGCTTGGGACGCTGGCGCCGCCTGGTTTTGCATTTGCGGCTCGCCGCGCAAGTCGGCCAGGCTGCGCTGGCCGCTGGCCCACTCGGCCACGTGCGACTCGTAGAACAGGCCGCTCTTGCCGACCGCGTCCTGCAAGGCGCGCGCCAGCGGCTCGGCGGCCACGCCGTCCGCACCCACCAGGGGGGCGCGCGCGACGATGGTGGTGCGCGGGTTCTCGCTTTTCTGGGCCGCGCCGAGCACGCTGGCGAGCACGCGCGCGGTGTCGCTCAGGGAGGCGGGGGTGGTGTTCGGGTCGAGCGCCGGCAGCATATTGGCCGGCGTGAGCGGCGCTTTTCCCAGCAGGGCGGCGGCGGCCGCGTTGATGCGCTGCGCTTCGGCGGCCTTGGCGCTGGACGCGGGGGCGGCTGGCGCTGGCGCGCTCGCCGCTGCCGCTAGTGGCGGCGCGTAGGCGGCATCGGCCGCCGGCAGCAGGCTCGCGTGCGGGTCGGCCGCTGCGCCCGCGGTTGCGGCGTTCGCTGGCGCTGCTGGCGTCGCCTGGGTGGCCGGCGCGCCGGCGCGGGCAGTGTTGGTGGCGTTGCCGGCAGGCGGAGTTGGCGCGCCTGGACGGGGCGGCGTGACAGCGGCCGGCGCTTCGCTTTCGGTGTGCGCGGCTGCGTCGGTCAAAGTGCCGGCTGCCGCTTCGGTGGCGCTCGCTTGCGCATCGGCCGCCGCTTGCGCGCCGGTGGCGGCCGTGCTCTTGGCGCCGGCTTGCGCGCGCGCCGCTGCGGCCGCGGCGCTGGCGGTGCTGGGCGTTTGCGTCGCATGGGCCGCGTCGGCGGCGTCGGCGTGCTCGGCCAGCTGCGGGTGGGGGGCGTCGGCGCCCAGTTCCTGGGACTGTGCCGCCGCGGTGCCGTCCGCTGGCGCGGCGCCTTGCGCCGCTTGGGCTTGCGCAGCGCTTGCGCGCGTCGCCTGCGTTGCCGTCGCCGCCGGCTGCCCTGCGCCCTGGCCCGGCGCGTTCTTCAGCAAGCCGGGGGCGGGGGCGTCGGCACCGTCTTGCGGCGCCGCCAGCTGCGGGTCGGCGCTCTCGGCCTGCGCCGCGGTCCCGGGACGCGGCGCGGTGGGCAGCGTGCGCGGCACGCCCCCTTCCAGGTAGACCAGCGGTTCGGCGCGCGCGGCGCTGCCGGCTGGTCCCGGCAGCAAGGCTGGCCCGGCTTCGGAATAGAGCGGGGCGCCCGTGCCCTCGGACGTGGCGGCGGCGCTGATCTGGAAGGTCGGGCGCGGGCTGATGGAGACGAGCGTGAGCGGCACCTTGCTGCCCACCTCGGCGCCTGGCGGCAGCAAGATGCGCGCCGAAGTGTCGGCGAACTTGACGATGAAGCTGCCGTCGGTGAGCTTGGAGAGCACTTCGGCTTGCACCGACTGGCCCAGCAAGCCGGCCAGGGAACGCTGGAACGCTTCCTGGCGCGCGTCCGCGACGCCTTCGAGCGGCGTGAGCGCCTCGGCATGGTCGACCGGCGTGACGGTGATGATGTCAGCGCGCGGCAGCATGGCGCCGAGGGCCGATCAGACCCGGCCGTAGACGCTGGCGAGGCGGCGTTCGGTGCCGGTGTGGTTGATCATGGCTGACAGGCGCGCCATCCAGGGCATGGTCAAATCGCGGATCTTGCGGTCGTCGTCAAGCATCTTGCGGATCGCCTCGGCCTTGCGCGCGCGGCTGGCGCCCTCGAGCGCGGCCGGTGGCTCGGCCGCCTTCAAGCGCTGCACATGGCTGGCGCATTGCTGCTCGAGCAGCACCAGGTGGTCCCAGTCGCCGGCGAGCGCCGCTTGCACCATTTGCTCGGTGAGCGCGACCATCGCTTCGTAGACGGACAGGATTTCTTCGCTGGTCATCATCATGGCCTTGTGTGCGTTTAGGCGCTGGCGAGGTTGGCGGGACGGGCGTTCGGGGCGGCGGCGCCGCCGCTGCCCTGCTTGACGGCGGCGTGCTCGCCGATGGCGTTCCAGGCGCCGCGCAAGTCCGTCAGCAAGCGCTGCACTTCTTCGAGCAGCTCGACCTGGTTTTTCAGGTTTGCCTGCAGCAAGCGCGCGCCCATGTATTCGTAGAGCGCGTCGAGGCCCTCGGCGATCTCGCCGCCCACCTTTTTATCCAGGCTGGCGCGCAAGCCGCTATCGATGATCATGATGGCTTTTGAGATGGCCGCCCCCTTGTCCGGGATATTGCCCGCCTTCATGTGCATGATGGCCGCGCTGACGGAGACGAGGGCGCCGTCGAACAGCATGACGATCAATTTATGCGGGCTCGCTGAGGTGACGCCGGTCTCGATGCCCACTTTGGCGTAGGCGTTGACGCCACTTTGCATGGTTCCGAACATTGTCTCTCTCCTGTGGGTGCTTAGCTGGTTTGCTTGCTTAAGGCGGCAAATTGTTGCGTCAGAAAACTTTGGGTCGAGTTCAAGCTCGCGATCGAGGCGTCCAATGCAGTGTACTGGGCACGGTAGCGCTTTTCAATGTCGACCAGTTTGTTGCTGAATCTTTCTTTTTGCTTGGCGATGTCGTCGATGCTGGCATTGATGCCCTTGGTGCGGCCGGTGATGAAACCGCTGTCGCCCAGGAAGCTCGCGGCCAGCTTGTCGAGCGCGTGGGCGTAGCCGTGGGTGTAGCTGATGGTGCCGCGCGCGCCCAGGGCGCCGCCCGTGATTTCCACCTTCAAGCCATCGGCCGGACTGCCCGAGGCGCCGGACAGGAATTGGCCGGAGCCGGTGACGGCCACGCCGCCGATGCTGCCGGCCACGTCCTTGCCCACCACCGAGGTGGCCGCGCCGAACACGTCCGAGACGGCGCTGCCGGTCAGGCTGGTCAGGGCGAGATTGGCCACCGAGCCGTAGCGCGCCGTGTTCAGCACCAGCGCGCCGTTGCCGTCGATGCTGGCGCTGACGGTCGAACCCTCGGCGGAAAAGGCGGGCACCGCGTTGATCGCCGATTGCAATAAGGTCGCCAGCTGGGACGGCGTGTAGCTGCCGGCCGGGATCGAGATGGTGGCGGTGTGGATGGCCGCGGCCGGGGTGCTGTCGTTCAGGGTGGCGGCCCAGGTGGTGTTGGCGCCGATGACGGTAGTCGCGCCCAGGGCGGCGTCGCTGGTGAGCGAACCCTGGGTGGCGAAGCTCGTCACGTTCAAGTCGTAGGTGCCGGGCGCGGTCTTGTCGCTGGCGCTGGTAAAACCGACCAGGCTGTCGCTGACGCTGCCGAGCGAGGAAAACAGCGCGCTCACGCCATCGAGGTTATTCGTGACGGCGGTGCCAAGTTTGCTCGAATCGACCGTCAGCGTGCCATCCTTCTGGAACGCGATGCCGATCGAGGACAGGGTCGTCAAGCTGCCGGTCAAGCCGTCGATGGGGGTGCCGAGGGCGCGCCGCAGCAGCGACTGGATCGATTGGGCGGCCGAGTCGCCCAGCAGCGGGCCGGCGGTCTTGGTGCTGGCGTTGTAGCCGGTCAGGTCGGCCACCGATTTGTTCAAGTCGTTGTAAGCCTTGGCGAACGCGGCCACTGCCTTGGTGACGGTGCTGGTGTCCTTGGCCACGGTCAGGCTGGCGCTGCCGGTCACGCCGATGGTCAGGTTCACGCCCTGGATGGCGCCGACCACGCTGTTGGTGGCGCTGGTGACGGCGATGCCATTGACGGTCAGGTTGGTGCTTTGGGCGGCAGAATTCTGGACCAGGTTCTGGGTGCCGGCCGGATCGTAAGCGAGCAAGCTGGTGAGGGCGGCGTCGGCCACGCCGCCGCCGGTGTCGGTCACGGCCAGCTTGATGGTGGCGCTGGCGCCGGTCTTGGATGAGGACAGCACCAGGTGGTTGGGGGTGGCGCTGCCGTCCGAGACGATGGTGGCGGTCACGCCGATGCCGGCCTTGTTGATGGCGTCGCGGATGCCTTGCAGCGAATTGTTGCTGCTGTCGATGACGAGCGAGCCGGACAGCTGATTGCCGTCCTGGCTGAAGGAGGCGCCGACATAGGCGCCGCCGCTGCCGGCCGTCAAGCCGGCCAGCGCCGGCGCGTTGCCGCCGATGGTGATCGGGCTGGAACTCGAGGAGGCCAGGGTGATGGTCGAGCCCGCCGTGGTTGAACTGCCGTTGTTGACCGTCACGGCGCTTTTGCCGATGCCGCCGGAGACGGCGCCGCTGACCGCTTCGACGACGGCGATGTTGGCGCCGTCGCTATTACTAAAGACCAGGTCGCCATTGGCGGCGCTGCCGGTGAAGCTGATGCCGGCGGCCGTCAGGGCGCTCGACACGGACGCGCCGGCCAAGGCCGCGTCGATGGCCGCGCTCGACAAGCCGGCGCCGGCGGCCACGCCCGCGCCCTGGGTGCCGATCTGCACGCCGCCCACGGTCAGTGTGTAGCTGCCCCCGCCGGTGGTGTCGATGTCGCCGAAGCTGGGCGCGCCGGCGCCGCCGAACAAGGTGGCGCTGGTGCTGGTGGGGGCGGCGCTGGCGCTGACGCCGGTGGTGGCGCTCTTGGCGTTGATGACGTCGGCCAATTGTTTGGCGCTGCGGGTGCTGGTGTCGGTGGCGATGGCGCTGCCGTTGATGGTCAAGCTGCCGGCGGCGATGCCGGCGCCAGCGACAGCCGCGCCGAGCGCGCCGCCGGACAGGCCGAAGACCCCGCCGCTGACGGTGCCTAGCTGGAACGACAAGGTGGTGGAGGCGCCCAGGCCGATCGAGGCCGTGGTGCTGGCCACGCCGCCCGAGGCCAGGGTTTGCGATTGCGCGATCTGGGTGACGTTGATGTTGTAGCGTCCCGCCACCGCCTGCTTGGTGGCGCTGCCGACCAGGATGTCGGTGTTGTTGGAGGTGGCGGTGACGCTCTGGAAGCTGGCCGGATTGGCGAGTGTCGACAGCGAACCCTGGAAGGCGCTGATGGCGCCGCCCAAGGTGCCGTAGGCGGTCAGCTTGGATTGATAGCTGGTCGTTTTCTTGTCGAGCGCGTTCAGAGGCTGCGCCTCCACCGACATCAACTTGGCAACGATGCTGTTCACATCCAGGCCGGAACCAATTCCGGGAGTCGAGATACCCACTGAACCTCCAATTGAAAAACTTACTTTAAATGATTAGCGGCAAATTCAAACAGGACTTGAGAAGGGTTTTTACGCGCCAGTTCCGCGCGCGCCGGGCAAGCAAGCCTTGCTGGCACGGGCGTGGCGGGGCGGCGGCGCGGGTGGACGGGCAGGGCCGGAGGCGCCAATTGGCTGGAATAAAATTGTAAAATAATGTGAGATGTGCGCGGGCGCGAAGTGAGCGTCAAAGCGATGGGGCAGACGAGACAGGAGGCGGTGCGCGCACGCACGCAAGCGACGCCGGCGCAGCGGGCGCGGCGGACAGGAACAGAATGCCGGCAAGCTTGCCGGGGACGCAGCGGCGTCCGCGTTCAGGCGGTCTGGCGGATCAGCAAGCCCTTGACGGTGTCGAGCGCCTTCGCAATTTCCAGCGTTTCAGGCGAGGGAATCTGGCGGATCACGTCCTTCGTCTTTTTATCGATGACCTTGACGATGGTGCGGTTGCTGTCATGGTCGACCGAAAACTCCAAGTCTTGCGAGAGCGTTTGCAAGGACTTGTTAATGTTCGCCACTGCGTGCGTCACTTGCTCGAGCGTGGGCGCGGGGGCGGCCTTTTCCACTGCCACCCGGGTGTCGGGCGCGGCGGCCGGTGGGGGGGCAACCTCGGCGACGTAAGTCTTGTCTGCCGTCCTAGCCGTTGGCGAGCCTATCGATTGGATGCTCATGATACTTCCTTTGTGAAAATTCCCCGGCTAAGAATTCAGCCGGGGAACCGAGTCTTGAATCAAATTTTTATGCTTGATTCATTATCGAATTAACCACGCAACAGGGCCAGCACGCCGTTCGGCAGCGAGTTAGCTTGCGCCAAGATCGCAGTACCGGCTTGCTGCAGGATCTGGCCGCGCGTCAGGTTGGCCGTTTCCGAAGCGAAGTCGGTATCCTGGATGCGGCTACGTGCTGCGGACAGGTTTTCCGACGTCGATTGCAAGTTGCTGATGGTCGAGGCAAAACGGTTTTGAATTGCACCGAGTGAAGCGCGGCTATTGTTAATTGCCGTCAGAGCCGCATCGACCGTGGCCAGGGCGGCATTCGCACCGGTCGTGGTCGAGATGTCGATCGCCGACACCGCCGACAGGGCCGAACCGTTACTCACGTTCGCGGCCGAGGTCAACAGGGTGGTGGCGGCATCGTTCGAGGTCAGCGAGAAGCCCGAGGAGGCGCTAAAACTCACGCGCCCGCCCACGATCACGGTGTCGCCCGCGTTCGCGGTGGCGGCGAAGGTCACTTGCGCGCCCGCGTTCGAGCCAATGATCGAGGTGTCGCCTTCTTCGATCTTGGCGCCGGTCAGGCCGGCGGCGGCACCGCTGCCGTTACCGATCTTGATGTCGTCGCCGCTGCTGTTCTTGAACACCAGGTTGCCGCTCTTGTCGGCGGTGGCCGAGATGCCGGTGGTGCCGCTTTGCGAGTTGACCGCCTGCGCGATGGCCGACAAGTCTTGCGAGTCCGATACGGTGGCCGAGATCGTCACCGTATGGTCGGTCAAGGTGCCGGCATTGTTGGTCGAGATGTTCGAACCAACCAGCTGGAACGAGATCGCGCCAGCCGTCACGCCCGACAGGGTGGCGGTGGCGGTGGCGGTGGCGGTCACGCCGGTGAGCGAGGTCTTGCCGTTCACCTGGGCCGCCACTTGCTTGGCGCTGTCGCCGGCCAGCAAGGTCACTTGCGAGGTGGTGCCGTTGCCGGCGATGGTCAGCGTTTGCGCGGCCAAGCCGTTGGTCGAGGTAGCGGCCAGGGCCACGCCGGCGCTCGAGGTGTTGCCTTCGAAGTCGAGGGTGGCCGTGGCCGCCTTGGCCGAGGCCAGTGCCGCGCCCGCCGCCGTGGTGGTCAAGACGGTGCCATTGGCGCCCGTGCTGCCAGCGGTGGCGACCAGGTTGTTGCCGATGTCGCTGGCGTTGGCCGAGGCGATCGCAACCGAGATGGTCTGGTTGGCGTTGGCGCCGACCTGGAATTGGGAGTTCGTCAGCGAGCCGTCGAGCACATTCTGGCCGTTGAACTGGGTGGTGTTGGCAACCCGGCTCAATTCCTGGGTCAACTGGTTGACCTCCTGGTTCAGGGAAGCGCGGTCGGAAGTCGAGTTCGAGCCGTTGGCCGACTGGACTGCCAGTTCGCGGATACGCTGCAACAGGTCGCCGGCGGTGGACAAGCCACCCTCGGCCGTTTGCGCTAACGAAATGCCGTCATTTGCGTTACGCACCGCTTGGTTCAAGCCGCGGATTTGCGATGTGAAACGCTCGGAGATCGCCAACCCTGCGGCGTCGTCCTTCGCGCTGTTGATGCGCAGACCAGACGAGAGCCGTTGCAGAGACGTCGCGAGGGAACCTTGGGAAACGTTGAGGTTACGTTGCGAGTTCAGCGAGGCAATGTTGGTGTTGATATTTGCAGTCATTTTAGTTCTCCAGACTAGTATTTCGGTGTGGGCAAGCTGCCTCATTTCACTTTGGTCTGCCCCGCCATTCCGGGACAATCAAACCGCTGCTGACACCTGTAACGGTCCTCCCCGCCAAAAGTTGATGGAAAAAAACTGACAAAAATGTGATTTTTCACTCTCAGATTTCAATGGCGCTACCCGCTAGACGGCAGCTTTTTTCCAGACTTGAGGGTAAAAAAAATTATTTTTTTGCTTTGTTTGCGGGTTTTCTGAGTAGCAATAAGAGCAATATGGGGACAGACCCCTGTTTTGAGGAAATGCGGGCATTTCCTCAAAACAGGGGTCTTATATCTTGAAAATTGTCTAGAGTGGTAGCAA
>JAZKBP010000018.1:0-4207 GCA_040388555.1 Pseudomonadota bacterium
ATCCCGGTGCACATGATCGAGACGATCAACAAGATGAACCGCATCTCGCGCCAGATCTTGCAAGAGACGGGAGCCGAGCCCGACCCGGCCACCCTGGCGATCAAGATGGAAATGCCGGAAGACAAGATCCGCAAGATCATGAAGATCGCCAAGGAACCGATCTCGATGGAAACGCCGATCGGCGACGACGACGATTCGCATCTGGGCGATTTCATCGAGGACAACAATACGCTGGCGCCGTCGGACGCGGCCTTGCACGCTTCGATGCGCGGAGTGGTGAAGGATGTGCTGGACTCGCTCACGCCGCGCGAGGCCAAGGTGTTGCGCATGCGTTTTGGTATCGAGATGTCGACCGACCATACGCTTGAAGAGGTGGGCAAGCAGTTCGACGTCACGCGCGAGCGCATCCGCCAAATCGAAGCGAAGGCGCTGCGCAAGCTGCGCCACCCTTCGCGTTCGGACAAGCTCAAGAGTTTCCTCGAAGGCAACTAGGACTTGACGGGCGGGCGGCCAGCGCCTATCCTCACGCCACTTTGAAACCGGGGTGGCGGCGGGACTTGCTGTCGGCCCGGGGCAGGGAAATGGGCCTCTAGCTCATGCTTGGTTAGAGCAGCGGACTCATAATCCGTTGGTGCCGTGTTCGACTCACGGGAGGCCCACCAGATTTATCTAGTAAAAACAAGGGGTTGCGATTTTTCGTGACCCCTTTTTTTATCTTGTTTGAGCTAAAGGTTCAACGGAAGTTCAACCGAGATTGAGTGCCGAAATTGGGTTCAACTGGCGGGTCTCTTGCAGATGCTCAGGTGAAAGGTGCGCATAGCGCATCGTCATGGCTAGGCTGTGGTGGCCAAGAACTTTTTGAAGGGCCAAAATGTTCCCGCCGCCCATCATGTAATGGCTTTCAAACGTGTGTCTCAGTATGTGTGTAATTTGGCCTGCCGGCAGCCTCAGTCCGGAGCGCTTTAATGCATCCCGGAATGCTCCATAAGCGATCGCGAAAATTCTTTCAGCGTTGGATTCGTCATTGCTCTCGTCACGCTTGTGTGAATCTGTTGATTTGCACGGAATATTGACCCACTTACCCCCAGTGTTGCATGCCAATCTGACCCACGTATAGAACACACCCCGTTGGCCAGGTTAAATTCCTCCACCCTTGGCCAGGTCAAATTCCCCCAGGCAGAACAGCTGCGATTGTAGGCTAAATTGTCGGTGTCCCGCCCGTTTGCGTGGCGCCAACGTAGACTTTTCCACGGCGCCGCTCGCCGCCCAATGATCAGGGCAAGAGCGGGCGGCGCCGAGCGCCATCGATAAATACGCCTTCCAGTTGTCGGTAATGCTTAAGACCGAGGCGGCAAAGTCGCGCAAGCAGCATCGCACCTTGAAGAAGATACATCTGGACCTGAAGGAATTGGGTTTCGAGGGGTAATACGACCGCGTAGCGGCCTTCGCCAGGGTATGGCGGGCGGGTCAAACTGACAGGGTCAATTCAGCGAGCAAACGAACACACTTGCCCGAAAGCTTGGGCGTATTTTGGCGCTATAATTGTCTTATTATCAACTATATGGGCGTGCGTAGTCCGAACCGATTTCTAACGCTAGAATCGGTCCGGCTCTATTGCTGTCGGATGAGGGATTCTACGCGGCTTAACTGAAGAATTTGACCAACCAATCAACAAGCTTCGTGAAGTCATTGGCCAGGGTAACTATCGCGGCTAATGGAATCAGCTTGTTGGTAGATGGCTTCTTGTCTTTGCGCATCAGCTTTTCCAATAAAAATACCCGCATTGCGCGGGCATAAAAAAAGCCACCCAAGGGGTGGCTCGACTTTGTCTGGGCGCGCAGAAGCGCCCAGTGCCTAATTCTAATTCCCAAGAATTTGAAAGGCCAGCGTTTTCTGTTATGCAGCTAAAGGCCCCGACGGACGGATTTTTTCTTACAGAACAGAAAAGTATGCTTTGGCCACATGTCTGAGATTTGAGTTTGATTTTTTTGGCTAGCGAATTGCCATTGGCTGAACATAGAAAACGGGGGGGGGGCGGCTCCTGTTTTGACGAACGTCAAGATTCCGCCCGAAGGGACGGAACCCCCCTGTGTCATGGTGACATGTAGGAGCGATTTGGCCGGCCGTCCCGGCCAGCGACGATGTCATCCAGGCAGGCTTTGAGGGAGTGATTTTCCGTATCTCGATGGCAATATTGTGCGGAGACTGATGCATCTCGCGCCCTTACCTGACTTTACTTGGATTGACCTATGCCTCATTTTTGATCAAAATTTGTGCTATGATTTACTAGCTGCTAGGTAGCTAGTAGCTAGCGGCTAGGTATCTAGCTTGCAGATAGCAGGTGACTAGGCGAGTCTCCCGACTTGGCGAAGTTCACATTGTGGAGCGTTGTTCATGAGCATCAAGCATTCAGTGCAATTTGTGCAGAAATCCCGCAATTCCGCCGTTGCCGGAGATATGGTGGCGCCTGCACGTCCTGCTCGCCGTGAACCCGATCCAGCAGTAGGAAAAATGTTTGCAAATATTCACCGTAATAGGTCGAATTTTTCTGTTGCTGCTGTGACCGGAGCTTTTTCTAAATTGCCTGTTGGCAAAAAAGACTAGCCCCGTAGCTGCATGCCAGTGAGCATAACGGAGTATCTCCGCCAGGAGATGCTAGGGATCGGCACAGATCCTGAAGAATTCCTTAACGAATTTGATAGCTGGAAAAGCAAGGGTCCTGCGGGTGAGGATTGCCATTACTATTTTGGCAAAGATGGCGACTATAAGCGACCTCTTGTCGACGGAAAACGCGTTCTAAGGCATGTCCACCTGATTCCGATGGAAGAGTCCTCCTACATGGCAGAGTGGGATCGCTCTTGGAACAGGCGACAGGGCAAGCGGGTCAGTGATACTTGCCTCGTGTACGCAGACGCTGGTCGTCAGAGGTATTTGCTCATTGCGATTCTTTGGGAGCCGAATGCTCATGAGGTCGCGGAAATGAGGACCCCAGAACATGCAGATCTTATGCATCGTTTCGCTACTGTGGCCGCGCAATTCATTTTCAACGGCACAATTGCTATCTGATGTCCACTTACAGAAGGTTCAACGAAGGTGGTCTTGCGCGAAATATCGCACGACCACGTTGGTGTCGAGCCCAATCATGCGCCGCTCTTTCCTTGGGCCGCGATCGCGCGGTCCATGTCATCCAAGGACACTGGTTTTGCCGACTTACGCAGCACCCCTTTCAAGGCCTGCGCCGGACTCGTGGCCGCGACAATTGAGAATTGCCCTTTGGCAGTTTCGACAAACTCGATTCTGCTACCGGTATCGAGGCCGAGCGCGGTACGCACAGAAACCGGGATGGTGACTTGTCCTTTTGATGTGAGTGTCGCTGTTGCCATCTTGGCCCTCGGCGGAAATGCTTAATTCCTTACCTTATTGTAAGGTAAGCCACTTTTTAAGGTGACACGCAGCTCTTCGACCTTCTGTTGATCTGACTTCAGGCTGCAACTGCTGAAGACCCGAGAGTCAAGTGCGCCCACACCTGGACCAGTGCGCGCGGCCAGCACAAGCGCAAAGGTTTTGACTGCTTCACGCAAATAGCTCGGTCTTGTCCATAGACGGATCGGCGAGCTCAAGTGCCTTGTTGTACAAGGCAGCGTCGATAGTGACAGTCGTTCGCGTGGATTTCTCGCGCATCAATGATGATGTCATTTTGCATCAAAGCTACATCAATGCAAGGCTCGGGCGATCGTGCGTGGCGCCCTCATCAACTATTCCTTCATTTCCTTGGCCGCCAGGCGCACCGCCTTCTCGTATTCCCTCAGGTAGGCGGGCGATTTGCGGATTCGTCCAATCGCGTTCCACAAGCGTTCCGCCAATTCCGCATTGGCGCCATGGTATTGCTTGCTCAAGCCGAGGTAGTAGGGCTCTTCCGAAAACGGCGTCGGCAGCATTTCTATTTTGTCTTTGAACTGCGGATCGTTGAGCAGCGCGAAGCCGCTCGTTTCCGCTCCGATCACGACGTCGCCGCGCCCGGCCAACAGCTTGACCAGATTCGCCTCCAGCGTCTTGCCCTTGTCGTCCGCCGCCACCTCCATCGCCTTGAGGCGGTCGACCAGCAACACGGCGCCGAACGGTATGAGCACCGCCGTGTTCAACTGGCGAAAGCGGCTGCCATCCCAGTCGACGCCACTGCCGATGCGCCGAAACACCACGGAGCGCG
>JAZKBP010000018.1:4217-33533 GCA_040388555.1 Pseudomonadota bacterium
CGTCACGACGGCGCGCTCCGGATCGGCTTTGCCGTGGCTCATGGGGAAAGCCATGAAGGGCTCGAGCGCCGGCGTGTAGGGCGCGGTGGGAAAACCGTCGGCCACGCCCACCCGGATCTCTTCGCGGCAGCGCGTGATGGGCGCGGTATAGAATTCGACCTCGATCCCCACTTCCTTGGCCGCCAGCTGGATCAGCAAGCCGGCCGTGCCGCCGCCCGTGGGCGTCATGTGCGGCAGATGGGACTTCTCGTCCGTGCACAAGCGCAGGCTCGCCGCCTGCGCGGCAGTGCAAAGCAGGACAAGCGCCAACAGGATCGGCCACGAACGGCTCATATTCTATTCCATCGTTTGGTTTCCCGATTCTACTCGCGGCGCCGTGCCCCGGCAATTGCCAGGCTCAGCGCGATAGCCGCCAGCGCGGCGCCCGCCATGAACGCATGATGCATGCCGGCGGCCACCGTGGCCGGCGGCGCGGCGGCCATGTCGCCTTGCACGGCGGTGCCGGCGAACAGCGCGCCCATCAAGGACGCGCCCGTGATCAAGCCGAGGTTGCGCGCCAGGCTGATCAGGCCTGATACCACGCCGCGCTGCCCGGGGGCGACCCGCGCCATCATCCGCGTGTTGTTCGCTGCCTGGAACAGGGCGTAACTGCTGGTCATGCACGCGATGGGCAGCAAATATCCGGCCAAGCCCACGCGCATCGGCAGCGCGGCCAGCAGCGCGCAGGCCAGGACGATGCCGGCCAGGCCCGTCAGCGTCATGCGCGGCGCGCCAAAGCGGTCGACGCAGCGCCCGGCCGGCACGCCGCCCAGCGCGGCGAGCAGCGGTCCGGCCGCCAGCGCCAGTCCGACCTGGGTCGCGCCCAGTCCGAGCGCGCGCGCCAGGTAAAACGGTCCGATCACCAAGGTCGACATCAGCACCGTCGTCACGAGCATGCTCATCGCCAGACTGAAGCGCAAGGCGCGCTGGCGCAGCAGCGCCAAGCTGATCAAGGGCGAGGCCGCGCTGGCTTCGATTTTCAGGAAAGCCATGACGCCGGCGCCAGCGCCGAGCAACAGCGCCAGCTTGAGCGCGCCGAAGTGCCCGCGCTTGAGCGTCAGGGCCAGCGCGTACGCGCCCAGCGTCAAGGCCAGCACCAGCATGCCCGCTACATCGAAGCGGCCGCGCGCACCGGCGCCCGCTGGCCGGTCCACGGGCAGGGCGCGCCAGGCGAGCGCGAAGTTGGCCACGCCGAGCGGGATATTGACGAGGAAGATGGCGCGCCATCCGAACCCGGCGCTTAGCATGCCGCCCAGCGCCGGCCCCAACGTGGTGCCGATGGCCGACATCGCGCCCAGCAAGCCCATCGCGCTACCGGCTTTTTCGCGCGCCACCGCGTCGCCCACGCTGGCGATGCTCAAGGCCATCATCAGCGCCGCGCCCAGGCCTTGCAGGGCGCGCGCGCCCAGCAGCCAGGCCAGCGTCGGCGCCACGCCGCACAGTGCGGAGGCGGCCGTGAACAGGGCGATCCCCGCCAACAGCATGCGGCGCCGCCCCAGCATGTCGCCCAGCCGGCCGGCGCCGATGATCAAGGTGGTGATGGCCAGCAGGTAGGCCAGCACGATCGACTGCGCCGCCTGGAACGAGGCGCCAAAGCCTTGTGCCAGCGCCGGCAAGCTCGCGTTCGCGATGCTGGTGTCGAGCGAGGGCATCAGCATCGACAGCGCCAGGCTGGCCAGCGCCCAGCGCCTTCCCGGCTCCACGCCAGCCCCGCTGGCGCCGCTGGCCGTGCCGTGTTGCGCCGTGATCGTCTTCATGCATTCCTCCGGTGTCCGCCCCACATGGAGCCAAGGGAAGCTTAGTCGCCAGTTTGATGTGGCGGAAGACGCACGGATTGCAGTTTATAAGTGCATGAAACGCCATCTCAAAACAATTGGCGCTAGAATCGCGCCATGTCCACCCCCGACCTGAACCTGCTCATTACGCTCGACGCCGTGCTCTCCGAAGGCAGCGTGGCGCGCGCCGCCCGCCGTCTGCAGCTAAGTCCATCGGCCATGAGCCGTTCCCTGGCGCGCTTGCGCGAGGCCACCGGCGATCCGCTGCTGGTGCGGGCCGGGCGCGCTCTGGTACCGACGCCCCGGGCGATCGCCTTGCGCGAACAAGTGGGGCCCTTGCTCGAGACGGCGCAGGCGCTGCTGCGCCCGGCCGAGTTGTTCAAGCTCGCGCAGCTCGAACGCAGCTTCACGCTGCGCGCGCGCGAAGGCTTCGTCGAAAATTTCGGGGTCGACCTGATCGCGCGCGCCGCCGCGCAGGCGCCCTTGGTGCGCCTGTGCTTCGTGCACAAGCCAGAGCGCGACAGCGATGCGCTGCGCATGGGTGGCGTGGATCTGGAAGTGGGCGTGGTGGGGGAACGCAGCGGCCCGGAATTGATCACGCGCGCCATGTTCCGCGACCGCTTCATCGGCGTCGTGCGCAAGGGGCACGCGCTGTGCAAGGGCAAGCTCACTGCGCAGCGCTACGCGCAGGGCCGCCACGTGCATGTGTCGCGGCGCGGCCTTGAGCATGGCCCCCTCGACGCAGCCTTGCAGGAGCTTGGCCTGGCGCGCCACATCGTCACCAGCGTCAACAGCTTTGCCGCGGCGCTGGCGCTGGCGCGCGGCTCGGACCTGATCGCCAGCGTGCCGGAGCGCCAAAGCGCGAAGCTGTGCGCGGGCATGCACTGCTTCGCGCTGCCGATGCGCGCGCCGCAACTGACGGTGTCGCTGCTGTGGCACCCGCGCCATGACGCCGATCCGGCCCACCGCTGGCTGCGCAAGCTCGTCTTCGACACTTGCACCGCGTCCGCCTGAAGCGTCGAGGCGGGCGGCGCGCACAGGCCTCGCCCGCCAGCGGGCCTTAGAAAATCAAGCCGCTGCCGAGCGTGATGCCTGTCACCCCGGTCAAGACCACCGCGACCTCGGTCACGGAGCCGGCCGCCGTGTTCCCATCCCACACCACCAGCAAGGCGTTGCCGGCGGTATTGGCCGTAAACACGGTGCCGCTCAAAGTGCCGCGCACCAGCTCGAACTCGGCGTCGCCCACCTTGCTGCCGGTGGCGCCAAACTGGGCCGGCGACGATTGCCCCACCAGATTGAAGGCCGTCAGATTGAGCGCGTCGCCGGCGGCGAAGCCGATCACGTCCATCGCCCCGTTGAGGGTGAAGGTGTCGCCGTTGGCCAGGCTTGTTCCGGCCACGTTGGTGAACCATGCCGACGCCGCCTGGCTGCCCGCCGTGTAGCTCAAGCTGTGCGCGCCGCTGAAACCGGCGCCGTCGAGCGTGAACACATCGGCCGCGGTAGTGGCCGTCGCACCCGTGTACCAGACCTGCGCGCTGGTGTCGCCGTTGAGCGCTTGCAGTTGCGGGATGGTCGCGCTGCCACTTACGGTGATCGTTTCGTTGCCCAGCCCGCTGATGCTGCCGCTGCTGTTGGCCGCATAGGCGCTCAGCAACTGGGCGGCGCTGCCATTGAGGGCGGTGGCGGCCGCCGCGTTGATCACGCCGGTGGTGCTCGCGTCGAGCGTGCTCAAGGTCGATGCCGCCAGCGTGAAGTCGCTGATGGTGACAGGCTTGCTGCCCAAGCCGCTGATGCCGGCCGAGCCGCACACCAGCAGCAGATCGGCCGCCTGGCCGCTCAAGCTGGCCAGCGAGAAGGCGTTCACCACGCCGCTGGTGGCCGCGTCCAGCGCCTTGAGCGTGTAGGCCACCGCGCTGCTGTCGGTGATCGTCACCGCCTCGTTGCCCAAGCCGCTGATGGTGCCGTTGCTGTTGAAGGTATATACCGCCTGGACCGAGGCGATCGGCCCGGTGATGCTCGTCACGCTGGCCGCGTTGACCACGCCGGTGGTGATGGCGTCGCTCCATTGCAGGGCCGAAGCCGTGATGGCGCTGTCGCTGAGCACCAGCGTCTCGTTGCCGATGCCGTTGATCTGCCCCGATTGCGCGAACACCGAGGCGATGTCGGCCGCCGTGCCGCTCATGCTGGTCAAGGTGCTGACGTCGATCTTGCCGGTGGTCAGATGGGCCAGGTCGAGCAAGGTGGTGGCGGGTAGCGCGCCGTCGATCAGCTTGAGCGCCTCGTTGCCCAAGCCGCTGATGGTGCCGGAAAGGTATTCGCTGCGGATTGTCGGCGCGTTGCCGTTGATGCTGGTGACCAGGCCCGCGTCGAGCGTGCCGGTGCTGAGCGCGTCGAGCGAAGCGAGCGCGGTCGCCGTCGTCGCCGCCTCACTGAGCACGATGGTTTCGTTGCCCAGGCCGGTGATGCCGGGATAGGTATAGGCTTGCTGGAGCGCCGCCGCCGTGCCGCTCACGCTGGTGAGCGAGGCGGCGTTGACCGTGCTCACGGTGAGGGCGTCAAGGTCGTTGAGCGCGCTGGCCGTGGCACTGCTGTCGGTGAGCACCAGAGTGCGTCCGCCCATGCCCACCACGCCAGGCGCGACGCAGATCGCTTGCAGCTGCGCGATCGAACCCACCACGGACTGGGCGCCGCTCGCGTCGACCAGCCCGGTGGTGCGGGCGTCGAGCGTGCTGAGCGCGCTGGCCAGCACGGGGCCGTCGTTGAGCATGACGGCTTCGTCGCCCAGGCCCGCGACGGCGCCGGCCGCGTTGGCGGCGTAGGCCCCCTGCAGCTCGGCCATGCTGCCGATCAGGTAAGTGGCGGCGCTGGCATTGACCACGCCGCTGGTGGCGGCGTCGAGCGTGTTGAGCTGCCAGGCCTGCACCAGTGGATCGGCCACCACCATCGCCTCATGGCCCGACAAGCCCAGGGTGCCGGCGTTGTAGGCGTCTTGCGCCTGCAGGAGCTGGGCCATCGCGCCGCTCATGCTGGTGACAAGGCTGGCGTCGATCATGCCGTTGTCGAGGGCATCGACGAGATTCAAATCGTAAGCCGTGGCGTCGCTGTCTTCCAGGAAGATCGACTCGTTGCCAAGGCCGCTGATGCCGGGCGACTGATACAGCGCCTCGATCTGCGCGGCCGTGCCGTGGATGGCGACGAGCGAGCCGACATTGACCAGGCCGGTGGTGTAGCCGTCCAGGGCCAGCACTTGCGCGGCCGTCAATTCGGTTTCCGCGATCGTGATGGCGACCGCGCCCAGGCCGGTGATGGTGCCGGCGGCGTAGGCGGCGAACACCTTGTCGATATTCGTCAGCGAACCCGTCAAACTGGTGAGCAGGCCGGCGTCGACGCTGGCGCTGGTCTTGGCGGCCACGTCGAGCAGCATGCCGGCGTCGAGCGTGCTGTCGGTCGGGCTCAGTGTTTCGTTGCCCAGGCCGGCAACGCCCCAGCTGATATTCAATTCGAGCGCGTTCAGCTCGGCGGCCGTACCGACGATCGCCTGGAGCGAGGACGCATCGACCGTTCCACTGGTGGCCGCGTCGATCGCGCTCAAGGTGGCGGCGGCGGCGACGCTATCGGTCAAGAGCACGTCTTCATGACCGAGGCCTTGGATGGCGTTGAGCATGTACAGCGCTTGCACGTTGGCGGCCGTGCCGCTGATTTGGCTCAGCGCGGACACGTCGATGAACGATAGCGACGCGCTCGCCAGATCGAGCAGGCTGGTCGCGGACGCGCTCGTGTCGTTCAAGACCAGCGTTGCGTGCGTAAAACCCGACAGGTTCAAGGTGCACAGCGTTTGCATCTGCGCCAGCGAACCGTCGATGTAGGCGATATTGGCCACGTCGAGCGGGCCGCTGGTGGCCGCCTTGATGGCGATGATGGTGGCGGCGGAACAGCTGGAGTCGGTCAAGGCCAATGCTTCATTGCCCAGGCCACTGATCTGGCCGGCCGCGCCGCCGGCGTAGATGGCCAGCAGGTGCGCCGCCGGGCCCGTGATGGCATTGACAGTGGCGGCATCGATCACGCCCGTGGTCAACAGATCGAGGTTGCTCAGGGTCTGGGCCACGACCATGGTGTCGAGCAAGACCAGGTTTTCATCGCCCAGGCCGGTGGCCATCGCGCTGTAGGTTTCGAGATGCAGGCATTCGTCGAGGGTGCCGGTAAACACTTGCACCGCGCTGGTGTCGACGCTATTGCTGGTCAAGGCCGTCAGAGTCGGCATCACGCTGGCGGGCAGGCTGGTATCGGTGAGGATCAGCTGCTGGTGGCCCAGGCCGCCAATGCCACTTTGGGTGAACAGGAATTGGAGATTGATGGCCGTGCCACTGATGCCGCCGACATTGCTCAAGTCGACCAGGCCGCTGGTGTAGGCGTCGAGCTGGCCGAGGGCGGCCACGCTGACGGTGCCATCGATCACGATCATGCTCTCGTTGCCCAAGCCGCTGATGGCGCCGGCCAGATTGCCGCCATAAGCTGTCTGCAAGCCAGCCACCGTGCCCGAGACGCTCGTCACGGACGCCGCGTTGACCACGCCGCTGGTGGCCGCGTCGAGCGTGTTCAAGCTGGCGGCCGTCACGCTGGTGTCGGTCAACACCACGTTCTCGTTACCCAGGCCGCTAAAGCCGGGCGCCACATACAGCGCTTTCAATTCTCCCGCCGTGCCGGTCAGGGTGAGCACGCTGGCGGCGTTGATGGCCCCGCCGGTAGCTTGGCGCAGCGCCAGCAGGGCGCTGGCGCTGGCGGCGCTGTCGGACAGCGTGAGCGCCTCGTTGCCCAAGCCGGCGATGGTGCCGGCGCTGTTGGCGGCGTAGGCCGCCTGCAATTGCGCGATCGAGCCGGTGAGGGTGGTGGCGGCGTTCGCGCGCACCTGGCCCAGGCTGGTCGCGTCGAGCGCCAGCAGGCTCGCCGCGGCCAGCGTCACATCGGTAACGGTGGCGACCTGGCCACTCAGGGCGGCCACGGTGCCGGCCTTGGCTTCATCATAGACGGCCATGATCTCGGCCACCGAACCCACCAGGTTGCCCGTGTTGGCAAGGCTGAGTACGCCCGTGGTGCGCGCGTCGATGGCGCTCACCGTCGCCGCCACCGCGTTCGCATCGGTCGGCGTCACCGCTTCGTTGCCCAGGCCGGTCACGCCCAGCGCGTTATAGAGCATCAGGATCGAGGAGGCCGGTCCCACCACCGCGTTGGCGGCGCCCACGTCGACCAGGCCGGTAGTGTAAGCGTCGATCTGCAGCATGGTCGAGGCGCTGACGGCGCTGTTCGATAGCACCAGGGCCTCGTTGCCCAGGCCGGCGATCCCGCTGCCGGCCGCCTTGTACACGGCTGTGATGTCGAGCTGGGAGCCGCTCAGGGCCAGGATGCCGGATGCGTCGAGCACCTTGGTGGTGAGCGACTCGGCCAGCGCCAGGTCGGCCGCCGCCGCCACCGAGCCGGTCACGCTGATCGCGATGGCGCCATTGAGCACGGCCGGGTCGGCGCCGGCCAGCACCGCGGCCGTGTCGGCGATTGCGTAGGGCTGGTTCAAGCCGTACAGCACGAGCGCCGACGCGTAGCTGCCGTCGCTCAGGTTGGCCGGGCCGGCCAGGGCCGCTGCGCTGGCCATGGCCGTGTGGGTTGGCGCCGCGCCGGTGACGAAGTCGGACCTGGAATTTTCTGCTGTGTGTGCCACGGATGCTCCTGCGAGTAGCGGATGGGATCGAATCGATCGTTCATGTCAGTGCCAGGCCGCGCGCCAGCCACGGGGTCGGGGGGGCGTGGCGCGGGCCTATCGGCGTGCGCCAGTATGTCGGAACGGCGTTACCGATCCCTTACACATAATGAAAAACGCACAAGCGTGCGCGCTGGCGCTATAGTGTCGACCCGATGCCGGCGGGCCGGCACGACATGGATTGGCAAGGAGATGGGGATGATCGAATGTAATCGGACCATGGAGCAGGCGCGCCGCGATTTTTCGGCCGGACGCCTGTCCGGCGCGGCCCTGGTGCGGGTGCCGATGAGCCGTTCGGCCTGGATGGTGCGCCTGGCCGGCGCCAAGGGCGAGGCGGGCATGCTGCTCGAGGTGCAGACCTTGCAGCCGCGCCAATTCGCCACCCTCGACGGCGCGGCCCAGGCGCTCGAGGAGATCGGCTTCGGGTTCGAAACCCTGCGTATATAGCGCGAATTTAGTGCATCACCCGCCACACCGACACCACCTCCACCAGCGAGAACACGGTGATCAGCATGCCGGTGGCGCGCGGCCAGTGTTCCACCCAATGGTCGAAGGTGCAATGCATTGCGCTGGCCGGGCGCAGCGCGTTGCGGGTGGAAATCCAGCGGCTGGCGCGCGCGTCCAGGCGGGCCAGGGAATCGGGCGAGAAGGCGAGCAGGATGCTGGCCGCCACCCCCATCACATTGCCGATGATGAGCAGGCAGACGGCGCTCAGCACCAGCCACTCCACCAGCGGCGCCTGCAGCTTGAACTGGGTGGCTACCACGCTGGCCGTGGCCGGCACGTTCAGTTCGATCAAGCCGCGGATGGTGTAGGCGGCGCCCGCCAGCATCAGCACCGACATCCAGCGCCGGTTGCGCCGGATCGCGCGCCAGCTGTCGCGCGGGATTTCGAGCGGCTTCATCACGCGCCGGAAGCTGATCCAGCGGTTGAGCATCTCGATCGCGTGCAGCACGGCGGCGCTGCGCACGCACAAGCCCAGCCCAACGAGCATGGCGAACAGGCCACCGATGAGCAGAAAGGTGAGCAGTGACGGCAACAGGATGGCGTTGAGCAGGAATTGGAAATTGGCCGGTAAATGCATGCGCTGTCCTTGTTCGCAGTCCCCACTGGACCCTTCGGCGATGAATATATCATTACGTGGCGCATTTATCGACCGGGTGGCGCGTGCGCGCCGGTTAGGCGTATTGATTAGGCAACTATTATAGTTGCGCCATGGATTGCAAGGATCAATGCAAAGTGTTGGGCGCGGCGGCGCCGGGCCGGATATCATAGCGGGGAAGGAGATAGGGATGAGCGGTACAGCCGACGACGACGTGATGATGTTTGCCGACGAGGAGGTGGGAGTGCCCGCGCCCGCGCATGACGCGCTGCCGCCGTGGCGCATCCTGATCGTGGACGACAACGAGGAGGTGCACAAGGCGACCCAGATCTCGCTGCGCGACACCACCTACCAGCGGCGCGGCATTGAATTTCTCAACGCTTACAGCGCGCAGCAGGGTTCGGCCACGCTGCGCCACACCGAAGACATCGCGCTGGTGCTGCTCGACGTGGTGATGGAAACCCAGGATGCCGGCTTGCGCCTGGCGCGCCATGTGCGCGAAGACCTGGGCAACCATGCGGTGCAGATCGTGCTGCGCACGGGCCAGCCGGGCGACGCGCCCGAGCGCAAGGTGATCGTCGACTACGAGATCAACGACTACAAATCGAAGAGCGAGCTGACCGGCACCCAGCTCTACACCACCGTGATCGGGGCCTTGCGCGCCTACGAGGTGCTGCAGAACGCGCGCCGCCAGCACACCGAATTGCTGGCCGCCGCGTCCAAGGTCAAGGACCTTGAGGCGGCGCTCGACCAGCACGCGATCGTCGCCATCACCGACCCGCGCGGGCGCATCGTGCACGCCAACGACAAATTCTGCCACATCGCCAAGATGCGGCGCGAGCAGCTGGTCGGGCACGACCATCGCCAAATCAACGCGGGCGTGCACCCGGACGCGTTTTTCAAGGACCTGTGGGACACCATCACGGCGGGCCGGATCTGGAAGGGCGAGATCTGCAACTGCGCCAGCGATGGCAGCTTGTACTGGAGCGCGGTGACCATCGTTCCCTTCCTCAAGCCCGATGGCAAATGCTACCAATATATCTCGATCGGCACCGATATCACCGAGCGCAAGCATAGCGAACAAGCCTTGCGCGAAACCGAGGAGCGCTGGAAGTACGCGCTCGACGGCGCCGGCGATGGCGTGTGGGACGTCAATTTCGACAGCGGCAAGGTGATCTTCTCGCAGCGCTGGAAGCAGATGAACGGCTACGGCGACGAAGCGTTCGAGCTGCGCCTGGAAGGCTGGAAGGGCTTGATTCATCCGGACGACCTGGGCCAGGTGGAGGCTGACATGCGCGCCTACCTGGTCGGCAAGACGGCCAGCTATTCGAACGAGCACCGCACGCGCTGCAAGGACGGCAGCTGGAAATGGGTGCACGACCGTGGCATGGTGGTCACGCGCGGCGAGTCGGGGCGCCCGCTGCGCATGGTGGGCACCCACACCGACATCACCGAGCGCAAGGGCGAGCAGCAGCGCCTGCAGGGCGCGGCGCGCCAGTTCCGCGAGGTGCTGGCCAGCGCGCCGGTGGCCGCCTGCATCAAGCGGCGCCTTGATGGCGCCATCGTGTTTTCGAACGCCGCCTACGCGCGCCTGTTCGCGCTGGACGCCGGCGGGGTCGCCGAAAGCGATATGGGCGCGTCCTTCGTCGACCCGGCCGAGGCCGCCGCCCTGATGGGGGCGCTGGCTGCGGGCAGCCCGATCGCGGCGCGCACGGTGCAGCTCAAGGGCGAGAACGGCGCACCGCGCAGCACCATGGTGACGGCCTACCCGATCGACTACGACGGCGCGCCGGCGATGGTGAGCTGGTTCGCCTAGGTCCGGAACAGCGCCCTGGGGACAGACCCCTGTTTAGGGGAAATGCGCGCATTTCCCCTAAACAGGGGTCTGTCCCCAGAGCGCTGTTCCCGGTATGATGGCGCTCCCATCCCCCATTCGCGCACCCATCTTGATCGACGCTTTCCAACACGCCTTGGCGATGCTCGCGAGCGGTGACGCCGGCCTGTGGCTGACGATCTGGACCTCGCTCAAGACCACGTTGCTGGCGCTGGCGCTGGCCACCCCGCCGGCGCTGGTGGGCGGCTACCTCATCGCCACCGCTCGCTTCACGGGGCGGCGCTTGCTGATCTGGCTGGCGCAGGCCGCCTTGTCGCTGCCCACCGTGCTGGTGGGCTTGCTGCTCTACCTGATGCTCTCGCGCCAGGGCCCGCTCGGCCCCCTGCATTGGCTATTCACCCAGCAAGCGATCGTCGCCGGCCAGGTGCTCATCGCGCTGCCGGTCTTGCTCGCCTTCGTGCTGGCGGCGGTGCAATCGGCCGACGCGCGTGTGCGCGAGACCGCCATCACCCTGGGCGCCTCGCGCGCGCGCCAGATGTGGACGGTGCTGCGCGAAGTGCGCTTTGGCGTGATGGCCGCCGTCATCAACGGCTTTGGCCGCGTGATCTCGGAAGTCGGTTGCGCGATGATGGTCGGCGGGAATATCGCCGGCGATACCCGCACCATCACCACCGCCATCGCGCTCGAGACCAGCAAGGGCGAGTTCGCCTTCGGCATCGCGCTAGGGCTGGTCCTGATGGCCATCGCGCTGATGATCAACGCGGCCTTGCTGCTGCTGCAGGGCGACGCCAGGCCCGCCGTATGAGCGCTCTGCTGCACATCGCCCATTTGCACAAGGCCTTCGGCGCGCGCGCGCTGCTGGCGATCGACGATTTCAGCTTCGACGCCGCCAGCGCCTACGTGCTCACCGGGGTCAACGGCGCCGGCAAGAGCACCTTGCTGCGCATCCTGGCCGGCCTGGAGCGGGCCGAGGGCGCGCGCGTGTTGTTCGACGGCGCCCCGCTGCCGCTGTGGCCGTATCCGCCAGCGCTGCGGCGCGCCATCGTGTACGTGCACCAGCATCCGCTCATGTTCAGCTGCTCAGTGGCCGAGAACGTGGCTTACGGCTTGCGCGCGCGCGGCGCCCACAGCGCCAGCGGCGCGCGCGTGGACGCGGCGCTCGATTGGGCTGGCGTGGCCCACTTGCGCGCGCGAGACGCGCGCACGCTCTCCGGTGGCGAGCGCCAGCGCGTGGCCTTGGCGCGCGCGCGCGTGCTCGAGCCGCGCCTGCTGCTGCTCGACGAGCCGACCGCCAACCTGGACGGGGCCGCGCGCGAGCAGGTCATCGCGATGATTCCAGAACTCGCCGCGGCCGGCTGCACCGTCATCATGGCATGCCACGACCGCGACCTGATCGGCTTGCCGGCGGTGCGCCGCGTGAAACTGCGCGACGGCCGCCTGGGCCTGCGTCCCCACCCTATCGACGAACCCCCGAACGAGCGCCAACCATGACACCTTGCCGCACCGCGCGCCGCGCGCGCCGCCTCGCCTTCATCCTCGCCTTGCTGGCCGCGCTGCCGGCCAGTGCCCAGCAACTGCTGCGCCTGTCCACCACCACCAGCACCGACAGTTCCGGCTTGCTGCAATACCTGCTGCCCGAATTCGAGGCGCAAACGAAAATCCACGTGCAGGTGATCGCGGTGGGCAGCGGCAAGGCGCTCGAACTGGCCAAGAACGGCGACGTCGACGTCACCCTGGTGCACGCGCGCGCCGCCGAAGACAAGTTCGTGGCCGATGGCCATGGAGTGGACCGGCGCGACGTCATGCACAACGATTTCGTGATCGTCGGTCCGGCCTTTGATCCGGCCGGCATCAAGGGCGGGGCCGACGTGCTGGTGGCGCTGCGCAAGATCGCCGCCAGCGGCGCGCGCTTCATTTCGCGCGGCGACAATTCGGGCACCGAGCAGATGGAGCAAAGCTACTGGAAGCAGTTGGGCAGCAAGCCGCAGGGGCACCAGTACGTCTCGGCCGGCCTGGGCATGGGCGAGGTACTGAATATGGCGAGCCAGCTCGCGGCCTACACCTTGAGCGACCGCGCCACCTACGCCGCCTATCGCCAAAAGACCGGCCTGGCCATCCTGTGCCAGGGCGACCCGAAGATGTTCAACCCCTACGGCATCATCGCCGTCAATCCGGCCAAGTACCCCGACGTCAATTACGCGGGCGCGCAGCAGCTGATCAAATGGATCACCTCGCCGCACGGGCAGCAGCGCATCGCCGCCTTCAAGGCCGAGGGCCAGCAAGTGTTCTTCCCGGACGCGCGCAAGTGAGGGCGCGCACGCCGTCGATGCTATTTTTGCAATGCGGAGCGCGCGCGCCTGGCCGATTCCCGTGTACAGTTGACCCGATTTAGGGTATCGTTTACCGCACTATTAGTGGTTCCTTGTCTGCGCGCCCGGTTTGGTCACCGTTTTATGGCCGGTTTGCCACGGCCCACCTCCCATCCCCGCTGGTTTTTTCGCGCGCCCCGGTGCTTCGAGGGCGTGCGCGCACCATGGAACAAATCGATTAAGAAGCTTGAAAAACTATGTCTGAAACACCGAACACCGCCGAATCCGCCAACGCTCCAACCGTGCGTTTCACTGATTTCGGCCTGGCGCCGGAAATCCTGCGCGCCCTGAACGATCAGGGCTACGTCCACCCGACGCCGATCCAGGCCCAGGCCATCCCGATCGTGCTGCAAGGGCGCGATGTGATGGGCGCGGCCCAGACCGGCACTGGCAAGACGGCCAGCTTCTCGCTGCCGATCATCCAGCTGCTGCTGGCGACGGCCAATTCGTCGATGTCGCCGGCGCGCCATCCGGTGCGCGCCCTGGTGCTCACGCCCACGCGCGAACTGGCGGTGCAGGTGGCCGACAATGTGCGCGCCTACGCCCAGCACACGCCGCTGCGTTCGACCGTGGTGTTCGGCGGCATGGACATGAAGGGCCAGACCACCATCCTCAAGGGCGGCGTCGAAATCGTCATCGCCACCCCTGGCCGTCTGCTCGACCATGTCGAACAAAAGAACGTCAGCCTGGGCCAGGTGCAGATGCTGGTGATGGACGAGGCCGACCGCATGCTCGACATGGGCTTCCTGCCGGACCTGCAGCGCATCATCAATATGCTGCCCAAGAAGCGCCAGAACCTGATGTTCTCGGCCACCTTTTCGACCGAAATCAAAAAGCTGGCCAACAGCTTCCTCACCAGCCCCGTGACGATCGAAGTGGCGCGCAGCAATGCCACCGCCGACAAGGTCACCCAGGTGGTCTACAAGGTGGCCGAGGAAGCCAAGCGCGACGTCGTTTCGCACCTGTTGCGCGGACGTGACCTCAAGCAGGTGCTGGTGTTCTCGAACACCAAGATCGGCGCTTCGCGCCTGTCGCGCCACTTGGAACAGGAAGGCGTGAAAGCGACCGCCATCCACGGCGACAAGACCCAGCAGGAACGCATGGCCGCGCTCGAGGCCTTCAAGAAGGGCGAGATCGACGTGCTGGTGGCCACCGACGTGGCCGCGCGCGGGCTCGACATCTCCGACCTGCCTTGCGTGATCAACTACGACCTGCCCTACAACGCGGAAGACTATGTACACCGGATCGGCCGCACCGGCCGCGCCGGCGCCTCCGGCGACGCCATCTCGATCTACTCGGAGAAGGATGAGCGTCTGCTGACGGACATTGAAAAGCTGATCAAGCAAACCATCACGCGCGGCGAGCTCGATAGCTTCGTGGCGCCGACGGCGCGCGGCGCCCGCGATGGTGATCGTGGCGATCGCGGTGAGCGTGGCGGCGAACGCCGTCCGCCGCGGCGCGACGCCGAATCGCCCGCCCGCGGCCTGCCCGAGCGCAGCGAGCGCTCGAGCCGCCCGGCCGGTCCGCCGCGGCGCGAAAAAGTCGATCCCTGGTTCCTCAAGCCGTACGAGCCGACCAATAGCGCGCCAGCGGCGCCCAAGGTCAGCGCAGGCGCCGTCAAACCGGCCAAGCACAAGGTCGCAGCCCTGCTGGGCGGTTTGCCCAAGCCTTAAGCATGCCCGGGCTGTGGAGCCAGCTGTGGCGCTTCGGCGTGTCCGGCGTGGCCGCCCTGGTGGTCGACGCTGCCTTGCTGTACCTGATGCTGGCGGCCGGCCTGGGTTACTTCGGCGGGCGCGCGGTCTCTTTCCTGGCGGCCGTGTGGGTCACCTGGCAAGTCAACCGGCGTTTCACGTTTCGCGCGCAAGCGCAGCGCGCCAGCTGGGACGAGTGGTGGCGCTACCTGGCGGCCATGGCCGGCGGCGGCGCCATCAACTACGGCGCCTACACGCTGGCTGTGCTGCTGCTGCCGCGCTCATCCTGGACCGGCCTGTATGGCGTGGCGATCGGTTCGGCCGCTGGTGCGCTGGTCAACTTCCTGAGCGCGCGCGCCGTGATCGCGCGCCCGCCGCCCTGACGGCGCGTCGGCCTTTTCCTCCGTGCGCAGGCATCACTTTCGTCAAGCGATAGATAGCCTCTCGCGGCAGCGCTACCACAACGCCACTCCATGCAGGAAAAACGCCAGCGCGCGCTGGTCGCGCGTGCCGCTGGGTGCCTGATAGGGCGCGTCATATTCGAGTTCGATGGCCAGCTTGCCGGCCCGCTTGGGCACATTCGCCAGTGACAGCGGCACCCCGTTCCCCAGCTCTTGCCACCCAAGGTCGCTGCCATTGATGCGCACCCGGCTGCGCTTGTTCCCGGCGAAGTACTGCCCCTCGAGCAGCAGTTGGCCCGGTTGCTCGCCCTTGGGCAGCGTGAGCATGATGCGCGAGCGCGCGCCGTTCGACCACACGCCATCCCAGTTGCCGCTGCCGTGCTCGGGCTCGCCCCAGCCGGCGGCCAGCGCCACGGCGGCGCGCGCGTCCACGGCGTTGACGTCGTGGCGCACCGCCGCCATCGCGCCCCAGCGCGCGCCGCTGCACTTGGGCGTGCCGTCGAGGTAGCGCCAACGCCCGGCACTGGCGGCGCCGCGATTGTCCGGCGTGAGCCTGCCACCCGGTCCGCACAAGGCCGCTTCGCCATCCGGATGGGCGCGGTTGTACAAGGTCAGGATGGGCATGCCGTCCGGTTCGTAGCTGTAGATGCGGTCCGTGAAAATATAGTTATCGTTGTGAGCGGTGCGCTCGGCGAAGATCTCCGGTTCAGGGTGATACCAGTGTGGTGCCTTCGCCAGCACCAGGCGCGCCAGCGGGCTCAGTTCGGTGTAGCTGTACGAGGCGGCGCTGGCCGTGGCCAAGGCTTGCGTCAAGCCCACGGCCAGCAGCATCGGCCACGGCATGCGCGCCTGCGCGCGCCAGCGCCACAGCAGGGCGAACAGCAGCGGCATCGCGGCCCAGAAGGCATAGCGCATCACACCGGCCGCGCCCGAATTCCAGTTTAATACCGACAGCGCCGGCAGCGCCAATGCCAGCGTGAGGGCGGCACAGGCCAGCAGCATGGCGCGTTCGCTGCGCGAGCGCCACAGCAGCAAGGCGCCCAGCACGCCGGGAATGGCGACCACCATGCCCTGGTTGAGGTCGCAGTAAAACGAGACCAGCCGCACCACGCCGATCAAGCGGGCGTCCGAATACAGGTGCGCGATGATGTTGGGCACGCCGAACTGCCACAGGTTAAACAGCACCGGCAGCGCGAAAAGCGCCAGTCCGGCGCCCAGCGCGGCGGGTAGGCGCGCTTGCAGCAGGCGGGTGCGCCCGTCGGTACGCCAGTGCGTGCGCCAATGCGTGCGCGCACGGTCATCGGCGCACAGCAGCAGTAAGGGGGCGAAGACGAAAAAGGCGACGATGCTGGGGTTTTGCTGGGCCGCCAGGCCCGCCAGCAGGGAGCCGCTGAGCGCGCGCCCGCGCGCCATCGACGCCAGCGCGGCCAGCAGGGCCGCCGCGCTCAGGCATTCCGGGCTGGCCCAAGTCCAGTACCAGGCGCCGCCGCACAGCATGAACATGGCCAGCGCGAGCAGCGCCTTGAGGGGGGAGGTGAACAGGCGATACAGCGCCATGCCAAGCACGAACAAGGCGCACGCGTTGACGAACTGGAAGCACTTGAGTGTGCCGGGCGCGTCCACCCCGGCCAGGCGCAATGCCCGGTACGGCAGCGCCGCCAGCGCGCTATAGCCGAAGAAGTGGATCGCATACACGGCGCCATCGCGCCCGCGCCGAAAGCCCGGATGGGGCGCCGCCAAGCCGGCGCGCATGCCAAGCTCAAGCTGTGTGAAGTGGGGCGCGAGCTGGGGCAGCATGGCGCGCGCGATGGCGATGTCGGCCGGGCGCAGCGCCGGCGTGCCATGTTCGGCCAGCGCCACCGTGCTCACTGAATATTCGACCAGGTCGCCGTTCGGGGTGGGGCGCACCAGCGCCAGCAGTGCCGACAGCAGCACGGCCAACACCAGCGCGAAGGCGCTGGCGCTGGCGGCTGGGCGATGCCAAAACGGCGCGGCGTGCGCTGGTGCGGTCGGTTCCATCAGTCCGCCCGCAAGGCCAGCGCTTCGAGGAAGAAGCCCAGCGCGCGCGCGTCTTGCGATTCGCCGCGCGCGCGTGGCGATTGCGGCTGCGCGTGGCGCAACACCAAAGTCAAGGTGGGCGCGTCGCGCATGGCAGCTGGGATCGCGATGCTGTTGGCGCGATCGAGGCGCATCTGGCCCAGGCTCACGCCGCCCAGTTCGACCTCGGTGCGATCGACCGAGCCGTAGTAATGGCCTTGCACGAGAATGCGGCGCGCATGCAGTGCCGCCGGTACGCTCAAGGTCAGCGTCGATGCGGTGCCATCGGTCCACACCCCCGTAGTTTCGAGCACCGACCAGCCGTGCGCGAGCGCGCGGCGCGCGTGCGTATTGGTGTCATTAAATCCCAGGAAGCCCAGCTCCAGGTCGGTCTGGCCGGTGACGCAAGTGAAGGGCGCATGCAGGTATTGCCAGCCGCCGTCGACCGTGCGCACGTGCCGGGCCAGCAGGCGCGCGCCATCCTGGCACAGGCCGGCGCTGTTGGCAAAGCGCGACCAGTGGCGCATCAGCTTGACCGGCGCGCCATTGACCCTGTAGGCATAGACGGCCGCTTCGTCAAGCGGGGTTGGCACCTCCCTGCCGATGCCGCGTTCATAAAAAATCTCGGGATCTGGATTGTAGTGGTGCGGCCAGGCCGCCAGCATCGCATTTGCCAGCGCCGTATGGTGCACCGTGCTACTGCGCTCGCCCAACAGGCCGAACTGCATGAACACCAGCAGTTGCGCCCCCGCCGCCACGCACAGGACGATGCGCCGGCGCGCCGCCGTCAATATGGTTAGGGCGTACAACAGCAGCGCCAGCGCCGGCATCGCCAGCCAGTAGGCGTAGCGCAGCATGACGGCGGCACCTGAATTCCAGTTCGTCGCGCTCAAAGCCGGCAGCGCCATCGCCAGCACGCACACGCCTACCGGCGCCGCGGCCAGCAGGAAGCGGCGCCGCTGCGGCCGCGCCACCAGCACCGCCGCCAGCGGCAGCGCCACAAACAAGCCGGGCAAGCCGATCAACATGCCCTGGTTCAGGTCGAAGAACACGGAAAACAGGCGCGCGCCGGTGATGAGCTCGGGGCGGGTGCTGTATTGCGCGATCAGGCTAGGCGTGCCAAACAGGTATTCGAAATAGGCGAACGGGGCCAGCGCGCAGATGACGCCGGCCGCACCCATGAGCAGCTCGGGTCCGAGGCGGCGCGGCGCGGCGCCCGGCCAGGCCAGCTGCGGCCAGGCGCGCAGCGCCAGACGCAGCGCCAGCGCGAACGGCATCATCAAGGCGAGCGAGGGGTTTTGGGCCGCGCCCAGGCCGGCGGCCAGCATCGACAAGCCGGTCTCGCCGCGCAGCATCGCCACCGTCGCCACCAGGGCGCAGGCGGCCGACATCACTTCCGGTCCGCTCCAGGGCAGGTAGAAGCTGGTCCCCATCAGCAGGAACAGCGCGAAGCCGCTGCGAACGTGCTGCGGCATGGCGCGCCGCAGGTAGGCGAAGGCGGCGCCGGCGCACGCCATGTTGAGCATGCCGAAGGCGGTGCCGGCGGCCAGGCCGAGCAGCGTGGTGAGCGCGTAGAAAGGTAGCGCCAGCAGCGAATAGAGCCAGAAGTGCATCGCGTAATAGCGCCCCTGTGCGGTCGGGAAGAAACCGCTGACATAGGCTTTGCTGGGGGCGCGCATGGCCGCGTCGAGCTGCGCCGCCAAGCCGTGCATGCTGGCCCCGATCGGGCGCTTGGCCGGGACCGGTAAAAAGTGCTCGATGTCGCTGCGCCGAATTTCCGGCGTGCCGTGCTTGAGCATCGCATGCGTCATCAACAGGTATTCGCCACCGTCGCCGGTGATGCGGCTGCCGCCGAACACGGCGCCAGCGAGCAGCAGCACGGCCAGCCCAAGGCAGCCGAAGGATCGCAGGTACTTGAACATGGCGTGCCTCACCACAAGTGGAGCGAGGCGATGGCGAGCAGGGCCAGCACGGCCAGCAGGATGAGGCGGCTGCCGCCATCCATCACGGCGTAGATCACCGGGTCGTCATGCAGGCGCCCGCGGTGCGCCAGCCACCATGAGCGGTTGAGCCAGTACAGCAGCAGCACGCAGATGCCCCACAGCCAGCGCGGTTCCCGGTACAACACCGTCACTTCGGCCGAATTGATGTAGAAGGCCAGCACCAGCACGCTGGTGTAGCCAGCCGCCGCGCCCTGGGCGGCGACGATCGGGGCGTCGATGGCGGCGTAGCCGCGCCCCTTCGAGTCGCCCCCCTTGGCCGTGTGCAGGCCGACCAGCTCGGTGTAGCGCTTGAGGAAGGCCAGACACAGGAAAAAGAACAAGGCAAAGCTGAGCAGCCAAAACGAGGGCACGATGGTGGTGAGCGCGGCGCCGGCCACGATGCGGATCGTGTACAGGCCGGCCAAGGTCATCACGTCGAGCATGGCGATGCGCTTGAGGTAAAAGGAATAGGCCAGCGTCAAGCCGT
Organism: Pseudomonadota bacterium; assembly: GCA_040388555.1. Lineage (GTDB taxonomy): Bacteria > Pseudomonadota > Gammaproteobacteria > Burkholderiales > Burkholderiaceae_D > Telluria_A. Next base: position 23,684 of record JAZKBP010000018.1, read on the forward strand.
AGTAAGCGATCAGCACCGCGCCGAACGGACGCGAGAGGGTGAAGGCGATTCCCAGCGCCGCCAGCAGCAGCAAGGGCGCGAGCAGCGCGCCGTGCAGCGCCGGCAGGCGCCCGGCCGCGAACGGGCGCAGGCGCTTGCGCGGGTGGTGGCGATCGGCCGTCAGGTCAAGCAGGTCGTTGAGCAGATAGACGCTCGAGGCGCATAGGCTGAAGGCAAGGAAACCGAGCGCGCCGGCCAGCCAGCTGGCCGCGTCGAAACGGTGCGCCGCCAACAGCGGCAGGAATAGCAGGGCGTTCTTGAGCCATTGGTGCAGGCGAAGCGCGCGCCCCCACGCGCGCGCCGGTCCCGCCGGTCGCGCGAACACCTTGGCCACCGGGATCCCGATCTGCGCTTGCAGTCCGCTGGGCGCATTGACCACCACGGCTTGGCGCGCCGAGCGCCATACTTCGAGGTCGTCGTGCGCGTTGCCGGCATAGTCGTAACCGCCCTCGCCGAAGCGCTCGACCAGCGCGGCGCGCTTGTGCGCGGCCGCCAGGTTGCGCCCGTCGCAGCTGGCGAACACCTCGTCGAAGCAGCCCAGGTGGGCTTGCACCTGCTGCGCGTAGCGCAGGTCCGACGCGGTGGCCAGCACCAGGGTGCGCCCGCCGGCGCGTTCGGCGCGCAGCCACTCGAGCAGCGGCAGGTTCCAGGGCAGGGTGGCGATGTCGAGTTCGGCGCGCGCGGCCAGCTCGCGCTTGAGCTCGGCCTTGCCGCGCCCGAGCCAGCCGGGCACGGCGAACAGCGTGCCCAGGTTATCCTTGCAGGCCGTCAGCGCCGATTCAACCAGCAAGTCGGTGTGGATCAAGGTGCCGTCGAGGTCGACGACCAGCGGTGTCTGGGGCGATGCCATCATGCTCCCTCCACGCCCAGCAAGACGCGCACCAGGTCTTCGGCATTCTGGCGCCAGGTCTTGTGCCCCATCTGCTCCGAATGCGGCGCCGTACCCTCCGCATGCAAGACCAGCCAGGCGCTGATGGCGCCGGCCAGGTCTTGCCCGTGCAAGCCGGCGAAGTAATAGGCGTGGTCTTGCGCGATCTCGCGAAACACCGGAATGTCGCGCGCGATCACCGGCATGCGGTGGCGCGCCGCCTCGATCAGGGGCAGGCCGAAGCCTTCGCCCTCGCTCGGCGCGAGCAGGCAGGTGCAGGCCGCGTACACGCGCTCGAGGTATTCGTCGCTGATCCCGCGCAGCCAGTGCAAGCGCTTGCCCAGTTCCGGATGCGCGGCCAGGCGCGCCATGATCGCCGGAATGGTGCGGCGCTGCCCGTCCGGCAAGCCCTTCCATCCTTCGCCGCCGACCACCACCAGGCGTGTATCAAAACCGTCGGCCCACAGGCGCTCGAAGGCGTCGAGCGCCTGCAAGTGCCCCTTGCGCGGTTCGATCGTGCCCACCATCAGAAAGCTGGGCACGCCGCCGATGTCGGCCAGCAGCGCTTGGGCGTCGTCCTGCAGGCCGGTGGACGGGCGCGAGGCGCTGATGTCGGCGCCGTGGTGCACCACCGCGAAGCGCGGCAGCGCGCGCGCCGGCGCGCGCCGCTCCAGGTAGGCGCGCGTCTCGTCGGCCACCGCCGCGCTGATGCACACCAGCCGGTCGGCATGCACGCTGACGGTGTCGAGCCACTGCTCGAAGACGCTGTCGGTGCCGGTCGGGAAAAAGTCCGGGCGCAGCACCGGCAGCACGTCGTGCACCAGGAAGTTGACCGACACGCCGGCCGCGCGCCAGCGCGTGTACAGGCCGGTGCGTCCGGCCTCGCTGACGGCGCCGGGGAAGAAATCCGGGCTGTAGAACACGTCGCCGGGCGCCACCCGCACCGGCTCGTCCTGCACGCCGAAGTCGTCCGTGCCCAGCAAGTGGTGCTCGTAGCGGCGCGCGTAGCGGTAGTGCCACTGGCCGCCTTCGTCGGTGAGGATCACGGGATGGACCTGGAAGCGCGTGGTGGGCAGCTGCATCAGCTCGAACAACTGGGCCCGCACCACGCGCTGGATGCCGGTCTTGAGGTCTTCGCGCGCCACCGCCGACACGTCCACCAGCAGCTGCGGCGCCACCGTGCCGGCGCCAAGGCGCGTGTACACCTGGCCGCCCACGGTCGCGTCGACCAGTTGCTGCGCGCTTTGTTGCCAGTTCAGCCAGGGCATGCGCTGCGAGGCCGGCGCGCTGCCGGCTGCGCGCAGGGCCAGCCAGGCTTCGATGGCCTCGGCCAGCGAAGCCGCATCGCGCCCAGTGAAGTAGCTCGCGTGTTCGCCCGCCACTTCGCGGAACACGGCAATGTCGCGCGCCAGGATCGGCAAGCCGTGGCGCGCCGCCTCGATCAGCGGCAGGCCGAAACCCTCGCCCTCGGAGGCGGCCAGCAGCACGCTGCACGAAGCGTACAGCAGCTGCAGCGTTTCGTCGGAGGCGCCGGGCAGCCAGAACAGCTGCCCCTCGTGCTGGGGATGGTGCTGCAGGCGCTTGACCAGCGCCTCCATCAGCCAGCCGTCCTTGCCCACGATGACCAGGTTCAGGGCCACGCCTTTTTCCCACAGCAGCTCGCACGCCGCCAGCGCTTGCGCCTGACCCTTGCGCGGCTCGAGCGTGCCCACCATCAGCAGGGTGGGGGCGCTTTGCAAGGCGTGCCGCACGCGCTCGATGTTCGGTGGCAGGCCGGTCGAGGGCGCGCTCGCCTCGATGTCCGCGCCCAGGTGGAAGTAGCTCAGTTGCAGCGGCGCGGCGCGCCGGTTCGGATGGGTCGCGATCCAATGCGCCAATTCGTCCGACACCGCGCGCGAAATGGTGGCGATGCCGTCGGCCACCAGCGTGATGGTGTTGATGTAGTCGCCGTAGTACTTTTGCGCGCCGTACGGAAAACCATCCGGGCGCAGCAGCGGCAGCAGGTCGTACACCACGAACCACAGGCGTACGCCGCGCCGGCGCAGTTGCAGCAGCAGCGGCTCGTTCTGGGTGGTGATGTTCGAGGCCAGGTCCAGGCCCAGGAACAGGTCGCCGGCGCGCGCCTCGATCGGCGCGTCCTCCAGCTGCGGGGCCGGTCCGCCCAGCATGCCGAAGGTGAAGCGGCGCGCGTAGCGGTAGCTGCGGCGCGTGCCTTCGCTGTAGACCGGCTCGATGCGGTAGCCGGGCGGCGGGTTCTTGATCAAGGCCAGCAAGATGCTGCGCACCACGCGCTGGATGCCGGTCTTGTGGTCCGTTTGCACCAGCGCCGAAATGTCGACCAGCAGTTGGCGCGGCGCGCTTGGGGGCGCGTTGCGCGCGATGGCGCTGGCCGCGCCGATCAGTTGCGCGTCGGTCGGCGCGCGTGGCGCGTCGATGCGGCCGATCGCTTGGACAAGCTGGCGGTAATGGGCTTGCGGGCTGTGGCGGGCGAAATGTTCGATCGCCTCGAACACGGCGCGCCCGGCCTCGGCTGGCGCGTGGTGGCGCCGCACGTGCGCGCGTCCGGCCGCGGCCAATTGCGCGCGCCGCTGCGGGGCGGCGGCCAGCTCGGCCAGCGCCGCGGTCAGGGCGGCGTCGTCGAACTGGTCGGGCAGCTTGATGAGCACCTCGTCGGGCAGGGTGGCGGCGGCGCCGTGCGCGTTGATGATGGTGGGCGCGCCGTGCAGCAGGCAGTCGAGCACCGAGGCCGAGGTTTCGCCGCGCGTTTGCGCGCGCAGCTGCACCGCCGTGTCGCTCGCCGCTAGGTAGTTGGCGTAGTCCTGCGCGCTGGCGAAGCCGGTAATGGCAATGCGCGCCGCGCAGCCGGCGTCATGAATGCGGCGCAGCAGGTTCACGCCGTAGGGGCCGGCGTCGTTCTCGCCCACGAACACCAGGCGGCAGTTTGGACGCTGCGCCAGGGGCGAGGCCAGGAAGGCGTCGAGCAGGCGTTCATTGAGTTTGGTGGCGCCGAGCATGCCGAAGCTGCACACCAGGAAGTCGTCCTCGCCCAGGCCGAGGGCGGCGCGCGCGCGCTGGCGCGCCGCAGCCGCGTCGCCCGCATTGGCATCCTCGGGCAGCGCGCGCAGCAGCGGCACGGTGCGCCAGGCATCGGCGCTGCCCGCGCCATACCATTGCTCGGCCAGCTGGCGCGAAAAGTCCGAATGCACGATCACGCCGCTGGCGTGCTCCAACACCGCCTTATTGCAGGGGAAGTCCCAGATGCTGGGGTTGCGCCCAATCTCGCGGTGCGCCAGCAAGCCGGTGTAGCCGTGCGATTCGTAGAGCGCCTGCAGAAAGGCTTGCGGCAGCACTTCGTCGCGCTCCATGTTGTCGAGTACGCCGCTGAGGTAGAAGTCGTGCAGCACCACCACGCCCGGCGAACGCTTGAGCAGCTCGAACATGTATTGGTGCGGGTTCGAATTGCCGAAGTGGTAGAGCACGCGCGCGTAGCTGGCCGCGTGCTGCTCGAAGTAGGCGGGCGTGCGCAAGGCGAAGCGCGCGCCCAGGGCCGGGTCGGGTGCGGCGGCGCACACCAGTTCGATCTCATAGTATTGCGCCAGCTGGTCCACCAGCGCCACGCTGTAGTCGGCGATGCCCGATTTTTCCGGCGGCAGCGGCGAAATATAGGCCAGGCGCGGCCGCCCGCTGGCGGGCACGGGCACGGGCGCGTTGCCGGCGTGCTGGGCCAGCGCTGCTTCGAGCGCGCGCCACAGGCGTGCAGCGCCGTCGGCGTCGGGGCCGACGGCCAGCACCGACAGCGGCGCGAGCAACGGCTGCAGCATCTGCCGTTCGGCCGCGCCGTCGGTGACGACCAAGGTGGCGGCGCGCAGCGCCGCCTGCTGGCGTTCGTGCACCGGGCGCAGCGCCGCCGTGGCCGGCGCCTGCAGGCAGCTGGCGTCGGCCACGCTATAGCACATCAGCGCGCCGGCCGGACCGGGGCCGCACACGCTGTCGGCCAGCGGGCGGTCGAACAGCCCCGGCGCGAACACGGCGTCGGCGCCCAGGCTGGCGAAGAAGCTGTCACGCACCAGGGCGGCGGCGCGTTCATTCCAGGGGCCGTCCGCGCTCGGCGTGTCGTAGCAGACCAGCTCGTGCGGCGCGGCCAGCTCGGCGAAGGCAAGGCGCAGGCTGTCGATCTGCTCGGGGTGGGCCAGCGCGAGCGCGATCAGCACGGTATGCCCGCCGGCGCCAGCGGCCATCGCCCGGGCCAGCGCCAGCACGGCTTCGGGTTGGCGGGCCGCGCCGTTCTGGCACGATTGCAGGTCGATGACTAAGCGCATGGAGGATCGTTCGATGGATGTTGGGCGCGGCGCAGGTCGGCCAGCACCTTGCGCGCCGAGGGCGGCAATTCGCGCAGCAGGTGCGGCACGTCCGCGCCCTGGCCGGCGTTGCTGGGACCGTGCTTGATGATCGAGAGCGAGCGCGTGACTTGCTCGGACAGGCCGGGAAAACGCATCAGCAGCGGCAGCAGCGCGCGCCGCAGCGCCTGGCGCTGCGTCAGCCAGCGCACCGCGCGCCGCATGGCGCCGGCGGCACGCCGCTTGGCGATGTTGAACAGGCTGCGTTCGCCGCGCCGCATGATGGCGCGCAGCGGCGCCGTGATGCGCCACGAACTGCTGGCGAACACGGCCAGCAGTTGCTGCTCGAGTCCCTTGGCCCACTCGGCGCTCTGGTGCAAGCTGGCCTCGAAGGCGAGCGCGCGCGCGTCCGACTGGCGCAACTGGGCTTGGGTTTGCAGCAGCTGGTCGCTCACCTGCTGCAGTTCGTGCTCGACGCGCTGGCCGTGGCGCGCCAGCTGCTCGACCTGCTCGGCGAGCGCGCCGATCTGCGTGGCCAGCTGCTGGCCGTGCAGGTCGAGCTCTTGTGCGCGCTGCTCGAGCTGCGCATTGTTTTTCTCAAGGCGGGCGTTGCGCGCCCACGCGTGATCGAGGTGGTAAGAGATGAAGTCGTCGAACACGTTCGGCTGGATCGTCAGCGCGTCCATCAGCTCGGCGTGCTCCTGCGCCACGTAGTAGCGGTTCAAGCCGTCGAACCAGGCGAACTGGTAGCGCGCGCCGGTGATCAAGTCTTCCCAGGCCGCGTGGTTGCACACGCGGCTGCCCGGCAGCGTGGCCTCGATCACCACGATCCACGGGCGCCAGCGCGCGAAGTCCATGCCGCGCAAGACATCGCCTTCAAAGCCTTCGACGTCGATTTTCAGGAAGTGGATCGGGCCGCTCACATGCTCGGCGCAGATCGCCGCCAGGGTGCGCAGCGGCACCCGCGTCTCGGTCAGCGCGTGGCCCTCGGCCTGGTGCGCGCGCGCCACCGTGGCATCCACCGTGGCCCAGCCGTTTACGTCGGGCACGTCGAATAGCGTGATCTCGCCCTCGACAGCGCCGGCCGCCAGCGTCAGGTTGATGTCGCGCTCTCGCTGCTGCGCGAACGCGGCGGCGTACGAGGGCATCGGTTCGATATTGATGCCGCGCCAGCCGGCGTCGTAGAAGGCCTTGGTGACGGAATGCTCGATGGGCGAATTGGCGCCGACGTCGATGTAGAAGCCGTGCGGCACGTGGCCCAGGGCGCGCCACAGCAGCACGTCCTCGTTGTTTTGGGCGTAGGAGAGAAAGCTCATGCCGCTGCGGCGCCAGTGACGGCGGCGCTGAACGCGCCTGCAAGCGCGCCGCCGGCGCGCGCGTCGTGGCGCGCGGCCAAAAATTCGGCCAGCGAGGGTTTGTCGTACACCAGCAGCGCCACCGCCATTTGCGCGGCCAGGTCGCGCGCCTCGGCCACCAGTTCGGCGCGCTTGAAGTACACCGCGTCGCCCCAGCCCAGGCGGTCGCGCGCGCTGCTGTTGGCCTCGCCGTGATAGGCATAGCGGCAGGCCGAGCTCAAGTCGATGAACTCGAAGCCGTGCGCGCGCAGCAGGGTGTCAACCTCGGCGAACAGGGCCTGGCCCTGGTAGATTTCGGCGAACGACACTTCGCAGTGCACCACATTGGTTCGCCCAAGCACGGCGCCGGCGTGTTCGAGCGCGCGTCCTTCGAAACCCTGGATGTCGAGCTTGAGGAAGTCGACGCGCGCGGTGCCGGCCAAGGCCTGGTCGAGCGTGCTGGTGGTGACGGTTTCGCGCCGCACCGTGTGCAGATGGCTCAAGTCGGCCAGCAAGCTGGTGAGCGCCTCGTTGAGCGGCAGCAGGGACGAGGTGGCGTCGTCGTTATTGATGTGGAAGGTGTGGCTGGCGCCGTCGCCGATGAAGGTCGGCAGCAAGGTCAAGGGTTTGCCCGCGTGGCGCGCGGCGCTCTCGCGGATCTTGTCGGCCAAGGGCTCGAAGCCGATCACGTGGTGCGGCAGGTCGGGCCGGCACAGCGGCGCGTACACGTGCTGCTCGCCTTCGAGCTCTTGCGCGCCCACGTCGACGATCTGCAGCGGCACACCGGCCAGCGCGGCTGCCGCCGCCGGCGCGAGCGTCTGCCACAGCGCGGCGCCGTCCGCGTGGCGCGCGCCGATGTCCTGGAATTCGCCACCGGCGACGATGGCGTCGAGCACGGCGCCGGCGCTGCCGTGTTGCGTCACCAGATCGCTCCAGTAGCGCAGGCCGGCGGGGTCGGGTTCGCGCCCGAGCAGGCCGCGGTAGAGCGCGCGCACGATGCGGCGCGCCTGTGGCAGGGGGATGGCGGTTGGGGAATGTGGCATGGTCTCTAGTAGATGGCGTGGCTGAACGCCGGTTGCAGGTTGGCCAGGCCGGACCAGGTGATGGCGCGCGGATTGCGCAGCACCACGAAGGCGCTCACCTCGTGCAGATAGCACAGCACTTCGCGGAACGAGCCTTCGTCGTAGCCGCCATTACCCAAGCCCACCGTGATGGTGTACTCGGCCGGGAACAGCGCGAGCGCGAGCGCGAACTGCACCGACAGCACCTGGCCCGCTTGTACCGGGCCCGGGCGCTGGCCCATGCAGTAGGAATTGGTCTCGAACAGCACCACGCCAAAGCGGTCGCGGATCTTGAAGCCGGCGTGCGGATCGTCGAAGGGCGCGTGGATGCGGAAATCGATCTGCAAGGTGACGGCGTCGTCGGCGGTGATGGTGAGCTGTTCGGCGCCGTGCGCGTCGATGAAGCGCACGCCCACGCAATCGGCGCCGGGGCTGTGGATGCTGCCGGGGGCGCCAGTGAGCGCGGCGGCGTGCCAGCGCTCGTCGTGCGCTCCCATCGCTGCGGCCGCGCCCGCGCCGCCCACCACGCGCAGCGCTTGCGCGCCCTGGTCTTGCCGGCCCAGCAGCTCGGCCTGGTACAGGTCGATCGCCTCGCGCGGCGCGCCATCGAAGGCGAGCTTGCCTTTGCCGATGAACAGGCAGCGCGTGCATAGATTGAGCACCGTGCCGGCGCTGTGCGAGACGAACAGCAAGGTGGTGCCGGCGCGGGTGTAGGCGTTGATGCGGGCGAAGCACTTTTGCTGGAAGAAGATGTCGCCCACCGCCAGCGCCTCGTCCACGATCAGGATGTCTGGCCGCACGCAGGTGGCCACGGAGAACGCCAGGCGCATTTGCATGCCGCTCGAGTACACGCGCACGGGCGCGTCGACATATTCGCCGATGTCGGCGAAGGCCAGGATCTCGGGGGTGAGGGCGGTGATCTGCGCGTCCGACAAGCCCATTAGCTGGCCAGCCATCGCGATATTCTGGCGCCCGGTGAAGTCCGGATGAAAGCCCATGCCCAGCTCGAGCAGGGCGGCGATGCGTCCCTCGCTGTGGATGGCGCCGCGGCTGGGCACGGTGGTGCCGGTGATGAGCTTGAGCAGGGTGCTCTTGCCGGCGCCGTTCACGCCGATGATGCCGACCGCCTCGCCCGGCGCGATCGAAAATTCGATATCCTCGAGCACCCACTTGAGCTTATGGCGCGCGCCGGCGAAGGGCAGCAGCCATTCGAGCAGGCGCGACCAGCGCGTCGGATATTGTTTGTAGGCCTTGCCCAGGCCGCGTACGTGGATGGCGCCCATTACAGTTCGTCCACCATTTCGCCCGAGCGCTTGCGAAACAGCGCCATGCCCAGCATGCATAGCAGCACGCTGAGCAGCGCGGGCAGGGCCAGGCTGGCCCAGTCGGGCGCGCGCGCGCTCACCAGCACGGTTTGGTAGGCCGCCACGATGGCCGCCATCGGATTCCACGCTAGAGCGCCGCGCACGCCGTCCGGCAAGATGGTGGCCGGATAGACGATGGGCGTGAACCAGAACCAGAACTGGATGAAGATGGCGAAGAATTGGCCGACGTCGCGGAAGAACACATTGAGCACGCCCAGCACCATGCCCAGGCCGATCGCGAACAGGGTTTGCAGCAGCAGCACGGGCACGATGGCCAGCGCTATCCATCCCGGGAAATTGCCCGACACCAGGAGGAACAGCGTGAACAGGGCAAAGATGATGGCGAAGTTGAGCCAGGCGTTGAGCACCACCACCAGCGGCAGGCAGATGCGAGGAAAGCTGATTTTCTTGAGCAGGTCGGCCTGCTCGATGAACATGGTCTGGGCGCGCGCGACGATCTCGGCGAACAAGCCCCAGGTGAGGATGCCGGCGCACAAATAGATGCTGTAGGCAAAGGGCGAGGCGTTGCCAGCCAGGCGGTTGTGCATGACGTTGGCAAAGATGAGGGTGTAGACGACGATCATGGCCAGCGGATTGAGCACGCTCCAGGCCGCGCCCAGGATGGCGTTTCCGTATTTGGCCTGGAATTCGCGCTTGACGCTGCCGAGCACGAAGCCGCGGTAGTTCCAGATGCCGCGTAGCATGGTCGCTGAAATCATGCGGCCGCCCGCGGCGAGAGGAAGAAGCCTGGCATGGTTGACTTGTCAATGAAAGAGCGGAATTATACCGTAGGACCCGGCCAAGTTCTTAGGGGACAAGCAAGAAGGGGACAGACCCCTGTTTTGAG
>JAZKBP010000019.1:0-25272 GCA_040388555.1 Pseudomonadota bacterium
CTCAAAACAGGGGTCTGTCCCCAAAGCCGTTTAAACTGTCCCTATTTAAAAATTCGCCTCCGACCCGCCAGCTTCGATTGCGCCGCTAGCCGCGCGTGATCGGCAACCCCAGCTCTTCCTTCAGGTCGATGTGCTTGGCCAGCTCGAGCTTGGCGATGGCGTTGCGATGCACCTCGTCCGGCCCGTCCGCCATGCGCAAGGTGCGGTTGCCCGCCCATTGCGCCGCCAGTGGAAAGTCGTCCGACACGCCGGCCGCGCCATGCGCCTGGATTGCCCAGTCCAGCACCGTTTGGGTGACGTTCGGCGCGAGCACCTTGATCATCGCGATCTCCGCCTGCGCGTGCTTGTTGCCAACCGTGTCCATCAAGGCGGCCGCCTTCAAGGTCAAAAGGCGCGCCGTGTCGATCTGGATGCGCGACTCGGCGATGCGCTCGCGCCAGATGCTTTGCTCGGAAATCTTGCGTCCGAACGCAACCCGGCTGTTCAAGCGCTTGCACATCAATTCAAGCGCGCGCTCGGCCACGCCAATGGCGCGCATGCAGTGGTGGATGCGTCCCGGCCCCAGCCGCCCTTGCGCGATCTCGAAGCCGCGTCCTTCGCCCAGCAGGATGTTGGACACCGGCACGCGCACGTTCTTGAACTCGATTTCGCAATGGCCATGCGGCGCGTCGTCGTAGCCGAACACGGGCAAGGGACGCAGCACGGTGATGCCGGGCGTGTCGGCCGGCACCAATATCATCGATTGCTGCTGGTGGCGGGCCGCCTGGAAATCGGTCTTGCCCATCAAGATGTAGACCTTGCAGCGTGGATCCCCGGCGCCCGAGGTCCACCACTTGACGCCATTGATGACGTACTCGTCGCCATCGCGTTCGATGCGCGTTTCGATATTGGTCGCGTCGGACGAGGCTACCGCCGGCTCCGTCATGGCGAAGGCGGAGCGGATCTCGCCGCGCAGCAAGGGTTCGAGCCAGCTGCGCTTGTGCGCTTCGGTGCCGTAGCGCTCGATCGTTTCCATATTTCCCGTGTCGGGCGCCGAGCAATTGAACACTTCCGGCGCCCACACCACGCGCCCCATGATTTCGCACAGGGGCGCGTAATCGAGGTTGGACAAGCCTTCCGGCGCGCGCTCGGACTTGGGCAGGAACAAGTTCCACAAGCCTTGCTGGCGCGCCAGCGGCTTGAGGCGCTCGATCAAGGTGGTGGGGATCCAGCGGTTGCCGCGCTCGATGCCATTGCGGTCGACTTCTTGGTGGAAGGCGTTTTCGTTCGGGTACACGTGTTCGTCCATGAAGGCGAGCAACTTGCTTTGCAAATCCTTGCAACGATCGGAATAATCGAAATCCATGAGAGTCCTTATTGCATTTGGAGGAAGAGCGAAATTGGAGAAGATCCTAAATGGCCTTGCCCATCGCGTAAGCCCAGCCCAGTTCAGCCATCGGGCGCGCCTTCTTGCCGTTCTCCAGCGCCTGCGCGCTCGCGGCGGTGCCGTCGACATAGCGCTTCATGATGCCTTGCATGATGCCGGCCAGGCGGAACATGTTGTAAGCGAGGTAGAAATTGAAGTCTTCGCTGCGGATGGTCTTGCCGGTGCGCGCGCAGTAGCGGGCTATGTATTCTTGTTGGCTGGGGATGCCCAGCGCTTTCAAGTCCAGTCCGCCAATGCCGCGGAACTCGCCCGGCGGAATATGCCAGCTCATGCAGTGGTAAGAGAAATCGGCCGCCGGATGGCCCAGGGTCGACAATTCCCAATCGAGCACGGCCAGGATGCGCGGCTCGCTCGGGTGGAAAATCATATTGTCGAGGCGGAAGTCGCCGTGCACGATGGCCGTGTCTTCGCCCGGCGGAATATGTTGTGGCAGCCACGCGATCAAGTCATCCATCGCGGGTATCACCTCGGTGGCCGAGGCTTGGTATTGGCGGGTCCAGCGCTCGATCTGGCGCGCGAAATAATTGCCCGGCTTGCCGAAGTCGGCCAGGCCGATGGCGGCGTAGTCGGTGCTGTGCAGCAGCGCGATGACGCGGTTCAATTCGTCGTAGATGGCGGCGCGCTCGGACGGCGTCATGCCCGGCAAGGCTTGGTCCCACAGCACGCGCCCGTCAACAAATTCCATCAGGTAGAAAGCGCGCCCGAGCACCGCTTCGTCGGTGCATAGCGCGTATTGGCGCGCGGCCGGGAAACCCGCTTTTTGCAGCGCGTCCATGACCCGAAATTCGCGCTCGATCGCGTGCGCCGAGGGCAGCAGCTTGGCGGCCGGCCCGGGCTTGGTACGCAGCACGTAGCGCTGATCGCCGGCGCGCAGCAAGAAAGTGGGATTCGATTGCCCGCCCTTGAATTGTTCGACCGTCAGCGCGGCGCCGTCGTAGCCGGCGATATGCTCGCGCATATAGGCGGCGAGGGCGGCAACATCGAATTTCTGGCGTTCCGACACGGGCTTGGTACCCATCATTTCTTCGAACATCGCGTCTCCCGGCGTTGGTGGTGGGCCCATTCTACCGCGTTAAAAGAACGGTCGTACTATTTATTTGTCGGCCGTGCTCTGCGCGCCGGCCAGCGCGCGCGAGCGTTGGTATTGTTCCAGCAGTTTTTCCATGGTGGTGCTGCGCGAAGCCGCTTGCAGCGTTTCGGGCGGGGCGTAATTACTAAAGCGCAGCACCCAGTCATGCTCTTGCTCGCCCACGTCGAGGGCATTGATGCAGCCGGCCGTTTGCGCCAGACCGCCCAGGAACAGGCGTTGCCCGGTCAGCGCGTAGGACAGGATGGCGCGGTTCACGCCCCCGTGCAGCACCAGCAAGACCGTGTCCCAGCTGGCATCTTGGCGCAGGCGCGAAAGCGCCGGGTGCACGCGGTCCATCAATTGGCCGACGCTCTCTCCGCCGAGAAACTGCGTCTCTTCAGGCACCATGCCATTGAAGGCGCCCGTGAACGCTTCCTTCAAGCCGGCGTCCGGAATGCTTGAAAGGCGCCCGCCACGCAATTCCTCCCATTCCGGCCAGCATTCGATGTCTATCGCTTGCCCCGTTGCCGCCAGCACCCGCGTGGCCGTCTCGACCGTGCGCGGCAAGCCCGAGCAGATCACGCGATCAAAGCGCAGCGCCGCCTGCGCGAACACGGCGCCGGCGGCACTCGCTTGGGCGCGTCCTTGCTCGTTCAAGGGCACCGATTCGGGCAGGTAAGGTTTGCCGCTGGCGTCGAAGTAGGTGACGCTGCCGTGGCGCATCAGGAAAATGCGCCGTCTTTGTGCTGCCGCTTCGCTCATGGTGGGGAGGAATGGGATGGAAAGGTGAATCAAGTCTAGCGGAAAACCCCGGGCCGCGCCGCGCCCGGCTTGGGCGGCAATGTCGCAAATTCGGCAACGCCGACGCCTTTCGGGGCAATCGGGCACGTCTCTTGCCCCACAAACGCCTGAAATTGTGAAAAAACCCCCGGTTCTGGCATAGAATGGGTTTGCAGCAATGTGACATGTCAATATTTAAAGGGAAGTCATGGCAAGGCCAGAAAAAGTTCGTCTCGGCGAGATCCTAGTTCAGCAAAAACTACTATCAGAAGAACAACTAGGCCTGGCGCTGGCGGACCAGAAGCGCAGCGGCCGCAAGCTCGGACGGGTCTTCGTCGAGAACGGCTTCGTGACCGAGGAACAGATTTCCGGCGCGCTGGCCAAGCAGTTGGCCATCCCCTACATCAACCTCAAGTTCTACAACACCAACCCCGATGTGGTGCGCATGTTGCCCGAGACCCAGGCGCGCCGTTTCCGCGCCCTGGCCCTGGAAGACCGCGGCGCCACGCTGTTGGTGGGCATGTCGGACCCGACCGACCTGTTCGCCTACGACGAGATCGCGCGCCTGGTCAAGAAAACGGTCGAGCTGGCCGTGGTCAACGAGAGCGAAGTGCTGCAGGCGATCGACCGCATCTATCGCCGCACCGAGGAAATCACCGACTTCGCGCGCGAGCTCGAGCAAGACCTGGGCGACAACTACGTCGATTTCGGCGCCATCGCCGACAATCCGAACCTGGAAGAAGCGCCCATCGTCAAACTCTTGCAGTCGGTGTTCGACGACGCCACCCAGGTGCGCGCCTCCGACATCCACATCGAGCCGCAAGAAACGCGTTTGCAAATCCGTTTCCGCATCGACGGCGTACTGCACTTGCAAAACGAATCGGACATCAAGATCGCCACCCCGCTGGCGCTGCGCTTGAAGCTGATGTCGGACCTCGATATTTCCGAAAAGCGCTTGCCGCAGGACGGGCGCTTCGCCATCAAGGTCAAGCAGCAGCGCATCGACGTGCGTATCTCGACCATGCCGACCCAGTACGGCGAATCGGTGGTCATGCGTTTGCTCAACCAGGGCGGCACCACCTTGCGCTTGGACGCGATCGGCATGCCGGCGGCCCTGGTGGAAAAATTTCGCGCCGTCGTGCAGCGCCCCAACGGCCTGGTGCTGGTGACGGGCCCGACCGGTAGCGGCAAGACCACCACGCTCTACAGCGCGCTATCCGAACTCAATTCGGTCGAGAAAAAACTGATCACCGTCGAAGACCCCGTCGAGTACCGCCTGCCTGGCATCAACCAGGTGCAGGTGAACGAAAAGATCGACCTCAATTTCGCGCGCGTGCTGCGATCGGCCTTGCGCCAAGATCCGGACATCGTGCTGGTGGGCGAGATGCGCGACCAGGAAACGGCGCAAATTGGCTTGCGCGCGGCCATGACGGGCCACTTGGTGCTCTCGACCTTGCACACCAACGACGCGGCCAGCACCCCGCTGCGCTTGATGGACATGGGCGTGCCGCGCTATATGGTGGGCAGTTCCCTGCAAGCGGTGCTGGCGCAGCGCCTGGTGCGGGTGATCTGCGAAAGCTGCACCGCGCCGCACACGCCCACCCCGACCGAGCACGAATGGCTGCGCGCCGAACTGGGCGAGTTGGTCGATAAGAACCAGTATTTCGCCGGCAAGGGCTGCTCGCACTGCAACGGCATGGGTTACCGCGGCCGCACCGGCGTCTACGAATTGCTGGAGATGACCAGGCCTGTGGTGGAGGCGGCCAACAATCCCGATCCGTCCGTGTTCCTGCGCGCGGCCCACGCCGAGATGGCCGGCAACACGCTGCGCCGCCACGCCGTCGACCTGGTGGTGCAGGGCCGCACCACCATCGTCGAGGCCATGCGCATCAGCAACCAGCTCGAGGATTGACGTGCCGTTTTTCGCCTACAAGGGCCGCAACGCGCGCGGCGAACTGATGCAAGGCGTGCTCGAGGGCGCCGACAGCGGCGCCATCGCCGACCAGTTGTTCAGCACCGGCGTGACGCCCATCGAGATCAACGTCACCAGCCGCGCCGCCACCGGACGCGCCGAGGGCAGCGTGTGGGAAAAGCTGACCGAGAAAAAAGTCACCTCGATGGACGTGCAATTGTTCAGCCGCCAGATGTACACCCTGCTCAAGTCTGGCGTGCCCATCATGCGCGGCCTGGCCGGTTTGCAGGAATCGGCCATCAGCAAGCCCTTCGCGCGCATCATCAAGGATTTGCGCGAAGCGCTCGATTCGGGGCGCGAATTGTCGGCGGCGATGCGCCGCCACCCGACCGTGTTTTCGAATTTCTATCTTTCCATGATACGGGTGGGCGAAATGACGGGGCGCCTGGAAGACGTGTTCCTGCGCCTGTTCGACCACCTCGAATTCGACCGCGACATGCGCGCGCGCGTGAAAAGCGCAACCCGCTATCCCACTTTCGTGATCACCGCGATGATTGTGGCGATGGGCGTGGTCAATATCTTCGTCATTCCCCAGTTCGTGAAAGTGTTCGAATCCTTTCACGCCGAACTGCCCTTGATGACGCGCATCCTGATCGGTACCTCGGCTTTCACGGTCGCCTATTGGCCTTTGATCCTGGTGGGGGCGGTGGGCGCGGTGGTCGGCTTTCGCGCCTGGCTTGAAACCGGACCCGGTCGCTACGCATGGGATAAATACAAGCTGCGCTTTCCGATCGCCGGAAAAATCATCTTGAAGGGGACGATGGCACGTTTCGCGCGCAGCTTCGCGCTGTCGTCGCGTAGCGGCGTGCCGATTGTGCAGGCGATGACGGTGGTGTCGCAGACGGTCGACAATGCCTATCTGTGCGCGCGCATCGAGCAAATGCGCGACGGCGTCGAACGCGGCGAGAGTATCTTCCGCACCTCGGTCACGGCTGGCGTGTTCACGCCGGTGGTGCTGCAGATGATCGCGGTGGGCGAGGAATCGGGCTCGCTCGACGATTTGATGGATGAAATCGCGGAGATGTACGAGCGCGAAGTCGATTATGAACTCAAGACCCTGTCGGCCCAGATCGAGCCTATCCTGATCACTTTCCTGGGCATCATGGTGCTGATCCTGGCATTGGGGATCTTCTTGCCGATTTGGGATCTTGGCCGGGTGGCTTTGAAAAAATGACCCGGCGCGCACAAACGCATGCGCGGCGCGCCCATGGCGCTGGTGGCTTCACGCTGTTCGAGCTGGCCATCGTGGTGGCCATCGTCGGCGTGCTGGCGGCGGCCTTGCTTACGCGCGTGGTTTTTTACCAGGAGCAAGCCGAACGGGCGAATATCGAGCAAACCGTCGGCGTGCTACGCAGCGCCCTGACCATGAAGGTTTCGCGCCTGTTTGTCAGCAGCCGCCTGGCCGAGGCGGCCGACCTGGTCAATGAAAATCCGATGAATTGGCTATCGCAAAAGCCCAAGAACTATCTCGGTGAGTTCTTCACGCCCGACATCCAGAGCATCGAGGCGGGTAACTGGTATTTCGACCGCGGCGAAAAGAGGCTTATATATTTGTTAAATTCCAATCAAAATGGGCGAGAAACAGCGCCGAAACTATTGAAATTTAAGGTTAAATTGTTATACGCGCCGCAAAATCTCACCAAAACGCACAGTTCGCCTGCTATACTCGAAGGTGTTGTCTTAGAACAAGTTGACGGCTAAACTAGGCTGTGGCTTTCGTCTGCCGCAACTTTGCATTCCCTTTAATTTGGAAGATCTGGAGAAGCAATGAACAAGCAAAAAATGACCACCATCCGCGGCGCCGCGCAAGCCGGTTTCACCCTGATTGAATTGATCGTCGTGATCGTCATCCTGGGCATCCTGGCGGCGACGGCTATTCCAAAGTTTTCCGACCTGGGCGGCGACGCACGCCTGGCCAAGATGCAAGCGGCGCAAGCTGCCATCAAGTCGGCCTCGGCGATCTACCACGCCCAGTGGCTGGCGCGCGGCAGCGATGCCACCGTGCTGGCCTTGAATGGCGTGACCGGCAACGCTACCGGTTATCCAGTGGCCGCAGCTGGCGGCATGGATGTGGCCGCCGGCTTGACCGGTGGCGACTATGTCTACACGGCTGGCGTGGTGACGCCCGATTCGACGACCGCGCGCGCAAGCTGCTCGGTCACCTATGTCGAAGCATCCGGCACCACCACGATCGCGGCGACGGCGTCGAACTGCCAGTAAGCACTATTGGCGCCAGGCGTGCGCCGCCCGCTGCGGCGCGCGCGATGTGGCGCCAGCCCGCTGGCCCGGCGCGCATGCGCCTGGCGCTGGCGCGCGCTCAGGCGTTCTGAGTGGTAAAGCCCAACACTACGTTTCGGTATGTTGGGCTTTTTTCAGGGCCGTGCGCGTTCGGGCATGGGCGCCGCGGGATGCCTACATGACGATGCAGCCGACTTCCTCACAGTCAATGCAGTGCCTGCCGCCACGCGAACGCGTCGATGGCGGGCAGGGCGGCTTCACCCTGATTGAATTGATCACCGTGATCATCCTGGTGGGCATCCTCGGTACCGTGGCGGCCGGGCGTTTTTTCGAACGCAAGGGTTTCGACGCCGTCGCCTTCACCGACCAGGCAAGATCGATGCTGCGCTACGGCCAGAAAATCGCGATCGCGCAAAACCGTCCCGTGTATGTGCAACTCAATAGCAACCGCATCGCGCTGTGCTTTGATGCCGCCTGCACCTTGCACTTAAGTTCGGTGGCCGGCAATAGCGGCAGCGCGCTGACCTTGAGCACTTGCGGCGACGCCAGCTGGGACTGTGAAGCTGTGCCAAGCGGCATCAGCTACGCCGCCTCGCCCAATAGCGCCCCCACCACCATGTCCTTCAGCGCTCTGGGCCGTCCCTTCGCCGCCGGGGATGATCCGTCGAGTACGCTGTCAACCTTTCAGCAGACGCGCTTGCGCATCACGGGCGATGGCGCCAACCATGACGTCTTGATCGAAGTCGAGAGCGGCTATGTCCATTAGCCGCAGGCGCGCCCGGGGCGTCACCCTGATCGAACTGATCCTGTTCATCATGATCGTCGGTATCGCGCTCGGTGCGGTGGTGAACGTGTTTAATATCAGCATCGGGCACAGCGCCGACCCCTTGCGCCGCAAACAAGCCATCGCGATTGCCGAGAGCTTGCTCGAGGAAGTCGAGCAGGCGCGTTTCACCTGGTGCGATCCCACCGACGCCGCTGCTAGCACTGCCGCCAACGCGGCGGCCTGCGCGATTCCCGAAGCGGCCGGCATCGAAGCTGGCGCGACCCGGCCTTACGACAACGTCAACGACTATGTCACCGCCTTTGACAGCGCCAATAGCACCGTGTTCCTCACCGGCGGAGTCTTGTCGGATGCGGCGGGAACGCCAATCGTGGTCGGCGGCGGCGGTTACAGCGCGTCGGTGACGATTACCCAGGCCGGGCTTGGCGGCATCGCCACCGATGCCGCATTGCTCATCTCCGTGCGCGTGAATTTCGATAACGACAACGTCGTGCTCGAAGGCTACCGCACGCGTTACGCTCCCAACAGCACGCCATGACGCGCCGCTTTCGCCCACTCATGCAGGCCGGCTTCACGCTGGTCGAGGCGGTCATCGTGATCGTCATCATCGGCATTCTCGGCGCCGTTGTCGCCGTGTTCATCCAGTTGCCCGTCAAATCCTATTCCGACGCCAGGGCGCGTGCCGACTTGACCGATTCGGGCGACCTGGCCTTGCGCCGCATGGCGCGCGACATCCGCCTGGCCTTGCCCAATAGCGTGCGCGTGACGAGCGGGGCGAATGGCGCCCAATATCTGGAGTTGTTGTTGACCAAGAGCGGCGGGCGCTATCTGTCGATCGACGACCCTGACACCGGCGTGGCTGGCGCGTCGGTGCTCGATTTTGTCAATTCGGCACAGACGACATTTTCCATCGTGGGCGCCGCGCCAGTGGGCACCCAGGCCATCACGACGAGCGACTCGATCGTCGTCTATAACCTGGGACCGGGCCTCACCCCGGCCGACGCCTATGCGACGGGCGGCAACCGCGCGCAAGTGAGCGCTGTCAATGTGGTCAATGGCTTGACGCGCATTACGCTGGCAAACAATCCCTTCGCACGGGCCGAGCCCATGGCCTCGCCCACCAACCGCTTCCAGGTGGTCTCCTCGCCCGTCACCTACTATTGCAGCCCGAATGGGGCGGGCGGCACGGGCAGCATCACCCGCTATTGGAATTACACGATCACACTGGCCCAGCCGACGCCGCCTGCCGATGGGTCGAGTAGCCTGCTGACAAACAAGGTTAGCGCCTGCACCTTTTCGTACGCGGCGCTGGCTAATTTGAACACGGGCCTGGTGGGACTGAATATCACGCTGACCGATCCGGCGCCGAGCGACGCGGGCAACGTCACCTTGGTGCATCAAATCCACGTGGATAACACGCCATGAACCCTGTCCGCCAAATGCCATCACCCCACAGGCGGCGCGCGGCCGGCGTCGGGCTGGTGACCGCGATCTTCATCCTGGTCGTGCTGAGCGGCTTGGCGGTGGCGATGATGAGCATCACCAGTTCGCAGCAAGCCAGCTCCGCCCTCGATATCCAGGGCGCGCGCGCCTACCAGGCTGCGCGCGCCGGCATCGAATGGGGTTTGTTCCAGCAATTGCAATTGAACGTGTGCCCGAACCAATCCATCACGCCGGCGGCCACCACCCTGAGCACCTTCACGGTGACCGTCACCTGCGCGCGCACAGCGCTGCCGGCGGCCGGTGCGGGCGCAACGAATAGCTACGCCGCCAACTTGACAAGCGGCTTAAGCACGATCGCGATGAATCCAATCGGCAACGCCGCCAGCCTGGTCGTTGGCATGCGCGTCGCGGGAACCGGCATCACGCCCGGCACCCGCATCACGAACATCAACACGGCGACCGGCGTGGTGACGCTGTCGACGCCAGCCACGGCCACTAGCGGGTTGACCTTGAACTTCATTTCCGCGCTCGACCGCTGGCGCATGACCGCCAACGCCTGCAATCAAGCGGCCGCCGGAAGTTGTCCGAACACGGCGCCTAGCAGCAAAGACTATGTCGCGCGTCAGCTTCAGGTTGATTTTTGAACGTAATCGAGACAAGATAAGTTGATTTTGAACAAGGCGTGCAATCGAGCATGCCCGGAATCGCCGTAAAGGATGGTGCTTTGATTAATGCACGAATTGGACGAATGGGACGAATCGGACGACATTGGATGCGCTGGCTCGCCGCCTTGCTCGCTTGCCTGATCGGCTGCGGCAATGCGCAGGCGGACACGCCAGTTAGCCTTTACCACAGCTACGCCGGCAACCTCAATTTCGTTGGTACGCAAAAGACCATGCGTACCAAGTCGAACAGCCAGGATGCGTGCGCCGTCTCGAACAGCAACTCGAACCTGAGCGCAAGCCTGTCGGGCATTCCCGCCACGGCTACCATCACGGCGGCCTACCTCTACTGGGCCGGTTCGGGCGCCACGCCCGATTACACCGTGACGTTCGAAGGCGCCAGCGTGACGGCGACGCGCCAGTACACGATCGACGCCGGTAGCAGCCTGCTGTTCTTTTCGGGCGCGGCGGACGTGACGGCGGCCGTCACCAGCAAGCGCAACGGCACCTACACCCTGTCAAATCTGACTATCGACACCAGCAACACCTATTGCAACGTCGAGACGGTGCTTGGCGGTTGGGCCTTGTTGGCCATTTACTCGGATACGAGCGAGACCTTCCGGGTGTTGAACGTGTACGAAGGCTTTCAATATGTGCAAAACAGCTCGATCCCCCTGAGCTTGACGAACTTCCGCATTCCGAGCAGCGGCACGCCGGTCGGGCGCGTCGGCCACCTGACATGGGAGGGCGACCCGACCTTGAGCGGTGGCGGCGAAACGCTGGTCTTTAACAGCAACGAATTGACCGACACGCTCAATCCCTCGGGCAACCAGTTCAACTCGGCCAGTAGCATCAATAGCGACGCCAGTTCCTACGGCATCGACTTCGACGCCTACACCATCACTACGCCGGTCATCCAAAACAACCAGACCACGGCGACCACCACCTACACCTCGGGCCAGGACTTGGTGTTGCTGAACATGGAAATCATCGCCGTGCCGAACGTGCCGGTGGCCGACTTGGCCCTCACGATGGCGACCACCTCGAGTTTCATCCGCGGGCAAAACGTGGTCTACACGATGGGCGTGAGCAATAGCGGCCCGAACACGGCCACCAGTCCCGTCACCGTCACCGACACCCTGCCCAGCGGCTTGACCTACGTTTCCGGCAGCGGCACTGGCTGGTCCTGCAGCGCCGCCGGGCAAGTGGTCACCTGCACCAACGGCGCGCTCGCCAGCGGGGCCTCGGCCGGCACCTTGACGCTCACCGCCTCGGTCGACAATACCGCCAGCGGTAGCTTGACCAACACGTCCACCGTGTCGAACGCCTTGTTCGACAACGTGCCGTCAAACAATACGGTGAGCACCACGAACAGCGTGTTGACGGTGGACTTGTCGCTCGCCATGGCTAGGGGCGCTTCCCTGGTGCCGGGCCAGCAAGCGAGCTACACGCTCACCGTGGCCAATACCAGCGGCGCGACCAGCGAGACGGGGCCGATCACCATCGTCGACACCTTGCCGACGGGCTTGAGCTACGTGTCCGCTTCCTCAAGCGGCAGTGTGTGGAGTTGCGGCGCGTCCGGCCAAACCGTCACCTGCACCCGCACCGGCACCCTGGCCATCGGCGCCACCGCGCCCGTGCTCACGCTGACCGTCAGCGTGGCGGCCAACGCCACCGGCACCCTGGTCAACACGGCCACCGTGACCGGCACCTCTTACGACGCCACGCCGGCCAACAACACAGCCAGCGATAGCTATAGCCTGATCACGACGCTGGCCTATGCCTACTACAAGATGGACGAAGCGAGCTGGAGCGGCGCGAGCGGCGAAGTGCACGATTCGTCAAGCAACGCCACCTTGCATAACGGCATACGCATCGGCACGGCCACCACCGTGGTGTCGACCAATCCCACCTCGGAATGCCGGGCCGCCACCATTGCGGCCAACACCACGGGGCCGGTGCAGGACGCCGTCAGCGTGCCTGTCACGCCGCAAGACTTGGGCTTGTCCGGCTCGATCGCCTTCTGGTACAAGGGCACCACGGCATGGAACGACGGCACCGCGCGCATGCTGTTCGATGCCACCGCCGACGCCAATAGCGCGCAATATGCGTTCTACCTGATGCGCAACACGGGCGGCTCGCTCAAGTTCGGCTTGACCGATTCGGCCAACGTCACCCCCTTCCTCACCACGTCGACCAGTTACACCTTCGCCGCCAACACCTGGCACCATATCGCCGTGACCTGGGCGGTGGCAGCCGGCAGCAGCGCGACGACGCTGCAAATCTACGTCGATGCCTCGCTGGCCGGAACCCTGAGCACCACTACCACCGGTGCCTGGCCGACTGGCGGGAACGCCAATACCAGCTTGTATTTCGGCGACACCCACACGGCCGGCACGACGGTGCCGTGGCAAGGCACTTTGAATTCCGCGAACGGCAATATCGACGAGGTCTACCTGTACACGGGCGTGCTGTCGGCCGCCAATGTGGCGACCCTGATGTCGACCAGCCACACCTGCTCGAGCCTGAACCATTTCGAATTGTCGCTCCCCAGCGCGAGCGTCAATTGCCAGCCAAGCACCGTGACCGTGACGGCATGCAGCGACGCGAGCAGCCCATGCACCAGCCCCTATACGGCCGCCGACACCAGCACAGCGACCTTGAGCGTGTCCGGCGGCGCCACCCTGGGCGCCACCACGGTGACCTTTGGGCCGACCGGCACGGCCACGACCACGCTCAACTATCCGGCGGCGGCGCAAAATGCGACAGCGCAAGTGACGCTTGCCAGTGAATCGCTCACGCCCTTGAACTTGGGCACTTGCTGCCTCGATAGCACCAGTTGTTCCGTCAGCACCAGCTGCACCTCGACCTTCCACCAATCGGCGCTGATTTTTTCCAGCACGGCGGGCGGGGCGTCCCTGACCTTGCCGGCGCAGATTGCAGGAACCACGGCGCCCAGCACGGGAACGTATTATCTGCGGGCGGTGCGTAGCTCGGCCTCGTCGGTGCAGGCTTGCGAGAGCGCACTGGTGGGCGCGCACAATATTAACTTCGCCTATATCTGCAACGACCCGAGCACTTGCGCGGCCGGCGGCACCAATTACCTGTCCATCAATGGCGGCACGGCTACGACAGTGCAGGGCAACGCCAATGCGGCGGCGGCTTCGCCCACCTACACCTCGGTGCCGATGACTTTCGATAATAGCGGCAACGCCGGCTTCACACTGCGCTACAGCGATGTGGGGCGCATTACGCTCAAGGCCAATGTGACGCTCAACAGCATCGCGGTGACGGGCACCTCGAACGCCTTCATCGTGCGGCCGGCGGACTTCACGTGGGGGGCGATTACGAACGCGGCCAGTGTGGCCAATCCGGCCGCCAATGCCGTTGGCGGCACCGTGTTCACGCACGCTGGCGACACCTTCAACGCCATCGTCAATGCCGTCGGGAGCACCGGCGCCATTACTCCCAGTTTCGGGCGCGAGAGTACCAGCGAGAACATCAAGTTCGACACGCCGACGCGCGGCCTGACGGCGGGCGGCGCCACCATTGGCGGGATGACGAATGTGCCGCCCGTTGGCAATGTCGCCTTCACGTTCACCAACGGAGTCGGCACTGGCAGCATGAATTGGCCGGAGGTGGGCATCATCCAATTGCTGCCGCGCCTGTCGAGTGGCAGCTACCTGGGCGGTGGGAGCGACGTTGTCTCCACCCACAGCAGCGGCAATATCGGGCGCTTCTTTCCCCATCACTTCGCCATCAGCAACCAGGCGGTGGGTACGCGCAGCGCGGCCTCTTGCCCGGTGGCGTCGACCTTCAATTACATGAGCGAGCCGTTCACTGTGGCCTTCACGCTGCAGGCGCAAACGAGCGGCAATGTGACGACCCAAAATTACGCCGACACCGGCTTTGGCAAGCTCACTCCGGCCGTGACGGATTGGCTCACCGGCGTTGCCAACACCAACAAGATCGACCTGCGCCTGATGGGCACGGGATTCGCCGCCACCACGGGTGGGACTTGCAGCGTCGCCTTTGATTTGAACGGCACCTTCTCGACGCGCTACAGCTGCGTGGGCGGGGCCAATCCGGCCGCCGTGACGAACGATGTCGCGCGCGTGGCAGTGACGGGCGCGACCGCGCCGACTTTCACCGGCGGGGTGTCCAATCTGATGACGGCGACAGTACGCCTGTTGCGCGGTACGAGTTTCCAGGACGGACCTTACGACACGCCAAACACCACGGCCACCCAGGCCAGCGCAAGTCCATGGCTGCAGGTGGGCATCGCGCCGCAAGATGACGACGGCGTGGCCGTGAGCGCGTACACACTTGACGCCGACATCGATGGCACGGCTGACCATGCCTACATCGGCTCCCTGGGCATGCGCTACGGCCGCATGCTGATCCCGAATGTGTACGGTTCAGAAAAGCTGAACCTGCCGATCGAAGTGAAGACCCAATACTGGAGCAATGGCCGCTGGCTCGCCAGCAGCGACGACAATTGCACACCGCTCAGCGCGGCCAATTTTGTGTACGGCACCCTTGGCTCCGGCACGGCCACGACCGCTCTGCAGGTCGGTTCGGCGCGCCTTAGCAATGGCAGCAGCGCCAACAACCTGTTCTTCAGCAAACCGAGCAACACGATGACGAGCAAGGCGACCATCAGCATGGGCACCAGCACGGTCAATCCGGTGGGCGCGCCGCTCAATACCTATGTGCCGGGTACCACCGGTTACATCACTTTCGGCGTGTACAAGGCTGGCCCCGTGATCTTCGTGCGCGAGTCCTACTAGGGTGTGGGGCGGGCGTGAATGTGACAATTAATGATAAATTTGACACAATTCTTGGAAAATGGTATCAGGGGCGCCCTTAAAATGAATATAATCAAGCATCTACCGCCGAATCTTCACAAACTCGCTAACGGTTCAAACCCAGGGCATGCGTCTTTTTAAAAAATCAAGAAAGCACGATGGTTGGTTGAGCATTGCATTCGTCAGCAATGGGATCATCGCCGCCAGCATCCGGCGCATTCCAGCGGCCAAGCCCAAAGTGCAAAGCGCCGTGTTCTATCCGGACGCGGACGCCGCCTGGCCGGAACTGCTTGAGCGGCTGGGCAAGGAATTGCACGCCGACGCCGCCCAATGCACGACCATCCTGGGCGGCCATGAATACCAGATCCTGGCGGTTGAATCGCCCAATGTGCCGCCCGAGGAATTGAAGACGGCGGTGCGCTGGCGCTTGAAGGACATGCTCGATTTCCATGTCGACGATGCCACCATCGACGTGCTCGACATTCCCGCCGAAAAAAATGGGGCGCAACGCAGCCACAGCCTGTTCGCCATCGCCGCGCGCAACAGCTTGATCGAGCAGCGCCAAAGCATGTTCATTAACGCCAAGATCGGACTGTCGGTGATCGACATTCCCGAAATGGCCCAACGCAATCTATCGACCCTGATCGAGGCGGAAGGGCGCGGCGTGGCCATGCTGTCCTTTGGCGACGACGGCGGCTTGCTCACCGTGACCTACGGCGGTGAGCTGTATCTGGCGCGCCGCATTGACGTTGCGCTGGGCGACTTGCTGGAAGCCGATTTCGAGCGCAAGCACGCCAGTTTCGACAAGATAACCCTCGAGCTGCAGCGCTCGCTCGACCATTTCGACCGTCAATTCCACTTCATCGCGGTGGCCAAACTGGTGCTCGCGCCATGCCCCGTGAGCGGGCTGGAGGAATATTTGTCGAGCAATCTGTATATGCCGGTCGAGAGCATGAACCTGGCCGACGTGCTGGACTTGTCGCGGGCGCCAGACTTGGCCGACTTGGCGCAGCAGCAGCGTTTCTTCATGGCGCTGGGCGCTTCCTTGCGCTTTGAGGAGGTGGCCCTGTGAGCCAGCAAATCAATCTATTCAATCCGATCTTCCTCAAGCAAAAGAAAATTTTTGCGACGACGGCGATGGCGCCGGCCTTGCTGCTCTTGTTGGTGGGCATGATGGCGATGGGCTACTACGCGAGCGTGCGGGTGGCGGCCATGCAAAAAACGGTGGCGTCCTCGAAGGAGCAATTGGCCAAGCTGCAGGCGCGCCAGGAGGCGGCCAACGCCTCCTTCCATCCGCGCGCGCGCAGCCATGAATTGGAATTGAAAGTGGCGGCGGCGCAAGCGGACTTGAACGCCTTGAAGCGCGTCGGCTCGGTGTTGCAGCGGGGCGACTTCGGCAACACGCGCGGTTACTCCGAATATTTCAAAGCCCTGGCGCGCCAGCACGTGGGCGGCTTGTGGTTGACGGGGGTGTCGATTGTCGGCGCCGGCAACGAGATCGGCGTGCAGGGGCGCGCCATGCAAGCGGACCTGGTTCCCAATTTCATTGGTCGCCTGAACCAGGAAGCCGTCATGCGCGGCAAAGCGTTCGACAGTTTGAAAATCGACCAGGCCATGCAAAAGGTGAAAAAGGCTGGCGCGCCGGAGGTGAGCGAGCCGGCTTCTTATGTTGAATTCGACCTGCAATCGATTGTGGCGGACAAAGCGGGAGTGCCCCAATCATGAAGCAATATTGGATCAAACTGAGCACCCGCATCGACGCCTTGACCTTGCGCGAGCGTGTCATGGTGTTCGCCGCCGTGGCCGCCGGCATTGTGTTCCTGGTGTATCTGGCCTGGCTCGACCCTTTGCTGGCCAAGCAAAAGACCTTGCATGCCCAGTTGCGCCAGACCCAGGACAATATTGCCGGCATCGAAGCTGAAATCACGCAAAAGCTGGAACTGGCCAACGCCGATCCGGACGCGCCCAATGCCACGCGCTTGAAAGCGATCGAGACCGAAGCGGCCCAGCTTGGCGCGACCTTGCGCGCGGCCCAGCAAGGCTTGGTGGCGCCGGACAAGATCGTACCCTTGCTCGAATCCATGCTCAAGAATAATTCGCGGCTGCGCCTTCTGTCCTTGAAGACCTTGCCGGTGGCCGGTGCCAGCGAAGCGGTTGCGGCGGCGGCCAAGGAGCCGGCGCCGGCCGAAGCGCCGGCGGCTGCCTTGCAAAAGCTGGCGGCCGGCGCCGCCGCTGCCGTGAGCGAAAATGCGCAAGGCGCGCCGAACCTGGTCAAGGCCTTGCCCAAGCCGCCCGAGCTGCTGTACCGGCATGGCGTGGAAATCGCCTTGCAGGGCAGCTATCCGGACATGGTGGCTTACATGGCGACGCTCGAAGCGATGCCCACGCATTTGTTTTGGGGTAAAGCCCGTCTTGATGTCGAAGAGTATCCGAAGGCGCGTCTGACGCTGACTCTTTACACGCTCAGTCTGGAAGCAAAATGGATGACCTTGTGATGGCCATGCTGCGCCGTAGTTCGCCACTGTTGGCGGCGCTGTCCGTGCTGGCCGGCGTGGCCAGGGCGCAAGCCTTGCCGGACCCGACCCAGCCGCCCGCGGCCTTCGGTGCGCCCGCGGCGGCCAGCGTGAGCGCCGCGCCGGCCGGGCCGCGCTTGCAAGCGATCCTTATTTCCAAACGCGAAGGCGGGCGCCGGCTCGCCGTCATCGATGGCAAGACCTTGCGCGTGGGCGACAAGTTCGGTGGCGCCGTGTTGGCCGAAGTGGGGGAGACGGCGGTCATTCTGCGCACGGGCAAGCTCGATAAGAAATTGCGCTTGTTCCCAAGCGCCAATGTGGACGGCGCGTCCGTTGCCAAGCCGTGAAGAGCGCAAACCAGTACAATAAAAAAGATAGAAAAAGTATGCATAAACTATTACTGACAGCAGCGGCGGCCCTTATCCTGGCTGGCTGCAACACGGCGGCCAAGCGCGACACCTATGACACGCTCACGGCCCAGCTTGCCAATAGCGTGAGCAAGCCCGCGGTGGCGCCGCCCGCCGATGACGCCGTCGCCAACGCCCTGGTGCCGCCGGTGGCGGCCTTGACCGAGCAATTGCCCAAGGCGCGCCAAGCGTTGGAAGAACGCTTTAACGTCGCCTTCAATGAAGTGCCGGTGCAGCAGTTTTTCAATTCCCTGGTGGCTGGTACGCGCTACAACATCTTGATCCATCCGGACGTGGCCGGCACCGTCACCGCCAATCTGAAAGATGTGACCCTGTTCGAAGCGCTCGACGCCGTGCGCGAACTGTACGGCTACGATTACAAGATCGACGGCACGCGCATTTACATCCGCCCCTTGACCATGCAAACGCGCATGTTCCATGTGAATTACCTGGTCGGCAACCGCAAGGGCTCGTCCAATTTGCGCGTGTCCTCGACCTCGGTGAGCGATGTGGGCGGCAATAATCAAGGCAATCAAAACCAGAACCAAAACCAAAACCAGAATCAAAACCAGAACCAAAACCAGGGCAATCAAAACAATCCAACCGGCCCAGGCGGCAGCTATGTGCAGCGTGACGGGGCCAACGTCAACACGGTCTCGACCAGCGATTTCTGGACCGACTTGAAGGCGGCGATCGAGACCATCGTTGGCAAGAGCGAGGGGAAAAGTGTCGTCATCAGCCCGCAATCGGGCGTGATCGTGATCCGCGCCATGCCCGAGGAATTGCGCGCCGTCGACCTGTACTTGAGGGCGACCCAGCTCTCGGTCGACCGCCAGGTGATCCTCGAGGCCAAGATCCTGGAAGTGGAATTGAACGACAGCTACCAGAGCGGCGTGAACTGGGCGTCTTTCGCCTCGTTTGACAGCAAGCACGGCAACCGCCTCTCGACCGGCATTGTCTCGCCCGGCACCAGCCTGGCGCCCCTTCCATTCACGGGCGGACAGCCGCCCGTGATCAGTGACGGCAACGGCTTGGCGGCGAGCACCGGTTTTTCGCTGGCCAATCCGGCCACCGCGGCTGGCTCCCTGTTCGGCCTGGCATTCCAGACCAGCAATTTCGCGGCCTTGATTTCCTTCCTCGAATCGCAAGGCACCGTGCATGTGCTGTCGAGCCCGCGCGTGGCGGCGGTCAACAATCAAAAGGCCGTGCTCAAGATCGGCACCGATGAATTTTTCCTCACCGGCGTGACCACCAATACCAACACCAGCACCACCGGCACCACCAGTTCGCCCACCTTGATCATGACGCCCTTCTTTTCCGGCGTGGTGCTCGACGTGACGCCGCAGATCGATGACCATGGCAATATCATCTTGCATGTCCACCCCTCGGTCAGCCAGGTGACGACGATTAACAAGAACTTCAACCTGGGCACGGCGGGCAATTATTCGCTGCCGCTGGCCGCTTCCTCGACGTCCGAGATCGACAGCATGGTGCGCGGCCAGGACGGCAAGGTGGTGGTGATCGGGGGCTTGATGCGTCAATCCTCGACCAATGACGAGTCTGGTCTGCCGGGCGTGAACCGGGTGCCGGTGGTGGGCAGCTTGTTCGGCAACAAGGCGCAAGTGAACCAGAAGCGCGAACTGGTGGTGCTGATCAAGCCGACCATCGTGGAAGGCACGACGGCCTGGAACGAAGACTTGCTCGACACGCAGCGCCGCATGAAGGACCTCGATCCGCGCGCCAAGGAGCGCAAGTAATCATGTACACCGCGCATTTCGGCTTGCGGGAGACGCCTTTCGGCATCACTCCCGACACCAGTTTTTTCTTCACCAGTCCGCATGCGCAAGAAGCGCTCAACACCTTGCTGGTGGCGGCCAGGAATGGCGAAGGCTTCATCAAGATCACGGGCGAGGTTGGCACCGGCAAGACGCTGCTGTGCCGCATGTTCATGGCCACCATCGACGATGATTTCGTCACCGCCTACATCCCCAATCCCTACCTGGAGCCGCGCACCTTGATGATGGCGCTGGCTGACGAGCTCGAAATTGAACTCGAGAAGGATGTGGACCAGCATCAGTTGCTCAAGTCGATCACCCTGCGCCTGGTGGAATTGTCGGCGCAGAAAAAGCGCGTGCTGCTGTGCCTGGACGAGGCGCAAGCGATCCCGATCGAAAGCCTCGAAGCCCTGCGCCTGCTGACGAACCTGGAAACGGAAAAGCGCAAGCTGCTGCAAATCGTGCTGTTCGGCCAGCCTGAATTGAACCGCAAGCTGGAGCTCGATGCGATCCGTCAACTGGCCCAGCGCATCACCTTTCATTACCACCTGGGGCCGCTCACGCGCGACGAAGTCGACTTTTACATCGCGCACCGCTTGCGCATCGCCGGCTTCAATGGCGCGCGCCTGTTTAGCCGCGGCGCCATCAACAAGCTGTACGCGGCCAGCGGTGGCATTCCGCGCCTGGTCAACATCCTGGCGCACAAGTCCTTGATGCTGTGCTATGGCGCGGGCAAGCAGCAAGTGAGCCGGCGCAATGTGGCCGACGCGGCCGCCGACACCCTGGTGGCCAAGCCTGTGCGCTGGCCGTGGGTGGCTGGCTTCCTGTTGCTGCTCGCCGCTGGCGGCAGCCTTACCTGGGCCTTGAACCGATGAGCCTTATCAACAAGATGCTGCAAGACCTGGAGGCGCGCGGCTCCGATGGGGCCGACGCGCAGCAGGCGCGGGTGCGCCCGGTGACGGCCGCGCCCGACCGCGTGATCGCCCTGGGCGACGTGCTGGCGGTGCTGATCGTGCTGGCCGTGCTGGGGGGCGGTGGCGTGTTCGGCTGGCGTTATTGGAAACAGACGCAGGCCACCGCAGCGCGGCTTGCCGCAGCGACGCCGCGCGCGGCGCCCGCGATGGCCCCCGTCAAGCCAGCCGTCAAGCCGGCAGCGCCCGTGGTGGCGCCCGCCACGGCGGGCGTCGCTGTCGTGCCAACGGCCGCGCCGCTCATGGCCGGCGCCGCGGTCGCGCCATCGTCCGCGCCCGCTGTGGCTGCTGGCAATGGCGCCGGGGCCGCCGCGCCAGCTGCCGCCGGCAAGCCTGGACCGGTAGCGCCGCTCAAACCATCGCACCCAGCCCAGCCCGGTCGTGCCGCGCAGCAGGCCATGGCGCCGGCACCGCACACGTCTGGGGCGCTGCCTGCGCACGGCCCGCTCAAGCGTGCCACCGCAGCGGCCGCCAAGCCACTCGCGCACAAATCGGCCGCGCCCGTCAAGGCGGCGCCGCCAGCGCCCGCGCGCGCCGAAGGCATCGAACTGAGTGCCAAGCAAAAATCCGAGAACGCCTATCGGCGCGCCTTGGCCGACTTGCAGGAGGGCAGGGTGGCGTCGGCTGTGAGTTCGCTCGAGCAATCCCTGCACCTCGATCCCCAACACGAGGCTGCACGCCAAACCCTGGTCGGCTTGCTGATCGAAGCGAAGCGTCCCGAGGACGCGATGCGCCAGCTGCAACTGGGCTTGACGCTCGACGCGCGCCAGCCCGCCATGGCCATGCTGCTGGCGCGCTTGCAAATTGAACGGGGCGGCCCCGGCGTGGACACCTTGATGCGCACCTTGCCTTACGCGGCGGGCAATGCCGAGTATCACGGCTTGTTGGCTGGCATGCTGCAACGCCAGCAGCGCCAACGCGAAGCGATCGAGCAATATCAGGCGGCGCTGCAGGCGGCGCCGCAAAACGGCGTGTGGTGGATGGGCTTGGGCATCTCCTTGCAAGCGGAGAAGCGCAACGCCGAGGCGCTCGACGCCTTCCAACACGCGAAAGACGCGCCCAACCTGAACCCGGAACTACGCAATTACGTCGAGCGCAAGCTCGCTTCCCTGACACACTGAAATCGGATCGCATATGCTCAAACTCTGCGGCTTTGCCGTTAGCAACTACTACAACAAGGTCAAGCTGGCCTTGATGGAAAAAGGCCTCGCCTTCGAGGAAGTGCTGGTGTGGGCGGATGGTTCGCCCGAACTGCTGGCCAAGTCACCGCTGGGCAAGGTGCCGTTTCTGGAAACGGAAGAGGGCGCGCTATCGGAGTCGCAAGTGTTGATGAACTACATAGAGGCGCTCCATCCGGCGCCGCCGCTGGTGCCAGCTACGCCCTTCGCGGCCGCGCGCGTGCACGAGCTGGTGACCTACCTGGACGTGCATCTTGAATTGGTGGCGCGCGAGCTGTATGCGGAAGCTTACTTCGGTGGCAAGGTGTCCGACGAGATCAAGGCGCGCACCAAGAAAAAGCTGGCGCACAATATCGCCGGCTTCGCGCGGCTGGCGCGCTTTGCGCCTTTTATCGCCGGCGACCAATTCACGATGGCCGATTGCGCCGCCATCGTGCATCTGCCGCTGGTGTCGGGCGCGACCAAAAAAGTCTACGGCGAAGACATGCTGGCCGGCTTGCCGGTGGCGGCCTATCTGGAACAGATGAACGCGCGCCCCACGGTGCAAAAGGTGAACGCCGACCGCAAGGCCAATATGGCCGCTTTCGCCGCCGCCCACGCCTAAGGGCAAGCGGGCGCGCGCGCTGTCATAGGCAAGCGAGCTCGCCCCAGATCGGGCGCATGCTAAAGCGCACCGCGACATCATCCTCGTGCAGGGACTTGACGATGGCGCAGCCGGGATCGCCCGTGTTGCGCATGGTCGGTGGCGGCAAGCTCTTGCCGTCCGCCCCGCGCAGCGCATTGACCGACACGCTGGCGTCGGGCAAGCGGCGCGCCACTACCCCCATCTCGCCATTCTCCAGCAGCACCAGCGAGCCCGGCGGAAACTTGCCGATCTGGCGGATGAAATGGCTGGCCACGGCCACATCGGCTGGAATTTCGCTGTCGAGAAACAGGTTGTGCAAGGCGATGTCGGGCAAGATGGAGCGGCGGTAATTGCGCGCCGAGACATGGGCGCAGTAACGGTCCGATAGGCTGATCAGCTTGGCGTTTTGGGGGATTTCATCTCCCGTCTTGCCTTTCGGGTAGCCGCTGCCATCCTCGTTTTCGTGGTGCAGCATCACGTAGGCGAGCCAATCCTCGGCGCTCACGCCCGCGCCGCGCAATAGATCCGCGCTCTCGGCCGGGTGGCGCCGCACCATCGCTCTTTCCTCGCTCGACAGTTCGCCATTGCGGCCCTGGAAGCCCTCGGTCTGGCGCACCATGCTTGCATTCATGGTCAAGGCTGCCAGGGTGGCGAGCTGCACCTCGTCGGCCGATTTTTGCATGGCCAATGCGATCACGGCCACCACGATGGCACTCTCGACGCAATGGCGCACCGCGTATAAGCCATTGATCTGGTTCAGGAAAATACAGGCCAGCGCGATATCCGGATCGCGCTCGACCGCCGCCACCAGTTCGCGCGCGATGTCGCGCAATTCCTGGTCGGCATTGGTATGGGTGAGCAACTCCATCAAGATATGGGACAGGCGCTTGCTGACCTCGTTCAAGGCGTGCAGCACCGAGGGCGGCGCCGACTCCACGTACAAGCCGGCGGCCAGCCAGCCGTCGAGCTGGGCGCTGGGGGTGATGACTTGGCCTTTTTGCAATACCGGCTTGGCGGCCGGGGGCAGGCTGGGCGCGTCGCCGTCGCCCGCGCCAAAGATGTCCCAACGCAGCGGCTCGCCAAAGGCCAGATCTGCCAGGGTGATGCGCCTGATTGTCATGATATCGATCTCGTCTGGGCGCTACCGGCACGCCGGTGCGCCCAACATTATTCTGTGCAAGCCCCGTTGCGGACCTGTCTCGCGGGTGCCGCTGATGCGACTCTAGTATAGGCGAAATCGTATCGTTTTAGACCGCCGGCAAACACTTCCGTCTGCTTAGAGCAACGGCTTTTTACGCTGTTTCTTGAGACGGAGCGGCGCCGCTGTGGGCGATCCAGGTTTCCGGCAACATGATGCGGAACATGCCCGCCTGCGCCGTCTTGCGCGCCAGCTTGAGCAAGGCCTTGTCCTTGGTGATGAGGATGTGGGCATCGGCGTCGCGCGCCAGCTCCAGGAATTTCTGGTCGTCGCGGTCGCTGCACACGGGCAGGCGGATCGGCTTGGGCGGCGGGGCCAGCACCTTGATCAAGGCGTCGAAGCGCTCCTGCGCCCGCGGCCGGCTATCCTGGTCGAGCGGCAAGTGGGTGTAGCCGAGCACGACGAGGTATTCTTCGCGGCAATCGGCGCGCGTGACCGCTTCCACCGCGCCGCCCTCGATGGCCGCGAGCAGGGCCGCCCAGCGTGAGTCGTGGAACACGAACAGGTCGAGGCAGACATTGGTGTCGATGACGATGCGTTGGGCAAGAGCGGGTATCATGTCGGTCTGTTTATTCCTATGTGATTGTGATGCTGATCGTATTATCGCCTGCCAAGACGCTGGACCTGGAAACGCCTTCCACCACCAAGCTGCACACGACGCCGGACTTCTTGCCGCGCTCGGCCGAATTGATCGATGCCTTGCGCGCTTATTCGCCGGCGCAGCTCGGTCAATTGATGAGCTTGTCCGATACCCTGGCCGCCCTCAACGTGGCGCGCTACGCCAGCTGGTCCAGCGCGCCGCAGGGCGAGGACGGCGCGCGCCAAGCCATCATGGCCTTCAATGGCGACGTCTACACGGGCTTGGACGCGCGCTCGCTCAAGCCGGCCCAGCTCGCTTACACCCAGTCGAATGTGCGCATCCTGTCCGGCCTGTACGGCGTGCTGCGTCCGCTCGACATGATCATGCCGCATCGCCTGGAAATGGGGACGCGCCTGGCGAATGGTCAAGGCAAGGATTTGTATGCTTTCTGGGGTGACACCGTCACCGACGCCCTGAACGGGGCGATCGCCGCGCGCGAGGCCAAGGTCTTGCTCAATCTGGCGTCGGAAGAATATTTCCGCTCGGTCAAGCCGAAGCTGCTGACGGTGCCGGTGATCACGCCCGTGTTCGAGGACTGGAAGAACGGCAAGTACAAGGTCATTTCCTTTTTCGCCAAGCGGGCGCGCGGCATGATGGCGCGCTACGCCGCCGTCAAGGGCATCGTCGACCCGGCCAAGCTGAAAGCCTTCAAGATCGACGGCTACGCTTTTGACAAGCGCGCCTCGCACGAGAGCCACTGGGTGTTCCGCCGAAAGCTCGAGGACGCATAAAGCCGATTGAAGCCGATTGGGGACAGACCCCTGTTTTGAGGAAATGCGCGCA
>JAZKBP010000019.1:25282-82116 GCA_040388555.1 Pseudomonadota bacterium
AGGGGTCTGTCCCCAATCGGCTTTATGCGGTGCCGCTTACTGCCAGAACTTCCACCATACCGGATCGCCCTTGGCATCCGGATTCATCAATTTGCTGTTTGGATAGCTGCGGTTGAAGACGCGCTGGCTGTCGTCACGCAAGTCCGGCATCCCCATCTTGTCGTAGCAGCGTATCATCACGAACAAGGCTTCTTCCGTCGCCGGCGTGTCGCGGTAATCGTTGACTGCGCCCATGGCCCGGTTCAGCGCGGCCAGGTAGGCGCCGCGGCGGTAGTAATACTTGGCCACGTGCACTTCGTAGGACGCCATCGCCGTCACCAAGTACTTCATGCGCGCGATCGCGTCCGGCGTGTACACGCTGTTCGGGAACTTGTCGACCAGCACTTTGAAAGCGGCGTAAGCTTCACGCGTGGCTTTCGGGTCGCGCTCGGTGGGATCTTGCGCGTAGATGCTGCCCAGGAAACCGACTTGATCGTTGAAGTTGATCAAGCCGCGCAGGTAGTACATATAGTCCACGTTCTGGTGCGTCGGGTGGGCCTTGATGAAGCGCTCGACAGCCGCCAGTGCTTCTGGCTGGTCTTGGGCCTTATAATGCGCGTAGGCGATTTCCATTTGCGCTTGCTGGGCGTACACGCCGAACGGATAGTTCGATTCCAGGCGCTCGAACAACTTGACGGCCGCGTCGTAATGGCCGCCAGACATTTCGTCGCGCGCGTCCGAGTATAATTTCTCAACTGGCAGGTTTTTGCCTTCCTCTTGTTTTTCCGGCAGCAAGCCGCACCCGGACATACCCAGCATCAGGCAAATTACAAGAAGAAGCGAATGTTTTTTTTGCATAAAGTTTTGCAAGAAATGTTTATATGAGATTCAAAGAAAGGCTGATTATAGCCGATGGGAATGATGTGACCTTAACTCCAATGCCGAATCCGGCTGATTTACCTCTCGAGTCCGATTTCGACGACGATGCCGACGCTGAGTTCGCCCTGGCCGACGCGCCCGATATGCACGCCGAGCGCGCGCCCATCGAGCTGGCGCTGAGCCCGGAAGTGTGCGGCGAGCGCCTCGACAAGGTCGTCGCGCGCCTGGTGCCGCAATTCTCGCGCAGCCGCCTGCAACTGTGGATCGATGGCGGCCACGTCACGGTCGACGGCAAGGTCGCGCGCGCCAAGGATACCGTGTATGGCGACGAGTGCGTGATCGTGCACCCGCAAAGCGCGCCGGAAGACGCCGCCTACACGCCCGAAGAGATCGCCTTGAACATCGTGTTCGAGGACGAGCATATCATCGTCATCAACAAGCCGGCCGGCCTGGTCGTGCATCCGGGCGCGGGCAACTGGTCCGGCACCTTGCTCAACGGCTTGCTGCACCATTGCCCGCAATTGGCCAACGTGCCGCGCGCGGGCATCGTGCACCGGCTCGACAAGGATACCAGCGGCCTGATGGTGATCGGCAAGACCTTGGCGGCACAGACCGACCTGGTGCGCCAATTGCAGGCGCGCACCGTCAAGCGCGAGTATTTCGCCCTGGTATGGGGCACGCCGCAAGCGAATGGCACCATCGACGCCTCGATGGGGCGGCACCCGAAGGACCGCATCAAGATGGCGGTGTCGAGCAATTTCTCGGCCAAGCCAGCCATCACGCATTACGAGCGCATCGCCACCGGCATGCTCGACCGCCGTCCGGTGAGCCTGGTGCAATGCCGCCTTGAAACGGGGCGCACCCACCAGATTCGCGTGCACATGCTCTCGATCGGTTTCGCCCTGGTCGGTGATTCGCTGTACGGCAAGCAGCACTTGACGCCGGTGTTTCCGCGCCAGGCCTTGCAGGCGCGCCGCCTTGGCCTGGTGCATCCCGCCACGGGCGAGGCTTGCGAATGGATCGTGCCGCTGGCCGAGGATTTCGCCGGCTTGATCGAACGCGCGGGCATTGCCGAGCCGAGCTGAGGCGGCCATGCTGCCCTCCGCCGTGTTGCCGTCCGAATACCTGCTGCCCCTGTGGCCGGACGCGCCGCCGAACGTGGGCGCGCTGGCCAGCACCCGCCGTGGCGGTGTCAGCGCCGGGCCATACGGCGATGGCGCCGCTGCGGGCGGGCTGAACCTGGGCGAGCATGTCGGCGACGACCCCGCCTGCGTGGCCAACAACCGCGCACGCCTGCAAACGCTGTTGCCCGGCCGCCCGCTCTGGCTGGCGCAAGTGCATGGCGTGGCCGTGGTCGATGCCAGCGCGCCGACCTCATCGAGCGCGCCGGTGGCTGACGCCAGTTTCTCGACGACGCCCGCGGCCGTGTGCGCGATTCTCACTGCCGATTGCCTGCCGGTCTTGCTGGCCGACGCGCAGGGCAGGGTGGTGGGCGCGGCCCACGCCGGCTGGCGCGGCTTGGCCGGCGGCGTGTTGGCGCGCACGGTGGACGCCATGCGCGGCGCTGGCGCGGGCGATATCGTGGCCTGGCTTGGACCAGCGATCGGTCCGCACAAATTCGAGGTTGGCACCGACGTGCTCGACGGTTTCCTTGGGAACGCCGCGACGGCGGCCGAGGCGGCCCAACTGCGCGCCGCCTTTGCCGCGCTGCCGGGGCAGGCCGGTAAATACTTGGCGGACTTGTATGCCTTGGCGCGCTGCCTGCTCGCGCGCGAGGGGGTGACGCGCGTCAGTGGCGGTCAGTATTGCACCGCCAGCGAGCCCGATCGCTTTTACTCCTATCGGCGCGACGGCATCAGCGGCAGGCAGGCGAGTTTGATCTGGCTCAAGTAGTCGCTGGCGGGCTGTTAAATACTGGTCGCGACATCGGCATAATCCTAGTCATTGGCGCCGCTGCTCGATGTTGGCGCGGCGCAAGCGCCGGCGGAATCAGCGAACGATGCGGCGGCGCTGCCATCGATCGATGTGGCGGCGCAGTCCACGCCAGCAGGCGTGCCTGGTTCCGGCACCGTGGCAAGCACGGCGGTGCTGGAGGCATCGGGCAAGGTGGTGTTGGCGGCCGGGTCGATGCCGGACATGGGCGGCGCGCTGGTGTCGCCTGTCGGGCGCAGATGTGGCGTGCGCGTTTGGGCGCGCCGGCGCGCGCCGCTAAGGTAATAAATTATGGACAACGGTAACACGCAGTAGGCGAAAAACGTCATAATTCCGGCAACTATGGACGGTTCAGTCAAGGCCATCAAGCCAACCACGTATATCCACGCCAAGGCAACGATCCACATTTTCACTCCCGTCTACAAATACTTTACTCAATGGATGCACACATGAATATGCCCGATCCGCAAGCCGTCGCCGCCGCCTGGATGTCGCAATTTAGCGATCCGGCCACCTGGCAGAGCTGGTTCAAGATGCCCGAGCTGGCGCAAGCCAATCCGGTGGTCCAGATTCTTAAGGATGCCGGTGCGGGCATCGATCCGATCGCGCTCGAGAAAATCGAACTCGACTACGTCGGAAAGCTGGGGCAGCTGTGGCAGGATTTTCTCATGGCCAAGGCGCCGCAACTGGAAGACCGCCGTTTTTCCGCGCCTGAATGGCAAAGCAATCCCATCTCGGCCTTCCAGGCAGCATCATACCTGCTCAACGCGCAATTTCTGACGGCCTTGGCCGACGCTGTCGAGGCGCCCCCGCGCCAGCATCAAAAAATTTGTTTCGCGGTCCAACAAATGGTCGATGCCATGTCGCCCGCCAATTTCCTGGCCACCAATCCGGAAGCGCAAAAGAAACTGGTCGACACCAAGGGCGAGAGCTTGAGCAAGGGCTTGGCGAACATGCTGTCGGACATGCAAAAAGGCCGGATTTCGCTGTCGGACGAATCGGCATTCCGGGTGGGCGAAAACGTCGCCACCACGGCTGGCCAGGTGGTGTTCGAGAACGCCTTGTTCCAATTGATCCAGTACGCGCCAACCACGCCCTCGGTGCACCAGCGCCCGCTGTTGATGGTGCCGCCTTGCATCAACAAGTTTTACATCCTCGATTTGCAGCCGGAAAATTCGCTGGTACGCTACGCCGTCGACCAGGGCAACACGGTATTTCTGGTGTCTTGGCGCAATCCGGATCAATCGCTGAGCCACACCACTTGGGACGATTACATCGAGCAAGGCGCGATCAAGGCGCTGGAAGTCGCTTGCGCCGTTTCCGGGCAAGAGCAAGTCAATGTACTCGGCTTTTGCGTCGGCGGCACCATCTTGACGACGGCGCTGGCGGTACTGGCCGCGCGCGACCTGCATCCGGCGGCCAGCTTGACCCTGCTCACCACCTTGCTTGACTTCGCCGACACCGGCATCCTCGAAGTGTTCGTCGACGAGACGCAAGTGGCGATGCGCGAGCAAAGCCTGGGCGGCGGCGGCTTGATGCCGGGGCGCGATTTGGCCACCACGTTCTCGAGCCTGCGTCCGAACGACCTGGTGTGGAATTACGTGCAGTCAAACTACCTCAAGGGCAACGAGCCGCCTGCCTTCGACCTGCTGTACTGGAACTCGGACAGCACCAACTTGCCGGGCCCGATGTTTTGCTGGTATCTGCGCAACACCTACCTGGA
The DNA here is from genome assembly GCA_040388555.1 of Pseudomonadota bacterium. GTDB lineage: Bacteria > Pseudomonadota > Gammaproteobacteria > Burkholderiales > Burkholderiaceae_D > Telluria_A. The sequence continues at coordinate 29,796 of JAZKBP010000019.1, forward strand.
AAACAGCTTGAAGGAGCCGGGCAAGCTGATTGTCGCTGGCGAACCCGTCGACCTGGCCGACATCAAGGTGCCGGTGTTCATCTATGGCTCACGCGAAGACCACATCGTGCCGTGGATGGCCGCCTACGCGTCGATGAGCCTGCTCAACCCCAAGGACGTGAAAGCAAACCGCTTTGTGCTGGGCGCCTCGGGCCATATTGCCGGCGTCATCAACCCGGCCTCGAAGAACAAGCGCAGCTACTGGACCAACGCGGCGGGCGCGAAAGCGGGCAAGCCCCTGCCGGCGGCCAAGTGGCTCGACGGCGCCACCGAGCACCGCGGCAGTTGGTGGCCTGAGTGGTCCAAGTTCCTGGCCGACCATGGCGGCAAGTCCGTCAAGGCGCGCGTCAAGCTTGGCAACACCGCGCACAAGCCGATCGAAGCGGCACCGGGCCGCTACGTCAAAGTCCGCGCCGACTAAGTTCCGCCTAGAAATCGATCAGGCCGCATGCCGCCGAAGCAAGCGAAACCAGGGTCAGAGTTTTTTTTCGCGCAGCGAAAATTACTCTGACCCTGCTTTCGCGTGCCGAAGTCGCCGCCGCCCGCATCACAAGCTCCGGCGACGACGCCCGCCCGCCACCGTCAGTCGCCCGCGCCCCCACATCCCCGCTCCTGCGCTTGCCCCGCCCCATCATTTAGGTTGCGTTGCAATAAAACCCGTCCAGCCCGCCTAAAATGGTTTTTTCCACCCCAAGCGCTCTATAATGCGACTACTAGGCTTGTCAGTGGACGAAGCGACATTCGTCATTTTTTCAGATTGTTAAAAAATTGCGCTGCGGCGCACTAAGTAGGATTTGCGATGAGTAGTGCAAAAAAAAGTACTGAACGCCTGATCAAGAAGTATCCCAACCGTCGCCTCTACGATACCCAGACCAGCTCGTACATCACGCTGTCCGACGTCAAGCAGCTCGTGCTCGACGCCGACGAATTCACCGTCGTCGACGCCAAGAGCAACGAAGACTTGACCCGTTCGATCCTGCTGCAAATCATCCTGGAAGAAGAAGCGAACGGCGCCCCCATGTTTTCCAGCGGCGTGCTGGCCCAAATCATCCGTTACTATGGCCACGCCATGCAGGGCATGATGGGTTCCTACCTGGAAAAGAACGTCCAAGCCTTCACCGACATCCAAGACAAGTTCACCAGCGGCACCACCGGCGCCTTCGAAGGTAAGCCCTTCAGCCCGGAAATGTGGACCCAATTCATGAACGTGCAAGGCCCGATGATGCAAGGGATGATGAACAACTACATCGACCAAAGCAAAAATCTGTTCGTGCAGATGCAGGAACAAATGCAAAGCCAAAGCAAAAGCATCTTCGGCAGCTTCCCCTTTCCTCCTGTTGACAAGAAGTAAATCTCGAGCGGAATGCTGCGGCGCGCGGCTGTGACGGGTACAATGGCAGATTAGCCTGCTTTTTGCCTGTCACGACCATGTCCGAAATTCGCCGCACCCCCAAGTCCGATACCCCCGCCGCTGGCGCCGCCCCCATGCAGGCGGCCCCGATGGGCGCACCCGCGTCCGCCCCCAAGGTGGGTTTTGTTTCCCTGGGTTGCCCGAAAGCGCTGGTCGATTCCGAACAAATCCTGACCCAGTTGCGTGCCGAGGGCTATGAAACGGCCAAGTCCTACGACGGCGCCGACCTCGTCATCGTCAACACTTGCGGCTTCATCGACGCGGCTGTGCAAGAGTCGCTCGACGCCATCGGCGAGGCGCTGGCCGAAAACGGCAAGGTCATCGTGACCGGTTGCCTGGGTGCGAAAAAAGACGCGGCCGGCGACGACATCATCATGAAAGTGCATCCCAAGGTGCTGGCCGTGACCGGCCCGCACGCCCTGGCCGAGGTGATGGATTCGGTCCACTTCCACCTGCCCAAGCCGCACGAACCCTTCTTCGACCTGGTGCCGGCCGCCGGCATCAAGCTCACCCCCAAGCATTACGCCTACCTGAAAATTTCCGAAGGCTGCAACCACCGCTGCAGTTTTTGCATCATCCCTTCGATGCGCGGCGACCTGGTGTCGCGCCCGATCGCCGACTTGATGCTGGAGGCGGAAAACCTGTTCAAGGCGGGCGTCAAGGAATTGCTGGTCATCTCGCAAGACACCAGCGCTTACGGCGTGGACGTCAAGTTCCGTTCCGGCTTTTGGAACGGTAAGCCGGTCAAGACCCATATGACGCAACTGGTGGAAGCGCTGGGCCAATTGGCGGCCCAATTTGGCGCCTGGGTGCGCCTGCATTATGTGTACCCGTATCCGCATGTGGATCAGGTGATCCCGATGATGACGGGCGGCCATGTGCTGCCTTATCTGGACGTGCCGCTGCAGCACGCCCATCCGGACGTGCTCAAGCGCATGAAGCGCCCGGCCAGCGGCGAAAAAAATATCGAGCGCATCCAAGCCTGGCGCGCCATGAATCCCGATCTGACGATCCGTTCGACCTTCATCGCCGGCTTTCCCGGCGAGACCGAAGCCGAATTCGAATATCTGCTCGACTTCCTCAAGGAAGCGCAAATCGACCGCCTGGGCTGCTTTGCGTATTCGCCCGTTGAAGGCGCGAGCGCCAACGCGCTCGACAATCCGGTGCCGGACGAGCTGCGCGAGGAACGCCGCGCGCGCGTGATGCTGCTGCAAGAGGAAATCTCGCGCAAGCGCCTGGAAGCGAAGGTCGGCAAGACCATCCGCGTGCTGGTCGACGAAGTCGGCCGCGCCGAAGCAATCGCGCGTTCAAACGCCGACGCGCCCGAGATCGACGGCGTGGTGCACGTCAAGAAGTCCCTGGTGCCAGGCAAAAAGCTGGCGGTGGGCGAATTCGTCGATGTGCTGGTGACGAAGGCCGACGCCCACGACTTGTGGGCGAGCGTGGTCTAAGCTGCACGATTGAACGCGGCGGGCCAATAGGCCCGCATCGCCCCTTTGGTGTTCTCACTCTTGGTGCCGATGAAAAAATCTCCGCAAACCACGCTCATTCATAGCGAATACGCCGCCCCGCCAGGCTTTGACGCCTTTCCGGTGCCGATCCATCATGCCTCGACGGTGCTGTTCAAGGACGTGGCCGCGATGCGCTCGGGCCAGTGGCGCGACAAGAGCGGCTACACCTACGGCTTGCATGGCACGCCCACCACCTTCACGCTCGAAGCGCGCCTGGCCGAAATTGAAGGGGGCCTGGACTGCCTGCTGGCGCCATCGGGCTTGGCGGCGATCGCGATGGCCAACCTGGCCTTGCTGCGTAGCGGCGACGACTTGCTCATGCCCGACAATGTGTACAGCCCCAGCCGCGAGCTGGGCTCCTGGCTCACGCGCGACTTCGGGATCACGGCGCGCTATTACGATCCCTTGGCTGGTGCCGACATTGCCGCCTTGATCCGCCCGAACACCAAGCTGATCTGGACGGAAGCGCCCGGCTCGGTGACGATGGAAGTGCCGGACTTGCCGGCCATTTGCAAGGTGGCGCACGAGAAGGGCATTCCTGTCGCGCTCGACAACACCTGGTCGGCCGGCCTGGCCTTGCGCGGCTTCGATCTTGGCGTGGACATCGTGATGCAGGCGCTGACTAAATACCAGTCCGGCGGATCGGACGTGTTGATGGGCGCCTTGATCACGCGCGAGCGCGCGCTGCACGAGCGCCTGGCGCTGTCCCATATGCGCTTGGGGCTGGGCGTGAGCGGTGACGACAGCTATCTGGTGCTGCGCGGTTTGCCGACCATGCGGATGCGTTTCGACGCCCACGACGCGAGCGCGCGCAAGCTCGCCGCCTGGCTCAAGGCTCGTCCAGAAATTGCCAAGGTGCTTCATCCGGCCTTTCCCGACTGCCCCGGCCATGCCAGCTGGCAGCGCGACTTTCATGGCGCCGGTGGCTTATTCTCCGTCATCTTCGAGGCGCGCTATAGCGAGGCGCAGACCGACCGTTTCGTCGACGCGCTCGCGCTGTTCAAGATAGGCTACAGCTGGGGCGGCCCCGGCAGCCTGGTCATGCCCTACCGCTTGCAAAACGTGCGCAAGAACTGGACCGAGGCGGGGCAATTGGTGCGCTTGAATGTCGGCCTGGAAGAGACGGACGACTTGATCGCCGACCTCGAACAAGCGCTCGCCCAGCTCTAGCGCGGGATATCCAGACCGGATTATTTGTGCAAGTTTAGAGTAGAATCAAGCCACATTTCCACACAGCACGCGGCAGTAGCGCGCGCCATTGAAAGAGGCCTGTTCCATGAGTTCTATTGCGATATCACCGTCTGCCGGCGGCAGCGACTTGGTCTTTGCCGACCCGGCCCCGGCGGCCGTGCCCAGCGCCAAGGATGCGTGGAAGGTCTTGATTGTCGATGACGAGGAAGAAGTCCACAAAGTGACAACGCTGGCGGCGCGCCACTTCACTTACGACAATCGCGCCCTCACATTCTTGCACGCTTATAACGGCGCCCAGGCGCGCGAGCTGATCGCCGCCCATCCCGACACGGCCTTGATTTTGCTCGACGTGGTGATGGAGACGGACGACGCCGGCCTGCAAGTGGCGCGCCATATCCGTGAGACGCTGGACAACCGCATGGTGCGCATCATCTTGCGCACCGGCCAGCCTGGCTTGGCGCCCGAGCGCGATGTGATCGTCAACTACGAGATCAACGAATACAAGACCAAGACGGAACTCACTTCCGCCAAGCTCTACACGACATTCATCGCCTCGCTGCGCAATTACCGCGACTTGCTGACCATCGACGCCAACCGGCGCGGCCTGGAAAAGATCGTCGACGCCAGTGGCTCGCTGTTCGAGATCCAATCGATGGAGCAATTCATCGGTGGGGTGCTGACCCAGTTGACGGCCTTGCTGCAACTGGACGCGGACGCGTTGTACTGCAGCGCGAGCTGTTTCGCCACCGTCGAGCTCGAAGGCGCGCTACGCGTGGTGGCCGGCACCGGCCAATATGCCGATGCGCGCCATCGCATCGCGCACGAGGCCTTGCCCGCCGCCGTGTGCGCCGATCTGCTAGAGGCGCACCGGCAAAAGAAAAGCCTGTATTTCGACGATCGTTGCGTGATCTATTTCTACAGCAAGAACGAGTCGGCGAATATGGTCTACCTGGAAGGCGTGCACACGCTCGCGCAAGTGGACAAACGCTTGCTGGAAGTGTTTTGCGCTAACACGTCTATTGCCATCGACAATATCTCGCTCAAGCAGGAAATCGAAGACACGCAAAAGGAAGTGGTGTTTTGCATGGGCGCCATCGGCGAGACGCGCTCGAAGGAAACGGGCAACCACGTCAAGCGGGTGGCGGAATACTCCAAGCTGCTGGCCTTGAAGATGGGCTTGAGCGCCAAGGAGGCCGAGCTGATCAAGCAGGCGTCGCCGATGCACGATATCGGCAAGGTGGGCATCCCCGATGCCGTGCTCAACAAGCCAGGCAAGCACACGCCGGAAGAGTGGGCCATCATGCAGACTCACGCCCAGCTCGGCTATGACATGCTGCAAGGCTCGCAGCGCGCCATCTTGAAGGCCGCCGCCACGGTAGCCATCACGCATCACGAAAAATGGGATGGCAGCGGCTATCCGAAAGGCACGAGCGGCGCGGACATCCACGTGTTTGGACGCATCACGGCGCTGGCCGACGTGTTCGACGCGCTGGGAAGCGACCGTTGCTACAAGAAAGCGTGGCCGCTCGAGGAGATCCTGGACTTGCTGCGGCGCGAGCGCGGGCGCCATTTCGATCCCGCCATGGTCGACGTGCTGCTGCGCGACCTGCCTGACTTCCTGCAGGTGCGCGACAGCATGCGCGACGTGTAGCGGGCAGGGCGCCTCAGGCGGCCGCCGCCGCCTTCATGGTGCCAGCGAGCACGCCGTAGACGGCGATCCAAGCTTGCTTGACGTCGGCCGTGAAGCCTTCGCCCAAGCCTTTGTGCAAGGTGTCGAGCAGGGCGGCGGCGACGGTATCGTAGTGAGCATCTTGCACGCCATAGCCCACATGGCGCTGGCCCAGCGCCTGGACCGCCGGCACCAGTTCGTCAAGCTTGCTCAAACCGGCGACGGCGATACCGATCATCATCATCAACTTGCTGCCCTGTTCGGCCATGTCGCCCTTGAACAAGGCGCGCAGGGAAGGATCGAGTTCGAACAATTTCGCGTAAAACAATTCAGCGGCGACCGCGCGAATCGGCAAAACTTTCTTCCAGCTTTCTTGAACCAAAACGATGTGCGTATCTTGCATGGGAAAACGTCCTCATAGGGTGGTTTGTGCCGCAGCATTTTACTTGTTGTTGGTTTTTATGCAAACGGTTTTCGCGCCCAGGCAGGGGCGAAATCCGATAGGCGTTTAGACGGGGACGGCGTCCGCTGCGACGGCGCTGTTCGCTTCGCTCGGTACCTTGAGGATGACGACGCGGTTGCGCCCGCGCTCTTTGGCCTGGTACAAGGCCATGTCTGCGGTGTCGAGCAATTCGGCCGGTGACTGCCCCGGCACCGGGCGCATCATGGCGATGCCCACGCTGATGCTGAGCGTGCCGCTCTCGCTGGTCTCGTGCGGCATGGCCAGGGCGGCGACGGCCTTGAGCAGATTCTCGCCCATATTCGGCAATTCGTTTTCGATCGGGTGGAACCAGACGATCACGAATTCCTCTCCGCCATAGCGCGCCGCCAGGTCGAGCGGGCGGCGCGCCTGTCCGCCGGCCGCGTGCGCCACCGCTTTCAAGGCGACATCGCCCTGGCCATGCCCGTAGCGGTCGTTATAGCGCTTGAAGAAATCGATGTCGATCATGGCGGCCGCCAGTTCGCGCCCGTCGCGCACGGCTTGGCGCCAGACCCGGTCGAGGTGGTTGTTCAGGGTGCGGCGGTTGTACAGGCCGGTCAAGCCGTCGTGCTCGGCCAAGTCGTGCAGCAGGGCGTTGACCAGGTAGGTGGTGCGGGTGCTGTATTCGAGGAAGTAGCCGCCGTAGGCGCCCACGGCGTTGGCGGCCAACATGAAGATGATCTGGTACAGGCGCGCCTGCGGATCGGTCTGGTACATCAATTCCATCACGATGAAGGCGAACAGGGTCAGCATATTGGTGACGAGGGCGCGCCACCACTGCAAGCACACGATCAGGTAGATGAACAGGGCCACCAGCAAGATGCCCTCGTAGGGGATCTGGAAGCCCTGGCGCAAGGCGGCGCCGATGACGGCCACCGTACCCAGACCGGTGACGATCGAGGCGACCAGGACGGCGGTGCGCAAATGCGCGCGCCATTGCACCCGGTAGGTGATGGTCAAGGCGGCGATGTAGGTGGGAATGACCAGGCCCAGGCGGATAGCGACCGTCCACATCGACACGCGCGCGGGCAAGGTGGCAAGGTCAATGAAAACGAAGAAGGCGAACAGCACGATGCCGAGAAAACCGGCCAGGCGCACCCGCTCCAGATGGGCTTCGGTGTAGAAAATCTCGAATTTGCGTTCCAGGGAGTCTTCGAAGCGCAAGGCGCGGTAGCCCCGTTCGACCGCTTCACGATACGGCGATTCGCTGGTATTGCTCAGTAATTCCGGGTCGATGTAGAGCATCGCGGACTTTTCCGGTGGCTGATGCAATCGATTGTAGCAGTATCGGGTGCGGGAGCCGCGTTTTGTGCAGTTGTGTTGCCAATTGGCCCTGGCCAGATTCTATTGCGATTATTATAATGGCTGTAAAAATTAGTTATCAGGAATATGATGAATTTCCCAGCATTCAAGCGCTACGCCCATGTTCTTTCCGCCTTGTGTTTATGCCTTGGCGCGCCAGCGCATGCGCAAGATCGCGGTCCCACGATCGCGTCCGAGGTGTTTCTATCGAACGCGGCATTTACCGGCGCGGCCATGTCGCCAGATGGCCGACATGTGGCAATACGCAAGGCCGCCCAGCATGGCCGATCAATGCTGGCGGTGGTCGATGTCGCCACGCTCAAGGCGCAAGTGCTGGCCAATTATGCGAATGCGGACGTGGGCTTCTTCTTTTGGCTCAACGATAAGCGCATCGCCTTCAGCCTGGTCAATGAATTGATCAAGGGTGATGCGAATCCGCCAGGCGTTTATGCGATTGACATCGATCGTAGCAATCTGGTGCCTTTATCCGATATCGTTGAAAAACATCGTTCGTTTGCGGATCCGGACAATCTCGATGCCGGAAAGTTAGACGGCATGCTTGCTGACGGGCAGGCCAACTCCGACGAGTTGTTCATCACGATCGTATTTGACGAGGACACGAAATCGATTAAGCGGCTCAATAGCCGCACCCGCAAATTAAGGCCTTTCCTGGATGCGCGGGAAATGAGCAATGTGAAGCACTGGCTGCTTGACGAGGATGGGCGGATCGCGCTCACGGCTGAGACAGTCAACGGGAACACTTCGTTCTTCGATCACACGCGTCGATTTGGAAGCAATAATTTAATTGCCTCGTTCGGCACGGATTCGGATGAAAGGATGTCCGCGCAGCATTACAGCAAGCAGTTCCTTTACGTGCTGGCGCGCAAGGGCAGTGACTACGATGAACTGTATCGCTACGATTTGGAGAAACGCGTCCTCGACGCAAACGCCTTGATCGGCGCCCCTGGCTTCGATGTCGATGGCAGCTTCATCACGGCCCAGGGCAAAGCGCTTGGATATCGCTTCCAGGCCGACGCTGAAGCGGTTGTCTGGTTTGACCCTACCATGAAGTCAATCCAGCAAGAAGTCGATGCCTTGTTCCCCGCGACCGTGAATCGCATTTCGCGCGGCATGCGCAGCGAAACGCCGTTCGTGCTGATCGACTCGTATTCGGACCGCCAGCCGCATACCTTCGTGTTATTTGACCGCGACAGCAAAAAGCTGATCAAGCTTGGCGACATGATGCCCGGCGTCGATGCCAAGCGCATGGCCGGCATGGAAATGAAGTCCTATCCGGCGCGCGACGGGCTGAAAGTTCCTGTGTATCTCACCATGCCCGTTGGTGAAAAAAAGGCCAAGCTTCCGACTATCGTTCTCGTCAATAGCCGTCCGTGGAGCCGCGCTTTGAATTGGCAGTGGGATCCGATCGTGCAGTTGTTGGCCGCGCGCGGTTATGCGGTTATTCAGCCACAGACACGGGGGAGCGACGGCTTCGGTTTGAAGCACTACAAGGCCGGACTGAAGCAATGGGGCTTGGCGATGCAGGACGATCTTGCCGATGCCGCAAAATGGGCGATCGCCCAGGGCATCGCCGATCCCAAGCGTATTTGCATCGCGGGAACATACTACGGTGGTTATGCGGCGCTCATGGGCGTGATCAATAATCCCGATTTATTTCAATGTGCGATCAGTTGGGCTGGCATCACTGATATCGAAAAGATGTTCGATATTGATTGGAAGGATGGGGCCAGTTCCAGCAAATATATGCGTGGGGTTGTCGGCGATCCAGCCAAGGATAAAGTGCAACTGCGCGCCACATCGCCCTTGTCACAGGCGGCGCGCTTGACGCGTCCCGTTCTGCTTGCCTACGGGGAGAACGATGTGCAAGTGCCGAAGGAGCAAGGCGTGGCTATGTATAAGGCCATCAAGGAGAAGAGTCCGGCCTCGGAATTCTACCTGTTCGACCAGAAGGGGCAGGAATGGTCGACGCAGCAAAACCGCATCGAGTTCTGGGCGAAAGCGCAGCAATTTCTTGAACGGGAAATTGGCAAGCCCTAGGCTTGCCGAAATTTCGTGAAAGCGCATTCGCAGCGTGCGATTTCGTGTTCGAATCGTGCGTTTTCGGGCGCCAGTCGTGCGATTTCGCGCTGGAGTCGTGCAGTTTCGGCGCGCTATCGTGGGCTATCGCGCGCTATCGGAAGTAGTCGTGCGAATTAGCGTAGAGCGCCAAAACAGCACGCCCGCCACGCGCTCACTCGATGGTCGAATCGGCGCGCAACAAGGTCGCCTCGGGAAACTCCAGGTGCAGGGCACGCGCGGTTTTCAAGTTCAAGACCAATTCGAACACCGTCGGCTGCTCGACCGGCAAGTCGCTCGGATGCGCGCCGCGCAATACCTTGTCGACGTAGATGGCGGCGCGCCGGTAATTGGCTTCGTAGCTCGAACCGTAGCTCATCAAGCCGCCCGCTTCGGCATAGTAATTGGCGCCGAACACGGCTGGCAGACGCAGCTGCTTGGCGATCTGGGTCAGGCGCTGGCGGTTGAAGAAATTCTGCGACGTCTCCGTGAAGTACAGCGCGTCGGCGCGCCACTGGCGCACCACGGACATGGCCGCCTGCTCCGAGGCGCCGGGCATGAATTTGACGGGCAGCACCTGCAACTTCAATTGCGGCGCCGCCCTTTGCACTTCGGACAACTGCAAACTGGCGGCCGATTCATCCGTCACGAAGACGGCCAGGCGCCGGATGCCCGGAAACGTGTCGCGCAATAATTGCACGCGCTTGGCGCTCAATTCGGTCGCTTGCACCGAGATGCCGGTCGCATTGCCGCCCGGATGGCCCAAGCTCGCGACGAAGCCGCTGCCGACCGGATCGGCGACGTTGACGAACACGATCGGTATGCTGCGCGTTGCCTTCATCGCCGCCGTGGTGGGCGCCGTCGAGGACACGTAGATCACGTCCACGCCAAGCTGCACCAGCTCCCTGGCCATCTGCTCGAGCTTGCTCTGATCGCCTTGCGCAAAGCGTCGCTCGAATACGATGTTCTTGCCCTCGACATAGCCCAGCTCGCGCATGGCGGCGGCAAATAGAAGATTGTTCGGTTCGCTAACGACGCCCATCGACAGGGTGCCCACGCGCAGCATCTTGCCGCTGCCGCGGGCCAGGCAGACCAGCGGCGTCGTCAGTGACAGCATGCCGGCCGCTCCGGCGGCGAGCACGAGGCGGCGCCGCGCGAACGCAGCTCGCATGCGTGATTGCTCATCCATCGGCCAGCTCCACGGGAAATTGCATGGCGAACGTCGTTCCCTGCCCAACAGTGCTGATGCACTCGATGCTGCCCTGCAGCGACTGGGTCACCAGGTTGTAGACGATATTGAGGCCCAGCCCGCTGCCACCCATGCCGCGTCGGGTGGTGAAGAAGGGATCGAAAATCTTGCCGATGATGTCGGGCGGAATGCCCTTGCCGTCGTCGGCAAAATCGAGAAGCAAGGTGCCGCCGGACAAGCGCGCGCTGATCGTCAATTGCCCGGCCTGCTGTAGCTCGAAGGCATGGGTGAGCGCGTTCATCACCAGATTGCTGACAATTTGCGACAGCGTGCCCGGCGTGCTGCAAATGACGATATCGTCCGGGCAGACGATGGTGTAACGCACCAGCGTCTGGTTCAATGCCGGACTGAGGCTGGTGAGGATTTCCTCGAGGTAGACGCGCACATTGAAGTTGCGCTTGGCCTCGCTCGATTGGTCGACCGCCACTTGCTTGAAGCTGTGCACGAGGCTGGCGGCGCGCTCGAGATTACTCAAAATCATCCTGCTCGATTGCTCGGACACGTCCAGGAAGTCTTCCAGATCGGCCTTCATCATCTTGCCTTCGCGATAGAGCCCGTGCAGGCGCAGCGCGCTTTCCTGCAAGCTTGACGCGGCGGTCACGCCCACGCCGACCGGGGTGTTGATTTCGTGCGCCACGCCAGCGACCAGGCCGCCCAGGGCCGCCATCTTTTCCGATTCGACCAATTGCTTCTGCGCCTGGGTGAGGGTGGTCAAGGTTTGCTGCAGCTCAGCCGTGCGTTCCTGGACTTTGCGCTCAAGGCTGGCATATGACTGGCGCAGCTGGGACGACATATCGTTGAACTGCTCGGCCAGCGTTTCGAGTTCGTCGCCGCTGTGAATGTCGATGCGTTGTTCCAAGTCGCCAGCGCCGATGCGCTGCGCGCCTTCCTGCAGTACGCCGATGGGCCGCACCATGCGCCGTGCGAACAGCACGCTGGCCACGGTCGACAGTGCCAAGCCCAGCAATAGCAGCCAAGCCATGCGCGTGATCGAGGCGTACAAGGTCGCGTACACTTCATCAACCGGTTGCTCGACGAAGACATTCCAGCCGGTCGCGGCAATCGGCGCGAAGGCCGTCAACACTTGCGCGCCGCCCAGCGTGCGCGCGAGGCGGGCCGGCTCGTCTTCCTGCTCATTCATGGCCGCGCGCACTTGTGCGAGGCGCGACAGATCGGTCTTGCGCAGCACTTGGCCGATGTCCGGATCGGCGATCAGATAGCCTTTCGCGTCGACCACGTAGGCCTTGCCATGTTCGCCGATCTTGATGGCCGACACCACGTCCCAGATCAGCTTCAAGTTGACTTCGGCGAGCACCAGATAATTGCCCGAACGGTGGGCGATGGTCATATAGGGCTCGGTTTCCTTGCGAAAGTACACATTGCCATGCCAGGATTTGCCGGCTTCGGTGGCGCGCACGGCCGGCTCGCCGGAGCGGTCGCGCCCGCTGCCGTAGACGTCCAACGCCAGGCGCGACATGAAGATGTGCTCGCGCCCGCGCGCGTCGATCAAGGCCACATCGGTGATGGCCGGTGCCTCGTTGAACAGCTTGATGAATTCGGTCTGGCGCTGGCGCTCGCCCTTGTCGCCCAGTTGGGGCAGGGCGGCGATGTCCAGCTGGCGGTCGATCTGGCGCAGGAATTGTTCGAAGCGGTTGGCCGCCGACACGGCTTTCTCGTGTTGCAGGCGCCACAGCGCCAGCTTGTTCGCTTGATACGAGGAATAGATGCTGATCCCGCCGCTCAGCAGCAAGGCCGCGCACACCAGGCCGATGATGACGAGCGCGTATTTGCGGAACAGGCGGCCGCTGCGCGCGCCGGAGCGCTTCACGTCTTTCCTCCACTGTCGCGCATGCCCATGGCGATACTCATTGAGGCTCCTAGATTTTCCGCTTGCTTGACAGGGCGATAATGTTGATCAGTATAGGCTGTTGGCCTGCTTGAGCGCAATGGCCGTTGCTGCGATGCCGCATCCGGGGCGATTCATACGTGCGCGTGGGACTTTCGGGCAGATATATTTCTTGCATTGGGTAAAGGATATGCATCCGCTGCCGATATGGTGATCATTGATCCACATTCTATGAGGAGCTGAAATGAAATCGCCCATCCTTGCGCTAATCGTTTGCATGAGCATGTTGGCCGGCTGTTCGATGTTTCGCAGCCGCCCGGCGCAAGCGGACCGCGTGCCATCGGGGCCCGAGCGCGTGGTGATGGTGGCCGAGCCGCGTGGGCCTGAGCATATCGTGAAGCTGACGGCCGTCGGTTATGGCGCGCCGGCCTCGTTCGAGCGCAATAATGAATCGCAAAAGCGCTTGATGGCGATGCGCGCGTCCAAGCTGGACGCGCTGCGCTCGCTGGCCGAGCAGATTTACGGGGTACGCATCACCGGCAACAGCACGGTCGCGTCGATGGCATTGCAAAGTGATGGCTTCCGCGTCTATATTGATGCTTATATCCGCGGTGCGCGCGTCACGAACGTCAATCAACTGCCCGATGGAAGCTACGAAACGACGATGGAAATGGAATTCGACGAAAACGCGGTGCGCAATTTCATGCTGCAAGCGCGCGCAAATGGCTATTATGATGGTTCCAATGGCCGCGGCAGCGTCGGCCCCGGCACCGCTTATGGTGCCAGCTACTATTATTCGGAATAATCATGTGACCACGGCATGCCGGACCTTCCTTTGCGCGCTTGTTGTTCTGCTTTGCGCGCCCCTGCATGCCGTCACACTTGAAGCGGAAGGTCTCGCTTCCATCAAACCGGTAGGGCTTGAGCGCGCGCGCCAAATCGCCATCGCTGACGCCAAGGACCGCCTCACCATCGCCGCTGGCGCCGATATTGAAGCGAACAGCATCGTCAATCCCAAGGGCGCGAACTTTGAAAGCAGCCGGATGCGCGCGGCCGTGATCGTGGGTGACATAACGATCGTGCGCGAGTGGCAGACGGGGGACCAGCTGCACGTGCGGATCTCCGCCAATGTGGACGTTTCCGCCGGCGCGATATCGGCGAGCCACAAGTACAAGAAGAAGATCGCGGCTACGCCTTTCGTGTCGCGTAAATCGCTCAGCACCGAGGATATCGACGATATCGGCAAGGGATTCGCCGCCGAGTTGACGCGCCGGCTCGAAGGCGGCGGCAAATTCCTCACCAAGCGCAGCAGCTATGTGCTGCCGGGCGCGTCAAGCGGACCGAGCCAGGATAGCGAGGCCGTCATGCACCTCGCTACCATGTACGACAGCCAGTTCCTCGTCTCGGGTGACATCATCGACGCCGACAGTGTCGACGCGGGTGGCTATTTCGGTTTGTTCCAGCATAAGGAGCGGCAGCTTGAGCTCGAATTTTTCGTCTACGATGGATTGACCGGTAACTTGATCGCGCGCCATCGCGTTAAGCAAACGGCCAGCGGCGAGGTGCAGGTGGGGCGTGACAAGCCCTTTGGCAGTGCTGCCTTCCTGGCGACGAGCTTCGGACAAGCGATCAGCCGAGCTATCGACGCGGCCGCCATGCAGATTACGCGCGACCTGGAAAACCTGCCGTTCACGGCGCGCGTGATTCGGGTGGTGGATGAGCGCTTGTATATTGACGCGGGCAGCACCTCGCTGGTGTCGCCGGGCGACAAGATGGTGGCTTACCGCGTGCGTAAGGAGTTTCCCGTGACTGGTTATGGCTCGGGTGCCGATTACGGCATCACCGAGACGCGCGTGGCGACGGTGGCTGTGGCCCAGGTGCAGCCGTTGTTCTCGATCTGCACGCTGCCGGCCGAGAGCAAGGGTGTCAAGATGGAGGTGGGGGATATGGTGCGTTTTGATATCGTCAATCGGCAGCCGGAAGCGGCACCGGGCGGGATTTTCTAAAGGTTTGCCAGCCATTCTTCTTGTGGCAAGTCGAAGTAACAGGCGCTGCATTTCCTAAGTGCGAGCGAAACCGGGGTAGAGGGGGGCGCCGAGCCTTTTTTTGTCGCGGCTTCATGCGACAAATTACTCCGACCCCGGTTTCGCTTACGCTGTTGGGATTCCATCGTTTCGACTTCGACAGGTGGCTTTGCTGCCAAGGGACTTGGGTTTACGCGAGGATGGTGGCCAGGCCGTCGAGGCCGACGAAGTTGAGCGCCACGTCTGCCTGCGCGCGCACCACCGGCTTGGCGCGAAACGCCACCGACAATCCGGCCACGCTCATCATCTTCAAGTCGTTGGCGCCGTCGCCCATCACAATGGCCTGTCGAGGGCTGATGCCCATCTGCGCGCACACGCGTTCGACGGTGCGCTTTTTTTCGTCGGCGTCGACGATGGTGCCGAGCACGCGCCCGGTCAATTTGCCGTCGATGATCTCGAGCGTGTTCGCGTGGACGTGGTCCAGGCCCAGGCGCGCTTGCAGGCGCTCGGTGAAAAAGGTGAAGCCGCCCGATACCAGCAAGGTCTTCAGGCCAGCAGCCTTGACGTGGGCGAGCATCGCCTCGCCCCCCATCGAGATGTGCAAGCGCTCGTCATAAACGCGCTGCAGGGCAGCCGCGTCCAAGCCTTCGAGCAGGGCTACGCGCCGGGTCAGGCTTTCGGAAAAATCGAGTTCGCCGCGCATCGCCGCCTCGGTGATGGCGGACACCTGCGGCTTGAGTCCCTGCATGTCGGCGATCTCGTCGATGCATTCGATGGTGATCAAGGTCGAATCCATGTCCATCGCCACGAGCTTGAAGCCGGCCAGTGCGCGCCCGGGCGCGACGAAGGTGGCGTCGATGTCGGCGGCGCTGGCCGCGTGTTCGACCGCAGCGCGAGTGGCCGGCGCGGCGTCGACGTCTTCGCAGCGCAGCGCGTGCGCGTGGAGCGCATGCATGCGCGCCGGCTTGGCCAAGGCGGCCACGTTCTCAAGCTGCTGCGCGCTCGCTGCAAGGCTTTGCAGCACCAGGTTCATCGTCATCGTCTACGCCGTCAGTTGTTTGATGGTTTGCTTAATTTGCGTCACGCGCGCGGCCAGGTCCGGCATGCTGGCGGTGATGCGCAGCTTGTCCTGGCCGGCGAGCTTGATATGCCGGTTCTTTTGGATCAGCGCGATAATGCGCAGCGAATCGATGGGCGGATTGACCATGAATTGCAGGCTGGCCGCCTCGCCATGCGCGTCGATCTTGACGATGCCGACGGCCTTGGCGGCCACGCGCAGGCGGTGCGTTTCAATCAGCGCCTGCACCGGATCGGGCAGCTTGCCGAAGCGGTCGATCAACTCTTCCTGCATATCGTCGATCTTTTCGGCTTGCGCGCAGTTGGCCAGGCGTTTGTAGATCGAAAGCCGTTCGTGGACGTCGCCGCAGAAGTCGGCCGGCAGCAGTGCCGGTACATGCAGATTGATTTCCGTGGTGGTGGCCAGCGGCGCGGCCAGGTCTGGCTCCTTGCCTGCCTTGAGCGAGCGCACCGCCTCGTTGAGCATGTCCGAATACAGCTGAAAACCGATCTCGAGCATTTCGCCAGATTGGTTCTCGCCCAGCACCTCGCCGGCACCGCGGATTTCCAGGTCGTGCATGGCCAGGTAGAAGCCGCTGCCCAGTTCTTCCATCTGCTGAATCGCGTCCAGGCGGCGCTGCGCCTGCTTGGTCAAGCCGTTCACGTCGTGCACCATCAGGTAGGCGTAGGCCTGGTGGTGCGAACGGCCGACCCGCCCGCGAAGCTGGTGCAGCTGGGCCAGGCCAAACTTGTCGGCGCGGTGCATGATGATGGTGTTCGCGGTCGGCACGTCGATGCCGGTTTCGATGATGGTCGTGCACAGCAGGATGTTAAAGCGCTGGGCCACGAAATCGCGCATCACTTTTTCCAGGTCGCGCTCATGCATCTGGCCGTGCGCGACGGCGATGCGCGCCTCGGGCAGCAGCTCGGTGAGCATGGCCATGCGGTTCTGGATGGTCTCGACTTCGTTGTGCAGGAAGTACACTTGTCCGCCGCGTTTGAGCTCGCGCAGGCAGGCCTCGCGGATCACGGAGCTGTCTTCGCTGCGCACGAAAGTCTTGATGGCCAGGCGCTTTTGCGGCGCGGTGGCGATGATGGAAAAATCGCGCAAGCCTTCGAGCGCCATGCCCAGCGTGCGCGGGATCGGCGTGGCGGTGAGCGTGAGTACATCGACTTCGGCCCGCAGCGCCTTGAGCGCTTCCTTCTGGCGCACGCCAAAGCGGTGTTCTTCGTCGATGATGACCAGGCCCAGACGCGTGAACTGCACGTCCGGCGAGAGCAGCTTGTGGGTGCCGATGACGATGTCGAGCGTGCCGTCGGCCATGCCCTTGATGGCGTTGTTGATCTCCTTGCCGCTTCTAAAGCGCGACAGTTCGGCGATGCGCACGGGCCAGTCGGCGAAACGGTCGGCGAAGGTTTGCGCGTGCTGTTCGGCCAATAGCGTGGTGGGGGCCAGGATCGCCACCTGTTTGCCGCCCATGACAGCGATGAAGGCCGCGCGCAACGCCACCTCGGTCTTGCCGAAGCCGACGTCGCCGCACACCAGGCGGTCCATCGGTTTGCCGGCCGTCATATCGCGGATGACGTTGTTGATCGCCTCTTGCTGGTCGGGCGTTTCGTCGAAGCCGAAGCTGTCGGCGAAGTTTTGATAGTCGTGGGCCGAGTATTCGAAGGCGTGGCCCTTGCGCAGGGCGCGCCGCGCGTACAGGTTGAGCAGCTCGGCGGCGGTGTCGCGCACTTGTTCGGCCGCCTTGCGCTTGGCTTTTTCCCACTGGCCGGAGCCGAGCGCGTGCAAGGGCGCGTCTTCGGGCGAGCCGCCCGAGTAGCGCGAGATCACATGCAACTGCGATACCGGCACGTAGAGCTTGGTGTCCTTGGCGTATTCGAGGTGCAGGAATTCGGTTTCGCCTTCGCCCAGGTCCATGCTGGTCAGGCCCATGTAGCGCCCGATGCCGTGGTTGATGTGCACCACCGGATCGCCGATCTTGAGCTCGGACAGGTCGCGCACCATCGACTCGACCTGGGTCGCGCCTTCCTGCTTCTTCTTGCCCACGCGCCGGCCGGAGCCGGCGTACAGCTCGGTCTCGGTGATGAAGGCGAGCGCGCCCAGTTCGTCGCAAAACAGCTCGAAGCCCGCCTGCAGTGGCGCCACACCCAGGACCAGGCGCGCGTCGCTGTCCTTGAAGCCTTCAAAGCCTTCCACTGGCGTGAGGCTCAGTTCGTACTCGTTGAAATACTGCTGCAGTGTTTCGCGCCGACCGTTCGACTCGGCGCAGATCATCACGCGCTTGTCCGTCTGTAGCAGGTAGGCGCGCAGGTTGATCAAGGGGTCGTCGAGGCGCCGGTTGACGGCGATGTTAGGGATCGCGGCCGACAGCTCGGAGGCGAGCGTGTCGGCGTCCTTCGGAATGGCCCAGCGCGCGAAGGGCTTGGCCAGCGTGAAGAAGTTCTCGTCGCTCAGGAACAGCTCGTCGGGGGCGAGGATCGGGCGCTCGCGGTCGGCCTTCAGGAAGCGGTGGCGCGATTCGGTGTCGAGCCAGAAGCGCGCGATGGCGCCGCCGATGTCGCCCACCAGGGCCAGGCTGGCGTTTTGCGGCAGGTAGTCGAACAGGGTGGCGGTGTGCTCGAAGAACAGCGGCAGGTAGTACTCGATGCCGGCCGAGGCGATGCCGCTGCTGATGTCCTTGTACACCACCGAGCGTGATGGGTCGCCCTCGAAACGCTCGCGCCAGCGGCTGCGAAAGGTGGTGCGCGCCGCTTCGTCCATCGGGAATTCGCGTCCTGGCAGCAGGCGCACTTCGCGCACCGGGTACAGCGAGCGCTGGGTGTCGGCGTCGAAGGTGCGGATTGTTTCGATCTCGTCGCCGAACAGGTCGAGCCGGTAGGGCAGGGCTGACCCCATCGGGAACAGGTCGAGCAGGCCGCCGCGCACCGAGTATTCGCCGGGGGACATCACCTGCGACACGTGGGTGTAGCCAGCCAGAGTGAGCTGGGCCTTGAGCTTGGCTTCGTCGAGGCGGTCGCCCTGCTTGAAGAAGAAGGTGTAGGCGGCCAGGAAGGACGGCGGCGCCAGGCGCACCAGCGCCGTGGTGGCAGGTACCAGCAAGACGTCGCAGTGGCCGTTCTGGACTTCGTGCAGCGTGGCCAGGCGCTCGGACACCAGGTCCTGGTGCGGCGAAAACGCGTCGTAGGGCAGCGTTTCCCAGTCCGGCAGCAGGTGGCAGCGCAACTCGGTCCCGCCAAACCAGGGGATCTCGCCCAACAGGCGCTGGCCGTCGCTGGCGTTGGCCACCAGGACGACGAGCATCTGCTGGCGCGCCTTGAGCTCGCGCGCGGCCTGCGCCAGTGCGTAGGCATCGGACGAGCCGTACAGCGTCGGCAGCGCGAATCGCTGACCGGGTTTGGGGAGGGATTTGATTAAATCGAAGGCCATGCAGTGGGTAGGGCGGTGGGCGACGGGTTGGGGCGTTTTGCGTCCTCCATTATAGTCGAAGGGCAGGCCGTCAGTTGGGACGGCGGGCGGGCGCCTTGGCGACATTGTGCAGCTTGCGGCGCCCGTGATTTATGCCAATTGCCGATGGCTGTGCTAATCTAAAAGCCAATTTCCGCCGAACTGATGCCCAGGTGCGATGATGAGAATGCTGGCGATGATGGCCCTGTTGTTAGTGGCGACGCTACAGTGCGCAGCGGCGGCCACCTTGCGCCTGTTGGTCCAGAGCCAGACGGCGCCATATCTGTTCAATGATGCGGGCGGCGCGTTTCACGGCATCGCTATCGATATTCTTGATGCCGCCGCCACCCGCATGGGAGTGAATTTCGAATACCACGAAACGAGTATGGCGCGCCTGTTGGCCGACGCTAAACAGCGCGCCGACATTGACGGTGCCGCGCCTGTAAAAGGGGACGATGGCGATGGACTATATTACAGCGCCCCGGTTTTCGGTTTTGAAAATGTGGTGCTGACACGTGCCGTGAGCAAGATAGCCGTGAACAGGCTGGCTGACATCGACCGCTACAACTTCGCGATTTGGCAAAATGGTTGGCGTAGCCTCGGGCCCGAATTCGAGGCGAAATATCGACCGGATGGGGCCGGACACTTTCGCGCCAATTACCATGAGCATTCAAGCCATGAAACGGTGGTTAAGGTTTTTTGGCTGGGGCGGGTCGATGTGGTCGTCCTCGACCGCTATGTCTTTAACTGGTACACCAAGCAATTGGCGGGCAGCGTCGACACCTCGGCCAAGCTGACGGTGCATCCTATTTTTTCCGAGAAATCGATGTACAAGGTGGCGTTTCGTGATCCGGGCCTGCGCAAGCGGTTTAATGCCGCGCTCAAGGCTATGAATGACGACGGCAGTATCGATGCGATCATGCGCAAGTATTGATGTCCTGATGGTTCCGGATCGCGCTCAACATCAGGACAGGAAGCCCAGTCAATCACAAAAAATGGTAGCACTTTCGGGGCTGCGAACAAGGAAATGCGTCAAGGTGTTGGCTCAATTTCATGTGGACATTCCACCCCGGGCTTTAGTGCCGCACCTTAGGTTTCAAACGCCGACAGAAATATCGGCCCGATCATGCGCAAATACTATGGTGCCCGCACACAACTGGTTGCGCGCCAGCACTTGAGATAGCCGCCGCGCACCTTGGCGACGATAGTGTCGGTCACCGCGCAGCGGTTTAGTTCAACTGCGTTTAGTTCTCGGCGATTCATACCTGCGGAATGCGGGCGCCGGAATAGCTGCGAGGCGCTGCCGGTTACTGCTCTCTATTTTTCCTACACGCATGACCACAACTTACCGTTTACCCCACGAAGCGATTTCTTTTTGGAGATCAGGATCGCCCGCCAACACATCGATCGCCTGCTTCGCCAGCGGATTCTTCTTTCGGCGCTTCTTCAATGCCGACAGTAGCAAGATTCGACTTTCGCCGTGTGCGCTGTCTTTAGCAAGCGCAATTAGTTCCGGCAACCGATCGTCAGTTACTGTTATCGCTAGCGCGCACGCCAACCCATCCTTTGCGCCAAACCTGTATTTCCTGGTATCACCGGGGGCAACGATGCCATTCCCTGCTGGCGCTTTGCGGTATTCGTGGAGTAGCATCGACCAGGCCCTTTGCACCTCGGGTGTGGGAACGCCCAAGGAACGCGCAATTCCATCTTTCACCACATCGGAGTAAGGTAGCGGCAAATGCTTGAGCAGGATCGGGATTGCCTCTGGATACGGTGCGGATGAATTCACCAAATCCCATACCGATCGCACATCCCAGCCGATTTCGCGAAGCTCCGCTAGAATTGGCTCTTCCTCAACGCGCAGCCGGGCCGCGCGCTCAATGCGTTCCTGTTCCCGTTGTTGATTAATTTCGCGCAGGCGCTCCTTTTCCTCATTGGTCAACTTCAACTGAAAAAACTGGTCTACTGTCAAAGATCTAAGTTCTTCGTCGGTCAATGGCGCACGTGCTGAAGATATTCGTTTTGTCACCATATTCATAAAAATAGTATGTGGCTAATTGCGCCAGTGTTAATCAATTTGATGTATTTATGGTACGCATCCTGGTAGAAGAGCTACGACAACAGAAATGCAGACTATTCTTCGATACATTGCATAAACCCCACATGCATAGCCATTTATCACTTTGTTATAGTCGACGGCCCACCCGTCATCATGGCGACGTGTGGTCGGCATCCGGATAGATTGCGCCTGTGCGCAAATTACTGGCGCCGAATGGCACATGCACCATCGGCACCGTGCCCCCATCGCATTGCAAGTGGGTGAGTTGGTCGTCAAAGAAGATATGCGGCTTGAACACCGACAGCACGCGCGATTTTTTCATCCCGCCCAGGAAGAAGGTTTCGTTGGCCGACACGCCCCAGCTTTTCAGCGTCGTCACCACGCGCTCATGCGAAGGCGCGCCGCGCGCCGTGATGATGGCGATGCGTAGCAGCTTCTTGTAGCCCGGATCGAGGCGCTGCGTGTGCTCTTCCAGTTCCTGCATCACCGCCAGCTTCTGAAACAGGTTCGCCAGCGGCCCCGGCTGATGCGGCTTGGCCACATGCATGGCCTCATGCGCGTCGAATTCACCTACATCGTTGTTGCGCTTGTAGACATTCTCGGCCTCGTCATCGGCCAACACGCCGTCGAAGTCAAATGCCATGCGCAATTCGCCATCGTCTTCATCGTCGTCGATGCGCGAAGGCAGCACCAAGCCAGCTGGAAAATTGGCCGCGATCGCATTGCGCACATCCTCCTCGTTCGCGCTCAAAAATAGCGATACATTAAACGCCGGCAGATATTCATACGGCGACTTGCCCGTCATGAAGGTCGCGCGCGAGATGTCGAGCCCGTAATGCGCGATCGAGCGCATCACGCGCAAGCCCGTCTCCGGCGAGTTGCGCGAAAACAGCACCACCTCAACCGGCATTTCCTTTGGCAGGCACTTATTAATATGCAGGAAGCGCCGGATGAAAGGGAAGGCCACGCCTTTGCCGAGCACGTCGTCGATATGCCGTTCCTGATACTTGCGGTATTCCTCAGGCCCGCTGTCAAGGTAGACCTGGTGCGATGCGCTCAGGTCGAACAGGGCGCTGGAGGCGACCCCGATCACGAGTTTTTGTTCGATGTTAAACGCCATGCGTGTCCTCGCCGTGCAGATGGTCGAAGCGGCCCATCATCGCCGGTGCGCCAACCGTGGCAAGCAGGGCAGGGTCGTCGGCCGCGACGGCACCGGCGTCCACCAGCACCCGCAGCTTGCTCAACTGGTCCCCAAGTGCCAGCGTATGGGCCAGCGGCGCCGGCATGTTCGCATCCATGTTCGCGATGCCCTCGACCACGGGCGGCGGAAACTCCCACAGGGCTGCGATGCGCGCCGACAGCAGGCGCGCCGATGCGCCCAGCGCGATGTAGAAGGAATCGGTGCCCGGCAGGGCCGCGTCGCGGTACACCTGGTCGATCAGGCGCAGCGCCACAATCAAGCCCACGCTGTGCATCAAGCCAGCCAGATACGCCTCAAAGGGATCGGCTGCGTTTGCCTTGGCCAGCATCGTCGCCGCCTGCGCGCACAATTCGGACTGGCGCCAGATCTGCGGCGCAGCCATGTGCGCGAAATGCCCGCTATGGTCGTTGATGATGGGCCGGAACGACACGCGCGCCACTTGCACCCGCAAGCCGTTTTGCCCGAGCCGGATAACCGCGCCTTCGATGTTTTTGACGGGAGCGGCCGGCGCATAATAAGCGCTGTTGGCCGCGCGGATGACCTCGGCGACGAGCATCGGGTCTTGCGCCACCTGGCGCGCCAGCTCGGTGCCGTCGACGCTTTCGTCGCGCAGGCTGCGCAGCAGTTGCGGGATCACGGCCGGCACGCGCGGCACCAGGTTGGCGCCGGCCGACGGCGTTTTGAGCAGACGGTCGAGCGCGTCGAGGATCATCGCCTCGGCGCCTTCGCGCGCGGCATGGTCGGCGCCACCGGCGATCAAGCGGTAGTACATCACGTCGATATCGGCGCTGCTGTAGGGGGGCACCTGAGGCGCTGCGGCCGGGGCGGCGGGCGTGGCCGCGGGCGGGCCATTGGGGGCCGCCGCCAGCTTGGCTTGCGCGGCCGGCACCGCTGCAGGGGCGGTCGGCTCGGACCCGTTGGCCGGGCCGAGCCAGCGTGCGATCCAGTTTTTCATCGGAGCGCCTCTCGTGGTCGCGGTGGACGTAAAAAATGCGCGGCAGGCGCGGGCGTCGATTGCGATGCGCGCGGCGCGCCTTCGGTTAATGTAATCGTTACGGCAATTTTCCTAGGCTTCACGCCATTCTACCCGAGCCAGGGCTGGCCGCAAGGCGACATTTAGCCCCCATCAGGCGCGCTGTCGAAGTATTATGCTAAATCCATTTGCTGAATCCTGATGCCCAGTCGACGCCGCCCATCTTGCCATGAACAGCCACGATCAAATCGGACCATTCACCCTGAAGCACCTGCTCGGCAAGGGCGCGCATAACGACGTCTGGCTGGCGCACGATGCGCGTGGCGATTGCGACGTGGCCGTCAAGTTCGCGCACGAGGACGTGGCCCACGCGCGCCTGCGCCTGCAGCACGAGGCCGAGGTGGGCGCGCGCCTGTACCACCCGAACATCGTGTTCGTGCACGAATGGGACGAATTCGAAGGCATCGTTTGCCTGAGCATGGAGCATGTCACGGGCCAGTCGATGCAGGCGGCGCTGGAGGCGGGGCAGGCCGCGCGCCTCGAATGGATCGACACCCTGCTCGTCGCGCTCGAACACGCGCATGACGCCGGCGTGGTCCATTGCGACGTCACCCCGGCCAATATCATGATGAACAGCGAGGGCACCCTCAAGCTGGGCGACTTCGGCCTGGCGCGCCTCGATGGGCACGGCACCGGCGTGGCGCACGGCACCCCGAACTACATGGCGCCCGAGCAGATGCGCCAGCGCGCCGACAGCCGCAGCGATCTGTACGCCGTTGGCGTGATCCTGTACCAGTTGTTGACCGGCGCGCGCCCGTTTGCCGGCTCAGCCTTCCAGGTGATGCAGCAAGTGTTGCGCGAAGCGCCAACGGCGCCATCGGCGCGCGCACCGCAACACGGCGCGGCCTACGACGAATTGGTGCTGCGTGCATTGGCCAAGGCGCCCGACCAGCGCTACGCCAGCGCGGCCGAGATGCGCGCGGCCCTGGCGCGCGCGCGTTACGAGGCGGGCGGCGCTTGAACACCAGCCGCGCCGTGCCGGGGCACAAGCCGTGGCGGCGCACGCACGGACACACATTTTTCAATCGTGCGTCCATGATTGCTTCACATTTGTATGTAACATTTGGCGGCTGCTTCTGCAATGCACAAAACACAGCATTGTGACGGGGAAATGACGGAATAATTTTCCTCCACGCCCGGCAATTTCGCGTATAGTCTCAACCGGTATATCTTACAAACAATGTTTCAAACCGCAAGCCATAAAGAGAAGGCCGCACCTGCTTCCGCTGTGCTGGAAACGGGATGTGGCTACGAGATGATCGGTGGTTTCACGAGAACCGCCAATGCCTGTAAGCCGCTATGAGTTTTGTAGATATTGATGCCCTGCTCGTTGAAGTAGATGCCGCCGCCGTGTGCGGTCCGAATCTCGAATACGATCCCGATTTCCTCGCGCTCGAACAGGCTATCCTCGGCAAGCCCGAGGTTCAGTACGGCGATACCATCACGCCGGCCGTCCCGCCCGAATGGAAAGTGGTCAAGCGCCTGGCCAGCGAGCTGCTTGCGCGCAGCCGCGACCTGCGCCTGGCCATGCCGCTATTGCGCTCCCTCTTGGCCCTGCACGGCATCGGCGGCATGGCCGACGGCTTGCGCCTGATCGAGCGTCTGCTCGAAGAGCGCTGGGACAGCGTCCATCCGCAGCTCGATCCGGACGACGGTCTCGACCCCATGTTGCGCATCAATTCGCTCGCCACCCTTGCCGACAGCGGCACCGTCGGCAAGGAGCTCAAGGAGTGCGCCTTCCTCAATCTGCCTGGTCTGGGACCGTTGACGCTGCGCGCGCTGGAAATGGCGAGCGGCGAATTGGCCACGCCGGAGGGGCAGGAACGCGTGTTGCTGTCCTCGCTCGAAGCGTCGGTGCGCGACGTCGACCAGGAAAAAATCACGCAAGCGGCCGCCTTCCTGGGCGCCGCCTACGACAGCGCGCGCAATATCGAAGCACTGCTGGTGCGCCACGTGGGCAGCTCGCAGGCGCTCAATCTGGACGCGCTCACCCGCAATCTGCGGCGCGGGCGCGACTTCATCACCAGCCAAATGAGCGCTGACACTGCGGCCGACGGCGCGCATGAGACGGACGCGGACGCAGCCGCCGACGCGCAAGGCGACGGCACGCCAACGGCGGCGGGCACGGGCGCCCCGGCGCGCGCGCAAGCGGGCATCAGCGGCGACATCGCCAGCCGCGCCGACGTGATCCGCATGCTCGACAAGATCTGCAGTTATTATCAGCGTAACGAACCATCGAGCCCGGTGCCTCTGCTACTGGCGCGCGCCAAGCGCCTGGTGCCGAAAAACTTCTTTGAAATTATGGAGGATCTGGCGCCGGAAGGCATGGCGCAGCTGACCGTCATCAGCGGTCCGCAGGTGGAGGCGTCGCAGGAAGAATGAGTAGTGCTTTTGTGTTTAGATTAATCATGGAGGAGTAAATCGTGGGCAAAGAAAGTAGCCAGAAATTCATCGCACGCAATCGTGCACCGCGCGTGCAGATCGAGTACGACGTCGAAGTCTACGGCGCCGAAAAGAAGATCCAGTTGCCCTTCGTGATGGGCGTGCTGGCCGACCTGTCGGGCCAGCCGGCCGATCCGCTCGCTCCGGTGGCGGACCGTAAATTCCTCGAGATCGACGTCGACAACTTCGACGAGCGTTTGAAGTCGATGAAGCCGCGCGTGGCTGTGCAAGTGCCAAACACGCTCACGGGCGAAGGCAATCTGTCGATCGACATGACCTTCGAGAGCATGGACGACTTCACGCCGGCGGCCATCGCCCGCAAGACCGAGTCGCTCTCCAAGCTGCTCGAGGCGCGCGGCCAGTTGTCGAACCTGCTCACCTACATGGATGGCAAGACCGGCGCGGAAGAGCTGATCTCCAAGCTGATCAACGACCCAACCTTGATGCAGGCGTTGACGTCGGCACCGAAGCCTACAGAATAATCATCACCGGAGGAAAACGATGGCTCAAGCTAACGAAGAAGGACAACAGGCGTCTGGCACGCTCGAGATGAGCGATTTCAGCAGCCTGCTGCAAAAGGAATTCAAACCGCAGTCGGACAAGGCAAAAGAATCGGTTGAAGTAGCCGTGCGCACGCTGGCCGAGCAAGCGCTGGCGGGCACCAATCTGGTTTCGGGCGACGTGCTGGGCACGATCTCGAGCCTGATCGCCGCGCTCGACCAGAAACTCACCGAGCAGATCAACCTGATCATGCACGCGCCGCAGTTCCAGGCACTCGAAGGCGCATGGCGCGGCCTGCACTACCTGGTCAACAATACCGAGACGGACGAAACGCTGAAAATCCGCGTGATGAACATCTCGAAGAACGACCTGGGCAAGACGCTCAAGAAGTACAAAGGCACGGCCTGGGACCAGAGCCCGATCTTCAAGAAAATGTACGAGGAAGAGTTCGGCCAGTTCGGCGGCGAGCCGTTCGGCTCCATCGTGGCCGACTACTACTTCGACAACAGCCCGCCTGACGTCGAGCTGTTGACCGAAATGGCCAAGGTGGCCGCGGCCGCGCATGCGCCCTTCATCACGGCCGCCGCGCCGTCGGTGATGCTGATGGAGTCGTGGCAGGAACTGTCGAACCCGCGCGACCTGACCAAGATCTTCCAGACCCCGGAACACGCCGCCTGGCGCTCGTTCCGCGAGTCCGAGGATTCGCGCTACGTCGGCCTGGCCATGCCGCGCTTCCTGGCGCGTCAGCCTTACGGCGCCAAGACCGACCCGGTCGAGGCGTTCGACTTCGAGGAAGACACCTCGGCCGAAGGCAGCAAGAGCTATACCTGGGCCAATGCGGCCTACGCGATGGCGGTCAACATCAACCGCTCGTTCAAGGAATACGGCTGGTGCTCGCGCATTCGCGGCATCGAGTCCGGTGGCGCCGTCGAAGGCCTGCCGGTGCATACCTTCCCGACCGACGACGGCGGCGTGGCCATGCAATGCCCGACCGAGATCGCGATCTCCGACCGGCGCGAAGCCGAGCTGGCCGCGAACGGCTTCATGCCGCTGGTGCACAAGAAGAACACGGATTTTGCCGCCTTCATTGGCGCCCAGTCCCTGCACAAGCCGGCCGAGTACGACGATCCGGACGCCACCGCCAACGCCAACCTGGCCGCGCGCCTGCCGTACCTGTTCGCCACCTGCCGTTTCGCGCACTACCTCAAGTGCATCGTGCGCGACAAGATCGGTTCGTTCAAAGGGCGCGACGAGATGGAGCGCTGGCTGTCGAACTGGATCAACAACTACGTCGACGGCGACCCGGCCAATTCGAGCGAAGGCACCAAGGCTTCCAAGCCGCTGGCCGCCGCCGAAGTGCTGCTCGAGGAAGTTGAAGGCAATCCAGGCTACTACACCTCGAAGTTCTTCCTGCGTCCGCACTACCAGCTCGAAGGCTTGACCGTGTCGCTGCGTCTGGTGTCGAAGCTGCCGTCGGCCAAAGGCTGATCGGCGCAGGTTTAACCGAATCCCATTTAACACAACGCCGGCCACGGGGCCGGCACCAAGGAGAAAAATATGGCAATGGATATGTTCCTGAACATGGGCGCGAACATCAAGGGCGAGACCCAAGATAACGCGCAAAAAGCCGCAGGCGACATCGATATCCTGGCATGGAGCTGGGGTGTGTCGAACGCGGGTTCCTTCCACGGCGCCGGTGGCGGCGGCGCGGGCAAGGCCAACTTCCAGGATATCTCGGTCACCAAGTACATCGACAAATCGTCGGCCGCGCTGATCGCAGCTTGCGCCAAAGGCTCGCACATCCCGCTTTGCAAAATCCTGGTGCGTAAAGCCGGCGAAGGCCAGCAGAAGTACCTCGAAATCACCATGACCAAAGTGCTGGTGACGTCGGTGTCGACCGGCGGCAGCGGCGGCGAAGACCGTCTGACCGAAAACATCAGCCTGAACTTCGGCGAAGTGAAGTACGAGTACTTCACGCAGAACGAAAAAGGCGTGACCGCATCGGGCGGCGTCGTCAATTGGGATATCGCCGGCAACGCGTCGAAGTAATTGCTTCAGCTTGTGTGGAGCGGGGCGCGGGGACTCTCCCGGCGCGCCTCGCTCGTTTTGTTGTCCATGTATTTTTAGGGAGTGCCTCGCATGCTCGCTCAACAGCTTATCAGTGAAGGCAATCTCGGCGCTGCCCTCGCCGCATTACAAGACGCGGTCCGCAAGGATGCGTCCAATCCGAAATACCGAACCTTCCTGTTCCAGCTGCTGTGCGCGATGGGGCAGTGGAACCGCGCGCTGACGCAATTGAACGTGGCCGCCGAACTCGATGCCGCCGCGCTGCCGATGGCGCAAACCTACCGCGAAGCGATCCAGTGCGAGGCGCTGCGCTCCGAAATTTTCGCCGCCAAGCGCGCGCCCTTGATCTTCGGCGAACCGCAGCCATGGCTTGTGCTCTTGCTTGAAGCCTTGCGCATGGATAGCGAAGCCGACCTGGAAAGCGCCGCCAACGCGCGCGCCCAGGCTTTCGACGACGCGCCCGCCTCGAGCGGCACCATCAACGGCGAGCGCTTCGAATGGATCGCCGACGCCGACCAGCGCCTGGGCCCGGTGATCGAGGCCATCGTCAACGGCCGCTACTTCTGGATTCCCATGCACCGCATCAGCCGCATCGAGATCGAAGCGCCGGTCGACCTGCGCGACGCCATCTGGACTCCGGCGTCGTTCACCTGGGCGAACGGCGCGCAAACGGTGGGCTTGATCCCGACCCGTTACAACGACACCGTCGGCACCAACAACGATGCCTTGATGCTGTCGCGCCGCACCGAATGGGTCGAGGACGGCCCGCTCAGCGGCCATGGCCTGGGCCAGCGCATGCTCGTCACCGATGGCGGCGAATATCCGTTGATGGATGTGCGCCTGATCGAAATTGACGCCGTCGATGGCGCCGACGATGGCGGCTCCGAGGCTGGCAATGGCTGAACTTGCACCGCGCGAGCGGCTGCAACCATCGCTGCTCGACCGCCTGACCGACGATGAGCCGGACAAGACGGTGGAGTCGCGCGATCGCCGCGTGATGTCGGTGCGCACCCTGCGCGAAGGGGTGCTGCGCGACTTGGCGTGGCTGCTCAATACCACCAATTTGTTCTCGGTCGAGGACCGCGGCGGCTTGCCGCACGTGGCCAATTCCGTCATCAACTACGGCATGCCCGACATTTCCGGCATCTCGATCGCGGGCATGCACCTGGGCGACCTGGAGCGTGGCATCCGCCAGGCGATCTGGGACTTCGAGCCGCGCCTGATCCGCGCCACCGTGTCGGTCAAGGCGGTGCCGGTCGAGGACAGCAACAACAAGATCATGTTCGAGATCGAAGGCGATATGTGGGCCCAGCCCTATCCAGAGCGCCTGTACCTGAAGACCGAACTGGACATCGACCGCGCCACCATCCGCTTGAGCGAGACGACCGGGCCGCGATGAATCCTAGATTCCTACGTTACTACAGCCAGGAGTTGCAGCACCTGCGCGAGGTGGGCGGCGAGTTCGCCATGGAATACCCGAAAATCGCGGGGCGCCTTGGGCTCGAAGGCTTCGACTGCGCCGACCCCTACGTTGAGCGCCTGCTCGAGGGTTTCAGTTTCATGGCCGCGCGCGTGCAGATGAAGATCGACGCGGAATTCCCGCGCTTCACCCAGCACCTGTCCGAGCTCGTGTATCCGCATTTTCTGGCGCCCACGCCGTCGATGGCGGTGGTGCAGCTGCAGCCCGATCTGTCCAACCCCAGCCTGGTGCAGGGCTTCAAGGTTGAGCGCGGCACGGCCATGCGCAGCGTTCTGGGCAAAGGCGACGTGACGGCTTGCGAATACCGCACCGCGCACGAGGTGACCTTGTGGCCGCTCGAGCTGGCCGAGGCCAAGTTCTTCACCCACAGCGGCGCGCTCGAGGTGCCGCTGCCGTCGTCGGTCAAGGCCGGCATCCGTTTGCGCCTGCGCAGCAGCGGCGGCGTGCCGTTCAAGGATCTGGCGCTCGACCGCTTGTGCCTGCACGTGCGCGGCGGCGACGCCACCCCGGCGCGCATCTTTGAAAAAATGCTGGCCGGCGTGGAGGGCGTGCTGGTGATGCCGGCCACGCGTCCCGCCACCTGGCACAAGCTGCTGCCCAAGACGGCGCTGCGTCCGCGCGGCTTCGACGAGGACGAGTCGCTGCTCCCGAGCGGCAAGCGCACCTTCCAGGGTTATCGCCTGTTGCAGGAGTACTTCGCTTTTCCGCAGCGCTTCCTGTTCCTCGAGGTGGGCGGGCTGCAGGCGGCCATCGCCAATTGCGCCGACACTGAAGTCGATATCGTGGTGCTGCTCAACCGCGGCGACGCGCAACTTGAGCAAGCGCTGGACGCGAGCAATTTCGCGCTCAACTGCACGCCGGCCGTGAACCTGTTCCCGCGCCGCGCCGACCGCATCAACGTCTCGGGCGAGCAGTTCGAATACCATGTGCTGGTCGACCGCACGCGCCCGATGGACTACGAAGTGTTCCAGATCGAGGACGTCACTGGCTTTGGCACGGGCGCCAATTCGGAGCAGAAGTTCCGCTCCTTTTATACCGCTAAGGACATCGGCAGCCTGCACCAGGACAAGGCCTTCTACCAGATCCGGCGCGAACAGCGCACCATCTCGCAGCGCCAACGCCAGAATGGTCCGCGCTCGAGCTATATCGGCAGTGAGACCTTCATTTCCATCGTCGACGCGGCCGAGGCGCCGTACCGCACCGACCTGCGCCAGCTTGGCTTGACGGTGCTGTGCACCAACCGCGACCTGCCGCTGTCGATGCCCGTCGGTGTCGGCAAGACCGACTTCATCCTCGATTCGGGCGCGCCGGTGCTGTCGGTGCGCTGCCTGACCGGCCCTAGCCAGCCGTTCCCTTCATTTGCCGAAGGCAGCGTGGCGTGGCGCTTCATCAACCAGCTCTCGCTCAATTACCTGTCGCTGGTCGACACCGATGCGGAGCAGGGTGCGCAAGCGCTGCGCGAGCTGCTGTCGCTGTACTGCCACGCGGGCGACGTCAATGCGCAACGCCAGATCGAGGGCGTGCGTTCGATCGCGGCCACCTCGATCACGCGCCGCATGCCCACGCCGGGACCGATCACCTTCGGGCGCGGCTTGCAGATCACGGTCACGCTCGACGACGCCGCCTTCGAGGGCACCGGCGCCTTCGTGCTGGGCGCGGTGCTTAGCCGCTTCTTCGCGCAATACGTGTCGATCAATTCCTTCACCGAGACCGTGATACGCACGCTCGCACGTGGTGACATCATGCGTTGGCCGGCCGCGGGAGGCGCATGCGTGACCCTGTAGAACTGGACCGCCTGTTGGAAACGAGCGCGCGGCGCATGGATTTTTTCCAGCTGGTGCGTTTGATTGAAAACGCCTATCCGGACAAGCCGCGCATCGGCACCTCGCTGCGCCCGCGCGACGACGCGGTGCGCTTTGGCCAGGACCCATCGCTGATCTTCCACGCCACCGCCGTCGGCCAGTACGTGCCGGCGCGGGCGGCGACGCGCGCCCGCCTGGCGGTCAATTTTTTTGGCATGTTCGGCGCGAACGGGCCACTGCCGCTGCACATCACCGAGTACGCGCGCGACCGCATGCGCAACGCGCAAGACCCCACGCTGGGCGCCTTCCTCGACGTTTTCCATCACCGCATGCTTTCGCTGTTCTACCGCGCGCGCGCCTCGGCCGAACCGGCCATTAGCCTGGACCGCGCCGAATCGGACCGCTTCTCGCATTACGTGGGCAGCACCTTCGGCATCGGCTCGCCAGCGCTGCGCGAGCGCGACAAGGTCAGCGACTTCGCCAAGCTGCACTTCGCCGGCCTGCTGGCGAACCGCGCGCGCCCGGCCTCCGGCCTGGTGACGATCCTGCGCGAATACTTCAAGCTGCCGATCCAGGTTGAGCAGTTTGTGGGCCACTGGATGCGCCTGCCTGACGACATCCAGACCCGCATCGGCATGGCCGACGCCGGCAACCGCTTGGGCACCTCGGCCGTGCTGGGTAAGCGCGTGTGGGATTGCCAGCACAAGTTCCGCATCCAGGTCGGGCCGCTCGGCCACGACGACTACACCCGCATGCTGCCGAATGGCGAAAGCATGCAGCGCCTGATCGCCTGGGTGCGCAATTATGCCGGCCTGGCGCTGGACTGGGACGTGCGACTGATTTTGAAGAAAGAAGAAGTACCGCCGCTCAAATTGGGCGGCGGCGTGCGTCTCGGCTGGAATACCTGGTTGGGTAGCCAGCCGGCGGCGCGCGACAAGAATCAACTGCTCATTAACCCAAAAGCCCACGCGGGCTGACAAAGGAAGAATCATGGCCGAAATTAGTCGCGTTGCATTGTTTGGCAAGCTCAATTCCCTGTGCTATCGGGCGATCGAAAGCAGTACCGTGTTCTGCAAATTGCGCGGCAATCCGTATGTCGAGCTGGTGCACTGGATGCATCAGATCCTGCAGTTGCAGGACTCGGACCTGCACCGCATCATCAAGCATTTCGAGCTCGACCCGGCCGGCCTGGCACGCGACCTGACGGCCGCGCTCGACCGCCTGCCGCGCGGCGCAAGCTCGGTGACGGACCTGTCCTCGCAGCTTGAGGAGACGGTCGAACGCGCCTGGGTCTTTGGCACGCTGATGTTCGGCGAGTCGCAGGTGCGCTCGGGCCACATCGTGATCGGCATGCTCAAGACGAGCAATTTGCGCAACGCCCTGTACGCGATGTCCAAGCAGTTCGAAAAAGTGAAAGTGGAGGCGCTGGCCGACTCCTTCGCCACCTTGCTGGCCGCCTCGCCCGAAGCGCAAATGAGCGCCACCGACGGCTTCCAGGCTGGCGCTGCGCCCGGTGAAGCGAGCGGCGCCATCGCGCCGGCCGCGATGGGCAAGCAGGAAGCACTTAAGAAATTCACGGTCGACCTGACCGAGCAAGCGCGCGGCGGCAAGATGGACCCGATCGTCGGGCGCGATGACGAAATCCGCCAAGTGGTCGACATCCTGATGCGCCGGCGCCAAAACAACCCGATCCTGGTTGGCGAAGCTGGCGTGGGCAAAACGGCCGTGGTGGAAGGGTTCGCCCAGCGTATTGCGCGCGGCGACGTGCCGCCAAGCCTGAAGGACGTGCAACTGCTGGTGCTCGACGTGGGCTTGCTGCAAGCCGGCGCGAGCATGAAAGGCGAATTCGAGCAGCGCCTGCGCTCGGTCATCGACGAAGTGCAAGGTAGCCCCAAACCGATCATCCTGTTCATCGACGAGACCCACACTCTGGTGGGCGCGGGCGGCGCGGCCGGCACCGGCGACGCGGCCAACCTGCTCAAACCAGCGCTGGCGCGCGGCACCTTGCGCACGATCGGCGCCACCACCTTCGCCGAGTACAAGAAGCATATCGAAAAAGACCCAGCCCTCACGCGCCGCTTCCAGACCATTCAGGTCGACGAGCCAAGCGAAGAGCGCGCCATCCTGATGATGCGCGGCGTGGCATCGACCATGGAAAAGCACCACAAGGTGCAGATTCTCGACGAGGCGCTGGAGGCGGCTGTCAAGCT
The DNA here is from genome assembly GCA_040388555.1 of Pseudomonadota bacterium. Classification (GTDB taxonomy): domain Bacteria; phylum Pseudomonadota; class Gammaproteobacteria; order Burkholderiales; family Burkholderiaceae_D; genus Telluria_A. The sequence continues at coordinate 63,897 of JAZKBP010000019.1, forward strand.
TTCGCATCGCTACATTCCGGCGCGCCAGCTGCCCGATAAATCGGTCAGCCTGATCGACACCGCTTGCGCGCGCGTGGCCGTGAGCCTGCACGCGACGCCGGCCGAGGTGGACGACAGCCGCAAGCGCATCGAAGCGCTCGAGACCGAGCTTGGCATCATCAAGCGCGAGAACGCGATCGGTATCGAGACCAGCAAACGCGACGCGGATGCGCGCGCCTTGTTGGCCGACGAGCGCACCCGCCTGGCCGGCCTGGAAGAGCGTTGGAACGCCGAGCGCGAACTGGTCGACCAGCTGCTGGCCTTGCGCGCCAAGCTGCGCGACGGCGTGCACCCGGTCGAAGGCACCGGCAGCACGCTGGAAGCGGCGGCCGAGGTGGCCGAGCCACCGGTGGCGGACGCAGAGCGCGCCGACTTGATGGAGCAGCTGCGCGGCGTGCAGAGCATGCTCACCGAACTGCAGGGCGAGAGCCCCTTGATTCTGCCGACCGTCGACTACCAGGCGGTGGCGGCAGTGGTGGGCGACTGGACCGGCATTCCGGTCGGGCGCATGGCCAAGAACGAGATGGAGACGATCTTGAAGGTGGCGTCCCTGCTGAGCCAGCGCGTGATCGGCCAGGACCACGCGATGGAGATGATCGCCAAGCGCATCCAGACTTCGCGTGCGGGCCTGGATAATCCGAGCAAACCGATCGGCGTGTTCATGCTGGCCGGTACCTCCGGCGTCGGCAAGACCGAGACGGCGCTCGCGCTGGCCGAAGCCCTGTACGGCGGCGAGCAGAACCTCATCACCATCAATATGAGCGAGTACCAGGAAGCGCATACGGTGTCCACGCTCAAGGGCGCGCCACCGGGCTATGTGGGCTATGGCGAAGGCGGCGTGCTGACCGAAGCGGTACGCCGCAAGCCGTATTCGGTGGTGCTGCTCGACGAGGTGGAAAAGGCGCACCCGGACGTGCACGAGATGTTCTTCCAGGTGTTCGACAAGGGCTTCATGGAGGACGGCGAAGGGCGTTTCATCGACTTCAAGAACACCTTGATCATCCTGACCACCAACGCCGGCACCGAATTGATCGCCGGCCTGTGCAAGGACCCGGACCTGATGCCCGAGCCGGACGGCATGGCCAAGGCCCTGCGCGAGCCGCTGCTCAAGGTGTTCCCGCCGGCGCTGCTGGGGCGCCTGGTGACGATTCCCTACTACCCGCTGTCGGACGCGATGCTCGGCCAGATCATCAAGCTGCAACTGAATCGCATCAAAAAGCGCGTTGAGGCGCGCTACAAGATCCCGTTCGATTACACCCAAGAGGTGGTCCAGTTGGTCATCTCGCGCTGCACCGAAGGCGAATCGGGTGGGCGCATGATCGACGCCATCCTCACCAACACCATGCTGCCCGATATCAGCCGTGAGTTCCTGACGCGCATGATGGATGGCGCGGCCGTCGGCGGCGTGCAGGTCGGCGTGGACAAGGGCGAATTCGCATATCGATTTGACTAAACGGCGCGCACCGTCATGGCGTCGCAGTCGGAGCGGCGCCACCAGCAGCATCCCTATAACATCAATCTGGAAAGAGAGGCCCCGAAATTACTACGAATACGTTATACGAACCGAAAATCGCATCGGAAAAAGGCTTGGGTTATGTCGGGTGGGGAGGCGTGGGCGACGAGCTGTTCTTTCCGCACGTCGATAGCTGCTGCGCGTTGGCCGTCGTCATGGCGGACAAATCGATGGTTGGCGGACACATTCCCCTCCAATGGGGCGGAATGGACGATATGGACGCCGCGACCAATATGCAGAAAATCTACGACCTGATCGACGTTACCAGGCGCAACCACGCCGGTGGGAAGGCTGTGGCTGGCATCATCGCGGTCGGGCCCGCACATTGGACCATACCGTACGGTGTCGTCCTGGCCAAATTCGATCCCGACTATTCGATGGAATTTCCCGCTTTGCGTGTCGATACCCAGCGCACCGCGAATGGTGTCGACGTGACGATCAGGTCGACGGTTGGAAAATTCGTCGTTGACGTTGTCGACTTCAAAACGAAGGAAGCCAAGTCCTATGATATGCCGGACGACTCGGTGAGCAAGACTTTCTAGTCACCACCGGGCGATGCGCCTTGGTTCGTCGAAGTCGAATGCGAAGCCGGTTGTCGGGAATGCGTGCAGGTTCAGTGCAGGTTCCGGCGCCGGCCTTGTTTTGATTTGAAAGGAGAGTTCAAATGCCAGTTGATACCAATACACGCTGGGATGGCATCATCGTACGCATGCGCAGCGCCGATGAGAGTATTTCCTATCCAACGATCGTGCTCGAAGCGCTCAATAATATTTACTCGAAACCGGTTGGCAAGGCGCTGCTCGACCAGATCGTGGCCGGCGTAGCCAAAAAACAGTTCGGCTACACTGTCTGCATCATGCGGCCGGGGAAAATGGAAGTGGTCGACCATAAATGGCAGGGCGGCAGTATCGCCAAGCGCGGCAATGAAGCGAATGCCTGCAATGGCGTTGGCAGCATCACCAGCGTGACCTGGCATCCGAACATGATGTCGACGCCGGACGGCGAACGTCCGCCCTATATCGCGCTGGCGCACGAATTAATCCACGCGCTCTACAACTTGAAGGGAGAAGCCTTTGGCGACGCCTCGCATGAGGAATACCGCACGGTGGGTTTGCCGCCGGTGGCCGATGCGCGCGAAATCACGGAAAACAAGATCCGTGCCGAGCATGACATCCCATTGCGCACCGCCTATACCGGGCTGGCCGTTCCCGCCTGATTTTCCGCGCTAGGCGGGCCTGGGTGCGCAACGCGCGTGCAGCCATTGGCTCACCAGCGGCCACAGGGTTTTTTCGTACTGGGGTTTGAAAAAACCAAAGTGGCCGATGCGGGCAAGGCCGAATTGCTGCGGGCTCAATTCGCGGTAATCGACCTCGGTTCCGGTATAGGCCTCGTGCATCATGCGCGAGCCCGATGCGAGCAGTAATTCGTCGTCCGAAAACGTCAAGCCCAATACCGGATAGCGTGCGCTGGCATAGGCGGCGCGCGCGCCCGGTTCGCCCGTGAGCAGGTAATCCGGAGTCAGACACCAGCGCCGCCATTGGTACATGGCGCGGCGCGGTATATCGCCCATGATGCCGATCAGGCGGCCCGGATAATAGCCGAACAGGGGGCACAGCAGCGGTGTGAGGAAATACCAAAGCAGTGGTGCGCGGCGCCGCACTGGCGGCTGGTTATGGCGCGCCGCGCCGCTGCCGACGGCGATATTGACCAAACCATCGATGCGGGCGGCCGATGGCAGGAGCGGCGCGGTTTGCCCGCCCAGGCTGTGGCCCACCACAAACAGCGGCAGCGTTGCGCCGTCGCTGTGGGCATGGCGCAACACTGCATCGTAATCCTGCTCGATCCATGTCGACACGTCTGCCATGCAGGCGCGCAGCGAGGTGCCGCGCGACTCGCCCATGCCGCGGTAATCGAAGGTCCAAACCCGGTATCCTTGCTCGGCCAGATGGTTGGCGAAGTCGGCGTAGAACGATTGGGGAATCGCCATGCCGGGCGCGATCACCAAGGTGGCGCGCGGTGTCTGGCTTGGCGCGTGGCAGTAGGCGGCGAGCGCGTGGCCGTCGTGCGCGCTCAAGGTGTGGCGGGTTCGTTTCATCGCTGCTCCTTATGCTTGGGTGCTATCGGTTTGGCCGCGCGCCTGCTCGCTGGCGAGCGCGCGCCACGCAGCCTGGCTCAGTTCGTCGATCGCGTCGCGCGGATCGATCGTCAAGCGCCCGCCCAGCCAGTTGCGCGACAATTCCTGCGCCGGCCCCATCAATAAGGGGGCATATAGATCGAAGGGAAGGCGACGCAGCACGCCTTGCTGGAACCACGGTTTGAAGTGCGCAAACAGGAGCTTGAAATGCTCGGCCGTGCGCTGCCGGATCGCTTGCTCATGCTCGGGGCTGACCGCCTGGCGGCGCGAAAACAGGAAGCGCGCCAAATCCGGCTTGGCGACGATCCAGTGGATATGGCAATCGAGCAGGGCGTGGATGGCGCGCGGCGCGCTATTGGCATGGCGCATAGCTTCGATCAGCTGTGACCAATAGTCGTCGAGCCCTTGCGCAAACAGGGCCGCGGCGATGCTCTCCTTGGTGCCGAAGTGGTGGTAAATGCTGCCAACCGAAGCCTGGCTGCGTTGCCGGATATCGTCAATGGTGGCCGCGTCGATGCCCTTCTCGGAAAAGACGGCAAGCGCCGCCGCCAGGATCGCTGATTTGCGGTCTTGCAATACGGGGTGGTCGGTGGTGTCAGCGTGGGGCATGACTAGAACAATATTCTAGAATGGAATTCTAGTCAATCGGAAAGAACGGTTTGACATGGCCCCCTGCTGCTGGAATACTTTGAAGACGCCCTCCGAAATGTGAAATCGGCATGGCGGTCCTTGGCTTCATGTTTCTCGTCGAACGAACACAAACTCGCATTCGAAAGGAAGGTGAACAAATGAAGCTGCTTCGCCCCATCGCGCCAATGATCCTGGCGCTCGCCATTTCCCCCGCTTCCCATGCCGTAGCAGCTGATTCAGCGGCAGCCGAGGCGTCCACGACGGTGCTCGATTTGAACGACGTGAGGAAGAATCCTGGTAACTATCAGTGGTTCGACTTCAAGCCGAACCTCAAGAAATTGATTTTATCCGGTGCCGCCGATACCCAGCATGTGAGCATCCTCTGGTACACCATCGCCAATGGCAGCGTAGGTTTGCACTACCATGCCAAAACAGAATCGGTGTACACGATCGATGGCTCGCAAGCGGACGTGAAGGGTGTGTACCCGACCGGTTCGCTGTACTTCAATCCTCCCGGCAGCGGCCATGCGATCAAGGACAGCAGCGGTTTTTTCGTGCTCGCCTACGCCTCGCCGCCGGACTTTGGCAAGACAGCGCTGATTGGTGAATACACGCCGGTGCAGATCGATACCAATGCTCCCGATTTCGAGAAAAAGTATCCGTTCAAGGAAAAGGAGCCGGGCGTGCGTATCTATGCCGTTCCGCTCGATCCGCAGGGGGGCATGAGTTCGGAATTTATCGACTTGTCCGCGCATCCTTACGAATACAAGGGCAACTACCTGCTCGTTACCAAAGGCAATTGCATCATCGATGGCAAGGCGTATGGCAAAGGCATGTTGGTCGTGGCCAAGGCCGTCAAACCGCAGCCGTTCAGGATCGCGGCGGCAAAGGATGGCGCTTGCCTGGCGCTGGGCGTGTCGTTCTAATGGGCTTTACATTGAAAAGGGGATTTCCATGCAAGCAGGTTTGTTGGCGCACTCACTGCGCCTGATTTTCGTCGGCGCCTGCGCGCTGTGCACGGGCGCCGCCTTTGCCGGGGAATTGAAAGTGGCGTTGAGCGGAGCTGAAGTTGTGCCGCCCGTGCAAACGGCGGCGACTGCCGATGCAGTATTGATGGTTGATGCCGATAAGTCCGTGCACGCGAAAGTCACGCTAAAAAACATCACACCGTTTGCTGCCCACATTCACCAGGGCGAGGCGGGGACCAACGGCCCGCCCGTTATCTTTCTGGAGAAGAAAGCTGACGGGAGCTGGGGGGAAGTCGCTGGCGCCAAGCTGAGCGACGAACAGTATGCGAGCTACCTCGCTGGAAAGCTATATTTTCAGTTTCACACGGAAAAATATAGGCCAGGAGAGATACGCGGGCAAATCAAGCCATAAGCAGCGGGGCCGCGCTTTAGGCGGTGCTGCCAGCAAACGCTGACAGCAGATAGCCAGTGTCACGGCGCAGCAATGATTCGTTGAAATTCAGTTCAATCTTGCCATCGACGGGAGTGCGTGTTTTGATCTGAGCATGCATCAAGCGCTCCTCCAGGCCGGCCAGGCGCTGTGCCGATACAGTCAACAACGCGATATTGCTCGCATGTTCGATGCGCTCGACCTTGAAGCCGCTGATGGCGTCGAGGCCGCTCAAAAGCTGGTCGCCGGCCCGCCGCACTGCCGCATAGCGCTCCTCGATGTCATCGAGCGCCTCCAATGCCGGCAGCGCCGCCTGCCATGCGTGGCGTACCGTGCCGCCGAAAATATGGCGTAGCTCGCGCGCCTTGCGCATCATCGGTTTCGGGCCGGCGAGGATAGCGCCGAAAGGGGCGCCCAGGTATTTGTAGAGCGACACGTAGACGGTGTCGAACGAGGCGCAATAGCGCTTCAGGTCGAAGCCCTCGCTGCCGCACATGAAGAACAGGCGCGCGCCATCCAGATGCAGCGGTATCTGCTTGGCGCGCGCCAGTTTGAGTACATCGGCCATCAGCGCCGGGGACACCGTTGCGCCCTGGGCCCGCCGTACCGGGCTTTCGATCGACAGCGCGCCCACCTTGAGCGGGTAGGGGCCGATCTCGGCGCGTTTGATCGCTTCTTCCAGCTCGCCCAAGGTGGGCGCGGCCCTACCGGCGGCCAGGGGCACCAGATTGATGCCGCTGAGCGTGGTGACGGCATCGGACTCGTCCCGGTAGACATGACTCTCCTGCTGGACCAGCGCGTGCTTGGCTTCCCCGCACAGGATCCGGATGGCGATGTGATTGGCCAGCGTCCCGGTGGGCATGAAGACCGCTTCCTCCTTGCCCAGCAGGGCGCAAAACCTGGCCTCCAGTTCGGCCACGGCGCCGCCGCCAAGATAGCTATCGAGCGCCTTCGGGTGACGCCCGGTCAAACGCGCAAGGGTGGCGTTGTCCTCTTCCTGCGTGCAGGGCGCGGCATCGCCGACCAGGAACACGTGCATGTCCTTTGGCGGCGCCGTGCCAGCATCGGACGCGCTCGCGCTCGCATCGCCACCAAGCGCCATGAGAGGCAGGGCGAGGGGCAGGGCGGTACCGAGAAATTGGCGGCGGTCGAGTGGCATGGCGGTCCTTGTCTGGCGAATCTGGCACTGAAATGGAGACCGATCATAGCACCGGACGCGGCGCGACATCGAATGCGGCGCGGCCGCGTGTGAAGCCGGAACTAGGCGCTTAATGGCCGGCGCGCGCCCACCAGCAAACCGACTACCGGCTTGTCCGCCTCCTTACGCAGCGTGACCATTTCGATCTTGATCACTTTCAGTCCAGCGGCCAGGAGCCCTTGTTCCACATAGGTTCGCGCGTGGCTGTAACGTCCGTGCGGATGGAGCAGGAAGCTTGGTGACGCCGCCTCGTCCACCGTTTGTTCGACGGTGAAGACAAGGTGCCCTCCGTGGCGCAAAGCCTTCGCGGCAGCCGCAAAGACGGCGTCGAGTATGCCGAAATAGCACAAAGTATCGGCGGAAACGATCAAGTCGTAGGCGCGGGCGTTGGCGTCGAGCCAGGCCGTCAGCTCGGCCGCCTCCAGGACGTCGTAGTCCCCGCGCAGCGCCGCCTTGGCCAGCATGCCCGGCGACAGGTCAACCCCAATCAATTGGCGCGCGTAGGGCTTCAGGTGCGGCGCACACAGGCCGGTGCCGCATCCGGCATCGAGCACGGCGAGCCGCGCCCCTTCGCCGGGCGGCGCGCCAAGCAAGGCCTGCACCATCTGCCCGCACAGCGCGGGCGCGCGGTAGTCCAGGCGCGTGAGCACCTCGTCAAAGCTGGCGGCGAAGCCATCGAAGGTCTGCTGCAGGAACGCGTCCGACGCGCGCTCGGGCGCGGCCGCGCCGGCGCAGGCGGCGATCATATGCTCGACCACCGGATTGCCAGGATCGACCACCAGCCACTGGCGGTACACATCGAGCGCTTCGGCGTGGCGGCCGCTGGCGCCAAGCGCGCGGCCCAGGTTGCGGTGCGCCTCGCGGCTTTGCGGCGCCAGCATGATGGCCTGGCGATACGCCGTCATCGTCTCTTGCAGGTCGCCGCACTTCTTGAGCGCGTTGCCCAGGTTGATCCAGCCGTCCGCGTAGTCCGGCCGCAGCACCAGGCACTGGCGGTACGCCGCCACCGCCTCCGCGTGGCGGCCCTGCTCCTTGAGCACGATGCCAAGATTGTTATGCGCCAGCGCGTAATCGGGCCGCGCGGCCAGCACCGCGCGATAGGACTGTTCGGCCTCGGCCAGCAGCCCCATCTCCTTTTGTACATTGCCCAGGTTGTTGCGCGCGTCGATGTAGCCGGGGGCGAGGGCGAGGGCGCGCGCGATCAAGCCCAAGGCCTCGTCGCGCTTGCCTTGCTGGTGCAGGGCCACGCCCAGGTAATGCAGCAGGTCCGGGTGGCGCGGCGCGATCGCGAGAATGGTGCGGTAGGCTTGCTCGGCCTGGGCCAGCTGGCCGCCCTGGTGCAGCGTCATCGCCGCGCGCAAGGCCTGGTCCAGGCCTGCGGGTTTTTTTCTGGAGGTCGATTTATTCATGGGTCTCGATTGCCATGGCGGGCCACGCCCGCTTCGCCGCGAAGCTTACCGCAAATTCCCGCCATGCCGGCGATATGTATTGCGCCGCCCATCGAAAGGGCGCAGACTGCCTTGATGAGCCGTAAGGAAGATCGCGCATCGCCGCAGACGTTTCCATGCCGTGCAAGGCCTTATCCATGCCCCTCTAGTGAATGACCGATTGACGGACAATTTCAAGAGGGGCTTTATGTTCAGCTCGAGACTTGGCGCCCGCGTGCGCCGTAACATCGTCGCGCCATGCGCTGCGGCGCTTGGCTTGGGGCTCGTCGCGGCATCGCCCGCGACAGCGCAGGTGCTATTGAACGGGAACTTCGAGAATAATCCGCAGATGGGCCACCCGCTCGTAGTGGCACCGAATTTCGTCGATCCCCAACACACGTGGCAAGTGGTCAGTGGCAGTGTCAATGCTGGCACTGCTCCAGCGGCCACGCCGTGCCAGGTCGCTGGCGCACACTGCATCGATTTGAATGGCGAGGAACCCGGCCGAATCGAACAGATCATCACTGGAACGACGCGCGGTCAGCGTTGTACGGTATCGTTTTTTATGTCGCGCCACGCCCAGTTGGCCGGTACGTCGGCGACCTTGCGCGCCTATGTCGACCATGCGCCAAGCACGCCGCCGATGTTTGTCCACAATCTGGCCGGCGTGAGCGATACCAACGGCCGTTGGGAAGCGAAAAGCTTCAATTTCATCGCCAACTTCCCCACCACGGTCCTCGGTTTTGAAAGCGCGTTGGCGGGTGCCGCCGGGCCGCAAATCGATAACGTGGAGTTGCGCTGCGAGCCGCCCGTGGTAACGCCGCCGCCACCGGTGGCGATTGACCCGTGCTGCCCGCCCTGGAACAAGGAACTGCTCAAGGACATGCTGTCGTATAAAGGGTCGGGCGCGATCGCCGATCCGTACACCTTGAAGTTTCAAATGACAAGTAGTGGCGCCACGACGGCGTTCAACCACCAGATGCAGGCCTACATCGACTATCTGCATTCGATTCCCCCGTTCGCCTTCAATCAAATCACGATCGACTGGACCTTGCATAACCAAGGTAATGCTGCCGTCCCTGCCAGCGTTCTCAGCGCACCGCTGTCGGGCTCGTTTTCCACCACGACCTGGACCAGCCCTGGTAGCGGCAATCCAACGGTCGCACCGGTCGGCTTTTTCAACGCCTATCCAATGAATGTAGGCACGTGGTATGCGGTGCATACGGTCATCCATTTGAAAAAAGACCAGACATTCTTCCCCGAGAAATGCGCGAATATCGCTCTCTACGTCAGGATTCAGGTCATGAGCGCGCTGGCGCCTGCGGCCTCGGGCGGACGCGGCGGCGCAATGCTCGAATTTAGCGACGGACAGAAGACGATCAAGAGCGTTCCCATTCAATGACGATCGCGGCCCCGGCGCGGGCCGCCTCAATCTTGGGGAGGATGGCGATGGCGAGACATGTATGGCGTGGACTCGGTGTGGTGCTGCTCGCTGCTTGCACCGTGGAGGCAAGCGCGCAATTGATCGCGCCTTTGCCGCAGCAGGCGCCCCTGACGCCAGCCCAAGCCGGTGTTCCCCAAGTGCCGGGGCTGGCGCCGCAGGCGGGAAATCTGCCGAACGCGCCGCGCAGCCAGGCGTTTGCGAATCTGCCGGCGGTCACAATCCGTGAATTTCGATCGAGCGTGCAGGAAATCGGCGCGCGCGGCGCCACCGATATCTTCATGACTGCCTTAATCAAGACGCACAAGTTCCGGGTGCTTGAGCGGGCGCGCATGAATGAGGGGATCGCGCAGGAAAAGGCGTTGAACCAGCAGGGCTTGACTACGGGCGAGCTGGGACAGTCGCGCTATGTGGGCGCGGCGTTCATGTTTGAGGGGACGGTCAGTGAAGCGAGCGCGAACAGCGAGCGCTCCTCGTTCGGTTTGAGCCTGGGCGGCATGGGGGCAAGCCGTGCAACGAGCAAGGATATCGTCGGCATCGACGTGCGTGTGATCGATGTCGAAAGCGGCGTGGTGCTGGACGCAATCACTGTTCGTAAGGAGATCGTCAACGTGGAAACGAACGCAGGCGGCGTCAGTACGGCGCTGGTGAACGCGTTCACGCGTGGACGCGCTAGCGCATTGGCGCCGAGCGACGCCATGAGCAGTGCGCGCCAGGGAGGCGTGGACAACGCGCTGCGCCTGGCGATCGAAGAGGCGGTCGGCGAAATCGCGCTACGCTTTGGCGCGCAGGAGGCGCGCTAGCCTTCGTGTTGCGCTGTCCGGCGCTGCGCTGGAGGCGCTCGGCTCACTCTTGGCACCTCGCCTTGGGGTGCCGTCATTCTGCCTTGCTCTGCTTGGCCGCGGCATCCGATTGGCCGCGAAGCTTACCGCAAATCCCCTCCTTTCCGTCATAATTAGGCCCTGTTCCAGTTAGCTGCGCCTGCCGGCGCGAGGAGGAAGCGATGCCAAACCAGGTTTCCATGGGGGCGATGATGAACTGCACATTCGGCGTGGCGCCATCGACGCTGGTGGTCCTGCCCAAGAATAAGGTGCTGGCCGAGGGCCCGCCGGCGGCCAATATCATGGACCATGTGCCGATGTTGAATATCCTGCCATTCGGGATGTGCAACTCGCCCGGCAATCCCACGGTGGCCGCGGCCACGGCCGCAGCGCTGGGCGTGCTCACGCCCATGCCCTGCATTCCCGCCACCAGCGCGCCGTGGGTGCCGGGCGCGCCCACGGTCTTGATCGCGAATATGCCGGCGCTCGACAATATCTCAAAGTGCATGTGCAATTTCGGAGGGGTGATCAGCTTCGCCAATCCCTTCACCACCAAGACCATGATTCCTTAGCAGCCCTCCAACCAGGATTGAATCTACTATGGCCGTAACCCAGGCAACCCGGGAAGCTCGCATCACCAGCGCACTGGCCGACGACGTGCTGCTGTTTTACCGCATGACCGGCTCGGAGCAGCTCGGCCGCTTGTTCGAATACCGCGTGCAGCTCATGTCCGCCACCGACGACGTCAAGATCGCCGACGTGCTTGGCACCACCATGGCGCTGCACCTGGACCTGCCGGACGGCTCCACGCGCCACTTCAACGGCATCGTCACGCGCTTTTGCAGCACCGGCTGGAACGGCAGCTTCGCCACCTACGAAGCGGTGGTCCATCCCTGGCTGTGGCTGCTCACGCGCGCCTCCAACTGCCGCATCTTCCAGGACATGACGGCGATCGACATCGTCAAGGCCGTCACCGGCGACCCGATGTACGCGGGCCTGGTGAACCTGGACGTGAGCCTGCTCAGCGGCACCTGCGAAGCGCGCACCTATTGCGTGCAGTACCGCGAAACCGATTTCAATTTCGTCTGCCGGCTGCTCGAGGAAGAGGGCATCTACTACTATTTTTCGCAGGAGGAGACCAAGCACACCATGGTGCTGGCCGATTCCTACGGCGCGCACGACACCATCACCGGCTACGACGCGGTGATCTTCCGTGGAGAGGGTAGCCGCGCGATCGATGACGAAGCCGTCACCCATTGGTCCGCCGGCGGCGAGATCCAATCGAGCGTGTACGTGCTCAACGACTTTGACTTCGAAAAAGCGTCCAGCAGCACCAGCGGCGGCTTGCTGGTCAAGGCGACGGTGGCGGCCGCGTTCGACCAGTCGTCCTACGAAATGTTCGATTACCCGGGCGGCTACGTCAAGGCCGCAGTCGGCACCACGCTCGCGCGCGGACGCATGGAAGCGATCCACGGCCAGTGCGAGCAGATCGAGGCCAAGGGCACGGCGCGCGGCTTGTATCCGGGCGGCCTGTTCGGCTTGACCGAGCATCCGCGCGAAGACCAGAACCGCGACTATCTCGTCACCGGCGCGACTTATGATATCGCGGGCGACGATTATTCGTCCGAGTCCACCACCGCGGGCGAGCTGCTGTTCTCGTGCGCCTTCACCGCCGTGGGCAAGGAGCACAGCTACCGCGCGCCACCGATCATGAAGAAACCCTATGTTCAGGGGCCGCAGACGGCCATGGTGGTCGGGAAGGCGGGCGAGGAGATCTGGACCGACAAGTACGGGCGCGTCAAGGTGCAGTTCCACTGGGATCGGCTGGGCAAGGAAAACGAAACCAGCTCGTGCTGGGTGCGGGTGTCGCAAAGCTGGGCCGGCAAGGGCTGGGGTGCGATGTTCATTCCCCGCATCGGCATGGAAGTGGTGGTCAGCTTCCTGGAAGGCGATCCGGACCAGCCGCTCATCACCGGCTGCGTCTACAACGGCGACGCCATGCCGCCGTACGCGCTGCCGGCCGAGCAGACCAAGTCGACCATCAAGTCCAACACCTCGCTTGGCGGCGGCGGTTTCAACGAGATTCGCTTCGAGGACAAGAAGGACTCGGAAGAGATCTTCGTACAGGCCGAGAAGGACTTCAACCGCGTCGTCAAGAACAACGATACCCTGTCGGTGGGCTTTGAAAAGGCGGACAAGGGCGACCAGACCATCAAGATCAATAACGACCAGAGTCTCGACGTCGGCAATGACCAGTCGGTCACGATAGGGAACGACCAGACCGAATCGGTCGGCAACAACATGACGGTGTCGATCACCAAGGACCACAGCGTGTCGGTGGGTGGCAACCAGAGCAACAAGATCGACGGCGACCAGGCCACGGACGTGGGCAAAACTTGCGTGATCGAGGCGAAAACCTCGATCACCTTGAAGGTGGGCGGCAGCAGCATCAAGATCGAGCCGGCCAAGATCACCATCCACTCGACCGAAATCGCGATTTCCTCGGATGCGAACATGAAGGTCGAGGCGGGCGCCATGATGACGACCAAGTCCACCGCGGTGATGACGATCCAGGGCGCGCTGGTGAAGATCAACTAGCGATCGTCCAATGATCGGGCAAGGAGAGGGCGCGGCGGGCGGCGTGCCGCGTAAAATTGCGTGCTTTACAACAATATTTCGTAGGATAGACGCCCCCGCCCACGTATAATGCTTTTCATAGTGTAGAGATGCTTTTTTGAAGCGCCATCTGGTGCCCCAAGCGGGCGCCGGTGGCGGTTCAGCCTTTTTGATCGTGCTTTTACCCGGCCTTTGAACCGATGCCCCTTACTCTGCGGATACAGTCATATCGCAAGCAAGCCCCGACAGTGGCCGTCGAACGCCGCTTCGACCAGCAAGGCGGCACCATAGGCCGGGCCGCCGGCAACGACCTGGAACTTCCCGATCCGGGCAAGTACATCTCGCGCAACCACTGCAAGGTCAGCTTCACGAACGGGCGCTACACGCTCATCGACCTGGGCAGCAACCCCAGCTGGATCAACGAACGTCCGCTTGGCACCGGCAAGCTGGCCACGCTGGAGGACGGCGACAGCCTGATGATCGGCGACTACGTGCTGCAAGTGGTGGTGGACGCCGAATCGAAGGTGGCGGTGCCGGTGTTCGAGCCCGACTATTCGCCCGAGCGCCCGTTCCAGGCCCAGAACGCGCCGCCGCCGCGCGCACTGGTGCCGGAATACGTGCCGATGAACGACTCCCTGGCTGGCGCGCGCATCCTCGAAGCGGGCGTGGGGCCAGGCGGCCTGGCCGCGCCAAGCGCGGACGACCCGCTGGGCTTGAATTTGTTTGGGCAAAGCGCGCCGGTCAATGCCGGCGCTTTCCGTGGCTCCGAATTCGACCACGCGGCGCCGCAGTTCATGCCGCTGCGCGCGGCCGTGCTGCCGGAGCCGTCGCTGCCCAAGCCGGCGCCGCCGCAATTGCGAGCCACGCCGGCCGCACCGATGACGATCCCGGACGACTACGACCCCTTGGCGGACTTCCTGCCGCCGCGCGCCATGGCGCGCCCGGGCGCTATGCCGTCGGCGCAGATGCCGGGACATTCGCAGCTGGGGCTCGGGCAGCAGGCGCAGGCACAGGCGCTGCCGATGCCGGGCCAGCGCGCGCAGGCCGCGGCGGCACCCAGCGACAGCGAAGTGCTGCAAGCGCTCCTGCGCGGCATGCGTATCCCGGAGCTGAAACTGAACCGGCCGGCCACCGAGACGGCCGAGATGGTCGGCGCCATGCTGCGTGAGGCGACCGCCGGCACCATGAGCGTGCTGCTGGCGCGCTCCATGACCAAGCGCGAGAGCCGCCTGGAACTGACCCAGATGGGCGCGCAGGCGAACAATCCGCTCAAGTTTTTCCCCGATGCCGAAGCGGCGCTGGCGCAGATGCTGACCGGCGCCATGGCCGGCTACATGCCGCCGGTGAAGTCGATCGGCAGCGCCTTCGACGATTTGAAGGCGCACGAAATGGCCGTCATCGCCGGCATGCGCGCCGCGCTCGCGGGCGTGCTGCAGCGCTTTAACCCGGACGTGATCGAACACCGGATGGAGCCGCAAGGCGCATTCGACAAGGTCCTTGCCAACCGCAAGGCCCGCATGTGGGACAAGATGGTCGAGCTGTACGAAGAGATATCACGCGAAGCCGAGGACGATTTCCAGCAGCTGTTCGGAGACAAATTCTCGGCCGCCTACGAAGATCAGATAGGACGCCTGAACCAGGGGCGCCGCTAAACCAAAGTGAGAATCCATGTCGTGGAATCGTAAAGTCGTTTGGTCCGAAGGCATGCTGCTGCAACCGCAGCACCTGCAGCAGCATGACCGCTATCTGCAAACCCAGCTCGAGACGCGGGTCGGGCGCATGCGCGCCTACGCCTGGGGTTTCGCCAATCTGAAAATCGACGAGCAGCAGCTCGCCTTCGGCAAACTGGCGCTGCAGTCGTGCAGCGGTGTGCTGCCCGACGGTACGCCCTTCGCGCTGCCGATGGACGACGAACTGCCGCTGCCGCTGGACGTGCCGGAAGACGCGCGCAACGTGCTGGTGGTGCTGGCGCTGCCGCTGCGCCGCCCCGGCATCGCCGAAGTGGGCGAGAGCGCGGCGCCGGACAACTTCGCGCGCCACCGTCCGGTCGACCATGAAGCGTGGGACAGCAATGGCGTCGACAATAGTGCGCTGATGCAGGTGGGGCAGTTGCGCGTGCGCCTGGCGCTCGAATCGGAAGCCATCAACGCCTACTCTTGCCTGGGCGTGGCGCGCGTGCTCGAACGCCGTCCCGATAACCGCCTGGTGCTCGACCCTGAATACTGCGCGCCGTGCCTGGACTTTCGGGCCGCGCCGCGCCTGGCTTCCTTCGCCGACGAACTGGTGGGTTTACTGCACCAGCGCGGCCAGCTGCTGGCCGGGCGCTTGTCGCAGCCGGGCGCCGCGGGCGCGGCCGAAATCGTCGACTTCCTGCTGCTGCAACTGATCAATCGCGCCGAGCCGCTATTCGGACACCTGGCCACCATGACGGGCTTGCATCCGGAAGAGCTGTACCGCGAGATGGTGGCGCTGGCCGGTGAGTTGAGTACCTTCAGCCCTGCCAACAAGCGCGCCGTGCAGTATCCGGCCTACCGCCACGACCAGCTGCGCGAATCGTTCCAGCCCGTGATCGAGCATTTGCGCGAGGCGCTGTCGGCCGTGATGGATACGCACGCGGTGGCGATTCCGCTCGAGGAGCGCCAGTTCGGCATCCGCGTGGCCGTGATGCGCGACCCGGAGCTGGTCAAATCCGCCACCTTCGTGCTGGCGGTGAACGCGCACCTGTCGGCCGAAAACGTGCGCATCGCCTTTCCGCGCCAGGTCAAGATCGGCTCGGTCGAGAAGATCCGCGACCTGGTCAATCTGCAGTTGCCTGGCATCGCGCTGCGTCCATTGCCGGTGGCGCCGCGCCAGTTGCCTTTCCACGCCGGCTACACCTATTTCGAGCTCGATCGCGGCAGCGAGTATTGGGCGCAGCTGGCCACCTCGGCCGGCTTCGCGATGCACGTGGCGGGGGAGTTTCCCGGCCTGCAAATGGAATTCTGGGCGATTCGGAAGTAAGCCCACGTGAGCCAGGACGATCCACGCAGCCCAGCGCCGGACGAACGCACCATCCTGGTGCCGTCGCCGGGTGGGCGGCGTGCCGCGCAGGCGGCGCCGATGGCGCCTGGCGCGGCTGCCGGGATGCCGCCGCCGCGCGGCCCCGCGCCCGCCGTGGCGCCGGCTTATGGGAGCGCTCATGGGCCCGAAAGTGCGCAGGCTTATGCGCCGTCCTACGATGGCGGCCACACATCAAACTTTGACCCTGCGAACTTCGACCCTGCGGCCATGCTGTCGGCCCCGGCGTCGCTGCACGGACGCGGCATCAACCCGCTGGTGCGCGCGGCCAATCCCTTGCTCGACCTGGTGGTGCCGCTGCGCGTGATGGCCGTCCACGCCAACATCGAAGGCTTGCGCCAGCAGCTCGTCATCGCGATCAAAAAATTCGAGACGGATGCACGCGAAGCGCGCATCGAGCCCGAGACCATCGCCGCCGCGCGTTATGCGCTGTGCACCTTCCTCGACGAGACGATATCGAGCACCCCGTGGGGCGGCAGTGGCGTGTGGTCCAGCCGCAGCCTGCTGGTGGCCTTCCACAACGAAGCATTTGGCGGCGAAAAATTCTTCCTGATCCTGCAGCGCCTGTGCCAGGCGCCGCGCGTGAACCTGGACGTGCTTGAACTGATGTACCTGTGCCTGGCGCTGGGCCTGGAGGGGCGCTACCGCGTGATCGACGGCGGACGCGGCCAGCTCGATACCCTGCGCGAGCGCCTGCAGCAGCTGATCGCGCGCGAGCGCGGCCCTTTCGAGGCCGAGCTGTCCTTGCACTGGAAGGGTACGCAGGAAAAACGCGGCCGCCTGCGTACTCTGGTGCCGCTGTGGCTGATTGGTGCCGTGCTGGCCTTGGTGCTGCTGGCGGTGCACTTGGGCTTTAGCTTTTACCTCAACCGCGCATCCGATCCGGTGTTCGCGGCGCTACACCGCATCACCGTGATGGGCCCGCAGCCGCCGCCCGCACCGCTGGCCGACCCGCCGGTGCGGGTGGCCAAATTCCTGGCGCCCGACATCGAACGCGGCTTGGTCAGCGTGACCGAGACGCCCGACCGTTCCACTATCGTGCTGCATGGTGACGGCGTGTTCGCGTCCGGCAGCGCCAGCGTCGAGGACGCGCTCGAGCCGCTGATAGCGCGTATCGGCGACGCCCTCAAACCAGTGCCCGGCAAGGTGATCGTGATTGGCCACACCGACGACGTGCAGCTCAATTCGGCGCGCTATCCGTCTAACTGGGCGTTGTCGAAGGCGCGCGCCGCATCCGTCGTTGAGCTGCTGGCCGCGCGCGCCGGCCCGCCGCTGCGTTATTCGGTCGAAGGGCGCGGCGACACCGAACCGCTGGTGCCGAACGACAGCGTGTCGAACCGCGCGCGCAACCGGCGCGTGGTCATCATCGTCCTCACGCCAACGGCCGGGCAGGGCAAGCCATGAAGCGCTTGTTCACCTGGTTGATCAAGCCGGCCGTGCTCAGCTTCTTCGGCGTGCTGGTGCTGTCCTTGATCTTGTGGTTCGAGGCACCCCTGTTCGCCTTCAACGGCAAGGTGCCGTTCGAATCGGAAGGGGCGCGCTGGTACCTGGTCTTGACGCTGTTCGCGTTGTGGGCCGGGGTATGGTTATGGAAGACGATCGCGCTCAAACTGGCCAACCGGCGCTTGATGAAAAGCGTGGAAGGGGCCGACGCGCCGGCGCCAAAACCGGGCATGCAGGAGTCCGCCGCCGAAGTGGCCGTGCTGGGCAAGCGCATGCAAGAAGCGATGGCGCTGCTGCGCAAGGCGCGCCTGGGCGGCAAGACGGGCGGCCTGTACCAGCTGCCCTGGTATATGTTCGTGGGCGCGCCGGGCAGCGGCAAGACCACCGCGCTGGTGCATTCAGGCTTGAAGTTCCCGCTGTCGGACACGCTGGGCAAGGGCGCCTTGGGCGGCGTGGGCGGCACGCGCAACTGCGACTGGTGGTTCACCGACGAGGCGGTGCTG
>JAZKBP010000020.1:0-28681 GCA_040388555.1 Pseudomonadota bacterium
CCCACGACAACAGGAATCACAATCCTGGACTCTACCAACTGAGCTACAGCCACCACTGTCTTGCAATGCCTCAGTGTTCCGAGACAGCTAGCGATTATACAAACTTCCGCCCGAACTGGCAAATCAAAATGCGCGATTTAATCGAGCGCGGCTATTTTCGTGCCGATTTGTACCGTTTCGACCGCGATTTCCAGGTCGAGCAGGGTGGCGAAGGCGCGCGCCAGGGCGGGCGCGGCGGCTGTGCTGAAGCCGCGCAGGGTGGCCGGCGCCGCCGCGTCGGCCGGACGCAGCAAGCCGGCGCCGCCCAGCAGGCGGGCCAACTGGCGGGCGACGGCCTCGCCCGTGTCGATCAGAGTGACGGGATGCGCGCCGTGGGCGCTCACGATGTGCTCGATTTGCGCCGCCACGAAAGGATAATGGGTGCAACCAAGCACCAGGGTATCGGCGCCGCCGGCCAGCAGCGGCGTGATGAAGCGCGCCAGCATGGCGTGGGTGGCGGGCGTGTCCAGTTCGCCCAATTCGATCTGCTCGACCAGGCCGGTGCATCCTTGCAGCAGGAACTGGACGGCGCTGCCCTGGCTCACCTGGTCGCGCAGGGCCAGGAATTTTTCGCCGGCCAGGGTGCCCTTGGTGGCCAACACGCCCACCTTGCCGCTGCGGCTGGCCGCGGCGGCCGGCTTCAAGCCCGGTTCCACGCCCACGATGGGCAAGTGCGGATAGTGCGCGCGCAAGAGCTTGATTGCCGCCACAGTGGCCGTGTTGCAAGCGACCACCAGCGCCTTGGCGCCACGCGCGAGCAGAAATTGCGCGATCGCCAGCGAACGCTCTGCCACCACCTGCTCCGGCTTGTCGCCGTAGGGCGCGAAGCCGGTGTCGGCGAAGTACAGCAAGTGTTCGTCCGGCAGCTGGGCGCGGATATGGCGCAGCACCGACAGCCCGCCAACGCCGGAATCGAACACCCCGATGGGCGCATGCTGGGGCGCGGGTGCGCTCATGCCGGCATCAAGCGACGGTGACGGGAATCTTGCCCACGCTGCTGAGCGACTCGATCTTGGCTTGCCACTCCTTCGGTCCGGTGGTGTGGACGGAAGTGCCGTTGGCGTCGACGGCAACGGTGACGGGCATGTCAACGACGTCGAATTCGTAGATCGCCTCCATGCCCAGGTCGGCGAAACCGAGTACCTTGGCCGATTTGATCGCCTTCGACACCAGGTAGGCGGCGCCGCCCACGGCCATCAGGTAAGCCGACTTGTGCTGCTTGATCGACTCGATCGCGGCGGGGCCGCGCTCGGCCTTGCCGATCATGGCGATCAAGCCGGTTTGCTCGAGCATCATGTCGGTGAACTTGTCCATGCGGGTGGCGGTGGTGGGGCCGGCCGGACCGACCGCCTCGTCACGCACCGGATCGACCGGGCCGACGTAATAAATGACGCGGTTGGTAAAGTCGACCGGCAGCGCCTCGCCCTTGGCCAGCATGTCGGCGATGCGCTTGTGGGCGGCGTCGCGCCCGGTCAGCATCTTGCCGTTCAACAGCAAGGTCTGGCCGGGCGTCCAGGCGGCCACTTCGGCGCGGCTCAGGGTGTCGAGGTTGACGCGGGTGGAGCGCTCGGTGTCGGGGGTCCAGTGCACGTTCGGCCAGGTCGACAGCGGCGGCGGGTCGATGTAGGCGGGGCCGGAGCCGTCGAGCACGAAATGGGCGTGGCGGGTGGCGGCGCAGTTCGGGATCATGGCCACCGGTTTGGAGGCGGCGTGGGTCGCATGCATCATGATCTTGACGTCGAGCACGGTGGTCAAGCCGCCCAAGCCTTGGGCGCCGATGCCCAGGGCGTTGATCTTGTCGCACAGCTCGATGCGCAATTCCTCGGTCTTGTTTTGCGGGCCGCGCGCCTTGAGCTCGTACATGTCGATGTCGTCCATCAGCACTTCCTTGGCCATGAGCATGGCTTTCTCGGCGGTGCCGCCGATGCCGATGCCCAACATGCCGGGCGGGCACCAGCCGGCGCCCATGGTGGGCACCGTCTTCATGACCCAGTCCACCAGCGAATCGGAGGGATTGAGCATGACGAACTTGGATTTGTTTTCCGAACCGCCGCCCTTGGCCGCGACCTTGACGTCGACCGTATCGCCCTCGACCAATTCCATGTGGACCACGGCTGGCGTGTTGTCCTTGGTGTTCTTGCGCTCGAACTGGGGGTCGGCCACGATCGAGGCGCGCAGCTTGTTGTCGTCGAAGTTGTAGGCGCGCCGCACGCCCTCGTTGATGGCGTCGGTGACGGTGCCCTTGAAGCCTTCGAAGCGCACGCCCATGCCGATTTTCAAGAAAACGTTGACGATGCCGGTGTCCTGGCACAGCGGGCGCTTGCCTTCGGCGCACATGCGCGAATTGGTCAGGATCTGGGCGATGGCGTCCTTGGCGGCGGCGCTTTGCTCGGCCTCGTAGGCGCGCGCCAAGTGGGCGATATAGTCGGCGGGATGGTAGTAGCTGATGTATTGCAATGCCGCCGCTACCGATTCGATCAGGTCTTCCTGCTTGATGACAGTCATGGTTTTCTCGCTTAGAAATGCACAAAATTCTTCCAGGCATATTTTACACGGGCTGGACGCGCCCGCCTTCGCGCTTGCGCCGGCACAATGCGGCGCTCGGCAAAGCGTGCTTGGGCGCAGGGCCGGACGGCGGGCGCCCTACTGCTATGGCGGAAACATTGGTAAGATTGCAGGGGAGACGCGACGCGCGCCGCTCTGTTCGCCAGTGTAAGGGGACAGTAAGCGAGAGCGCGTAGCATGGCGACAAACTGACATTGATGGAGACAAGCATGGCCGCACACGAAGCACAGCAGGAAAACCAGGGATTGCAGGAGCATCGCGTGTTTGCGCCGCCGGCGGCGTTCAGCGCCAACGCGGCCGTGCCCAGCATGGCCGCCTACGAAGCCCTGTGCGCGGAAGCGGCGCGCGACTACGAGGGATTTTGGGGCCGGCTGGCGCGCGAGAACCTCGAATGGAAGGTGCCGTTCTCGACCGTGCTGGACGAATCGCAGGCGCCGTTCTACAAATGGTTCGAGGATGGGCAGCTCAACGTGTCGTACAACTGCCTGGACCGCAATCTGCAAAACGGCAACGCCGACAAGGTGGCCATCATTTTCGAGGCGGACGATGGCAAGGTGACGACGGCGACCTACGCCCAGTTGCACGAGCGCGTTTGCAAGTTCGCGAATGGCTTGAAGTCGCTCGGCATCAAGAAGGGCGACCGGGTGGTTGTGTATATGCCGATGTCGCTCGAAGGCGTGGCGGCGATGCAAGCGTGCGCGCGCATCGGGGCGACCCATTCGGTGGTGTTTGGCGGTTTTTCGGCCAAGTCGCTGCAAGAGCGCATCATCGACGCGGGGGCGGTGGCGGTGATCACGGCCGACGAGCAGCTACGCGGGGGCAAGTCTTTGCCGCTCAAGGCTATCGTGGACGAGGCGCTGGCACTGGGCGGCTGCGACACCATCGGGCACGTGGTGGTGTACCAGCGCACGGGCGGCGCCGTGGCGCAGGTGGCCGGGCGCGACATCTGGCTGCACGATTTGGTGGCGGCGCAGGCGGCGCAGTGCGAGCCGGAGTGGGTGGGGGGCGAGCATCCCCTGTTCATCTTGTACACGTCGGGCTCGACGGGTACGCCCAAGGGCGTGCAGCACGCCAGCGGCGGCTACCTGCTGTGGGCGGCGCTGACGATGAAATGGACTTTCGACATCAAGCCGACCGATGTGTTCTGGTGTACGGCCGACATCGGCTGGGTGACGGGGCACACCTATGTGGCTTACGGGCCGCTGGCGGTGGGTGCGACCCAGGTGGTGTTCGAGGGGATACCGAGCTATCCGAACGCGGGGCGCTTCTGGGAGACCATCGGCAAGCACAAGGTGAGCATTTTCTACACGGCGCCGACGGCGATCCGATCCTTGATCAAGGCCTCGGACGTGACGCCGGCTGTGCATCCGAGCAATTACGATTTGGCTAGCTTGCGTTTGCTGGGCTCGGTGGGTGAGCCGATCAATCCGGAAGCGTGGATGTGGTACTACCGCAATGTGGGCGGCGAGCGTTGCCCGATCGTCGACACCTTTTGGCAAACGGAGACGGGCGGGCACATGATTTCGCCCTTGCCGGGGGCCACGCCGATGGTGCCCGGTTCGTGCACCTTGCCGCTGCCGGGCATCATGACGGCGATCGTGGACGAGGCCGGGCATGACGTGCCGAACGGGCAGGGCGGGATACTGGTGGTGAAGCGGCCGTGGCCTTCCATGATCCGCACGATCTGGGGCAATCCGGCGCGCTTCAAGAGCGGTTACTTCCCGGAGGAGTTGGGCGGGCGCATGTATCTGGCTGGGGACGGGGCGATCCGCAACAAGGAGACCGGGTATTTCACCATCACGGGGCGGATTGACGATGTGCTCAATGTGTCCGGGCACCGGATGGGGACGATGGAGATCGAGTCGGCGCTGGTGGCCAATCCGCTGGTGGCGGAGGCGGCCGTGGTGGGCAAGCCCGATGATATGACGGGCGAGTCGATTTGCGCGTTTGTGGTGCTCAAGCAGGCACGGCCGACCGGCGAAGAGGCCAAGAAGCTGGCGCTGGAGTTGCGCAATTGGGTGGCAAAGGAGATCGGGCCGATCGCCAAGCCGAAGGAGATACGCTTTGGGGATAATTTGCCCAAGACGCGCTCGGGGAAGATCATGCGGCGCTTGCTGCGGGTGCTGGCCAAGGGCGAGGTGATTACGCAGGATGTGTCGACGCTGGAAAATCCGGCCATTTTGGAGCAGTTGAAAGAGGCTTCCTGAGCTTGGGCCAAGGGGATAGTGAGATTTTTTGGAACTTTGGGGAATCTTTGCTATACTATGCGGCTTCGTGAAAGCGAAGATCAGGAGAGATGGATGAGTGGTTGAAGTCGCACGCCTGGAAAGCGTGTATAGGTTCATAGCCTATCCGGGGTTCGAATCCCCGTCTCTCCGCCAAGCATATTCCTATCCAAAGCACCTAGTTTTGAGATGGGTCAAATGTGAGAAGCCACCGCAAGGTGGCTTTTTGCATTGGTTTTTTCATCAGAATTGGGATTAATTCTGGGATTTTTGAATTAGTCCGTCCATCCTGGGAAATCAACTAAATGTGTGATATTTGGTTCGGCATCAATATTGTATTGAGCCAATTGGTTTGCAGTGACGGCCGCCTAGTGGTTGATGACCAACGCATGATTGGTGTTTGGATTTTTCTTTGATATTTACCCACAGTAGTGTCCGGTTAAAATCATCTCAGCAGCCCCCACAGCCGCAGTTCTCTAGCCTCCGGCTGGCTGTCTCCTCAACACTTCTACCTGGCGCAGCATGCCTTGCAGTATCGCGTCCGCCACGTCTCGTGGGAAACCCGTAGGGAGTCGACGATAGGCCTCATGCACCACTGTCGGTGTCTGCTCAAACAGCTCCGCGATCAAGTCTTCCCCTACCTGCGCGCCGAGATTAACCCGCCTTGCCATTGAAGTCCAGTGGCGACGCTGGATCCGGTACACCTCGTAACAATTCGTGCTACCTCGGATCGCCATCGCGAGTTTTGCGTCGCGAGGCTGCATTTGATTTCGTCCAGTGCCAATGATCGGATGCGCCGACAGCACGTCGTATAGTGGTGTGGCGCGATAGCGGCCGCCGGGCTGAAGAGCGATACTGAAGTTCTTGGCGTGACCATCCGTGGCGATCAGCAGCCAGAATATCAATTGAGTCTTGAAGAAGTTACTGCGATCTGCTTCGGCTCGCTCAGATCCGAAAAGAAGCTGCATGATGCGGTCGATCCCGGGTCCTCCATCGCGCTGGTACTTGTGCAGGGGAGAGCAACCTGTCGTCTGACACATGTCCTCCTGAGGCAGGCGTGCAATCCAAGTACCATCGTCCGAGAATTTCCGGTCAAAGCGTTCAACGGCCAGCACCTTTTGGTCTTCGAACTGCAAGATGGCCGTTCTCGCAGTAGGCAAGCCGAACAGTTCCATGATCTGGGAACAGAGCCATTCGTTCTCAACCGACGTTCTGAAGTCAGCCTTAAAAGCACCGACCAGCCCCAAAGGTAACTTCAGGATGTGCGTGGTCGGCGTACTTCCCGCAGGCAGGAGCCACTGCCCGTTGTGCCAAAGCAGGGCGCTTTTTTCCTGGGCGCCGGCAATTGATAGCCGCAAGTCTGCCGAGGCCTCCGCTCTGGCAACCCCCTCCACTGGCGAAATGGTGTCCCGTAGCAGAGCGGCGACCTTCTTCTCGTCGTACGGTTCCCCGCTAATTTGAAAGGTATCTTCGGGGATGAGGTCCACCGGAAGCAGTTGTACCGCTCCGACGCAATCGCGACCAATCGCAGCGAGTAGCTCGAAAGGCGCGGTGCCTCCTGTTTGGTGGCGTTGAGCCAGGCGTCGGCGAATTGGTTCGCTATCCGGCAAAAGGTTGTCGAAGTAGTTCGTGACCAGGTCACCGGAATAGGGGGCGTTGTCTGGACGGAACGGCATGGACAGCGAAAGTGGCCGTCCCTGCTCGTGGATGAGCCACTCGTCGAAATACTGAAAAGTAGGCTTATTGCCAGCATTGTTCCACTGGCCTACTGGAACGCCGTTGAGCCACACATTCAAGCGGCCCCGATGACGAGATCGCGTCATTTTTTACCACTTCGTCTTGTCAGACTGCTTTACCGCGACCGGGCTGGTCGACCGCAAGGGGGCATTCTTCTTTGCCGCCCCTTTTTTGACATGCACTGTGGTTCCCTTTACTTCTTGGCGCAGGATTCCTCGTTTTTGTTGGGACTCCGAGCCGTCAACAATTTGTGCATTTGTGGCCCTTTTCGTACTCAAATCCGAGATCCCGACAAAGTTGCCTGATGCCGTTGCGCCAGAGGACGAGAAACTCAGTTCGACTTTAAGTAGGCGCAGGATCATGTACAGGCGCTCGACGCTTGTCGAGTGCAGGTTGGACTCAATCTGCGCGTAGCTTTGCTGAGTAATTCCCAGCTTCTCTGCCATGGCAGCTTGCGTCAGTCCAGCATGCTTTCGAAAACCCTGAATAAGCGGCTTTAGCTGATCGATAGTTTGGAGAGAAAATTGCATACGGAGTCCAATTGGCACTTTGAGTACAGTCTATAGCCTGTTTCTGTAAAAAACAAGACAAAGCCTGTACCATCTTACAGTTTTTGGCCTGTTAATCTAAAAAACAGGGTAAAGCCTGTATCCGCACAATACTGTATATGGCCTGTAACCAGAAGATTGGACAGGCTCCGTGGCGCATAGAATGCATCAGAGTCGAAGTTCTGAGTCGTCCAAAGTGAACGTTTCGTCCATGCCAAGCTTTTTCATTATGGCGGGCAAGACCTGATGAATGATGCGCATTCCCGTCAGGAGTTCGTTCATGTATACATCGGGGTGCAGGCGTGATGTGTTGAAGCCAAGGCTCTCCGCTTCTGCTTCGTGTCGAAGCACATCACCACCGCCATAAACAAGGTCAAGCAACTCCGCCCTTAATGGTATGCCTGCGCGGAACGCGCTATTCTTAACGATCAATAGCCACTCCACATACTCCTGC
This sequence comes from Pseudomonadota bacterium, assembly GCA_040388555.1. Classification (GTDB taxonomy): domain Bacteria; phylum Pseudomonadota; class Gammaproteobacteria; order Burkholderiales; family Burkholderiaceae_D; genus Telluria_A. The sequence continues at coordinate 7,569 of JAZKBP010000020.1, forward strand.
CTTGTCCTGTATCTAAAATCTTGCATCTTTGGCGCGAATTCCGGCTTGTTATCAATCTTGCATGCGGCAAGCGACATGAGGCAAGGTTCAATGTTGCAAGCGTCAGTGTCGAATAAATCGAGTGTTTCGTCGTTTAGTAGCTCTGCAATGTATGCAGCATAAAATCCGTACACGTTGGTCAGAGATGTGTAGATTTCGTAAATTAAATCAGAATAGGGATTTTCATCAATCAACGTCCAGAGTTCTTCGTTATCATTTTCCTCATAGTCAAAGTCCAGCTCTCGGGGAAACTCTTTCGGGAGGACGACTCCCATTTCCTGGAGTACGCGAAAGGTTTCGCCGCACAAGAGATTTAGCTCATCCTCAAGTGGATAGGTGTTGTACCCAGTTTCTGCATTGTCCATTGCTAAATGAGCAATGTGATGAATGAGTTTCTCCCATTTGATAGCTGCGCCGAGCGAACCTGCCGAAAGAACGAATGCAGGATCTCTATCATCAATGTTGATGATCGCTCGAAAATTTTCTTCCATCTCCAAGGACATGTGTTCGCCACTCTTCCACTTGCTAATTTGAGTTGGTGAAACGCCAAGGCGTATGGCGAGTTCTTTCTGGCTACACGACAATGTGTCCAAGGCTAATTGCACAAACGCTTTACTGTTCATTTTTAGTGCTCCTTCATGTCTGAGAATTTAGTAAAGCAGTGAGAAAATTTAGTAAATTTATTTTATCGCAAACGAAACCTTACTGCTAGCGATTTTTCGCTAGAGCGGTCGCGTGTATGCTCGACGCTGGCAAGGTCAGAATGGGATCGGGATCGCTTCCTCCGAGGGCAGCGGGCGCCGCATGTGGTGAGCTCCTACGCGAGCCCGATCGATGCCGAACGCAGGCTCTGGGACAAGAATGTGATCTTGCATGGCCTGCGCCGCTGGAATGGCAGTCGCAGCGTCACGCGCCAGAATGGCGATCACGTCTCGCTGTTATTACGACGATACTCGCAGTTGATGTGCAATGGGGGGACTGGGGATTTCATTCTAAATCATCTTCAATTTGTCCGAAATTTGTATATACTTAACGGACAAAGGGCCGATATGTCCAACCCGAATCCAACTTCCTCCATGAAATCGACGTTGATGCAACGCATCAGCCAAGCGCCGGCAGCCAAAGTATGGACGCCGGTGGATTTTCTCGACTTGGGCAATCGCGACGCCGTCGACAAGGTGTTGCAACGCATGGTCGGCAGCAACGATCTGCGTCGCATCGACCGCGGCTTGTACGATCAACCCAGAACGAATGCGCTGACAAGCCAGGCCACTGCCCCAGACTACTTAAGCGTGATCGATGCCGTCGGTCGTCGCGACCAGGTGCGCGTGCTGATCGATGGTATGACGGCGGCAAACGATCTCGGGCTGACCAATGCGGTGCCAGGCCAAGTCGTGGTCCATACCGACGGCCGCTTGCGTCCCATCAAGTTGGGAGAACTGACGCTTCAGTTCAAGTTGACCGCACCTAGCAAACTTTACTGGGCCGGCCGTCCGGCAATGCGCGTGGTCCAGGCCTTGTACTGGTTGCGAGATGGGCTGAAGGACGCGGCGCAATCCGATCAGGATGCCATGCAAGCGAAGCTTGTTCGTTTGCTGATGGACCCAAAGCAAGGCCTGTCGGTTCGCGATGATCTGCAATCAGGATTGCATACCGTGCCGGCATGGATGCAGCGCCAAATTCGTGAATTGCTTGTGCGGTCCGATAAATCGTCCATCATGGAAGAGCACTCATGAACGCCGATTTCTATCGCGTAATCGGGGCATCGCTGGAAGAACGCCGTGGCCTGTTTCTGGCAACGGCCAATCGGCTCGGCACGCCATTGCAAAACGTGGAAAAGGACTTCTGGGTCTGCTATGTCCTGGACCTGCTGTTCAACGGACGTGAAGCGGGAGAGCCGCGCTTGCTGTTCAAAGGGGGCACATCGCTGTCGAAGGCGTACGGCTTGATTTCCCGATTTTCCGAAGATATCGACATCACGGTATTTCGCGAGGACATAGGGCAAGATATCGAGGTCGGCGACTTGGAAGGGCTCTCCGGCAAGCAGCAACGCGTGCGCCTCGACGCCATCAAGCAGGCATGCCGCAACTATGTCCAAGGACAGTTGAAAGATCGCCTGAACGGGCAAATTGAGGCGCACTTCCGCGCGGCGAAAATTGCATTTGCTGCGCCGCCGGTGGTCCAGGATCACGATGATCCTGACCAGCAGACCCTGTTGCTGCATTATCCCTCTGTCATTCCTGGCGCCGACGACTATGTGAAGCCTTCGGTAAAAATCGAAGCTGGAGCAAGGTCGGCGCTGGACCCGCATCGCTCGACAAGCATCGAGCCCTACGTCGCGGGCGACATGGCGGCGTCGAATTTCATCGTGCTAGGCGTGGTCACGATCGATGCCGAACGCACGCTCTGGGACAAGGTGGTGATCTTGCACGGCCTGCGTCGCTGGCATGACAGTCGCGGCGTCCTACGTCAAAATGGCCATCGCGTCTCGCGCCATTATTACGATATCCATAAGCTGTTTCATTCCAGTCTCGGCCAGGGAGCTTTATCCGATCGCGCGCTTGCGGCCGATTGCACCCGCCACGCGCTGATGTTCTTCAACAGTCCGGATCTGGACTTGCGGCATGCTCAACCTGGCTCCTACACGATCATGCCTGCACCGGAAATGCTTGATGCACTCAAGCGCGACTATCAGGCAATGGCCGGAATGATCTTCGGTGACGTTCCGGATTTTACGGAGATTCTGGAAACCGTTCGTCAGCTTGAGCTCATCATCAACGATGCGCCGTGAACGCCGTAAAGGGATGAGACTGCTTGGGATTTCGGGTATTTTTGCGGGTATTTTTGAGGGGATTTCAGGGGGCTGGCGGGAGGCGCTCATAGGGAGCCGAGCCCCGCCGCACCCCCTGAAATCCCCTAAGGCGCAGGTTCATAGCCTATCCGGGGTTCGAATCCCCGTCTCTCCGCCAGAATTGAAAAAGCCCTTGTAAATCAAGGGCTTTTTTTCGTCTGTCTCATCCGTTCGGCTCGTCGTTTTCCGGCGTTTTTCGGGCCGTGGAATAGTTATGGAATAGTTGCCTGATCGCACTGTCGACTTTTGCCACTTCTAGTTTGTCGTCGACGCTGCGCAACCACTTGGCCCCGTTGGCCAGGCAAAACCCCCCACCTCTGGCCGGGTCAAATTCCCCCACCCCTGACCGTGTAGCACTGCCGTAGGCGGTAGCCTCGGCAGGGAGCAATCCCGCTGGCAGGACGTAACCTTATCCCTTCGATCATCGAAGGGGAGCATGGAGGGTGTACGTCTTGAAACCAAACAAACGAACCACCGTCGTCACGCTGCTGGAGAACGGCAGCAGCCAGCGCGAGATAGCGCGCTTGACCGGAGTGGACCGCAAACCGATTCGTCGCATGGCGGGCATGGCCGGCCCTGCGGCAAATTCCCCCCACCCCGGCCACCGGCCCATCGGCAAATTCCCCCGAGGTGGCCCACGTCCTTCAATTCACCAATACCACGCATGGCTTTGGTCCCCCGCAACACAGGCGCGCATGAAATTAGCCGCCCGAAATTTTTACCGCTCCTACCTGCGTTTCAGAAAATAATTCAGGATGGTCTCTTGTTCCTGAGAAGTCACCGCGCTGGAAGCGGGGCATTCCATAGTGTAATTGCGTAGATTTCAACGCCCATTTTGGCGACGTTCCGATTCGTTCATATCGGACGATCGCGGTAATTCCATGCGTCGGGACCAATTTTTCGCGATCAAGGCGAAAGACCTGAAGTTCGACTTCAATCGATGGGAGGGTTGCGAGCGAAAGGCTCCCGAAGCGGGAGGTGGTCGAATATTTCGCGTACCCATTGAATCCAGATAAAAATTCGTCGCGCTTGAACTCAGGAATTTGCAACTCGGCGCCAGTAAGCACGGCCTTCCGTTGGTCTGCGGTTTCGGCGAGTGGAAACGCGAAAACGCCGCCGTCATAGATTCCGTCTGACGAAATCTTACTCAGTTGCAGCAGTGCCATCGCCAATAGCCAATTTCCATCCGAATGCGACAAGAGCTTATCCGGGGTTTCCAATGGAATGCTCGGTCCACGATCGCCGGGCTGGCATATTTCGATCGGCGTGGTTGATTTCGTGGTCTCAGCAGCGACTTTTAGCGGAGGCGGTTTGATTTTTGGATACTTGAGAAAAACACTCGTCCAATCGCCGCAATCGTCATCGTGAGTCTTGCAAATGCTCCCTTGCGGGCAGACCTCAACGGCTTGCTTCGCGATGCAGATGAAATTCGGCGAACATACTGCACATTCGGCAACAGCATTACCGGCAGTGCCTAAAGCGATAAACCAAATACCTGTCGCGCGAATAACCTTTTTCAGCATGTCATCCCCAGCAATTAGAAAAATAGACAAGAAGTTACGTTCCTGGGAAGCCTAGCATGTTTCCAGAAAGAAATGTAAAAAACACAGTGATTTGTTTTTGTCAACCAATATCTTCGTGCGTACATAAGTTCCAACCTCATCCGAACGACATTCTCGAGATTGCACTTTTCGCTTAAATTCCCGTGTCCGGTAAATTGCCTGCCGGGTTGCGAGTGTCTGATCGCGCAGTGCTGCATTGCTCTCACGAGCATCATCCAACACAGTCTTTCTACCAAGTTAGGTCTTTTCGCGAACATTGGCCTGGCGCGCATCCCAGCGGGAGCTGAATCCTGGCGCACCCCGGAATCGAAATATTCCCACTTCGCATGCCCAGTATGCGGCGCCATGTGCTGCTTTCATGAAAATACGCCCCTATACTGCCGGCACTAAAGGAGCGCACCATGCAGATCGCAAAACGAATTTATTCCCCCCAAACGGCAGGCCTTGACCTGTTGCGCCTGGTCCTGTGCGCCATGATTTTCACCCATGGCTTCGATCGCCTGTGGAGCGCCAGTCCCGTGCTGGGCCAATACTTGACGACGCTCGGTTTCCCGCAGGGCGCATTGCTGGCCCAACTGATCAGCTCATTTGAAGTGATCGCTTCGCTCTTGCTGGCGGCGCGCGTGTGCGTGGTGCCGATCGGATCGCTGTTCATCGTTTTATACCTGAGCAGCATTCTTCTGTTCCATCGGCACATCGGTTTTTGGGTCATCGGCCCCAGTGACAATGGTTGGGAACTGAGCTTGCTGCTCTGCGGGGCTGCGTTTGCCGTCGTATGCGAAGGACTCACCGGCCGCCTCCCGACCAACTCTGCGCGCCTTGGTATGGACGTGCTGCGCATCATCCTATGCACCTGCATCTTCATGCACGGCGCGAATCGCCTGTTGAGTGGTCACAGCCACGTCCTGGGCGGCATCATGACGGAAAAAGGTTTTCCATTCGGCCTGCAAATTATCATCGGTGTGAATTTGCTTGAAACCATCGGTACGGTCTTAATTGCGCTGCGCCTGATGGTGTTCCCGATCAGCCTGGTACTGATCTGCTTCTATCTCGTTGGCATCGTCTGGTTCCACTGGCAATGGGGCTTTTTCATCGTCTCTCCGGGCGATTTGAAGTGGGTGTCCGAAGGTTGGGGATGGGAATATAGCTTGCTTCTCATTACCTGCTTGGTGACAACGTCATGGGATAACCGCGCCGCGCCGTTTGCCTGGCCGAAGCGTCGCCTGCAGGCCGCCTGAGCAGTGCGCAGACCGGGCAGCGCACCCCGCGCCGCCACGGTCTGCATCGTCATCCCACCTGGCGTCCATTGACTCATCCGCAAGGTGATGGGCGGGCGCCCCATGGCGTTCTATGTGTGCTGGCAGACGGATCGGCGTTTTATTCCATGCAATAGTTGCCCTGTTGCGGAGGCGTTTCCGCCGATTCCAAACACACAGGTGCACCCATCATGAACCAATTCATTGCTACGCGCCCAGCGGCCATCATCGTCGGCGCCATCCTGACCTTCACCATCATCGCCTGCACCAATTACGACACCGCGCCCAAGGCCACGATCGGCAACAAGATCGACGACACCGTCATCACCGCCCAAGTGAAGGCGGCGCTGATGGCGGACCAGGATATCAAGGGCTTGGGCATCAGCGTGGAAACGCGCAAAGGCAAGGTCCAATTGCGTGGCTTTGCCGACAATCAACCGCTGATCGACCAGTCGGTGCGCTTGGCGCAAGCGGTGACGGGCGTGCAGGACGTCGACAACGGCATCGCTTTGCGCTCCTCGCGCCAAAGCCTGGGGGGCAAGGTCGACGACAGCATCCTGACGGTGCGCGTGCAATCGGCGCTCATGGCCGACAACGCCAGCGACAGCGCCGACATCAAGGTCGCCAGCAACGCCGGCATCGTGCAATTGAGCGGCTTTGTCGCGAGCCAAGCGAAGATCGATCAAGCCGTGCGCGTTGCCGGCGCGGTGGAAGGGGCGCGCAGCGTGCGCAATGAAATGGGTGTCAAACACTGAGTCTGATTGAGGGACCCAGCCAAGCAAACCAAGGAGAAAATCATGCTTTACACAATCGCAGTCGTCCTACTCGTACTCTGGCTATTTGGCATTGTTTCCTCCTACACCATCGGAGGTTTCATCCATATTTTGCTGGTCGTGGCCATCATCATGGTCCTGTTGCGCTTGATCAGCGGCCGCTCGTCAAACTGATCGAGTGTGCCGTGGATAGGTCCGAGACCCAGAGCGCCGGTGCCGTAACGGTGGAAACGGAGAGCTTGCGCGAAGCGGCGCTGTCGTCGGCGGAGATGCCGCGCGTGCACATGCCGCCGAGCGCGCACGGCATGGCGCTGTCGATCATCGCGGCCCTCATGTTCGTGTACGCCTTGCAATGGGCACAGGGATTTTTCATCCCGCTGGCTTTCAGCATCTTGATTTCCTACACGCTCACGCCGCCCGTGAACGCGCTGGTACGCTTGCGGGTGCCGCGCGCTATGGCGGCGGCGCTGATGCTGGTGGCTTTGCTGGGGGGCGCGGGCGCGGTCGGCTACGCCTTGCGCTCGCAATTCCAGGGCATCGTGGCGAGCTTGCCGGCGGCGGCCCACAAGGCGGTCACGCTGGTCGCCAGCGCTGACGGCACGCCCAGCACCATCCAAAAGATGCAGACGGCGGCCAGCGAAATCGAGAAAGCGGCCGGTCCGGTGAGCGAGCCGGGCGGGGCGCGTCAGAACATGGCGCGGCCCAACGCCAAGGCCGCGGCCGCGCCGATCACGGTGGTGGTGGCGCGGCCCGCTTTCAAGCTGAGCGACTGGCTGTGGGCCGGCTCGCGCGACGCCGCCGGGGCGCTCGGGCAAATCGTTATCGTGATCTTCTTGGTGTTTTTCATGCTGCTCGCGGGCGACGAGTTCAAGCGCAAGCTAGTGAAAATCAGCGGCCCGACCTTGTCGTCCAAGAAGATCACGGTGCAGGTTTTGGATGCCATCAATAAATCGATCCAGCATTACATGCTCATGCTGCTGGTGACTAATGTATGCCTGTCGCTGGCCTTGTGGGCGGTGCTCACCGCAATCGGACTGGAAAACGCGGGCGCCTGGGCTGTGGCCGCCGGCTTCGTGCACATTGTTCCCTATTTTGGCGTGCTCATCATTGCTGTGGGCACTGGCCTGGCCGCGTTGCTGCAATTTTCCTCCTTGCCCGCGATGTTCCTGGTGGCGGGTGCTTCGCTGGCGGTGGCCTCGGTGGTGGGGAGCGTGCTCGCCACCTGGATGACGGGCAAGTTCGCGCGCATGAACACCGCCGCCGTCTTCATCGGCGTGCTGTTCTGGGCTTGGTTGTGGGGTGTGTGGGGCATGCTGCTTGGGGTGCCCATTGTCGTCATGATCCGGATGGTGGCGCAGCACGTCGAGAGCATGCAAGCGCTCGACGAGCTGTTGGGCAATTAAGATCGGGTGTGAAGATCGGGTGTGAACTAGGATGGTGAGCGCAGGAAGCGACCGGCCTTCATTTCGAGCAGTTTGATCAGCTCGGGTTGCATGTATTCATAGTCATCGGGAATATCGAGGCAAATGACGCGCTTGCCGTTCAAATATCGGCGGAATTTGGCGGCCAGGCGATTGCGGTGAACCTTTTCCATGACAAAGATGATATTGGCCCAAGCGATCTGCTCGGACGACAGCGGCACCGTCGCGTCGCCACCCAAGCCGGCGGAATCGGTCTCGACGTCCGGCCAACTGGCGAAAATTTGCTCCGCTGTCGGGCTGCGCAGGCGGTTCTGGCTACAGATGAATAGTGCGCGTTTCAAGCGTATTCATCCCGAATCGAAGAACTGGCGAGCGAATAGGCGACGTTCGACGCGTTGATTGGCGAGCGTAGCCAGCCTTGGGCAGCGTAAAACCGATCGGCCCGCGTATTGGCGCTGGTGCTCAAGCTGATGCGCTCGTGCCCCAAGGCGAACAGCCAATCGATGGCGTGCTTGAGCAGCGCTTTGCCCAGGCCTTGCCCTTCGTGGCCCGGGCACACGAACAGGGCCCAAATGGAGGCGTCCAGCTTGTCCGCGTAGCAAAACGCGACGATCTGGCCAGCGCTTTCGGCGACCCAGCCCCGTCCCGACTTTTCCAGGTAGTCCACGTACATGGCATGGGTAATCCGGCTTGGCTCGGACAGGACATTCTCGGTGACGGACAGGCGGATGCGCGACATGGCCGGTATGTCGGCGCTATTGGCTTGCCGGAAAACGTGGGGGCAAATACTTGGCATCGGACGCGTATCTTTTCGCAAAACCTAAATTGTAAGGCAATACTGGAGGAAGCTTGCTGGCCCTATGCGCCCGCGGGCGCATCGGCTGCGGTGGGAACGAGGTTTTCCAATGCCCAGTGTGGGATGGCGTAGTATTTCCTGAACAGGCGGGCATATTCTCCACGTTTTACCAAGGAATTGATCGTGCTCAAGACCTTTGTCTGATCCGCGCTATCGATGCGCCGCTGCGCGCAATAGAAACCAACGGGCGCGTTGGGTAGTCCGGCCACTGGCGTGACGGTGACTTTGTCGGAAATGCCAAGCAGCTCGGCCGCATCGACAAATGCCGAGGGGGCCATCAAGATCGCGTCCATGCGACCAGCGGCCAATATGCGGGCGCAAGCCTCGGGGGCGCGCAGCACGGACACGCGCGGCTTCATGAGCGGGCGTCGAGCAAAGCGGTATAGGCTTGGCCGTAGTCGTATCCGCGCACAACACCGATCGATGTCGTCCCTCTCAATAGATCGGGAACGCTCGACGCTTGCGGCCCCTTGAGCGCGATGAGCATCGGCCGCTTGTCATAGACGTCAACGAATTTGCCAGTCTGATCGCGCAATTCCGTGCGGTTGACACTGGGCACGATGTCTATTTCGCCCGATGCGAGCATGACAAAGGCGCGCGCCCTGGGGACGACAAGCAATTCGAACGTGCAACCGAACTGTTGTGACACCAGCTCAAGAAAATCGCGCACGATGCCGCTCACGGCGCCATTGGGCGAGACCATCATGGACCGTCCGATGGGGCTGATCGTCACCTTCAGCGCGCGCGAACATGCTGGGGCGGCGCCTTTGCCTGGTTCTGCATGTAAGGGCGCGGCGCAATACGCACTTGTCAGCGCTGTCATGAATGCGAATTTGACAGGTGAACTCAATGGGAAAGCAGTCGTTTTCAAATTCGCTCTTGAGCTTGCCTAGTCAGCGATCTGCTCGAAGGCGCGCGAATGGCTTAGAATCGGAGTGCGGGCGATCGATTTGATGCGGCCCGGTCAAATGCATGGCGCCGGCGGCGCCGCACAGGAGCCAATGAATAATTCGATCGCGCGCTGTGTCGTGGTGGTGGCGGCCCTTGCCTGCGCCGGCGCGCAAGCGAAAGATGCGCTGGTGCTGCTCGCGCCGAACAACAATGCGATGCCAATCGCCCGATTCGACAATGGGGTGCTGACGGGCGGATTCATGAAGGACGTTGGCGAGGCCATTGCCATGCGCCTTGGGCGCGCGGTGCGCTTCGTGACTGTCCCGAGCCGGCGTGCGCCGCTCGCCCTGAGCGAAGGCGGCGCCGATGGCTTGTGCTATGTGCAGCCGGCCTGGATCGATGGCGACTTCAATTGGACACGTCCCTTCATCCCCAGCGGCGGCACGGTGGTCGCGCGCAGCGACGCGCCGCGCCTTCACAGCTTGAGCCAGCTGCGCGATGTGCCCGTCGGTACCGTGGCCGGTTACCGCTACGCGCAACTCGAGGCGCTGCTTGGCGCGCATTTCGTGCGCAAGGACGCGCCGTCGATGCAGCACAATCTGGAAAAGCTGCTGGTGGGGCGCACCCAGTACGCGGCCATTGAATTGGCGACGGCCGAGCATGCGCTGCGCGACGAGGGCAAGGGGCGCTTGCGGATCGACCTGGAATACGAAAAATTCATGGCCCAGTGCGCGTTTTCGAAACACTCCGCGGTGCCCTTCGCCGACATCAAGCATGCTGTCGACGGCTTGATCGACGATGGCAGCATCGCCCGCATCATGGCGCGCTACCGCTAGCGATGGCGGCTTGATTACTGGCCGTGACTGTAAATGTCGAGCAGTTGCGCGAAACGGGTGCGGCCGTTGCGTGCGACCCAGGCCCAGATGGCGTCGACTTGCTCGCGATTGCGCGCGTAGTAAGCCTTGTTCACGGCCAGCCACACATGGCTGCTCTGCAGCGGCTTTTCCAGGCGCGTGAGCTCGCCGGCGAAGTGGGCGGCGATGAAGCCGTCCATATCTTGCGCCGAAACGAGGGTGACGGCGTAACCGTCGATGCGCCCGCGTCGCAGTTTTTCGATATTGCGGGCCACATCGGAGGCGCCGTCGTCGACCCGCACACCGGCCTGGCGCAAGCCCTCGGCGTACATGGCGCCATGGTTGATGCCGATGGTGCGCCCCTGCAAATGGCGCATGGTGTCGACGTCGCGCGCGATGGCGTCGCTGCTGCGCACGAACACCACCGACACCAGGGGCAGGCCGCTGTCCGCATCGAGCTTGCCGTTTTTACCGAGGGGGAAGGCGAAGGTGGCGCTTTCGTCCCCGATCGGGGACATCGGCGCGATGTCGATGCTGCCGGCTTCGAGCGCCATGCGCACACGCGCCACCGGCAAGCGCACGAACACGATGGGGCAGCCGATGCTGGCCGCGATCTCCCTGATCATCTCGATGCTGGCGCCGGGCGGATTGGCCGGCTCGCTGCCGTTGCCGAGGTAGTAGGGCGGGCGGTCCTGGTTCAGGTAGCCCACGCGGATGGGCGCGCAGGCAGCTTGCGCCGCGCCGGCCGCGCAATACAGGACGATGATCGATACGAGCTTGTGCAGTTTCATGGGCTTGGATGCCGGAGCGGCCCGGGGCTGGGCTTGCCGTTCATACTAAGCAGTTCGCGGCGCGGGCGCAAGCGCGTCAGCGCGGCGCCGCTTCGGCGGCCTGGGCGCGCAGCAGGTTCTTTTGCACCTTGCCCATGGCGTTGCGCGGCAGTTCGGCCAACACCGTGCAGCGCTTGGGGACCTTGAAATTGGCCAGCGTCGCCTTGAGCGCGCCCAGGATGGCGGTCGCTGCGAGCGCGGCGCCGGGGCGGGCCACGACGAAGGCGTGGCCCACCTCGCCGAAATCCGGATCGGGCGCGCCGACCACGGCGCTCTCTAACACGCCGGGCAGGGCGTTGATATAGGTTTCGATCTCGGCCGGGTAGACGTTGTAGCCGCCGCTGATGATCAAGTCCTTGCTGCGTCCGACAATGCACAGATAGCCATCGGCGTCGAAGCGGCCGACGTCGCCGGTCTTGAAGTAGCCGTCGTCAGAAAACTCTTCGGCCGTTTTTTCCGGCATACGCCAATAGCCCTGGAAGACGTTGGGGCCCTTGACCTCGATGGCGCCGACGGCGCTGGCGGCCACGGCCTGGCCGCGCTCGTCGCGCAGGCGCAGATCGACGCCGGGCAGGGGAAAGCCGACCGTGCCGCCGCGGCGCTCGGCGCGCTCGCCGTGGCGCCGGTCCGGGCCGCATGGATTCGAAGTGAGCATCACCGTCTCGCTCATGCCGTAGCGCTCGAGGATGGTGTGGCCGGTGCGCTCGCGCCAGGCTTCGAAATGTTCAAGCAATAGCGGGGCCGAGCCGGAGACGAACAGGCGCATGGCGCGCGTGCTGGCGCGGTCCAGTTGCGGATCGGCCAGCAGGCGCACGTACATGGTGGGCACGCCCATGAAAATGGTGGCTTCGGCCATTTTCTGGAGCACGCGGCGCGGCTCGAAGCGCGCCAGCCAGATCATTTTGCTGGCGTTGAGCAGGGCGCCGTGCACGGCCACGAACAAGCCGTGGATGTGGAAAATGGGCAGGGCGTGGATCAGCACGTCGCCGCGCTTCCAGCCCCAATAGCGCTTGAGCACCTGGGCGTTGCTGAGCATATTGCCGTGCGAAAGCATGGCGCCCTTGCTGCGCCCGGTGGTGCCGCTGGTGTAGAGGATGACGGCCAGTTCGCCCGCGCCGCGCACGGCGCATTCATGGCGCTCGCTGCAAGCGGCGGCCGCCGCCAGCAAGCTGCCGCCGCGTTGATCGTCGAGGGTGAACAGGTGGGCCACGCCGGCCGCGCTGGCGATGGGCTCGGTCCATCCCAGATTGGCGGGCGCGCACACCAGCACGGCCGGTTCGGCGTCCTGCAGGAAATAGCGCAGCTCGGCCGCCTGGTAGGCGCTGTTCAAAGGCAGGAACACATAGCCGGCGCGCAGGGTGGCCAGGTAGAGCATGAGCGCCTCGACCGATTTTTCCACCTGCACCGCGATGCGCGCGCCGGCCGGCAAGCCGAGCGAGGCGAGCAGGTTGGCCAGCATGGCGCTGGCCCGTTCCAGGTCGCGCCAGCTGTAGTGCAAGCCTTGCTCCGTTTCGATGGCGCTGGCGTCGCGCTGGGCGGGAAAGGCGGCGGCCAGGGCCGCGTACAGATTGTCGTTTTTCATGGGAAGCCTGCGGTCCAGGGGAGCTGGCATGGTAGTGCCGCCTGGCCGGCAAATCAAGCCTTGAGTGGGCGCGGGCGCGAACGCTCGCGCCAATGCTGGGCGCCGATCAAGATGATTTGCAGCTGGCGCACGAAGTTCTCCGCCATTTCGTGCTCGAGCAGGGGCTGGTCCGGTGGCAAGTCGAGGATGTCGGTGGCGGCCGAGAGCATCGTCATGACGATCAAGCCGCACACCATTTGCAAGCGCGCCGTGGGCAAGTCCTTGTACAGGCCGAGGGCGCGGAAGTCTTGCGCCATATCGCTGGTGAAGTGGGTGACGTCGTTGCGGATGGCCATGCGCAGCACGCGGCTGCCGCCGGAGCGCTCGCTGGAAATGAACAAAAATTGCAGGCGGTTGGCGCGGATATACGCCAGGTAGACGCGCACCGAGCGGCGCAGCAGGTCGGTGCTGCCGGGCTCGACCTGGCGCGCCTCGCGCAACAGGCGGCGCAGCGTGATGCCCACTTCCTCCACCAGTTCCAGGCCCAGGTCGTCGGTGTTGCGGAAGTGGCGGTAAAAGGCGTTCGGGACCATGCCGGCCTGGCGCGCGATCTCGCGCAGGGCCAGGCTGGTGAAGCTGCGCCCTTCGCCCACCAGGGCCAGCGCCGCGTTGAGCAAGGTCTTGCGGGCAACGCCCTTGCGTTCGCTGCGCGAGAGCGCGTCGGCGCGGGTGGGGTCCGGGTCGTGCAGTGTCATGGTGTGATGGCGAGGCGGCTGTGTACGAGTGTGCTGGTATTTTACACGGGGTGGGCCGTGCGCTCGCCTTGAAATTTGGCGAAATTTGGATCAAGTCCTCTAATCTGGCGGCTATCTCTTGATTATTTGTGTACAAGTGTACACAATAGCGCCTTCACGATAAGAATCCGCTCGCCGCCCTCACCATGACCTCATTTCTGACCCGCCTGGCCGACATGTTCGCCTATCCGCTGCGCCATTCGCATTACCTGGAGCTGGTCAACCCGCTGTGGACGCGCCACGAGCTCATGGCCAGGGTGGAGAGCGTGTGGGACGACACGATGGACACCCGCACGCTGACCTTGCGCCCGGGGCGCGGCTGGCGCAGCCACCGGGCCGGGCAGTTCGTGCGGCTGGGGGTGGCGATCGAGGGCAAGCGCCACACGCGCACCTACTCGATTTCATCGGCGCCGGGGCGCAGCGACGGCTGCATCACGGTGACGGTCAAGGCGAACGCGGGCGGCTATGTGTCGCAGCATCTGGTGCGCAAGGTCAAGCCGGGCGCCTACTTGCCGCTGGGCGAGCCGCAGGGCCAGTTCGTGCTGCCCGACGCGATGCCGGTGCATCCCTTGTTCATCACGGCCGGCAGCGGCATCACGCCGGTGATGAGCATCTTGCGCGCCTACGCGATGGAATACGAGGTGATGCCCGACATCGCCCATATGCACTACGCCCCGCACGGCTACGACGTGATCTTCGGGCGCGAGCTTGAAGCCTTGCAGGCGGCCCAAGCGCACTACCACTTGCAGCGCTTTTACACGCGCGAGGAGGGCTTGGGTGCGAAGCGCCATTTTTGCGCTGAGCAGCTTGAGCAGGCTTGCCCGGACTGGCGCGAGCGCGAAGTGTGGGCTTGCGGGCCGGAGGCCTTGCTCGACGCGGTGGAAGCGCATTGGCAAGAGGCCGGGCTGGCGCGCCAATTGCACGTCGAGCGTTTCCACGCCAAGTTGATGGCCGCGCCCGCAGCCGGCGGAGGCACGGTGCGTTTTTCCAGCAGCGCGCTCGAGGCCGGGTCGGACGGCAACACCAGCCTGTTGCAGACGGCCGAGCAAGCGGGCTTGAATCCGCCGCACGGCTGCCGGATGGGGATTTGCCACGGTTGCGACACCACCTTGCTGCGCGGCTGCGTGCGCGATTTGCGCAATGGCAACCTGATCGTTGACGCCGGCGACAAGGTCCAGGTGTGCGTGTGCGCGCCGGTGGGCGATGTCGAGCTGGCGCTGTGAACCGATTTCATTGAACAGGAATAGAGCATGTCGATACCAAAGCACTTGAGCGCGGCCGATGTGGCCGAATTTGGCCGCGAAGTCGAAGCGATCCGCAACGAGGTCATGGATAGCCGGGGCGAGCGCGACGCGCGCTACATCCGGCGCTTGATCCGCGTGCAGCGCAGCATGGCCGTGGCCGGGCGCTTGCTCATCTACGCCAGCCTGGCCTTGCTGCCGCGATGGGGGCATGCGCTGGCATCGTGGGCGTGTTTTTGGCCGGCGATCGGGGCTGGCACGCTGGTGCTGGCGTGCTCGAAGATCTTGGAGAATATGGAGATCGGCCACAATATTTCGCACGCGCAGTGGGATTGGCTGCGCGACCCGGCGATCCAGTCGGGCAGCTGGGAATGGGACCACGTGTGCCCGTCGGACCAGTGGAAGCATTCGCACAACGTCAAGCACCACACTTGGACCAATGTGTTCGGCAAGGATGCCGATGTGGGCGGCTATGGCTTGCTGCGCCTGTTCTCGGCGCAACGCTGGAAGCCATTCAACCTGGGCAATCCCTTGTACGCGCTGTTGCTGGCGCTGTTGTTCGAATGGGGTATCGCAATCCAGGAGTTGGAGCTGGGCAAGGTGTTTTTCGGGCGCATGAGTTTTGAGAGCATCCGTCCGCTGTGGCTGCGTACGCGCGAAAAAATGTTGCGCCAGGTGGCCAAGGATTACCTGCTGTTCCCCTTGCTGGCCGGGCCATTCTTCCTCTTCGTGTGCGGCGCCAACGCGGTGGCGAACGTGCTGCGCAATCTGTGGACTTACCTGATCATTTTTTGCGGCCATTTCCCGCTGGGCGTGCACGTGTTTAGCAAGGCCGAGGTGGAAAACGAAACGCGCGCCCATTGGTATGTGCGCCAATTGCTCGGTTCGTGCAATATCGGCGGCGGTAAGCTGTTCCATATCATGAGCGGCAACCTGAGTCACCAGATCGAGCACCATTTGTTTCCCGACATGCCAAGCAACCGCTATCCGGAAGTGGCGCCGCGGGTGCGCGCCTTGTGCGTGCGTTATGGCTTGGCGTACAACACCGGCTCGCTCACCCGCCAGTTCGGTACTACCGTGCTGCGCATCGTGCGTATGAGCTTTCCCGGATATAGCGTGCGCCTGGACGGCCCGAACGCCTTGCAGCCGCGCGCGCGCTAACGCCGCTGCGGGGGCGACCGCGCGATTTCTTGCTCTGCGTATAAATGGCGCGCGGCCCCTGCGCTACAGTGGCAGGCAGGACGCGCACGGACATCGCCGATGCCGGCGCGGCGTTCCAGATTGGAGCCACGCCATGCCAAGCCGTTTATCCCGCAGCCGCCGCGCGCCCGGCCGGCAAGGCGGCGTCGCCGCCATCGAGCTGGCCGTGTGCGCGCTGGTGTTGCTGACTTTTCTGGGCACCATGTTGCAAGTGGCGCGCGCGCTCTGGTACTACAATGCGCTGGCCAAGGCGACCGGGGATGCCGCGCTGTATCTGGCGAACGCGCCAACGAGCGAATTGAACAGCGCCGGCCTGGCGACGGCGCGCAATCTGGTCGTGCTCGCGGCCCAGGGCGCCGGTTTCGCGCTGCCCTCGAATCAAGTCTTGATCACCTGTTCGCCGGCCGGGAGCGCGCCGTGCGCCGGGGCGGCGACGCCCACGGCGATCACGGTCAAGGCGAATGTGTATTGCATCGACAGCTTTTTCCTCAACATCACTTTCGTCCCGCCGGACGTCGATTTCAGCAACATCAACGTCACCGCCCGCACCACCATGCCGCGCGTGGGCTACTGGTGAGCGCTCAAAACGTGAGCGGCAAACGCAGGCTGAGCGAGACGTCGGGGGTGTCGCGGGTCAGTCCGGCGCCGACCGCCACGTTCAAGGTGCGCTTGTCGTTGTAGCGGTAGGAAAAGCCCAGCAGCAAGGTGCCGAGCTGGGTGCGCACCGAGCCGGGTACGGTTTGCCCCTGCTGGCGGGTGCGGCCGATCGTATTGTGGTCGTAGCCCAGGCTGACGGCCGCTTTGTCGTTGAGCGCCAGTCCCATGCCGAAATTAAAGCCCATGACGTCGCCGGGCGCCACTTCGCCGAGGAACTCTTGTTCGCCGTTTTGGACCGTGCGGCTAACCTTGCTGCGTTTGAAATTGTGCAGGTAGCTGACGCTGCCAAAGAACACGGCCGGGTCGGACGGGTAGAGCACCGTCAAGGACGGTTGCAGCGAGTAAAAGCCCGAACCGGTGGGCACAGTCAGGGGCAGGCCGGTGCCGCTGGCGTTGTCGCCGACGCAGCGGTGCAGGCAATCGGTGATCACTTCGAAAGGATCTTTGCCGGTGCGGCTTTTCCAGCGCAGTGCGCCGACATAATAGGCTTGGTCGGGACCGCCTTCGTTGAGCTGATAGCGCGCGGCCAGTTCGGCGTCGCCGACGGCCTTGCCGCTGGTGTCGAAGACGCGCTCAACGGTGGTGCCGGTGAATAGTTCGCGGCTGACGGTGGCGTCGCTGCGGTAGACATAGGGCAGCTTCGCTTCGATTTCGAGGCGCTTGCCCAGGCCGTAGCGCGCCGTCAAGGCGCCGGTCAGGGTGTTGCGCTTGATTTCGCGCACATCGACCAGGCCGATCAATAGCGCGGGGATGATGGTGTAGCCGACCAGGGCCACCCGGTTGCTCGACGAATAGGCAAACTGCAGCGACGGCTCGAGCACGAATTTGCCTTTGGGCGTGAGCACGCCCGGTTGCTCGAACAGGGGCGCGACTTCGGGCGGGCGGCCGTCGCGCGCGGGGGGCTGGCCAACTGCCGGCGCCGTCTCCGGCGCGTCCGGCCCGGCGTTGGCGGCGCCATGCGCCGCTAGCTCGGCGGAAGCGCCGATGGCCGCGGCTGGCGAGTTCGACAATGTGGTCGGTGCGACGGCGTGCGCGGCGGGCTGTGCCCAGGCCGCTGGAGCGAGCAATATCAGGGACAAGGATCCGGCGCGGATGGATCGGATGGACAAGGATACGGACACGGACATCGACGTCGATCCGGGTAAGGATAGCGGCAAGGGGCCGGACAAGGTCCGGGACATAGCGCGGGATGAAGCACCGGACGAAGCCGCCCAGCGCGGTGGGCGGCGCGAGACACTGCTTTGCATGAATTCTCCTTTTTTGTGCACCTCCCGTCAGTGCGCGCCAACGGCGTTGGCAAGCGCGACGCCCAGGCTGGATTGAAAATTGAGCGTCTTGAGCAAGTCCGTGCCGATGACGCTGGCATTGATCACGGTTTCGCTGCGTATCGACTGCTGGTCCAGGCTGTTTTGGATGACCGTGCCGGTCATCGGGGACAGGTTTGCCAGGTAGATATTGTCACCACCGTTTTGCACCAATTTGAGCGAGGACAGGGCGGCGCGTGTTTGTGCCATCTCCTCGCTGCTAATGCTCGACAAGTCGGCGATCTGGAAGCTCGTGTGCGTGACGATGTTGCCGTTGATCGATACCAGCTTGTCGATGCCCAGGGATACGATCAAGCCGTCTGGCGTGCTAAAGCCTGCACGCGCTTGCGCGAGGGTGGCGCTGTCGACGGGGTTCCAGGCTGTATCTGCCAGCGCGGTGGCGCCGTCACGGGTGGGCCGAGCAGGGACGGTCCCGCCGGTGTGCGCTGCGCTGGGCACGGGCGGCGCGATCGATGCCGCCGGCGCGATCGACGCGGTGCATGGTGCAAGTGTCGGCGCCAATGCAGGCGCAAGTGCAAACGCAAGCGCGCCGCCGGTGTCGACGCGCGCCTGCGCGTGGCCGCAAGCGGCGGCCGCGGCGGCCAACAGGCACAGTCGCAAGGTTGTCGTTCGCATAGTGTCCTTTCAAAAGTCGCCGGGGCCGCGCTTGGCCAGGGTCAAGGTGTCGAGGCCGGCGCGGTTGATGGCCTGCGCCACGGGCGCACTGGGCGCGGCGCGCCAGTCGTCCTCGCTATTGAAGCGCACCGCGCCGGCATGGTCGTGGATCACGAACAGCAGCTTGTTGCGCCAGATCGCTTCGAAGGCCGGACGCGGCAGTGCGCGGGTGCCGTTGGCGGGATCGCCAATCAAGACGCGCCCGTCGGCCACCCCCTTGATGACGACGAAATGGCTATAGCCTTTTTCAGCCACGAGTACGATCGCCGGCAAGCGCGCTTGCACCAGTTTGTCGAGGGGGAGTTCGAAACCATCGGCCTGGAAGCCAATACCAGCGAGGAAGCGTTGCACGTCGAGCAGGGAAAAGCCTTCCTTGCGAATCTTTTGTTGCTCGCCGTGCAGATACATGGCCGCGAACACTTGCTGCTCCGTGACGCGGTAGCCGTAATGATGGCTGAGCAAGGTGGCGACGGCGGCCGAACCGCAGCTGAAATCGTATTGTTGGCGCATGGTGGTGCGAAAACGGATTTCCTTCAAGCTTGTCAGGGGCAAGACATAGCGCGCGCCGCCTTGGGCCAGCTCGACCGCGCCGGCGCACACGGGCGCGCCCAGCAGCCAGGCCAGCGCAATTGGAATCAGGGGCAGGGTGCGCATGGCTATTTGATTTGCAGGTTGATGACGATGGCGTTCTGGATCAAGACGTTCGAGCCGGAGTTTTGTATGACCGTCGGCAAGCCCGATGCGTAGGCGAAGGAACCGCCCTGGATGACGTTGGCGCCACTGTTGACATTGATGCTGGTGTTGCCGCTGACCACAGCGCTCAAGCTGGCCTCATTGGACACGCTGTCACTGCCGCCGCGCTTGCGCGTGAGCTGTTCGGGCGGCAGGGCCGTGCCCAGGCCGGCCACGGGTGGCGCGCTGGCCGGGGCTGGCGCCGGTGCTGGGTCCGGTGCTGGAGCTTGCGCTGGGACCAGGATGGCGCCGGCCGGGGCGCGCAGCGTCGCCGGCGCCTTGGCCGCGGCGCTGCCCGCCAAGGCCGGTGCGAAAGCGGCCGGATCGGGCGCGTTCGGTTCAAGGGCGCGCTGCGCCAGCGCGGCCTGGGATAGCGCGGCCGGCGCCAACGCGAACTGCGCCGACGCGGCCGGCGCGGGCAGGGCCATGAATGTGGATAGCAAGCAGGCCAGGCAAGTGCTGCGGCGTGAGCTGGTATGACGGCGGACCGGGTGCATGGTATCTCCTCCTTGGCAAGATGCGGGAACGATAGTGCGAAAACGCTGCCGCGGCCACAGCCGCGGCAGCGCCTGGCTTACTTGCCGACGCTCAGGTTGGCCTGCACGTTGATGCTTTGCTGGATCAGCGATGAGAAGCCGTTATTTTGGCTCACCGTCATGATGCCGGCGGCCGATTGCCCCACCGCGCTCATGCTGTTGGACATGTCGAAGGTGCCGGCGCTGACGCTATTGGTGCCGCCATTGCCTCCCGTTGCCACGCCGCCGTTGCCGCCGGTACCGGCGCCGGCCGTGTTGGTGCCGGCCGCGCCGCCGGCGCCGCCGGTATTGCCGCCGCCGCCAGAGCCGCCGGTGCCACCGTTACCGCCAGTGGCGTTGCCGACGCTTGGATCGCCATTGCTGGCGTTGCCGTTGGTGGCGGCGCCGCCCGCTGCGCCGGCGCCGCCCGTATTCGACGCGGCACCGGAGTTGCCGCCGTAGCCACCGGCGGCACCGGCACCACCGGCACCGCCGTCGGCCATGGCGTGTCCGCCATTGCCGCCAGTGGCGCCGCTGCCGCCGCTGCCGGAGGCGCCCGCCGCGCCGGAACTGGTGAGGGCGGCGCCCGCGCCGCCGCTGCCGGCACTGGCGCCGCCGCCGGCCGCGCCCGCGCCGCTGGTGTTGCTGGCGCCGCCAGCGTCACCCACGTTGCCACCGGCCGCACCAGCGGCGCCGCTGCCGCCGCTGCCGCCGCCGGCGTTGCCGCCGCCGGAACCGATGGCGCCGCCGCTGCCGGCGCCGCCCGCGCTGGAGCCGCCAGGTCCGGCGCCCGCGCCGCCGCCATTGCCACCCGGGATATCCGCGGTGCCAGTGCCGCCGGCGCCGCCGGTGGCGCTGCTGCCGCCCGCGCTGGAAGGCCCGCCCACGCCCGCGCTTGAGGGGGTGCTGGCGCCGCCGCTGCCGGCGCCGCCAACGCCGCCGGCACCGCCCGCGCCGCCGGCCCCGCCCAAGCCGCCGACGCCGCCAAGGGCGTCGCCCGTGGTGCCGCCGGGCCCGCCCACGCCGCCGCTGGCGACCCCGCCGGCGCCGCCGTAGCCGCCGGTGTTGGCGCCGCCCGCGCCGCCGGCCCCGCCGCTGCCG
>JAZKBP010000021.1:0-12303 GCA_040388555.1 Pseudomonadota bacterium
TCGACTCTGACCCTATTTGATTTTGCCTCATTTATTTGCCGACATTTGCCCCGGCGATACGTTTGCGCTCCGCCCGGACGATATCAGCTGTCGAGGTGCGAGATCAGCATGCGCCGATGCTCGAGTTCCTGCACTGGCTTGCCCTCCCCGCCCTGCCCCGCGTGCGTAGCATCGACCGAAATGCCGACGGCCATGATATCGATGAGCAGCAACTGCAAGATACGCGAGATCATCGACAGAAAATGCGTGCTGTCCTCCGCGTGATCGACCGCCAGGCACACGCTGGCCTTGCGCGCCAGCGGCGAAGTACTGCTGCTGATGGCGATGACGTCGGCCCCGGCCGCGCGCGCCGCGTCCACCGCTTGCAGCAACTCTGGCAAGCGCCCGGAATTGGAAATGGCGATCACCACGTCGCCCGGCCCCAGCAACTCGGCCGCCAGTGCAAACAAATGCGAGTCGCCGTACGATGAAGTAGGAATGCGGAAGCGGAAGAACTTGTGCTGCCCATCGAGCGCCACCACGCGCGCATTGCCCATCGCGTAAAACTCGACGCGCTTGGCGCGGCTGACCAGTTCGATGGCGCGGTCGATCGCGCGCACGTCGAGCTGGTCGCGAAAGCGCAGGATTGCCGACACCGTGTTGTCGATCACCTTGGCCGACAAGTCGTGCATGCTGTCGGACATGCGCACCTGGCTGTGCCGCACCGGAATCGCCCCGGTCAGGCTGCTGGCGAACTTGAGTTTGAAGTCGGCCAGCCCGAGGAAGCCAAGCGAGCGGCAAAAGCGGATCACGGTCGGCTGGCTCACGTCAGCCAGGCGCGCAATGCCGGCGATCGGCTCGTTCAACACCAGGCGCGGCTGCTCGAGCACCAGCGTGGCCACGCGCTGCTCGGCCGGCGTGAGCTCGTGCTGCAGATGCGCCACCCGCTCCATCAAGGTATTGGCCCCGCTGCGCCCGCGCAGATGCTCCGACAGGATGGTCGCCACACCAAAGAAGGCCGGATTGGGCGTGGTGATCACATAGGTCGGAATATCGGCCAGGTAGTTCGAAAAGCGCCCCTTGGCCTCGAAGCGCGCGCGAAACGGCGAGCTGGCGAACCACTCGCCCATGCGCGGCACGATGCCCCCGCCGATGAAGATGCCGCCAAACGCGCCCAGCGTCACCGCCAGGTTGGCCGCCACGCCGCCGAGCATGCCGCAAAAGCATTCGAGCACTTCCAGGCAAAGCAGATTGTGCTCGCGCAGGGCGCCGTTGATGATATCGGGCGCCGTGCGGTCCGGCACGTCGAGCCCATTGCGCAGCGCCAGCGCGCGATACGTAATCTCCAAGCCCGGCCCGGAAATGAGGCGTTCGCACGACACGTGCGTCCACTGCTTCCATGCGTATTGCAGGATTGCGAATTCGCGCTCGTCGGCCGGCGCGAAGCTGGCGTGCCCGCCTTCACTGCCAAGCGTGACGAAGCCGTCCACCGTGGGAATCACGCCGGACACGCCCAATCCCGTGCCCGGCCCCAGCACCCCCAGCACCGCGTTCGAGGCGGCTTGACCGCCGCCAACCTGCATCAAGTCCGATGGTTTCAATCCCGGCAGCGCCATCGCCAGCGCCGTGAAGTCATTGACGATCAAGAGCGTGTGCAGGCCCAGTTCGCGCCGCACCGCGTCGGTGGAAAACTGCCAGTCGCGGTTGGTCATGCGGACCATGTCTCCATTGACCGGATTGGCCACCGCCAGTGCCGCATGGTTGAGCGTGACGTCGGCGTGATCGCGCAGATAAAAACGCAGCAGCGGCACGATGCCTTCGAAGTCATCGCACTTGAGCACGCTCACCGAGCGGAAAGTATCAGGCGCGGTCTGCAGCACCAGGCGCGCATGGGTCGCACCGATGTCGGCCAGCAGGCGCGGGCCGTCCGCGAAAGCGGTGCGGGCGAATTTGGTGTCCGGTTCAGCGTGATCTGTCATTCTGTTTTTTTCGCGCCAGGTAGGTGCCGCATGCTCGGATTGTCGCCGTCTTTGTCGCCGTCTTTGTCGCCGTCTTCGTCGCCGTCTTATCGCGCGTAGCCGAACCAGGCGCCGTGCGGCGGCAGCGACACGATGCCGCCCGCCGCGCTGCCAGGCAGGCCATGCCCCATCAAGGGTTCGGCCTCGGCCGCCTGCGGCCAGGCGAAGCTGACCGGATGCGATCCCAGGTTGAAGGCGGCCAGCACAGCGCGGTGGCCCGCGCAATCGCGGCGCAGCGCCAGCACCGGCTCGGGTGCGTCGAAAAAGGCGATGTCACCGCGCGTCAGTTGCGGCAAGCCGCGGCGCCAGGCGATGATGCGGCGCGCGAAATTGAGCGCCGAGTCGGCGTCAATCTCCTGCGTGGACGCGGCCGCCGCCAGGTGCGAGGGCGCCAGCGGCAGCCACGGCTTGGCGCTGGTGAAGCCGCCGTTGGGTGCCTCCCCGCTCCAGGGCATCGGCGTGCGGCAGCCATCGCGCCCCTTGAATTCGGGCCAGAAGGTGATGCCATATGGGTCTTGCAGCAGCTCGAAAGGTACGTGGGCCTCGTGCAGCGCCAGTTCGTCGCCTTGATACAGGCAGGGCGTGCCCTTGAGTGAGAGCTGCATCGCCAGCACCAGCTTGGCAAAAGCCGGCGTCGCCTGCGCGCCGCCCCAGCGCGTCATCACGCGCACGCTGTCGTGGTTGCCGACGGACCAGGAAGCCCAGCCGCCCTTCACGCGCGCTTCGAACTGCTCGACCTGGGTGCGGATGTGCGCCGCCGAAAACTGCGGCGTGAGCAGATTGAAGCTGTACGCCATATGCAGCTTGTCGCCGTCGGCCGTGTATTGCGCCATCACGCCCAGCGCGTCGTCCGCGCCCACTTCGCCGATCGCCACCGCGCCAAACTCGTTCAGTAGCAGGCGGATCCGCTGCAGGAAGGCCAGATTCTCGGGCTGGGTCTTGTCGTACAGGTGCGCCTGCATGCCGTAGGGGTTGACGTCCGAGACGGTGGCCGTGTCGCGCGTGGTGGCGGCTGGATTGCTGCGCAATGCGAGATCATGGAAGTGGAAATTGCAGGCGTCCATGCGCACGCCGTCCACGCCGCGCGCCAGCCAGAAGCGCAGATTGTCCAGGTGCGCCTGCTGCACCTGGGGGTTGTGGAAGTTCATGTCCGGCTGGCTGGCCAGGAAGTTATGCAGATAGTATTGGCGGCGCCGGCTATCCCACTGCCACGAGGAGCCGCCAAACACGGACAGCCAGTTGTTAGGCGGGTTGCCGTCGGCTAGCGGATCGGCCCACACATACCAATCGGCCTTGGGGTTGTCGCGGCTCCGGCGGCTCTCGCTGAACCAGGGATGGGCTTCGGCCGTGTGCGACATCACCTGGTCGATCATGATCTTCAAGCCCAGGCCGTGCGCCTTGGCGATCAGGCGGTCGAAGTCGGCCAAGGTCCCGAACAGGGGATCGACGTCGCAGTAGTCGGCCACGTCGTATCCGAAATCCTTCATCGGCGAGGTGAAAAAGGGCGAGATCCACACGATGTCCACGCCCAGCGCGGCGATGTAGTCGAGCCGTGCGGTGATGCCAGGCAGGTCGCCCACGCCGTCGCCATTGGTGTCGAGGAAGCTGCGCGGATAGACCTGATAGATGATCGCTTCGCGCCACCAGGGCGTTTGTTCTCGAGCTTGCAGGGGCGCCTCAGTTCGCATCTGTCCATCCATCCGGTTGCCCGTGCCGGCGAATTGCAGGCACGAAGTTTGTACATAATATACATCAGATTATGCAGATTTACAATCCGCATCAACGGCCATAGGTTTATTGTTTTTCACATTAAAATCAATGAATTAGAAAATTTTATCCATGTTTGTCGCATTGGACTTAGTAGTCAAACTACAGTTCTGCTATCATCGTTCGCATTCATTGGCCGGGGAATCGCATGGACTGGACATATCGATTGACAGCTTGGCGCCGCGCCGCCAATGCGCTCCACCTCGCCCTCGCCCTCGCCCTCGCCGCCTGTGCGCCGGCGGGCGCCGGCCCGTGCGAGGACACGCAGCACGCGCGCGTCCTGCAGGCCGCGCCGGGCGCCATGCCGGCGCAGGCGCTCTGGCTCGATCGCCGCCTGTTGCGCTGGCCCGGCGCCGACCCTGCAGGCATCTTCAAGCTCTACTTCGCACCAAGCGGCGGCATCGACGCCCCTGTCGGCGCGCCGGTGCGTGGCGCCGCCGGCGCGCTCACGCTTAATGCCTTCGAAGGCGAGCTGCCACCCGCCGTGGCCGAGCGCTTCGGCTACGTCGGCAAGGGCGCGACGCTCGCGCTGCAAGTGCCGGACATGCCAAGCCTGCGCGCCCTGCACCGGCAAGAGCTGGTACTGGTGCAGGAGAACGGCGACGCCAGCGTGCGCGCCGCCACGCGCCTGCAGGCAGCCGGCGCGCTGGACGACCTGTATGCGAACGCCGCGCAAGAGGCCGCGCTTGGCGTACACATCACCCACGGGCGCACCGCATTTCGGCTATGGGCGCCGAGCGCGCGGCGCGTCACCCTGTGCCGCTTCCGCAGCGCCGGCGCGGCCAGCGGCGCACAAGCAGAGATGGCGCTCGACGCCGCCAGCGGCGTCTGGAGCGCGCAGCTGCGCGGCGACCTGTCCGGCCAATACTATGCCTACCAGGTCGAGGTGTTCGTACCCGGCACCGGCGTGGTGCGCAACACCGTCACCGATCCCTACTCGGTCAGCCTGAGCGCGGACTCCGCGCGCAGCTACGTCGCCACGCTCGACGACCCACGCCTCGCGCCGCCCGACTGGCGGCGCGACAAAGCACCGGCCACGGTGCGCGCGCAAACGGACATGCTCATCTACGAGCTGCATGTGCGTGATTTCTCGATCGGCGACGCCACCGTCCCGCCCGCGCATCGCGGCAAGTTCGCCGCGTTTTCCGACCCAAGCTCAAACGGCATGCGCCACCTCGCCGCCCTGCGCGCGGCTGGGCTGACGGACATTCACCTGTTGCCCGTGTTCGATTTCGGCAGCGTGCCGGAGGCGCATTGCGACACGCCGCATCCGGCCGGCGCGCCCGACGGCGAAGCGCAGCAGGAACTGGTCAAGCGCAGCGCGGATACGGACTGCTTCAACTGGGGCTATGATCCGCTCCACTACAGCGCGCCGGAAGGCAGCTACGCCACCAATGCCGCCGACGGTGCGCGCCGCATCGTCGAACTGCGCACGGCGATCTCGCGCCTGCACCGCATGGGCCTGCGTGTTGGCATGGACGTCGTGTACAACCACACCTTCCGTGCCGGCCAGGACCGGCATTCGATCCTCGACCGCATCGTGCCCGGCTACTACCATCGCTTGAATGCGGACGGCGCCATCGAGCAATCGACCTGCTGCTTCAACACCGCCACCGAAAACCGCATGATGGCCAAGTTGATGATCGATTCGACCGTGCTGTGGGCCACTCACTACAAGATCGACTCCTTCCGCTTCGACCTGATGGCGCACCAGCCACGCGCCGTGATGGAGCAGCTCGGCGCGCGTGTGGACGCGGCGGCGCACCGTCATGTGCAACTGATCGGCGAGGGATGGAATTTCGGCGAAGTAGCCGACGGCGCGCGCTTCATTCAGGCGTCCCAGCTCGCGCTTGGCGGCAGCGGCATCGGCACCTTCAGCGACCGTGCGCGCGACGCCGTGCGCGGCGGCGCCGCGGGCGACAGCGGCGCCCTGCTGGTGCGGCGCCAGGGTTACATCAACGGCCTCGCGTACGACCCCAACGAGGAGGCGGAGGCGCCGCCGGCGGACGCGCTGATGCGCGCCTCCGACATGGTCAAGCTCGGCCTGGCCGGGTCGATCCGCAGCTACGCGCTCGCCACCCACAGCGGCCAGACGCTGCAATTGCAGGCGCTCGACTACGGCGGCCAAAGCGCGGGCTACGCAAGCGAGCCGGCCGAGGTGGTGAACTACGTCGAAAACCACGACAACCAGACGCTGTTCGACATCAACGCGCTCAAACTTCCGCTCGCCACCAGTTCGCGCGAGCGCGCGCGGGTGCAGATCCTGGGCGCGGCCATCAACGCCTTCAGCCAGGGCGTGAGCTACTTCCATGCCGGGATCGACACCTTGCGCTCGAAATCATTCGATCGCAACAGCTTCAATTCGGGGGACTGGTTCAACCGCCTGGACTGGAGCTACCGCGACAATGGCTTTGGCGCCGGCGCGCCGCCCAAGGCCGACAATGGCGCGGACTACCCGTTCATCAAACCACGCCTGGCCAACGCGGCTATCAAGCCGGCGCCGCAGGACATCGCATTCACGCGCGACGCCTTCCGCGACCTGCTAAGAATACGCGCCAGCTCCACCCTGTTCCGCTTGCGCAGCGCCGCCGACATCGTGCAGCGCCTGCGCTTCTACAACACGGGGCCGGCGCAAGAGCCAACTGTGATCGCGGCCCGCCTCGATGGCGCCGGCTACCCGGGCGCGGCCTTTCGCAGCCTGCTCTACTTCATCAATGTGGACAAAGTGACGCACCAGATCGCGGTGCCGGAGGAGAAGGACCGCCACTACGCGCTGCATCCGGTCCAGCGCAGCGCAGCCGCGGCCGACCAGCGCGCGCGCGCGGCCAGCTACGACGCGGCATCGGGCGCCTTCACCATCCCGGCCCGCAGCGCCGTTGTCTTTGTCGAGTGAAGGGACGCGCCCACGCCCCGGCCGATCAGAACTCTTCCCAATCGCCGTCATCGGCGGTGGTAGCCGCGCTGCGCGCCGGCTTGGCCGCGATCAGCTTGGGCGCGACCACCTTGGCAGGCATCGCGCGCGCCCCCGGGCGCACACTGCCAGGCGCGCGCTTGATTTGATTGATCACCGCCAGCGCCTCCTTTGGCGCGGCGACGCTGCGCTTGGCCGCCATCGCGTGGCCGGCGCCGTCAAGCTTGAACGTCGCCACCACTTTCACCAGGTCGCCCGCTTGCGCCTTCAAGCTGCCGGCGGCCGCCGCCATTTCCTCGACCAGGGCCGCGTTCTGCTGCGTCACCTCGTCCATGTTCTGCACCGCCTCGCCCACCTGGTTCACGCCCACCGCCTGCTCATTGCTGGCGATGCTGATCTCGCCCATCAAATCGGTCACCTTGCGGATCGCCCCGACGACTTCGCTCATGGTGCTTCCGGCCTGGTCGACCAGACTCGAGCCCTTGGCCACCTTATCCACGCTCGCTGCGATCAAGCCCTTGATTTCCTTGGCCGCCTCGGCCGAACGGCTCGCGAGCGAACGCACCTCGGTCGCCACCACAGCGAAACCGCGCCCCTGCTCGCCGGCGCGCGCCGCTTCCACCGCCGCGTTCAGCGCCAGGATATTGGTCTGGAACGCGATGCCGTCAATGACGCCGATAATGTCGGCGATCTTGCGGCTGGCCTCATTGATGTCCTTCATGGTCTCGACCACCTCGCCAACCACGGCGCCGCCGCGCACGGCCACGCTCGACGCGTTCATCGCCAGCTCGTTGGCCTGGCGCGCCGTGCTGGCGTTTTGCTTGACGGTCGTCGACAGCTCCTCCATCGAGGCCGCCGTCTCTTCCAGTGAACTGGCTTGCTGTTCGGTGCGCGACGACAGGTCCAGGTTTCCTTGCGCGATCTGGGTCGAGGCACTGGCAACGTTTTCCGAGCCACTGCGCACGCTCGTCACCACCCGCACCAGTGACGCCTGCATGTCCTTGAGCGCGGACAGCAACTGGCCCGTCTCGTTGTCGCCATCGACCTCGATATGCTGGGTCAAATCGCCATTCGCCACTTCGCGCGCGATGTCTTTGGCTCGGTTGAGCGGCAGCGTGATGGCACGCACCAGCCACCAGGTCATGGCGGCGCCGGCGACGACGGTCGCTACCGAGATCAGCGCGAACAAGATCATGGTGCTTTCATAGACGCGGGTGGCGCGCTCGAATTCCGCCTTCGATTCCTTCAATTGAATGTCGACCAGGTGATCGAGTTCGTCATTGAGCGGATCGATGGCGCCATACACCGGATCGACCATGGCGGCGATCTTCTCCTTCTCGCCGCTTTGCAAGGCTTTGCGCAGTTCGGAGACCACCGGCGTGATCTTGTTCATCAAGGTGTTGGCCTTGCCGACGCCGATCTTTTCCTCATCCGTGAGCGAGGTTTCCACATACGCCTTCCATTGCGCATTGGCCGTGCCGAAGGCTTCATCGATCCGCTTGATCGCCTCCTTGGCGGTGATGAGATTGTTGGCCGCCTTGTTGGTGCTATCGACTACGTTGGCGCTGTACATGTCGTTGACCACCTTGAGCTGCTTGAGCGGCACGACACGATCGTCGTAGATGGTGCGCATTGAATGATTCGAGCCCTTGACGGTGGCCACGCCAAAGCCGGCCACAAACAAGGTCACCGCGATCATCACCGTGAATGCGATGATCAATGTGACCGATATCTTCATGTTTTTCATTTCGTGCTCCAGTGTGTGCCGGCGGCTAGTGGACCGAGTGCGTGCCAAAACCCATGTCGGCCGAGTGCATGAGTTCTTCGATCTTCATGAGAATCAGGAGGCGCTGTGCTTGCTCATCCTCGACGGTGGCGACTCCTCGGCGCCGAGCCTGAAATTCAAGTACTCGCCCGCCATTGAAATCTCTTCCATGCCAATTCTCCCGCTGTGTCCACTAAGGACCAGTATCGTCGCGACGAGATCACTTTGATATTGTCCTTTAGTGCAATACCAGTGGCCGCGCGCACCGCATCACGGCGCAACATTGCCCATTACGAATTATTGAGGAGCGAAGCGAGCTGCGCCTGCGCGGCCGATTCTAGATCCGCGCGGCGCGCGCGGTTATTGGTCGCGCTTGAGGATGCCGCGTATGGCCGGCAAGTAGGCGGGTGCGTGCCCGATGGAGTTGTGTGTCGCCGCAGCTACCACCACTTGCGCGGCGGCGGTGCCGGTAAACGCCGCGCGCAGCCGCGCGCTGCTCGCGCGCGGAATGAGCTCGTCATGCTCGGCCAGTAGCAAGAGCGTGGGAACGCGGATCGCGGGCGCGTAACGCCAGGATTCGAACTTGTCCGTCAAGATCCAGGCCACCGGGAAATAAGCGAACTGGGCGGCGGCGATCCGCTCGATGCTGTCGTAGGGAGTTACCAGCACCAAGACCGAAGCCGGCCGCTCGCTGGCCAGGCGCACGGCCACGCCGCTGCCAAGGCTGCGGCCAATCAAGGCGACATCCGGATGGGATAGGCGCACCAGATCGAACAAGGCGCGCGCGTCCGCGTGCAAGAGCTCCTCGCTCGGCTGCCCGGAGCTGCCGCCGTATCCGCGATAATGCATCAAATACAGGGCGTGCTCGGGAAACGCCTGGGAAAACGCTGGCAGGTTCGAGGACACGTCTTCGGCATTGCCGCCGAAATAGATCAGCGCTTTCGGTCCCGCATGCGGCCGGACCGACACGGCCAGGGTGGCGCCCGGCACCGGCACGCGCAGCGTGCTCTCAGGCGCGCCGAATGCCGCAGGCTGCGGAAAGTAGATCAGCGAGCGCTGGTAAAAGTAAAGCGCAAGGCAAGCGCACAGGTACAACAGGCCTAGAAAAGCGAGAAATGTCCCAAATCCGCGCATAGTCATGGCAACTCCCGCGCCGCCGAAGCGAGTTTGGCGCGCAGATGGCGCGGGCAGGCAGCGCGCGGCGCTTCACTTGAACATGCTCGATTCGGGATGATGTACGCCGCGAGCGCGTTCGATTCAAGTTGGTATTGGACGCGCATAGTCATTCCTTCGATGAATGGAGACTTTTCAACGCCAGCAACAGGCTGGCCCGATGCAGGCGCGCGACCTCGCGCCAGTGCGTTCCAGTGAGCTCGGCCTCGAGCGCCCACAACAGGTTGAGCGTCGCATTCGCGCCGACCTGCTTGACCATGGCATAGGCCGCGACCGCACCGATTTCCCGCAGCCGCTCGTCGGAGGTGATGCCGGCCAGCGCCAGCATTTGCCGCGATTTCGGCCCCAGATTCATTAGCGCCACGCATGCTCCCGTGCATCGAGCGCGGCAACAGGCGTGGTGCGCATGGCATCATCCACGTTTTAGATATCCAGGTGCGAAATGAGCAAGCGGCGCCGCGCCGCTTCGTTTTCACCCACCAGGTCCGCGTTCTCGGCGCCCAGCGAAATGCCAACCGACATAATGTCGATCAAGAGCAGCTGCAAGATACGCGAGATCATCGACAGGAAAGTCGTGCTGTCTTCGCTGTGGTCGACCGCCAGGCAAATCGTGGCCTTCTTGGCCAGCGCCGATTTGCTGCTGGTGATGGCGATGACGTCCGCGCCGGCCGCGCGCGCCGCGTCCACCGCCTTGAGCAACTCCGGCAATTCACCTGCCGTCGAAATGGCGATCACCACATCGCCCGGCCCCAGCAGCTCCGCCGCCAGCGTGAACAGGTGCGAATCGCCGTACGAGGTGGTCGGGATGCGGAAGCGGAAGAACTTATGCTGCCCGTCGAGCGCCACCACGCGCGCATTGCCCATCGCGTAAAACTCGACCCGGCGCGCCTTGCGCACCAGCGCGATGGCGCGGTCGATCGCCACCACGTCGAGCTGGTCGCGAAACTTTAGAATCGCCGACACGGTGTTGTCGATCACCTTGGCCGATAAATCGTGCGTGCTGTCCGACACCCGCACCTGGCTATGGCGCACCGGAATGGTACCGGTCAGACTGCTGGCGAACTTGAGCTTGAAGTCGGCCAAGCCCAGGAAACCGAGCGAGCGGCAAAACCGGATCACGGTCGGCTGGCTGACATCGGCCAGACGCGCGATCTCGGCGATCGGCTCGCCCAGCACCTTGCGCGGATGCTCGATCACCAGCGTCGCCACGCGCTGCTCAGCCGGCGACAATTCATGCTGCAGATGCTGCACCCGTTCCATCAAGGTATTGGCGCCGCTGCGTCCGCGTAGATGCTCGGACAGGATCGTCGCCACGCCATAAAATGCCGGGTTGGGTGTCATGATGACCGAGGTCGGGATCTGCTTGAGGTATTCGGAAAAGCGGCCCTTCGCTTCGAAGCGCGCGCGGAAGGGGGAACTGGCGAACCATTCGCCCAGGCGCGGCACGATGCCCCCGCCGATAAAGATGCCGCCCACCGCGCCCAAGGTGACGGCCAGGTTCGCGCTCACGCTACCTAACATGGCGCAGAAAACCTCCAACACTTCCAGGCACAGCGGCTCCTTGTCGTTCAAAGCCCCTTCGATGATCTCTTGCGAGCTGCGCTGCGGCGCCGCCACCTTGTTACGCTCGGCCAGGGCGCGGTGTATCAGCTCCATGCCGGGGCCGGAAATGAGGCGCTCGTTCGACACGTGGCCCAGTTGGCGCCAGCCATACTGCAGGATGGCGAATTCGCGCTCGTCGTTCGGCGCGAAGCTGCTATGGCCGCCTTCGCTGCCAAGGGTGACGAAACCGTCCGCCGTTGGAATCAAGCCCGACACGCCAAGGCCCGTGCCAGGCCCCAGCACGCCGATCACGGAATTGGCGATCGCCGCGCCGCCGCCCACGCTCATCAGGTCCGGCCCGGCCAGGCGCGGCAGCGACATGGCCAGCGCCGTGAAGTCGTTCACGATCAGTAGCGTGGACAAGCCCAGCTCACGCCGCACCTCGTCGGTGGAAAACTCCCAGGCGCGGTTAGTCATGCGTATCAAGTCGCCGCTGATCGGGTTGGCCAATGCGAAGGCGGCGTGGTTGATGCGCACGCCCGGATGGTCGGCCAGGTAGGCATGCAGCAGCGGCAGGATGCCGCCGAACTCGTCGCACTTGAGCACCCGCACCGAGCGGAACACGCCTGGCGCCGTCTCGAGCGCGAAGCGCGCGTGGGTGGCGCCGATGTCGGCCAGCAGGCGCGGCCCGTCGGCATAGGTGGTGCGGCTTTGCTTGGGTTCGGATTCGTGATCTTGGGTCATCGCGGTCAATCGGGCAGCGTGGGGACAGAGCGTCCCTGGTCGCGCGTAGCATACCCTATTGTGCGCGGCCCATCAAAATGCCCGCATCTGAAGCAAATGAGGTCGCAACGCCAGCAGTCCGAGGGAGAGAGCGAAACCGGGGTCAGAGATTTTTTGGCTTTCGCGCACCGGAGTCGACGACGTCTCCCAGTCAAAACAATTGAGCTCCGCAATCGAAGCCATTCCCAGCGTGTTCTTACGCTGAGTGGAAAATCTAAGAGGCTGCTAAGGCGCTACAAGCACGACCGCCTCGCGCGTGTCGAACGTCACGCGTCCTCCCGCCACCACCGCCGTCTTGCCGGAATAGTAGTCCTTGACCATTTGCCCCTCGATGAACGCGCCACCCACCGGTATCGCAGTCGGGG
>JAZKBP010000021.1:12313-191204 GCA_040388555.1 Pseudomonadota bacterium
CAGCAGATCACGGTGAAGACGAACTCGACCAGTTCCCCCGGCGACACCCTGACCGACGTCATCTCGCGTGCCCGGCAGGCGGCAGAGAACGCCAAGCAGGCCGCGCGCATCGACCCCTTGCGCACGCTCAACGCCGAGATGAAGCAGGTCGAGCGCGACCACCACCTGGTCATGCACGCCGTTGCGATCGAAGCTGCGCCGGAACACATAGGGATGCTCTTGCAGCTTCTGGTGCACGCCGGCGCCAATGGCCGGATGGGCGCGCCGGAACAGGCCAAGCCGGCTCCAGTGCGCGCGTACCTTGGCCACCTGCGGATCGGCCGCCAGCGCCTCCCAGTTCATGAACGAGCGCAGCGCCGCGTCACCAACTGCACCGTCGCCGGTGAGTTTGCGCGCCGTCTCGTCGCCGTAGTAGATCTGGGCCGCGCCGGGCGCGAGCAGCAGCTTGGTGGCCGTCTCGAAGGACCGCTTGCGTTCGGCGTCAAAGGGCTGGCCGTCGTCGTGCGAGCTCATGTAGTTGAGGACGGAATAACCCTTGAGCGGGCCGTTCAACTGGGCCGAGTATTTCGCGAACAGGGATTCGTAACTGGCGGCCGCGTCGCTCTTCATCGAAAAATTGATCAGACTGTCAAAGCCATTGTCGAAGTAATTGACGACCGTGCCGCCGCCCAGATCGAAGCGCTTGCCGTTCATGATCGAGTAGTTGTACACCTCGGCCGTCATGAAGAACTTGTCGTCGCCAAGCTTCTTGGTCGGGTTCGCGCGCTTCCATTCCTCGTAGGCGGCGCTGGCCTCCTGCTTCAACTCCTTCCACACACCCGGCTCCACGTGCTTGACGGTGTCGGCCCGGAAGCCATCGAAGCCGTACTTGCGCACCCAGTCCGCGTGCCACTTGATCAGGTAGTAGCGCGGCGCGCGCGGATAATGCGTGCGCGCGAAAAAGGCGTCGAGCTCCTTGACTTCCTTGTCGTAGCGACCTTCGCCGCGCCACTTCCCCACCAGCGACCAGGGCAGGCCCACGTCCTCGTTGCTGCCGGTGCGGATGTCGGGCAGGTTCTTCACCAGCACGCAATCGACCGTACTCACCACATCATGATAGGTGCATTGCGGCGCCGTACGCACCCACTCGATCGGCCACATCGAGTCGATCGAAGTGACCGGACCGGTATGGTTCATCACCACGTCGAGCAGCACCCGCATTCCGTTGGCGTGCGCGGCATCGACCAGCGCGCGCATGTCGTCCTCGCTGCCCAGATTGGCATCCACACTGGTGAAGTCCTTGGCCCAGTAGCCGTGAAAACCATAGCTGCGGCCGGACCCTTCGTCGGTGGCGGCGTGGATTTGCTCGACCGGCGGCGTCATCCACAGCACGTCCACACCCAGGTCCTTGAAGTATCCGGCCTTGATCTTGGCGGTGACGCCGGCCAGGTCGCCGCCGGCAAAGCCGCGCAGTGGCGCCGCGTCAGCCTTGCGTCCATATGCATGGTCGTTCGCGGGATTGCCGTTGTTGAAGCGGTCGGTGAGCAGGAAGTACACGGTGGCGTTCTCCCACATGAATGGCGCGCGTGCTGCCTGCGCTTGCGCCACGACAGGCGTGGCGCCCACTACAAGGGCGGCGAATATGGCGATCGTGGAAAATTTCATGCGTGGCTTTGTCCTTGGTGTGATGAACGAAGTGATGACGAATCAGGTGATGACGAATCAGGTGATGACGCTCGGTTGCGCGCGCCCGGTGCGCGCCTTGATCTCGGCCAGTTGGTCCGCCAGTTGCGCCAGGCCGGCCAGCGCCTGTTGGGCGTCGACGCCATGGCGCGCCGGGTCGGCCTCGTATTTTTCCAGGTACAGGCGAATGGTCGCGCCTTCGGTCCCGGTGCCCGACAGACGCAGCACGATGCGCGATCCGTCCGTCATCACGATGCGCAAGCCCTGGTGCGCAGCCACGCTGGCGTCGACCGGATCGGTGTACGCAAAGTCGTCGGCCATGGCGACCGTGTATCCATCGAAGGTCTGGCCGGGCAATTCGTGCAGCTTGGCGCGTAGGCGCGCCACCAGTGCCTCGGCCGCCTGCGCGTCCACCGCTTCGTAATCGTGGCGCGAATAGACATTGCGGCCAAAGCGGGCCCAGTGTTCGCGCACGATCGCGGCCACCGGTTTGCCCGTGGCGGCGAGCAGGTTGAGCCAGCATAGCACCGCCCACACGCCGTCCTTTTCGCGGATATGGTCCGAGCCGGTGCCATAGCTCTCCTCGCCGCACAGCTTCACCAAGCCGGCGTCCATCAGGTTACCGAAGTACTTCCAGCCAGTCGGCGTTTCGAAACAGCGCAGGCCAAGCGCGCCGGCCACCCGGTCCACCGCGCTCGATGTCGGCATCGAGCGCGCCACGCCGCCAATGCCGCCGCGGTAGGCGGGAATGAGGGTGGCGTTGGCCGCGATGATGGCAAGGCTGTCGGACGGCGTCACCGCCATGCCAGGGCCGAGTATCATGTTGCGGTCGCCATCGCCGTCGGAGGCGGCGCCGAAGTCGGGCGCGCCGGCTCCATTCATCGCCGCCACCAGCTGCGCCGCGTTGACGGGGTTCGGGTCGGGATGGTGGCCGCCAAAATCGGGCAAAGGTAGGCCATTGATCACGCTACCGGCCGGCGCACCGAGCATGGTCTCGAAGATGGCGTGCGCGTAGGGGCCCGAGACGGCGTGCATCGCATCGAAGCGCATCGTGAAGCCGCCCGCGAACAGCGCCTTGATCGCGCCGAAGTCGAACAGCTCGCTCATCAACTGCGCATAGTCGGCCACCGGGTCGATCACTTCCACCCGCATTTGTTCGATGCGCGTTTGGCCAAGCACGTCCAGGTCAATGTCGGGCGCGTCGCTGATGCGGTATTTGTGCACGCCGTGCGTATTGCTGTAGATGGCCTCGGTGATTTTCTCCGGCGCCGGGCCGCCATTGGCCACGTTGTACTTGATGCCGAAGTCGCCGTGCGGCCCGCCCGGGTTGTGGCTGGCCGAGAGGATCACGCCACCCAGCGCGCCGCGCTTGCGGATCACGCAACTCACCGCCGGCGTCGACATGATGCCGCCGCGCCCGACCAGCACCGTGCCCACGCCGTGCGCCGCCGCCATGCGCAAGATGGTCTGGATCGCGGGGCGATTGAAATAGCGCCCGTCGCCGCCCAGCACCAGGGTTTGTCCTGCGCAGTCCCCCAGCGTCTCGAACAGCGCCTGCACGAAGCTCTCCAGGTAGCCCGGCTGCTGGAACTCCACCACCTTTTTGCGCAGGCCCGAGGTGCCGGGGCGCTGGCCCGCAAACGCTGATGTCGAAACCGTGTGAATCGTCATGGCCGCTCCTTGTCTCACGGCGCCCGATGCGCGCGTGGTTCGCACCAACGATACGATAGCTGGGAAATTCGTGGCGCAGCCAATCGGCCGCCACCGATGCGCGCTACGCGCCGGCCGTGACGGCCGTGTCCTTCACCCAAAGCGTCAGTACGCCGGCCAGTATCATGCAGACGCCGCCCAACATCAAGGTTTTCACGGTATGGCCGGCAAAGAAGTATGAGGTGATTTTGCCCAGGATAAGGCCGGCGACAATTTGCGGAATCACGACGAAGAAATTAAATACCCCCATGTAGTAGCCCATCTTGTCGGCCGGAAGCGCGCCGGCCAGGATCGCGTACGGCATGGTCAAGATGCTGGCCCAGGCAATGCCCACGCCCACCATCGGGATCAGGAGTGCCCATTTTTGCGTGATCATGAAAAGACTCACCAGGCTGACGCCGCCGATAATCAGGCAGCTCGTGTGCACCAGCTTGCGGCTACTATGGCGTGCGCACAGCGGCAGGATAAACGCTGCCAGCGCCGACACGCCGTTATACACGGCGAACATCACGCCCACCCAATTGCCCGCGCTTTGAAATGCGGCCGATTGCGCATCGACTGTGCCGAACACATTGTCCGCCACGGCCGGCGTGGTGTTGACCCACATCGCGAACAAGGCGATCCAGGTAAAGAACTGCACCAGCGCCAATTGCACCATGGTGAGCGGCATGCGCGTAAAGCCTGACAGAATTTCACCGATCGCATGCCCAAGGCCCTGGGAGCGCTGGCGCTGCGCGCGAAATTGCGCGAGATCGGCAGGGGGAATTTCCTCACTGCTGAACACGGTCCAGCCAACCGCCAGCATGAATGCCAGACCGCCCACGTAAAACGAATAACGCACGGTCTCGGGAATAGCGCCGTTGACGGGCACATTGGAAAAACCAAAGACCTCGGTGAACATGGTCGGCAGCAGCGACGCGATGACCGAGCCACAGCCGATGAAAAAGGTCTGCATCGCAAAGCCCGCCGTTTGCTGCGCCGGCGCGAGCTTGTCGCCGACAAAGGCGCGAAATGGCTCCATCGAGATATTGATCGACGCGTCCATCATCCACAGCACGAACACGGCCATCCATAGCGCGCTTGAATTGGGCATCAAGAACAGCGCGATCGACGCGAGCAGCGCGCCAACAAAAAAGAATGGGCGGCGCCGCCCCCAGAACGGATGCCATGTATTGTCGCTCAGGTAGCCGATGATCGGCTGGACCAGCAAGCCGGTGACCGGGGCGGCCAGCCAGAACCAGGGCAAGTCGTCCGGCTTGGCGCCCAGGGTCGAAAAAATGCGGCTGGTGTTCGAGTTTTGCAGCGCGAAGCCAAATTGAATGCCGAAAAAGCCAAAGCTCATATTCCACAGCTGCCAGAACGACAGGCGTGGTTTTTGTACGTGTTGGTGCATCTGCGTCCCCAATGTTTTATCCTCGCGCGCTCGCAGGGTGTGCCGGCGGAAGATATTCTTGTAACAAAATAACACGCAAAATTATAGGTGTCAATCAAACGAGTTTCATAGTATTCTCTCGCAACCAAGCGGAATGGCTTTGCCATTTTGTAGTCAAACAACATAAAATATCTTAACCAGCTCATTGAGCGAACCAAGCGACCGTGGGGACAGCATGCTGGAAATGCAAAAACGCCTTAGTCATTCCTTTTACGCGATCATCAGCCTGCCATCGACGGCGATGGGCTTTGCGCTATGCATCCAGATTTCCGCGCTAAGCTGGTTACTGAGCACAAGATACCACCTCGATATCAGTCAAATCGGCATCGTGTGGGCGGCCGGGCCCTTGGCCGGCATATTCGGCCAGGTGATCATTGGCGTCATCAGCGACGAAGCATGGTTCTGGGGCGGGCGGCGCCGCCCCTTCATCCTGATCGGCGGCACGCTGGCGGCGCTGATGGTGTTCTTGCTGCCGCATATCGACGCGGTCAGCCGCGTGCTCGGCATCGGCAACCTGATGGTGGTGGCCGTCATCATCGCGCTCACGCTGGACCTGTCGATCAATATCGGCTTCAATCCCACCCGCTCGCTCATCGCGGACCTCACGCCCGAAGGCGACGCGCGCACCCGCGGCTACACCTGGATGCAAACGATTTCCGGTTTTTGGGGCGTAGTGGCGTATGTGATTGGCGCCACGCTCGGCAATTACGTACTGATCTCGGCCGGCGCCGTGATCGTTTTCGCATTCTCGGTGCTGCCGATGTTCTTCATCGCGGAGCAGCGCACGCTGAGCGCGAAGGCTGAAACTGAAGTGGCGACTTCAAGCGAATGGGGCCAGCTGTGGCGCATCTATCTGGCGCACGGTTTTTCGTGGCTGGGCGTGCAGTCGATGTTCATCTATATCATCGCCTTCATTGGCCAGCATATTATCGCCCCCGGCACCACGCAAGCGGACGCATCGGCGCAATCGGGGCCCGTCATCGCCGTTTCATTCCTGGTGCTCAATAGCGTGGGCTTCGTCTTGCCGGCACTGGTGCTCGAACCGCTGGCGCGCAAGATCGGCCGCGTCACCACCCAGGCCGCCTGCGTCGCCATCATGGCGGCCGGTTACTTCCTGATCGCCGCTATGGCCCGCACGCCCATGATGCTGTACATGCTGATGGGCGTGGTCGGCATCGGTTGGGGCGCGATCGTGAGCCTGCCCTTCGCTATCATGAGCGACAAGGTCGACAAAAGCCGCATGGGTTTTTTCATGGGCATATTCAACCTGTCGGTGGTGCTGCCCCAATTGGTGGCCAGTTTGGCGGTCGGGCGGCTGGTATTGCAGGCCACCGACAAGAACGTCTTATTTCTGTTCTGCGGCGCCTGCCTTGCCATTTCCGCCGCACTGTGGCTGCTGGTGAAGGATCAGGCCACCACCCGCGCCGCAACTGGCGCGCGCGTCAGCGCGGCCAGCCACTAGGCGCACTACTTAGCCCGGCTTGCCGCCTTTGCGGTGCGGCTTCTTGGCCGGCGCCTTGTCGCCCGCGCCTTTCTCGGCGAAGCGGCGGTCGCCGCCGCTCTTGCGTTCGCCCAAGTCCAGCTTGGCCGGCTTGGCGGTAGGAGCGGCGCCAGGTTTGGCGTGGCTGATATTGAGCTGCTGGCCAGCCACCCACACCTTCTTCAACTGCTCGAACAATTCCTTCGGCATGCCGTGCGGCAGATCGAGCGTGCTGTAATCGTCGAAGATATCGATGCGGCCGATGTGGCGCGCTTCCAGGCCCGCTTCATTGGCGATGGCGCCCACGATATTGGCCGGCTTGACGCCATGCGTGAGGCCAACCTCGATCCGGAAGGTCTCCATCGTGAATTCTTCCTTACCAACGCGCACCTTCTTGGTCGGCGCCGGGCGCTCCTGCTCCTCGAACGACTCCGGCATCATGCTGCGCTCGGCCTTGTCGGCGCGCGCAGGCACTGGCGCCGGCGCCGGAGCGCTCGCGGCCGCCGGACGCGGCTTCTTCGCCACCGCAGGCGGCGCCGCTTCGCCGTCGCGCACGATGCGCAACTGCTGGCCAGCCACCCACACGCTCTTCAAATGTTCAAGCAAGTCGCCAGACAAGTCGGCCGGCATGTCGAGCACGCTGTAGTCGTCGTAGATTTCAATGCGGCCGATACTCTTGGCGTCCATGCCCGCCTCGTTGGCGATGGCGCCCACGATATTGCCGGGCTTGACGCCGTGCGCGTGACCAACCTCGATGCGGTAGGTGGCCATGCCGCCTTCGGCCTGGCGCGGAATGCGCTCGCGCCGCGGCGCGCGCTGCGCTTCAAAGCTGTCGGCGCGTTCGGCGCGGTCGAATTTACCGGCGCGCGCGGGCTTTTCATCCTGCCACGATGGCGCGCTCTTGGCGTCGCGGTTGGGTTTTTCAAGCAGCAGCGGCACGTCGCCGCGCGCCAGCTTGGCCAGCGCCGCCGCAATCTCAAGGGCGGGCACGTTTTGTTCGCGCTCGAATTCCTCGATCAGGTTCTGGAACACTTCCAGGCCGCCCTGCGCCAGCGTCTCGCTGATCTGGTCCTTGAATTTGGCGATCCGCACATCGTTGATCGTTTTCACCGTCGGCAGCGTCAGCGGCGACACCGGCTGGCGCGTGGCGCGTTCGATCGCCTTGAGCAGGTTTTGCTCGCGCGGCGTGATGAACAGGATCGCCTCGCCGCTGCGCCCGGCGCGGCCGGTGCGGCCGATGCGGTGGGTGTAGCTCTCGGGGTCGGACGGCACGTCGTAGTTGATCACGTGGCTGATACGGTCCACGTCCAGGCCGCGCGCGGCCACGTCGGTGGCCACCAGGATGTCGATGGCGCCGTTCTTCAGTTGCGCGATGGTGCGTTCGCGCTGCACCTGCTGCATGTCGCCGTTGATGGCGGTGGCGGCGAAGCCGCGCGCCTGCAGCTTGGTGGCCAGCTCCTCGGTGCCAAGCTTGGTGCGGGCGAAGATGATCATGCCGTCGAAGGGCTCGGCCTCCAGGATGCGGGTGAGCGCCTCGAGCTTGTGCATGCCCGACACCATCCAGTAGCGCTGGCGGATATTGTCGGCCGTGCCGGTCTTGGCCGCGACCGTCACCTCGGAAGGATCGCGCAGATAGGTCTTGGCGATGCGCTTGATCACCGATGGCATGGTGGCCGAGAACAACGCCGTCTGGCGCGTGGCCGGGGTTTTCTGGAGAATCTGCTCGACATCGTCGATAAAGCCCATGCGCAGCATTTCGTCCGCTTCGTCGAGCACCAGGGTCTTTAAAGCGGACAGGTCGAGCGAGCCCTTGTCCAGATGGTCGATCACGCGCCCCGGCGTGCCCACCACGACGTGCACGCCGCGCCGCAGCGCCGACAGCTGCGGGCCATAGCTTTGGCCACCGTAGATCGGCAGCACATGAAAGCCAGGGATGTGGGTGGCGTACTTCTGGAACGCTTCGGCCACCTGGATCGCCAGTTCGCGCGTGGGCGCGAGCACCAGCGCTTGTGGCGCGGACTGCTTGATGTCCAGGCGCGAGAGGATCGGCAACGCGAAGGCGGCTGTCTTGCCGGTGCCCGTTTGCGCCTGGCCCAGCACGTCGCGCCCGGCCAGCAGCAGCGGGATGGTCGCGGCCTGGATCGGCGATGGCGTTTCGTATCCGACTTCCTTCATCACCTTGAGCACGGCCGGGTTCAGGTTCAGGTCGGAAAACAGCGGCAATGGGGTATCGGACATGGGGTACTCGCAGGTTCGTCCGCCCCGCACGATGCAGGCGGCTCAGGCGAGAGTTTACTCCGATGCAGCCCCGGCCGGTTCAAAATCTGCGCCGAACGGGTGCGCCGCGCCACACGCGCCATCGCGCGCGGCCCCGCCCCACCAAGCGCGCCCTGCTACGGGCGCCTAACGCAGGGCGCCGAACACCTTGCCGATGATCTTGCTGCCACTACCGATCGGGTCGCTGCGGATGGCTTTTTCCTGCTCGCCGATCATGGTGTAGAGGCCATCGATGGCACGCCCGGTCACGTATTTCTCCACCGTCGGCTGCTCTTGGGCCAGGCCCAGCTTGCCCACCTGCTCGGCCACGCGGTTGTACTGGGTCGCCAGGCCGGAGCGATCGGTCACCTTCTTCACGATCGGCAAGAACTTCACGGACAGCTGGGTCGACGTCTTTTCGCGGAAAAAATCGGTGACCGAGGTGTCGCCACCGGTCAGGATTTTCTTGGCGTCGCTCAGGCTCAGGTGCGACACAGCGTCGAGCAGCAAGGGTTTGGCAAGCGGCACCGCCTGCTCGGCGGCGCGATTCATCGACAACACCAGCTCGTCGAGCTGCTGGCCGCGACCGGTCAACTTGAACACCGGACGCGCCTTTTCCAGCAAGCCCGGCAGCTCGATCTTGACCTTGTCGTTGTTGAGGAAGCCGTTTTCGGCGCCGAGCTGGGCCACGGCGCCCAGCGCGCCTTTTTGCAGGGCCGCGCGCAAGCCGTCGCCCGCTTCGCGGTTTGTCAGTCCCGCCAGGTCGGCCAGCGAAGTGGCCCAGGCGGTCGAGGCCAACAGGAACGATATGGACGCGATGGACGCGAGATACTTGGACGCGAAATACTTGGACGCGAAATACTTGGGCGACGCTTGCAAGCGCATAGGGCACTCCCGGAAAATAAGTAGGACGGCGCCTTGCGATGGCCACAGCGCGTTTCGACATGCAATTCTAGCCCCGCCGAAGGCCGCGGTCGAACAGTTTTACCGCGCATCAAGTATGAATTTGCGAGAGCCACCAAGTCAGCATCGCGCCCTGCGCATCCGGCACCCTGCCTATCAGGGTTTAAGCGTATCCGGCGTCACCTTGCGCATTTCATGGCCAATGCGCAATACGCGAAGATATTCGCCGTCCACCGCATAGAATACGCGAAACGGAAATCGATCGAGCGACCAGGTGCGCAATTCAAGATCCGAAAACAGATGGGAAAAACGGCGCGAACCAATGCCGGGCAATCCACACAGCAGGGACAGGGCTTCCCTGAGTTTTTCACTGAAGGACTCGCCCAGCGCGGGAGAAATGGCCGTGTAGTAGGCCAACGCTTCGATCGCGTCCTGCTCAGCAAGATCGGAAACGTCGAGCTTTAGCACGCTATCGATCGCTATCGAGGGCCTTGGGACAAGAGCGCGCGCATGAAATCTTCAACCGAATCGTATTTCGTGCCGGGGCAGGCATTGAGAGCTTCCTTGACGAAGGCATACACCCGCACATCCTCATCGTTCCGCGGCCCATAGCTTTCGGGAACCTCAGGCGCGGGCATCAGGTCTGCCGGGTCAAGCGATTTTAGGTTGAGTGTAGCCATGCGAGCGATTATACGCCCGTTCGCATTGGTGATACCGGGTTCGACGTCAGCGATGCGCCCACCAATTGAGGCAGCACAGACAAGCCGAGCGCCTCGCCGCTTTCGCGGCAGCGCCAGCTATTCAATGCTCCTATGACCCGCTTGCCGCAGCGCGCGATCGACGACGACGCGCACACGCTGCCGCCATGATTGCGGCGCAGGTCGATGATGATGGCGTCCGTGAACTCAAGAAAACGCAGGGCATTGGCCACCGCGGCCTCATAGCCGTCGGCCTCTTCGAAGCCGCGAATTTCCAGATAAGCGATATTGCCATCCAAAATCTCGGCGCGGCCGAGTCCAAAATTGTGGCGCCGCGCCGCCGCCGTTTCCGGATCGAGCGCCGGCTTGGTCTCTTTGCCGGCCCCTTCGTTTGCC
This sequence comes from Pseudomonadota bacterium, assembly GCA_040388555.1. GTDB lineage: Bacteria > Pseudomonadota > Gammaproteobacteria > Burkholderiales > Burkholderiaceae_D > Telluria_A. The sequence goes on from JAZKBP010000021.1 coordinate 22,851, forward strand.
GTCTTCACGGGCATGGGCGCCACCATCCTTGGCGCTGTTTGGGGCTGCGGCATGCTGTGATCTCCTTGGACTTAAGTGCTGGAATTTGCAAGAAATTATAGAGAGATTACGCACTTGGAATCTGCGGAAGTATTGGCAAAGCACCCTCATTAGCAGGGGAAACGACTGAATTTTCTCCCACTACTGTGGAAAGCGCGCCGCACACCGCGCCGAGCCGCCATGGGAAAAAGCCCCGGCGCTTGCGCGACGGGGCTCGGGAGCGAAGTGCTGGCGCACTTCGGCTGACTCACTTCGGCTGCAGTGCTTAGAACTTGTAGTTCAAACCCATCAGCACGGTGCGGCCGTATTTCTGATACTCGAGTTGCTTGTCGGGCGAACCGAAGTAGGTTTCGTAGGCGGCATTACCCAGGTTGTTCACTTGCAGCAGCAAGCCCAAGCCTTTGAAGCTGCCTTCGTTGAAGGTGTAGCCGACCTGGAAGTCGACGATATTCTCGCCCACCACGTAACGCAGCGCGCGGTCGGCCGCGAAGTTGCCGATCTCACCGACGAAGTCCGAACGGCGACGCTGGCTGATGCGCGTCTCGAAGCCATTCTTTTCGTAGTAGACCGTCAGGTTGGTGACGTTCTTCGACAAGCCGGGCAGCGGAATATTGCTCGTACCGATGCTGTTGTTCGGATCGACGATGCTGATCGCGCTTTCGCTATAGGTGGCGCTGGCCGACACGCCAAAGCCATCGAGCGCCGGTGCGAGCATATTGAGCGGCAGCGATGCCGACAACTCCAAGCCCTTGAGCGAACCACCCTGGCCATTGTAGGGCGCCGTGTAGTTGCCAAACGCCGTGATCGCCTTGGTGCCGGGGATGAACTTCGAAAAATCGTAGTCCTTCGACTGCGTGTAGATATAGCTGCGCAAATCTTTGTAGAACATCGCCGCGGCCACATACGCCTTCTTGCCGAAATACTTTTCGTATGAAACGTCGAAGGCATTGGCGCGCCATGGATCGAGCTGCGCATTGCCGCCGCTGCCGCCCGGCTTGCGGTCCGCGTCGCCGACGCCAAATTCAAGCGAGGAACGCATCTGGTCCACGCGCGGACGCGCCAATTGCTTGGCCAGCGCGAAACGCAGGGTCTGGTCGTCGGCCAGGCCGAAAGCCAGGTTCAAGCTCGGCAGCACGTCGTTGTAGGTCTTGCCGTCATTGACAGGCTTGACTTCGCTGCCGGCCGGCGCCGTGCTATCCCAGTATTTCGAGGCCGACGACTGGTCGGTATGCTGCAGCTGCAGACCGACGTTACCGCGCACGCTCACGTCGCCCATCTGGGCTTCGATATTGGCCTTGGCGAAACTGGTCGTGATCTTCTCCGACACGTCCCAAGCCTTCGACACCAGGTAGTTGAGGTTATCGACCGGATTGAAGCTCATGTATTTGGCGACCACGCCCGGCACGTTCCAGGCGGGGATGACACCGGTGCCGGCAAAGCCCAGATCGACCGGCGCGTACTGCAAGTCGCTGGAAATGGTCGAAGGATCGCCCCTCAAATTGATCGACGCTTCCGGCTGGCGTTTTTTCTTGGTGCGATCCGAATAGTTGATGCCAAATTCGATCGACGAAATCATATTCGCCATCATGGCTGGCACCGGCGCCGTGGCGACGAGCTTAAAGCCCGACAATTCATCTTCCACGTGCGGGGTCTTGCCGTAGCCGGAACCGTAGATGGTGTTGCGCACGTACAGGGTGCTCGGATCGCTGTAGTTCAAGTTGCCATGCACGGTGGGGAAGCCGCCGGTCGGCAAGTTCAGGTTGACGCTGTCGAGGAAATGCCCGCCGGCTGGGTTGCTAATTTGCAGATTGTTTTCCAGGGAGAGCTCATCACGCTTGGCGCTCGAATAATTCAAGTCCGCCAGGATCGACCAGTCGCCGAACTTGAACGTGTTGCTCCAGCCGGCGGCGTGGATTTCATCTTCGCGGTTGTTGTACATGCCGCGCACCAGCGGGTACACGCCGGTGGCGGTGCCGCCCGTGAACACGCCGTTGGCCGTTGTGGCACCAGTGAAATTGAGGCCTGGCGAGTAGCCGCCGTTGTAGCCGCCGATATGCACTTCGAACTGGTTGGCCGTCTCTTCGCGCTTGAACTGGGAGGCATACACGTCGAGCACGCTGGTCCACTCTTTCGAGGGACGGTATTGCAGCACGCCCATGAAGCCGTCACGCTTGTTGGTGCCGCTGCGCGCCAAGGACTTGATGCCGTCGACCACGTTCGTGCCCGCGGGCACGCCCGGACGCGAATCGGTCTTCCATGGCTCGTACAAGCCCGTTTCCTGATCCAGCACCGGCGACTCGAGGTGGGCAAAGCCGAGCGCCAGGCCGATGGTGCGGTCGGCGAATTGATCGATGTAGCTGACGGAAAAGCGGTTGCCGGACGCCTTGGTGTTCGCGATGCCGCCCAGGGAATTATTTTCGCCACGAACGTTCAACGCCACTTCGCGTTTGCTGAAGGACAGCGGACGCACCGTCTGCATGTCCAAGGTACCGGACAAGCCCTGGCCGACCAGGCCGGCGTCCGGGGTCTTGTACACCGTCACGCCGCTGAGCAGCTCGGACGGATATTGATCGAATTCGACGCTGCGGTTGTCACCCGTGCTGACCTGTTCGCGGCCATTGAGCAAGGTGGTGGAGAAGTCCGGCGACAAGCCGCGCACACTGATGACCTGGGCACGGCCGGCCACGCGCTGGGCCGCCAAGCCTGGCAAGCGCGCGATCGACTCGGCGATACTGACGTCCGGCAATTTGCCGATATCTTCAGCCGAAATGGCTTCGACGATCGAGCTGGAAGTTTTCTTGACCGAAATCGCATCTTCGATACCGCGGCGGATGCCCTTGACGACAACCGAGGTCACGCTGTCCGCAGCGCCGTCTTTCTTGCTCGCGTCAGCTTGTTGCGCCGCTGGCGCAGGATCTTGCTTGGGCGTTTCGGCCTGTTGCGCATAGCTTGACGTCGCCATCAGGAGTGCGGCGCAGCCTGCTGCGACCGGGCTCAATTTGAATGCAACTGGCTGGTGAGCAAAGCCCTGGCCCTGCTTGCTTGCGAACTTCTTCATCCTGGTGTCCCCTCTATTCATTATGACGCCCCGTCGCCTCTGACAAACGGGAATCTCGACAACAAACGCCTCAAGACGCTCTACAATGATTCTGTACTAAAACTAGATGCACTGTCAACGGGAGTTACGAAAGGCGTCTTCAAACCGTATTTTCGCCACGTTTCCGCCTATTTCGCGGGCTGTCACGTTGTATTTGAGGTACAAGCACGCATGGCTCAGCATGTAGTACGGCTACATTTTTCCGTTTTTCACCATTTTGCCGCAATAATGCACCTGCGCAGTGCATGCCGCGCTGGCGCCGTCAAACCCAAGCAAACACTTCAAGGATTTCCGCAATGAAGCGCATCATCGTCACGCTCGCCACCCTGTTTGTCAGCTGCGCCGTCCTGGCGGGCGAAGCGGCCAGCTATCGCATCGACCATCTCGAGCCGCCTTACTGGTGGGCCGGCATGCAGAGCAAGCATTTGCAATTGATGGTGCACGGCGAGCGCATCGCGCAGCTCGCGCCCTCGCTCGCCTATCCGGGCGTGCGGATCGGCGCCATCAAGCGCGGCCCGAATCCGAACTACCTGTTCATCGACCTGGCGCTGGACGCGCGCGTCAAGCCGGGCAGCTTCGATATCGTCTTCAAGCGCGCTGGCGCCGCACAAGCCCGCTACACCTACCAGTTGCGTGCAAGGGCGCCCGGTTCGCGCCTGCGCGCGGGCTTCAGCAACGCCGACGTTATCTACGAAGTCATGCCCGACCGCTACGCCAATGGCGACAGCGCCAACGACAGCGTGGCGGGGCTGGCCGAAGCAGCCAGGCGCGCCGACGGCAAGGGGCGCCACGGCGGCGACATCGCCGGCATCATCAACCATCTCGACTACATCGCGACACTTGGCTTTACCCAGCTGTGGCCGACGCCGCTGGTGGAAAACAACGCGCCCATCGGCTCCTACCACGGTTACGCGGCCACCGACCACTACCGGATCGACGCCCGCTTTGGCAGCAATGACGACTATCTGCGCCTGTCCGCGCAGGCGCGAGCGCGCGGCATCGGCTTGATCGCCGACGTGGTGCTGTCGCATATCGGCATCAAGCATTGGTGGATGGCCGACCTGCCGATGCCAGACTGGATCAACCACGGCGGCAAATTCGTGCCGACCGAGCACCACCGGGTGGCGATGCAAGACCCCTACGGATCGCGCGAGGATCGCGACAACTTCACCACCGGCTGGTTCACCGAAAACATGCCGGACCTGAACCAGACCAATCCCTACGTCGCCAATTACCTCATCGAGAACAATATCTGGTGGATCGAATCAGCCGGCCTGTCGGGCCTGCGCATCGACACCTACAGCTATTCGGATCCCGCCTTCTTGAGCCAGTACACGCGCCGCATCCTGGACGAATACCCGCAGCTAAACCTGGTCGGCGAGGAATGGAGCCGCCTGCCGCCCGTGGTATCGCACTGGCAAAAGGGCAAGCGCAATGCCAACGGCTATGTCGGCAGCGTGCCCAGCCTGATGGATTTCCCGCTGGCCGAAGCGATGCGCGCCGCGCTCGCGGGTGACAAAACCGAAGGCGCCGCCTTTGGCGACGTGTACGAAACGGCGTCGCTCGACTACCTGTACCCGGACCCGGCCAAGCTGGTTCTATTCGAGGGCAACCATGACACGGCCCGCATCTTCAGCGTCGTCCATCAAGACCTCGACCTGTACAAGATGGCGATCGCCTATCTGCTGACGATGCCGCGCATACCGCAAATATACGCGGGCACCGAAGTACTGATGACCAGCACCACCGAGGGCCGCGACGACGCCAGCTACCGCCAGGACTTCCCGGGCGGCTGGCCCGGCGACACGGTCAACGCCTTCACTGGTGCCGGCTTGAGCGCGCAGCAGAAGGAGGCGCAAGCGTTCGTGCGCAAGCTGCTCAACTGGCGCAAGGGGCAAATCGTGATCCACAGCGGGCGCATGATGCACTATGGCGCCGAGCGTGGCAGCTACGTCTACTTCCGCTACGACGGCAAGCACAAGGTCATGGTCGCCTTCAACAAAGCTGCTGAGGAAGCGGTACTGCCGACGCGGCGCTTTCACGAAATGCTCGCCGGGATCGCACAAGGCACGGACGTCATCAGCGGCAAGCGCTACGCGCTCGAGACCGAACTGCGGCTGCCGGCGCGCTCGGTCCTCATCCTCGAGCTGCAATGAGCGCGCCGGCACGCCTGGCCGCACGATCGGCCGCACTGGCGGCGCTAGCCGCGCTGCTGGCGCTGCCGGCGGCGCGGGCCTCCATCCCTGCCGCCGGACGCTTCTTCGACGACATGGCCATCGCCGTCAAGCCGGGCCAGCAAGCGCGCTTTGTCGTCGGCGACAACCTCGATGGCTACTTCGAGGCCTACACCCACAGCTACAGCAAAGGCGAAGGCTATGTGAGCGGGCCGGCGCCACTGTTTCAAAGCTACGCCAGCTTCATCGACGGCGCGCAGAACGAGCGCGCTGACGCGAGCGAATCCGTACTGCCCTATGGCCACCGGGTGCGCTACGCCAATGGCGCCGCCGAGGAGATGGCCCTGCTATCGAAAAAACATGCGCTCGCCATGCGGGTGTCGAACCCGCGCGCAGTCATGCTGTCGATCCGTCCGATCCTCAAAGCTGATGCGCAGAGCGTGAAGATCACCAGCGGAGCGGATGTCGTCGTCATCGCACCATCGGCGGCGGTGGATGGCGCGCAGTATATGGCACTCGCGGCGGACCGGCCGTTTCGCGCCGACGCGGACCTCACGCTGCGCACCCTGGCGCGCACGCGCAGTTTCACCGTCGTCGCCGCATTCGGCGCCAGCGCAGAGCAAGCCACGCGCCGCGCACGCGCGCTGGCCAGGACCGCCCCGATCGAGGCGGAAAAGCTGGCGCTGTATGCAACGCTCAGCAAGAGCTACCTCGCCACCAGCGACGCCCGGTACAACAAGGCCCTCAACTGGGCCAAGGCGGCCAGCGGCCTGTTCGTGGTCGAGCAATACGGTAGCGGCATCTGGGCAGGCTTGCCCTGGTTTCGCGACAATTGGGGGCGCGACAGCTTTATCGCGCTGCCCGGCACCCTGCTGGCGGCTGGCCGCTTCGCCCAGGCGAAGGAGGTGCTGCTCAACTTCGCGCGCTACCAGAATCTACGCGAGCCGCGCGACCAGCACTATGGACGCATTCCGAACCGCGTGGCCGCAGGCCGGAACATCATCTACAACACGGTCGACGGCACGCCCTGGATGCTGCGCGAAGCGCTTGAATACGTGCGCTACACAGGCGACCGGGAATTCGCGGCCGCCATGTACAAGCTGGCCGTGCCCTACTTCGAGGGCGCGATCGCCAACTACGTCGACGCGGACGGCCTGCTCACCCACGACGATGCGGACACCTGGATGGATGCGCGCATCGATGGAAAGCAGCCCTGGTCGGCGCGTGGACCGCGCGCCGTCGAAATCCAGGCCCTGTGGTACACGGCGTTGCAAAGCGGCGCGTATCTAGCCTTTCAAGCCGGCGACCAGGCCAGGGCCAGCCAATGGCAAGCGATGGCGCACAAGGCGCAGCAAAGCTTCGCGCGCCTGTTCTGGGATGGCCAGACCATGGCCGACCGCCTGCGCGCCGACGCCAGCCGCGATCTGAAAGTGCGCCCGAATCAGCTGATGCTGCTATCGGTGCCGTTCGATGATTTTGTCGCTCCGTCCGTCCAGGCCAAGGTCCTCAGGAATGCGGTGTCGGAACTGCTGTACCCGTACGGGGTCGCCTCGCTGAGCCAGAACGATCCGTATTTTCATCCGCGCCACGAGAACGCCGCCTTCCACCACAAGGACGCCGCCTACCATCAAGGCACGGTGTGGGGCTGGAATGCCGGTTTCACCATCACCGGCCTGAACAAATTTGGCTACCAGGACCTGGCCTGGACGCTCTCGCGCAATCTGGGCGAGCAGATCCTGGGCCTTGGCACGCTGGGCACGATGAGCGAACTGCTCGACGCATTGCCGGGCGTGGACGGCACGCCCCATCCATCGGGCACGTTTGCGCAATCGTGGAGCGTAGCCGAATATGTGCGCAACGCCTACCAGGACTATGTGGGCTTCAAGCCAGAACTGCTCGAGAACACCTTGGCGTTCAGTCCCGCCATACCCGAGGCGTGGAGCGCTTTCCATGCCGTGCTACCCTTCGGCCCCGATGGCGCGCAGCGCATCACGGTCGACTTTAGCCGAACCCATGACCAGCAGCTTTGGCGCCTGCGTTTGGCCGGAGGCCCGGCGCGCAAGGTACGCTTTTGCTTTCTCAACGCCGACAAGAGCCGATCGCAGCTGAGCTTCGATATGCGCAGCGGCACACCGGTGCTGCTGGCACTGTCGCATGGACAGGCGCTTTTGAACGGCAAAGCACTCGCGCCGCAGCCCCGCCAGGCATCCTTCGCCGCTACAATAGGAAAACTGGAATTTGTGGCGCCCAGGGCCTACCGCGAGCAGGACTTTCCGATGCTGCAGTCGCGCGACGCGCTCAAGGGCCTCATCGAACGTGGCGAATACCGATAATCGCTCGAATGACAAAATCGTTCCATACATTTGCCGTGCTGGCGGCGCTCGCCTGCGGCACCGCGCTGGCGGACGAGGCGCCGGCGCAGGCAATGTATATCCGCGGCGCCTTCAACGGCTGGGGTGCGGACGCGCCGCTGCTCGATCAAGGCCAAGGCATCTTCGTGGCCGACATCGTGATCGGCCCGGGATGGCACGGGTTCAAGGTCGGCAGCAAGGATTGGGCGCGCGAATGGGTGATCGATCCGGCCGCCAGCGTCAATATCGCTCTCGACGCGCCCTACCCCCTGGTGCAGCATGGCGGCGCGCAGGACTACCTGCTGGTCAAGCAAAGCGGCGCATACCGCTTCAGCATCGACGTTTCCCATCCCGGCGCGGCGCAGCTGCGCATCAGCCGCCTTGGCGCGCCAGCAAGCGATGGCACCGATGCGCATCTGGGCCACGCGGCGCGGCAAACCCTTGATTTCACCACCTTCGACGGGCGCACCGAGAGCGCACAATTCTCGGCACCGGATGCAAGCGCCGCGCTACGCGGCTATGCGCAGTCGAGCACGATGCAGCTGCGCGACCCGGGAGCGCAATCGATCACCTACCAGGAAACGGCCGACCAGCCGCGCGTGCGCAGTGCCAACCTGGCCTTCGACGCGCTATTCGCGCTGGCGCTCACGGAGATGAAACAGGACGCGGTGTCGCAGATCCAGGATGGCAATTACAACGGCGGCGCCGCGATCGCCTGCGATTGTTTCGAGACCGGCGAGCGCTGGCATTATGTGTGGACGCGCGACCTTTCCTACGCCGCCAAGCTCGGCCTAGCGATGCTCGACCCTCAGCGCACCCGCAATGCGCTCGCCTTCAAGCTCTCGCCGTGGCGAGTTGGCGCCACGGTGGCGGCCCAGGTGGCCGGCAGCGCCGCTGGTTTGCAGATCGTGCAAGATACCGGCAGCGGCGGCAGTTGGCCAGTGAGCACGGACCGCGTCAGCTGGGCCTTCGGCGCCGAGGAAGTGCTGAACATGCTCGCGCCCGCCGAGCGCGCCGCCTTCGCACAACAGGCGCTGACAGCGCTTGAGAACACGATCGAAAACGACAGACTGGCCGCCTTCGATGGCGCGACTGGCTTGTACATGGGCGAGCAATCCTTCCTCGACTGGCGCGAGCAGAGCTACGCGGCCTGGATCGTCACCGACCTGGCCGCGCTGGCCAGCTCGAAAGCGCTCTCGACCAACGTCGCCCATTACAAGGCGCTGACACTGGCGGCCGAACTTGCCCGCGAGCAGGGCAAGGCCGCGCTGTCGAAAAAATACCAGGGTTGGGCCGACGCCTTGAAGAAGGCGATCAACGCGCGCCTGTGGCTAAGCGGCGCCGGCATGTACAGCGGCCTCACTGCGTCCCGCTTCGACGGCGCACCCATGGTTAAATTCGACTGGCTGGGTCAGGCGCTGGCGATCATCACGGGCGTGGCCGACGAAGGGCGCGCGCAAGAGATCCTGGCCAACTATCCGCACGGCCCGATGGGTGCGCCGGTGATCTATCCGCAGCAGGCGGACGTGCCGGTCTATCACAACCGCGCGATCTGGCCCTTCGTGACCGCCTTTGGCCTGCGCGCGGCGGCGGCCAGCGGCAACGTAAGCGTGGCCGACGCCGCGTACGACACCCTGATGCGCGGCGCCGCCCTCAATTTGTCGAACATGGAAAACCTGGAGTGGCTGTCGGCCCAGCCTTTGCTGCTCGACGAGGCGAAACCGGCTTTGACCGGCCCCGTGATCAATTCGCGGCGCCAGCTTTGGTCGGTGGCGGGCTATCTGGGCATGGTGATAGGGAACGTGTTCGGCGTGTCGACCAGCCGCGGCGGCATCGAGATCCGGCCATTCATCACCAGCCGCCTGCGCCGCACCGTGTTCGGCCAGGCCGACGTCATCGCACTGAAGGCGCTGCGTCTGCGCGAGCATACGCTCAACATCAACGTCAAATTGCCAAAGGCGACAGCCGTATCGGGCTACTTCGCCGTCGAGACAATTTTCGTCAACGGCAAGCGCGCAGCCTCGCCCATCCGCTGGGAGCAGCTTGGGTCCGACAATCTGATCGAAGTGGTGTTGGGCGAACTGCTCGAAGGCCAGCAAGGTATCAAACGCGTGCGCGCCGATCCGTTCGCGCAAGGCAGCGCCGTGTTCGGGCCGCCCGAGCCAGTGCTGGGCGCACTGGCGCATGACGCGCGGGGGCGCACGCGCTTGCTGATCGCGCCAACGGACCGGCGCCCCAACACGGTCTTCAATATCTACCGCGATGGCGCGCTGGTCGCCGCGCGCGTGGGCGGCGCCAGTTGGACTGACAGCGCCGCGACGCCAACGGCATGCTACGCGCTCGAGGCGCAGTTCGTCGATTCCGGCAATCGCAGCCATCACAGCGCGCCCCGCTGCAACGACGAGGGGATGTCGATCGCTGTTGGCGATGCGCGCATCGCGTCGAATGTTCAAGTCGCCGGACCCAACGAGCGCTTCGCCGCGCAGCACCTGCCTGGCTGGGGCAAGCCTTCAGACACCTTCACGGTGCGCGACGTGCGCATCGCGCGGACCGGGCTTTACCAAATCGAGCTCGAATATCACAACAGCGCGAACCAGATCAACCTTGGCATCAGCGCCGGCGTGAAGTGGTTGACGCTGCGCGACCATGGCGGGCGCGTGGTGGCGCAAGGCGTGATCGCGCTGCCACACACCGCCGCCGGCGCGATGCCGTGGCAGCCGGCCCATTCGACGGCGCTGGCCGCGCGCCTCAGGCCCGGCAGTTATTTGCTCGAGGCGAGCGACTTCTATAATATGAGCTACCTGCAAAGCAACAGCAGCTTCGGCGCCGCGGGCGGCGTCGATGGACCGATGAACCAAGTTGATATTTTCGGCGTGCGCGTGCGCGCCGCCAAGTAGGCCTTACGGAGACAAGGGCGAGCGGCCACGCGCCGCGCCCGCCAATCATGCAGACATTTTCGATTGTTCCCACCACGTGGCGCGCCTGGCTGGGCGTGTGTTTTCGCCTCACCGCCTTCGTTTTCCTTCCGCTTGGACTAATCCTCGCCTACATGCTGCATGTGCCTGGCCATTCCTATCGCGGCAAGCTGGCGCCTTTGACAAGCAGCGAGCAGGCCTTGGCCAGCCAGATGTTCGCCCATGTGATGGCCGTGGCCAGCACCGAGCACAACACCCGCCATCCGGACGCGCTCGAGCGCGCGGCCGGCTACATCGAAAGCCAATTGGCGGGCATGAATTACCCGGTCGCGCTCCAGCAGTTCGACAGCATCGACACGACAATGCGCGCAAAAGTGCGCAATATCGAAGTCGAAATCAAAGGCAGCAGCAAACCGCAGGAGATCGTGATCGTGGGTGCGCATTACGACTCGGCGCCCGGCGCGCCCGGCGCCAACGACAACGGCTCCGGCACGGCGATGGTGCTGGAATTGGCACGCAGCCTGCACACGAGCGCGCCGCAAAGAACGCTGCGCTTCGTCCTGTTCGCCAACGAGGAGCCGCCCTACTTCGGAGGCTCCTCGATGGGCAGCCTGAAGTACGCCAACCGCTCGCGCTCGCGCGGAGAAAACATCGTGGCGATGCTGAGCCTGGAGACGATCGGCTATTACGACGACGCGCCCAACTCCCAAATATACCCGAGCATTTTCCGCCCCTTCTTCCCCAACTCGGGCGACTTCGTCGGTTTCGTGAGCGACCTGCATTCGCGCGAGCTGATGCATCGCACCATCACCCGCTTTCGCGCCACCGAGCCGTTTCCGTCGGAAGGCGTGGCCGCCTTCGCGTGGATACAAGGGGTCGATTGGTCGGACCACGGTTCGTTCTGGAAGAACGGTTACCCGGCCATCATGGTCACGGACACGGCGATCTTCCGCTATCCCTACTATCACACGGGGAGCGACACGCCGGACCGCCTCAATTACGGACGCATGGCCAAGGTGTTCAATGGCGTGCGCGCCGCCGTCGCCGAGCTGGCGGGCGCCGCCAAGTAAGGCCTGTCAGCGCGCGGCCGGCGCCCCGGCCTGCTTGCGCACCAGATCGCCCAGGGTCCGCGCCAAGACATGGATATCGCCCGGCCAGCGTCCCGAGACGTAATTGCCATCGACGACAATCCAGGCCGGGCGCGCGTCGTCCTCGCTGTCGCGGAACAGGCCACTGGATTTGCGAAAATGATCGGGCGCGTCGCCGGGCACGTCGACGAAGTCATTGGGCGAGGCCAGCGCGCGCGTCACCTCGGCCTGCACGCTGCGGTAGCCGGCCGGCTCGCCGCTTTCCTCGGTGTAGGTGCGGTAGTAGTCCGGATCCCAGAAGCGGCCGATAAATTTCGTCAGCATCCACGCCTTGCGCTCCATGGCCCATGGCAGCGCCACCGTCTTGCGCCCGTGTAGCACCGACTTGCCAGTCTTGGCCGACACACTGCGCGCCGCCAGCACTACGCCGTGGCACACCGCCCCCACCGGCTTGCCGCTGTCGAAAAATTCAGCGACGAAGCGCTGCAAGAGCGCGTCCTCCAGATACGGCGCCATGCCGCGCTTGCGGTGCCCGCCGGGCAGCATCATGCCGTCGAAGTCGGCCACCGCCATGCTGGCGAAGGACTGGGGCGCGCGAAACGAAGGATCGGCCTGCATCTCGCGATAGGCCGCGCGCGCGCTGGCGTTGGCCCGTAGCGCCAAGCCCACCAGCTTGAGACGGCGCAGGCCGGGAATCCAGCCCCATACATCGAGCGCCTCGCCGCTGATCATATAGGGGTCGGCCTCGGCCGGCCCGCCATCGGGCGTGGCAAAGCGCACGCTGATGCCGGCGTCGCGCAGGACGCGCCACGGCACGGCCACCTCGCTCGGATCGAAATCGCGGTTCGGTAGCGGAAAGATGACGGCCACTGTGGTTTGATCGCTCATGGCAGTAGATCCTTTATGTTCTTCATTCAATGGTGACGGGAAGGTCGCGCCCGCTCACCGCTTCATTGCCGGCGTAGTCGGCCGCCAGGATGCGCACGATGTAGTCGCCCGGCGCCAGCTCGGCCACATGCCAGCTGCCGGCCTTGGCGCGGCCGTCGCGCACGGTGTTGGTGACCATGTACATGAACTGCGTCACCGCGCTGCCATGCACGGTGATGCCGCTGCTGTCGGCGTAGGCGACCTTGACGGTCTCGCGGTCCGGCGGCAGGCTGTTAAATTCGATATTCACGATCGCATGTTCGTAGCCAGCCACCGGCGTGCCGTCCGCGTGCAGCACCTGGTAGCCCAGCTTGTACAAGCCCAGGCGGCGGCGCGCGACGTTGCCATCGGTCTGGTCGTAGGCGCCCACGACGATGCCCACCTCCCCGTCCGCGCGCGGCACCAGCAGGCGCTTGCCGCGCTTGGCGCTCAAGCGCTGTCCGTCCGGGCCGGTCAGGGCGATCGATTCGATGTGCGGCGCAATGTGGTCGGCGTAGCCGTTGAACGACAGCGCAAGCGGATTGGCCTGCCGTCCCGCCTGGCTCATCGCAAGGTGGACGTGATACATCCGGTTGACGGTGCCAAGCGCGTCGCCCGTGTGAAAGCGCGCGCCACGCTTGACGCGCATGCGCAGCAGCTTGCCGGCGCTGTCGGTCACGGCGGTAAAGCGCGCGGGGTCGAGCGGCGCATCCTTGTCGTTGCGGCCAACGCGCATGTGAATGTAGGCGATGGTGTCGAGCGCCAGCCCCTCGCCCAGCGCGCCAAAGCCCCAGTTAGGCAGCGGGTCACTCACCTTGGCGTCCTGCACCGCCAGCACCGGCGTGCCCAGCGCAGCCTGCACGTCCACGCCGTTGTGGAAATGGTCGCGGCTCTCGCCCTCGTAATTGCCGCGCACCTCGCCCATGGTGCCCACCACTTCATGCCAGCCGCTCTGCGGCTTGAGCGGCCAAGGCAGCGGGCCACCCTGCGCTTGCGCTTGTGCTTGTGCTTGTGCTTGTGCTTGCGGCGTTTGCACTTGCGTTTGCGCGCGCGGTCCCGGCGCGGGCGCCGGCACGGCAAGCGCAGGCGCCCCATCAGCCGCCGCGATGCGGCGCACCATGTAGCTGGCCGGATCGGACACATACAAGGCACCGCCCGCGTCGAGCGCGATGGCGGCCGGCAGGCCCAGGCGCGCCGGGCTGTCCTCGCCAATCGCGATATCGACGCCGATGCCGGTCAGGCCGCGCAACTGCCCCGTCGGCGCGACCTGCACGATGCGCCCGCGCGCCATGTCGCCCACGTACAGGTAACCGTCGGGCGTGAGCGCCAGGCTCACCGGTCGGCGCAGCAGTTCGGATGACGCGTCCGTCTCGGCCCGCGCCAGCGTGCTCACCATGCCATCCTTGCCCAGCTTGCGGATGGCGCCGTTGCGCGTGTCCGCGATCCACAGCACGCCCTGCGCATCGACCGCCAGTGCGCACGGCGTGTCGAATTGAGCCGCCTGCGCCGCGCCATCGAGGTAGCCGCTATGCGTGGAGCCGGCGATGGTGCTCACGGCACCGTCCAGGCCAATCCTGCGGATGCGGTCGTTGTAGGTGTCGGCCACGTACACCACGCCTTGCGCGTCGACCGCCACGCCGATTGGTCCGTTAAAGCGCGCCTGCCGCCCGACGCCATCGGCGTCCCCGGCCTGGCCATCACCGGCGAGCGTGCTGACGGTACCGTCGGGAGCGAGCTTGCGAATGGCGTTATTGCCGGTGTCAGCGATGTAGACGTTGCCGGCGGCGTCGATCGCCAGGCCGGACGGCGTGTTGAAGGCCGCTTGCGCAGCCGGTCCGTCCACGAAACCCTCGGCCCCGCCGGCGATGGAAACGAGGGTGCCGTCCGGCGCCAGCTTGCGGATGCGGTTGGTGTCGCCGGCATCGGCGATGTAGAGGTTGCCCGCGCGGTCGAGCGCCAGGCCGTAGGGGTCGAACAGGCGGGCCGTGGCGCGCGCGCCGTCGGCGAAGCCGCGCGTGCCGTCGCCGGCGATGCTGCTCACGCGCGCTTTCCAGCCAAGCACGGTGCCGGGTTTGGCGCGCTGGGCCAGCGCGCCAGGACGCAGCGAGGGCGGCGCGTAGCTATGCCAGGCCCAAGCGGCCAGGCCCGCCGCGGTTAGCGCCAGAGCTGCGCGAATGCTGTATCGTCGTGCCACCGGTCCACCATGCTGTGCTGTTTCGAGAGGCGCAGCTTAAACGATTTCGCGCTGGCGGCAAAGGCGCTCCCAGGCCGCTGGCGCTAGAATTCTTCCCAGCCCGCCTCCTCGGCCTCGGCCGCGGCAGGCGGCGCCGGACGCGCAGGCAGGCGGGCCGGTGGTGGCGCAGGCTTGCGCGCGGCCACCGCTTTGCGCGCGGGCGCCTTGAACGGCGCGCGCGCCACGCTGCGCGCGGCCGGCGCCGCCGCCATCTTACTTTCGTCGATCTTGAACACGCTCACCGCGTGCGCCAGGCTCTCGGCTTGCTGCTTCATCGCTTCGGCCGCTGCCGCCGCCTCTTCGACCAGCGCCGCGTTTTGCTGGGTCACGCTGTCCATCTGCGAAATCGCGTCGTTGATCTGGTCGATGCCGGCGTTTTGCTCGCCGCTAGCGACGGCGATCTCGGCAATGATGGCAGTGACGCGCTTGACGCTATCGACCACCTCGTCCATCGTGGTGCCCGCATTGCCAACGAGCTTGCTGCCGGCCTCCACGCGCTCGACCGAGTCGCCGATCAAGGCCTTGATTTCCTTGGCCGCAGCGGCCGAGCGTTGGGCCAGGTTGCGCACCTCGGAGGCGACGACGGCAAAGCCGCGCCCCTGCTCGCCGGCGCGTGCCGCCTCCACCGCCGCGTTCAAGGCCAGGATATTGGTCTGGAAGGCGATGCCGTCGATGACGCCGATGATGTCGACAATCTTCTTGGAGGACTCATTGATCGAGCCCATGGTGTGGATCACCTGCGCCACCGCCTCGCCGCCGCGCACGGCCACGTCCGAGGCGTTGCTGGCGAGCTTGCTGGCCTGATTGGCGTTGTCGCCGTTTTGTTTGACGGTCGAGGTCAACTCTTCCATCGAAGACGCCGTTTCCTCGAGCGAGCTCGCTTGCTGTTCGGTGCGGGCCGACAGATCCATATTGCCGGTCGAGATTTCATTTGATGCGAACGCGATCGCCTCGGTCCCGGCGCGCACCTTGCCGACGATCTCGGCCAGGCTGTCGTGCATATTCTTCAAGGCCAGGAGCAAGGTGCCGATTTCGTCAGTGCTGGTCACCTCGATATGCGCGCTCAAGTCGCCGCTGGCGACCGTTTGCGCGATGCCGACCGCTTCGTTGAGCGGGCCGGTGATGCTGCGCACCAGCCAGACCATGAAGAGCGCGCCCGCCACCAAGGTGACGAGCACGGTGGCGGCAATTTGAATGCTGGTGGTGCGCTGGGCTTCCTCTTTTTCCTTGGACTGGAGCGCCATGATGGCGTGCGACTGTTCCTGGATATAGGCGACGATTTCATCGATCTTCTTGGTTGGAGGGCGGTCCATACCCTTGACCAGGGCGTCGACCACGTGCGCGCTGTCGGCATTGGCGCTGTCGTATTTCTCGAGCGCTGACAGATAGTTCTTGTTCAATTCGTCGAGCGCCTTGCTGGCCTCGTCGACATGGTTGGTGTGCAAATTGAGCTTGCCGAGCAGGGCGTTGACTTTTTGCAGCTCGGCCTGGGTGAGGGCCCCGCTTTTCTTGAACGCCGCCGTGTATTTTTCCAGCTGGGCCGGGTCATTGCCGCGCAAGAGGATGTTTTTCCATTCCTGGACCTGGATCTTGAATTCGACTTGGGCGGCGCGCGCCACGTCGATCGCGTCGCTCAAGGTCGAGGCTTGCTGCATCGCGAGGGTGCTTTTGGCGTTGGTGGTGTTGAGCGCGTTCCAGCCGCCGATGCCGACGACGAGCAAGGCGATGCTGAACACAACCCCCAGCAAGCCCAGGCGCGCGGCGATTTTCAGGTTGGTGAGTTTCATTTTGCCTATTCCTTATGAGCGAATCATCTTCGAATGCGGCGATGCGGTGCGAGTCAGCGCAAAACTGTGCCCAGGGAGGGTAGATCGGGCGATACGCAGGTCAAGAATCTTTGAAATTCTTGACTAAGAATAATAATCGCGCATTGCACAATGAAAGCCAAGGCAAGAATGAAAACTTGGCCGATTTTTTTGACAAATGCGACAGCGTACAGACGTACCCATCGCTATTGCCATACGGAAATAGTGTGCATCGGCCGCGCCGATGGATCAAGAGCTACCAAAAGTATGTTTGCGTGGACGCCGGCGGCGCCAGCAAAACGCTAATGCGCCAAAGCGCGCGGCCGCGCCCCTGAATGGCGCCGCGCCTAGCGCCCGAGCCGAAAGCCGACGCGCGCCGGCCGCCCCGGCAGGTTCAAGCTGGCCGCTGCCGCCGGCGCCTCGCTCACCACCGCGCCGCGCCGGATCACCACGCGGCGCGCCGCGCGCAGACGGATCGCCTCGACGCTGCTGCCCGCATCGAGCAGCACCAGGTCGGCATGGCAGCCCGGCTCGATGCCATAGCCTTCCAGGCCCAGGATGCGCGCCGGCGTCTGCGTCACGGCCAGGAAGCATTCGTGCATCGCCTGCTGTCCCGTCATCTGCGCCACGTGCAAACCCATGTGCGCCACCTCCAGCATGTCGCCCGAACCCAAGCTGTACCACGGGTCCATCACGCAGTCGTGACCGAAGGCGACGTCGATGCCGGCGGCCAGCAGCTCCGGCACGCGCGTCATGCCGCGCCGCTTCGGATAGCTGTCGTGGCGTCCCTGCAGCGTGATGTTGATGAGCGGGTTGGCGATGGCCGCCACGCCCGCTTCACGCATCAGTGGCAGCAGCTTGCTGACGTAGTAGTTGTCCATCGAATGCATCGACGTCAGGTGCGAGCCCGCCACCCGTCCCTGCATGCCAAGACGCTGGGTTTCGAAGGCCAGCGTTTCGATGTGGCGCGAGAGCGGGTCGTCCGATTCATCGCAATGCATGTCCACCCGCAGGCCCTGCTCGGCGGCGAACTCGCACAGCAAGCGCACCGACGCGGCGCCATCGTCCATGGTGCGTTCGAAGTGAGGGATGCCGCCGACCACGTCCACGCCCATCGCGACGGCGCGCTTGAGGTTGCCGAAGGCGCCCGGGCAGCGCAGCACGCCATCCTGCGGAAAAGCCACCAGTTGCAGGTCCAGGTAGGGCGCCACGCGCCGGCGCACCTCCAGCAGCGCTTCGACCGCCAGCAGGCGCTCGTCGCAAATGTCGACGTGCGAGCGGATCGCCAGCAAGCCGCGCGCGACCGCCCAGTCGCAATACTGGAGGGCGCGCTCGATCAGCGCGTCCTGGGTCAGCTGGGGCTTGAGTTCCCCCCATAGCGCGATCCCCTCGAGCAGGGTGCCCGATGCGTTCACGCGCGGCAGGCCGTAGCTCAAGGTGGCGTCCATGTGGAAGTGGGCGTCGACGAAAGGCGGCGTGAGCAGGTCGCCGCCGGCGTCGATCTCGCGCGCGCCGCGCGCCGGCAGCGCGCTCTGCACGGCGACGATGCGCCCGCCCTCGATGCCCACATCGATGCCCAGGCGCCCGTCGGGCAAACTGGCGTTGCGTATGACCAGATCCATCCATCCTCCTGTATGCGCTGCGTGGCGACGATTGTTTCATACGAATGGCCGGCGCGCAAAGTTGGCGCGCACCGGCCCGGCGCGCGCATATGCTGCAACGCAAGAATAAACTCCCATGCGCGCGCCGCAGCGCCGGCATGGCATGCGCCAAGGCGCGCCGCATACGATGTTACGGAAAGCCACGTCCCAGAATGGTGAAAAGGCATTTTCCGCCAATAGAAAAGCCTTTTCAAGCGCGCGATTCGCCGCTACACTCATCATATTGCAGCGCAACACAAACCACTTTCAAACAGCCGCCAATTTGCATCGAGGAGTAGTCATGGTATCGATCCCAGAACAGATTCAAGCGCAGTTTTCATTCATCAGTGCCGTCGCCAGCCACGCCTGCGAAGGCGCCGAGAAAATCATCGCCCTCAATGTTGACGCCACCCGCGCCTCGGTCGACAAAACGTCGGCCACGCTGCGCCAGCTGATGCAAGCACGCGACGCTGGCGAAATATTCGCACTGTGCGCGATACAAGGGCAGCCCAACTTCGAGCGCATGTTCGCGTACGGCCGCGGCCTGGTCGACATCGCCGCCCACACGCAAAACGCCTGGATCGATTCGATCGGCTTCGCCTCCGGCCACGCGCTGGCCAGCCCGGCCGCGCGCGCGATCGACACGCTGGCGATTCCGGCGGCGCTGGCCTTGCCCGCCGCCCAGGCGCCCGCCGCGCCAGCGAACCTGGCCGATGGCGTCGAGCCGGCGGCGGCGCCGCAAACTGCGCGCTCCAGGAACAAGGCTGCCATCAAACCGACGGGCGTGGACCAGGCTGGGGCCGTCGCGCACAGCGCGGCGACGCCGGAACCACTTCAAGCCAAGACCGCCGCCGCGCCCAACAAGCAGCCGAAGTCCTGACGAGGGCCACGCGCGGGCGCTTCACACCCGCGTCCGCGTCCTGGCGCGCCGGCCATCACGGCCGCTGCGAGGCGGCGCCCAACCCGCTTCGCGTTTTAGTAGTAAATTAACGGGCTTCGGCCCGTTATTTATTTGCGCCTCCATGTTGAATACCCCACCCGCGGCGCTGTGCGCCAGCAAGGCCAGTTCATGAGTTTGACCCGGCTGATCGCCGCTTTCGTGCGCCGCCATTGGTCCGCCTACGCCGCCTCCGCCCTGATGCTGGCCGGGGTCGCCCTGCTGACGGTGGCGCTGCCGCGCAAGGTCGGCGCCCTGGTTGACGCGCTGGCCGCGCACCAGCTCGGCCTGCGCGCGCTGCTGTTCGAGCTGGCCCAATTGCTGGCCATCGGCCTGGCCATCTACTTCCTGCGCGTGGGCTGGCGGCTGCGCCTGTTCGCCGCCGCTTACCAGCTCGGGCTGGAACTGCGCACCCGCTTTTACGCGCGCCTGACGATGCAGGGAGCCGATTTTTTCCAGCGCCAGCGCACTGGCGACCTGATGGCGCTGGCCACCAACGACATCGACACCATTGAAATGGCGGCCGGCGAGGCCATGCTGGCCGGCTTCGACGGCAGCTTGACGCTGGTGGTGGTGCTCGGCGCGATGCTGCTGGGCGTTGACTGGCGCCTGGCCCTGGTGGCGCTGCTGCCGTTCCCGCCGATGGCGCTGGCGTTCTGGTTCATTTCCGGACACGTGCACCGGGCCTCGGCGCGCTCGCTCGAATGCTTCGCCGCGCTCAACGACCAGGTGCAGGAATCGCTGTCGGGCGCGCGCAGCATGCGCGCGCTCGGGCTCGAGGAACGCAACGCCGCGCAATTTGGCGCGCTGGCGGCGCAGGCGGCCCAGGCCGGCGTAAGCGCGCAGCGCTGGGAAGCGGCCTACGAACCGGCCGTGGGCCTGACCTTGTCGAGCGCCGGCGTGCTCACGCTCGGCGTGGGCGGCTACCTGGTGTGGCGCGGCCAATTGAGCGTCGGCGCCTTGACCAGCTTCACCATGTACCTTGGCCAGCTGATCTGGCCGATGTTCGCGGCCGGCTGGGTACTGTCGTTGATCGGACGCGGGCGCGCCGCGCTGGCGCGCCTGCAGCCGCTGCTCGATGCGCCGCTGTCGATCGCCGACAGCGGCAGCTGCGCGCACGCGCCGGCGGGCGCGCTGACGCTCGCTGGCGTCGGCTACAGCTATCCGGGCCAAAGCGAGGCCGCGCTGGCGGGCATCACGCTGGACCTGCGGCCCGGCCAGGTTTTGGGGGTGGTGGGGCCGACCGGCTGCGGCAAGTCGACCCTGCTGCGCGTGGTGCTGCGCCAGATCACGCCGCAGCACGGCCAGGTGCGCTGGGGCGACGAGGCGCTCGACCAGTACACGCTGGCCACGCTGCGCGCGGCGCTCAGCTGGGTGCCGCAGGAATCGTTCCTGTTCTCGGCCTCGATCCTCGAGAACATCGCGCTGGCGCGTCCCGGCGCCACGCGCGCCCAGATCGAACACGCGGCCGCGCTGGCCGCCATCGACGAGGACATCAAAGCCTTCGCGCAGGGCTACGACACCCTGGTGGGCGAGCGCGGCATCACCTTGTCGGGCGGGCAGCGCCAGCGCGTGGCGATCGCGCGCGCGCTGCTGGCCGAGGGTAGCTTGCTGCTGCTCGACGACGCGCTCTCGGCGGTCGATACGGGCACTGAAACGCGCATCCTCGAGCACCTGCGCCAACTGCGCCGCCAGCATCCCGAACGCAGCATGATCGTGGCCAGCCACCGGCTCTCCTCGGTCGCCGCGGCCGACCGGATCCTGGTGCTGCGCGAAGGGCGCATCGTCGAGACGGGTGACCATGAGAGCCTGCTCGCGCACGGCGGCTGGTACGCCAGCCAATGGCGTTACCAACAACTGGAGGCCAGCCTCGATGCAGCCTGATCCAACCAACAAGGCGGCGCCGGACCAGATGCGCAAGGCCATCGCGCTATTGCGCCAATCGGCCGCGCCCGATCGCGCCCATCTGTGGTGGGCCATCGGATGGCTGTTGCTGGCGGCCGGCCTGGAAGCGCTCGGCCCGATCTTCGGCAAGATGTTGATCGACCAGCACCTGCTGGCGCGCCAGCCCGATGTGATGCGCATCGCGCTGCTGTTGGGCGGCACCCTGGTGAGCGCGTGGATCGCCACCTCGCTGCGCTATCTGCAACTGGTGCGCCTGGCCGGCCTGGCGATGCGCTCGGTGCAGCGCCTGCGGGTGGCGGTGTACGGCCACGTGCTGCGCCTGCCGATGGCGTTCTTCGACCGCGCCATCACCGGCCAGCTGGTGGGCCGCGTGACGAATGACACCGAAGCGGTCAAAACCTTATACATCCAGGTTCTGTTCGTCATGCTCGACAGTTCGATCGTGCTGGCCGGGACAATCGCGGCGATGGCTTGGATGGATTGGCGCCTGATGCTCATCGTGCTCACGCTGGTGCCGGCGGTGCTGCTGATCGTGTGGTTGTACCAGCGCTTGTCGGCACCCGCGGTGGCGCGCGCGCGCGCTCTGCGCAGCGAGATCAACGGCCAGGTGGCCGAGTCGATCGGCGGCATGAACGTGCTACAGGCGAACAACGCGCAGGCACGCTTCGCGCAGCGCTTTGGCGCCACCAACGACGCGCACTACCACGCGCGTCTGGCCGAGCTGCGCGCCAATGCCTGGCTGCTGCGCCCGGCCCTGGACTTGCTCAACGTGGTGCTGCTGGCGGTGGTCATCTTCAGTTTCGGCCGGCGCGACGCCGGCGCGCTCGAGGTGGGCGTGCTGTACGCCTTCATCAGCTACATCGCGCGCGCGATCGGGCCGCTGATCGAAATCACGCTGCAGTTCAGCGGCATCCAGCAAGCCGTGGTGGCCAGCGCGCGCGTGGCCGAACTGCTCGGGGAACAAGCCGCGCCGGAACACGCATCAGGGCGGGCGCAGGCGGATCCAGAGCCAGTGCCGGCGCCGGCGCCCGGCGTGCCGGCGGTCGACATCCGCGATCTGGTATTTGCCTACACACCTGGCCAAACCGTGCTGCATGGCCTGAACCTGCAGATCGCGCAAGGCGCCTTCGTGGGCATTGTCGGCCACACCGGCAGCGGCAAATCGACCCTGTTGGCGCTAATGCTGCGTTACTATGGCGCGCAGCAGGGCAGCATCGCCATCAACGGCCTGGCGCTGGCCGGCATTCCCAACGCGCTGTTTCGAGCGCAGGTCGGGTTGGTGCCGCAAGACCCCTTCCTGCTGGCCGCATCGGCGCGCGAGAACATCGACATGGGGCGCGGCCTGCCACAAAGCGACATCGAAGCGGCGGCGCGCGCGGCGCACGCCCACGCCTTCATCATGCGCCTCGAGGGTGGTTACGACGCCTTGCTCGGCGAGGGCGGCTCGCGCCTGTCGACCGGACAAAAGCAGTTGATCGCCATCGCGCGCGCGCTGGCGGGCAAACCGCGCATCTTGCTGCTTGACGAGGCGACCTCGCACATCGACAGCCAGACCGAGCAAATCGTGCAGGCGGCGCTGGGCGCGCTGCGCGGGAGCGTGACCATCGTCGCCATCGCGCACCGCCTATCGACCATCCGCGAAGCCGACAACATCGTCGTGCTCAATCACGGCCGCATCTGCGAAACCGGCACCCACGAGAGCCTCATGCGCATCGACCAAGGCCTGTACCAGCGCCTTTATCTGTTGCAGCAGATCGCCTAGCGGCCTCCAACGGGCATGCTAGGCGGCCTGGCGCCGATTCCACCCATAGCCCAGCAGGCTGCAAACAAGGCCAACTGCGCACCATGCCAGCGCCGATCGCGCGGTGGCGGCGCCATTGAAGGCGACCATGTCGATGAAGGCGATATGGGTATCGTTGACGGCGATATACAGACCGAACAGAAATAGCGCGCAAAAGGTGCGCGCCGTGCCGGAACAGCGCCCCAGCATGGTGGCCGCCGCGCTCAAACCGAACAAGCCGGCCAGCAGCGCGCCAGCACGCAAGCCATCGTGCGGCGCCCAGCGCAACGCCACCCCTCCGCAAAACAGCAAACCAAGCAGGAACGTCACGCCGAAGTGGCGCAGGTAGCGCGCACGGGCGCCGCCGGGCGCGGCCGCGCTCAGGTGCGCGGTATCGGCCTGGAAGTCGCGCGTGCTGATATCGCTCACCAGGATGCCCCAGCAAGCCACGCCGGCCAGCAGCACGCCGCCCAGCGCCGCCTGCTTGGCCAGTAGCGACGCCGCGCCCACCACCAAGAGCGCGGCGCTACCGGCCGGCGCGGCGGCCAGCGTCAAGCCCAGGTCCGCCAGCACCTGGCCGGGAACGCCGCCGATGCGCGCGCCCATCCGCAGCAACGGCTGCGCCAGCACCGCGGCCGGCCGCAGTATGCTGTTGACCAGGGTGAGCGGCGAGCGGCGCGCGCGCGCCGCCCCCACTTTGACTCGGTCGGGCGAGTAGCGGTGAAACAGCAAGGCCGCCGGCAGCATCGGCAAAAGCGCCAGCGCCGCCGACGCGCAGCGCATCAGCGTCATCTGGACCGACCACAGCGCCGATGGCAGCGCCACCGGGGGCAGCTTGGGGTCAAAGCTGCTCCAGCCAACCGACACGTTGTGGGTGTGCAGCACGCCCATCAGGTTGTACATGGCCGAAGCCATGCCCGTAAAATCGAACAGCAAGTGCCATGGCGGCGTGGCGCCCGCCGTTCCGAGCGGCGCCAGTGTCAACAGCTGCGCAAACCACAGGAAGAAATACAGCACGTCGCCCCCCTTGCCCATCAGCGCAGGCACGCTGTCGAACAGGACGGCGCAGCTGACGGTGAAGAAAACCATCGGCAGCAAGGTCAAGGCGTAGGCCTGCAAATAGACCCACAATTGGATCGGGCCCTCGGCGCGCAGCAGGTGCAGCACCAGCACCGCGCCCATGAAGACAAACAGCAGGGCCAGCATGTAGGCGACCCCGCCAAGCCAGCGCGAGACCAGGAATACGGTGTTCGATGTCTGGGTGGCGCCAATCACGCCGCCAATGCCGCTGCGGATATCCTCGGCCATGCGTCCGCGCACCAGGTAGAAGGCGGCCAGCGAGAACAGGAAAGAGGCCCAGGTGCCGCTGCCAAGCGCCAACGCGGAGCTGGTGTTGAGCACGCGCGCGTTCCCGTTCGCCATGAGCGCGTTGCCAGACGCCGGGGCCGGAATGACGGCCCAGATCACGCCGATTACGGCCAGCAGCACTACCAGCGTCGAGAGGCGGCGCAGGCGCAGCCGCACATCATTGAGCACCAGCGCGCGCAAAGCCAGGCCGCTCATGCCGCCTCCTGCACCGCGTAGCGCTGCGCCATCAAGGCCTCTTCCAGGCTCGGCTCCGCGTGGCGCGCGCCGGCGCAGGGCGAATCGGGATGGGCGATGCGCAGGTTGACGCTCGCGCCCTGGCGCTGCGCATGCAGCACATGCACGTTGTTGCGCAGGGCCTCGTAGTGGGCGCTGTCGACCTGGGCCGACCAGATGCGCCCGCGCGCCTGCTCCAGCATGGCGTCCGGCGTTTCGAAGGCGAGCAGACGCCCCTGGCGCATGATGGCGAGCTGGCCGGCGATGCTCTCGACGTCGGACACGATATGGGTCGACAGCAGCACCAGCTTGCTCTCGCCCAGGTCGGCCAAGAGGTTGCGAAAGCGCAGGCGCTCCTCCGGATCGAGGCCGGCGGTGGGCTCGTCGACGATCAAGATGTCCGGATCGTTGAGCAGCGCTTGCGCGATGCCCAGGCGGCGCCGCATGCCGCCCGAAAAAGCGGCGGCCGGACGGTGCGCGTGTTCGCGCAGATTGACCAGTTCGAGCAAGCGCGCGATGCGGGCCGGATCGCGCACCCCTTTGAGGGCGGCGAAATACTGCATGAATTCCTGCGCCGTCAGGTTCGGGTAGACCCCGAAGTCCTGCGGCAGGTAGCCCAGGCGCGCGCGGATCGCGTCGGGACGGCGCACGATGTCGATGCCGTCAAAGCGGATCTGGCCGGCGCTCGGGCGCGTCAAGGTGGCGATCATCTGCATCAAGGTGGTCTTGCCGGCGCCATTGTGGCCAATCAGGCCGACCACGCCGGGCGTCAGCGTGAGGTTGACGGCATCGACTGCCAACACCTTCTTGCCAAAGCTTTTACTTACGTTTTGTATTTCCAGCATCGCGATTCTCCGTCATGAATGGCGGGCCGCGACCCCTGTCGCACGGGCCGCGCCGGCTTTTCCGATGTCGCCACTGTAGGCAAAAGCGGCGTGCGCGGTAGCGCCATTCAGACAGAACGCGCTTTGGCGGGAATAAAACGCAGCAAGGGCCGACGCGCGGTGGCGCCAGGCGCAAAAATACGCCCGGCGCGCCCGATTTAGGTCATCAGCTCAAAAAAAGATCGAAATTTTTCGCGAAATCCTCGTAAAATTGGTCTTTCCTCACCGCAACAAGAATATAATTGTCTGCGAAAACACCGCCTCGGAATGCGGTTCGCACACTGCAAGGGACACGATGTTGGAAGGCTTGAACGACCATACGCCCGGACGCTGCGCGCGCGCGCTGCTGGCCGCGCTATGCCTGCTCGCCAACCTCGCCCACGCCCAGGGCAGCCTTGACGAGAAACTCGCAAAGATTGACGACACCGGCCGCTACGTGCCGGAAAAGGCGCTCGCCGAGCTGCTCAAGCTCGAAGCGGGCGCGCGCAGCGCGCCGCCGCCGACCAAGACCAAGTTCCTGCTTTTGAAGAGCTTCATGCTGCGCCAGCTGGGCCAGAAGGTCGAGTCGCTGGCGCTGGCGGAGGAAGTGCTGGCCTTCGGTCGCGCCCAGCACGATAACGTCATCGTCTCCAAGGGCATGCTCTCGAAGGCGTTCACGCTACAGGTGATGGACCGCTTCAAGGAGTCGCAAGACCTGGTGCTCGAGGCCGAGAAGGTGGCCAACACCACGGGCGACTTGCGCGTGCGTTCGGACATGACGACATCGGCCGCGGAAGTGTACGCCGCGGCCGGCAACTTCCCGCTGGCGCTGGCCAAGGAACAGGCAGGCCTGATGCTGGCGCGCCAGTCGGGCGTGCCGCAGACCATCCTCGACGCGCTCGAGTCGATGGCAGGCCTGTACATGCAGATGAAGGAATACGGCAAGGCGGCCGAGATGATCGACGAAGCGCTCGCGCTGGCCGAGAAGATCGGCTCGCCCGGACGCATGGCCGGCGTGAAGGCGCTCGAGTCCTCGCTCGCGAGCGACACCAAGCAGCCCGCGCGCGCGCGCGACGCCTTGCTGGTGGCGCTGGAAATCGAGCGCAAGCTCGGCGCCGAGGCGATGGTCACGAGTACCCTGGTCGACCTGGCCGACAGCTACCTCAAGGCGCAGGACTACCAAAGCACGCTGCGCTATTCGATGGAAGCGATGACGCGCGCCCAGCGCGTGGGCGACGCCACCACCGTGGCGACGGCGCAGGTCAACCTGGGCGAAGCCTACCTGGCGATGGGCCGCGTGGCCGAAGGCAAACGCAATATGGAAGCGGGCCTGGCCTACTTCGAGAAATCCGGCGACAAGCCCTATCTGCAATCGTTGCTGCTCGAATTTGGCGACGCGCTCGAACATGCGGGCGATTTGCCGGCCGCTCTGGCGGCCTACCATCGCGAACGCGCGCTCTCGAACGAGCTGTTCGAGAAGCAGCGCCAGAAAGCCATCTACGAGCTGCAGGAAAAATACGAGGCTGACAAGCGCCAGCGCCAGATCGAGCTGCTGCGCCGCGAGAACGAGGTCAAATCGGCCGAGATCAACAATCGCCGCCTGCAGCAGCGCGTGTGGTGGCTGTTGGCGCTGGTGTTTGCGCTGGCCGCTGTGATTGTCGGCCTGTTGTACCGTAAGGTGCGCCAGGCGAACGCGCAGCTCGAAGTGAAAAACCTCGAGCTCAAGGCGCAAAGCTCGCGCGATCCGCTGACGGCGCTGTACAACCGGCGCCACTTCCAGGAATTCATGCGCACCCACACCCAGGTGGAAAAGCGCGGCGCCGGCACCTCGGGCGAGGAAATCGTGGGCGCCCTGTTCCTGCTTGACGTCGACCACTTCAAGCATGTCAACGACACCTACGGCCACGCCGCCGGCGACGCCGTGCTGCGGATGATCGCCGATAACCTGCGCGTGGTGCTGCGCGAGACCGACATGATCGTGCGCTGGGGCGGCGAGGAATTTCTCGCCTTCCTGCCGGCCATTCCGCGCAGCGGGGTCGAGGAAATCGCGCGCCGCCTGTTGGGCGGTATATCGAGCCACACCATCGAATACCAGGACAATAAGATCTCGGTCAACGTGTCGATCGGCTTCGCGCCCTTCCCGCTGGTGCCGGGCGACCATCCGCTGCCGTGGGAGCGCGCCGTCAACCTGGTCGACATGGCGCTGTACCTGGCCAAGGCGCACGGACGCAATCGCGCCTATGGCGTGCGCGGCTTCGCCAATTTCGACCAAACCTCAATGGAAAGCATCGAACAAGACCTGGAACGGGCCTGGCGCGCCGGCTTTGTCGATCTGTCGATCGTGCTCGGCGGCTGGACCGAGAACGCGCCCGAGGAGGCCGAAGCGCCGTTGGTGCAAGCGGCCGCGCTGGGCGCGAGCTAGGCGCGACTTAGGAGCGCGTTAAGCGCTCGCGCCTACTTCGGTGCGGCAGCGGGGGGCGAACCTTCGGCCGCTTCGATGGCCTGCCTGGTCTTTTCCTGGACTTCGACGTCCGATTTACCTGCTTCGCGCGCCTTGTCGACCTTCGACTTCAATGCCTCGCCATAAGTCGCCTCCGGCGCCTTGGTGTCCGCCGGCGCTGACGCTGGCGCCGACGCTGGCGCCGATGGTGACACCGATGCTGGCGCCGACGCCTCCGGTTCGACGTGCTTGACGCAGGCGCCCAGCATGGTGACAAAGACGGCGCCCAGCAGCAGCGCATGGTATGGCTTATTTATTCTCATGATTCCCCCGTGTGATTGATCCGAACCGAAGCGCAGGACCGAAAGGTTTGAACGATGCGGCAAGCATACACCGCGCAAGCGCTCGCGGTTGACAGTTGGCGGTCCAGCCGCGACAATCGAACGGTCGTTCTATTTCATCCCGACCCGGCGACCCACTTGCGCAAGGCCCCAGCATGCCCTCCACCACCATCAGCAGCGCCCACCGAATCTGTCCGTTTTGCGAAGCGTGCTGCGGGCTCATCGTCGAGCATGAACAGCGCCAGGTCGTGCGCATCCGCGCCGACCAGGACGATGTGTTCTCGCACGGTTTCCTGTGTCCGAAGGCGGTCGGCCTGAAGGAGCTGCACGCCGACCCCGACCGCCTGCGCACGCCGCTGATCAAGCGCGACGGACGCTTCGTCGAGGCGAGCTGGGATGAGGCCTACCGCGAGATCGCGCGGCGCCTGCCGCCCGTCCTCGCCGCCGGCGGGCCGCATGCGCTAGCGACCGTGCTGGGCAACCCCACTTCGCACAAAATGAGCCTGCTGCTGTACTTTCCGCGCCTGGCGCGCGCGCTCGGCACGCACAATATGTATTCGGCCTCGAGTGTGGACCAGGTGCCCAAGATGCTCAGTTGCGCTCTGATGTTTGGCAGCTGGCTGTCGGTGCCGGTGCCCGACATCGAGCGCTGCGACTTCCTGCTGATCCTGGGCGCCAATCCGATGGTCTCGAACGGCAGCCTGTGGACGGTGCCCGATTTTCGCGGCAAGGCCAAGGCCTTGCGCACGCGCGGCGGCAAGATCGTGGTGGTCGACCCGCGCCGCACCGAAACGGCGCAGGCGGCCGACCAGCACCACTTCATCCGCCCCGGCGCCGACGCCTTCTTCCTGCTCGGGATCGCCCACACCCTGTTCGACGAATCACTGGTGCGCCTTGGGCGTCTGGCCGGACACGTGAATGGCCTGGCCGAACTGGCCGCAGCCGTGCTGCCGTACGCGCCCGAGCGCGTGGCGGCGCGCTGCGGCATCGACGCCCTCACCATGCGCGAGTTGGCGCGCACACTGGCGCGCACCGAACGGGCCGCCGTGTATGGCCGCATCGGCACCTGCACCCAGCAGTTCGGCAGCGTCAGCTCGTGGCTGATCGACGCCATCAACGTCCTCACCGGCCATCTCGATAGCGCAGGCGGCGCCATGTTCCCGAAAGCGGCCGCCTTCGCCGCCAACACCCGCGGCGCAGCGGGTAGCGGGCGCGGCGCCATCACCGGCCGGTACGCCAGCCGCGTGTCGGGCGCGCCCGAAGTGGCCGGTGAATTGCCGCTCACCTGCCTGGCCGAGGAAATCGACACACCGGGCCCCGGCCAGATTCGCGCGCTCATCGCGATCGCCGCCAACCCGGTGCTATCGAGCCCGAACGGGCCGCGCCTGGCGCGCGCGCTCGATCAGCTCGACTTCATGGTCAGCCTGGACATCTACCTGAACGAAACGTCGCGCCACGCCGATGTGATCCTGCCCGCGCCGTCTCCGCTGGAGGACGCGCACTACGACGTGAGCTTCACCCAATTCTCGCACCGCAACCACGCGCGCTTTAGCGCACCGGTGCTGGCGCGCGAATCGGGCCAGCCGGACGAATGGGAAAGCCTGCTGCGCATCGCCGCCATCGCCAAGGGCCTCGGTGCCGACGCCGACATCGATGCGCTCGACGACGCGGCCCTGCTCGAGGAACTCGAGCGTTCCGTGGGCGCGGCGGCGCCGCAGGTGATGGCAGCGCTGGCGCCGGCGCGCGGCGCCGAACGCCTTCTCGACCTGGGTCTGCGCAGCGGCCCTTACGGCGACCAGTTCGGCCGCAAGCCGGACGGACTGACCCTGGCCAAGCTCAAGGCCGCGCCGTCGGGCATCGACCTTGGCGCGCTGCAGCCACGCATCCCGGAAGCGCTGCGCACTCCATCGGGCAAGGTCGAGCTGGCGCCGCCATCCCTGGTGGGCGACCTGGCGCGGGTGGCGGCCGATCTGGACGCGCAGGCGGCGGACCTGGTGCTGGTCGGACGGCGCCAGCTGCGCTCGAACAATAGCTGGATGCACAACCTGCCGGCGCTGGCCAAGGGCGCATACCGCTGCACGGCCCTGGTCCATCCGCAGGATGCCGCGCGCCTGGGATTGCGCGACGGCGCGAATGCGCGCATGGCGCGCGTCGGCCCTGGCGCCATGCAGGCGCTCGAGGTGCAAGTGGAGTTGAGCGACGAGATGATGCCCGGCGTGGTCAGCCTGCCGCACGGTTGGGGCCACGACCTGCCCGGCACGCGCATGCAAGTGGCGGCCGAACGTCCGGGCGTGAACCTCAACGCCCTGCTCGACGAAAACCTGCGCGATCCCTTGTCTGGCAACGCGGTGCTCTCGGGTGTGCCGGTGACGTTGAGCGCCATCGGCTAGACCTAGGCTAGGCGCGAGCGGCGGGCGCGCGGCGTGCGCGCCGTATAATACAGCACCCGCACCACCCATTCACCGAACTGCCACCATGCCACCGAACGCCCCACCTGACGCCGCGCCGAGCGGCGCCAGCCTGCCGCACGATGCCGACTTGCCGCATGATGCCGACTTGCCGCAATCAGTGCTCGATGCCGCCAGCGCGCACCTGCGCGACGTGCTGGCCATCGCGCTCGAACACACTGGGGCGCACGCATCGCTGGTGGTGTACGACAGCCGCTGCGCGCTGGCGCGCGCGCTCACGGCGGCGTACCGGCGCAATCTGGGCGGCGGCCAATTCATCGATTTCGACGCCGTCACGCCCGACGCGGTATTGGCTGCCTTCGGCCAGCTCGCGCCCGGGAGCCTGGTGGTACTGGTGCAGTCAACCAATTTCCGGCTCGAGGCCTTCCGCATTCGGGTCGAGCTGTTCAAGCTGGGCTTGAAAGTGGTCGAGCACGTGCACCTGTCGCGCATGCCTGGCGCGCAAGGCGCGCATTACATCGAGTCGCTGGCCTACGATCCGGCCTACTACCGCGGCGTGGGCCACGCGCTCAAGGCGCGCATCGACGCCGCCGGGTCCGGCGTAGTCTACAGCGGCAGCGCCGAGCCGCTGGTGTTCGGTGGCGCCTTCGAGCCGGCCAAGCTCAACGTCGGCGACTACGTCGGCATGCACAATGTGGGCGGTCAATTCCCGATCGGCGAAGTGTTCACCGAGGCGCGCGACCTGGAAGCGGTGAACGGCCAGGTTCGGGTGCACGTGTTTGGCGACACCTCCTACCTGGTCAACCGCCCGGCCGAGCCGATCACGCTGGTGATCGCGCAAGGGCGGGTCGTCGGCGCGCACGACAGCACGCCGGAATTCGACCATCTTCTGGAGATCATCCGGCGCGACGAAGGCGAAGTATGGGTGCGCGAACTGGGCTTTGGCATGAACCGCGCCTTCACGCGCGAGCGGCGCGTCAACGACATCGGCACCTACGAACGCATGTGCGGCATCCACCTCTCGCTCGGCGCCAAACACGGCGTGTATCCCAAGCCCGGCTTCAAACGCAAGGATGCGCGCTACCACGTCGACATCTTCGCCGTCACGGAAGCGGTGTACCTGGACGAGACCATGGTCTACCAAAACGGCGCCTGGCTTCCTTAGACGCCGAAGGCTCACCTCACGCCGGCAACAGCCCCGCCGCCTCCAGCTCCCGATCCCATAGCGGCACCGGCCGATACTCCTCGACCAGGAAATCGACGACTGCCCGCACCTTGGGCGATAGCTGGCGCGTCGCCGGATACAAGGCCACCAGATCATTGAGCGGCAAAGCCCAATCGGCCAGCACCGGCACCAAGGCCCCATCGAGCAGGTGGCGCCAGGCGAGAAACGTGGTGCTATACACAATCCCCAGCCCCTGCAGCGCCGCCTGCTGCAGCACCAGGCCGCTATTGGCGGTGAACGCCGGCACCACGCGCACACTGCGCCTGTCCTTGCCGCGCTTGAAATGCCAGGTGGTGCCGTCGGTCAGATGGCTGAAATGCAGACAGCGGTGCGCCGCCAATTGCTCCGGCGCGTCGGGCACACCGGCGCGCGCCAGATAATCCGGGCTCGCGCACAGCACAGCGCGGCACGGCGCCAGCCTGCGCATGGCCAAGCCGCTGCTGTCCGGGATGCCGCCCACGCGGATCGTCAAATCGAAGCCATGCCGGATCGGCTCGAGCAGCGCATCGTCGACGAACAGTGAAGGCGTCAACTGCGGATGGCGCACATTGAAGCGCGCCAGCGCCTCGCCCAGCCAGGCCGCGCCAAAGCCGGCCGGCGCCTGGATACGCAGCGGCCCGGCCAGCTCCGCGCCGGCATGCCCCACCGCGCGCTGCGCCTCGCGCGCCTGGGCCAGTGTCGCGATGCACGGCGCCAGATAGGCCTGGCCGGCGTCGGTCAAACTGACTTCGCGGGTCGAGCGGTGCAGCAGGCGCGCGTCGAGCCGCTGCTCGAGCTGCATGATGTGCTTGCTCACCATCGCGCGCGTCAGCCCCAGGCTCGCGCCGGCCCCGGTAAAGCTGCGCAGGCGCGCCACCTCCACGAAAACAGCCATCGCATGCAGTTGATCCATGCCCAAATTGTCAACCAATTGGAGACAATGTGTCAACCAAAAGCCCGTTGTGGCCCCCTGCGCGCGCCCTTACAATGCGCCCAAGGCCGCAAGCGCCGCCCCCATAACCGCAGGAGATGCCAGCGATGCTAAGCCAACAACAAACCGAACAATTCGAGCGCGACGGCTATCTGCTCATCCCGGACTTCAAAAGCGCCTTTGACATCGCGCGCCTGCGCCAGCGCGCCGCCGAGATTGTCAACGATTTCGATCCAGAGGCGGGCGGCGCGATCTTCACCACCCGCGAGCAGGAAAAAAGCACCGACCAATACTTCCTACGCTCGGACAACACGATCCGCTGCTTCTTCGAAGAGGAAGCCTTCGACGCCGACGGCCGCCTGCGCCAGGAAAAGGCGCTCTCGATCAACAAGATCGGCCACGCCCTGCACGACCTGGACCCGGTGTTCGAAGCGTTTTCGCGCGAGCCGCGCCTGGCGGCGGTGGCGCGCGACCTGGGGCTGATCGCGCCGCAGGTGTGGCAATCAATGTACATTTTCAAGCAGCCGGGCATCGGCGGCGAAGTGCGCTGGCACCAGGATGCCACCTATTTCGAGACCGATCCCATCAGCGTCACCACCTTCTGGTTCGCGCTGGAAGACGCCACCATCGACAATGGCTGCCTGTGGGTCGAACCGGGCGGGCATCGCGGCCCGATGCGCGAGCGCTTCCTGCGCGACGGCGACGACATCCGCATGGAAAAGCTCGACGCCACCCCGTGGCCGGACGATAGCCGCGCAGTCGCGCTCGAAGCGAAGGCCGGCAGCCTGGTATGCTTCCACGGCCTGCTGCCGCACTATAGCGCGCCGAACCGCTCGAGCGTCTCGCGCCATGCCTACACGCTGCACGCCACCTGCGCCAGCACCGAATATTCGCCGCAAAACTGGATCCAGCGCGACGTCGCCTTCCCGGTGCGCGGCTTCATCTGAGGCGAGGCGGCCGATGCAGATTCAGATCTTCGCCCCGCATTGGGGCAGCAACGAATTGGCGCCCGAAGTATTCATCGAGCGCGTGCTGGCGGCGCGCTTCGACGGCATCGAAATGTCGCTCCCGCTCGAACCCGCGCTGCGCCAACGATGGACCGGCATGATCGCGCAAGCGGGTCTTGGCCTGATCGCCCAGCAGTGGGAAACGGCGCTGCACCCGCAGTACGAGGCGCACCGTGAAGCGCTGGCCGCCTATCTGGAGAGCGCCTGCGCGGCGCGCCCGCTGTTCGTCAATTCGCACACCGGCAAGGACTACTACACGGCGCAGCAAAACCACGCGCTGATCGCGCTGGCCGGCGACATCGGGCGCCGCCACGGCGTGCCGATCGTGCATGAAATCCACCGCAGCCGCTTCTCCGGCCACCCGGCGCTGCTGCTGCCGGTGCTGCGCGAATTGCCCGAACTTGAACTGACGGCCGACCTGTCGCACTGGTGCTGCGCCTGCGAATCGCTGTTGGAAGACCAGGAGGCGACGCTGGCCGCGACACTGCCGCACGTGCGCCACATCCATGCGCGCGTGGGCCACCCGCAAGGACCGCAAGTGGCCGACTTCCGCGCCCCCGAGGCGCAAGCCGCGCTCGCCGCGCACCTGGGATGGTGGGACCGTATCGTGGCATTGCGCCGCCAGGCCGGCGCGCAGCGCATCACGCTCACTCCAGAATTCGGCCCGGCGCCTTATACCCAAAGCCTGCCCTACACGGGGCAGCCGGTATCGAACGCCTGGGAATTGAACGTCGCCATGGGCGCGCTGCTGCGCCAGCGCTACTGCGCGTAGACCTCACTGCAGCAGCATCGACAGATCGCCCTCGTCGCCCTCGTGCTGCGGTGCGGTGGTCGGGATCGCCATCGTCACGGTGGTACCGATCTCGGGCACCGATGCAATTTCGATGGTCCCGCCCAGCATGCCGGTGACGATGTTGTAGACGATGTTCATGCCCAGGCCGGATCCGCCCTGTCCCATCTTGGTGGTGAAGAAGGGATCGAACACCTGGGTGAGCGTGCGCGCCTCCATGCCCACGCCATCGTCGCAAAACGTCATGTGCGCCCACTGCTCGCCCTCGGCGCGCACCGCGATCGCGATATGCGACTTGGCACGCCCTTCAAACGCATGCAACAGCGCGTTGTTGATCAGGTTGCTGAGCACCTGGCCGACGCTGCCCGGATACGAATCGAGTTCGAGCGAGTGCGGCAGGTCCAGGCTCGCCTCGCAGTTGGCGCGCCGCAGTTGGGCCGCGTAGGTGGCGACGGTGTCGCGCACCACCTCGCACAGGTCGAAGCGGCGGCGCTGGTCGCTGGTCTGGTCGACCGCCACCTGCTTGAAGGAGCTGATCAAGTCAGCCGCGCGCCGCAGCGAGCTGGCCATGATGGTGCAGGCCTTGCGGATCTCGCCCAAGTGCGCTTCGAGGGTGGAGCGGCGCACTCCGCCCTCGGCGTATTTTTTCTCGAATTCGGTCGCCATGTCGCCCAGCGCCGTGGCCGTCAGCAGGCAGTTGCCGATCGGGGTGTTCAGTTCGTGCGCGATGCCCGCCACCAGTGCGCCCAGCGCCGCCATCTTCTCGGACGTGATCAGGTTGACCTGGGCCTGCTTGAGCGTGTTGAGCGCCTGCGACAATTCGCCGTGCGCCGAATCGACGTTCGCCTTCTGGCGCGCCAGCTCGGCCAGGCTGTGTTCAAGCCCGTTCTTGGCCTCCACCAGCGCCGCCTCGGTGCGCTTGCGGTCGCTGATATCCTGGATCACCCACACGCCGCCGTGCGACAAATCCTCGTCCCCCATCGCCTTGCCGTTGATCAGGCACCAGATGGTCGAACCGTCCTTGCGCACCAGTTCCAGCTCGCTTTGCCAGCGCCGCTTGCCCGGCGCCACCTGGAACGGCGCGCCGCCCTGCGCATCGCGCCCACCCTGCGCCAGCACGCTCACCGGCTGGCCGGCCAGGGTGCCCGCCGCGCAGCCCATGATTTCCTCCAGCCCGCGGTTGCAGCGCGCGATGGCATCGTTGGCGAACAGCGCGATGCCGACCGCGGCGCTGTCCTGCAGCGCGCGCTGCGCCTCGAGCGTGGCGCGCAACTGGCGCGCCAGCAGGCGTCCGCGTCCGGAGGCGCTGATCAAGGCGGCGATCAGCGCGCTGATGACGGCGCCGGCCGCGCCGATCAGCGCCACCGGCGTCAAGGGCCGGTTGTAGCGCCCGCCGTCGAGCGCCTCGAAGCGCACATTCCAGCGCCGCTGCGCCACGTCCACCTGGGCCAGCGCGCTCAAACCGGGCAGCGCACGGGCCTGGAGAGCGCCGCTGTCGAACATCAGATTCTTCGCGTCCGGCGGCGCCGCCGCGCCGTCACTGACGTTGCCGGCGTCGTGGATGCGCACCCGCATCTGGGCCAGCATGGGCGCGTCGATCACCTCGTGCATCAGGTTATTGACACGGAAAACGATCGCCACCAGGCCGACGAAGGCGGCGCGCCGCTGCTCCACGCTCTCCAGTGGCAGGTTCTGCCGGTACAGCGGGGCACGCGCCACGAAGGCGGCGCTGTTGGCCGCGTCCTGCACCAGGTTGACGCGCTCGGTGGCGACGATGGCGCCGCTGTCGCGTCCCAGCTGCACCGCGCGCAAGTGCGCGGGCGAGGCCGCCAGGTCGAAGCCGAATGCATTCTGGTTGCCCTGCATCGGCTCGTTGTAATCGATGATGTAATGGTCAAGGCCAGCGGCCGCCGGATGCACGGCGAAGGCCGGATAGCCTTGCGCCGAAACGGAGGTGTCGGCGCGCACCGCGCGCGTGAAGCGCTCTATGTCGGCGGCGCCAACCCGCCGCACCAATTGGATCGCCTGAAATCCCGGATAGCGCCGCGCCAGGTCGAGCTGCCCCACAAACTGCGCGAACTGGGCGCGATCGACATCCGGTTTGACCGCCAGCAGGCCCTTCAGGCTCAATAGCGAATCGAAGTACGCCTTCAAGCGCACGCTGGTGTCGCGCGCGACCTTGTCGGCGTCGCGCTCGAAGCTGGCCCGGATTTGCTCGTCCTGCACCCGCACCACCATCATGCAAGTCCAGAACGTGAGGCAGATGCCGGCGACGAACGCGAGCGTTCCGGGTATGCGCATCGAGGCTGCCGATTCGGAGAGGGTCAGACGCATCAAGGCTGCCGATTCGGTGAAGGGTGGCCGGGCGCGCGCGTTGTAGTCCGGCCCACTATTCCGGGTCACTAAAGCGCGCAGCGATTTCCATGATCTGCTCTTCGATCATCAGCATGGCGTCGACGACGTCGGGATCGAAATGCTCGCCGCGGCCCTGGCGGATCAATTCGAGCGCGGTCTCGTGGGTGAAGGCAGGCTTGTAGACGCGGCGCGAGATCATCGCGTCGTACACGTCGGCCACCGCCATCAAGCGCGCCGACAGCGGAATGGCCTCGCCCTTCAAGCCCTGCGGATAACCCGAGCCGTCCCAGCGTTCCTGATGCGAGTAGGCGATCTGGCCGGCGTAGCGCAAAAAATTACTGCTCGCGCCGAAGTGCTTTTCGACGTCGAGGATCGCGTCGCGCCCGTACACGGTGTGCATCTTCATCACCTCGTACTCCTCGTCCGTCAAGCGCCCCGGCTTGAGCAGGATCGCCTCCGGCACGCCGACCTTGCCGATGTCGTGCAGCGGCGCCGCGCGGTATAGCAGCGCGATGTTAGCCTCGCTCAGCTCGGCGCCAAAGCGCGCATCCTGGGCCAGCTTGCGCGCCAGCGCCACCACATAGTGCTGGGTGCGGCGGATATGGTTGCAGGTGTCGCTGTCGCGCGTCTCGGCCAGCGAAGCCATCGCCAGGATAGTCGCGTCGTGCATCTGCTCGAGCTCCGCGGTGCGCGTCGCCACCAACTGCTCGAGGTGGCGCGCCTGGTCGGCCAGCAAGGCGCGGTTGCGGTGCAGCTCGAGCTGGGCGGCCACGCGCGCGCGCAGCACCGGCGCCTCGAAGGGTTTGCGCACGTAGTCGGAAGCGCCCTCGGCGAAGGCCCGGCTTTCCTCCTCGGGATGACCCTGGTCGGTCAGGAAGATCACCGGTATCGCGGCGGTGGCCGGATCGGCCTTGAGCTGGCGGCACACGCCGAATCCGCTCATCTCGGGCATCGCGGCATCGAGTACGATCAGCGCCGGCGCCGGCACGCCGCGCGCCATATGCAGGGCCTCGCGCGCGCCATCGGCCAGCGCCACCTCGTAATGGTCCTGCAACTGCTCCCTGATCAGCGCCAGTATGGCGCTGTCATCGTCCACCACCAGCACCTTCGGATTGGTCGCCATCCCTGTCCCCCCGTCGCGGTCCTTCGATATGCCTCGCCCCATCATACGCCCACCGGCAGAACGGGGGACAGTGTGACTTTATATAAGGTTGCATCGTACCAACACGCGTGCGCGAAGTGTGTCCGAATCGGCCGTGTGTCCGTTTTTTTACAAATCGACTAAACAATTGCCTTTGAGAACGATTAGAATAAGCCCTCGATTTCCTTCAACGCTGTAAGGATCCCTATGAAACGCACCCTGGCGCGCCTCGGCGCCCTTTGCTTTGCCCTGTCCGCCGCCCTTCCCGCCTGCCTTCCGGCGCGCGCGGCCGAGCCCTTCGACGATAAATTCCGCCAACTCGACGAACTGCTGCCCACGCCGGGCACCACCCGCACCGCCTCCGGCGCGCCCGGGCACGCCTACTGGCAGCAGCGCGCCGACTACACCATCCGCGCCACCCTCGACGAGCCGCAGCGCGCCATTAGCGGCGTCGAGACCATCCGCTACCACAACCACTCTCCCGACAGCCTGTCCTACCTGTGGCTGCAGCTGGACCAAAACGTCTACAAAGCCGATTCGGACGCCCACCGCAGCGCCACCGAAGTGTCGCGCGAGGCCTGGACCCGGGGGCGCGGCGGCGACGATGGCGTCAAGTTCGACACGCTGCGCACGCTCATGCAGGGGCGCAGCTTCGATGGCGGCTTCGACATCAAGAGCGTCAAGGGCAGCGATGGCGGCGCGCTCAAGTTCACCATCAACCGCACCATGATGCGCATCGACCTGCCAGCCCCGCTCAAGCCGGGCCAGAGCTTCGCCTTCGACATCGCCTGGAGCTACAAGATCAACGAGCAAAAGGTGCTGGGCGGACGCTCCGGCTACGAGCACTTCAAGGACGACAAGAACGACCTGTTCGAGATCGCGCAGTGGTATCCGCGCATGGCCGCCTACTACGACGCGACCGGCTGGCAGCACAAGCAGTTTCTCGGCGGCGGTGAATTCACGCTCGAATTCGGCGACTTCGACGTCAGCCTGACAGTGCCCGCCGACCATGTGGTGGCCAGCACGGGCGAGCTGCAAAACCCGGACGCGGTCTTGAGCAGCGAGCAGCGCGCGCGCCTGGCGCAAGCCAAGACGGCGGCGCATCCCGTACTGATCGTCACCCAAGCCGAAGCGCAGGCGACCGAAAAGGCGCCCCACGCCAGCGCCACCAAGACCTGGCAATTCAAGGCGCGCGACGTGCGCGACTTCGCCTGGGCCTCGAGCCGCAAATTCATCTGGGACGCGCAAGGTTACAAGCGCGGCGGCACCGACATGATGGCCATGTCCTTCTATCCGAAGGAAGGCAACCCGCTGTGGGAACGCTTCTCGACCCAGGCGGTGATCCACACCATCGAGCAGTACAACAAGTTCGCGCTCG
This sequence comes from Pseudomonadota bacterium, assembly GCA_040388555.1. Taxonomy (GTDB): domain Bacteria; phylum Pseudomonadota; class Gammaproteobacteria; order Burkholderiales; family Burkholderiaceae_D; genus Telluria_A. The sequence goes on from JAZKBP010000021.1 coordinate 62,160, forward strand.
ACTACCCATATCCGACCGCCATTTCCGTGAACGGCCCGGTGGGCGGCATGGAATACCCGATGATCAGCTTTAACGGCCCGCGCCCGACCAAGGACAAGAAGACGGGCGAATTGACGTACTCGAAGCGCGCCAAATATGGCCTGATCGGCGTCATCATCCACGAGGTTGGACACAACTACTTCCCGATGATCGTCAATTCGGACGAGCGCCAGTGGACCTGGATGGACGAAGGCTTGAACACCTTCGTGCAGTACCAGGCCAGCCAGGCGTGGGAAGAGAACTTCCCGCACGGGCGCGGCGATCCACGCACCATCGGCGAGTATATGAAGAGCCGCAACCAGGTGCCGATCATGACGAACTCGGAGTCGCTGCTCCAATTCGGGAACAATGCCTACGCCAAGCCGGCCGCCGCGCTCAACATCCTGCGCGAGACCATCCTGGGGCGCGAGCTGTTCGACTTCGCCTTCCGAGAATATGCGCAGCGCTGGAAATTCAAGCGTCCGACCCCGGCCGATTTTTTCCGCACCATGGAAGACGCGTCCGGCACCGACCTCGATTGGTTCTGGCGCGGCTGGTTCTACGGCACCGACATGGTCGACATCAGCATCGACGGCATCACCGAGTACGGCGTGAGCAGCAAGAATCCGGAAACCGAGATGGCGTGGAAAAAAGCGCAGAAGGACGCCGAGCCCAAGTCGCTGGCCGACGAGCGCAACAAGATCGAAGGCGGACGGCGCCTCGACAGCCACCCCGAGCTCAAGGACTTCTACAACGAGCATGACGACTACACCGTCACCAACAAGGAGCGCAACCGCTACAACGACACGCTCGATGGGCTCGAGGATTGGGAAAAGGCCTTGCTGGCGCAGGGCAAGCACCTGTACATGGTCGACTTCTCGAACCTGGGCGGGCTGGTGATGCCGCTGATCCTGGAGGTCGAACTCAAGAGCGGCAAGAAGTACGTCGAGCGCATTCCGGCCGAAGTGTGGCGCACTTCGCCCAAGAAAATCACCAAGCTGATCGTCACCGACGAGCCGATGGTGGGCTTGACCCAGGACCCGTATTGGGAAACGGCCGACGTCGACCAGTCCAACAACAGCTGGCCGCGCAAGATCACGGCCTCGCGCCTGGAGCTGTTCAAGATGGACCGCACGCCCAAGGACGACCTGATGCTCGACATGAAGACTCCGCTCAAGTCGAAGGAAGCGCGCGAGAAGGAAAAAGCGCACCAGAAGGACAAGCCTGAATGATGCCGAGCTGGCGCGCGCTGGCGGCGGCGCTGGTGGTGGCGTTGCTGATGGCCAGCGCGGCGGCGCGCGCCCATGATTTCCATGCCGGCCTGACCGACATCAGCTACAACGCCAGGACCGGCAGCATCGAGATCGTGCACACCTATATGGCGCACGACATCGACGCCTTGTTCGCCAACCTATACCAGCGCCCGCCCGACTTGGCCGGCGACGAGGACGAAGCGCTGCTGCGCCGCTACCTCGAGCGCCAGTTCTACCTGACCGGCGCAAACGGCACGCGCCTGCCCGTGCGCTGGGTCGGCTTGAAGGCCGAGGCCGATACCGTGACCGTGTTCCAGGAAGTCGTGAAGACGGCGCTGCCATCGGCCCTGTCGATCCACGACCAGGTGCTGGTCGACTTCATCGCCACCCAGGTCAACACCGTCAACGTGGCCCGCCCCGGCGCGCCCGCCACGCTGGTTTTCGACCAGAAGACGGCCGAGCGCAAGCTGCCTTGAGCGTCCCGGCGCAGACCATGTCCGCCCCGATTGCGAAACCGGCCTGCCAGCACGCATTGTCCGCCGCACTGCCCACCGCCTTGTCCGTCTTGTCCGTCTTGTCCGCCTTGCCGCTTCTGCTGCTGGCGTGCTGCGCCCACGCCGACGACGACGTCATCGCGCGCGTGCTGGTCGACGGCACGCGCGCAAGCATGCTTGGCACCAGCGATGCCGCCAGTACCGGCAGCGCCACCCAAAAGCAGCTCGAGGCACAGTTGGCCGTGCGCCCGGGCGAGCTGCTCGAAGTGGTGCCCGGCATGGTGGTGGGCCAGGGCAGCGGCGAAGGCAAGGCCAACCAGTTCTACCTGCGCGGCTTCAATCTTGACCATGGCACCGACCTGCGCACCAGCTTCGACGGCATGCCCGTCAACCAACGCAGCCATTCGCACGGCCAGGGCTGGACCGACCTCAATTTCGTGATCCCGGAACTGGCGGCGCGCATCGACTACCGCAAAGGTCCGGGCGCCGCGTTTGACGGCGACTTCGGCGCCGCCGGCAGCGTGGCCATCACCAGTGTGAACCGCCTGGGCCAGGGCATGGCCAGCGTCGGTGCCGGCTCGGACGGCTACGCGCGCGTCCTGCTCGCTGCCTCGCCGGAACTGGCCGGTGGCAGCGTACTGGTCGCGCTCGAAGCGCTGCACAAGGACGGCCCCTTCGTCCACCCGGACGACTACCGCAAGCTCAATGGCGTGCTGCGCTACAGCAGCGGTTACGCCAACAATGGCTACAGCGTCACGGCGATGGCGTATGGGGCGCGCTGGAACGGCAGCGACCAGCTACCGCAGCGCGCCATCGCCAGCGGCGCGCTGACGCGCTTCGACACGCTCGACGCGAGCGACGGCGGGCAGGCGCAGCGCTTCAGTCTGTCCGGCGTGTGGCGCCGCACCGGTACCGACGCCTTCGATAGCGTCAGCGCTTACCTGATCCGCAACCAGTTGGACCTGTATTCGGACTTCACCTACTTCTTGAACGACCCGATCAACGGCGACCAGTTCGGCCAGCCGGACCGGCGCGTCACCGCCGGCATCGACGCCAGCCATGGTTGGCACGACCATGCGCGCGGCGCAGCCCTCACGCTAGGCCTGCAAATCCAGAACGACAATATCTTCAACGGCTTGTACGCGACGCGCCAACGCGAGCAGTTGGCGAGTGTGCGCGAAGACCACATTGTGGAAACGAGCGCCGCGCTGTATGCCCACGGTGCGCTGCGCTTGAACGAGACCCTGCGCTTTGTTGCCGGCTTGCGCCTGGACCGCTACTGGTTCGATGTGCAAAGCGAGCCGCGTGCCAACAGCGGACATAGCAGCGCAACCTTGGCCAGTCCGTCGCTCGGTTTGATCGCCGGTCCGTGGACCGACAGCGAATTTTTCCTCAAGCTGGGCGACGGGTTTCACAGCAATGATGCGCGCGCCGCCGTGCTCCTGCCTGCGCAGGCAGCGCGCGCGCCCGGCCTGGTGCGCGCGCGCGCGCTCGAAGCGGGCCTGCGCCGCGAATGGGGCGGCTATCAGCACAGCGCCCTGTCGCTGTACCGGCTCGCCATCGATTCCGAACTTGCCTTCATGGGCGACAACGGCACCACGCAGGCCGGTCGCGCCAGCGTGCGCACCGGCGCCGAATTCGCGCATGAACTGAAGGCCGCCAAATGGCTTGCGCTCGACGCCTCGCTGGCGTACGCGCGGGCGCGCTGGCGCGAGGGCGGCGCGCCGGGCCAACGCATTCCAGGCGCCGTCGAAGGCGTGGCGCAGCTTGGCCTTTCCGTGAACGCCCAGGGGCCATGGTCGGGCACGCTGCGGCTGCGCTATATCGGCCCGCGTCCTCTACTGGAAGACAATAGCGTGCGCGCTGGCGGGGGAACCGCCATCAACGCGCGCGCGGCCTACCGGCTGGCCAATGGCATGCAGCTCACGCTCGACGGCTTCAACCTGGCGAACCGGCGCATCGACGCCGCCACCTACGTGTATGCCTCGCGCCTGCGCGGCGAAGCTGCCGCCGTCGCCGATGTGCACGCGCACCCGGGGGCGCCGCGCACGCTGCGCATCGCGCTGATCAGCCACTTCTGAACGCGCGCGCGCCAAAAGTGCTAGGCTTGCGAGATTGACGACAGCACGCATGAACGCAGCACGATGACATCACCGACCCCACCATTTACCGAAGCCTCCCAATTCACCGCCGCCCTCGCCCACGACGGCTACGCCTTGCTGCAGCCGTCCGACGTGTGCGCGCTGGCCGGCTGCACCAGCGCCGAACTGGACGCGCTCGCGCCGAGCTGGAACCAGCTGCCGCTGGACGACTACTTGAAAGACGGCGGGCGCTACCGGCGGCGGCGCCACGCCTGCTTCACCGACGACACTGGCGCGCTGGCGCAGGTGCCGCATCGGGCCCATTGGCAGCCGCTCGAATACAACGCCCTGCACGGCGGCATGCACCGCCTGTTCGCGCCGATTGTGCCGGCAACAATGGCGCTGCCCGCCTGGACGCGCCTGTTGGCCGCGCTCGGCCAAGTCTGCTCGCAAGTGAAGGGGCGCCAGCGCTGGTATGTGGAAGCGCACCAGTTCCGCATCGACACCGAAGGCGGCATCGGGCGCCCCACGCCGGAGGGCGCGCACCGCGATGGCGTCGATTTCGTCGCCGTGCTGCTGGTCGGGCGCGTATCGGTCAAGGGCGGCGAAACGCGCGTGTTCGAGGCCGACGGCCCCGGCGGCAAACGCTTCACGCTGCGCCAACCCTGGTCGCTGCTGCTGCTCGACGACGCGCGCGTGATCCACGAGACCACGCCGATCCAGCCGGAGGCGTCGGGCAGCGGCGGACACCGCGACACGCTGGTGCTGACCTGGCGCGCCGGCGCCTTCCAGGGCGAAGACAGCGCATAAAAAAACGCCCGCAAGCCTTGCGGCGCGGGCGAAGTCCAATTCTTCTTCGAAGGTTTGGAGGAGACAGATTCACTATAGGCCGCTTCCCACCGCACCGCAATACCGTAAAACTACTGTCTTGAATTCGGAAGCCCCCGCGGACGCTCAGGCGCGCAGCAGCTCGAACCCGGGCGCGCGGCGCGGCATGGCCGGGAACAGGCGCGCCAGTTGGCCATCCGACAGGCGCAAATGGCGCTCGGCCACCTGCGCCAGCACGCTGCGAAAGTCCGTCGTCACCGGCAGGTCCCGACCCTCGTTGAGCTGAGCGTCGCCCACCCCCTGCCAGTCGCCATAGACTTTGCCGCCCTGGACCGCGCCACCTAACAGCCACATGGCGTTGCCGTGCCCGTGGTCGGTGCCGCCGTTGCCGTTCTGGCGCGCCGTGCGGCCAAATTCGGACATCACGATGATGGTCGTGTCAACAAACAGCGGCCCCAGTTGCTGCGCCAGCGTGGCCAGCCCCTGCCCCAGCGGCGTCAATCGGTTGGCCAGCTGGCCGGTGGCCGCGCCCTGGTTGGCGTGCGTGTCCCAGCCACCCAATGCCACAAAGGCGAGCTGGATTTTGGGATCGTTGCGCATCAGGCGCGCCAGGCGCGCCGCGTCGTCCGGAAAGCCGTTGGGCAGCGGCGCGCCACCGTCGGCCGCGTTCATATCGTGGCCGGCCGCCGCCTCCATCACTTCCTTGTGCGCGCTCTTGCCATCCTGGTAGGCGCGCCCGAAGCGCTCGTGCCCAGCATACATCTGGTCAAAAGCGGCCCCGATCTGCGGCCGGTCCAGCACATTGGCGCGCGTGCCGGCCTCGCCGTTGGGCAGGTTGATCGCCGCCGCGCCGCCGGCCAGGATACGCGGCATCACCGGCCCGATCGACAGCGCGCGGCTGGCAGTGGAAGCTCCCGGCAGCAGCCCCACCAGGCGGTTCATCCAGCCGTCCGGCGTGCCCTTCATGCCCGGCGTGGCCGACTCCATGTAGTCTTGCGCATCGAAATGCGAGCGCGTGGCGTCGGGCGAACCGCTCGCATGCACAAACGCCAGCTTCTTTTGCTGCCACAGCGGCATCAAGCTCGATAGCGCCGGATGCAGGCCGAAGTAGCCGTCCAGGTCGAGCGCGCCGCCCTCGCTGCCAGGCGCATTCAAGCCGATGGTTGGGCGCAGGCGCCGGTAATTGGCGTCGCCCACTGGCGCCACCACGTTCATGCCATCCACTGCGCCGCGCAGCATCACCACGATCAGCTTTTGCCGGGTCGGGGTTTCGGTGGTGGCGGCCCAGGCGCCACGCCCAACCGGTATCACCAGGCTGGTGCCGGCGGCCAGGGTATGAAGGAAGTCTCTGCGTTTCATCGTGTTCTCCAGTTTAGCGCTGCATGAAGTCTGGGCTACCGAGCAGCATGGCTGCGCGCAGTGCCGCGGGATTGTTGGCGACGGCAGCAAGCGTGCGGCCGGAGATGGCGGCCCCGAGCGTCGCCTGCAGCTGCGCGGCATCCAGGCTGGGCATCGACGGCGGCGCCGCCAGCGCGGCCTCGCCGGCGCCGGCCTCCATCTTTTGCAGCGCGCGCTTGCCGTCCGGCCGGCCGCTGCCGGGCGGCGCCGTCAAGGGCAGGCGTCCGCCGGCCAGCGCGGTGGCGAAGGCGATGCGCCGGGCCAGCGCGTCCGGGTTGAGCCAGGCGTCCTGGGTGTTCTTGTAGCCATCCGGCGTCTGGCAGCCGTACAGCGGCATGCCCAGAGCGCTCATCGTACCGAGCAAGGGCGTCACATTGGTGAGGCTGGCCGCGCCGACAGGAGCGCTGGCGCGCGCGGCCGACACCACGAACTGGTACGGCGTCTTGAACTTGGCCCCCATGTTTTGCGGGTCCATGAATTCGGCGCTGGCAAACAAGGTACGCAAGACGGCGCGGATATCGCCGCGCGTCTCCAGCCAGGTGTGCGCCATGCGATCGACCAGGGCCGGCGGCGGATTATCCTGCACGAAGTATTGGGCCAACTGGTAGCTGACATGGTGCGCAGTGGCCGGATGCACCGCCAGCACGTCAAGCGCGTATTCGCCCTCGGCCTGGCCGCGCGGTTTGACGTCGTGGCCCAGCCACACCTTGCTGCCGTTGTCGTGGCGCGCCGCATCGAAGCGGAAGCCCTGGTTCTCGCGCACCAGCGCGCGCGGATCGAAGGTCCAGCCAGTGAGCATGCGCGCCAGTTCGGTCACGTCGTTCTGGGTGTAGCCACCGTCCACGCCCAGCGTATGCAGTTCCATCAGCTCACGCGCAAAATTTTCGTTCAGGCCGCGTGCCTTGGACTTGGGCGCCGCCTCCACGATCAAGCCGCGCCGATTGCGTTTTGGCGGCGGCGTAAAATTGTTCACCGTCGAGAGATAATTATCGAGGTAGTACAGCATGGCCGGATGCTTTGCGGTGGCGCCGAGCAGATCGCGGAAAGAGCCGAACACGTAGGGGCGGATCGCGTCGCGCTCGTAGCTGGCCACCAGCGCGCGGTCGTCGCCCTTGCCGGCAAAGACGTTAAAGTGGTTGTACCAGAAGTCGACCATCACTTCCTCAAGCTGGCGTGGGCTGTCGATGGCGCGCAGCACGCGTGCCTCGTTCGCCTGATAGCCCATGTGCGCAAGCGCGGCGCGCCGCTTCTGCTTGGCGCCTTCATCGTCGTCCTTGACTTGCTTGCGCAGCTCGACGAATTCGCCCAGCGCGTCACCGCTGCTGCGATTGACCGTCTCAAGCGCGCGCAGGCGATCGCTCAGCACCGCCGGATAGGCCAGGGTGTCAGGATTGAGCTGGCTGTCGATATAGCGCTGCACGCCCATCTGCGTGACGCGCTCGATGTCGCCGGGGCGCGGGCCGAAGGCGATGCGATTTAATACATGGACCGCCTGCTGTTCAGGCGCTATGGGTTGCGCCGGCATTTGGGCGGCGGCCGCGCCGCCCAACAGCGCCAGCAGCGCTGCCAGGATGGGAGGAGATATTTTCATTTTGGGCCTCATCGGGAAGTGACAGCCGGACTCGAGCTGACGATGTGCATTTATAACCGATCGCGCCAAGCTCCTGCGCCACAGCCGTGTTTCAGCTGTAAGCGGATGTAAGGACGCGTGTTTGGACGCACGCGCCCCTCTGGCGTCATTGGCCCGTGTTCGAAACCCTGGCTGGCCCATGCTTTTTGCCGCTTTGGGCGCCCTTTTATGGTTTAATCATGCCGGTAAAATTAAGGCCCCGGCGCCGGGGACGCCATCCACACTGCCCACGCCGGGCCGGACCACCATGAACTCATTCAAGACCCTCACCATCGCCGCCGCCGGCGCCGCTCTTGCCGCCTGCGCGGTGCTCGCTGTGCTCGGCGCGAGCAAGGCCGCGCCGGGACCAGCGGCGAGCGTGCCGGCGAAGGCCGCATTGACAGTGACGAGCGCGCGCCCGCTGGCGGCCACGCTGCCGCTCACGCTGGCGGCCAACGGCAACGTCGCGCCCTGGCAGGAAGCGTCGATCAGCAGCGAGTCCAACGGCTTGCGCCTGACCGAGGTGAGGGTCAACGTGGGCGAGGCGGTGCGCGCCGGCCAGGTGCTGGCCGTTTTCGCCAGCGAGGCGGTGGCGGCCGACCTGGCGCAGGCGCAGGCGGCGCTGGCCGAGGCGCAGGCGAACGCCGTCGACACAGCCTCCAACGCCGAGCGCGCGCGCAGTCTGCGCGCGGCCGGCATGGTGAGCGCGCAGCAGCTCAGCCAGGCGCAAACGGCGGCGCAGGTGGCCGACGCCCGCACAGCGCAGGCGAGGGCCACGCTGGCGTCCCAACAGCTGCGCATGAAGTACACCCAGGTGACGGCGCCGGACGCGGGCCTGGTCTCTGCGCGTAGCGCCACTGTCGGCGCCGTACCGGCCAGCGGCACCGAATTGTTCCGCATGATCCGCCAGGGCCGCCTTGAATGGCGCGCCGAAGTCGCCGCCGCCGAAGTGGGCGCGCTCAAGGCCGGCGCCAACGCGCGCGTGCGCGCGCCCGACGGCAGCGAGGCCACCGGCCAGGTGCGCATGGTGGCACCAACGGTCGATCCGCAAACGCGCACCGCCCTCGTGTACGTCGACCTGCCGCCGGCGCAAGGGGGCAGCGCCGCATTCAAGGCCGGCATGTTCGCCAGCGGCCGCTTCGAGCTGGGCACGTCGCCCGCGCTGACCTTGCCGCAGCAGGCGGTGGTGCTACGCGACGGCTTTAGCTATGTGTTCAAGCTCGGCGCCAACGCGCGCGTAAGCCGCCAGAAAGTGGAGACCGGCCGGCGCCTGCAGGACCGCATCGAGATCGTCACCGGCGTCCAAGCCGACACCGTGGTGGCGGTCGACGGCGCCGGCTTTCTCAACGACGGCGACCTGGTGCGCAGCGCGCCCGCAGCCGAGCAGGCCAAGCGATGAATTTCTCGGCCCTCTCGATCCGCTCGCCGATCCCGGCGATCATGCTGTTCGCGCTGCTCTCGCTGATCGGCTGGATCACCTATTGCGCCAACACGGTGCAGGACTTCCCCGATATCGAACTGCCAATCGTGACCATCAGCGCCTCGCTCGACGGCGCCGCCCCGGCCCAGCTGGAGACGGAGGTGGCGCGCAAGATCGAAAACGGCGTGGCCACGCTGCAGGGCGTGAAGAACATCTACACCAGCGTGCTCGACGGCGAAGCGACCATCACGGTCGAATTCGTGCTCGACAAGCCGGTCGGCGACGCCGTCGCCGACGTGCGCGAAGCGGTGGCGCGCGTGCGAGCCGACCTGCCGCCCGAGATGCGCGACCCCACCGTCAGCAAGGCCTCCACCGCCGGGCGCGTGGTGCAGACTTTTGTTGCCGCCCCCGCCGCCGGCGCGGCCAGCGACGCGCAAGAGCTGAGCTGGTATGTGGACGACACCGTGGCCAAGACCCTGCTCAACGTGCCCGGCGTGGGCGCGGTCAAGCGGGTCGGCGGCGCCTACCGCGAAATACTGGTCGAGCTCGACGAAGGACGCATGGCCGCGCTGAAGGTGGCCGCGCTCGACGTGTCGCGCCAGCTGCACGCGGTGCAGCGCGAGGCGCCAGGCGGGCGTGGCGACGTGGGCGGCGCCGAGCAGTCGGTGCGCACTGTGGCCACCGTGCGCAGCGCGCAGGAACTGGCGCGCCTGGACCTGCCGCTGTCGGACGGACGCCACGTGCGCCTGGACCAGGTGGCGCGCGTGGCCGACACCGTGGCCGAGCCGCGCGCCATCGCGGAGCAGGACGGCAAGCCCGTGGTGGCCTTCGAAGTATTCCGTACCAAGGGCGCGAGCGAGGTCGAGGTGGCCCTTGGAGCGCGCGCGGCGCTGTCCCAGCTGCAAAGGGAGCATCCGCAGGTACGGCTGACCGAGGTGATCGACAACGCCGCGCCGGTGCAGGAAAACTTCAGCGGATCGATGGCGCTGCTGTACGAAGGCGCGCTGCTGGCGGTGCTGGTGGTGTGGTGGTTCCTGCGCGACTGGCGCGCCACCCTGGTGGCGGCGTCGGCGCTGCCGCTGTCGGTGCTGCCCGCCTTCATCGGCATCTACTGCTTCGGCTATACGCTCAACACCGTCACGCTGCTGTCGCTGGCGCTAGTGGTGGGCGTGCTGGTGGACGATGCGATCGTCGAAATCGAGAACATCGCGCGCCATCTGCGCATGGGAAAAACACCGATGCAGGCGGCGCTCGAGGCGGCCGACGAAATCGGCATGGCCGTCATCGCCACCACTTTCGCTCTGGTGGCCGTGTTCCTGCCGACCGCCTTCATGGGCGGGGTGGCCGGCAAATTCTTCAAGCAGTTCGGCTGGACCGCCGTGCTGGCGGTGCTGGCCTCGCTGCTGGTGGCGCGCCTGCTCACACCAATGATGGCGGCCCACCTGCTCAAGCCGGCGCGCGCCGGTGAGGCCGCAGACAGTGCGCCAATGCGGCGCTACCTGGGTGCGATGCGCTGGTGCCTGCACCATCGCCTGGCCACCGCACTCGGCGCGGCCGTGCTGTTTGGCGCCTCCCTCTCGTTGATCGCCCTGCTGCCAACGGGCTTCGTGCCGGCGGCCGACCGCGCCCAGACCCAGATCAGCGTGGAGCTGCCGCCCGGCTCGACATTGCTCGAGACGCGCGCGCTGGCCGAGCAGGCGCGTCTGCAGGCGATGCAGGTCAAGGGCGTGCGCGCGGTGTTCAGCTCGATCGGCGGGGGCAGCAGCGGCGACGCCTTCGCCCCCGGCGCGGCGGCCCAGGCCCGCAGCGCCATCCTCACCATCACCACCGCGCCGCGCGCCACCCGCGGCATGTCCCTGCCCGCGCTGGAAGACGCGATCCGGCAGCGCCTCGAAGCGATCCCCGGCGCCAAGTTTTCCGTCGGCCCGCCGGACACCGGCGTCAAGATGGAGCTGGTGCTGCGCAGCGACGACGCCCAGGCATTGGCGCTGGCGGCGCAAAACGTCGAGCGCGAGCTGCGCACCCTGCCTGGCATCGGCAACGTGCATTCGAACGCCCAACTGGTGCGCCCGGAAATCGTGGTGCGTCCCGACTTCGCGCGCGCCGCCGACCTGGGCGCGAGCGCCGAGGCGATCGCCGCCACCGTGCGCGTGGCCACCGCCGGCGACTACGACACCGCGCTCACCAAAATGAACCTGTCCGAGCGCCAGGTGCCGATCCGCGTGCGCCTGGTGCCGGCCGTGCGTGCCGACCTGGCAGCGCTGGGGCGCTTGAACGTGCCAGGCAAGAACGGCCCGGTGATGCTCAAGAGCGTGGCCGACATCCGCATCGAAAGCGGCCCGGCCCAGATCGAACGCTTGAACCGCAGCCGCAACGTGACGATGGAAGTCGAACTGGGCAGCCGCACGCTGGGCGAGGCCACCGACGCCGCGCGCGAACTGCCCGCCATCAAGGCCTTGCCGCCCTCGGTGAAGGTGGCCGACCTGGGCGACGCGGACGACATGGTGGCGCTATTCTCGGGCTTCGGCATCGCCATGCTGGTTGGCGTGCTTTGCATCTATTGCGTGCTGGTGCTGCTATTCCACGATTTCATGCAGCCCTTGACGATCCTCGCCGCCCTGCCGCTGTCGATCGGCGGCGCCTTCGTGGCGCTCTTGGTTACCGGCAGCGCGCTGTCGATGCCCTCGATGATAGGCTTGATCATGCTGATGGGGATCGTGACGAAAAACTCGATCCTGCTGGTCGACTACGCGGTGCTGGCGCGCCGGCGCGGCATGAACCGCTTCGACGCCCTGGTCGATGCCTGCCACAAGCGCAGCCGCCCGATCGTCATGACCACCATCGCGATGGGCGCGGGCATGCTGCCGCTGGCGCTGGGCTGGGGCGCGGACCCGAGTTTTCGCGCGCCGATGGCCATCACGGTGCTGGGCGGCTTGATCACTTCCACCTTGCTTAGCCTGTTGGTGGTGCCGGCCGTGTTCACCTATGTCGACGACCTGTCGCAGTGGCTGGGCCGCCGCCTGCGCCGCGCCGCTCCTATTCCTATTCCTCTTCCTGATCCGGCAGCTTGAGGCGGCCGGTGTGGTAGTCGTACTCGTAGACTTCGCCATAACGGCCCCATTCAATGGCCACCTCGAGCACGCGCTTGGCCTCGTCGGCCTTGAGGAATTCCTCGAGCAATTCGATGAAGGGGTCTTCCGGCAGCGTGCCGCTGATCTCCTGTTCCAGGCGCTGGCGGATGCGCGCGGCCAGCGGCACGTGCGTGAGCAGCTGCTGGCCGAAGATCTCCTGGCGCAGCGCCTGCTCCGCACCCGCATAGCGCTGGCCCAGCGGCGTGAGCGCGATGTCGCCCTGCTCCACGTGGGCCAGGCCCAGCAAGCCGAGCGCCTCGTAGGTGGGGAACAGTTCCTCGTCCGGCAAGTCCGATTCCTCGGACAGTTGCGGCAAGTCGGCGCGTCCATTGAAGGGGCTATCGGCCAAGAGGTCGAGGATGCCCTCGATGCGCGACACGTCCGTCTCCGGCAGGTGGTAACCGGCGTGGGTGGCGGGCGCCGCGCCGGCCGGCGCTTCGAGCACCGGGCGCATCGTCATCAAGCCGTACACCTCGTCGATCAGGGCGCGCACCTCGATCGAGTCGACCGCGCGCGGGCGAGCCAGGCCGATCTTCACTTCGCTGCGGATGCGTCCCGGCCCGCTTGAAAGAATGATGATGCGGTCGGCCATCATCACCGCTTCCTCGATATTGTGCGACACGATCAAGATGCCCTTGGTGGGAATGCGCTTGTCGTCCCACAGCTCCAGGATATCGTTGCGCAGGGTCTCGCCGGTGAGCACGTCGAGCGCGGAAAACGCCTCGTCCATCAGCAGCACGTCGGGGTTGGTCACCAGCGCGCGCGCGATGCCCACGCGCTGGCGCATGCCGCCCGACAGCTCGCGCGGCAGCGCGCCGCCAAAGCCGGCCAGGCCGATCAGCTCGAGCATGGCGTCGGCGCGCCGTTCGCGTTCTTGCCGCTCCACCCCTTGCGCTTCCAGGCCCAGCTCCACGTTCTGCTGCACCGTCAGCCACGGAAACAGCGCGAAGGACTGGAACACCATCGCCACGCCCTGCGCCGGGCCCTTGACCTCGCGGCCGCGGTAGGAGGCCTGGCCGGCGTCGGCGCCGATCAAGCCGGCCATGATGCGCAGCAGGGTCGACTTGCCCGAGCCGGACTTGCCCAGCAAGGCGACGATCTCGCCCTCGGCCAGCGCGAAGTGGACGTCGTCGAGCACCAGGCGCGGCGCGCCGTCGGCGCTGCGGAAGGACTTGCTCACCGCGGTCAACTGCATCAATGTGTTTGCACTCATTTTGTTTCCTCATTCTTTGCGCTTGGCGCCGTTACAGGCTGCGCGCATCGGCCAGCAGGTACAGGCGGCGCCAGAAAAACCGGTTCAGCAGCATCACGAACACGCACATCACGCCGATGCCCAGGGCGATGCGGTGGAAGTCGCCCGCGTCGGTCATCTGCTTGATGTAGCTGCCCAGGCCATCGGCCACCAGCGTCTTTTTGCCCCAGGTGACGTATTCGGCCACGATGCTCGCATTCCAGGACCCGCCGCTGGCCGTGATGGCGCCCGTGATATAGGCCGGGAACACCGCCGGCAGGTACACGCGCTTCCACTTGAGCCAGCCCTTCAAGCCCAGGTTGTCGGCTGCCAGACGCAATTCGTTGGGGATGGTGGCCGCGCCCGCCACCACGTTGAACAGGATGTACCACTGGGTGCCGAACACCATCAGGGGGCTGAGCCAGATATTCGGATTGAGGCGCAGCGTCACCAGCGCGAACACCACGATCGGGAACATCAGGTTGACCGGGAAGGCGGCCAGGAACTGCGCCAGCGCCTGCACCTTTTGCGAATACTCGGGCCGCAAACCTATCCACACCGCGATCGGCACCCACACCAGCGAGGCCGCGGCGATCAGCAGCAGCACGCGCAGCAGCGTGATCAGGCCAAGCCCCACCACGTGCAGCGCTTCAGTCCATCCCACGTCGGCATGCACGAATACCACCAGGCGGTAAGCGGCCAGCAGCGCCATGGCCACCACCGCGATGTCCCAGGCGCGCGCGAGCAGGCGCCCGGTGGCCGGCGAGAGTGGCGTGCGCTCACCCGCGCCACGCGTGCCGCCGAACCAGCCCAGCGCGCCGGACATCGCGCGCCAGAAGCGCCGCGTCAAGCCCCGCAGCACGCGGCTGCGCCGGCCCCAGTCGAGCAGCCAGGAGGCTTGGGCCGTGTCGCCTTGCGATTCCTCGAAGCGGAACTTGTCGGCCCAGGCCAACAGCGGGCGAAAGAACAGCTGATCGTACAGCACGATGCCGGCCAACATGGCGCAAATGGCAAAGGCGATGGCGCGTCCGTTCTCGGCCTCGATGGCCACCGCGATATAGGCGCCGATGCCGGGCAGCTTGATGTCCTGGCCGGCCACGAAAATAGCTTCGGCCGCGACCAGGAAGAACCAGCCGCCGGACATCGACATCATCATATTCCACAGCAGGCCGGGCATGGCGTAGGGTAGCTCCAGGCGCCAGAAGCGCTGCCAGCTCGACAGGCAAAACACTTGCGCCGCTTCGCTCAATTCGGCCGGCACCGTGCGCATCGACTGGTACAGGCTAAAGGCCATGTTCCAGGCCTGCGAGGTGAAGATGGCGAAGATGGCCGCGCACTCCACGCCCAGCAAGCTGCCCGGGAACAGGGCGATGAAAGGCGCGATCGCGATCGCCTGGAAACCCAGGATCGGCACCGACTGCAAGATGTCGAGCAGCGGGATCATCACCTTTTCGGCGGCGCGGTACTTGGCGGCGATGGCCGCGAACGCAAAACTAAACAGCAGCGCGCAGGCCAGCGCCGTGAACATGCGCAAAATCGTGCGCAGCAGGTAGTAAGGCAGGTAGCTCGGATCGAGCGAGATCGGGGTGGCTTGGCCGACCACGAAGGGGCGCGCCATCTGCATGGCGCCGAAGGCGACGGCGGCCAGCACCGCCAGCACCAGCGGCAGCAAGATCCAATCCCAGCGGTTCGGCCCGCTGGCAGAGATGTGGCGCTTGGTGCGCGGTGTGAACAACTCGAACATCTTGGCATCCTAAACATGGTCGGCGCATCGGCATTTGCATCGGCCAGCGGGCGCGTCCGCCCACGGCGGCGCTCGCCTTGCGGGGCGGATTGCAAATATCAATTTTGAAACTGAGAGCTGACAGCACAGTGACACGAGGTCATTGTTTTGCCCAGCTTTATCGAGATGCCGGCCGCGTCGTGGAGACGGGTCGAATGCCATCATCGGCCGATCGGACGATGAGGAAGGAAGGAGCCTTGCTTATCGCGCCAATCGGGCCCGACGGCGGGCCGGGCAACAACTACCAGAACAAGTGCCCACGGGGCGCTCCTGAAAATGAAAACAGGCGAAGTGTACCGGCGTGCGCGCTGGGCGGTCAAGATGTTTGCCCGATGTTGCCCCCCGGCTTGCCCGCCCGGCGTGGGCGCCGCCCGTCGCGAGCGCCAATGCCCGCCTGGCTGTTTCGCCACTATTTGATCTAGATCAATGAATTTGCCCATGCGCAAGCTCATCCTGTCTGCAATAACGGGGAATCCCCCATCCCCATCGACAGGAGCACATCATGACTGTTGCGAAACTTATGAGCCGGGATCTTGTCATGGTCGAACTCGACGACCGCCTGGCCTTGGTCAAGGACATCTTCGAGCGCCGCAATTTCCACCACGTCTTGGCCATCGACGAAGGCGAGCTGGTGGGTATTGTGTCCGACCGCGACCTGTTCAAGGCCCTGAGCCCGAACCTGGGCCTGGCCAACGCCAGCGACAAGGACGAGGCCACGCTCAACAAGCGGGTGCACCAGGTGATGAGCCACCGCCCGCTGGTGCTGCGCGAGGATGCCAGCATCGACGAGGCCCTCAATCTATTCAACAGCCACCCGATTTCGTGCATTCCGATCGTCAATGAACGCAAACGCCCGATCGGCATCGTCACCTGGCACGACTTGCTGCGTTATTTCCACCAAAAGATACAGGCCGAGACGAGCGCGGCCGCCGCCGCGGCAGCCCCTGCGCCAGCCGCCGCGGCCATCGCCTAGTTTGCCACTCCCACCTCGCGGCCCCTCGTCCTGGCAAGGTGCCGCGCCCGTCCTCGGGCATCGATCCACGCCCGCCATGTAAAAAATACTTGACATCGCATCGGCCATTCGCTACGCTGGACATGTAAATTAATTTTTACATTACGTCTTAAATATATTACATACACGGGAGCTTGTAATGGGAATGTCCTTTCAAGAAAAGAGCTTGTGGCTGATGTTCGCGAGCCTGATCGTCGTTTTCCTCGCCTATTTCGGCGCCGTCTTGCCTAGCAGCGCAGTCGACGTCATGCCGCAGCAGATCTCCTTGTTCGTGATGGCGGTGCTCGCGCTGGTCGTCTTGCAAGTGGTCGGGCACATTTTGATCGCCCTGCTCGACCGGCGCACCGACACCGACGAGCGCGACCAGCTGATCGCGCTCAAGGGCAGCCGTAACGCCGGCTATATGTTGGCCACGGGCGTGTTCACGGCCTTGTGCACGGCCCTGCTCACCCATGGCAATTTCCTGGTGACCCATGTGCTGCTCGCCTTTTGGGTGGCGGCGCAATTGGTCGAAATCGGCTCTCAATTGCTGCTCTACCGGCGCGGGGCCTAAGCCATGGGAAAAAGTGGCGGCCACATCAGCAATACGATCCGCGCCTTGCGTTTTCATCGGCAAGAAATGACGCAGCAGGAATTGGCCGACGCGGTCGGCATCACGCGCCAGACGGTCAATGCGATCGAAGCGAACAAGTATTCGCCCTCACTCGAAGTGGCGTTTCGCATCGCGCGCGTGTTCGCCGTCCCGCTCGAACAAGTGTTTCAGTACGGCGAGCACGCGTGATCGGGAGTTCGCCAACGTCCTTGCCCGGTTTGGCAGATGCGGCTATATTGATGGCCTGTCTCATGCGATTTTCTTTTTCCTGCACATAAAGATGTTCACGATCGTTCCGCCGTCCACCGTCCACATCGGCGCTTTCGCGCCGTGCCTGCCTGCGTAGAATCGGCGCCGCCGCTATCGTGCCAGGCCTGTCATCAGGCCTGTGCTTTTCGCACCGTGTGCGACATCTTCTGGAAAACAAATGAAAAAGAAATCAGCGGACTCGCCCGCAATCAGCATGACGTCGATCGGCGCCGGAGTATTCACCATCAACAATTTCTTGTCGCGGGACGAATGCAATTCCTTCGTCACCGACAGCGAATCCATCGGATTTTCAGAAGCGGTCATTAGCACCGACGACGGCGATCGCTTGATGAAGGAGGCGCGCAATAATGACCGCATCCTTTACGACAACCAGCAATTGTCGGCCCGCCTGTTCGAACGCGCCAGGCCATTCTTGCCCGCCGAGATCGACGGCTGGCGTCCCTCAGGATTTAACGAGCGCTTTCGTTTCTACCGCTATACCCCGGGCCAATACTTCAAGTGGCACCAGGATGGCAGCTTTCGCCGCTCCGAACGAGAAGAGAGTTTTCTCACGTTCATCATGTATCTGAACGATGATTACACCGGCGGCGCCACCCAGTTCGCATGGGAGGCGGTGCAGCCAAAAGCTGGCACAGTCTTGGTGTTCCCGCACCGGCTACGCCATCAAGGCGCGCCCGTGTTATCTGGCACGAAGTACGTATTGCGAACCGATGTCATGTACGCCGAATCGCTGCCCGCTACCACTGCGACTGGCAAGTAAAGCGATTTAATGCGAAAAAACCCGCGCCTCTTGCGAGAACGCGGGTTTTTTCTTGTACTTGGTGCCGATGGCCGGAATCGAACTGGCGACCTTCACATTACGAATGTGCTGCTCTACCAACTGAGCTACATCGGCGAAGACCAGCATTCTAGCAAAGATCGGCGCCAACTTGCTAGTGCGAATTGGCGATTTTTTCGATTTTTTTGCGCTCAAGACCAAAAACTTGAGCTTCCAGGCAACAAAATGGGACCCGCCCCGGCGCGCGCCTTACTCCCCGTGGTAGCTGGTCACGCGCTCGACTTCGCTCTTCGAGCCCAGGAACACCGGCACCCGCTGATGCAGCTTGTGCGGCACGATGTCGAGGATGCGTGCGCGCCCGTCGGTGGCCGCCCCACCCGCCTGCTCGACGATCATCGCCATCGGATTGGCTTCATACATCAAGCGCAGCTTGCCCGGCATGGATGGGTCGCGCAAGTCGGCCGGGTACATGAACACGCCGCCGCGGTTGAGGATGCGGTGTACATCAGCCACCATGGCCGCGATCCAGCGCATATTGAAGTCCTTGCCGCGCGGCCCAGTTTTGCCAGCCAACATCTCGTCGACATAGCGCGTGACGGGCGCATGCCAATGACGCGCGTTCGACATATTGATCGCAAATTCCTTGGTCTCTTCCGGAATGCGCATATTGCGGGTAGTCAGCACCCAGGAACCCATCTCGCGGTCGAGCGTGAAGCAATTGACGCCATTGCCGGTGGTTAGCACCAGCATGGTCTGCGGACCGTACACGGCGTAACCGGCCGCCACCTGGCGGCTGCCCGCCTGCATGAAGTCCGCCTCGGAGGGTGTGCCCATGCCCTCGGGCGCCTTCAGCACGGAAAAAATGGTGCCAATCGAGACGTTGATATCGATATTCGAAGAGCCGTCGAGCGGATCGAACAAGAGCAGGTATTCACCCTTCGGATAGCGGTTCGGAATCGGGTGGATCGACTCCATTTCCTCGGACGCCATCGCGGCCAGGTGACCGCCCCATTCGTTGGCCTCAAGCAGGATTTCGTTGGAAATCACGTCGAGCTTTTTTTGCACCTCGCCCTGGATGTTTTCCACGTCGGCGCTGCCGAGCACGTCGCCCAGGGCGCCCTTGCCCACGGCGTGGCTGATCGTCTTGCAAGCGCGCGCCACCACTTCGATCAACAGGCGCAATTCGGCCGGGATCGAAGCGTTCAAGCGCTGCTCTTCCACCAAGTATTGGGTCAGGCTAATACGTTTCATACGATTCCTTGAGTTTCAAAATTCGATGGGTTCAATTGGCGAGCGCCTTGCCGACCACCTCGCGCACATCGTTCGACAGGCGCTTGAGCTTGGCCACTTGCTCGAGCGCGGCGCGCATGCCCGCCTGCAGCGGCGGCGAATAGCGGCGCCAGCGGTCGAGCGCGCGCGCCAGGCGCGCCGCCACTTGCGGATTGAGCGCGTCCAGGGCGATCACCTGTTCGGCCCACAAGGCGTAGCCGCTGCCATCGTGGGCGTGGAACTGGGACGGGTTGCCCGAGCAAAAAGTGAAGATCAAGCTGCGCGCGCGGTTCGGATTTTTCAGATTGAAAGCCGGATGGGCCATCAGCGCGCGCACTTGCGTCACCGTGGTGGTGGGCGCGCCCGCCTGCAGCGCGAACCATTTGTCGATCACCAGGGCTTCCTTTTCGAAATCCTTGTAAAAGCGCTGCAGCGCGTGACGCGCGCCCGGCGCGTTCGCGTGCATCAGCGCGGCCAGGGCGCTCGAGCGGTCGCTCATATTGTCGGCCCCCTCGCATTGGTTTTGCGCCAGCGCCACATCGGCGTCGGTGGGCACACTGGC
This sequence comes from Pseudomonadota bacterium, assembly GCA_040388555.1. GTDB lineage: Bacteria > Pseudomonadota > Gammaproteobacteria > Burkholderiales > Burkholderiaceae_D > Telluria_A. Next base: position 81,889 of record JAZKBP010000021.1, read on the forward strand.
CAGGTAGGACAAGGCCAGGTTCTTGAGGGCGCGACGGCCGGCCGAGGCCGGATCCGGGCTGTAGGCGCCGGGCGTCAAATTGGCGCGGTACTGGGCCAGCCATTCCTGGCGCAGGCGCGCGCCGATGGTGCGGCGCAAGAACTGGCGCGCCGTGTGGATGGCGTGCGGGTCCACCACCTTCATACGCTCGGCGATCACGCTTTCCGACGGCAGCAGCAAGGCTTGCTCGCGGAAGGCCGGGTCGAGCGTGGTGTCGAGCAAGGTCTTGCGCAGGGCATTGATGAAAGTGTCATCGATGAACATGGCGCGCCGCTCGGCCGCCACCGCCGCCAGCTTGACCAGGCGCGTCATCGCCAGGCGCTGGCCCGCTTCCCAGCGGTTGACGGGGTCGCTGTCATGCGCGAACAGGTGCAGCAATTCGGCGTCGGTGTACGCGTACTCGAGCACCACCGGCGCGGAAAAGTCGCGCAACAGCGATGGCGTGGGCTTTTCCATCACGCCCGTGAAGCGGAAGGTTTGGCTCGCCTCGGTCAATTCCAGCACATGGGTGCCGTTGCCGCGTCCGCGCGACTTGCCGTCGATATTGAGCATCAGGTCGGCCCCGTCCGCGCCCAGCAAGCCCACCGCTACCGGAATATGGAAGGGCAGTTTCTTGGCCTGGCCTGGTGTGGCAGGGCACGATTGGGTGAGCGTGATGTCGTAGGTCTTGGCGGCGGCGTCGTAGCGCGTCTCGGCCTTGACCACGGGTGTTCCGGCCTGGCTGTACCAGCGCTCGAACTGGGTCAGGTCGCGTCCGTTGGCGTCCATCATGGCGCGCCGGAAGTCGTCGCATTCGACGGCTTGGCCATCGTGGCGGGCGAAATACAAGTCCATGCCCTTGCGGAAACCCGCGCGCCCCACCAGCGTTTGCATCATGCGCACCACTTCCGCGCCTTTTTCGTACACGGTGACGGTGTAGAAGTTGTTGATCTCCACGAAAGAATCGGGGCGGATCGGATGCGCCATCGGGCCCGCGTCTTCCGGGAACTGGGCCGCGCGCAAGGTACGCACCTGGTCGATGCGGTTGACGGCGCGCCCGCTGGAGCTGCCGATCATGTCGCCCGAAAACTCCTGGTCCCGGAACACCGTCAAGCCTTCCTTGAGCGAGAGCTGGAACCAGTCGCGGCAAGTGACGCGGTTGCCGGTCCAGTTGTGGAAGTATTCGTGGCCCACCACCGCCTCGATGCCGGCGTAGTCGACGTCGGTGGCGGTGCGCGCATTGGCCAGCACGTACTTGGTGTTAAAAATATTCAAGCCCTTGTTTTCCATCGCGCCCATATTGAAGTCGCCGGTGGCGACAATCATGAAGCGGTCCAGGTCCAGTTCCAGGCCAAAGCGCTCCTCGTCCCAGCGGATGCTGTTTTTGAGCGACTGCATGGCGTAATCAGTCTTGTCCAGGTTGCCCTGCTCGACCCACACTTGCAGCAACACGGTGCGCCCGGATTTGAGCTTGAATTTTTCTTCCTGGCAGACCAGGCGCGCCGCCACCAGGGCGAACAGGTAGGACGGTTTCTTGAACGGGTCTTCCCATTTGGCGTAGTGGCGAGCGCCGGGCAAGTCGCCCTGCTCAATCAAGTTGCCGTTCGAGAGCAGCACCGGGTATTGCTTCTTGTCCGCGCGCAGCATCACGGTGTAGCTGGCCATCACGTCCGGACGATCCGGGAAATAAGTGATGCGGCGAAAGCCCTCGGCTTCGCACTGGGTGAAGAAATTGCCGTTCGAAACGTACAAGCCCGACAAAGAGGTGTTCTTGACCGGCGCGCAAGTGGTTTCAATTTCCAGGATCACGTGCTCGGGCGCGTCGGCGATGCGCAGCACGTGGCCCTCGATGCGGTAAGCGCGCTTGGGCACGCTCACGCCATTCATGCGCAGCGCCACCAGGGTGAGCTCCTCGCCGAACAAGACGATGTCCGTGTCAAGGCTGGCCGGATTGCGCCGCATGCTCAAGCGGCTGGCCACGACCGTGCGCGCCGGGTCCAGGTCAAAGCCCAGCTCCACCTGGTCCACCAGGTAGCTTGGCACCGTGTAATCCTTGCGGTGGATGGTCTTCGGGATCTTCGAGCTGTCTGTGCGCATGGGATGGGGTCCGAAAGAGTGAAACATCTATTCTACCAATACCGCCAAGGCACGCGTCAGTGCCGATTGATCGAAAGCAAGGAAATACCGGGGTGATCCGTAGCCTATCTGTAAGGGCAAGCTCATTACGATGGCGCCATTGATTGCCACGAGCACGCACCATGTCCCACGACCGCTTTCCAGAACGCTGCCCCGACCGAGCCCCGGACCTTGGTCCCGACCTTATCCGATCTCAATCGGCCGCATACCGCGCGCGGCGCCTGGCACGCCTGGCCGCAGCCTGCGCCGCCTGCGCCATGCTGGGCGCTTGCGGCGCCAGCGGCACGGCCGCCCCGAGCACGCCCTCGGCCAGCGCGGAGCAAGTCGTCGGTCTGGCCAGCGTGCCGGCCTTGAATCGCTGCCTGTCCGGCTTGGTGGCCAATCTGCAAGCGCACGCCAAGCGCGAAGACATCCCCTTGAGTTGCGCCAATGGCCGTTACCGCGGCCTGACTGTCCAGGGTTTGCCCTGCGAATTGAAGATCGATGGCGACCTCGGCGCCTTTGGTTTTTCCGCCGGACGCGACAGCTACGTCATCGCCTGGGACACCGTCGCCTACGCCCCCGACGGGCGCGCCATCCACAATCTGGAGGACGCCAGCGTCACGGCCCAGCCCGGCGTGCAAATGAGCAAATTTAGCAGCACTGGCTTGCAAACGATGACGGAAAACGTGGTGCTGCGCAGCGCGCCCGAAGGCAGGCCCGCCATGCCCATGGCCATGTACCAGCGCAGCACCGAACACAGCGCCTCGACCATTGTGTGCCGCCTGGGCGCCTGATGCGTCAAACATAGATGCGCCCGCCCTCTTTTATCACTCGCCAATAGAAAGCCAAGCATGAAAATTTCGACCCGCAACATCCTCGCCGCCCTTCTGTCCAGCGCCGGCATCCTGGCGGCCGCCCCCGCCAGCGCCCAAGCCTATGTGGGCGAAGTGCGCTGCTTCGCCTTTAACTTCTTGCCTGTCGGCTGGGCCGCCCTGGACGGCACGCTGCTGCCGATCGCGCAAAACGACGTGCTGTTCGCGCTGCTGGGCAACCAGTTCGGCGGCGACGGCAAGACCACCTTCGCCTTGCCGGACATGCGCGGGCGCTCGCCGATCGACGCCGGCCAAGGCCCCGGCTTGAGCCTGCTCACCCTGGGCCAGAAGCTCGGGCATGAAACGACCACCTTGACGGTGGCCAATCTGGCGCCGCACACCCACACCTTCGCCCCGCTGGCGAGCAACAATAACGCGAACAGCTCGGCGCCGGCCGCGCGCGTGTCCGCCCACACCAAGAGTTCAAGCTACGCCGATCCTGCCAACCTCTCCACCATGACGGCGACGACCAGCAGCGCCAGCGGCGGCGGCGCGCCCGTCAACACCCAATCGCCAGCCTTGGCGCTCACTTGCGGCATCGCCACCCAAGGTATTTTCCCGAGCCGCAATTGAGAACGCGCGCCGCCGCTGCCCGCGGCGGCGGCGCCTGTTCGCCACGTAACAAACTGTAAATTTTCCGCGCAAATGTCGTGCCGCTATTACACTAATCCCTGGGCAAGGACTTTGTGGAGATGGCAATGAAACGCATGGCAGCAATCGTGGCGCTGGCACTGGTGCTGGGCGGGTGCGCGGCGACCGCACCGACCATCCGCAGCAAGGTGACGACCTTCCAGCAATGGCCGGCCGATCTGAACGAGAAGAGCTACCAATTTGTCGCACCGGCAGCCGCCGACGACACGCTCGAATACCGCAGCTACCTCGACCTGGTGCGCAAGGAATTGAGTGCGCTGGGCTTTAGCGAAACGGCGGGCACGCCGGCGCTCAAGGTGGCGATGCGCTTTCGCAGCAACGATCAAGCCGTGCGCGTGATCGAAGTCGAAGACCCGTTTTTCCATGGCAGCGGGCGCTTCGGGCCCCGCTATCCCCGCATGTGGGGCTGGTACGGCGGCCTCTACGATCCCTTCTGGCGCGGCCCCCTCGTCCATAGCGACGAGCTGGTCGAGTTGCAGCAGCGCGAAGTGCAAGTGGCGATCACCAGCGCGGCCGATGGCAAGCGCCTGTTCGACGTCACCGCCCGCAATATCAGCGACAAGGAATCGATGCCCAGCGCCATGCCCGCCATGGTCCACAGCGCCTTCGTCGGCTTTCCCGGCCCGAACGGGGCGGCCCGCACCATTGAACTCAAGCTTGAGCCGGCGGCATCGGCGCAGAAATAAGAGCGGCCAGAGCCTCTCGTTCGCTTACCTCGGGCTGTTTACAGGCACAGTTCGCTATGCGAGCCTAAGCGGACAAGCTGCAAGCGATAGTCATCGGGAATGCGGTAAATCAAGACGAGGTCGGGCTTGATATGGCAATCCCTGTACTCGTTCCATGGCCCCGTCATCGCATGATCTCTATGCCTCGTAGCCAAGGGCTTGTCGTTCGCCAAACATGAGATGATTGCCGCGACATCGCGCGCCAATGTTTGCCCGTGTGGCCCTCGTCCCTCCCGCTTGAAATCGCGCTTGAACTAGCCGGTCCGCTCAATCGTCCGCATTCAAGTCGGCCATCAACTCATCAACATTGGCGAACGATTTCAACCCTCCGCGACGGGCCTGCTTCATCGCCTTAATGGTAATAGCATTCGGCACAAGGGGATCGAATGGCAAGGCTTTCTCTTGGGCGACGCGCGTTAGCAACATTCTAAATGCATCCGACAGCGTCAAACCCATCGCTGCCAAGACAACGGTCGCTTCTTCCTTGATCTGTTCATCGATACGGGCTCGGACGACGGAATTTGCACTCATGGTCTTCCCCTTCAACAGTATGAGCTACATCGTAGCCCAAACGCGCAATTGCCAACGCGGCGCGCAACGTTGAACTCAAGCTTGAGCCGGCGGCATCGACGCAGAAATGAGAGTGGCCAGAGCCTCTCGTTCGCTTACCTCGGGCAAGCGATCGCGGGGCACTGGCCGCGGCGCCTCCCAGTCGGACTCGCCGACGGCAAGGAAGCGATCGATGGCGACGTCGATGGATGTCCGATCGATGGCGTCGACGTCAAGCACGATATGCAAGCCAATCCCATACGCACAACTGCGGTCGAGTTTGAAGGACTCGTGGATCGCTGGCGCTTCGTCGCGAACAATCTGCGCTTCCACCTTTTGCCACTGCTCATGGAAGGTCAAACCGCCGAACTGCGGGAAGCGTTTTCTTTCACGGTCGGCCCACTGGTAAGTGAGGATTTTTCCGGTGCTTGAGCGCTCGGCGGGCAGGAACTCGATCCGGGAATCTTCTTCAAGCTCTTCACGGGTGAGCATTGCCGCAGTTCGGCGATAGGCGATGTCGTTGGCTTCATCCCAAAATGCGAGTCGAGCTGTCACAACACTGGCATTCCAGATGGTGAACCGGTCCGTCCCCGGGAAACAAAAGTCAAACCATTGTTTATACAGCTCGGGGCGGCCGGACTCATCGAGCACAAGATGGCTTGAGAAACGCCCGCCATACTCCGCGGCCTCGCGTCGCATCTTGCCTTTGAGGCGGATAACTTCGTCGCCGCGCCTGTGCCTGGGCAAGGATACAAACGGGGGACGATGCTTGCGGCGCGGGTAAGTCATGACAGTGGGAACGCAGGATCGATCAAGCCGGATGCATTCAGGAGAACAGCGCTTCCGAGCCGAAGGTGATGGCCACGACCAGCAGCACGGCGAACACCAGCACGATCAGCAGGCGCCCAAACTTGGGCGCATCGTCGGGCGCCACTGTTGGCGTTACAGTCTTGGCGATTTTAGGGTCGTTCATAGTTTCTCGAATTATTCAACGTGACACAAATTCCTGGTCGGCAGCGTCAGCGCGGGTAAGGCGCAAAACGCCTCAATTCTCGGTCCTGGCTAATCGAAAGCCGTGGCCATTGTCAAGGTGCGTTGTGGGGTACTTGCTGCGATATGATGTCCGCATGCCTGCCTCCATATCGTGCCAAGAACCGCCACGAACCACGCGCTTTTCGCAATCTCCGTTGCGCCTTGCACTTCCGTCCAAGGGCGCATCGACATAACTCTCATTCCAACAGTCCTCTGTCCATTGCGCTACGTTGCCAAGCATGTCATACAAGGCAAACGCATTGGCTTTGAAACTGCCCACTGGCGCAGTATATGCATACCCATCTTTGCAATCGAGCGCGACCGCTTTTAAGTATCCCTTTTCATTCTTGCTCACGCTCGGCAATTCACGACTCGCGCTCACCATGGTCGCGTCCAACAAGTTCATAATGCTACACGGATCGTCCCGTCCGAAGTTCCTCCAATAGTAGGTATTCGTCGTTCCGGCTCGCGCCGCGTACTCCCACTCCGCTTCGCTCAACAACCTATACCGCTTTCCGGTCTTGCCATTCAACCACTTTAGATACGCCTGGGTGTCGTCCCAGCTTACGCAAACGACCGGATGTTTGTCGTTTTGTATAAAAGCCGGATTCTCCCAGGAGAGCGTTTCCATGGCGGTCACGTGCATTATGTCGAGACACCTTTTCCCGGCATCGTGGCCCGATTCCCTTACGAATTGAGCAAATTGCGCCCGTGTGACAGCATAAGTTCCCACAGCCAAGCTGTAGTTAATCTTTACTGCATGGCTGGGCTTTTCGTCGATATCCCAGGGGTCGCTGCCCGCGCTTCCCATCGTGAAATCTCCAGGCGGCAACCACACCATTTCAGGACAATCCGCACAGTCGCGAAACGTCGAAACCGTGATTGGCCGGTCTGCATTCGCGCCATTAGCCACTTCTGGCGTAGTCACCGGCAAAACGGCGCTGTCTTGCCGGGCCTGCTCACGCTGTGATAATTCCCTTAAAGCGGCCAACTTGATTCTTGCCGTCGATATATACAATCCATGCGGATGTGCAACAATGTAGCCATCGTAGCTTTTCATTGAATCGGCGGCCAAGGCCGCTTTCCATGCCGCGTCGTCGGCACTCCTCGCCTCATTCACCTTGAGTCGGGCGATGGCCGCGCGCGCCGTTACTGCGTTCTTGTTAGCCGGATATTGCTCGAGATAAGCCTCATAAGCGGCCACGCTGTTGCCTTGCACCGCCGCTTGCCAGCCCTGCGCTTCAATCGCTGCCATGTCATCCATTGGCGCTTCGCGTGAACCCGCACGGCCGAAAGGCGACAGATAGACCGAGCTCTTCAGGTCGCCATATGTGATCGGTTTCTGTTTATTGTTGGTACTCGCCTTGACCTCATCGGCCACCAATTCAAAAGCCAGGCGCACCGGCTGGTCGGTGCGTTTCAACTGGCGGGCCAGCGCCATGGCGTAAGGACTGTTACGTCCATTGCCGTCGTCGGCGGTGCTGCCATCGCGCGTGGCATAGGCGACGAGAATGCCCTCGCCGACGTCGCCCATGCGCGCCAAACCCTTGCTCGTGCCCTTGGTGCGCGTGCCGTATGGATTGTCGCGGCAGGCATCGAGTACCACCACCGCCACCTTCGGCCCCGCCGCCTCCAATTCACCGAGTAATCTTGCCGAGGCGATGCCTTCGATATCGATGTCACTTTCCTGCTGGATGACGGCATCGACCGGCAGCAAATAGTTTTGTCCTCCGCGCTGCATGCCATGACCAGAGTAATACACCAACACCACGTCGGCACCCCTGGCCTTGTCCGCCAATTCACTGATGGCGCGGCTCAATTCGCGCCGCCCCAGGTTCTTACGCAAGATGACTTCATCGAACTTCAAATCCTTGCGCAGCACCTCGGCGATCAGTTCCGCATCGCTCACAGGATTGCGCAGCGGCTTTTCGTTTTGATATTGGGCGTTGCCAATGACTAGTGCCACATGCTTGGCATTAGCCGATGCGCTTGTGCCCAAGCACACCACAAGAAAAAGATACAACAGGCGATATATGAAAATAGACATGGTCAAATTCATCGAATTTTCGCGGCGCTCAATTATCGGTTTAATTGCCATTTTTGATCAGCATAGAATGCAGTGGAAGACGCTCGCGCGCCCAATTCGTCAGATCTTCGCCCAGGCGCTGCGGCGCGGCAGTTCGCATCGATACCACCGCCATCCGGAATATCAGCATATTTTCGCGCATGAACCGGTCGCCCCGCTCAGTCTTTACCGCGCGCTGCCATTGCCCGCGAGGTAAATCTTTTCGGTGAGTGACACCTCGCAGACGCGCGGCACTCGAACAATTGGCAAATACACGAGATTGTCGCGCATTAACGACATGGCAAGGTCGGATATCCACCGCGCCCTCGAAAACGTCCAATGTGATAGTTGATAGTTGGTAATATATCATACTGACAACTCCCAATTTGCACGGCCAAAGAGGAAGCGAAACCAATGACCACCACCGTTCGTGTGCCTTGCTTTTCCACCGTTCCCGCGCCCGCACCGTCACGCCGCCACGCCCTCAGCCTACCCAAGTCCAGCTCCCTGCCATCGCGGCGGATGGGCGCCGCCCCACACGCCCGACCTTGTTTCTGACGTTTTCGTGCGCAGCCCGTCCATGCAGGTAGTTCACCTTTCCCCCGCCACGGCGGACCAACCAGGAGCTCACCATGAAATTGTTCACCCCCACCCTGCTGGCTGCGGCCGTGCTGGCGAGCGCAAGCTGCGCGGCGCTCGCCGCCGACACCAAGGACATCGTGCTCGACCGCGTGCTCGCACCGGTCGTGACGACCATGCCAGGCAACCCACCCCCCAGCAACAGCGATGCGATGGCCGTGAGCGTGCTGCTCGAAACCGCCGGCGGCACCCTGATTCCCAAGAGCACCGACACCCTGTTCCACACGGGCGACCGCTTCCGCGTCAAGCTGCTCAGCTCGCGTGAAGGCAAGGTCTCGCTCTACAACACCACGCCACGCGGCGACACCAACCCAAGCCCCGTCTGGCAAGGCGAAGTCCACGTCGGCATGGAGACCATCAGCCCGCGTCTGGCGCTGGCGGGCACCTCCGGCGTCGACCAGTTGCACATCGTGATGGAGCCGACCCAAGAGACCAGCGTCTTCGGCTGGCTCGGCAATTGGCTGCGCAGCTTCAAGGATGGCGGCGCCAGCAAGGATATCCGCCTCGACGTCCAGAACACCTCCAGCGCCACCTACCTGGTCAACGCCAACGGTCAGGGCCTGGTCAGCACGGTCCGCATCATGCACACCGCCCGCTAAGCACGCGCCATCCCCTCACAGGAGCAGACAATGAAAAACAGCAAATTCATCGGCAAGGCGTGCGGCATCGCCGCCATCGCATCGCTGGCGGCCATCGCCGCGCTGACCGCGCACGCGCAAGCGCCGGGCGCCAAATCGATCGCGGTCGAACACGCACCGGCCTTCCCCGCATTCAACCAATGGGTCACGAGCTACGTGACGGTGCAGCCGGAAGCGCCCGTCGCCCATATCGAGATGGTGCCCTTCACCCTGATTGGCGGCGGCACCGAGCAAGCGTTCCAGCCGCAAGCGGTCATCGTCGGCTTGCCCGACCTGCCCTTGATCGGCGAAGGCGCGCTCCACATGGGCCGCAACTGGGGTCCCCACCTTAATTACCAGGGCGTGCATATGGCGCTTGAAGTGATCAGCGCCAACGGCAACCGGCGCGAGCTGCGCCCGATGGGCAGCCCGGTGCGCGCCGGTGAGCGCTTCAAGGTGCGCATGACGGCCACCTTCGACGCCGTCGCCCAGGTCGACCAGGTGGTGGGCGACATCTGGTACGGCAGCCGCACCGGCCAGGTCTATCCGCAGGCGGGCATGTCGGTGCAGATGCGCGCCGGCGAAACGGTGCGCATGCCGCTTGGCGCCAACGAATTTTTCGTCATGAACCGCGCCGCCAACGAGCGCCTGGTGATGGCGGTGCGCCATGCGCGCGCCGTGGGCGAGGCGCGCAGCGACCAGCCGGCCTATCGCCAGGATGGCCGCAACGGCTCCGATTATCTCCAGTTGGTACCACGCGGGAAGTTCCCGTCGGTGGAACAACTGGTCGCCAATGCGCGTTGAACCGGGGAGCGACATCATGAACCAAAGACGACACTTCATGCGCCTGGCCAGCGCCTTTGTCATGGGCACGCTGTTGGCCGCGCCGCTGGCGGTGCAGGCGCGCGACCAGGACGGCGCGGTGGTAGCGGCACCGAAAATCATCGAAGCGCTCAGCGCCAAGGACGTGGTGCTGGACCGCCCCGGCCAAGTGCCGCGGCGCGGACAACCGGCACGGCGCGATCCCTCGATCAACCTGCAAGTGCAATTCACCTTCGATTCGGCCGAGCTCATGCCGCAGGGCAAACGACAACTCGACGAACTGGCCATGGCCTTGAACCACAATACCTTGATGGTCTCCGGCTTCGAGCTGGCCGGCCATACCGACCGGGTGGGCGAGGCCGATTACAACGTCATGCTCAGCCTGCAGCGCGCGGACGCCGTGCGCACCTATCTCGCGCAAGTGCATGGCGTGTCGCCGTCGCGCCTGCAGACGGTGGGATACGGCTTCGCGCGCCTGCTCGACCCGGCCCATCCGACGGCGGCCATCAACCGGCGCGTGGAAGTGCGGCGCATCGGCAACGTGCGCGCGCCCATGCCGGGCGGCGAAGCGGCCGACGGGCGCCTGGTGCCGCCCCCAAAATAGTCCCGTGCGCCGAGCGCCTCCAATAAACTAAACGAACAGGAAATCAGCATGAAACGATACGCACGCCTGGCCGCGGCAACGCTGGCGGCCGCCCTCACGCTCACCGGCTGCGCCGCTCCCGGCAGTGTCGATAGCGATTTGCTGGCCCGCATGGATGGCGTGATGCGCCAAGCCGCGCCGGGCCGCGCCATCAGCCTGCGCTTGTCCTCGGACCAGTTCCGCACCGGCGAGCCGATCGCGGCGACCGTCAGCGCCACTGGCGGCGGCTACGTCTACCTCTACCAGTTGGGCACCGAAGGACGCGTCCTGAGCATGGTGTTCCCGAATGCGATTGACGGCGCCAACTATCTGGCACCGGGCAGCGCGATGGTGTTGCCGCGCCCGAACTGGCGCATGATGGCGCGCGGCCCAGCCGGTGTCGGCCATTTGCTGGCCGTGGTGACGGACGCCCCGCTCGACCTGCTCGCGCTGCAGGGCAATACCGCGCAAGGCAAGATCGACATCAGTGGCGCCTACGGCGCGGCCATGGCCACCGTGCGCGAGGTGGCGCCATGAGCCACGCGGTCCTGATGGCACCCACTGCGCACATGCGCGCTATGGCCCCGATGCCTGTTAGCTCCTCCGTGGCGCTGTGGCGGCGCGGCGCACTCGCGCTGCTCGGCGCGCTGGCCATGGTCGCGCACGCCCAAGCCTTCCAGATCAGCGAAGCGGACATGGTCCGTCAATTGCAGGCCAAGCCGGCGTCCAAGCAGGGCGCGCCCGACCCGGATGCCGAGTTCGCACGCGATGACGCCAGCAGCAAAGGCTTGCCGCGCGCGCCCGACACCAACGGCGCCTGCTTGCCAAACGATGGCGGCGCTTCGAGCACGAAGACCTTGGGCGTGGTGGCAGTCGCACCGGTACCGATCGCGCCGGCCGGCGCGCCGCAGTTGACCTTGCACCTGCAATTCGAATTCGCGTCCTACCGCTTGACCGGCGCCGACCAGCGCCTGCTCGATGTGCTGGCGCGCGCCGTCAACGGCGCGGATCTGCGCGATGGGCGCTTCACCGTCGCCGGCCATACCGACGCGACCGGCGACCCGCACACCAACTTGAAGCTATCATGCGCGCGCGCGCTGTCGGCCCGCAGCTACTTGATGGCGCACGGCGTCGATCCGGCGCGCATCAGCGCCTACGGCTTTGGCAGCGACAAACCGGCCTCAGCGCAGGCGTCCGACGCCGAAAATCGTCGCGTTGAAATTCGGCGCGCGGAGTTCTGAAGCCCGGCGCGCGCCGGCAAGGCGGCGCGCGCCCATCGACACAGGCCTTGCCCATATCACCGTCAATAGCATGGCAAACATCGCTTTCCGCATCGCCGTACTGGCGACCTTGATCGCATTTGCGCTGCCCTCGCACGCAAGCCGCGTTGCGCTCGTCATTGGCGTCGCCGATTACCAGCACTTCCAAACCCTGCGCAACCCGGTGCGCGACGCCAACCTTCTGCAGCGCGTATTCAAGAACGATCTCCAGTTCGACCAAGTGATCAAGCTGGAAAATCCAGACCGCGCCAGCATGGCCAAGGCCATCGCGCTATTTGCCGAACAAGCGCAAGGAGCGGACGTCGCGGTGATTTATTTTTCAGGCCACGGCATGCAAAACAGCCAGCGCCGCAATTTCCTAATCCCGCGCGACGTCAAGGTCGACGGCGACGCCGACCTCAAGGCCAATGCCATCGTGGCCGATGAATTGGTCGACGCAGTCAGCGGCGCCACGGTCAAGCTGGTGATTCTCGACGCCTGTCGGGACAGTCCCACCGGAAGAAAGAGTGCGAGCAAGGGTTTGGCGCGCATGAGCGGTGAAGGCAATGGCTTGTTGATCGCCTATGCCACCGAGGAAGGCAGGACCGCCGAGGATGGTGCCGGTCTGAACAGCCCTTATGCCCTGGCCTTGGCAGAGAACCTGCGCCAGACCGATAAATCCATCCTGGCGCAGTTCGACGGGGTCGCGCGCGCCGTGCGCAAGGCAGTGCCTTGGCAAAATCCCCAGCGATACGGAAATCTGGAAATCGATGTCTTTCTCGTCGCGGTACCGGGTGGTGGCGCCGCTCGTGCGCAAGTCGGACCAAGCGAACCGGGCTTTTCCATCGCCGACATCAAACAAGAGAAAGAAGCTCGCGCCAAATGGAGCGTCTGGCAAACGCACATGCGAAGCGCGTTCGAAGAGGTCGTCGCGCTCGACACGACGCCGGAGTACCGCATTGCGCTGTGGGATCGATTCCTGCTCAGCTATGCGCAAGACAACCCATACACTAGCGACGACGACGCGCTGCGCGCCGAAGCGCGCACGCGGCAAACATTGATGACGCAACACTTGCCCTTGCAAGTGGCAGCATCGATTGGTCTATGGACTCGTCCGGCGAAAGGGGGCACGGAATCGACATATTCGGAAACGGGCAAAGGTATCGATTACTTCGGTAGCGTCGGCGATGCCGTCCTTGCCGCCGCCAAAGGTGTAGTTGTCTACGCGGGCGCAGGCATCCGAGGATATGGGCATCTCGTCGTCCTCAGACACAGCGGTGATCTGATGTCCGTGTACGCCAACAATAGAAAGCTGCTCGTCAAGGAAGGTCAACCCGTCGCACCCGGCGAGCAACTGGCGGAAATGGGTGACACCGATGCTGATCGTCCCAAACTACATTTCGAAGTACGTTTGCTCGGAAAGGCCGTCGATCCGGCTCCGTATTTTTCTGGCAGGGCCGCAGTGCCCGACGGCGGCCAGCGCTTCGCGGGCGAAGCTGCATACACCGTAAAGAAGGGCGATACGCTTGCGAAGATCGCGCTTGACCATGGACAGAATTATCATGACTTAATTACGTGGAATAATCTCGCGAATCAAAACGACATCCACGTCGGCGATGTGTTGCGTGTGCGGCTGCCGGCACAATGATCAACGGCGCGTGATGATCGTTCGAGCAAACGCTCGCTCTCTCGTCCCGCAGACATGGTGGCATGGGCTTTGGTCCTTGTCATACTAAACGTCAACTGAGACAATAAAGCTGCGACGCAGCGGCGCATCGACTAAAACGACGACCACCATGGAATCGTTCCAACTAGCTCGCACCCACCAATTGCAATCAAACGACAAATTCGGTATGCAAACGACGATGATTGCAGAACCCCGGGCCGCGCTACGTCGTATGATAAGCGTCGTGTATCTCATGTTACTGGTGGGACTTCATCCGCTGGCGGCCCACGCCGCGCAAAGCGAGCGCGTGGCTCTGCTCATTGGCAACGCCACCTATGCGGCCGGCCCCTTACGCAATCCACAGGCCGATGTGCGTGCGATGGAAGCGGCTCTGCACGCTGTCGGCTTCAAAGTCGAGACGGTGATGAACGCCAACCAGAACCAGATGAAACGCGCCGTGCGCGACTTCGGCGAGCGCGCCCAAGGCGTCGATATCGCCTTCCTGTACTACTCCGGGCATGGCACCCAGGCCAATGGCGAAAACTACCTGATCCCCATCCACGCCGACATCAATAAGGAATCCGATTATGAAGTCGAGGCGGTGTCCGCCAACGCGCTGATGCGCCAGATTGCTGGCGCCCGGCCCAGGGCGGCCATTGTCGTGCTCGACGCCTGCCGCGACAATCCCTACGTGTCGTTCACCCGCGGCGGCCCCAAGGGCTTGGGCCGAATGGAGGCGCCCACTGGCACCATGATCGCCTTCGCCACCGCCCCCAATGCGACGGCCAGTGACGATGGCCTTTACGCCCGCGTGCTGGCAGCCCAGATCAAGATGCCGGGCGTAGAATTGCTCGACGTGTTCCGCAACACGACGGCCGAAGTGCGGCGATTGAGCGGCAACAAGCAGGAGCCGCGCCTGAGCGAAGTGTCTATCACCGACCGCATCTACCTGGCAACTGCCGGCGCGGCAATCGCGGCAAGTGGCCAGCCCACCGCGCTCGCCAGTATCAAGCCGGAACCGGCGCTGCGGCCATGGCCGCCCGATCCCGCACCCGCGCCACAGCCCGCGCCAGCATCCGTTTCCCTCATTAGCGCCGCAGGCGCCTCCGGCATCGCGCCGCTGCTGGCCAAATGGTCTGCCGCGTACGCGCAAGCGGGAGGCGCGACCGTCAATTACGCGTCAACCAACTCATTACTTGGAGTACGCCAACTCAAGGCTGGCACCATTGATTTCGCGCTGGCGGACGCACCGGCGAAAACGGCTGACCTCGAGGCTGACGGGCTTGTTCAGTTCCCAGTCGCAATTGGAAGCGTGGTCATCGTTGTCAACCTTGATGGCGTTTCCCCTGGCCGACTCAAGTTGAGTGGTCAAGTGCTCGCCGATATCTATCTGGGTAAAATTCACAGATGGAACGCACCGGAAATCGCGAACCTGAACCCGGGTTTGCCATTGCCGGCAAACGAAATAACGGTGATTCATCGTGCCGACGCTGCGGGAGCCACATTCGCGTTCACCGATTATTTGTCCAAGGTGAGCAAAGAGTTCCGCAGCACGATAGGCGCCGCCTCCGCGGTCAGGTGGGTGGTGGGAGTGGGCGCAAAAGGCAATGCGGGCGCAGTTGCGACGGTGGACAGGTTGAAGAGCTCGATCGCCTACATGGGGCGGCCATTTGCACGGGGAGGCAACTTGTCCTATGTGACACTGATGAACAGGGACGGTAACTATGTGCGCCCGGAGCGCGACAACGTCCTTGCATGTCTGAAGGACGCGAATCGATCGGGCAATGAGGATCTCGCGCGCGCTATGACGGATGCTGGCGGTGCGGACAGCTGGCCGATTTGCGTGGTGTCGTATGTTTTGCTGCGCGCGACACCCACGGACCCCGCCAAATCCAGGGAGGTGCTGAAGTTTCTCGATTGGGCCTATCGGAATGGCGGCGACAGCGACCAGGACTATATTCCAATTCCGGCTGAATATTCGATGAAGATTGAAAGTGCTTGGGCAGCGCGGTTCAAAGGCGCGGCGGGAGACCCGCTGTGGTAAGGGAAAAGCGCAAGCGCCGCAGCCTCGTCGCCATGCTGGCGCTCGCCCTCCTGCTTCAATTGTTTGCAGGCAGCGCCTGGGCCGAGCGGCGCGTGGCCCTCGTCATCGGCAACGCCAGCTATCCCCAAAAAGCGCTACGCAACAGCGTCAACGATGCCAGCGACGTGGCCGCCGCCCTGCGCCGCCTCGGCTTCGATGTCCTCGAACGCAAGAATCGCAACGCCGACGAACTGCGCCGCGACGTGGCCGATTTCCAGGACAAGCTCGGGCAAGGCGCGGTCGGCCTGTTCTATTTCGCCGGCCACGGCGTGCAGGCGGGGCGCGGACTGAACTACCTGTTGCCGGTCGGCGTGGAATACAAGCGCGAGCGCGACGCCGAACTGTATGGCCTGGAAGTGGGCAGCGTGCTGCGCCGCATGGAGGAATCGGGCACGGGCTTGAGCGTCGTGATCCTGGACGCCTGCCGCGACTCGCCCTTCCCCGCCGAGGGCCGCAGCGCGGGCAGCCGCGGCCTGGGCCGCATGGAAGCCCCATCCGGCGCGTTGATCGCGTTCGCCACCGCCCCGGGCAGCACGGCCGACGACAACCAAGACGGAAGAAACGGCCTCTACACACAGCACTTGCTGGCGGCGCTGGAAGCGCCCGGCCTGCGCCTTGAAGACGTGTTCAAGCGCGTCCGGCGCAACGTCGAAACGGCAAGCAGGCGGCGCCAAAGCCCGGAAGAAATCAGCAAGCTGACCAGCGAGGAACCGTTCTATTTCAACGCCGGCGGCGGCGCCGCCATCGCCGCCCCGACGCCGAATCGCCGCACCCGCGTCACGCAGCGTGATGAAGTCGGCCTCGCTGTCACGGTATCACGGAGCATTTCCAAAATAGTCGGCGAGGCCGGCCACGTCAATGTCAGCATCACTCACAACAGCATCATCTTGTTGACGGGCGAGGTCAAGGACGAGGCGATGAAGATGGCGGTACAACGTGCAGCCTCGGCAGTCGATGGGGCAAGATCGGTCGTGAATGAGCTGGAGATCTCCGCCCCTTCGAGCCTTGCCTCGCGCGCATCTGACGGTTTGATCACAAGCATGGTCAAGGCCAGTCTGATCGACCAGCAGACCATTCCGGCCAATGCCATCATGGTCGTCGTCGAGCGCGGCTCGGTGTACCTGATGGGCGCCGTGACGGTGCGCGATGGCGCGCTTGCATCCGACGTGGCACGCCAAGTGCGCGATGTAAGAAAGGTCGTCAAGATGTTTGAGTACATTTCGGAACAAAAAGAATGAAATAGCTCCATTGATCGAGTACGTCAACCCACGCAACGCAGTCAACCATCAGAGAGAAACCAAAATGCACCTTCCCGTTCCATCACAAATACGGCCTGACCTTCTTGCACATTGCGGAGCCAGAGAATACGCAGCGCACAGCATAGCAATGCGCAAATTGATCGCCCTGTCCGCGCTAACGGCGTCACTTCTGACTGCGCTGCCCGCGCACGCCGACCCGATCGCCGACGCCCGGGCCGCCAGCCAGCGCGGCGACTACCCGACCATGCTCAAGATCATGCGTCCGCTGGCCGAACAGGGCAACGCGATGGCGCAAGGCGTCATGGGCCAAGCCTACGCGCGCGGCGAAGGCGTCGCGCCGGACCTGGCCGAATCGGCCAAGTGGTACAAGCTGTCGGCCGCGCAAGGATCGGCCTGGTCGCAAACGACCTTGGGCTCCATGTATGCCCAAGGTGAAGGGGTTGCCGTCGACTTCACGGAAGCGGCGCGCCTGTTCAAGCTCTCGGCGGCCCAGGGGCACCACCTCGGCCAGCTCAACCTGGGCATGCTTTACCTCGACGGCAAAGGCGTCCCGCGTGACGATGCCCAGGCCGCCAAGTGGTTCAGGATGGCCGCAGCCCAAGGGCTTCCCAAGGCGCAGTACAACCTGGGCATGATGTACGGCAGCGGCCAAGGCTTGCCCGTGATGCGCACGCGCGCCTTCATGTGGATCGATTTGAGCGCCTCGTCCGGCCTGGCGCCGGCGGTGAAGACGCGCGACGAATACCTCGGCCAAATGAAACCGGAAGAACTGGCCGAGGCAAGAAAGATGGAACGCGAATGCGTGGAGCGCAAATTCAAGGGCTGCGATTGACCCGGTATGTCCTTGGAAAAGCGCCTGCCACGCGCCAGGTGCTTTGCCTCCCATGCCGGCACCGCCGTGGCCACGTCGCAGGGCCGGCACGTTCGCCGACCGGACATCTGACCGATCCCGTTCGGTCACGTCCATGTTGAAGTCGCATTGGACATCAATTCTTGCCATGCCAAAGACCAACTGAGACAATAAGGCACAGCGAGCCGGTGGCAATCGCCCGCGACACCATGCGCACGAAGCCGCAATCGGCGTGCGCAATCGGTCTTAAACCGCCGCCCAAGTGAAAGTGAGCAATGCAAGCACTCGTTCGAATCACGCAAGCTCGCATGATGTGCGCGCTCATGCTGTTGTGCGTTTTCTGCCTCGCGCCGTCGATGGTCGGCGCCGCGCAGGGCGAGCGAGTGGCCCTCCTCATCGGCAACGCCACCTATTCCTCCGGCCCCTTGCGCAATCCACCAGCCGACGTACTCGCCATGGAAGCGGCACTGCGCGCCGTCGGCTTCAAGGTCGAAACGGTTCTGAACGCCAACCAAAACCAGATGAAACGCGCCGTGCGCGACTTTGGCGAACACGCCCAAGGCGTCGATATCGCCTTCCTGTACTACTCCGGTCACGGCACCCAGGCCAATGGTGAAAACTACCTGATTCCCATCCATGCCGACATCAAGAAGGAATCCGATTACGAGGTTGAAGCGGTGTCGGCCAACGCGCTGATGCGCCAGATCGCCGGCGCGCGACCGCGGGCGGCCATTGTCGTGCTCGACGCCTGCCGCGATAACCCATACGCGTCATTTACCCGCGGCGGCCCCAAGGGCCTAGGCCGGATGGACGCGCCCACCGGCACCATGATCGCCTTCGCCACCGCTCCCAACGCCACCGCCAGCGATGAGGGGTTTTACGCGCGCGTGCTAGCCGTCCAGATCAAGACACCGGGGGTGGAGCTGCTCGATGTGTTTCGCAACACCACTGCCGAAGTGCGCCGCCTGAGCGGCAACAAGCAAGAGCCGCGCGTGAGCGAAGTATCGATCACCGACCGCATCTACCTCGCGGGCAGCGCCGACACGCGCCCGTCCGTCCAAGTTGCGAGCATCAAACCCGAGCCGCAGTTCCACGCGACCAATGCAAGCGTAGCGGACAGCGACGTCGTGGCGCTCGATTCTCCTGGTGCCGCCTTCCGCGATTGTCCAAATTGTCCTGAAATGGTGTGGATACCGCCTGGCAATTTCATGATGGGCAACAACGAAGGCAACGACATCCAGAAACCAATGCATGCAGTGCAAATAAGGTACAGGCTTGCGGTTGGTAAATACCCTGTCACACGCGGACAATTCGCTCAATTCGTGCGAGAAACTGGATATGCGGGCAACAGTACATGGCGCAACGTTGGCTTTACCCAAGATGACAAACATCCGGTGGTCAATGTGAATCGGGACGACGCACAATCGTACATAAAATGGTTGGTCACAAAGACTGGAAACGCATACAGACTGTTGAGCGAATCGGAATACGAATACGCGGCACGCGCCGGCACGACGACCAATTACTATTGGGGTGATGCGGCCAGTCACGAATATGCCAATTACGGAGCGGATATATCGGCGTGCTGTCGCGGCGCCGTTGCGGGCCGCGACCAATGGTTCAATACTTCCCCGGTTGGCAGTTTTAAGGCCAACCAATTTGGCTTATACGATATGCTGGGCAATGTCCTTGAATGGACCGAAGGTTGCTGGACTGGCGACTATTCGAATGCGCCCAGCGACGGTAGTCCCGAGAAAAAGGGCGACTGTACCCAGAGCGCACTGCGCGGAGCATCTTGGTACGGCACAGCGCAGAGATTGCGCGCGGACTATCGCATTCACAGTTTTTCCGCAGAGCGGAGCAATAGCGTCGGTTTTCGAATTTCCAGGTCTATGCCCTGAGGCGCTTATCCATTTCCTTGTGCCACCAGGCTATCCCAGCCCTGGGGGTATGGGGGGGCGCCTCCAAGTTCTTGCCGTTCAGTGCGCGCAGCACCTACTATAAATGTCCATCAAATACGATAATTTATTGAAATCACAGACGAAATCAACTTTGAGCCCACACGATATGTACATAGACTATCAGAAAGGGTAATGATGCGAGATACGACGGTCCCCGAGTTGCGTAATCACGCCAAGGATTTTTTCGATGCGGTGGAGGGCGGAGAGACGGTTCGCGTCTTCCGCAACGGCAAGCCCATCGCCGAAATCGTTCCCATACGCTCCAGCGCGCCTTCTTGGAAGCAAGCGGCGACGCCTTTGATCGTCAAGGGACTGTCCTTGAGTACGGAGATTCTGCGCGACCGCTCCAAGTCAAAATGAAAGCATTTCTTGAGACGTCCGCGTACGCCAAGCGCTACGTGGCCGAACAGGGAACGGACAAGGTAGATGCCCTGTGCCAGCGCTGCGACAGCCTGGTCGTCAGTGCGATCTGTTTGCCGGAATTGATCTCGACGCTCTCGCGTCTGGTGCGGGAAAAGTCCCTCATGAAGCAAGACTACCAAAAGCTCAAGCATGCGGCGGTATCGGACCTGGCCGATGTCGAAATCTGCCAAATTACGACACCGGTGATTGCCTCATCGATTTTGCTGCTCGAGTCACATCCGCTGCGCGCAATGGATGCGCTGCACCTGGCCTGCGCCATTGCCGTCGCCGCCGATGTCTTCGTTTCGGCGGACCATCGCCAACTCGCCGCTGCCCGCAAGAGCGGCTTGAAAGTCATCGACGTGTCGGCCAGGCCGGCAAATTAGCGCTACCAGGCGCCTGACCAATCCCGTTCGATCATGTCTGTGCTGAAGTGGCATTAGCCATCAATTCTTGCCATTCAAGAAACCACCTGAGAGAATATGACACTGAAAGTCGGTGCCAATCGCCCGCGCAGCCGCGCGCGCAAGCAGTCTTGAATCGCGTGCCAAGGAAGAGAGAGCAATGCAAGCAATAGTTCAAGCCGCACTAGCGCGCACGGTATGCACACTCATGCTGTTGTGCGTTGGCTACCTCGCGCCGTTGACGGCCAACGCCGCGCAGGGCGAGCGCGTGGCCCTTCTCATCGGCAACGCCACCTATTCCGCCGGCCCATTGCGCAATCCACCGGCCGACGTACGCGCCATGGAAGCGGCCCTGCGCGCTGTCGGCTTCAAGGTCGAGACGGTGATGAACGCCAACCAGAACCAGATGAAACGCGCGGTGCGCGACTTTGGAGAGCGCGCCCAAGGCGTCGATATCGCCTTCCTGTACTACTCCGGACACGGCACCCAGGCCAATGGCGAAAACTACCTGATTCCCATCCACGCCGACATCAAGAAGGAATCCGACTACGAGGTTGAAGCGGTGTCGGCCAACGCCCTGATGCGCCAAATCGCCGGCGCGCGGCCAAAGGCTGCCATCGTCGTACTCGATGCTTGCCGCGACAATCCCTACGCGTCAAGCACCCGCGGCGGCAGCAAGGGCTTGGGCCGGATGGACGCGCCCACGGGCACCATGATCGCCTTCGCCACCGCCCCCAACACCACCGCCAGCGACGAAGGCTTTTACGCGCGCGTGCTGGCCGCCCAGATCAAGACGCCGGGCGTCGAGCTGCTCGACGTGTTTCGCAACACCACGGCCGAAGTGCGCCGCCTGAGCGGCAACAAGCAAGAGCCGCGCGTGAGCGAGGTATCGATCACCGACCGCATCTACCTCGCGGGCAGTGCGAGCCGGCCCGTACTCCTGGCCAGTATCAAGCCCGAGCCAGTGCCACGGACGGCCCAAGGCGATGCGGACGAAATCGAAACCCAAAGCTGGATGGCCGTCGAGCAAGACAACAGCATGGCGGCCTACGAAGCGTATTTGGAACAATACCCGAAAGGCAAACACGCGGCCGCGGCGCGCTCGGCGATGGCGCAATTGAACGCTGACCAGACAAAGCAGACGGAGGACAGCGCTTGGCGCGATGCTCAAGCGGCCAATACCACTGCGGCCTATGACGCTTATATTGGGACCTATCCGCAGGGCAAACATGCCGGCGCCGCAAAAATTAAGCTGGCGACGCTCAAGGAAGCGCAGAAGCGCGCGGCGCTTGCGGTAACGCCAACGCAAGCGGGATCGAGCTTTCGCGATTGCCCGGATTGCCCCGAAATGGTGTGGCTACCGCCTGGCAATTTCACGATGGGAAGCAACGACGATGATCGTGAAAAGCCCATTCATGGTGTGCAAATCAACTACAAGCTTGCGGTGGGCAAATTCAGCGTGACGCGCGGCCAGTTCGCGCGCTTCGTGCAGGAATCAGGCCATGACGCGGGGAATAGTTGCTGGATATTTGCGGACCGAAAATGGGCCGATACGGCTGGACGCAATTGGCGCAACTCCGGCTATTCCCAGGGCGACGATCATCCCGTCGCCTGCGTCAATTGGGACGACGCACAGGCATTTGTGAAATGGTTGCGCACCAAGACGGGCAAGGCTTACCGCTTGTTGAGCGAGTCGGAATACGAGTACGCGGCGCGGGCCGGAACGACAAGCAAGTACTATTGGGGGGACACGGCCAGCCACGAGTACGCAAACTATGACGGGGTCGAGGGCCGCGACCAATGGTTGAATACCTCGCCAGTGGGAAGTTTTGACGCCAACCGGTTTGGCTTGTACGATATGTTGGGAAATGTGTGGTCATGGACGGAGGATTGCTGGAATGAAAACTACTCGGGAGCGCCCACGGACGGAAGCGTTTGGAATGGTGGAGCGTGCGCCCGGCGCGTGTTGCGCGGCGGTTCGTGGTTCATTACTCCGCAGAACTTGCGCGCGGCGGATCGCAACAGGGGCACCTCAGCGACACGGTTCGGCGGCATCGGTTTTCGGTTAGCCAGGACCGCGCCGTGAGGCGCTTACCCCTTGCCCCCTTACGGCCTGGCGCAGCCAGGCTTGGGGGTTTGGGGGCGCGAGCCCCCAAGGTTCTGACTTTCAAAAAGGCGCGTAGCGCCCGCGATTTTTTTAGAAATGCGTAAACCGCCTCCAGGACGCTCAAGCGCGGCGCGCCAATACGGCCCGGCGCTCGAAGCCATGTACCGCTTCAATCTCTGGCTCATTCCAACGCTCGAGAAGTTCCCGCGCAGCCAGAAATTCCTGCTTGGCGACCGTATCGAGGCGCATGCGCTCGACGTGCTCGAACGCTTGATCGAGGCGACCTTTACGCGCGAACGCCAAAGCGCTCTACGGGCGGCCAATCTCGGACTGGAAAAACTGCGTTTTCTTATCCGCATGTCCATGGATCTGCGCCACCTCGATATGCGCCGCTACGAACATGCCGCGCAGGCGATCGATGATGTAGGCCGTTTGGTTGGCAGTTGGACCAGGAGCGACAATGCCAGTACAGCATGACAATCTGTTCGACCAAATCGCCAGCTTTCCCGCGCTGTATGCGGCAAGCGCAAAGGCGATCCGCGGCAAGCGTCGAAAACCGGGCGCGGCCGCCTTCATGGCCAATCTGGAGCGCGAATTGCTGCGTATCTGCCGCGAACTGCGCGACGGCAGCTGGCGCCCGGGGCGCTACACGGTCATCGACGTGCAAGACCCGAAACCGCGCCGCGTTTCAGCCGCGCCATTCCGCGACCGGGTCGTCCATCACGCCCTGTGTTCGGTGATCGCGCCCATCTTCGAGCACGGCTTTATCCATGACAGCTATGCCAACCGCGCCGGCAAGGGCAGCCATGCCGCCATCGCCAAATACGAACGCTTCCGAGACCGCCATGCGCATGTGCTACGCGCCGACATTTATCGCTATTTACCCGCCATCGACCATGCCGCGCTCAAGCAGAGTTACCGGCGCCGTATTGCCCGCCCACGTACGCTATGCCTGATGGATGCCATCGTGGACGGCTCCAACGAGCAAGAGCCTGTGGAAGTGTTCTTCCCGGGCGATGGTCTGTTCAGCGTGGCCACGCGGCGCCGTGGCCTGCCGATCGGTAACCTTACGAGCCAATTCTTTTCCAACGTCTACCTGGACGGTTTCGATCATTTCGTCAAGGAAATGCTGCGGGCGCCCTATGTCCGGTATGTGGACGATTTCGCGCTGTTCGATGACGATGCAAGCAGACTGGCACATTGGCAAGCGCGCATCGCCACCTACTTGACGGGTCGTCGCCTCTTGCTGCATCCACGCAAGACGCAAATTGTGCCAAGCAGCGCGCCGTCGACCTTTCTTGGACTGGAACTGCATGCCGGCGGATGGCGCCGGCTACCGCCAGAAAATGTCGACCGTTTCGCGCACCGCCTGCGCGCGATGCGCACGCAATGGCGGCAGGGAAAAATCGACGCCGCCGATGTGCGTGCGCGGGTGCAGGGCTGGGCGGCGCATGCGGCGCACGCGCACACGCTCGGCTTGCGCCATACCCTCTTTCGCGATGGCTGGTTCGATCCGCTGTGGAAAAGCGGCGAAGCGGTAATCGCGTGAGCCCAAGCTGCCCGGTGCGCCCAGCGCGTGTTGCGCGGCGGTTCGTGGAACAATACACCACAGAACTTGCGCGCGGCGAATCGCAACAGGAACACCTCAACAAACCGGAACAACAACAACGGTTTTCGCTTAGCCAGCACCCCGCACGCCGGAGTGGCGCGCTGTACGCAGCGCGCCAGTGTGCAAGCGGGGGTCCAGGGCGGCGCGGGGATGAAGGCGGGGCCCCTTGCGTGCTGGCCGAATGGCCACGCAAGGGGTGGCTGCTGCCTTGGATAATCGGCTTTGCCTTCCCACGGAAAACACTGCAAGGCACGAAGAAGGCGAATTCGACTGCGCGTTGATGTATCTAGCTCCAATCGCGTGAGCCATGCCTTACCATCCTTGCTAGTTCACGCCATTTGCACCACCCTTGACATGGCAATCTCTCGGATTACAATGTAATCTCATGGAATACATATCGTGATCACGTCGTTTCGCCACAAGGGATTGGAGAGGTTCTTTTCAAAGGGCGACTATCGAGGCATTCCCGCTACGTTCGCGCCAAGAATTGAGAGAATGCTTGATGCGTTGGACGCAGCGCCCAGACCCGAGGATATGGACCTTCCAGGTTTTAGATTTCACCCGCTGGCGGGTGATCGCAAGGGTAGCTGCAGCGTCACCGTGTCTGGCAATTGGCGCATCACGTTTCGCTTCGATGGCAAGCATGCTATCGAGGTCAATTTCGAGGATTATCACTGATGAAGTCTTTGCGTAACCCCAACCGACGCCCAACCCACCCAGGGGCGATATTGCGCGAGGACGTGCTCCCGGCTTTGAAGATGACGCAAACGGAGTTCGCCGAATTGCTCGACGTCAGCCGGCTCAGCGTGTCCGATCTGCTCCACGAAAAGCGGTCGATGTCGACGGAGATGGCCGTGCGTGTTGCCCGGCTACTCAACACCTCGCCCGAAAGCTGGCTGCGCATGCAGCAGGCCCTTGATCTTTGGGTGGTTTTACAGGCGCCCTCCAAGCTCGCTGCGGTCAAGCCGCTCAAAAAGTCGCGCCTAAAGTTAGCGGCTGTGTAGGAAATATGCAGCGCGGGCGCCCGCCCCACTCCATCTGCAACGTCATCGTTTCTGACCAAAGCCGGCGCATGCCGTCTGTAGAGGCATGACTACCTTTTTTCCTTCCATTGCCAGTGCCCCGCTGAGTGGTTTCGCGGATGCCGCGCTGCCCCCGCCGAACGGTATGCCCCACGGTTCACACATGCGTCATCTTTGCGTGGTTCTCGCCGCATGTCTGTTGAGCGCCTGCCAGAGCATACCGCTCGACCCTCCCGCCCCAATCGTGCGCGCGGATTCCGCGCAAGGGCCGACCCCGGCGCCGGAGGTCCATGCACCTGGGCAGGCCTTGCGTGACCCGTCCGTTCCAGTGGCGAACGCCATCGGCTCGGGCGCGCCACCACCACCGGCAACCGACAGCAACACCATCGCCCCCGATCTGCTCGCCGCCAACGACCTGTGGGGCCACATGCGGCGCGGCTTCGCCGTTCCACCGCTCACCCACGAGCTGGTCGCCACCCACGCGCGCCGTTTCGCCGCCAAGGATTTCCTCGCCGCGCGCGCCGAGCGCATCGGCCTGTACCTGCCGCTCATCATCGAAGAGCTCGAACAGCGCCAGATGCCGCTGGAACTGGCACTGCTGCCCTTGGTCGAAAGCGCGCTCAACCCGCACGCGCGTTCGGCCGTGGGCGCCGTCGGCTTCTGGCAATTCATGACACCAACCGCGCACGACTTCGAACTGCGCACCTCGCACCTGGTGGACGACCGCAAAAACCTGCGTCAAGCCACCCGCGCCGCGCTCGACTATCTACAACGCCTGTATCAGCAATTCGGCGACTGGCATCTGGCCATGGCCGCCTACAACTGGGGCGAAGGCAATATCGCGAAAGCGGCCGCGCGCCAGCGCCAGCTTGGACTGCCCGTCAACTTCAACACGCTCGCGCCGCACATGCCGGCCGAGACGCGCAACTACGTGCCGCAGATCCTGGCCCTGGCGCAACTGGTGGCCGCCCCGGACAAATACAGCACCCGCCTGCCCGCCCTGCCCGACCACAATCCCCTGGTCGAGGTCAAGCTGCGCCATGACATCGACCTGAGCCTGGTGCTGCAGATGAGCGGCATCAGCCAGCGCGAATTCTCCGCCCTCAACCCGGCCGTCAAGCCGCCGCTGGTGCTGGCGGCGGCCACGCCGCGCCTGCTGCTGCCGGCCGACGCGGCGCTGCGCTTCGAGAGCAAGCTCAGCGAACACACCGGCAGTACCGCCAGCTGGAGCGTGCAAAAGCTTGGCCGCACCCAGGCGCTCGAACAACTGGTGGCGCGCCACGGCGCCTCGCTCGAACTGGTGCGCCAAATTAACGCCATCCCGCATGGAATGAAACCCGCCGCTGGCTCGACCCTGCTCTTGCCTGGCGCCGCGCCGGCCGGCAGCCGCGTCAACGCCGAACTGGTTGCCAGCGCCAGCCTGTCCGTGGTGCCCGACATCGTCAAGGTCACGACCCGCGCCCGCCCCAAAGAAAGCCTGGCCGATGTGGCGCGCCGTTGCGGCGTGCGGATGCAGGATTTAGGCAAATGGAATCAAGTGCCGCCCAAGCGCCAACAAAAGGCGCTGACCAAAGGGCGCGTGCTCACCGTGTGGGTGGCGCGCGAGCATGCCGCCGCTTACCTCGCCGTGGCGATGCAAACACCCGTCCCGTCCGGCGCCGGGCCGGCGGCGCGCCCGCCCGGCCACGGCCGCCTCGCGCTTGGCCGTGGCGCGGCTGCCGCCAAGGCCAAATCCGGGCGAGTTTGAGCGATGCATCGATTCGAATCTGGCTTGAAGGGTCCGCCGCGCTCCGTCGCGCATGCCTGCCGCTGCTGGCCAGCCGCATCAACACTTGTTAATCAGCCATTCAATTGAGACAATGAAAAACCCTCTTGGCCTATCGCCGCCGCCCATCCACATCACTCCCGGGAGCTGAACATGCGCAAACCAACCTCGCCACGCCGCGCTGGCGCCATCATCGGCGCACTAAGCGCCGCCCTCGCGCTGACGCTCTCGGCCAGCGCTCAGGCGCAGCCCAAGCGGGTGGCACTCTTGGTGGGTGTGGGCAGCTTCAGCAAACCGGGAATCCGCGCCCTCGAAGGCCCCGCCTCCGACGTGGCCGCCCTGCGCGACGTGCTGCTGCGCCGCTGGGGCTACGCCGCGCAAGACGTCACCACCCTGGTCGACGCGCAGGCCAGCCGCACCGCCATCCTGGCCGCCTTGTCCGCGCTGGGCCAGCGCAGCGCCAGCGGCGACGAAGTGCTGATCTATTTTTCCGGCCACGGCACCAGCGCGCTCGATGCCAACGTCGGCCTGCCGGTGCCGCACGGCAGCGGCGCCTTCACCCCGGCCGACTTCGACCCATCCTCGCCCGATCCGCTCAAGACCCTCATTGTCGGACGCACCGACCTGGTGCCGATCTTGAGCGCGCTCGAAGCGGGCGGGCGCAAGCTGTGGGTCATCTCCGACTCCTGCTACTCGGGCCAGCAAGTGCGGTCGATTCAAATCGGCGCGGGCGACACCCTGCCCACGCGCATGCTGCCGATGAAGGTGGGCCCGGACGCGCGCGATCAGGCGGCCGACCTGGCCCTGGCGGCGAAAGCGCCGCCGCCGCCCCCCTATCCCTACCATGGCACCGCCTACCTGTCGGCCGCGGCCGAGGGCGAGCGCGCGCTCGACATCCCGCGCCATTTGCTGGCCAAAATGCCCACCATTGACGGCAAACCGCACGGCGCCATGACGGACGCCCTGCTGCGCGTGCTCGAAGGGAAAATCGCGGCCGACTTGAATGGCGATGGTTTGCTCAGCCTGGACGAGGTGCATCGCGCCACTGCAGACTTCATGGCCCAGCGCGCCTACGGCCAAAGCCCGCAGCGCCTGCCAGCCGTGCTCGAAGACCAGGACGGACTGGGCAGCCGGCCCGTGCTGGGCGCACGCGACGTCGCGGCCAAGGCCAGCCACGGCGCGCCGCAAGCCTTGCGCGTGCGCCTGCTGGGCGCGCCCGCCGCCTTGAGCCGCGCCGTCGCCGGCCTGCCCGGCGTGCAAGCGGTGGGCGAGGCCGCGGCCACCGACATCACTGTGCGCGTCTCGCCCGAGCGCATCCATGTGATCGCCGCCAGTGGCGACTTGCTCGCCTCCCTGCCAGTGGACGCGAACGCGCAAGCGCTGGCGCAGGTCCGCCAATTGGCCTGGGCTCAGCACTTGCGCGGCCTGGCCGAGATGCACCAGCGCGGCGCGCTGGCCGCCGAAATCACGCCCGCCGCGTTTGGCGGCAACTTCGTCATCGGCAGCAAGGTCGCCTACGTGGTCAAGCCGGAGCGCGCCGCCACCCTCGTCATGCTCAACATCAGCTCGGATGGCAAGGTGTCCGTGCTCTACCCCTTTTACCCGTCCGAGAGCGCGCCCCTGCCCGCCGGCAAAGCAAGCCAGATTCCCGGCGCCGCCGACATGATCAAGGTGCAAGAACCGGTGGGCATGGACTTGCAATTGATCTTCGCCTTCGACGCGCCGCCAGCCGGGCTCGAGCGCTTGCACCGCCTGGAAAACGCCGACCCGGACGACCCGCGCCTGCTCGCCTTCGAACGCACCGTCTCAGCCATGCATGGCAAGTTCAGCTTCGCGGCAACCAATCTACGCACGCTCAAACCAGCCCCCTGAGCGCGCTGTGGCGTGCAAGCAGCAAGCCTGTAAATAATGGTTATTTTAGTTACAAAACAAGCTATTCTGCTTCTTCGATCTAACTTTTTCCTGGCTGCTGCGTCCAGGCAGATAACAACACCGAAACACCGACACCTCCCCCAGAGGACAGAAAGGAAAAGCAGCCCATGAAAACTTCCAACCGCCCATTGCTGCGTAGCCTGCTTGGCGCCGCCTGCTGCATCGCGCTCGCGGGCACCGCGCACGCCGAAAATTACGCGCTGATCATGACGATCGATTACTCAGGCTCGCACGCGCAATTGCCCCCCACCGGCATCGAGGCGGACGGCCACATGGCGCGTGAGATCGCGCTGGGCATGGGCGTGCCGCAAGCGAACATCCGCTGGCTGCGCAATGGCATGCTGGGCTTGCCAAGCATGTCGGCCGCCATCGACGACCTCACGCGCAACCGCATCCGCGAAGGCGACAAGGTGTTCGTGTATTACTCCGGGCACGGCACCCAGCTCGAGAACACGGGCAGCGGCAGCAAATGCACCGAGGCCATGGTGTCGGCCGACTTGAAGCCCTACACGGACGACCGCCTGGAAGCGGCGCTGGGCGCGCTGGCGGCCAAGGCCAGCCAGGTGGTGATGCTCAACGACTCCTGCTTCTCCGGCGGCCAGGCGACCAAGAGCCTGGACCGCGGCCTGGGCGACGGCGCCGTCGCCAAAGTGTATTTCGATCCCGCCTCCAAGGAAGGCGGCAGCGGCTGCAACCAGCCGGTCAACAAGAACGGCTTGTCGCGCACGCTCGGCATCGTCAACAGGTTCCCGTCGACCCGTATCCTGTATGTGGCGGCCGCAGCCGAAAATGAAGTGTCCTGGGCTTTGCCCAACGGTAGCACCGCGACCGTCGCCTGGAGCCAATGCCTGAGCCGGCGCGACGCCGATACCGACGGCAACGGCGTCATCGATGGCAATGAATTGCAGCGCTGCGCGCAAGGCTTGATCGATCGCGCCGGCGGGCGCCGCCAGACCATCACGGTGGTGGGCACGGGCGCCTTGCCTTTGAACTTCACCAGCCCTTCGGGCGGCGGACAAGCCCATGTGCGCCAACCGAACCAGACGCTCGAAACCATGCATCAGGCGGCCGACCCGACCATCGCGGTCGACATCTCGGTGCACAATCCGCGTTTGAGAATCGGCCGCGACTTGCTCGACTTTAGCGTGCGGGTGGACAGGCCTGGCTATTTGTACCTGCTGCATGTCGACACCGACGGCAAGTTCTATCAACTGTTCCCAAACCGGCTTGACAGCAACAACTACGTCAACGCCGGCAGCCACCAGTTCCCACGCCCGGCCTGGGGCATTCAAGCCCAGGGGCCGGAAGGACGCGGCTACATCATGGCGTATATGTCTGACACCCAGCGCAACTTCAGCAAGGAAATGGATGTGAGCGGCACTTTCGCCAGCGCCGAGGCCACCGAATCGAACGCCAAGACCTTGGTCGCGGTGGCGCTCAAGGGGCGCTACGGCGCCAGCCGCGTGGTGGCGGTGGACGAAGTCAAATAATGCTCATCGAGCGAGGAACACGATCATGAAGCGATCCGCGATATTCACCCGCACGCGCCTGGCCCAGCTGGCATTGCTGGTCCTGGGCGGCACTGCGGCGGCCTGCGCGCTGGCGCAACCCAAGAGCACCCCATCACCGACGGGCACGGCCGCGCCGGCGCCACCGAAAACCAAGGCCAAGGACATCGTGCTCGACGGCGCGGCGCCACCGTCTGGGGCACTGGTGGCAACGCCGGGCGCGCCGGGCGCGGGCGCCATGGTGGCCACGCCAGGCGCGCCGGCCACCGCACCCAGGCCGGCCAGGCGTGCCAACACGCCCGCGCACGACAGCGCCAGCGCCGGCGCCTTGGCCGAACTGGCGCTCGACATGCTGCGCCAGCAAAGCGCGGCTACCGGCAACGCCCAGGAAAACGCGGTCGTCTCGCCCTTGTCGCTGGCGGCGGCGCTGGGCATGATCCACGCGGGCACCAGCGGCGCCGGTGCGCAGGAATTGGCCAAGCTGATGGGTTCGCAATCGAGCGGGGAACGCTTTTACAGCGCCCGCCTGCCGGCCATCCTCGACCGCCTGGCCAAGCCGGGCGAAACTGGCTTGCCCTTCGTGATGGCGAACCGGGTATGGGTGGATAAATCCGTGCTGCCGGCCATTCCCCCCACCTACGGCGCCATCGTCACCGACCGTTTCAACGCCGACGCCGCCGTGTTGGCCTTCGCCCAGGCCGGCGCCGCGCGCGCCGAGATCAATGCCTGGGTGGGGCGCAAGACGGCCGGACGCATTCCCGAGCTGATGCCCGAGGGTTCCGTCTCGCCCAGCACCAAGCTCGTCGCCACCAACGCCATCCACTTCAAGAGCAAGTGGTTCGAACCTTTCGATCCGCAGCAAACCGTGCCCAAACCCTTCCATGTGGGGCCGGGCGCGGCGGCCAAGCAGGTGCCGACCATGGTCGATGAGCGCCAGGTGCGCATCGGGACGGTCGACAATATCAGCGTCTTCGAGCTGCCTTTCGCGGGCGAGGAATACACCCTGCTGCTGGGCATGGCGCCGGCCGGGCACACGCTCAACGCCCTGGAAACGGATTTGGAGGGGCTCGACTTGGCAAGCTGGAGCGCGCAGCTAAAGCCGACGCGCTGCCGCCTCGAGCTGCCCAAGTTCAGCATCGCACCGGCCAGCGTGCCGCTCAAGCCAGCCTTGCAAGCGCTCGGCGTGAAGACCGTGTTCGGCCAGGACGCCGATTTTTCGGCCCTGCTGGGCCATGCCGGCAAGGGTGTCATGCTCGACAATGTGTACCAGAGCGCCACCATCATCATCGACGAGCGCGGGGGCGAAGCGGCCGCCGCAACCGGCGCGGCGGGGGCGGCCAAGTCGTTCTCGCTGCCGGCGCCGGCGTGCGCAGTGGACCGGCCTTTCATCTTCGCCGTGATGCACCGTGCCAGCGGCACGCCCCTGTTCGTGGGCAAGGTGGCCGATCCGAGCCAACATTGATCTTCCAAGGCATCTGACGAAATCGACCGGGCTGCGTCTTCAGAGGTATAGCCCGGTTTTTCGTTCACATATTGAGGAGATGATCATGGACCAACGTTACGCCAAGAATACCGCCAAACTCGCTCTCGCCCTCGCCCTCGGCTTGGGTGCAGGCTTGGCGGTCCAGCACTTCGCGCGCCAAACCGCGGCCGCGGCGCCCATCAATCCAGCCACCTTGTACCAGCCGACGGCATGGCAGGGCTTTGTTGCGCCGGTGCGTAGCGCGCCCGTCCCGGCGCGGCTCGACGCGCACGTGCTGGTGGCGGGCGACGCGCACAATGCCGCGAACGGGCGCATCGCCCTGCCCGACGGCACGCGCTTCCAGCTGCGTATCGCTAGCAGCCGCGATGGCATGCTCGAGGTACACGCAGTCAATCCCTACGGCGTGGCAACGGGCGAGCCGGTCTGGTCGGGCCATGTGCGGGCAGGCAGCGCGGTGGTGACGCCGATGCTGCGCCTGGAAGGGGCGCGCGGACTCGAAACGCTGCGCCTTCAACTGCGCGCGGCGGACGATGGCGCGGCCACCGAGCGCAAGGTGCAGATCTGGCACCTGTGATTCCCGGTGCCAGTCTTGAATGACATAATGGAGGCCTCGCAACATGATAACTAACCATGATTCGTGATCGCCTCCACCATCGCCGCGCCGCTGCCGCCAGCGCGTGGCGCGCGCTGTGCATACTGACACTGTGCCTTGCCGCCGGCATGGCCAACGCGGCGGGGCAGCGCTTGGCCCTTGTCATCGGCAACGCTGCCTACGCTGACAGCCCGCTGAAGAACCCGGTCAACGACGCGCGCGCGATCGACCGCAAACTGAGCACGCTGGGGTTCAAGGTGCAGCGCGTGGAAAACCTCAAGCGCCAGCAGATTGGGCGCACCGTCACGGCGTTTGTCAGCACCATCCATCCCGGCGACGAGGTCGTGGTGTTCTATGCCGGCCATGGCGTGCAGGTCAAAGGGGTCAATTATTTGCCAGCGGTCGATGCCGACATACAGAGTGAGGACGATGTCGCGCTCAACAGCCTGAATTTGAATGCGCTGATGGATCGCCTCGACGAAGCGAAGGCCGGCTTGAAGCTGCTGTTCCTGGACGCCTGCCGCAACAATCCCTATGCGCGCAGTTTCCGCGGCGGCGAACGCGGGCTTGCGCGGGTCGCCTCCGCGCCGTCCGGCACCTTGATCCACTTTGCCACGCGCCCGGGCAGTGTTGCCGCCGACGGCAGCGGCGCCAATGGTTTGTACACGAGCGTGCTGTTGCGTCACCTCGACGCCCAAAACGTACCGATCGAAATGATGCTGAAGCGTGTCGCGGCGGCAGTGGAAGCCGAGTCAAAAGGACTGCAGGAACCTTGGAGCGAAGGCAGCATTCGGGGCGAATTTTATTTTAATACCCTTGCCAGCGTGGTGCCCGAACACGTGCCACCTTCAAGTCATCCAAGCTCCAATGAGGAAAAGGTCAACATCGAAACGCAAAGCTGGTTAGTTGTCGAACAAGACAATAGCGTGGCGGCCTATGAGGCGTATCTAGAGCAATACCCACATGGTAAATACGTGCCGGCAGCGCGCGTTGCCGTCCTTCGCTTGAAAACAGAGCAGGCGACTGCGACGGAAGCGCGCGCATGGCGTGAAGCGCAATTAACCAATACCACTGCGGCCTACGGTGCATTCATAGTCGAGCACCCAAATGGCGCTCATTCCGGAGCCGCGCAGATCAAACTTGCAACTCTAAAGAACGCGCAACGGCACCCACCGCAGACAGAACGCGCGGAGGATGGCACCTCCTTCCGGGATTGCCCGCAATGTCCGGAAATGGTGTGGTTATCACCAGGAAATGTCACTGTCGGCAGCAATGAGAACGAAGATGAGAAGCCGATGCACACTGTGAAGATCAGCTACAAGCTCGCTGTCGGTAAATATCCGCTCACGCGCGGGCAATTCGCGTACTTCGTTCAACAGACCGGGTACGCTGCCAATAGTGCGTGGCGCAACACTGGATTTGAACAAACGGACGAACACCCTGTCGTGAAAGTCACTTGGGAGGATGCGCAAGCTTTTTTGAAATGGATACGGAAAAGCACGGGCAAGCCTTATCGCTTGCTGACAGAAGCCGAATACGAGTACGCCGCAAGGGCCGGCACGACCACCAACTATTATTGGGGTTCCCAGGCCACGCATGATTTCGCCAACTACGGAAAGGAGCTATGCTGCGGTGGCACGGTCGAAGGGCGCGACCAGTGGCTCTATACATCGCCAGTAGGGAGCTTCGCGGCAAACAAATTTGGTTTGTTCGATATGCTGGGTAACGTATGGGCTTGGACGGAAGATTGTGGAAATGGAAATTACCTCAATGCGCCCAGCGATGGAAGCGCAGCTATGAGCGGAGACTGCGACCGGCGTATGTTGCGTGGCGGCTCATGGATGGATAGAAGGGACGCCATGCGCGCGGCAAATCGCATCGGGATCGTTGCAGCGAGTACGGACATCAATATTGGATTTCGCATAGCGAGGACCGCGCCATAAGGCGCACTCCTTTGCCCTTGATGGCCTGGCGCCGCCAGGCTCGGGAATCTGGCGGCGATAGCCTGCGGGGCGCGGTTTGTCGGAGTAGACACTAAGCCCTCAGGACTTTCGTGCCGCCTCAGTGTGACGACAATTGGCCGCGAACGATCAAACACCGCGGTATTTCTCACCCTTTGATTGTGCCTGCGTCTGTATGGATATCCATCCACGACCCGGAGCGCCCCGTGACCACTTCCGCCAGTTCGACATCCTTCGTCCGCCTTGCCGCGCTGGGCGCCGCCGCCCGCGCCTTGTGCATGCTCGCCGCACTCGCGCTATTCGTGGCGGGCTGGATCTTCATCGCCGGCCAGCAAACCGAGCTCTGGGAGCGCCTGCCGGCCGACACCACGGAGCGCTTCGTGGCCGACCGCATCGCCGCGCCGCTGCCGGCCCTGCCCGGCGCGGAACAATTGCAAAGCGCCTGCGCGCGCACCCTGAGCTGGCAAACGCAATGGCGCCGCGCCTGGCTGCGCGCCGAGCTGGCCGACTGCCTGGCCGCGCCCGACGGCTTGACCACTGACAGCCATGCGCAAGGGGCCATCGTGCGCTACCAGGACCGCATCGAACAGCAAGTGGCGGCCGCCAACGCCTGGCTGACCGAGTACGATGCCAAGGCGCCGCGCGAGCGCGCAGCCCTGGAAGCGCAATTGAAACGCCTCCAGTCCAGCGATGCCGGCCCGCTCGCGCCCCTGGCGGCGCAAGCGGCGCGCCTGGCCAGCTCCCCGACCAGCGTGCGCGAAACGCTCGGCCGCCCTGCCCTGCCCGACCAGGCCGCCCGCACACTGCGCGCGCAGATCGTCGCGACCGAGGCGCGCGTGGCCGCGATCAGCAAGAGCGCCCTGGCGCCCGGCGAACAGGCACGCGCCCTGGCGCTGCTGGCCACCGGCCTGCAACTGGTGACCGACTACGGCAGCGCGCCGCCGCAAGTACACTTGACGACCGATCGCGACACCCTGGCCGACGCACTCGAATGGCAGCGCCGCGCCCGCGCCTACGACGAACGCGGTTTCCAGCTCAGCCGCTTGCAGGTCCTGCCCGCGGCCATCTTCGCCAGCGCCTGCCTGCTGGTCATCGTCGCCGCATGGTGCGCGCGCTCGGCCACTGCCGTCGCGCTGTGGGCCTTGGCCACCCACCTGCTGGCATTGGGCGCCCTGATGCTCACCGACGTCGCGCTCACGGGTGATCCGGCCCTGCGCTACCTGGCCGAGCGCCAGTTCGCCAACTTCGGCCTGGGCGAGCGCTGGCTGCCGCTGGTGCTCGATGTGCCGCTGCCCGCCTGGGCCGGCGGCGGCACGCTCGCCTTCTGGTGGCCGCTGGCGCTGGTCGCGGCTGCCCTGCTGGCACTGCGCTGCCTGCGCGACGGGCGCGGCATGCTGCTCGCGCCGCTGCGCGCCTGGGTGCGCGCCGGCGCCAGCGTCGGCAGCGGCGCCGCGCAATCGGCCCTGCTGCTGGCGGCCGGCGTCGCCTGCGTGCTGTTTCTCGGCATGCCGGCCGCCGTCAGCGAACTGTTGATCCTGCTCGGCTGCGTCGGCGTGGCCAGCTACCTGGCGCGCCAGGCGCCGCTGGCCAACGCCGGCGCCGGCCTGCAAGCCTATAACGTGATGCTGGTGGCGGCGGCGCTGGCGCTGGCCGTGGGCGGCGCCCTCGCGCGCGGCGACCTGGGCCACGCGCTGGTGGCCTTGCTGCTGGCCGCCTGCTTCGCCTGGCTGTTCGGCTGGGCCTGGCTGCGCATGGTGGTGCTCGCTTGCGTGGCCATCGGCGCCGCCGCGCTGGCCGCCTGCCTGGCAGCGGGCAAGCTGGTCGGCCCGCTGGCCGTGCTGGTGCCGCACTTGCCGCAGCACGCGCAGGAACGCTTCTACGCCATGTTCGATCCCTTCCGCGCCGCCAGTTCCGACCTGGCGCGCGTGCACTGGCTGATCGACAGCGCCGGCGCCAGCGGCTGGGGCTTGGGCTACGCGCCGTGGCGCGGCCTGGCCGGCGCGGGCGTGCAGGACGGCTTGCCGCTGCAAGGGCCAAGCGACTACGTGCTCGCGCTCACCGCCACGCTGTGGGGGCAAAACGGCGGCGTGCTCTTGATGGGGCTAGTGCTGCTGGTGTTCGGCGCCGGCGCCGGCGCCGGCCTGCGCACCGCCCTGCGCGCGGCGATGCCGCCGGCGGCGCGCTGGCTGGCCGCCGTGGGCGCTTTCGGCTGCATCATGATGGCCGCCAAGGCCTTGTTGTCCCTGGGCGGGGTGAGCGGCGTGCTTCCGCTCACGGGCTTGCCAGTCGGCCTGCTCGGCTACGGTCCCGTGACCCACTTGGCCGCCTTGCTCTACCTGACCCTCGCGCTGGGCACGCTGCACATCAATCCGCAAATGCCCGCGCGCGGCGTCCATGTCCACGCGCCGCGCACCCCGGTCGGCGCGGCACGCCGCCGCGGCGCCGCCCTGGCGCTCGCCGCGGTGGCGGCGCTGGGCGTGCTGCTGGCGCTGGCCAGCGCGCAGCTGCGCGCCGGCGCCGGTGCCGCGGGCGCGCATCATCTGGCCCAAAGCCGTCTCGACATGGCCAATGCCATCGGCGGCGCGCTCGTCCCCGCGTCCGCCGACGTCCCCGACTATGCTCAAACGCGCAAGCTGCCATGCCCGGAACTCGAGCCTGCGCTGGCAGCGTGGAACCGCCGCCTGGCCACGCTGCCCAATTCGGTGCGCATGGCCGAGCCGGGCTCGAAGCGCATGGCGACGCTATCGGCGCTGCGCCTCGATCCGGCGCGCCTGCTGGCCGCCGCGCCAGTGGCCGACGCGCGCGCCTGCCGCAACTTCGCGCGCACGCTGGGCCAAATGCTGGTCACCGACCTGGCGCGCCTGGTGGGGCGCCAAGACGCGGCCGGCAAGGTCAGCGCCGATGCGGCCCGCCTCGCCCCCTTCCACCAAGCCCGCATGCTCGGCGCGCGCCCGCTCGACTACAGCACCGCCAACGCCTGGTGGGGCCGCCCCGGCTGCATCTTGCCAGCGGCCGCGCTGGGCGCCCCGGCGCGCAATGGCGCCAACGCGCCGGCCTGCCCCGCACAGAGCGCCGACGGTGCTTTCGCGCAGCTCGCCTCCGACCTGTGGCTGCAGCGCGAACTGGCGCCGCAGCTGCACCTGGCCGTGCGCCAGCCGGCCGGCGCCGCCCAGCTCAACCATCACGCGGTGGCCACCGGTCCCACCCTCGGGCTCACCCTCGAACCGGCCCTGCAAGCGGGCGCGCAGCGCATCGCCGACTGCTTCACCGGACGCGCCGCGGCGGGCGACTGCGACAGCGCGCTGCCGCAGGACGGCGCTTGGCGCGCACGCTACCTCGGCGCCAAGGCACTGCGCGCCGGCGCGCTCGGCATCGTGCTGGCGGAAGTCGATTCGGGCCGGGTGGTCGCGCTGGCCGGCGCGGTATCCGATTGCACGCTGGGCGCGCTGGCGAGCACGGCGCAAACCGATGAACATGGACGCATGCCGGCCCTGCTTGGGGCGAGCGCCTGCGCCCAATTGCCCGACCGCCGCTCCGTCTGGCTGGCGCAGCAGCACCCTGCCCTTTGGATGCTGCCACCGGGTAGCGCGCTCAAGGAGTTCAGCCTGGTG
Organism: Pseudomonadota bacterium; assembly: GCA_040388555.1. Classification (GTDB taxonomy): domain Bacteria; phylum Pseudomonadota; class Gammaproteobacteria; order Burkholderiales; family Burkholderiaceae_D; genus Telluria_A. The sequence goes on from JAZKBP010000021.1 coordinate 120,093, forward strand.
GCGGGAATCGATGCCGGCGTCGTCGCCCGCACCAACGACGCCTATTGGAAACGCATCCTGGCCGAGAGCCACGAACGCGAACCGATCCAGCGCACCGCCCTCGCGGCCGGCCAACGCTACCTTGACGTACTGTCGCATGTGGGCTTCGGCCAAGGCGCGAGCGACCTGCTGTGGGGCGGGCCGGCCGGCGCGGCGCCGTTCGGCGCCCAGTGGCGCGGCGAACGCTACGCCGGCACCGCCGGCCTGCGCGCTTCCAGCATGTCGCTGGCCCAGGCCGAGCAAATCCGCACCCAAAAGCAGGCCGGCGTGAACGTCGATAAAACCTACGGCACGCAGGTGATGGGCGAATTCCTGGCCGCGCGCCGCCTGGCCGACGCCGCCGTCGGCGGCGGCGACATCCGCGTCAACGCCGTCGGCCTGGTCGATGCGTGGCGCCAGCTTGACCTGCGCGCGCGCGGCAAAGACAGCATCGACGCTCTGCACCTGCTCGAACAGAGCGGGCGCGCGCCAGCCACCCGTTCGCTGGCCTGGGCCAGCCCCCAGGCGGCCGCGCGCGCGCTGGGCATGACCGAGGGCGTCAGTTCGAGCGCCTGGAACGGCACCGCCCAAGGCGCCTGCCGCGTCGTGTTTGGCGCCTGCCCCGCCCAGGGAATCGCGTTGGCAGGAAAGACCGGTAGTTCCGACTTCCTCACCGCCGAAGATGGCCCCTACGTCAAACCCGGCATGCAGTTGCCGGCCAAGCTGTTTGGCGGCGTGTTCGCCGCGCCCGGCGGCAAGCGCTACGCGGTGGCCGTGATGGCGCTGCGCGTGCGCGAGGGCGACAGCCGCACCCTCGACCTGAAATCGTCGGCCGCGGCCGAAGCGGCCATGCTGATGATGCGCCAGCTGGGCCTGCGCGCGCAAACGGGCCTCTAACGTTCGCGCCCCTGCGCCGTCTAGAGGGATAGACGGCGCATCGTCCGTCCGCCGACAACCGCTAGGAGAATGCCATGGATATCATCGAAACCCGCCTCACCGGCCGCCACGCCAACCTCGCCGGCATCACCCACTTCATCAACCGCCACCTTGGAAACGGCGCCTTCGAACGGGTCGAGCTGCGCTACTCCACCCAGGCCGACAGCGCACTGGCGCCGCTGGCGGCCAAGCAGGCCATCGCCGCCTTGCTGCGCGAGAACGGCATGGTGACGGCGGCCGTCTCGGTGCGCGCCCACGAGGGCCCGATCGACGACGCCACCGGCGAGCACCTGGTGCGCCTCTACCCTGCCCTGCAGGCCCGCGCGGACGGCCATATTGAGCCGGACACAGGCAGCGGCTTCGCCGGCTGGGTGGCCCGCCTGTTCGCGCCGCGCGCCAAGCGCCGCACTGGCGCGCTGCCCGCCGACGCACCCAAAACGGTGGCGCCGGCGCCGCGCATGAGCAACGGTCAAGCGGTGGCGCACTTGCGCGCGGCGCTCAAGCTGGCCGCCGCCTACGTCGAAACCGACACCGGCACCGCCATCGTCGCGCACGACAGCGCGCAGCAGCACATCGGCGAGGCGCGCGTGACGGTGCGCCTGGCCAGCCTGCACGAGGTGCTGCGCCCGCTGGTGGCGGACGACGCCGTGCGCGCCGCGCAATCGATCCAGGCCATGCTCAAGGAGCATGGCTTGAGCACCGCGCCCAACTTCAGCGTGCGCTATGTGCATCTGGCGCGCGTGACCGGCGACGGCACCGGCTACGCCGCCGAGGCCGACGTCGAAGTGACGCTGCGCCTGGCCGCGCAAGGCGGCGCTCGGGTCGAGCCGCGCCTTGTCGAGCCGCGCGGCGAGCCGTGCGCGCCAGCGCGTCCGTCCAATGTGTGGCATACGCACGCACCGCAAGCGCCATTCGCCGCCACCGACCAGACCATGCTGCCCAAGGGTGGTGGCGCCGACGGGATCACCGTGCGCGTGCTGGGCACCATGTGGGCCGAGTTCGCCCAGCCCTTCGAACTGCGCCTGCCCACGCTGCCGGCGCGCTTCGACCGCAACGCGCTCGAGCAGGCCGGCTTTGGCAAGCTGCACCCGTCCTTGCTGCAGGTGGCGAGCAACCGCGCCCCGCTGCTCATCAGCCGCGGCGAGAACGGCGAGCTGCAGCTGCAAGGTGGCATGCGCGCGCTGGCCGACGGCGCCGTCCTGCCCATGTACAGCCATCGCAGCAACCTGGCCGGCGTGAACAAGACCGTGCTGGTGCCGGGCATGGATGCGCGCCTGGTGGTGAACGCGCCGGGCGGCGTATGCGATCCGGCCAGCGGCAAGATGGTGCCGGCCCTGGTCATCGAACTGGTGCAGCCGCGCATGCCAACTGCTCGGGCGGCCTAAGCCATGGTCACCGCCGCCATCAGCGCGCGCGCCATGCGACAACCGCGTGCGCTGGTGGCGCGCGGCCCGCAAAGCTTTCACTTTGAGCGCCAGGATGTCACTATAATTGACAGCAAGTCGATCAATCCCGGAGGCGGCGTGGCCGAACATTTCATCCATACGAATACCGAACTGGAGGTCGCGGCCGAGGCCGCCGAGCTGGCGCGCGCCGGCGCGTGCGGACGCGAGGCCGCCGCGCTGCTGCTGTACCGCCGGCTCGGGCGCAGAATCACACGCTACCTGGAGCGCCACCGCGTGTCCGAGGCCGATGCCGAGGAAATGCTGGGCGATATCATCTACAAATTCATCATGAGCGAAGTCACCGGCACTGGGCAATGCTCGGCCATCGCCTTTTTGTGGACCATCGTCGAGCGCGTGCTGATCGACTGGGTGCGCCGCCGCGACGCGCTGTGCCGGGGCGCCGGCGAAACCGAAGTGCTGGTCGACGAGGCCACTTGGCTGCGGCTGATCGAAACGACCGTTGGCCAATTTTCCGTGCCCGACTGGGTGAAGGATTGCGTGCAGCGCGCCGCCGCCTTGTTCCAGCACGAGAAACCGCGCCAGGCCGAGCTCTTGCTGCTCTACGCGCAAGGTCACTCGCATCGTGAGCTGGCCATCATCATCCTGGGGGCCGACCCGGAGAACGTGACGGACCACCAGGAAAAGGCTGCAAAGAGCCGCGTCCACCATGCTTGCAAGCTGGCGCGCGAGTATTTCAAGAATTGTTTGGAGTGAAATCATGAACACCGACGATGACAAATGGATGGACGTGCTGGCCGGACGCGCCGAGGCCAGCGATGGCGCCACGCGCCAGGCCGCCTCGCTGCGCGCCTACTTCGCGCGTCAAAGCGCCGAGGAATTGGCGCACACCCCCGATGCGCAAGGCGAAAAACGCCTGCTCAACATGCTGCGCGCGCGCGGCGCCTTCGAGGAAAATACCGGCGAGCGCGCCAAGCCCGCGACGACGCGCGGCGCGTTCGCGCGTCTGCTCGACTGGCTGCTGCCGCCTGGCCAGCCACATGGCGCGCGCTACGCGATGATCGCCGCCGCCGCCTTCGCCTTGGTGCTCAGCCCGTATCTGATGCGCGCGCCAAACAGCGAACTGGGCGAGTTAGAGGGCATGAAAAGCGTGCCGCGCTTGAACACGAACGCCAATCCCGTCGAGAGCGAGGGCATCGTGATGTCGGCCAACCCGCGCCAAGAGGCGGCCCAGCTGGTGGCGCTATTGGCCCAGGCGGGCGTGGACGCGAGCGCGAGCGCCGATGGCGACGACCAGCTGGTGCGCGCCCAGGTGGCGCGCGAGCGCATCGGCGCGGCCAACGCCAAGCTGGCCGGTATCGGCATGGCGTTGCCGGAATCGGGCACGCTGGCGGTGCGCTTCAAACCTTTGCGCTAGGCGCCGTGCCGGCGCGCTTGCCACCGCATGGCTTGAACGGGCCACGCATGGCGGCGCGCCGCGGCCGCGCCCAGCGCGGGCGCCCCCACGATTGCTGCCATGGACGCGCGCCATGCGTCGGCACCGGCGCCGCCTAGCATCTCAAATTTACAACAGCCCCTAACAATTTAAGCGAGACTTTCAGTATTTTTTCGCCGGAATCACCCGTCTGGGTGATGCATCGCGCGCGTGGCCAGTGCTACAGTTTTTGGAGTCCGCACCGGGCTGGAAAGCGAATTTTCTCGATAGATAGGAGCCGTCCATGATTGCGATGAAAAGCTGGCGCACCGCCTTGTTCGTATGCATCCTGCCCCCCCTTCTGAACGCCTGCGGTGGGGGAGCGAGCAATAACAGCAGCACTGGCGGAACAGGCAATAATTCAGGAGCGTGCAACCTTCCCGTGCCTACCTGCACGGTGTCCGCCTCCCCACCCAGCTCGCAAAATTCGCGCCTGGCATCCGGCACGGCCGTGACCTTGACGGCCACCTGCAATACATCACTTAGCCAAGCCGATTGGTTCACCAACGGGCAAACATTTTCGCAACTGCGCCTATCGACCGTCGTGACGCCGACCACGCCGGTCGGTTATACCTCGGACTACGGCTACGGATTCGCCTATTCGAACTGCGCGGGGGGCAATAACACAGGCTTGCTCGTCTATGTCACGGGCAGCACCGGGGGTACGGGAGGAACTGGCGGCACCGGCGGCACCGGAGGAACTGGTGGTACCGGCGGAAGCGGCGCTGGCGTGGGGACAGCCGCGCCGCAATGCATCAGCCGGCGCAACGTCGCCTCAGGCAACGGGCAGGGCGTTTGGTTTGATAACTCATGCAATGTGGCGGTGGAGGTCGGATTTTGCTCGACCGCGGCCAACTCTTCGTATTACAGCGCATTCGACGGCGCCGGCTGTACGCGCAACGGCGGCGGCTCGATCAAGGTCTCGCCCGGATCGAGCGGCCTGGTATCGGTGTACACGTCCGATATCCAGTCAGGTTTCGTTTGGGGAGCCTGCGCCTACCCCGCGTCCGGCCAAATCACCTATGTCCGCTGGGCCGCGGGCGGCACGTACACCTGCGCTTGATCGCGCGCTTGACGCGCCTTGACCGCCGCGCTGGCGCTGATCAGGCCAGCGGCCAGGCCGCGCCGGCGGCGGCGCCAATGGCGGCCAGCGCGCATATCCAGCGCATCGGCGCGTGCGCGCCAGCGGCGCTGGCCAGGCTGGTGAACTGCGTGGTGAAGTCGGTGGCGCGCTCCCTGGCGTCCAAGGCGGGCGCCGCGCCGGGCACCGGTGTGACGCTGATGTCCGGCGCCGGCGCGCCCGCGGTGGCGCCGGCACTCACGGCGGGCGTTTGCGACGCGTCGGCGCCGCAAGCGAGATCATGCGGCTGGACCGGCGCGTAGCGGTGCTGGCTCACCAGCGGCAGCGCGGGCAGCACGCCGGCCAGCGCGTCGGCCGCCGCCGTCAGCGTGGCGTAGCGATCGGCCGCGGCCGGCGCCGTCATGCGCGCCAACACCCGCGCCAGCGCCTGCGCCTGCTGGCGCGAATCGGCCAGGCCGAGCATGCGCGCCATTCCGGTGGCGGCGGCAAATTGCATGGCGCGGCCCGGATTGAGATCGCCGGCGTCGAGCAAACGCTGCAGTTGCTGGGGCGCGTCGTACTCGGCCCAGACGCGCCGGTTGTGCTCATCGCGCGCGCCCGGCACCGCGCTCGCGCCGGGCAGGTCGGCGTGCGCGGCCCGGAAGCTGTCGATCAGCGCCTGCTGGTCATCCTGCAAAGCCGCGCGCAATTCCGGCGCGATGCGCGCCATGCCGTGGTCGAGCCACACGGGACGCCGCATGTGCATGCCGACATCGAGCGTGTGGGCATGGTCGATCAGCGCCGCCTCATGCAGGCGCAGCTGGCCCAAGCAGCCCTCGGTCAGCGGCAAGACCACGTTGGCATGGTAGATGTCGATCGCCAGCACGCCACTGTCGGCCAGACCTTGCAAGCGGCGCAGCAAATGCACCCATGCGGCCAGGCGCTCGGCGAAGGGAAAGCGGCGCGCCGGCCGGCCGCCGAATCCGGCGCCCTGTTCCAGGCATTGCAGGCTCAATCCGGCAAAGCGCGTGACAATCCAATCGGGGCGCCCCACCTCGACCAGGGCCGGGGCCGGCGCGTCAAGCTGGCGCAGACGGCGCAGCATGGCCCTCTCGTGCTGCAGCAAAGTGGCGGCATGCGCCGACAGGCTCGGGTCGAGTGCCTTGACGATGGCCGGGCCCTGCGCCGTGTCGAGCCAGCCATAGCGGCTGTCGGGTTTGCCGCCGACCAGGCGCCGGCTGGCGCCGAACCAATGGACGTCGTCGTCGCCGGGAATGCTGGTGCCCGCGGCCGGGCTTGGGTTGACCTTGTTCATGCTAACTCCGTGGATGTCGGTTGGGAGATACCATGCAAGACGGGTGCGCGCGCCTTTGGTCAGACGCGCAGCCGGGGGGGCGCTCAGGGTAGCAAGATCAGCGAGCCGGTGGTCGCGCGCGCTTCGAGCTCGGCATGGGCGCGCGCCGCCTCGGCCAGGGCGTAGCGGTGCTTGACCTCGATCGTGATTTGGCCGCTGCCAACCATCTCGAACAGATCGGCCGCCATCGCCTCGAGGTCGGCGCGTTTGGCCGCGTAGGCGAACAGGGTCGGGCGCGTGATGAATAGCGAGCCGCGCGACTGCAGCTCGGCCAGCGCGAACGGCGGCACCGGACCGGAGGCGTTGCCGAAGCTGACCATCAAGCCCATCGGGCGCAGGCAGTCGAGCGACGCGGAAAAAGTGCTTTGCCCGATCGAATCGAACACCGCCGCCACCTTGTCGCCGCCCGTGATCTGGGCCACGCGCGCGGCGAAGTCTTCCTCGTTGTAGTTGATCACGTGCTGGCAGCCGTGCGCCTTGGCCAGCTCGGCTTTGGCCGCGCTGCCGACCGTGCCTATCATGTTCAAGCCCAGCGCGCGCGCCCACTGGCAGGCGATCAGGCCGACGCCGCCAGCGGCGGCATGGAACAAGATGGTGTCGCCGCGCGCCAGCCGGGCGCACCGTTTGAACAGGTATTGCACCGTCAAGCCGCGCATCATCATGGCGGCAGCGGTGTCGAAGCCGATCGCGTCGGGCAGGCGCAGCAGCAAGCTGGCCGGCATGCAGCGCGCTTCGCTGTACGCGCCATTCGGGCGCCCGACATACGCGACCCGGTCGCCCGGCTTGACATGGGTGACGTCCGGCCCGACCGCCTCGACCACCCCGGCGCCCTCCATGCCCAACTCGCCCGGCAGGCTTTGCGGATACAGGCCGCTGCGAAAGTAGACGTCGATGAAATTGACGCCGCAGGCGGCGTGCCGCACCACGGCCTCGCCCGCACCGGGCGCGCCGACTTCGACCTCGACCAGTTCCATCACATCGGGCCCGCCGGTGCGGGCCATGCGCATCGCTTTTACCATGCCAGAATTCCTAATGATTGTTTTTCTTGAGGGCCGCGCGCAGCTGCGAGAGCACCAGGTGCGCGGTCGCGACGTTGGTGGCGCAGGCGACGTTGTGCACGTCGCAGGCGCGCACCAGGGCGTTGATGTCCGGTTCGTGCGGCTGCGGCGTCATCGGGTCGCGCAGAAAAATGACGCAGTCGATCAGGCCATCGACCAGTTGCGCGCCGATCTGCAGGTCGCCCCCATACGGGCCGGAATGCTTGCGTTCGATCGTCAAGCCCAGCTCATTGGCCAGGCGCGCGCCGGTGGTGCCGGTGGCGCACAAGATGCAGCCGCGCAGGAAATCGACGTACTCCGCCGCCAACGCGACCATCTCGTCCTTTTTCATGTCATGCGCGATGAGTGCGATGCGTGGTTTCATGGGTCCTTTCCCGGCGCGATGCGCGCGCCGCGGCCGGCGCGCCGATGCCTCATTGTAAGATGAATTGGCCAGCGCCGTCGGCGCGCCGTTATCTTCGCGCCGCGAACAGGCGCAAGCCAATGATGTCGGCCTCCAGGCCAGGTTCGGCCGCCAGCGTCGGAGGCGCGTCCCAAGGCCAGCTCTGGTTGCTGGCCCAGCTGCCGCCGGCCAGGCGGTGCTTGGCGCAGTTGCCATCGGCGCCGCCATCCTGGCAAGTCGAGGTCCATTGCCACAGATTGCCCACCAGGTCGAACACCCCCTCGGCCGACGGGACGAACATGCCAACGGGCGCGTCCTGGGCGAAGCCGTCGGCGCAACCGCTGCCACTCCAGGGCAACTGGTTCAGTTGGGCGCCATTGCGGTCGTAGAAATTGCCGACCTCGCATTCGGTCCCCTTGCCGAACAAGGGTTTGCCGTGCGCGTCGAAATAACCGGCGCGATAGGCGAGCATCCAGTCGTCCCAGCTGGGGATGCGGAACAGGTGGCCGCTCGCGCGCGTGTTGAGCCAGTCGACATAGGCGCGCGCCGCGTCGTAGGACACGCCATGCAGGGCCGCCCCCGCCGCCTGCGCCCCAGCCTGCGCGCTGCGGCAAGCGCCGGCGCGCACGCATTGGACGTAGTTCTCGCGCGTGATCAGATCGGTGCCAACCCAGAGCGGTGCTGTTGCCGTGCCCATCGCGCTCATGCGCGGGCATTCCGGACAAAAGCGCTCGCTGGCCGCGAGCGCGGCCTTGCGCAGGCGGTTTTCGGCGCGCCGCGCCACCAGCGCCTCGAGCAGCGCCGGCGCCACGGCGGCGCCGCCATGCTCGGCCAGATAGGCGCGCAACTGGGCTTCGCTCGCGCCGGCGAGCGGGGCGTTCGCCGGCGGCGCCTGCGCCGCGGCGACGCTGCCGGCCACCAGTTCCAGATGTCCCGTCAGGGCCGTGTATTCGAGCGGCACCTGGCGCCCCTGCGACTGTTCGAGCACGCCGGTGCGCACCCGCTTGAACACGTCTTCGATACTCAAGCCCGCCGTCTCCACATGGCGCAGCAAGTGGCTCGTGTACAGGCCGTTCCGGCCATCGCCGTCCGAGGCGACGCGGCCAGGCCCGGTGGCGAAGGCGATCAAGGTATCGGGCGCGGCCTGCATTTCAGCCAAGCCGCCCGCGCCCGCGCCCGCCACCGCGTATTGGCGGCAGGCGTCGAGCACCAGCACATTGAAGCGCGGCCGATGCTGCACCAGCGCTTCGAGCAGGGTATCGACGGCGATCGCGTCGCGCTCGATGTCGTCGGCGCGCGCCAGGCGCGCATCGACCGGCACCAGGTAATTGTGTCCACGGTGCTGGAAGCCGTGGCCAGCGTAGTAGACCAGCGACAGGGCGCCCGGCGGCAACGCCGCCGTGTAGGCGGCGATCGCGCCGAGCATGGCGGCGCGGCTGCCGTCGCGCACCACGCTGACGCGAAAACCGGCCCGTTCGAGCGCCGCCGCCATATCCTGCGCGTCGTTGCCGGGATTGCGCAGAGGCGCGCCGTGATAAGCGCCGTTGCCGATCACCAGCGCCAGCTTGGGCGCGCTTCGAAAGCCCTGAGGCTCGGACTCGCGCCCCAGGCCGCGATCGACGGAGCCAGTCGCTTCGAGCTGACGCGCCCACGCCAAGGCCGGCTGCAACAGGCATAGCGCGAGGACGGCCGCCAGCAAGCGGCGCGCGTGCTTCATCTCAAGGCCCGTCCAGCGCGAAGTCAGCCTGCAGGCGCGCGCTCGACACCCGCACGAATTGGCGTTGGCCGACCTTGTAGAATTTCAGTTCGGCCTGGTCGGCGCCGAGATGGAATTTTTCGGCGCCCAGCAAGTAGCCATTCTCGACGCCATACAGCGCCAGCTTGCTGCCGCTCAGTGCGATCAAACGCTGCCCATCGGGCGTGAAGGCGCAAGCGATCGGCGCCGAGATGCCCGCCGCGCCGCGCCCGCCCTCGGCCAGCTCATGGAACACGATGGTGCGCAGCGCCTTGCCGCTGCGCGTGTCGAACAGATGCAGGCGCGCACCGTAGCTGCGGCGCATGAATTCGCCACCGGGCTCGACCTTCCACTGATAGCCGCCCAGCACCGCCAGGGTGCCGACGGGCGCGCGTGCGCTGCAAGCTGCGTCCTCGCCCTCCCAGCGGGTGCGCGCCGCCAGCAAGCCCGATGGAGGCGTGCCGGCCGCGGGCGCCGCTTGCAGGAGTACGCCCGCGCGCACGGGCACGCGCTGCGGCGCCCCCGCGGCCGCCGCATGCCCGCCAGCGAGCGCCAGCGTCGCGCACAGCGCAAGGATGAAGTGGGAGCGCGTGTCCATCGGCCCTTAGCGGCGCTCGGCCATCAATTCGAACAGCTGCGCGCGCCCGTGCGCGTCCAGCCGCACAAAGCGCCGCTTGCCCGATTCGAGCATCTGCAGCTCAAGCGCCTCGGGCGCGCCAAGCAAGGGGAGCGAGCAGGTCTGGAGACCGCGCTCGACATCGTAACAGGCGACCCGGTTGCCGCTGGCGGCGACCAGATAGCGCCAATTGCCCAGGAAGGCACAGGCCAGCGCGGCCGACGATCCGTTTTCGCCGCGCTCGCGCATGCCCAGTTCGTGCAGCGTGAGCTTGGCGATCTCGCGCCCCTTGGCCAGGTCGACCAGATGCAGGAAGCCGCCATATTGGCGCGCCATGCCCGCCATGCCACCCATGCCGCCCATGCCGCCCATGCCGCCCTTGCGCGGCGCCCCCGGATCCTTGGCCGTGGTACCGCCGGCCTGCGTGTCCTTGCTCCACGCGTAGGTGCCCAGCACGCCCATGGCCCCGTCGCTGGAAACGCCCTGGCAACTGCGATCTTCGCCACGCCAGCGCTCGGCCAACAGGTTCGCCTTGCCCTCCCATCCGGATGGGCCGGCGCGCGCGCTCCAGTTGAGCGGCTTGGCGTCGGCCGGCAGCGCGTCGATCGCGCTCAAGGTGAGCGGCACATACTTGGCCGTCACCGGCGCCGTCACCGCCACGCCGGACAGCTCGGCGGCGCTGTCGACGCCGCGCTGCAGGGCGTTGATGATGGCCGCGTCCTCGGTCAAGGCGTCCGAGGGCGCGAAGCCAAGCACCCCCATCGGCAGCGAGGAGACGGCGCGCACCGCGCCATCCTTGTCGATCACCCGGATCTGCACGCTGCTGCTGGCACTGTAATACAGGCTCATCGGATACGAGCTGCCGGCCGTGAAGCTGATCCGGTAGACCTTCGCGACATCGTACAAGGCCGTCTTGGCGACGATCTCCTCGGCCGTCACCAGGTGGCCCGGATCGGCCAGGTCGATCCAGTTCGCCTTGAGCTGGGCCGCCTTTTGCTCGTCGAGCGTGTCGCGCCCGGCGTCGCGCAGCACTTCTTCCAAGCGGGCCTGGACCGCCTTTTCGTAGCGTTTGAGACTGGCGTCGCCGCTATACACGGCGACGGCGACACGCTCGCCCGCCTGCGCCAAGCCAAGGGCCAGGACACAGAGGGCGGCACCGATCATGGCATGGCGTTTCATCGTTTCTCCCAATAAGCGTTCAAGGCCGCGTCCAGTTTCTTGGTCGCCGCGAGAGCCAGCAGGTCGGTCGTCATGGCGGCCGAGACGTTGTTCCAGCCGGTGATGCCCTCGTAGTCGTCAACCAGGTTGAGCTGCTCCGGTCCGCGCAGCGTCGCATGCACCTTACCTTCGAAGCGGTAGCGCGCGCCGGCCCCATCGGCGCCGCTTTGCTGGCGCACCGCGCCGCTGGCCGAAATTTCGATGCGCACGGCGTCGTCGGCGGCGCCGCCGCCGAGGGCCGCGCCATCGTTGCCGAACTGCGCATTGAGCAAGGCGCATGCCTTGCCCCACTCGCCGGCCCGGCCATCGACATTGAGCTTGCACGTCATGAACAGCGGGCGTCCTGCCAGATATAGGGCGCGCCGCTCCTGCGCCAGCTCGGGCGCGCCGCAGGAACGGGGCGTGCCGGCCGGCGCCGCTGGCGTCTTGCCCTGCTCGGCAAACCATAGTGCGCCCAGGCAGGGTGCGCCGGCCTCCGGATACAGGGCCGCGATGCGCGCCTCGAACGGAAACGGCGCGGCGGCGCCGGGAAAGCCGCGCGGCGCCAGCGCCAGCGCCTGCTGCAGCGCCTGCAGCGCGCGCATCGCGTGGTAGCGCCGCTGGGTGTTTGAGGCCGCGCCGGCCAGCGCGCTGTAAGCGTCGGCATGGCGCGCCAGAATTTGTTCATACTCGCGCTGGCGCGCCAACAAGGTGCCGACCTGGCCGCGCAGCGCGCGCAACTCGAAAGCGACGGCGGCGGCGCTAAAGTTGCCAGCGATGGCCGCGTCGACCAAGGGCAGCAATTGCTCGATTTCGAGCAGGGCCAGTTCGCGCCGCGCCGGCGCCAGCTCGCCCGAGGCGGCCAGCTTGAGCTGCTCGGCGATGCGCTGGGCGAAGGTTTTCGACATCGCGCTCTTGCGCGCGAGCAGCGCGTCCGCTTCCGACAATTGAACGCGCACCCAAAACTGGCAGGCGGCGCCATCGATCCATTGATCCGATACCTTGAGCGAGCGCAGCGACAGCTCGCTCGCGATCCGGGCCACCGAGTCGAACGTGGTCTTGATGACGTCGCGCCCAGCCTCGCTCAGTTTGCTCTCGAGCGTCGTGGTCACGCTGCTCACCTCGCTCTGGATGGTCTGCGCCAGATCGGCGCTGGCCTTGGCTTGGGCGGCCTCGCGCGCCGCGCCAAGCGAGGCGGCGTCGCTGAAGGCGGCCACCCCGACCCCATAGAAGCTGCGTCCGGCGCCCGCGCCAGGTGTGGCGATCCAGGCCGGCTGGGCGCTGGCGGCGCCACCGGGCGCGACACAGCCGGCGCGCGCCGGCGCCGCCGCCGCGCACAGCGCGGCCAATCCCAGCGCGGCCACGGCGCGCCCAGAGAGCGCGCACCGCGCTGCCAGCGCCATCTTCATGGGCGCGCGGCCCGCGCCGCTTTTTCGCGGAACTTGGCCAGCAACAGTTCTTCGGTGGCCGGGTCGATCGCCGCGCCCGGCGCGCTCGTCACCTGGGCGGCGAGCCGGGCCCGGGCCGTCGCGTCGATCTGCACCTGGCCGCATAGCCATTGCGCGCCTTCGCTCTTGACTTGTTCCAGGCGCGTCAAGCGCGCCCCCTGCAAGGCGACACTGACGCTTTGACGCGACGACAGTTCGAAACTGGCACTGAGCTTGGGCGCCGATCCGGCCTCGACCTTCGACTGGTATAGTTTGTCGAGGCTCTCGACTTTCACGTCGATCTGCGCGGCGATTTGTTTGCGCGCGATCGCCAAAATTTGTTGTTTATCAATACTCATAGAACCCGAGGCGGCAATGCACTCGGCATACGACAGGTCGGGCCCGGGATCCATCACCCAGGCGGGAAACTCGCGCGCCTGCGCCGCCATGCAATATGATAAAAATATGCAGGCAATTAATAATGGCCTGCATCGACTATTCTGCTTGATCATAGGCTTCACAAAAACCTTTAGTTAACACCACGGATCGTCTCCGATCCGTGGCGCATTACCCCATCCGGCTTGATTAGAAACGGACGGTGAGGCCGAGATTCATGGTCATTGTGGTGCCGGAATTGTCGCCGCTACCTTTGCCGGCGGCCAGTTCTGCTTTCAAGCTGGCGGCTTCGGTGATCGCATGGTCGAGTCCGACGGCGATCCGGCCCTGGGTGCTTGAACTCATATGGAAGGCCGAAACGCCGACATAGGGGACGGTCGATCCGGCCCTGCCAACGGCACCGAAATAGTAATTGGCGCCAGCGCCAAGGCCAGTCGTGGTCTCGCCCGAGGAAAAGGTGCTGATCGCCGAGAAATTAAGCTCTACATTGTCTTGCAACATGAAGCCATAGCTTCCAAAAGCCGATCCAACGCCATCGCCTTGCGAGGGCTTGGTGTAATTGGCAAATACGGAAATCGATTGATTCTTGCTTTCGGCCATGGCCGAAGTGGAAAGAACGGCCAAAAGGACTGCGCAAATTGTTTTAACTTTCATCGACTTCTCCAATTTAATAAAATGTTATGCACCTGAAAAAACGGCACCACCCAGCCTAGCATGTGGTAACCATTAGTAGAAATAATGGTGTTGCATTATCTCCACGTATTTAAAATTTAATACTATTGTTACAATTTTAGAAATGAATCTCTCCATTTCCCACTATTTATTCCGATAAACAAGCCGCATTGTCATTCGATACCTTGAATAAAGCGTGAAGCCGCGCCTGTTGCAGGTGAAGACGGCGGCGCGCCCGAAACGTCAGACGCGCGTTCACGCGCGCACGAACGCGACACGGGACGGGGTCAAGCCGGGTCCCCGGCACGCCGCCCCTGTACTCGAAGGTGCTCGAATTTCCACCCCCGCCCTATGCTAAAATATTGGCCACTCTTGCATACCGTCTAAGGAAGATTCGACATGGCTGGACACAGCAAATGGGCCAATATCAAGCATAAGAAAGCCGCCACCGACGCCAAGCGCGGCAAGATCTGGACTCGACTGATCAAGGAAATCACTGTGGCCGCCCGCATGGGCGGGGGCGACATCGCGGCCAATCCGCGCCTGCGCCTGGCCGTGGACAAGGCCGCCGACGCGAACATGCCCAAGGAAAACGTCACGCGCGCCATCCAGCGCGGCTCCGGCGCCTTGGACGGCGTGAACTACGAGGAAGTGCGCTACGAAGGCTATGGCATCGGCGGCGCCGCCATCATCGTCGATTGCATGACCGACAACCGGGTGCGCACGGTGGCCGAAGTGCGCCACGCCTTCAACAAGCACGGCGGCAATATGGGCAACGAGGGCTCGGTCGCCTTCATGTTCCAGCACTGCGGCCAATTCCTGTTCGCGCCCGGCACCAGCGAAGACAAATTAATGGAAGCGGCGCTCGAAGCGGGCGCCGAGGACGTGGTGGCGGACGAGGAAGGCGGCTTTGAAGTGCTGTGCCCGCCGCACGATTTCGCCGCCGTCAAGGACGCACTGGAAAAAGCCGGCTTCAAGGCCGAAGTGGCCGAGATCATCATGAAGCCCGCCACCGAGACCGTGTTCACGGGCGAGGACGCGCTCAAGATGCAAAAAATTCTCGACGCACTTGAGAACCTTGACGATGTGCAGGAAGTCTATACCAACGCCCTGATCGAAGAGTAAGGCGAACCTATGAAAATCCTGGTAGTGGGATCTGGCGGTCGCGAACACGCCTTGGCCTGGAAACTGGCCCAGTCCGAGCGCATCCAAGTGGTGTACGTGGCGCCGGGCAACGGCGGCACCGCGCGCGACGCGCGCCTGGTCAATGTCGACATCACGGACCTCGAGCAATTGGCCCAGTTCGCCAAGAGCGAGAACGTGGCCCTAACAGTGGTGGGACCGGAAACCCCGCTCGCCGGCGGCATCGTCAACCTGTTCCGCGCGCATGGCTTGAAAATCTTCGGCCCCAGCAGCGAAGCGGCCCAGCTCGAGAGCTCCAAGGATTTCGCCAAGGCTTTCATGCAGCGCCACGGCATTCCCACCGCGCGCTACCAAACCTTCACCGATCCCGAACTGGCCCACGCCTACCTCGACGCCAACGGCGCGCCCATCGTCATCAAGGCCGACGGCTTGGCCGCCGGCAAGGGCGTGGTGGTGGCGATGAACCTGGACGAAGCCCACCAGGCGGTCGACGATATGTTGGCCGGCAACCGCTTCGGCGACGCGGGCGCGCGCATCGTGATCGAGGAATTTTTAGCCGGCGAGGAGGCCAGCTTCATCGTCATGTGCGACGGCAAGAACATCTTGCCGCTGGCCACCAGCCAAGACCACAAGCGCCTGCTCGACCAGGACGCGGGCCCGAACACGGGCGGCATGGGCGCCTATTCGCCCGCTGCCATCGTCACGCCCGAATTGCATGCGCGCGTGATGCGCGAAATCATCAGCCCGACCATCGCCGGCATGGCCAAGGATGGCATCGTGTTCACCGGCTTCCTGTACGCCGGCTTGATGATTGATGCGGCCGGCAACGCCCGCACCCTGGAATTTAATTGCCGCATGGGCGACCCGGAAACCCAGCCCATCATGGCGCGCCTGAAAAGCGATTTGACGGTGGTGATGGAGCACGCCGTCAATGGCACCCTCGACGCCGTCGAGCTCGAATGGGACCGGCGCACCTCGGTCGGCGTGGTCATGGCCGCGGCCGGCTACCCGGACAGCCCGCGCAAGGGCGACAGCATCGACGGCATCCCGGCCGAAACGCCCGATTGCGTGACCTTCCACGCCGGCACCACCCAAGTGGGCGGCACCTTGCAAACCTCGGGCGGACGCGTGCTGTGCGTGGTCGGCCTGGGCGACAGCGTGAAGATCGCGCAAAAGCGCGCCTACCAGGCGGTCGAGCAAATCCGCTTCAATGGCGCCCAGTTCCGGCGCGACATCGGCTGGCGCGGCATCAAGCACTGAAAAACGCGCGCGCCGTCGCAGCGCGTATTGGGATAATTGTTGGGGGTTTTTGGGCGCTTGATGGGGCATTCGCGCGCGAAGGTGTACAATCGCTCCCTCCTTTTTTATTCCGACCGGCCACGCCATGTCCTCTCCCACCCCTGCCATCGTCAAAGCCTGGCTGCTTGAGCTGCAAGAGCGCATCGTGCAGCGGCTCGCGGCCATCGATGGCAAGCCCTTCCTCGCCGATAGCTGGACCCGCCCGGAAGGCGGCGGCGGCATCTCGCGCCTGGTTGAGGAAGGCAATGTGTTCGAGCGCGGCGGCGTCAATTTTTCGCACGTCACCGGCGCCAGTCTGCCGCCGTCGGCCGCGGCCAGCCGCCCCGAGCTGGCCGGACGCGCCTGGGAAGCGATGGGCGTGTCGCTGGTGCTGCACCCGCGCAACCCCTACGCGCCCACCGTCCACATGAACGTGCGCTTTTTCAGCGCCAGCGCCGAAGGCAAACACCCGGTCTGGTGGTTCGGCGGCGGCATGGACTTGACGCCCTACTATGGCGACGCGCAGGACGCGCGCCACTTCCACCAAACTTGCCGCGACGCGCTCGCCCCTTTCGGCGCCCATCTGCACCCTCGCTTCAAGACCTGGTGCGACGATTATTTCTACCTCAAGCACCGCAAGGAAGCGCGCGGCGTGGGCGGCATCTTCTTCGACGACTTCAACGAGGCCGGCTTCGAACAAAGCTTCGCCATGACGCAAGCGGTGGGCGAGGCCTTCCTGGCGGCCTACTGCCCCATCCTTGAGCGCCGCAAGGACAGCCCGTACGGCGAGCGCGAGCGCGACTTCCAGGCTTACCGGCGCGGACGCTACGTGGAATTTAATCTGGTGTGGGACCGCGGCACCCTGTTCGGCCTGCAATCGGGCGGACGCACCGAGGCCATCCTGATGTCGATGCCGCCGATCGTCAAATGGCGCTACGACTGGCATCCGGCCGCCGGCAGCGCCGAAGCGGCACTGGCGAGCGACTTCCTGGTCGCGCGCGACTGGCTGGCCGCGTGAGCGCAGGCGCGCCGCTGCACGATTCCGATAGTCTGCCAACCCTGCTCCTGGGCGGCAGCTTCGACCCGGTGCACCAGGGCCATGTGGCGCTGGCCGCGCTGTTTTCCGACCTTCTGGCCCCGGCCCGCTTGCGCCTGGTGCCGGCCGGGCGGCCTTGGCAAAAGCGCGCCTTGCAGGCGAACCCCGCGCAGCGCGTGGCGATGCTGGCATTGGCCTTTGAGGCGGCCGCCCTGCCCTTTGCCATCGACCGCCAAGAGATCGAGCGCGCCGACCAGGGTAGGCCCAGCTTCACCATCGACACCTTGCGCGCGCTGCGCGCGGAATTAGGCCCGCAAGCGCCCCTGGTGTGCCTGATGGGCGCGGACCAGCTGCAGCAGTTAGATAGCTGGCGCGACTGGGAGCAGCTATTCGATTTCGCGCATATCGCGGTGGCGGCCCGCCCCGGCGCCGCCCTAGACACGCTCGCGCCGGCCGTGCAAGCGCAACTGACGCGCCGGGCGGCCAGCTGCGCCCAGCTGCGCAGCACGCCCGCCGGCCACACTTACCTTGCGCGCACCCTGGCGGTCGACATCTCGGCCACCGCCCTGCGTGCATCATTACAACGCGGCGAAACGCCGGACTCGCTTATGGCGCCGGTAGTGCTAGACTACATTCAACAACAACATTTATACAAGAGCTAATGGACATCAAAAAACTGCAAACCCTCGTCGTCGACGCCCTTGAAGACGTCAAAGGCCAGGAAATCGCCCTGTTCGACACCATCCACCTGACCAGCCTGTTCGACCGCATCGCCGTCGTCTCGGGCACCTCGAACCGCCAAACCAAGGCGCTGGCCGCCTCGGTGCGCGACAAGGTCAAGGCCGCCGGCGGCGACGTGATCGGCATCGAAGGCGAAGACACCGGCGAATGGGTGCTGGTCGACCTGGGCGACATGATCGTCCACATCATGCAACCGGCCATTCGCGCCTACTACCGCCTCGAGGAAATCTGGGGCGACAAACCCGTCAAGCTGGGTGCGGCCAAGCGCAAGGGCACGCCCGAGGCGAGCGAAGCGGCGCTGGTCAAGCCCAAGTCCAAGCACCTGGCCTCGACCCAGGACGCGGTCGACGTCAAGCCGGTGATCGAAAAGAAAACCGCCGTCAAGAAGGCGGCGGCGCTCAAGAAACCGGCCGTGAAGAAAGCGGCAGCCAAGAAACCGGCCGCCAGCAAGGCTGTCGGCAAGACCGTGAAAGTGGCGCCCACCAAGAGCGAGACCGCGGCCGTCAAAGCCTTGAAGGAATCGGCGCCGAAGAAAGTGGCCGCGCCGAAAAAGGCGGCGGCACCGAAGGCGGCGGCCGATGCGGCACCGGTCAAGAAGGTCATCAAGCGCACCGTCAAGAAAGCCGCCGAGTAAGCTGTGCAGCTCATTATCGCCGCGGTCGGCCACAAGATGCCGGCCTGGATCGAGACCGGCTTCTTCGAGTACGCCAAGCGCATGCCACCCGAGCTGCGCATCGTGCTCAAGGAAGTCAAGCCGGTCGAGCGCACCGGCGGCAGGACGGCGGCATCGGCGATGGCGCAGGAGCGCGAACGCATTGAGCAAGCCCTGCCCAAGAGCGTGCGCATCATCGCGCTCGACGAACGGGGGCGCGACCTGAGCTCGGTCGGCCTGTCGCAACAGTTGATGCAGTGGCAGCAGGATGGGCGCGACACCGCCTTCCTGATCGGCGGCGCCGACGGCCTCGACCCGGACCTGAAGGCGCGCGCCGAGGGCATGCTGCGCATTTCCAGCATGACGCTGCCGCACGGCGTGGTGCGCGTTATACTGGCCGAACAGCTTTACCGTGCCTGGTCAATCACGCAAAACCATCCCTACCACCGGGTGTGATGGCCGCGCCGCTTGCGGAGCATGATGAAATTGATCGACAAAAAAATCTACCTGGCCTCGCGCAGTCCGCGCCGGCGTGAATTGCTGCGCCAAATCGGCGTGGAATTCGAAGTGCTATCCCTGCGCAGCGACGCCCCGCGTGGGCCGGACGTGTCCGAGGACGTGCTCGCGGGCGAGGCGGCGCTGGCCTACGTGGCGCGCGTGGCCAATGAAAAAGCCGATGTCGCCTGGACCATGGTGCAGCAGCGTCGCCTGCCGCCGCGCCCGGTGCTGGCGGCCGACACCACCGTCACGCTCGACGGCGCCATCCTGGGCAAGCCGGCCAATTACCATGAAGCGATGGCCATGCTGGCGCAGCTGTCGGGCCGCACCCACCAGGTCTTGACTTCCATCGCGCTACGCCACACCAATGTGAGCGAGCACATCACGCAAGTGTCGCAGGTGCGCTTCGCCACGCTCACGCCGGGGGCGCTGGCCGCCTACTGCAACACCCCCGAGCCTTACGACAAGGCCGGCGGCTATGGCATCCAGGGCTTGGCGGCGCTGTTCGTCGAGCACATCGAGGGCAGCCACTCGGGCATCATGGGCTTGCCCCTGTTCGAGACGGCCGAACTGCTGCGCCTGGCCGGCCTGACGCTACCTTAGGCGGGTGTTGCAACAGCTTCCTGCGCTCGCGGCCCGTCAGCGCGCGAGCGCACATACCGCAGACCACGATAGCGCCGCCAGCGTGTATGATCACCGTTAGCAATCCCAGCAACATTTCACGGTTCCCCATGAACGAAGACATCCTGATCAACATCACCCCGCAGGAAACGCGCGTCGCCCTGATTTTGCAAGGGGCCGTGCAGGAATTGCACATCGAACGCACCTTGACGCGCGGCTTGGCCGGCAACGTCTACCTGGGCAAGGTGGTGCGGGTGCTGCCGGGCATGCAATCGGCCTTCATCGACATCGGCCTCGAGCGCGCCGCCTTCCTGCACGTGGCCGACATCTGGGAAGCGCGCAGCCACGACGGCCCCAACGCCGCCCCCGCTCCCATCGAAAAGACCTTGTACGACGGCCAGGTCTTGACGGTGCAAGTGATCAAGGACCCGATCGGCACCAAGGGCGCGCGCCTGTCGACCCAGATTTCAATCGCCGGGCGCATGCTGGTCTACCTGCCGCAAGACGCCCACATCGGCATCTCGCAAAAAATCGAAAACGAAGCCGAGCGCGACCGCCTGCGCGCGCGCCTGCAGGCGCTCTTGCCAGCCGAGGAAAAAGGCGGCTACATCGTGCGCACCATGGCCGAAGAAGCCTCCGACACCGACCTGGCCTCGGACGTCGATTATCTGCGCAAGACCTGGGCCGCCATCACGGTGGGCGCGCGCACCCGCCCCGCCACCACCTTGCTGTACCAGGACTTGAACCTGGCCCAGCGCGTGCTGCGCGACTTCGTGCACGACGAGACCGCCAGCATCCAGGTCGACTCGCGCGAGAACTATCAAAAGCTGGTGGAGTTCGCGCAAGCCTACACCCCGTCCGAACTGACCCGCCTGCAGCACTACACGGGCGAGCGCCCGCTGTTCGACCTGTACGGCGTGGAAGAAGAGATCTTGCGCGCGCTGGGCCGGCGCGTCGACTTGAAGAGCGGCGGCTACCTGATCGTCGACCAGACCGAGGCGATGACGACCATCGACGTCAACACCGGCGGCTTCGTCGGCGGGCGCAACTTCGCCGACACCATCTTCAAGACCAATCTGGAGGCGGCGCACGCGATCGCGCGCCAGCTACGCCTGCGCAACTTGGGCGGCATCATCATCCTCGACTTCATCGACATGGAAAATAGCGAGCATCGCAGCGCGGTGCTGGCCGAGCTCAAAAAAACACTCTCGCGCGACCGCACCAAGGTGTCGGTGTCGGGCTTCTCGGCGCTCGGCCTGGTCGAGATGACGCGTAAGCGCACGCGCGAATCCTTGGCCCACATCCTGTGCGAACCATGCCCGGCCTGCGCCGGCAAGGGCCAGGTCAAGACCAGCCGCACCATCTGCTATGAGATCTTGCGCGAGCTGCTGCGCGAGGCCAAACAGTTCAATCCGCGCGAATTCCGCATCCTCGCCTCGCAAGAGGTGGTGGACCTGTTCCTAGAGGAAGAGTCGCAGCACCTGGCGATGCTGGGAGACTTCATCGGCAAGCAAATTTCGCTGCAGGTCGAGTCGACCTACCACCAGGAGCAGTACGACGTCATCTTGATGTAAGCGCTATGCAAGCGCATCCTCGGGCAGCCCGTGCTGAGCGTGCGCGCTGCTCGCGCCACCTTCCTGCGCCAGCGCGTCGGTGGCGCTCGGTGGCGCAGCCTGCAATTCGAAGAGCTTCCCCCCTTCAAGCACGAACACCCGGTCAGCGATAGCGATGGTTTGCGGACGGTGCGCAATCATGATGCGCGTGATGGCAAGCGCGCGGATCGCTTCGCCGATGCGCGTTTCATTTTCCACGTCGAGATGGCTGGTCGCCTCGTCCAGGAACAGGATTTTCGGCCGCTTGTACAAGGCGCGCGCCAATAAGATACGCTGCTTTTGGCCACCCGAAAGCGCCGCCCCCATGTCGCCAACCAAAGTATGAAATCCCATCGGCATATGCGCGATCTCGTCATGGATGCAAGCGGCGCGGGCGCATTGCTTCATCCAATCGAGGTCGGGCTTGGGATCGAGGAAGCAGATATTGTCGGACACGGAGCCTGCAAACAAGTGATCGTCCTGCATGACCGTCGCGGCCACGCTGCGATAGTTGCGCAAGCCCAGCTGATCGATCGTACAGTCACCCAGCAGCATCTTGCCCTTGGCCGGTTTTAAGATCCCCAACATGATCTTCAATAGGGTTGTCTTGCCGCAGCCAGACGGCCCGGTAATGGCGATGCATTCTCCTGGTTTGATGCGCAGGCTCGCGCCATTGAGTATCAAGGCCTCGTCGACGCCGTAACGGAAGTCGAGTTTGTCGAGCGTGATCGTCAAGTCATCCGGAACCTCGCGCCGATGCGTGCGCACACGTTCCTCGGGCGCGCTCAGCACGATATCGCCCAGGCGCTGCATCGAGATGCTCAACATCTTGAATTCGATGAAACGGTCGATCAATCGATTCACGCGGCCAGAAAACTGTTCTTTGTAACTGAGGAACGCGAACAGCATGCCCAGCGAAAGGCGATGATCGATCACCATGGCCGCGCCCATCCAAAAAATGCAGGCGCGCTCGACGGACGAAATGAGCGACCATCCGGTGCCAAAATACAGTGCCAGTTTTTGCGTCACCAGCCCGGCATTGGTGGCATCGACCCACAAATTGAGCCAGGCGGCGCGGCGCTCGTTTTCGCGGTTGTACATTTTGATGCTGCGTACGCCGCGTATGGTTTCGAGAAAATAAGTCTGCTCTTTTGCCTGTTTCGCGATCACGCCGGTGGCGGCCATTTTTTCAGTATCGTATCGAATCGCGCGAAATACGGCGTACAGCAAGACGGCGACCGCGCTCACCGCTGTCAATGTCGGTGCGTAGATGAGCATCATGGCCAGCGTGCCAATGACCAGCAAGCCGTCGAGCAAGGCCTCGATCGAAGCGCTGGTCAAACTATGCTCGATGGTGCGCACCGCGCCGAAGCGCGACACGATATCGCCCAAATGACGACGTTCGAAATATTCGACGGGAAGCTTGAGCAGCCGGCCCATCACGTTGGCCATCCACTGCAAGTTGAAATGGGTGCTGATGTAAATCCCGATCCAACTGCGCACGCCCCCCATCAAGGCGTTAAACACGCCCATCGCCACCATCCCCAGCCCGAGCATGGTCAGCAAGTCGCGGTCGCCGCCCACGATGGCTTCGTCGGTGATCCACTGGGTGATGATAGGCATCACAATCGCAAACGTTTCGAGCACCACGGCCAGGCCCAGCAATTGCAGCAAGCCGCGCTTGAGCCCAACTACCCGGCCCATCAGGTGGCGCAATTCGATCGCGGCGGGCGCGGCCTTGCGCCGGAAGGTCAAGCCGGGCGTGAGCTCAAGCGCGACCCCCGTGAAGTGCTCGGAAACCTGTTTGAACGACAGGCGCAAGGCGCCGATGGCAGGATCGTGGATGTGGACCCAGTTGCCCTTGATCGCCTTGAGCACGACCATATGGTTCAAATTCCAGTGCAAGATGGCTGGCAGTTGGAGTTGGTCCAGTTCTTCAAGTTCAAGCTGCAAGGGACGCGAACTCATGCCCAGCTCGTCGGTAATATTGATGACGTGTTCGAGCGTCGCCCCCTTGAGGGAGATGGAAAAGCGCTTGCGCAGTTCGGACAAGTCCGTTTCATGCCCATGGTAGCTCACCACCATGGCGACGCAGGCGAGCGAGCATTCAGAGCCTTCGGTTTGCAAGATGACGGGCAAGCGTTTGCCTATCCCGAATTTCAGGGCGCGTATCGGATTCATTGAAGTATGCTGAAGTGGGTTTAGCCGCGACGCAGGCTATACAAGGGTTCGAGAACCCATTCATAGAGCTGGCGCGTATCGAGCGCGATGTCGGCATCGAGCTGCATGCCTGGGCGCAAGCCTTGCTTTTGGCCGTAAGCATAAACGAATTGCGCATCAAGACTCACGCGTATCGCATACAAAGGCTCATTCGTGTCGGCGCTTGTTGCAAGCCGGTTTCCGAGCGAGCTTTCGGAGGGGCGGACCGGGCTGTCCGCCACCGAGATCACGCGCCCCTGAACCAGGCCAAATTTTTGATACGGAAATGCGTCAAGCTTCATCTTGACCAACTGGCCGGCGCGCACGAAACCGAGCGCGCGGCTGGGCGCATATAAATTCGCTTGCAGTTGGGTGGACGATGGCACGATGCTCACCAAAGGCACGCCCACGCTGGCGCTTTGATTCGCCACGATGGTCAAGGATGCGACCAAGCCGTCGCAGGGCGCGACAACGGTCCAGGTATGCTCGTTTTGCTGGCGGTCGAGTTCGGATTCGGTACTCGAAATATTCCTGTCGATTTGGGCTTTGGCCACCTGCCTGCGTTCGGCGCTGTGGGCCAGTTGCATGCTCAAGCGCTCGGCGTCGGCAGCCCCGCTCGTTACCGAAGTCTGCAGATTTTGCAAGCGCATCTGCTGGTCCAGCACTTCGTCGCTCTTTTGCTGTACCTGTATGTCGGACATGAAGCCCGCCTTTTGCAAGCTTTCGTAGCGGGCCAGCGCTTGCTCGGCCGTTTGCACACGTCTTTGCTGGGTTTGCATTTCCTTGCGCAGAGTGATCAGGTTGCTTTGCTGGGTCGCCAGGCTTTGGCGCATTTGCGCGACATCGGCCGCTTGCAATTTCAAAGTGCCATCGAGTTCCGTGTGCAAGGTGTTCAGGCGATCATTGAGTTTGAGGTCGAGCTGGGCCTCGACGGCGCGGCCGTCGGCGCCAAGGTGCAGCGATTCAAATACGAGCAAGATGTCGCCCTTGTGAACCTGCTGGCCTTCGCGCACTTGCGACATTTTCAGCACGCCGGCCTGGCTTGCATAAAGCTTGACGACGCCTTGGGTAGGTTCGAGTACGCCGGCGACGCTGGCGTGCCGGGTGTAAGTGCCGAACGCGCCGAACGCGAGCAACACCGCGAGCATGCATAGCGCGAAGCCAAGCAAGAAGTAGTTCGACACGGGGTAGACGAGTACGACGTCTCCGGCTGCGTTTTTGCCGTCCGTGTCGAGGACCTCGGCACGAAATAGGGACGATTCAGGTGGCATTTCAGTGTTCATTGACTACGCAAACTCCGCTCATGGTACAAGGGTGACCGACATGCCCTCGGCCCTGAGCGATTCGAGCAAACTAGTGCAGCTCAAATTTGGAAAGGGACTTGGTAAGAGGTGTGCAAGTCCCAAGCTATAGAAGCGCACTTCGGGACCAAGTTTGTTCTTGATACGCTGAACCCACTTCCTGTTGCGTTCACATATGAATGATTCCTCAAACGCGCGCGAGGGAAGAACGCCCAATCCAACCATAACCTGACGTTCGAGCGACGCAAGGAAGTTGGCATTCGCGCGCTGTTCCCTGACTTTCAAGGCCGCTGCGTCCTCGCGCAACTCGAACAGCGCCAGTTGCCCCTGGAGAAACAGCTGCCGATCGGTGCCGGCGCCACAATAAGCATCGACAAGATCTGCCGATGTATCGATCGATTCAAACGCAATGCCAGGCCGTCGCATTGCCAATGCCCCGTCGATGGGGCCTCGGTGCGCGCCAGCGTCGGCCTCAGGCTCGATTTCCATCAGCGCGAAAGCGAGCGTGGACTCGGACAGACTGTCGGCGTACTGAGCGGCAGTGCGCCTATTGGCCTCCTGGAGATCGCTGATGACTTGCTCGGACATTCCCGCCTTACGCAGGCTGTCCCGCAGCTTGTTCATGTCGAACGAATTTAATAGCTTCAATCGTTTCAAACGGGCATGTTCGCGCGCGCGCCTTAGCAAATCGGTGCTAGCGTCGCCGGCGGGCAGCGCGATCGGACAGGCTGGTGCATTTTGGTCAATTGCGGCACGCTCGCTCACGAGCACATTCGCCGTGTCAAACGCCGGCAAAACCGTCTTTACATAATAGTCGTCGTATTCGGCAGGCAGGCCGCTATGACTAACGCCCAAAATGTAGATATTCGCCGGCTTTCCATCGAGCGCGCTTGCATTCACCTGCCACATGCGGGCTTGTGCCGAGCAATGGGCCGATGCGAATAACGCTGCAAATATGAAAATGCCCAAGGAGGCAATCGATTTATTCATGTTGAAGTTTTTCAGCGCACGGACATTGGACCGGCGCGACGGGTGTGACCATTATTTAAATTTCGTATTTGTTCAAGCGATGCAAGCCGGACATACTGACGCGGCGTCGAGGTGACCATATCGCCGACCCGCGCCGAACCGCGAACCTTCATAGCGCGACAACAAGCAGGATGTGGTTTGACACGGGGTACACGAAGAGAACGTCTCCCGGAGCCTTCTTGCCATCCGCAGCCGTGACCTTCCCACAGAAAATGAAGGAATCAGATGGCATACCTGCCTAATTGACTTTGCAAGCCCCGCTCAGGGCACAAGGGTGACCGACATGCCCTCGGCCTTGAGCGATTCGAGCAAATTATCGCAACTCAAATTCGGATAGGGGCTAGACAATAGATGGGAAAGCCCGAGGATATAAAAGCGCCCGTCGGAACCGAGATTGCTCTTGATCCGCTGAACCCAATTTCGATTTCGTCCGCAAACGAACGCTTCGGCGACCATCGGCGACCCGATGACGTATGTGCCAACCGTCTTGCGCTGCTTGAGCGACTCCGTAAAATCTTTGTTTTGACTTTCCATGAATTTTTTCATTCTTGCATCGTCGCGCATCGCTGCAATCCGCTCATATTTCATATGAAACAATTCCCGCCTGCCAATAACGCCTGTGCCACAATAACCTGCGGCCAGTTCTTCCATCGATTCGATCGATTCGACTGGAATTTGTGGACGGGTCAATTGCAGCTCGATTTGTACTGGCTTTAGTCCCGTTCTTTCAAACGTCTCACCAAGCGTTGCGCCAGACAAAAAATACAAGGCGAACTCCGATAAATTCTCGGCATAATCACTCGCCATTTTCATGTCTACGGCTTGAATGTCGCGAATCAGTTCGTCGGACATTCCTTTCTTGCGTCCCGTTTCAAGATCGGGCATGTGATACACCTCCTTGAGACGATAGGCGATGACGTTTTCGCGCGCGCGCGTGAACAGGTCGTTTGTGACGCTATCAACCGGAAGTGCCACGGGACAGCCCGGCGCATTAGGACCGAGTGGGGCGCTCTCATCGACAATGACCTTCGCGGCTTGAAAAGCGGGCAAAACGGTCTGTGTATAGTAACTATCGAATTCAACCTGCAAGCCATTGTGTGTGACGCCCAATATGTAGAATTGGGACGGCTTTCCGTTGGGTGCGGTGGCGCTCACCTTCCACATGCGTGCTTGTGCCGCGCAATGGGCCGAGGCGAATAACGCTGAAAGTACAAATACGGCTACGGAAACAATCGATTTCATGGCAGATATTTTTTCGAACGGGGACGCCAAACCGGCGAGATATGAATATTACGATTCAAACTTACATCCGGTGAATTGGCCGCGAGACGATAAAGGAGTGGCGTCGCGGCAAGCGGCGCGACAGACGCCCCATACCGGTATGGGGCAACGATTCACGACTTACGATGCAGGTCGTGACTCGTCCTAGATTCAGATTAGCAGGTCGCTTCCGCATCCTCATGCGATGCCAAATTGTCGCCGTCATCGCCCGCCAGATTCAAATCGAAACCAACATCGTTCCCGCCGGCGAGATCGGAGTTGCGACTTCCATCATTATTGTCGCCCACTGGGTCCGGCCCAGTTTTCTTACCATTCTTGTCGATCGTAGTTTGCGTGCATGTGGTCTTATCCCCACTCCCCTTGCCACCGGCCTCCTTACCATCGAACAACTTCGCCCAAAAGCTAACCTCGACTTTTGCAGTCGTGCATACGGTCGTAATCGTCGTGTTATTCACTGTCTGGCAGGTCTGAATCGTCGTGCCACCATTGATGACAGGCAGACAGGTTACCTTTACGGTATCAGCCGCTGCAGATACGTGTGGCAGTTCCTTCTTGTTAAGTTGACGCATATTTTCCTCTTTCGTTGAATATCAAATTCTCGAATCTCCATTTTTCACCCCTGCATGAGGCTTGAAGACCATCTAACTATCAAATAATCAACAATGGTGCATAAAAGACATTATTATTATCTCATGCAAGATTGATTTTTGCAATACTTAAAATTGCAATGTGGGTTAAATTGATAGATAGCGTGATTGAAGTAATGGCGATCTGGCTCCGTTTCGAACCACCTGCCCCTTGCGTGAACTACAACAAATTCGACACGCCAGCCGCGCCAGCAAAGCGCTTGATAACTTCCCGCGTTGGCTCAAGCCCCCCCCACCCACCGGAAGTCATTTCCGGCTGCACGCGCAAATAAACGATTCGGTGAGGGCGGGCGAGGGTATGACTAAGCCGCTGGCCGTCTGGTGATCGGCGCCGCAATAGGCGTTGACGATGTCGGCGATCCCATCGAATCGGCCGCGATGTCCGGCCGGCGCAGGCGCAGCGCCACTACGAGGAATTCAGAACCGCGGTGCTAACACAGCCAATTTCGGGGACAAGGAGGGCGCGTGCCAGGCACGGCCACAAAGCGCAAACCGGCCGCGAAGGGCCGATTTGGCACCACGCGAAGTTCAGCCCTTGGCAAGCTTGGCACTTGCCGCGGCCTCACCCGCGCATCGATACTGAATTAGCAGTAGTCGTCGTACGACTCGTCGTAATCGTAGCCGCCGCCAGCGCCGCCTTCATTTTTCACGTTGTGGTGCAAAATGAAGCCATTTGCCTTTTCACCAGCCCAAAAGCACTTGTTGCCGACAGTGATGTGCTGAATGTCGATTTCGCCAATCGACTCGACGCTCTTGACCGCTTCCCAGCTCGAACGCGAATCATTGCCTTCGTCGCGGCGCACGGCCACCGATTTGCCCGCCAGCGCGGGCGCAAGCACCAGGCCTTCCGGGGTCGGAATCGGCGCCGAATCGGAGCACACCAGCGTCACGCCGCTGATGGTCGTGATACGGAAACCAGGCGCTTTTTTACGCTCGGAAAAGCTCACCACGCCCGCGCCGCATTTCAGCGTTTTTTCATCGCTCAGCAGCATTGCGGAGCCGACCTTGATATCGCCTGCTTTGGTACCGTCTGGCAACAGGGAATCGACATGGACGCACCCGCCGCTGTCGCCGCCGGCCCACATGACACCGTCGGACGAATAATCGCTGCTGTCGCTGACCTTGACGCCCTGTTTGGCCGCTGCATTGCTGAAGTCCGTCATGCAAGCGTTGTAAGTCGTGTTGTAGAGCTTGGTCGCGTTGGCGTCGGTGCACAGGAACTTGCTGTAATCCTGGCAGGCAGTTTTAGCCTGGGTCGCCAGTGCGGTGCAGGTATCGGTCGCCAGTTGCTTCAGGTCGACGTCGGTTCCGGCAGCAACTTCCGCGAGCTGGGACTTATTAATTTCACGCATTACTTTTCCTCTTTGTTCAATTTAATACAGTTCGATGGTTCCGCCTTAACGCACAAGAACATGAGCTCCGCTTGCTCTTTAACGACATAGTTTTCGTCGCCAAAGCCCAGATTTGCAGTGAGCTCATGGTCGGTCGGACCGAACCGTAAAGGCAGGTCGAGACGACGACTCGCGTCAACTAGTACCAGGAGCTTTGCATCAAAATCAAACCGTATTTGGATCTTCTTGCCAAACAGATAATCATATTGTGAAGTCCAAACACCTTTGAGCGGCGCGGAAAAGCACGCCGCGCTAGCAAGGATTAGGTTTGCCGAAAGTACAATGCGGCAAAAAGTACGCCACCGCTTTGCTCTGAGCTTCGTCTGCATGCTGATCTCATTTCTTAGGAATTAAGGTGGCTGAGCGGATATGATTGGCAATTAATAGGCACTTATACCAACATTGCAAATCAATAATGATTATACATTCACATGAGTGAATGTGCAATATTGTTTTATCGTTTATTAAAATGGCGCATTGCTTCCAGCGCGCCCGGTCTGCGCCGGGTGCACCAGAGATGTCGGCGCCAGCTATTCGCGCATCTGCTTCATTAAGCGCCAGGCCAGCGCTGCCAGTACTGCCACGCCCAGCAGCAGCACGCCCCATAGGATCCACAGGCGCTGCTGCGCCGCTGGCGCATCGGCCGCCGTGGCCGGCTTGGCCGCGCCTTGCGCCTGCGCCGGCCCCAGCTTGGCCCACGCGAGCGCGTCCAGTTCGGCAGCCGAAAACCCAGGCGCCACTTGCGTGATATCGCGCTGCATCGAAGTGGCGCCATCGCGCCCGAACGCGAGCGTGAACGGGCCCTTGCCATTGGCAAGGAACAGCAGCGTCGCCGGCGTCCACGCCAGCCGCAATTGCGGCGTCGCGCCAGCTGATGCCTGCGGGCGCAATACCCACTGCGCCAGGTGCACCGACGGCAGCGTCACGTCACCCGAGGCGCGCTCTCCCGCCCCTTGCGTGATGTGATAAAAGGTCGCGCCGAACACCTGCTCGAACAGCCAGGTGGACGGCTTGCCGACCTGCCGGCTGGGCAGCTCGCGGTAGCTGCCTAGCTGCGCCGGCAGCACCACGTTCGGCTCGGAAAACTGCAAGCCAAGCTGCTGCACCGGAATGGCGATCGCCCCCGTGTACACCAGATCGCCCTCCACCTTGCCCGGCAGCGCCTGCAGCAACAGGGTCTGGCGCGCCGGCGCCGCCTCGGTGGTGCTCGGCGCGTCGGCCCGCACTTGCGCGAACTCGAGCGGCTCGCCCTCGCGCCACGACAGGCGGGCATAGCGAAAGCGCCGCTGCGGGAATTCGATGCTGTCGTTGCTCAGGGTTTGGCCGCTGCCGTTGACCATCCAGGTCAAGGCGAAGGTCCCGAGCGGCTCCCATTGCTTCAAGTCGTCGCTCGACTCGACCCACAATTGGGCGCGGTAGGTCTTGAGCGCGGACGGCAGCGTGAAGCGCAATGCGTCCACCTGCGGCGTCTGGTCCCCTTGGCGCAGGTCGAGTACCAGTCCAGCCAGGCGGGCCGGCGCGCCGGCGGCGCCGCCCTTGCGCGGCTGCGTCTGGATCGACAGCAAAGTGCCGTCCGCGCCGGTATGTACGTCCAGCGCGATGCCGTCTAGCGCTGTCGCGCGCGTCGCGTCTTCATGGATCGGAAACACCTTCACCGGCAAGGCGCGCGACTCGGTGCGCCGCTGGCGCGCGCGCTCGCGCAGCGCGAACGGCAGCGCCGCGCCGCCCGCGTCGAACACGCGCACATCGTCCAGGCCCGCCGAGCGCGCATACACGTAAGCCTGCTGCGGCAGTTCAAGGCGCACCACGCCCCCGCTGCCGCTCACGTTCACGGCCATCGTGTGCGAATAGTCGCGCACGCTGTCGGGCTGGGGCGCTGCCCGCACCGCCGGCGCCCCCTGCAAGGCCAGCGCCGCCAGCGCGATCGATAGAATTTTCATGCCGCTTCCTTTTCCGTCTTGTCCGCCGTTCCGGGGAACGGTGCTACATATCCAATGGCCACCATCAAGGCGCCCACGCCCAGGAAGGTGATGATGCGTTCAACGCCGCCCACATTCGACAAGTCCACCAGGAACAGCTTGGCCACCACCACGCCGAGCAGGACCGCGCCCGCCGTCCACCCCGTGCGCGCGCCGCGCCGGGCCGCGCGCCGCATCAGGATCAAGGCGGTGACGCTCCACACCAGCGACAGCATCGCCTGCACGAACTGCGACGCGAACAGGGCATCGAAACCGTAGTGAATGGCGCGGTAGTGCGCCACCGTGCGCAGCAACATCAGATTGAACCAGGCGTAGGCCGCGCAGGCGGCCGCCAGCGGCAGGCGCGCCGTCAACGCCGGCATGGCGCCGTCGTGCTTGAACATGCGCCAGCACGCCATCAACAGCAGCAGCGCGAAGCAGCTCGTCAAATCGAGCGGATTGAGCAGCGGCGCGTAGGGCAAAGGCGCCATGGCCCCGTTCTGGCTGAAGTTCCACACGCCGATCAAGAGCAGCGACCAGGCCGCCCCCATCGGTATCACCCAGCGCCGGTACCATGGGGCCAGCGGCGCAACCGGCCATTGCGACGCCGTCTCGGCGCGGCTGCGCCGCAACAGTGCCGCGATCGCCAGCATCATCAGCCACATCGGCAAGTAGCGCGCCCAGCTGCCGCTGCCCTCCAGCCCCCACGCCAGCTTTTGCTCGGGCGTGGCGCCATCCAACCAGCGCGCGATATGGGTGCCGGCGACCGGCCAGATCATCAGCCATGGCCCCGCGGTGCGCACGCTGTGCAGCAGCTTCATGGCGCTTGGGCGGATGGTCCAGCCAGCCGCTGGCCACATGCGCAGCAAATATTCACTGGCCAGCCACAAGGCCGCGTACGCCCACCAGATGGCGGCGATCGGCATCTCGCCATTCGTGTACAGCCCGCCCACGATGCCAAAGGTGACAAGCGCCAGCAGTACCCACGACGACGCGCTGAGCCAGCGCAGCGGTGCCCACTGCAGGCGCCGCGCACCGTGTGCGAACGCCAGCGCGGTCAGCGCCGCCAGCGTGGCGTAGGCGGCCAGCCACTCGTCGATTAACATGCCCCTGCCGACGTAGATCGCGTATTGCACCGCGGCCCAGCCCGACAAGGGCTGCAGCACCAGCGCGAACCACCACACGGCGCCCCAGGCGAGCAGCACGCGCGACAGGCCTGCCATATTGGCGCCGCCGTCCTCGCGCGCCTGACCGAACAGAGTCCAGCTGCTAAAGAGCGCGCCGCTGGTGATCAGGAGCGCGCTCAGGAACGGCCCATCGAACAGATCGGCCGACGGCGTCGCCCAGTTCAATTGGTCGACCACGAGTCCGAACAAGACCAAGCCGGCCACGCCCTGCACCAGCAAGGCCAGCGTGCGCGCGGCACCCCACTGCATGCGGCGCGCGATCAAACCCAGTCCAACCGCGCAGCCGAGCGCCGTCAGCACCAGCAAGTCGGCGCGCAGGGCGCCATGCGCATGCAAGCAGATCTCGGTCCAGGCGCCGGCCACCAGCCAGACTGCCGCGAACACCAGGAAGCCCGTCGCCAGCACGGGAAATTCAACGCTTGGCGCAGCGTCATCGGCGCGCTGGTGGGCGCGGAACTTGGTCGCCATCAGGAAGGCGGTGCCCGCCAACAGCAGAAAGCCAAGCCACAAATTCGAGCGCGCCGCCGCCGCCGCGTCCAGGCCGCTGACCGCGCCCAGGAAGGACAGCCAGGCGCCCGCCTGCACCAGCAAGCCGAAGGCCCACGTCATGGTCTGGCGCTGGCGCAAGCCGACCCATACGATGCCAGCCCCTTCGAGCGCCCACGCGGCCGAGGTCCAGCGTCCATCGAGCGCGAACGGTACGGCCAGGGTGGCGAACACGATGCCCAGCGCCAGGAACGATTCGGCCAGCAGCTTGAAGGTGCCGCCGCGACGGCGCCAGATGGCGCTGGCCAGGCCGGTGTAGAACAAGCCCAGCGCCAGCGCCGAAAAGGCGAGCCCGAACTTGACGTCCTTGACCAGGCCGTACTGCAAGCCGAAGGCCAGCAAGGGCGTGCCGAACACCAGGGTGCCGTCCACGTAGTGCTTGAGGCGGGGTGCCTGGCGCGCCGCGTACGCCATCGCGATGGCGACATAAAACGCGAAGAACAGAATCAGGAACAGCTGCACCGACAGGTAGTTTTCTGGCACGTAGCGCAGCACGCCCCAACTGGTGCCGATCACGAAGGTGAAGACGAAGCCGAGCAGGTTCAGCGCACGCCAGGAGCGTTTGATGGCGATGCCGAACACGCCCGCGTTGAGCAGCGCGTAATACGAAAACAGGCCAATATGGCTGCCCCCGCCGGTGGAGGTGACGATGGGCGCGGCGAAGCCGCCCGCGATGCCGAACAGCGCCAGCCAGATCGCATCCTGCAGCACCGCCAGCAGGCAGGTGAACATGGTCAGCAAGAACAGCAGCGCGAAGGCCATCCCGCCCGGGATCAAGTGGTACAGGCGGAACGCGCCGAAGGTGGTGAGCATCAGGATCGCCAGCGCCGCGCCTTGCACCGGCAGGCTGATGCCGCGCCGCGTCTCGCGGATACGCCAGCCCCACAGCAGCAGCGCGATGTCGGCCAGGACCACGCCGGCCAGGCGCAGTTCAATCGGCACCGTCACGCGCGCGGCCGCGTACTTGAGCAGGAAGCTCACGCCGATGAACAGGATCAGCAAGCCAAGCTTGGCCACCAGGTTGCCACCGGTGAGCCACTCCTTGGCCGCGAGCAGCCAGGCCGGCGGTGGCGCGGGGGGCGCCGGCGCAGCGGCTGGCGCGGGCGGCGGGCGGCGCGCCGCTTGCGCAGCCGAGGCACGTTCGGTGTGGGGTTGCGCTTCGGGCGTGGCCATATCGGGTGCATCGGATTGAGTCGGATCGACCTGCGCGCGCGTCGGGGTCGGCACCGCGCTATGCGCTTGCGCCTCGATCATCGATGCGTGCGCTGCGCGTGCCGCTGGCAGTACCATGTCTGCAAGGGGGGGCGCCAATTCGGGTGGCCGGTCCGCTGCCGCATCTGGGCTCGTCGGCGTCGCGGCCTGGGCTGCTGGCGGCGCATTGACAGCCGCCGCGGCGCGCTCCGCCGCACGCGCCGCCGTGTCCGCGGCAGTGGCCGCCCGCTTTAGGCCGCGCGCCTGCTCTTCCTGGTTCGACACCAGTTCCGAGCGCATCCGCATCATTTCCGTCTTGAGCGCCTCGACCAGCTTTTCAAGCCGCTCTACCCGGCCGTTGGCCTTGCTCGCCGAGACCAGGGCGATGATCGGACAAAGGATAAAAAACAGTGCCGCCAGTATGGCCAATCCCGCGAATTCCATCCGATCACGCTCCGTAAATTGTCGTTGCGCAAAGATTGTACTTGAGACTCAGCGCAAGGCCAGCTTTATCTTCAGCGCGCGCCCGCGCAAGTTCAAGGCGGCGCGGAGGCAAGCAGCGGGGCCAGCCGCTCCCACACCATCGCGGCCCCCATCTTTTGCATGCAATCCTGGTGCCCTAGCGGGCAGTCGCGCTGGCGGCACGGTGAACACGCCAGCCGTAGCGAGAGCGCGTGGGCGATGTCGGAAAACGGCGGCGCGTGGTCGGGGTCGGTGGGACCGTACAGGGCCAGCACCGGCCGGTTCAAGGCAGAGGCGATGTGCAGCAAGCCCGAATCGTTGGCCACGACGGCGTCGGCCCGCGCGATCAGGGCGATCGCCTCGTCCAGGCTGGTGGCGCCGGCCAGGTTGTGCAGGCGAAGGGCGCCGGCGATGGCGACGATCTCGTCGCACGCCGCCCTGTCCTTGGGTGAACCGAGCAAGGCGATGCGCGCATTCGGCGCGGCGGCGCGCACACTGGCGGCCAGCTGCGCGAAATGCGTGGCCGGCCAGCGCTTGGCGGCGCCAAACTCCGCTCCCGGCGCGAACACCACCAGCGGTCCGTCTTGCGGCATGCCGGCGCGCGCGCAGGCGGCGTCAATCTGCGCCGCGGCCACCTGCATGCGCGGGCGCGGCGGTGTCATCGTCAGCGTGGCCGCCGGTGCCTGCGCCAGCGCGGCATAGAACGGCACCATCGGGCGCGGCGGCACCTCGTCATGGTGCATCCGGTTGATCAAGCCATGGCGCATCTCGCCCTTGTAGCCGACCCGTTCGTCAATGCCAGCCAGCCAGGGAATGAGCGCGTACTTGAGCGTGTTGGGCAGCACGTAAGCCTGCGCATAGCCGCGCCGGCGCAGCTCGCGCGCATAGCGCCAGCGTTCGCGCAATTGCAAGGCGCCGTGCCGGAACGGGGTCTCGAGCACGCTGTCGACTTCGGCCATCGCGCGCCACACCGGCGCCACCGAGGGCGGCGCCAGCACGTCGATCGGGCGCTGCGGGTCACGCGCACGCAGCAACTGCAGCAGGGGCTGCGCCATCACGGCGTCGCCGATCCAGTTGGGCGAAATGACCAGCGTACGCGGCCCGCTCATGCGCCGTCCTTGGCGAATGAGAGGTGGTAGAGCTTGGCATACACGCCGTCCTGCGCCAGCAGCTCGGCATGGCGCCCTGCCTCGACGATGCGACCGCGCTCGAGCACCACGATGCGGTCGGCGCGCTCGATGGTGGAGAGCCGGTGCGCGATCACGATGGTGGTGCGCCCGGCCATCAACGCCTCGAGCGCCACCTGCACCGCGCGCTCCGATTCGTTGTCGAGCGCGGACGTGGCCTCGTCGAGGATCAGGATCGGCGCGTCCTTGTAGATGGCGCGCGCGATGGCCACGCGCTGGCGCTGGCCGCCCGACAGGCGCATGCCGTTCTCGCCGATCCGCGCGTGCACGCCATCGGGCAAGGCCGCCACCACATCGTCCAGATGAGCCGCCTTGATGGCGGCGGCCAGGCGCGCTGAATCGGTCGTATCAAAGCCGTAGGCGATGTTGGCCGCCAGCGTGTCGTCAAATAGCACCACGTTCTGGCTCACCATCGCCAGCTGTGCGCGCAGGCTCGCCAGCGTCAGCTCGTCGTAGGCGATGCCGTCAAGTGATATGCTCCCGGCGCTGGGCGCGTAAAAGCGCGTCACCAGATTGACCATGGTCGACTTGCCGCCGCCGGACACGCCCACCAGCGCCAGCGTCTGGCCGGGCGCGATGTCAAGCGTGATGTTCGTCAGCGCTGGCGCGAGCGCCTCACCGTCCGCCGCCGCGTAGCCGAACGAGACGTCCTCGAAACGCAGATGGCCGCGCGCGCGCTCGATGCTGCGCGTGCCGGGGTCCGCTTCGAGCGGCGCGTCGATCAAGCCGAACACGTTTTCGGCCGACGCCATTCCGCGCTGCAGCGGCCCGTTCAATTCAACCAGGGCCTTGAGCGGCGCGAGCAGCATCAGCATATTGGCGATGAAACCATTGAACTGGCCCGACGTCATGTTCTGCTTAAGCGCCATCACGATCACCACCGACACCGCGCAAGCGGTGGCAATCTGCGTCACCGGCACGGTGGCGGCGGCGGCCACCGTCATGCGGCGCGAAAACCCAAGCAAGGCCGCGCCGCGCGACTCGAAGCGAGCGCGCTCGTAGCGCTCGCCCGAAAACACGCGGATCACCTGGTGCCCGCGCGCGGCCTCCTCCACCACTTGCGTCAATTCTGCCTGCACCACCAGGTGCTCGCGGTTCAGGCGGCGCAAGCGGCCCATGGTCTGGCGCACGATCACCGCCGTGCTGGGGACGATGACGGCCGCCACTAGCGTCAGGCGCCAATTCAGCAGCAGCATCCCGCCAAGCAGCCAGAACACCGACATGGTGTCGCGCACACAGGCCACGAACACCGAGTTGAGCATGTCGACCACCTGGCGCACTTCGGCGTTCATGGTGTTGAGCAGGGCACCGGTCGAGGCCTCGTGAAAGCGCGACACTGGCACCCGCAGCAGACGGTCGAACATCTCGCGCCGCAGGTCATTGAGCACGCGGCTGATCACCCAGTTGTTCAGGTAGGCGGTGGCGAAGGTGAACAGGCCGCGCAGCCCGAAGATGGCGATCAGGATCAGCGGCACCAGCCACAGATTGAAGGCGACCTTGTGTTCGCTAAAGCCCTTGTCGATCAGCAGTTCGAGCGCCTTGTTCAGCGCCGGCAGCGTGGCGGCGGTGCCGGCCATGGCCAGCATCGACAGCAGCGCGCGCGAGCGGTACGGGCGCACGAAAGCCAACAGGCGCCGCATCACTATCTTATTGTCCATCGTCCTCTTTCGCGTTCAGGCAAAACCCCATCAGCAGGAAGATCATCAGCGCGTAGAAGTCGCACGCCTTGACCGACCAGAAAATCACCTCGGTCAGGCCGAAGGCGAAGTAGCTCAACACCACCAGCATGCCCGCCAGCGCCAGCGCGAAGCGCGCATTGCCGGGGCGTCCGGTCGGCCCGAGCGAACGGGCGAAAAACACGAAGGGCGCCATCAGCGTCGCGGCCCAGGCCAGAAACCCGAGCACGCCGCCCGTCACCAGCGCCTGCAGCGCGTCGTTATGCAGATGCGGCGCCGCCAGCACCACCGGGTCCAGCCTGCCCTGCTGGGCAAGCACGCGCATCTCGTCCTTGTAGGCGTCGACATCGATGCCGGCCAGCGGATGCTGGCGGATCAAGATCAAGGCGCCCTTCCACAATTCGAGGCGGATGCCCACGTGGGTCTTGACGGTGCCGCCGTTGAAATACACGCGCACATCGTTTACGCCCTCGGCCACCCGATCGCGCACGCCGGTCTGCGGTATCAGGTAGCTTGCCGCCAGTACGACACAGGACAAGGCAAGCAGCGCGCCAACCACGCGTCCACGCAGCGAGCGGCTGTAGCGCACGAACAGCAGGCCGGCCAGCAGCAGCGCCACCCAGCCGCCGCGGCTGCCGCTGATGATCGAACCGGCCAGGCCGGCCAGGGCGCCCAGCGCCGGCACGATGGCCTCGCGGGTGCCGCGCAGGTCGACAGTTCCGGCCAGCGCCACCAGGCCGAGGCACAGAGATAGGTCGCCGAAGGTGATCGCGTTCAGGAGCGCGCCGGGGCGTTCGATGCCCAGGCCCCAGCGCTGCCATGCCACCACCAGGGCGCCGGCGAGCGCGCCGCCGGCCACGCCCCACCACAGGCGCCGGCGGTCCGGACGCACAACCAGCACCACCAGCATGGCCGACAGGGCGGCCAGCATACGCGCCGGCTTTTCCAGCGCGCTCACGTGTCCACCTTCGCGCAGGGCCACGCACAGCAGCGCGAACAGCAGGTTCAAGGCGAAGGCGAGCAGCACCGCGCGCGTATCGATCGCATGGCGCGCCAGCGCTGCGCCGGCTGGTTTAGCCAGCAGCAGCGCCGCGAGCAGGAAGGCGAAGGTGCTCGCGCCGATGCCGAACGCGCTCACCAGGCTTGCCAGGGGAAACAGCAGGACCAGCGCGGCGGCCACGTCGCGCGTGGGTGCGCCGATATGTGTCGAATTATTGTTCATTCATCGTCTAGTGGGATATTCTTGCTACCCTGAGCAAATTGAGTCAGCCAACCTTCATGCAGCAAGAACCCAGTATTTCCGTCGTCGTCACCACCTACAACCGGCCCGATGCGCTCGAAGCGGTCATCGACGCCTGTTTCGCCCAGAGCGACAGGAATTTCGACATCATTATCGCTGATGACGGCTCCAGCGCCAACACGGGGGAATGCATCGCCGCCTTGCAGGCGCGCGCCACGGTGCCGCTGCAGCACGTGTGGCAGCCCGACGAAGGCTTTCGGGCGGCGCTGGCGCGCAACCGCGGCACCTTGGCCGCGCGCGGCGAGTATATCGTGTTCCTCGATGGCGATTGCGTACCGCAGCGCGACTTCATCGCGCGCCACCGGGCCCTGGCGCGGCGCGGCTTCCTGGTCTCGGGCAGCCGGGTCTTGCTCAGCGAGGCGTTCACGCGCACGGTGCTGGCCGAGAAGCGCGACCTGCAGTCGCTGGGGCGGCTCGAGAAGCTGCGCCTGCGCCTGCGCGGGGACGTCAACAAGATGCTGCAGTTGCTGCTAACCTGGCCGGACCTGGGACGCGAGCGGCATGGGTTTTCCTGGCGCCGCATCAAGAGCTGCAATCTGGCGGTGTGGCGCGCCGACCTGGAGACGGTGGGTGGCTTTGATGAGAGTTTCGAAGGCTGGGGGCATGAGGATTCGGATCTGGTGGTGCGGCTGTTCAATGCCGGCGTGATGCGCAAGGATGGCGCCTTCGCCACCGAGGTATTCCACCTGTGGCACCGCGAGGCCAAGCGCGACCAGGAGTCGAGCAACAAGCGGCTGGTGCAAGAGCGCGCGAAGAATGGGACCGTGCGCGCCACCAAGGGTTTGAACTAAACGCGCCCGCGGCGCAGCAAAAGTGGGGCCAGCATTGGATTAAGTGGGGTCAGGGATTAAGTGGGGTCAGAGTCGAATTAATTCGAGATTCATGAATTAATTCGACTCTGACCCCACTTAATCCCTGACCCCACTTAATCCCTGGCCCCGCTTTTGCGGACCGCAGTCCGCTGCGGGGGCAAGTCGCGTGCTTAGCGTACCCGCACGCCGACATGCGAGCGTCGCGGACTTCGGCCCGCAAAAATGGGGTCAGAGTAATTTTCGCTGCGCGAAAAAAAACTCTGACCCCATTTTTGCTACCGGCCCCGCCATCAATACTCGACCGCGACGTCCCGCGCGCCCAGCACCTGCTCGAGCGCCGTCTGCAGCGCGTCCGACGGTTCGACCCGCCACTCGTCGCCAAACTGCAGCGTGCAATCGACGCCCTGCGGCTTGACCCGCATCGCCACCGGCAAGCCGGCCTGGGCCCGGTGCGGCTGCAGCACCTCGGCGATCTTGGCCGGCGCCACTGTGACCGGCAAGAACAGCCCGAGCTGGCGCCCGTACTGGATGCGCGCGGCCACGATGTCGTACACCTTCTCGGCCGTGATGCGCAGCCCGCCCGTGAAGCGGTCTTCCGACACCTTGCCCACCACGGCCAGGAATTCATCCTCGCGGAAGATGTTCTTGTTCGCCTCGAACACTTCGTTGTAGACGGTGACCTCAAGGATGGCGCTCTTGTCGTCAAGCGAGACGATCAGGATC
Source organism: Pseudomonadota bacterium (assembly GCA_040388555.1). Taxonomy (GTDB): domain Bacteria; phylum Pseudomonadota; class Gammaproteobacteria; order Burkholderiales; family Burkholderiaceae_D; genus Telluria_A. The sequence continues at coordinate 160,272 of JAZKBP010000021.1, forward strand.
TTGCCGCGCTGCGTCATCTGGGTGCGCACGCCGGTGATCACGCCGCACAGCATGCGCGGCTCGCGCGAGGGATCGAGGTCCGACAATTTGGTGCGCGCGAAGCGCCGCACTTCCGGCGCGTACGAGTCGAACATATGCCCGGACAGGTAAAAGCCGAGCGCCACCTTTTCCTCGGCCAGCCTTTGCTTGTCGCTCCACGCCAGCGCCTTGACGTACTCGGGCGGCGCCACCAGATCGCTGTCGTCGCCGCCGAACAGGCTCACCTGGTTGACGGACGCCTGCGCCTGGTCGGCCACCTCCACCGCGAACGCCACCGACGCGAGCAGCACCGCGCGGTCGACCTTGAAGCAATCGAAGGCGCCGCTGCGGATAAGGGACTCGATGGTGCGCCGGTTGATCTGGCGCCGGTCAACGCGTTTGCAGAAATCGAACAGGTCGGTGAACGGCCCGCCTTCCTTGCGCGCGGCGATGATCGCCTCGATCGCCGACTGGCCCGAGCCTTTGACCGCGCCCAGCCCATAGCGGATGTGGGTGACGCGCTTGCCGCTGACCGACGGCGCCGCCCCTTCCGGCATGAAACGGTAGTCGGAGTGGTTGATATCGGGCGGCAGCAGAGTCAAGCCGCACACGTCGATGGAGTCCTCGACCAGGATCTTGATCTTGTCGGTGTCGTCCATCGCCAGCGACAAGTTGGCCGCCATGAAGGCCGCCGTGTGGTGCGCCTTCAGGTAGGCGGTGTGATACGACAGCAGCGCGTACGCGGCCGCGTGCGACTTGTTAAAGCCGTAGCCGGCGAACTTCTCCATCAAGTCGAAGATCTCGTCGGCCTTTGCCTCGCTCAAGCCGTCCTTGGCGGCACCGGCGCGGAAGATGGCGCGGTGCTCGGCCATTTCCTCGGCCTTTTTCTTACCCATCGCGCGGCGCAGCATGTCGGCACCGCCGAGCGAGTAGCCGCCCACGATCTGCGCCATCTGCATCACCTGCTCCTGGTAGACCATGATGCCGTAGGTCTCGGACAAGATCACCTCGGTGCGCGGGTCCGGGTAGTCGAAGCGCTCGCCGTGCTTGCGCTTGCAAAAGTCCGGGATCAGGTCCATCGGGCCCGGCCGGTACAGGGCCACGAGCGCGATGATGTCCTCGAAGCGGTCCGGACGCGCGTCCTTGAGCATGCCCTGCATGCCGCGCGACTCAAGCTGGAACACCGCCACCGTCTTGGCCTTGGTCAGCAGCTCGTACGAGGCTTTGTCGTTGAGCGGCAGGCGCTCGAGCGCGAACTCGGCGTCGGCCGGATCGAGCTGCTTGATATAGCGGACCGCGCGGTCCAGGATGGTCAAGGTGGTCAAACCCAGGAAGTCGAACTTGACCAGGCCGACCGCCTCCACGTCGTCCTTGTCGTACTGCGATACCACGCCGGACTCGCCGCCCTGCGTATAGAGCGGGCAGAAGTCGGTCAGCTTGCCTGGCGCGATCAACACGCCGCCGGCGTGCATGCCGATATTGCGCGCGATGCCCTCGACCTGCTGCGCCAGCGCGATCAGCTGCTTGACCTCCTCCTCGTTTTCTAAGCGTTCGGCCAGGAGCGGCTCCTCGGCGATGGCGTCGGCGATCGTCACCGGCTTGCCCGGCTTGAAGGGAATGAGCTTGGAGATACCGTCGCAGAAATTGTAGCCAAAATCGAGCACGCGCCCGACGTCGCGGATCGCGCCCTTGGCCGCCATGGTGCCGAAGGTGGCGATCTGCGACACCGCCTCCTTGCCGTACAAGTCCTTGACGTGCTGGATGACGCGGTCGCGCCCTTCCTGGCAAAAGTCGATGTCGAAGTCGGGCATCGAAACGCGTTCGGGATTGAGGAAGCGCTCGAACAGCAGGTTGTAGGCGAGCGGATCGAGGTCCGTGATGAGAAGCGAATACGCCACCAGAGAACCCGCGCCCGAACCGCGCCCCGGTCCCACCGGCACGCCGTTTTCCTTGGCCCATTTGATGAACTCGGCCACGATCAGGAAGTAGCCGGGGAACTTCATGTTGCAGATGGTATCGGTCTCGAACTTCAGGCGCGCCTCGTAGCGCGCGCGCTGCTGTTCGCGCTTGGCCGGATCGGGATACAGATGGATCAGGCGCTGCTCCAGGCCAGCCTTCGATTCGGCCACCAGGAATTCGTCGATCGTCATGCCCGGCGGGGTCGGGAAGTTCGGCAGCTGCGGCTTGCCCAGCGTGAGGGTGACGTTGCAGCGCTTGGCCACTTCGACAGAATTGGCCAGCGCGCCCGGCAGATCGGCAAACAGGGCCGCCATCTCTTGCTGCGACTTGAAGCACTGCTGGTCGTTAAAGCGCTTGACGCGGCGCGCATTGGCCAGCATTTCGCCTTCCGCGATACAGGTGCGCGCCTCGTGCGCCACGAATTCCTCGGGGGAGAGAAACTGGATCGGATGGGTCGCCACCACCGGCAAGCCAAGGCGCGCGGCCAGCGCCACCGAATGGCGCACCTGCAGCTCCTGCTTGGGCTGGCCGGCGCGCTGGATTTCGATGTAGAAGTGGCCCGGGAATACGCTAGACCAGCGCTGCGCGCAGCGTTCGGCCAACTCGATATTGCCGTTTTCGATGGCGCAGCCGACGTCGCCAAAGTGCGCGCCCGACAGCGCGATCAAGCCGTTGGCGTGATCCGGCCCGGCGCCGGCGAGGCTCTCGAGCCACTCCGGGCGGATCTCGGCGCGCCCCTTGTGCTGGTTGGTCAGCCAGGCTTGCGAGAGCAGTTCGCACAGCTGCAGGTAGCCCATGCGGCTCTTCGCCAGCAGCAGCAGGCGGTGCGGCTTGTCGCGGTTGTCGTCGTTGCTGATCCAGGCGTCCACGCCGATGATGGGCTTGATGCCCTTGCCGCGCGCGGCCTTGTAGAACTTGACCATGCCGAACAGATTGGCCAGATCGGTGATGGCCAGCGCCGGCTGCTTGTCCTTGGCGGCGGCGGCGACTACATCATCGATGCGCACCAGACCGTCGACGATCGAATACTCCGAATGCACGCGCAGGTGGACGAAAGCCGGCGGCGCCAGTTCGGCGACCGCTTCGGTGCTGCTTGCTGTGCTAGATTCCATGCTCATTTCATATTTCGCTGCGACGCACTGGCCCAAGCCGTGCAAGGGGGCTATTTTACCGCGCCGGCAGCCTCGCTCATCGACTCTTATGCGGGCGGACCGAATCCCGCCTCGCGCTGGTGGCGAATTGAGAGAATCAGGACTGTGTCACTGTCGTCATCGATGCGATACAAAGCTGCGTATCCGCTGCGCCCGCGCGAGATGAGCAGTTCGCGCAAGCCGCCTTCGGCCACGCGGCCGATGTTTGGGTGGCGTCGCAGCACACCCACGGCCTCGCTGATCAAATCAATGGTGTCGAGCGCGGCCAACGGATCGGACTCTGCCAAAAAATCCGTCAAGCGTTCCAGGTCCCCCAAGGCTCGGGCTGAATATCTCAGCGCCGCCATGGCTTCGCCGCTGGCGGCGCGGCAGCGCGATCGGCTATTCTGCGCGTCAGATAGGCATGCACCTCATCGGCGTCATATCCCTCCCCCGAGGCGAGCATGTCGCCGTGGGCCTCGTTTGCCTCGGCCACAAATTGCGAGCGCTGTTGCGCGCGCGCGATGGCGGTGCGGATCGCGTCAACCATGAATGCATGCACGCTCACGCCCTGCTCGCGCGCCAAAGCAGCCGCATCTTGCTTGATTTCTTCCGACAGTTTCAGCGAGGTGGTGGACATCGGCATGTGCGAATTAAATGGGTATCACCAAGGTAACACCAGCGCTCGGGAAGGTCAAGACTGACCCGCACCGTGGCTCAAGCCAATAACCAATTTTCTATCTTTAATCCAGGATTGCATCGAAAATCACGCTCATTATTCGTCACCAGGGCCAAGCCCAGCGCGATGGCATGGGCGGCGATGAGCTTGTCAAGGTGGTCCGTCTTGCGTTCACGCGTAAAGCTGCGAACGGGGCCGTATGCGCGGGCGGCCTCGCCATCGAAATTTGCAACGGGAATATCCGCGATCAAGGCCGCCAAGCTACGACGTTCGCGCGCCTTGCTGGTCGAGACGGCCACACCATATTCCAACTCGGCATAGGTAATCGCCGACATCACGACATCACCAACATCACATTGCGCGAACCGCTTGGCGACCTGTTCCGGCTGATGTTTCATCAGGTAAATGCACATATTTGTGTCGAGCATGTAGCGCGCCATCACAAATCCTCGCGTTCGGCCTGCCCTTGTTCGGCGCGCCCTTCGGCCATGAAATCCGGTCCGAACTTGGCGAATTTCTTCAAGACCCCCGCCAGCGAACGACGTGCCGGCCGAATCCGCAATTCGTCGCCAACGCGCTCGATTTCAAGCTCGATGTCCGTTTTGTCGTACGCCAATTCCGCCGGAATGCGCACCGCCTGGGAATTGCCGTTTCGAAACGCCTTGGTTGTGCGCATGGCCTCTTGGTTCCACGTGTGTACTATGTGTGTACTATACGCGCAGATTATGCCGACGTAAACGGACACGCATAGGGTTACGCCCAGCACTGCTTTATAATGTCGGCATCATTTGCACCGAAATCATCATGAACACCACCGCAACACACGTCAATATCGCCGCCTACAAGTTCGTCAGCCTGGACGATACGCCCGCCATGCGCCCCCTGTACCAGGAAATCTGCCAGCGCCTGGCCTTGAAAGGCACCATTTTGCTCACCCCCGAGGGTATCAATATGTTCCTCTCCGGGCCGCGCGGGGCCATCGACGAATACCTGGCCTGGCTGCGTGGCGACGCCCGCCTGGCTGATATCGAAGTCAAGGAAAGCGTGTCCGAGGAACAATCGCACAAGCGCATGCTGGTCAAGCTCAAGAGCGAAATCATCACCATGCGCATGCCCCTGATCCAGCCCGAGAAAGGGCGCGCGCCCTCGGTGGCGCCCAAGACCCTCAAGCGCTGGCTCGACCAGGGCCACGACGACGCCGGCAAGCCGGTCGTGATGATGGAAACGCGCAACGCCTTCGAGGTCGACGTGGGCACCTTCGACAACACGCTCGACTACCGCATCGAAAAGTTCAGCGAATTTCCGGACGTGGTAGCCGCGCACAAGGACGAATTGGCCGGCAAGACCGTGGTTACCTTTTGCACCGGCGGCATCCGCTGCGAGAAGGCCGCCATCCACATGCAAAACATCGGCTACGACAGCGTCTACCAGTTGGACGGCGGTATCCTGAAGTATTTCGAGGACGTGGGCGGCGCCCACTACACGGGCGACTGCTTCGTGTTCGATTACCGCACCGCCTTGAATCCCCAGCTCGAACCTAGCGTGACGGTGCAATGCTTCGCCTGCCGCGCCGTGGTCACGCCGCGCGAACAGCTCTCGCCCGATTACGTGTATGGCGTCTCCTGCCCCCATTGCGTGGACAAGAATAGCCAAGCCGCCAGCGCAGCGGCGCAGCAATAAGCACTTCGGGTCCGATAGCAATATTCAATCGGCGAATCGGGCAATAATACACTTGCCTATCGGCAATTTAGGTCTATGCTGAAGACAGTATCTGTGCCCGACGGCATGCGCGTCGGCGCCCGGATACCTGTCGTGCGCAGGCCCCCGCATCGGTGCGGGCGCGGCCACGGGTTCCCGCTGCCACCGGAGCACCGCGATCATGCATCATCAGGGCTTTTCCACCCCATTGGCAAGGACGGGCACGGGCGCGCTGCGCCTGTTCGCCGCCGCACTGTTACTTTCGGCCTGCGGCGGTTCGATGCAACAAGAGCAGGCCGCGCAGCAGGCCACTCCCGCCGTTGCCAGCGCCAGCATGACGTTCGAGCTGGGCCGCCCCGCGCTTCCAGACGAGGCCGCTGTTCAACTGGTCCAACCCAGCTACCACCTAGCCCCCGCGCTGCTGGCCGTACCGGACGATCCGGCCACGGCCGAGCGCCTCGGGGTGCGCCACTCGCTGCTGGACCCGCATCTAGCCAAGCTCGGCACGCGCCGTCTGACCATCGAGGCGATCGAGGCCGGCAGGCAGGCGGGCGCGCGCGAATCCGCCAGCCTGGGGGGCACGGTGGCCACACCGCTGACCACGTCCGTCATCGCCACCTATTCGCCGGCCCAGATCCGCGCCGCCTACGGTTTGCCTGTCATGCCGGCCGTGGGCAGCATACTCACCGCCACCCAGGCGGCCCAGATGGGCGCCGGGCAAACCGTGTACATTGTCGACGCCTATCACGATCCGAATATGGCGACCGAGCTGGCCGCCTTCAACACGCAATTCCATCTGCCCGCCTGCACTGGCCGGCAAGCGACAGCCTTGCCGCTGGGCGCGGCCTCCACCAGCGCCTGCGAATTGGTCACCGCTTACAGCACCGCCGCCGGCGGCTTCGCCGCGTCCGCGCCGGCATTTGACGCCAATTGGGCGATCGAAAGCGCGCTCGACGTGCAATGGGTGCATGCCATCGCGCCGCTGGCGCGCATCGTGCTGATCGAGGCGGGCAACAACTCCATCAATGAACTGCTGGGCTCGATCCAGCTCGCAAACGCGATGGGGCCGGGCGTGGTGTCGATGAGCTTTGGCGCCAACGAGGCTAGCTGGACCTCGATTGCCGAGCCGGTCTTCGCCCCCGCCAACATGAGCTACGTCGCGGCCACCGGCGACTCCGGCGCGGCCGTGTCGTGGCCAGCCGTCTCGCCCAAGGTCTTGGCCGTGGGCGGCACCACCCTCACCTATTCCAGCGGCCCCACCCGCTCCGAAGTGGGCTGGTCACGCACGGGCGGCGGCACCAGCGTGTACACGGCCACGCCAGCCTACCAGAACAGCAGCGTGCCCGGCCTGGGCAGCGTGGCGCACCGCACCGTGGGCGACGTCGCCTTCAACGCGGACCCGGCCACCGGCCAGTATGTGGCGGTGATCCGCTCGGGCAGCAGCACCATCAGCTGGCTTAGCGCCGGCGGCACCAGCGTGTCGGCGCCGCAGTGGGGCGCCATGCTGGCCACCGCCAACGCCCTGCGAGCGCAAGCGAGCAGGCCGGTGCTGGGCGCGCCGCACACCATGCTGTATGGCCAAATCGCCGGCAATTCCCTCAACTACGCGAGCGCCTTCGCCGACATTGTCACCGGCAGCGACGGCACTTGCGCCGCCTGCTTCGCCAAGACCGGCTACGACCAGTTGACGGGCCTGGGCTCGCCCAATGGCGCAAGCATGCTCAACTTCCTGAGCGGCGCCGTCGTCAACCTGCCGCCCACGGTGACGGCCGCCGCCATCAACGGCACGGCCGGCACCGCCTTGTCGTTTTCCATTTCAGCCAGGGGCGCCAATCCGCTCAGCTACGCATTGGGTGGCGCGCCCTCGGGCATGACGGTCGGCAGCAGCACCGGTACCGTCAGCTGGGCCGCGCCGATCGCCGGCAGCTACAGCGTAACGGCCACGGCCACCGACAGCCGGACCGCATTGAGCGGATCGGCCGTGTACACGGTGACGATCGTGCCGCCGCCGCCCCCCGTCGTGACGACGGCGTCCGTCAGCGGCCGCGCCAGCACGCCCTTGATGTTCACGGTCGCGGCCAGCGGACCCAACCCGCTCACCTATTCCCTCTCCGGGGCGCCGGCGGGCATGGTGATTGGCGCGAGCAATGGCGCGCTCGTCTGGCCCAACCCGGTGGCGGGCAACTACGCGGTGACGGCCATCGCCAGAGACAGCCGGACCGGCTTGAGCGGGCGCGCCGTGATCAGCGTGAGCATCGCCGCGGCGACGCCGCCCGTGGTGGCCGCGGCCGCCATCAGCGGCCGTGTCGGCGCCGCCCTGTCGTTCACCGCCGCGGCCACTGGCGCCAACCCCGTCACCTTCACCTTGAGCGGCGCGCCGCTGGGATTGACCATCACCAGCGGCGGCGCGGCCAGCTGGGCGGCGCCTACGGCAGGCAATTATTCGGTTACAGTGCGGGCCACCGACACCAGAACCGGCTTGATCGGGAGCGGCGTCTACACCGTGACGATCGCCGCGGCAGTGGCCCCGTCCGTCACGCCGGCCACCGTCAACGGCAGGGCGGGCGCGGCGCTTAGCTTCACCATCAGCGCCAGTGGACAGAACGCGCTGCGCTACGCGATCAGCGGCGCCCCCGCGGGCATGAGCGTGGCCACCAACGGCACCGTCACCTGGGCCGCGCCCGTGGCCGGCAGCTATAGCGTCACGGCGACCGTCACCGACAGCGTGAACAGCTTGTTCGGCAGGGGCGTCTATACCGTGGTGATCGCGCCGTCGATACCGCCGCCGGTCCTCAGCTCAGGCAGCGTCAGCGGACAAACGGGAACGGCGCTCACCTTCACGGTGACGGCGAGCGCGCCCAATCCAGTGAGCTATACACTGAGCGGAGCGCCGGTGGGCATGACCATCAATAGCAGCAGCGGCGTCGTCATGTGGGCGTCACCGGTGGGTGGCAGCTACACGGTGACGGTAGTGGCGAAGGACAACACGACCGGTTTGACTGGGCAGGGGGTGTACACGATCAGTGTCAGCGGTGGCGGACCTGTCATCAGTGCGCCCGCCATGACGGGCGTCGCCGGCCAAGCCTTGGTGAGTACGATCAGCGTGAGCGATGCCACGTCGACGTCAGTGTCGCTCTCGATTTCCGGCGCGCCCATCGGCATGCGATTCATGCTCAATGGTATGACCGTGACGGTCGTGTGGCTGACGCCGGTGGCGGGCAATTACACGCTGCTGGTCAAGGCCAGCGATTCGGCGGGACGGGCCGCGCAAGCGAACGTGCCGGTCACCATCAGCGCCAACTGAGAGCGCGCCGCGCGAGCCCAAACACTAGCAGACTGACGGACTTGCGCATGTTGTCAGTCAACGGCGCAAAGTATGCGATACGGGCACGCGAGCGAAACCGGGGTCAGAGTTTTATTGTCGCAGCCTTATGCGACAATTTACTCTGACCCCGCTTTCGCGGACCGAAGTCGCGGGCCCGGCCTGCAATGTCGAAACGTGTATAACTGCTGGCAGCATCGCGCTGATCGGACTAGGCGAGAACAACAACATCAAGCCGTGTATTTAGGCGAAGAAGCAGGAGACGACGCGACGTCGACTTCGGCCCGCGAAAGCGGGGTCGGAGTAATTTGTCGCATCAAGCCGCGACAAAAAAACTCCGACCCCGGTTTCGCTCAGTTCCGTCATTCGCATACGCCGCGAATTCGACTGACTCAGCAAGGCTTAATGAAAATACGCGGCCAATTCGCGGATGTCCTCGTACTCGACAACGCCAGCCGCCGACTTCAGGCGCAGCCCCGCCAACAGATAGTTATAACGGGCTTGGGCCAGATCGCGCTTGGCCGTGAACAACTGTTGCTGGGCGTTGAGCAAATCGAGATTGACGCGCACGCCGCCCTTGATGCTTTGCTCGGTCGCCTTGATCAGCAACTGGTTCGAGCTCACCATCTTGACCAGGGCCTCGACCTTTGCCGCGCTGCTGGCGAGCAGGCGGTACTCCTTGCGCACCTCGACGCCCGTCTTGTCGATCGACGCCTGCAGGCTGGCCTTGGCCTTCTCGCGGTTGGCCACCGCCTGGCGCATCGACGCGTTCACCGCGCCGCCAGAATACAAGGGGATACTCAGCTGCACGCCGACGCTGCGGTTGGTCGAGTCCTGATTCACGGTCTGCAACGTCTCGTTGCTTGACTTGCTGTAGGTGCCGACCAGATCGATGCGCGGCGTGTGGCCGGCACGCGCCTTGTTCACGTCCTGGTTGGCAATTTCCACGACCTGCCTCTGGGTGCGGATCTCGGGGTTCTTTTCTTGTGCGAGCTTGAGCCACGCATCCACGTCGCGCCCGTCGCGCGGTTTGAGCGCGAAGTCGGCGGCCAGGGGGTCGATCGCGCCGACCTCGGCGCCGATCAGGCCGGCCAAGCTCGCTTGCGCGTTATTGACGTTGTCCTGTGCCTCGATCAGCTGGGCCTCGGCCACGTCCAGGCGCGCCTGCGTCTCGATCATGTCGGTGCGTGTACCCTCGCCCTTCTGGAACATGCGGTCGTTGACCTTCTGTTGTTCGGCCAAGGTGTCGCGCGCCGCTTGCGCCAGCTCGCGCTGGTCAATGGCGAAGACGGTGTCGATGTAGGCGCTGACCACACGCAGCGTCGCTTCGTAGGTGCGGCCGGTGAACTGGCTGGCGTTGGCGTCGACCTGGGCGATACTTTGCTTGTAGCGGGCCACTGCGTCCAGATTGAACAGCGTCTGGCGCAGCGTGATAGAGCTATTTCGGCTGAAATATTCCGGGTGCTGCACCGGCAGTTCCCGCCCATTCGAGAAAGTACCGAGGTCGGAGTGAATGCGGCTGCCGGAATAGTTGTAGGCCACGTTAGGCAGCAGACCGGCGCGCCCCATGACCTTGTTTTCCTTGGCCGCCTCGTTTTCATAATACGCCGAGCGGTAGTTCTGATCGTTCTTGAGCGCCGCCTCGTAAGCGGCGAGCAAACCGATCGCCTGCGCCGGAACGCCGTGCAGCGTGGCGCCGGCGACCAGCGCGCCGGCCATCAATCTGGCCAGCAGTGGCCGTTTCATCGTCATCGGCAGGCGCATGATCACTCCTCCGCCATCGACGATTTGGCGCGATCGAACACCGGCTTGAGCAGATAGCTCATCATCGAACGCTCGCCCGTCTTGATGAACAGGTCGACCGGCATGCCGGGACGGATCTCCAGGTGCTTGCGCGCGACCAGCGCCAAGCCCTCGGAGGTCACCTTGACCTTGACGCGGTAGTAAGGCGTGCCGGTCTTTTCGTCGACCATGCGGTCGGCCCCGACCTGGGTCACGATGCCGGGAATATGCGGCGTGCGGTTGGTGTTAAAGGCCGAGAAGTTCAACTCCACCGGCAAGTCGGTATGCACCTTGTCGATCAGGTTGACCGCCAATTGTCCCTCGACGACCATAGCGTCGTTGACCGGCACCAGGTCCATGATGCGAAAACCAGGGCCGATCACGCCGCCATTGGTGAACACGTTGATGCCCACCACGATGCCGTCGACCGGCGCCTTGACGTCCGTGTTGGCCACTTCGTAGTCCTGGGCCTTGACGCGGTTGCGCAGGGAATCGGCTTCGCGCTGGGCGTCGGCCAACTGGGTCCGCACTTCCTTCTGGTAGTCCTGGGCGCGCTGGGTGCGGCGCAAGGTGTATTCCGACACCTGGCGCTCGGTGCGTCCGATATTGCCGGTGTCTTCGGCGATGGCGCCGGTCACCTGGGCCAACTGGCGCTCGACTTCAAGCAGGCGGCTGCGCGCAATATAGCCATCCTTGGCCAGATCGCGCAAATTGCCGACCTGCTCCTTCAGTATGTCCAATTGCACCTTCTTGCTCTCGCGCGAAGCGCGCACCGCTTCGATCTGGATCTTCAAGCCGGCGATATTCTCGTCCACAGCCGACAGTTCGCTGTGGATCGATTGCTGGCGCGAGTTGAACAATTCCTTTTGCACCTCGATCACGGTGGCCATGCGCACGTCCTTGTTTTGCGCCAGCAGGTCGGCCGGGAACACGAGGGCGCTCTTGCCGTCGCGTTCGGCCAGCAGGCGGGCCTCGGCCGCGCGCGCCGTCATCCACTGGATGCGCGATGCTTCCGCGTTGGAGCTGGCGAGGATCGGATTCATGCGAACAAGTATCTGGCCAGCCTTGACCACGTCGCCTTCCTTGACCAGGATCTCGCTCACGGTGCCGCCGGTCTGGTGCTGAATCGCCTTGCGATTGCTTTCCTTGGCCACGGTGCCCGACAGCGGCACCCCCTTGTCGAGCGGCGCGAACGAGGCCCACAACAGGAAGCCGCCCACGCCCAACAGCACGATCAGCCAGCCGAATTTGCTCCAACGTCCCGCGTCCGTGTCCACCGTCAGCGGCGAGACATCGTGCGCGATCACATTGCTAATTTCTTGTTTATTCGCCAATGCTTTCATCATTATTCCTGTTCAGTTTTTTCGGTGCCGGCGGAACGCTCGACCGCGTCGCGGCCGATATCGTCCTGCGTCGCCTGCTGCTGCGCTTGCTGCTGTGCTTGCTGTTGTGCTTGTTGCTGCGCCTGCAGCTTTTGCACATTCGCCTGCAAGGCCGCCATCACTTCGCCGGTCGGGCCGAAGGCATCGACCAAGCCGTTGCGCAGGATCAGCAATTTATTGGTTACGCCAATGACGTTGGTGCGGTGCGTGATCAAGACGATGGTCTTGCCGCGCTGGCGCAGATCGTTCACTGCTTGCACCAGGGCCGCTTCGCCCTGGTCGTCCAGGTTCGAATTGGGCTCGTCGAGCACCAGCACGGACGGATCGTCGTACATGGCGCGCGCCAGGCCCAGGCGCTGCTTCTGGCCGCCGGACAAGCCGGCGCCGCCGTCGCCCAGGCGGGTGTCATAGCCTTTTGGCAGGTGCAAGATCATGTCGTGGACACCGGCGCGCTTGGCCGCCATGACCACTTTCTCGGAGTCGATCTGGCCAAAACGGGCGATGTTTTCGCTGACGGTGCCGCCAAACAATTCGATATCCTGGGGCAAGTAACCGATGGAGGGGCCCAGTTCGCCCTTGTTCCAATGGTAGATGTCGGCGCCATCGAGGCGCACCTTGCCAGCCGCCGCCGGCCACACGCCAACGAGCAGGCGCGCCAAGGTCGACTTGCCCGAACCGCTAGGGCCAATCACGCCGAGCACGTCGCCCGGCCCAATCCCGAAACTGACGTTGCGCAAGACCGGGGTAGTCGCGCCCGGTGGCGCCGCCGTCACCGCTTCCACCGCCAACTTGCCCAGTGGTCTAGGCAGGGCCATGCCGGCGCTGCGCTCGGGATTGTCGGCCAGCAGGGTGACCAGGCGCTCGTAGGCGCTGCGCGTGGTGCTCCACGATTTCCACACGCCAATCACTTGCTGCACCGGCGCCAGCGCGCGGCCGACCAGGATCGAGGCGGCGATCATCATGCCGCCCGAGAGCTTGCCGTCGATCACCAGCAGCGCGCCAAAGCCGAGCACCAGCGATTGCAGCGACACTTGGACGAATTTGGTGAACGCGCCAATAACGCCGGCCTTTTCGCTCGCTTCGGCTTGCAAATTAAGGAATTTGCTATGCATGCTGAACCAGCGCGACATCAGGTTGGGCAGCATGCCCATCGATTCGATTACTTCCGCGTTGCGCAGATTATTGGTCGCCAGGGTGGACGCGGCGATCGCCATCGTGCCCGCTTCTTTCAAAGGGTCGCGCGTCAAGCGCTCGTTCAGGTAGGCCAACGCCACCAGGATGATGGTACCGCACAGGGAGAACACGCCCAGCGAAGGCTCGAACACGAAGATCACCAGCAGGTAGATTGGGAACCAGGGTGCATCGAAGAAGGCGAACAGGGCGTTGCCGGTCAAGAACTGGCGCACCGTCGTCAAATCGCTGAGCGACTGGCCCGCGTTGCCGCCGGCGCGCTTCAAGTTTTGTTCGAAGGCGGCGCTGTAGACGCGCTTGTTGAGCGCCATGTCAAAGCGCGCCCCCACCCGCACCAGCACGAAAGTACGGATCAATTCGAGCCCGCTCATGAACAGATAGGCGCCCAGCATCATCAAGGTGAGCATCAAGAGGGTGATCTCGTTGCGGCTGGCCAGCACGCGGTCGTACACTTGCATCATGTACAGGGAAGGCACCAGCATCAGCATATTGCTGATCGCGCTGAATACCCCGACCGTGACGAAGGTGCGCTTAAACGTGCGCAAGACCTGTTCTATTTCGTTTTTTACGGGAGCTAATTGGTTTTTCATTTTGTACTTGCACTATGCAAAAGGGTGAAGCCGGAATCCCGGCGCGGCGGGAGTCGGCTCGGTCGCCAGGCGGCGCATTACTGTGCCGGGACGACGAAAACATGAGGCACGCAACATTATCGCTCAAATCGCGCTTGAAATGTGATGTAGATCACATAATTCGCAGATTAGCATAAGAAAGTTGCATTATCCAGCGTGGATTTGTATCAAGCTGGCGGCGGCCTCAATGCAGAACGCCACCGCCAGCGGCGCCGGTCACCCCCGCCGCCGCACCGCCCTGCAGCCAGCTTGGCCACTTGTCGAGCGGCCAATCGCCCTTGCGGTAGGCCTCCATGAGCATGCCCAGCCACTGGCGCAAAACCTTGGCCGGCATGGTGAGGCGGGCGGCTTGGGCATCGCCCTCGCCTTCACCGGAACGCAAAATCAGGGCGATTTCCTGGCCCGAGCGCTCGACGTTGAGCGTGCGCGCCATCCATTGTTCCAATGGCGCGGCGGCCGACACGGGCTTTTGCGGCTTGAGTTCGGCGCGCGCCGCCTCTTGCACAAAACTTTGCACCATCTCCACCCGGGCCGCTTGCTGGGCCTCGGAATTGCTGGCGAATTGTTCCGGCGGCAGCGGCGCCTGCCCTTCCAGCCAGCGCGCCAGCACCGGCACCATGCGCTGCGCCAGACGCAGGCTAAGCCAAATCACCACGGTCTGGCCGTCGGGGGTTTCGCCGCTGACGCGGATCCGGTCTTCGGTCGGGATGTAGGAAGTGGTAATACGTTGCAGCGCATGCATAAGTTTTTCTATTCCATCAGCTTCCTGACCCACGCCAATTGGGCGGGCAGGCAAATTGTCTTTAAATCATAGTTGGCGCGGGCAAAGGCGCGCGCGCTCTGGCCCAGGCGCGTGCGCGCGGCCGTATCATCGAGCAGCGCGCACACTTGGTCAGTGAGCGCCGCCCCGTCGAAAAACGGTACCAGCATGCCAGTGACATCGTGGGTGATCGCTTCGCGCAGTGGCGCGGTGTCGCTGGCGACGATCGCGCAGCCGGCGCTCATGGCCTCGAGCAAGCTCCAGCTCAATACAAAGGGGTAGGTCAGGTAGACGTGCACGCGCGAGATCTGCAACAGCGCCACAAATCGCCGATACGCGATATTACCCAAAAAATGGACACGCTGCAGATCCGAGGCGTTCAACTGTCCCTTGACCTCGTCGAAGAAAATACTCTTCCAGGTCTTGCCGGCGGGCGGGCGGCTGCCGTAACTGACGTCGTCGGTACCGACGATCAGCACCTGCGCGTGCGGGCGGCGCGCCAGCAAGGCCGGCAATGCGCGCATGAAAATATGGTAGCCGCGATAGGGCTCGAGGTTGCGGTTCACAAAAGTGATCACTTCGTCGGCACGGGTGAGCACTGTGCCATCGTCGAGCGTCAGGGTGGCGGCCGGGTCGGGCGCCACGGCGTCGCAATCGATGCCGTCGTGCGCCACCGTGATGCGCTCGCGCAGTGCGGCGGGAAACGTGCTGGCCTGCCAGTGGGTGGGCGAGATGGCGCCATCGGCGCTCTCGAAATGGAGCAGCGCGTTGACGTTCTTCATGCGCAGGCGGCAGGCGTCGCTCGCCTCCCCGGCCGCGAATTCCGGATCGAAGCCAACGTCGGCGCCCTCATTGCGGTAATAGAATTCGCAGTAAATCCCCAGCCGCGCCTGCGGCCAGACGTCTTTCAGGAACAAGCTCTCGCCCCAGCCGGGATGGGCGATGATCAAGTCCGGCGTGAAGCCTTGCGCGCGCAGAGCCAAGGCGCGCTCGAACGCCGCCTCGCCCCGGATGACCTTTGCTTCCATATCGCGCACCCAGGGGTGGATGGCCGCCGTGCTCGAGCGCGCGGGCTGGTAGGGAAAAAGGCGCACGCCGCGCCACACTTTGGACGCGTCGCGCCGCATCGTCATGGCCAGCACCTCGTTGGCCGGATCCCCCGCCAAGGCCGCGGCCAGATGCAGGAACTGCCCTGGAAAATTCTGATGGACGAACAGGATGCGCATCTAGGCGCGCGCGGGCGGGAAATGCGCCTGCACCAGTGCGCGCAGCGTCGCTTCGTCATGGGAGGCCGGACTGGCCAGCGCCCACAGATCATAGAAGGGATGGCCGCGCCGGCGCGTGCCGATGGCGCTAAAGCCAGCCGCCTGCAGGCTGGCCGTCAACACCTTCTGGGTGAAGCCGCAGCGGTGCGCCATGTACAGGTTGCCCTCGCTCATGGCGGCGCGGTGGCCATACAGGATGTCGAGCGGTGCGATCGGCCCGGCGCCCGACACATAGGCCGGCTCATCGAGCTTGTCAGCGGCCACCAAGGCGCACACCGATTGCAGGTCCGGGCAGGTGATGACGGCAAAGCCGTCCGGGCGCAGGACGCGCCGAAATTCGGCCAGCGCGACCGGGACCTCGTGCGGATACAGGTGTTCGATATTGTGTGAGGAATAGACGGCATCCATGCTGGCCGCCGGCACGGCGGATATGTCCGTCATGCTGCCGACAATGTCGGGCTTGACCGAGGCGTCGATATCGAGGCGCATCTCGCGCCATGCGGGCGTGTTGAAAGCGGCCGTGGTGCGGTCTTGGCGTTTCGGGCCGCAGCCGATGTGGAGAAAGGTTTTCATGGGCTGGGCTGGGGTGCGCGGGACCGGCGCCGCGCGCCAGGTCCCGCCTTGCAATTACTTCTTCTTGGCCTTGGCCGCTGGCTTTTCCGCCTTTGGCAGTGCCGACGCCAACGCGCCGATGTAGGCGTTGCGGGCCGTGCCGGCCACTGCCAGCATCGCGTTCAGGCGCGCGATTTCGGAATCGACGAATTGGATGTTGGCCAATTGGGTCTTGGCATCCGCGGACAGGTCCGATGCCATGTATTCGGTGTCATTGATGACGATTTTTGCTGCGTTGCTCATGAAAATTCCTTGTTTGGACATGATTACTATAAAAAAACCCCACTCCGCCATATGGGGGATGGGGCTTCAATTAAAAGGGCTGTGCCCGTTTTTTTGCGCGTGTTGTTGGCTATCGAAGCTGCGCTGGAAGCGAAGCCGGTAGATTAACGGACTCGGGCTCCCGTGTAAAGGGGATGCCATTGCACAAATAAAAAGGCCCGGCTTTGAGGGCCGGGCCTTTCGCTCCAGAACAAGGACATGACGCGCTACGCTTGCCACGTCCTTGTCGCCAGATGGAGGAATGCGCCGCTACCTTGGCGCACCCTCCTTGCTTATTACACCACCGTGAAGGTGTCGAGGTTGTCGCACAGCACGTTGACCACACCAACCAGAGCGATCGAGATCGCTGCAGCTGCCGTGTCATCGTAGTAGGTCAGCACGCCGTTGGTGAAGAACCACTCACCAGCAGCATCAACCGCAGCAGCGCTCACTTCGTTCACCGTGAACGCCGTGTTGTCGTTTGCGCCGTCGATGTCGACAGTGTCGCCCGAGGTCAAGCCGCGCAGCAGAACACCGCCGTTGTAAGCAGCGTTCAACTGGAAGTGCTCCAGCGTTGCAGCCGAACCGGTGATGTCGTGGTTACCCGTGCCTTCCAGGATGATCGAGGTGACACCCGAGGTACCCAGGTTGACCGTGAACGCGTCGGATCCAGCAGCATCACCGAAGGTGATGATGTGGCTGCCGCCGAAGGCTGCCAACGTGCCGATGTTCTCAGCGGCGTTGGTGTTGTCGACGATAACAGCCGTAGCTGCATCCAGGTTACCCGTGGCTGCCGACAAGGTCTGCATACCGACCGTGGTCAGCGTGACAGTCGCGTTCGACGTGAAGCCGGTGGCTTCGCCGATCGCGGTGCCAGCGCCGGTCACGCCAGCGTTGAACAGCGTGGTCAGGTTGGCGTTGGTGTCGTCGATTGCGAACACGACAGCTTTTGCGAAGGCGGCGATGGTCGCGCCTTCAGCAACCGTTGCGCCGGTCGATGCCGTGACCGTCGAACCCAGTGCCAGCACTACGTTCGTCGAAGCGGCCAGGTTGGTGGCCGTGTCGGCGATCGCGTAGGTGTTGGTGCCGGTGTTGACAGCAGCTTCGATCGTCGTGGCTTCAGCGACAGTTGCGCCGCCGGTCACGGTGATGTTCACTGCCTCGTCCAGGCCGGTCGACGCTGCGACAGCGGCGCCCGTGTCCGAGATGCTGTACACAACCGTCGTAGCGAAGCCAGCGATCGTCGTCGCTTCTGCCGCCGTCGCCAGGGTGTTGGCCGTGTCGGAAGTGGCCAGTGCCAGCACCGCGTTACCAGCAGCGGCCAGGTTGGCGGCCGAGTCGGTAATGGCGTAGGTGTTGGTGCCAGTGTTGGTTGCAGCTTCGATCGTCGTTGCTTGTGCAACCGTGGCAGCCGAGCTGGCAACCAGGTTGACAGCTTCGTTCAGAGCGGCGCCAGCAGCAGCGGCCAGAGCCGTTGCCGTGTCGGTCACACTGTACACAACGGTCGTTGCGAAGGCGGAGATCGTACCAGCTTGCGCAGCCGTTGCCGCCGTGTTGGCCGTGACACTCGTACCCAGTGCCAGGACAGCGTTCGACGAAGCAGCCAGTGCGGTTGCGGTGTCGCCGATGGCGTAGGTGTTTGTGCCGGTGTTCGTTGCCGCTTCGATCGTCGTTGCTTGAGCGACGGTCGCAGCGGTGTTTGCCGTGATGTCGACAGCTTCGTTCAGGCCAGTCGATGCGGCAACGGCAGTAGCCGTGTCGGTGATCGAGTACACAACAGCCTTGGCGAAAGCAGCGATGGTCGTTGCCTCAGCACCAGTTGCTTGACCGGTTGCGGTGATCGTACCGCCCAGCGCCACGACAGCATTCGACGAAGCAGCGATATTGGTCGCCGTGTCGGTGATGTCATAGGTGTTGGTGCCGGTGTTGGTAGCAGCTTCGATGGTCGTCGCTTGTGCAACCGTGGCAGCCGACGTCGAGGTCAGGTTGACCGCTTCGTTCAAGCCAGCGCCAGCAGCAGCGACCAAGTTACCGATCGTGTCGGACACGCTGTACACCACTGCTTTAGCGTAAGCAGCGATGGCCGTCGCTTCAGCAGCCGTTGCCAGGCTGTTTGCCGTCACAACACCACCCGTTGCCAGGATCGCGTTACCAGCAGCGGCCAAGTTGGCGGCCGAGTCGGTGATGGCGTAGGTGTTGGTGCCGCTGTTCGCTGCATTGTCGATCGTCGTTGCTTCAGCCACGGTAGCGGCAGTCGTTGCGACGATGTTCACTGCCTCGTCCAGACCAGCAGCCGTTGCGCCGGCCAGGTTGGTTGCCGTGTCGGTGACGCTGTAGACGACAGCCTTGGCGAAAGCAGCCAGGGCGTCGGCGTTAGCGGCCGTCACGACAGCGTTTGCCGTCACGGTGCCAGCCAGAGCCAACACAGCGTTACCAGCAGCGATCAGGTTTGCAGCCGAATCGGTGATGTTGTAGGTATCAACACCGGTATTCGTTGCACCTTCGATTGCCGTAGCTTCAGCAACCGTGGCAGCGGTCGTCGCGGTGATGTCAACTGCTTCGTTCAGGCCAGCAGCGGACAGCGCGATCGAAGCGACCAGCGCAGCAGCGGAATCGGTCACGTTGTACACGACAGCCTTGGCGTAACCAGCGATCGTCACCGATTGCAGTGCCGTCGCCGCCGTCGTTGCAGTCACGGTACCAGCCGTGGCCAGCAGCGTGTTGCCAGCGGCGGTCAGAATCAGCGCGGTGTCGGCGATGTCGTACGTGTTAGCGCCGGTATTGGTCGCATTGTCGATCGTCGTCGCTTGTGCCACCGTCACGGCGGTCGTCGACGTGATGTTGACAGCTTCGTTCAGACCGGTCGAGGCAGCCACGGCGGCAGCCGTGTCGGACACGCTGTACACCACAGCCTTGGCGAAGGCGGCGATCGTCGTTGCTTGAGCACCCGTTGCCAGGGTCGAAGCGGTGACGGTCGTTGCCAGCGTCAATACTGCGTTGCTCGATGCGGCCAGGTTAGTGGCCGTATCGGCGATCGTGTAGGCGTTCACGCCGGTGTTCGTTGCAGCTTCGATCGTCGTAGCTTGAGCAACCGTTGCAGCCGTATTAGCGGTGATGTTGACTGCGGCGTTCAGGATGCCGGCAGGTGCGGCAGCCAAGGCAGCAGCGGTGTCGCCCAGGTTGTAAGGAACCCAAGGCGAAGCGACCAAGGCTTGCGCCACGGTCAGGGTGCTCGCCACGTTGACATAGCCGGCAGTGACGAACGCTGCAACCGACATCGCGGTACCGCCAGCGATCGAGATCGTGGTGTGCGCACCGTTGCCGACCACGAAGATGGTCGCAGCGATCAGGGCAGCTTGTTGATTAGCCGCGGTCATTGCCGAACCGTCGTTGTTGGTGATGACGATGTTGTGTGGCTCGTCACCGATCAGCACGACTGCGCCCAGCGTTTGCAGCTGAACCAGGGTCATCGTGACGGTCGAGTGGATACCAAGCGTTTCAACGTTCAGCGCGCCGCCGTCGTTGATGTTGGTCAGGTTAGCCGTACCGAACACGTGCAGGATGTCGTTACCAGCGCCGCCGTCGAGGGTTTCGCCAGCCACGATTTCCGAGCTACGGCCGGAGGTTGCGTCCGTCACCGTCAGTTCCGAGTACTTCAAGACCTTGTCGATGTCAGCATCGATACCAACTGCCGCTGCCGAACCGGCCGTGACGTAAGCATCCACGTCCGAAGCCGACAGGGAACCAACCATGACGATCACGTCGTCGTCGGTCGATGCGGTGATGGTGTCAGCACCTTGGCCGCCGCGCACGACTTCGTCGTTCAGGCCGTCAGCGGTGGTGTTGATGATGAAGTCGATGTCAGCTGCGTGGACTGCGCCAGCCGAAGTGATCGACAGATCGCCGCCGGTGGTGATGTCGCCGTCGCCGTCAACGTCGATGACCAGCTTGCCGGTGCCTGCGTCGTAGAAGCCGTCGCCAGCAACTTTATTGCCGTTGGTGCCAGCCAGGGAGCCGTCGCCGTCGCCGGAGCTCGTCACGTTCGAGAACGTACCTGCACTCACGATGTTGGTCGCAGCAGCGGTGTTCAGCGTGATGCGGACATGGTCGTCGCCGGACACGAAGTCGGTGATGTTGTCGGTGGCGCTTGCGGTGCCGTTCGACTGAGCGATCGCGGTGTAGATGAAGGTGTCAACGCCGTCGCCGCCGGTCAAGACATCGCTGCCCAGGCCGCCAGTGATCACGTCGTCGCCCGAACCACCTTTGATGGTGTCAGCCAGGTTGGAGCCGGTGATGGTGTCGTTCACTTCCGAACCGGTGATGTTGAGCTTGTAGTTAGCTGCAGCACCGTTGATGACGACGTCTTGGGTATCGTTGTCGTTGACGAAGGAAGCGTCGTCGTCGTCATTGATGTCCGAAGCGTTGACGGTCAGGGTGTCGCTCGCTTGCGCCCAGGTCGCGCCCAGGGTCAGCGTGATCGTGCCCGATTGCTCAGCGCCGCCGGTGGTGTCGTCGAGCGTCGTGTTGCTGTCGAGCAGGGTGATGCTGTCGATTTCAGCGTGCTCGTTGGCAGCGTCAGCGTTCGTCAGGATGACGTCGTTGGTCGCGCCGGTGTTCGCTGCGCTGATCACTTGAGCGACGTGGTCGGTCGTGATGTTCAGAGCAACGGTGCCGGTGCCAGCGTTGGTGAAGTTCACCGTGGTGTCGCCGGTTGGGGCGGTCGTGGTGTTGGTCGTCAGGTTCAGGGTCAGGTTGACGTCGCCGCCAGCGTTGTCCATGGTCAGCGTCGAGCTGCGAGCCATGTCGATACGCAGAGCGTTGTTGAAGTCAGCACCGATGACCATGTCCACGTTTGCGTGGACTGGGCCGACGCCGTCAACCAACAGGACGCGATTCACGCCGGTCGTTTGTGCGTTGTCGTCCAGCGTCACTTCCAGCACGCCAGCAGCGCCAGCGGTGAACTGGGTAGCGGCAGCGGTGCCGCGCAGTTCGATTTCCTGGACATTCGACCAGTGGGTGAAGTTCTCATCCGAGTCAGCGCCGTTGTTGCCGCGCAGGTCGTCGTCAACGATGATGCGGTTGGTGCCAGCACCCAGGTTGATGGTGTCGCTGATGTTGACCGTATCGGCCAGCATGTTGATGACGTCGTTGCCAGCACCGGTGGTGATGGTTTTCGCTTCCGAGGTCAACAGGGTAGCGCGGACGGCGCCAGCGATGTCCGAGGTCAGCACGGTCGCTTCGACGTTGGTCATCGTGATGGTGCCGGTGGTGTCACCGTGCACGGTCAAGCCATGACGGAAATCGTTAGCCGCGAAGATCACGGAACGCGAATCGGCGCCGTTGATCGTCAGGGTCAGGTCCTTGATTTCCTTGTTGGTGTCGCCAGCGGCAGGCACTGCGGTCCACACACCGGTGTCGTTGATAGCAACGTCACCAGCGCCAGCGATCGTCATGGCAACAGCGTTGCCAGCGGCAGCCAGGTCCAGGTTCATGTTCACGGTCGCGTCAGCGGTCACGTCGGCGCCGATTTGCGTCGTCGTCACGGTGCCGGTGGCACGTGCTTGCACGCCGGTTGCGCCTTCAACGGTGGTCAGGTTCAGAGCTTCCGTACCTGCCAGGTTGTTCAGCGTGTAGCTAGCATCTTCACCAGCGAAACGGCGTGGCGCGGTTTCGTCAGGGAAGGCGCTGAACAGTGCTGCCTGGTTGTCCATGTTGATGGTGGCCAAGCCGGTGAACTCGGAAGCGTCCACGACGTAGTCAGCGGTCAGCGCGTTGTCGTCGTTTTGGGTGACTTGCGTACCACCGACGCCGTTGACCGTGGTTGCCAGTGCTGCGCTCCACGATTGCGACGAGATCAGGTTCAACGTTTGCGCGCCGGAAACACGGTCTGCATCGGTTGGGTCGAAGGTGACAACGTTGGCGTTGGCATTACCGGTGACGGTGATGCTGTTGGTGCCGGCGCCCAGTTGGACCAGACCACCGATCAGGGTGCCTTGGTTGCCTTGGCCGCGCAGGTTGAAGGTGACGGTGTCGTTGCCGGCGCCGCCGTTGATTTCGCCGCCCAGGGAGTCGGTGTCGGTTGCCACAGCGACGGTGTCGCCGGTGATCGAGCCGGAGAGGGTGACGGTGTTGTTGCCTTCGCCCAGGTTCAGAACGCCTTCTTCGCCGATCGACACGTTGCCGTTGTCGCCCAGGTTGACGCGGTCGTCGCCAGCGCCCATGTTGACGGTCGCGCCGCCCAGGACGGAACCAGCGATCGAGCCGGTCAAGGTGCCGGTGACGCCGTTCAGCGTCGCGACGGTACCGACGGTCAGGGTGTCGTTGCCGGCGCCCATGTCGACGACAGCGCTTGCGCCGCCTTGGGTTGCCGTTGCAGCGATCAGGCCGCGCACGGTCATGGTGTCGTCGCCAGCACCGGTGGTGACGTGGCCGCCCACGTTCTGGTTCGAGAAGATGTAGTCGATACCCGAACCGGTCGTGAAGCTAGCGGTAGCGTCAGCTGCCGAGTTGCTGATGTTCACTTCGGTGCCGCCAGTTGCGGTCGAAGCGTTCAGGACGAAGCCGCCAGCTGCTGGAGCATCAACTGCGTCCAGGATCACATGGCCAGCGCCGGTGACGTTGATGGTGCCGATGCCGCCCAGGTTGGTCAAGCCATCGCCATTGCCTGCCAGGTCGATGAAGGAGTCAGCGTCAGCGCCGTCGAGCAGCGTGCCGATCTGGAAGCGTGCGGCAGCAGCGATGTTCAGCGTCTGATTGGTCGCGGCCAGGTTGTCGAAGCCGTAGGTCAGGGTGTTGATGTGGCTTTCGGAAGCGACGGCGATGTTCAGCGTCTCAACTTGCTGCGACACCGAACCGTTGCCTGCGTTGCTAGCGACGACCAGGGTACCGATCTGGGAGTCGTCCAGCGCCAGGTTGACGGTTTGATTGCCAGCCAGCGAGCCGTTTTTGAAGGTGAAAGCGACGTTCGCGTCAACAGCGGTGCTCTTGACCGAAGCGTTCATGACGGCCAGGCCGGTCATGTTGATCATGTTGACGCTCGACGCGATGCGGCTTGCGTTGATCTGGTTCACGCCCGACACGTCCTGGAAGTCCATGGTCGCGGTCAGGTTGGTCGAGAACTGGATGTTCACGATTTCAACGCCGGAGATGGTCGGAACGATGGTTTGCTCGCTACCGGTGTTGACGTTTTCGTTCGAGTTACCGAACGTCAGGTTCAGCACGTCGTCAGCTGCGCTGGTGCCGGTCAGGCGGTCTTCGTTTTGCAGCGAGTTCAGGCGGGTGTTGCCTTCTGGCGTGTAGACCAGCGGTGCATTGAAGGTGTGCGCGGTGGCGATATCGTAGTGATTCGTCAGCGTGTAGGTCGTGGTGTCGGCTGGGTGCTCCATCGTGTCGATGGTGCCTGCCAGGCCGGCCAGCGCGCTTTGCAGCGTAGCTTCGTCGGTCACGCCGGTGATGTAGTTGTACGCCAGTTGCAGGGCGGTAGCGCCGCTGTAAGCTTGGGTAGCTTCTGGGGAATTCAGTGCGTCGGTGAAAGCAGCTGCCGCAGCGACTTTGCTGTCGAATGCAACTTTGTCGGAGCCTTGGGCGCCGGCGGAGATGTATTGGACCGCGTTCGACAGGGTGATGTCGCCAGCGCCCAGACGGGCCAGCCAGAAGCCTTTACCGGCCAGATCCGCGCCGTGACCGAACAAGTTCGTGTAGATCTTGTCGATCGTCTGTTCCATGTTCAGGCCAGCATAGGCGGCGTGGAATTCAGCGGAGGACGAGAAGTCAGCCGAGACAGCGCTGGTATCGCCGTGGTGGGCCGTTACGTATGCATTCCAAAACGCCAAGCCACCGAAGTCAGCTGGACGATTGAAGTATGCAACGTAAAGCTTCTGTAGTTCTGTGTAATATGCCATGTAAAGCTCCTATGTAGATCGAAACGATCAGGGTAAAAAATCAATTTTGCAGTCGCGTACTGCCTCTGCAGCCCAACGTACCGAATAATGGCAGAAGGAACTGATCACTTTATGTGACGAACATCACATAAATGAACAATCTCCTCTGAAAACTGTGGTTTTATCCACGAAATTTAAACGGCGGCCCATTATCTGAGAAGATCCCCGCCGACGCAAGAAGCGTCTTTCTCGTGCGTGGTTATTTGAACAATCCGGCGTGGATAAAATGACTAGCCGCCAGTTGCGTGCAGAATTGCTGAGGTTGGCGCAAATATTGATTTAATAATATCGAACAGTCGATTTTGGGCGAACCAGATGCCCCAGCGGAAAAAACAGGGGCGCCATCGGCAACTGGTCCGATGGCGCCCCGGGATTGGGCAATCACTTCAGTGTGCACCGAGCCCTACATTCAATGCCCCCAATAGGTGATGCCGCCAGTGGTATGGGTCTTGTCGAGCCGTCCACTAAATATATACGCGGCGCTGCCGCCATTGGCATTACTGAGCACGCCCGTGACATTCACATTGGTGGGCGCCGTGAACTGGCTGTCACCACTGAGCAGCCCATTGGCGCTGACCGTGCCCTGCGATTGCAGCTTATAGGTATCGCTATCACCAATCAGGTCGAAACTGGTGAAAAAGCTGGCCTTGCCGAAATCAACAGTGAGCTTGCCGTTTTCCACGCGCGCCAGACTGGTGCTCTTTTGCGTCCCGTCGCCGGTATATATAAAGGCTTCGCTATCCTTGAGCGTGAAGCCGATGCTGCCGCGGTCGGCCGACACGTATTCCTTGCCGGGCGTGCGGTACAGGGCGAATGTATCGTTGACGGCCACCACTTCGTTTCCAGTGGCCGCTTTGAGGAAGTCGATCGTCGCAGGACGCTCGGCCAGGGCTTTGTAGCGGCCCCACACGATATCGCGCTCGGGCACCACCGGTACCGGATCGGTGGCCGGATCGTGCGATCCGATCACCGGGCTGGGCGTGACGGGTTGCGTGGGCGCGGTCGGCTGCGACACCAATTGGTCGATGTGCTTTTGCGGATCGAAGTTCGGATCGTTCAAAGCCAGGTTGGCCGCGCTCAAGCCGCTGCCGTTCTTGCCGATCGGCTCGTCCGGACGGGCCGGCGAAGCGGCGTCCGGCGCCAGGGAGCCGGCCTGCATCAATTGCGGCACCGCACCGCGTTGCACTTGCAACAATTGTCCGCGCTGGGCGGCCGACAGTTCGCGGCTGGCCCCGCCCTCGCAAGGGCCGAGACCTTCCGGACGGCAAGCACCTTCGAAACCGCTGACGACGACGCCGCCGGACATGACCGTCACGCGCGTGGTGTTTTGGTCGGTGAAGACGGTGAAGTCGGTGCCACGCACGCCAATGGCGGCCACTGGCGTATTGAAACGGAAATTCTGGCGCGCCAGCTTGACGGCTTCACCGGAACGGCTGCGCGCGGTGCCGCTAAGCAATTCGAGCTTGATGCGGTTTTTTGTCGGATCTTGCCCATCGATATGGTAAGCGGCGATGCGCGCCTTGGTGTTCGGGCGCAGCACGAACAGCCCCTTGTCGAGCGTACTAATATAGAGGTAGCCTTTGTCGCCGGTCGACAACATGGCACCTTCCTCGACGGCGGCGCCGAGCTGGGCGGGCTTGTCCGCCACTTCGACCGGGCCCGCTATATAGATGATCTTGCCCGCTTCGGCCGCCTGGGCCAAGTTCGCCGCGAGGGCTAGACTGGCAATTAAAATTGTTTGACGCAACATGGTATTCCCCTTTTACATGCATTATCCTACTTCGAGGACATGTTTCTGTGACGGCTATCACATTTTAGCGGAAACGGGGGCATCCCTGGCGGGCGTTACATCTTGTATCAAATAACCATGTTTACGCGCAACACTCGCGCAACACTGTATACTATGCCTTTCCTCCACACCGGTGCGCGCGCCTTTGCCTGCCCGTCCCTTTGAATCCGCATGGCACCAAGCGCTCCGACCAGCACGCTTCGCCCCTCACCCGCCCTGATCCGGTTGGCGATCGCTTGTCTTGCCGTCTTGATCACAATGTCGATGCAATGGATGAAAGACCCCAGCAGCTCCTTCCTGGCCGACGAATGGCTGCGCGACCAGTTCGTGCGATGGCAAACGAGCAGCGCGCCCGAACCGCGGGTGCTGGTGGTGGACGTCGATGAAGCGAGCCTGGCCAGGGTGGGTCCGTGGCCTTGGTCGCATGACAAGATCGCCGAGATGGTGGAAATCCTGCTCTCGCATTACGGCGCGCACGGCGTCGCGCTTGACATCGTACTCGAGGAAACAGGCGACATCGGCGGCGACGCGCGCCTGAACGCGCTGGCCCAGAACGGGCCGGTGGTGCTGGCCCAGATGTTCGACTACAGCACCACTCGACCCGAACCGCTGCGCAAGGGCTTGCCGGCCGGCGCCACCAGCGCCTACGGCCATGCCGGGGTGGCCGCGACCGGCTTCATCGCCAACCACCGCGGCCTGGGCGGCGCGCCCCACGTGGGCAATATGGGTTTCGTGATCGACGCCGATGGCGCCATCCGGCGCGTGCCCCTGCTCACCAATTTCGAAGGGCGCAGCTACCCGGCGCTGGCGCTGGCCCTGGTGGACTGCTGCGCGCGCGGACCCAAGCTGCATTTTGAGCAGACCGGTTTGATGCGGATCGACTTCAAGCGCGACTGGTCGGCCTACACGGTGGTGTCGGCGGCCGACATTTTGAACCTGGCCATCGACCAGGACAGTGCCAAGGAGCGCCTGGTGATCATCGGCTCGTCCTCGCTCGGCCTGGGCGACCGGGTGGCCACCCCGCTGGCGGCGATCCGCCCCGGCCTGGGGGTGCAGGCGACCATGCTCTCGACCCTGCTCGACCGCCAGGCCGGCTTGACGCCGACGCCCTGGCCGGGCCGATTGATCGCCTGCGCCTTCGCGCTGCTGTCGGCCTTGCTGGCCACCTACGCTTTTCCGCGCCTGTCGGCCGCCGCCAGCGTGGGTTTGCTGGGCGCCACCTCGGCGCTGTGGGTGGGCGTGGCTTGCCTGGCGTGCGCGCACGACCCGGATTTCTCCACCACCGGGCCGCTCGCCTCGAACCTGTTCCTGCTGGCCGTGGCCGTGCCTTATCAATGGCAATTGAGCCAGCGCCGCTCGCGCCACTTGCTCGACACCTTGCGCCAATACGTGGCGCCGGAAGTGGTCGAGCAATTGCTGCGCAGCGATCTGGAAGACCCGCTCAAGCCGCGCCAGCTCGACGTCACCACCCTGATCGCGGACATGGAAGGCTATACCAGCCAAGTGGAAACGCTGCCGGTGGAAGAGGCGGCACGCTTGACGCGCGACTTCCTCGATTGCCTGACCGGCCCCGTCATCGACAAGCACGGCACGCTCGACAAATACACGGGCGACGGCCTGGTCGCCTTCTGGGGCGCGCCCTTGCCGGTGGCCCAGCACGCGGACCTGGCGCTGGACGCGGCGCGCGACATCGTGTGGCGCGTCGAGCAATTGAGCGCGCGCCGCGTGCAAGCTGGCTACGCGCCGCTGCGGGTGCGCATCGGCATTGAAAGCGGCTTGGCGATGGCGGGCGACTTTGGCACATCCTTTCGCAGCATCTATACTGCCGTGGGCGACAGCGTCAACACCGCCTCGCGCCTGGAACAAGCGGCGCGCGATTTCAGCCATTGCGTTATCATCGGCGCCGGTACGGTGGCGCGCGCGCAGCGCCACCACTTCCTCTTGCTGGGCGAACGCCTGTTACGCGGCAAGGAAAAACCGACGACGCTCTTTTCATTCGACGACAGCATGGATGCAGGAAACACGACAGCGACAAGCGGCGCGCACGGCGCCGGCATGAAGGCCGAGGCCGCTGCATGAGGTTTTGCCGCAGGCTGGCCCTGCTGCTGTTGACCTGGTGGGCGATCGCGCCATGGGGGCCGCTGCGCGCGCAGACGGTGCCGCCGGCCGAGCCGGACCTGTACCAGGACGCGCTGCAATCGATCGCCGAGGGACGGCGCAATGACGCCTTCGACATGCTCAACCGCCTGATCGAAAAAGAACCCGTGAACGCCGGCGCCTGGCTGGAAATCGCGCTGATCCAGTGCAGCCTGGGCCATGCGCTCGAGGCCGAACGCTTGTTCGCGGCCATCGAAACGCGCTTCAATCCGCCCATCGGCATCCTGGACTTGATCGCCGACGCGCGCGACCAGGGCTGCAGCAAATGGCAGGCGCACAGCAGCCTGGTGATGCTGACCGGGCGCGGCTACGACCAGAACGTCAACCAGGGCACCAGCTTGACCGAATTCGACGGGCGCCAACTCAGCGCCGACTTCCTGCCCATGCCCGACCGCTACAGCACGGTGTCGGGCGAATACACGCGCGACGTCTCGAGCAATGGCAATCTGGCGTTCGCGCAATTCCAGCTGCGCCGCAATGATAGCTTGCACCAGTACGACGGCGCCTCCCTGTTCAGCGGCCTGGAGAAACCATGGCGCTTCGGACGCTGGACCTTGCGCGGCACCGGCATGCTGGGCCTCATTTCCCTGGGCGGCAAGCTGTACCAACGCCAGATGCAAGTGCAGGCGCGCGTGGGCCCGCCCGTACCGCTGCCGGGCAACGCCCAGTTTTCCGTGTACGGCAGCGCCACCCGCACCGAATACCTGACCTTGGCCAATTTCAACAGCAACACTTACGAATTGCGTAGCCAGCTCACCTACCGCGACGAAAACCGCTACGCCAGCGCCTCGCTCGGTTTCCTGGAAGACCGCGCCAGCCAGGCCGCGCGTCCGGGCGGCAACCGCCACGGCTGGCTCGGCAATGTGATCCTCCGGCGCGGCCTGGGCGGCGCCACGACGGGCGAACTGGCCTACACGCGCCAGAGCTGGCAAAGCGAAACGGCTTACCTGCCCGGCGTGATCGAGCAAGTGCGTTCGCAAGCGACCCATGTGCTGCGCGCCAGCTTGACCCTGCCCTTGAGCAAGGGGCAATCGCTGGTGCTGGACTGGCGCGCCGTGCGCGATAAGGAAAACATTTCCGTCTTTCAGTACAATAGTCGGCAACTGCAGCTAAGCTGGCAATGGCAGCGCTAGTGCACAGGCGAGATCGGGGAATGGCATGGGCTGGGAAATAGGATTGTTTGGAATGCTGGCGGCGCTGTGCGCGGCCGGCTGCCTGGTCCCGAACCGCTATCTGCCGCGCCTGCCCAACGATAAGCTGATGCATTTTGGCGCCTTCGCCGTGCTCAGCGCGCTGGCCCTGCACATGGCGCGCGACCGCGCCGAAGCGGCGCTCTGGCTGCTGGCCTTGCTGGTGGCCGGCTGGCTGATCGAATGCTTGCAAATACTAGTGCCCGAGCGCGCCTTTTGCTGGCGCGACGTGGCCGCCAACGCGGGCGGCATCGCCTGCAGCGCCATCCTGGCCAGCGTGTATGTCGCGCTCAGCTGAGCCACACCCATGAATTGAATTGAAGACCATGACGAGCAAGGACCCAGGCACAGTAGGCGAGGCGGCGCACAGCGCGGCGCCGGAGGGCGTGCCGCCCATCGAGACGGCGGAAGGCGCGCCACCGGCCAAGGCGCCGAAGAACCTGCAAGTTCATCTGCGCAAGATTCCCCTGTTTGCCGAGTTGAGCGAGGCCGAGCTAACCCTGGTCAAGACGGAGCTGCGCATCCGCAATTATCCGAAGCGCTCGGTGGTGTTGCACAAGGGGGGCAGCGGGGATGGCTTGCTGTTCCTGCTCGGCGGGCAACTGCAAGTGATCGACGTGACCGAGGACGGGCGCGCGATCGGCTTGCGTATGCTGGCGCCGGGCGACTTTTTCGGTGAGATCGCGCTGATCAACAATTCGACGCGCTCGGCCTCGGTGGTGGCGATGAGCGAGGTGCTGGTGGCCTTCTTGCCGGCGCCCACCGCCATGCATTTGTTTTCGCATTCGCCCTCGGTGGCCAACCAGATGCTGCGCCACCTGGCGCAAAAGATCCAGCGCGATTCGGAATTCCGCGCCCTGCTCAGCATTAACAACACGGCCAAGCGCATCTACAGCTACCTGGCCCTGATGCAAAAGAACAAACCCGGCGACAAATCGGTGGTGGAAAACCTGCCCACCCACCAAGACATCGCGAACATGATCAACACCAGCCGCGAGACGGTAACAAGGGCGCTGCTGCAACTGGTGCAGCAAGGGGTGGTGCAAAAGGATTCGCACCGCCTGATCATCCTCGATCCGGCCGCGCTGCAAAAGCTGGCCCAAAACAGCTAGCGCGCAAGAAGGGGGACAAGCAAGAAGGGGACAGACCCCTGTTTTGAGGAAATGCGC
>JAZKBP010000022.1:0-44111 GCA_040388555.1 Pseudomonadota bacterium
TCCTTGATCTGGCCCTGGAATTGCGGGTCCAGCACCTTGGCCGAAAGCACGAAGGACACGCGCGCGAACACGTCCTCGGGCAGCAGCTTGACGCCCTTGGGCAGCAGGGAATGCATCTCCACGAAGTTCTTCACCGCGCCGAACAAGCCTTCGCGCAGGCCCGACTCGTGGGTGCCGCCGTTCGAGGTGGGGATCAGGTTGACATACGATTCGCGCACCACCGCGCCTTCCTCGGTCCAGGCCACCACCCAGGCCGCGCCCTCGCCCTCGGCGAAGCCTTCCGAATCGCTGCCGGCGTATTGCGCGCCCTCGAACAGGGGGATCACCGTCTCGCCATTGCTCGATTGGGCCAGCATCTCGTTGAGGTAGCCGCGCAAGCCTTCCGCGTACTTCCAGGTCTGCACGTCGCCGTTCTTGGCGTTGGTGAGCGTCACCGTCACGCCCGGCAGCAACACTGCCTTCGAGCGCAGCAGGCGCGCCAGCTCGGTGTGCGAAATCACGGGCGAGTCGAAATACTTCGGGTTGGGCCAGGCGGTGACGCGGGTGCCGGACTTCTTGCCGTCGCGCGGGGCTGGCATCGAGCTCAAAGGTTCGATCACGTCGCCGTCGCCAAAGGCCATCTTGTGAAAGCCGTTGCCATTGTCTTCGCGCCGCCACACGGCGATCTCGAGCCGGCTCGAGAGCGCGTTGGTGACCGACACACCCACCCCGTGCAAGCCGCCGGAGAAGGCGTAGGCCCCGCCCGAACCCTTGTCGAACTTGCCGCCCGCGTGCAGGCGGGTGAACACGATTTCGACGGTTGGCACGTTTTCCTCGGGGTGCAGGCCGACCGGGATGCCGCGCCCGTCGTCCTCCACCGTGATCGAACCATCAACATTGAGGATGACGCCGATGTTCTTGCAATGCCCGCCGAGCGCTTCGTCGGAGGCGTTGTCGATCACTTCCTGGATGATGTGCAGGGGATTCTCGGTGCGGGTGTACATGCCCGGGCGCTGCTTGACCGGTTCGAGTCCCTTGAGGACGCGGATGGATGATTCGCTGTAGTCGGATGCGGGTTTTTTAGTGGCCATTACGGTGGTCTGTGGGTCTTGCTGAAATAAATTCGGTGGTTCGGTTCGGCCTTGCCGCCGCGGGCGGCACGGACCGGCGTGGGCCGGCGCCTGCGCATTCTATCGCGCCGGCGCGGCGCGGGCGAAATTTGCGGCGCCCTTTGCTCTGATGAATAAGCTTGCCAGTGGGCCAGATTGTGTTTAGATTGGTGCTTGCCGCCGGCCTTGAGCCTGTCGTTTCACCATATAGTTGACCCAGATTTAACAATGCTCGAGAAAAAATACCCATTTGGGATACGTCTGATCGGCTTCGAGCCGCGCGAAACTACGCAAATCGCCACCTTGCTGGCGCAGGCGCCTGACAGCGGCCCCGCGTATTCTTGCCTGTCCGAAGACAGTTTGCAAGACCCCGACCTGTACTTCGTCAATGGCGACGACTTGAAGGCGCTGGCCACGGTGGCCGCCTTGAATCCGAGCGCGATCCAGCCGGCCTTGATCATCGGCGCGGCCGCGGTCGACTTCCCGGCGCCGAACATCCCGCGCCCGCTGGCGCCGGCGCGCATGTTCGCGATCCTGAACGTGTTGATCGGCCAGCGCGCCGACGCGATGGCCTTGCTGACGGCGGCCGGCTTGCCCTCCATTCCCGAGCGGCGCCGGCGCGAGCGCATCGATTTCGACTTGACCGACCCCAAGGTGTACGAGGCGCAGCGGCGCGCCCGGCCCACCGGTTCGGTGTTGCTGATCGACCAGAGCAGCGCGTTCCGCGACCATGTGGCGCGCCTGATGAGCTCGCGCAAAGTGTTGGTCGAGTGGACCGACACGGCGGCCGAGGCGGTGCAGAAGTGCCAGGACGGCAATGTGGCGCTGGTGCTGATCAACGCCACCACCCAGGGCATCAACCCTTACGGCTTGTGCACTTCGATCAAGGCGCTGCCGAACGCGATGCGCATCTGCGTGCTGCTGCTGGTGGGCCAACATTTCATCTACGACAGCGCGCGCGCGCGCGCATCCGGCGTGCGCGGCATGCTCGACGCGCCCATCGCGGACCGGCACCTGGTGGCGGTGCTGCAAAAAATCCTGTCGCTGCCGACCTGAGCCTATTTGCTCAGCAAGCGCATGGCGCGCTCGAGTCCTTCTATGGTCAGCGGGAACATGCGGTTGTTCATGATCTGACGGATCACGGCGATCGATTGGCGGTATTGCCACACGCCTTCCGGCTCCGGATTGAGCCACACGAATTTCGGGAAGGCGTGGCAAAAACGCGCCAGCCAGGCCGCCCCCGCTTCCTCGTTGTTGTACTCGACCGAGCCGCCCGCCTGCAACACTTCGTAGGGACTCATGGTGGCGTCGCCCACGAAGATCAGCTTGGTGTCGGGCGGATACTTGCGCAAGATGTCCCAGGTGGGGAAGCGCTCGGCGTTGCGGCGCCGGTTGTTCTTCCACAGGTAGTCGTACACGCAGTTGTGGAAGTAAAAAAACTCCATATTCTTGAATTCGGTCTTGGCGGCCGAGAATAATTCCTCGGTGCGTTCGATATGGTCGTCCATGGTGCCGCCCACGTCGAGCAGCATCAAGACCTTGATCTTGTTTTTGCGCTCGGGCTGCATCTTGATGTCGAGGTAGCCGGCATTGCTGGCGGTGGCGCGGATGGTCGCCTCGAGCGCCAACTCTTCCTCCAAGCCTTCGCGCGCGAACTTGCGCAAGCGCCGCAGCGCCACCTTGATATTGCGCGTGCCCAGTTCGCGCTCGGCGTCGTAGTCGCGGTAGGCGCGCTGCTCCCACACCTTGACCGCCGTGCGGTTGCCGCCCTTGCCGCCGATGCGGATGCCTTCCGGATTGGTGCCGCCGTTGCCGAAGGGGGAAGTGCCGCCCGAACCGATCCATTTGCTGCCGCCCTCGTGGCGTTCCTTTTGTTCCTTGAGCAATTCGTTGAGGCGGTCCATCAGCTTGTCGTAGCCGAATTTCTCAAGGGCGGCGCGCTGTTCGGGCGTCAGTTCGCGCTCCATGCGCTTGATCAGCCAATCGAGGGGAATCGAGGCGCCGCTTTCAAACGCGCCATTGATGCCCTTGAAGTATTGGGCGAAAGCGCGGTCGAACTTGTCGAAGTGGGCCTCATCCTTCACCAGGGTCAGGCGCGAGACGTAATAAAAGTCGTCCATCGACGGCCCGATCACGTTCTTTTGCATCGCTTCGAGCAGGGTCAGGAATTCCTTGATCGTGACCGGGATCTTGGCGTCCTTGAGGGTGAAGAAGAAATCGATCAGCATGTCAGCCTCGCGCCAGCCTTGCCTGCAGGCGCGCGCGGATGGCCGGCCATTCGGCGCGCAGCATGCTGTACATGATGGTGTCGCGCACGCTGCCGTCGCGCCGCAGGTGGTGGTGGCGCAGTACACCGTCACGCTGGGCGCCGAGCCGTTCGATGGCAGCCTGCGAGGTCAGGTTCAGCACGTCCGTGCGCAAGCCCACCATGCTC
The DNA here is from genome assembly GCA_040388555.1 of Pseudomonadota bacterium. Taxonomy (GTDB): domain Bacteria; phylum Pseudomonadota; class Gammaproteobacteria; order Burkholderiales; family Burkholderiaceae_D; genus Telluria_A. The sequence continues at coordinate 3,523 of JAZKBP010000022.1, forward strand.
GCGCCGAGGGTGTCGAAGGCGTGCGCCATGAGCATGAGCTTGCAGCTGGTGTTGACGTGGCTGCGCTGGTGGCGCTTGGCGTACCAGGTGTAGCCGATTTCCAGGCGGCCGATGGGCGCCACGATGTCGTGGTAGCTGGTGCTGCCGATGACGGCGCCGCTGGCCGCGTCGATCACGGCGAAGGGCAGGCGGGTGGGCGTGCCCAAGGCGTCGCGGATGTATTGCTCGGCGTGTTCAGGCTCGGGCACCGAGGTCACGCGCAAATTCCACAGCTCGCCGTCGCGCGCGGCCGCGCGCAAGCCGTCCGCGTGCGCCAGCGTCAAGGGCTCCAGGCGCACGCCGTTCAAGGCCAGCGTCACCGGCTCGACTTGTATCGCGACAGCTTGGTTCATCAGCGGTTGGTCCTGGACATGAACACGAGGCGCTCGAACAGGTGCACGTCTTGCTCGTTTTTCAGCAGGGCGCCGTGCAGCGGCGGCACGATGGTCTTGGCGTCCTTGCCGTGCAGTGCCTCGGGCGGGATGTCTTCGGCCAGCAGCAGCTTGAGCCAGTCGAGAAACTCCGAGGTCGACGGCTTCTTTTTCAGGCCGGGCACGTCGCGCACTTCGTAAAACGTTTGCAGCGCCTGTGCCAGCAACTCGCGCTTCAAGTTCGGGTAATGGACTTGGACGATCGCTTCCATCGTGTCCTTGTCCGGGAATTTGATGTAATGGAAAAAGCAGCGGCGCAGGAAGGCGTCCGGCAATTCCTTTTCGTTGTTGGACGTGATGATGACGAGCGGGCGGTGCTTGGCCACCACCATTTCGCGCGTTTCATAGACGTAAAATTCCATCCGGTCCAGTTCGCGCAGCAAGTCGTTGGGGAATTCGATGTCGGCCTTGTCGATCTCGTCGATCAAGAGCACCACCGGCTCGGGCGCGCAAAACGCTTGCCACAGCACGCCCTTGACGATGTAGTTGTGGATGTCGCGCACCCGCTCGTCGCCCAATTGCGAATCGCGCAGGCGCGACACCGCGTCGTACTCGTACAAGCCTTGCTGGGCCTTGGTGGTGGACTTGATGTGCCACTGCATCAGCGGCATATCGAGGGCGGCCGCCACTTCCTCGGCCAGCATGGTCTTGCCAGTGCCGGGCTCGCCCTTGATCAAGAGCGGGCGCTGCAAGGTAAGGGCGGCGTTGACCGCCAGTTTCAAATCGTCGGTGGCGACGTAGCTGCTTGAACCCTGGAAACGGACGGGGTCGGAGGTCGGTGCTGGCATGGGAGGGCCTTTGGTGGAAACGATGTCGGCGGGAATATCGGCAGTATAAGCCAGATCGGGAAGGGCGTTTTGGCAGGGAAACTGCGGGCGCGGGCGGGGTGCCTTGTCGCGTCCAAGCCACAGCGGCGCCGGCGCCGGCGCGGCCACGCGGGCGCCCAAGGCGGCCGGCGCCGGCCGCCGGAGGTGGACTGCCCCCCCGTCTTCGGTTAAAATCGCAGGTTGTTAGTGCAAAAGCGAGCTTTTCGGCCTGTTTTTGCTACCTTAAGCGCCCGATCACCATTCAAATCCTAGCCATCATGAAAAAAATCTTCGCACTTCTCGTGCTCGCCGGCATGGCCAATGTCGCCGCAGCGGCGGAACTCGTTGGAAACGCCACGGCCGCCAAAGCCAAGGTGGAAATGTGTATCGGTTGCCACGGCATCCCTGGCTACAAGGCGAGTTTTCCAGAAGTGTTCCAAGTGCCGATGATCGGTGGCCAGTCCGCCAAGTACATCCAGAACGCGCTGACCGCCTACAAGAAGGGCGAGCGCAAGCACCCGACCATGCGCGGCATCGCCTCCAGCCTGTCCGAGCAGGACATCGCCGACGTCGCTGCCTACTACGCGCAGCAGACCCCACAAGCGCAGAAATAAGGACAGCACCATGAACAAATTGATGATCGCCCTGCTCGCGGGCCTGGTTTCCCTGAACGCTGGCGCGGCCGGCAATGCCGCCAATGGCGAACAATTGGCCAAGAAGACGTGCGCCGCCTGCCACGCCGTCAATGGCGATTTCAACAAGCCTTTGATGCCCGACTATCCGAAGCTGGCTGGCCAGCACCAGGACTATCTGGTGCACGCGCTGACCGCCTACAAGCGCGGCGACGCACCCAACGGACGTAGCAACCCGATCATGGGCGCCCAGGTGAAGGCATTGTCGGACCAGGAAATTCTGGACTTGGCGGCATACCTGCACAGCTTGCCGTCGACGCTGGTGTCGCATCGCTAAGTGCAATATTAAGCAAGACTGCATTCTTATCGAAAGCCGTTCAGTTGTAACTGAACGGCTTTTTGTTTTGTGCTCGCGGTTTTTGCTGATCTACCAACGCGCCTTAGGTCACCGGCGCGGAACTCGCTGGCGAAATGTCCGGGCCAGCGATCATTGCTTGATCCGCTGAAACATTTAGAAGGATGCATCGGACGGTCATGTCATTCCGAAATTAAACATTTTATTTTAGAAATTTTTCTTGTATTTCTATCTTGCGCAATAAGTGTTTTATTGGTATGATATTTGGCCTTTTGGTTTCTCGATCGTAATTACAGTTCATCGCTAAAAAACCTAGTGCGTCCCTTGATTCGCCGCTATGGCATGACTGCCGTATCGGTGATGGTCGAGGGGGGCGCTTTTTTTTTGCCGGCACTAAGGAGTTCAGTTTGATTTCAGCACGCATAGTCAGCGGTGTTCGCCGCTTGGGCATCCCTTTTCTGCTCTTTCTAGCATCAATGGCCGCGCCAATGAAAGCGTCTGCCCAATTGAGCGTCGCCGAAAGCGGCATGCCAGGCTATAGCATGACGATTTCCGTGCCGCCGGGGATAGCTGGCATGGCACCGAATCTCGGTCTGCTGTATGGTTCGAGCGGCGTCAACGGACCATTGGGGCTGGGCTGGACTGTGCAGGGTATATCCGCGATTACTCGCTGTCCTGGCAATATAATCACTGATGGTTACGTGCGTAGTATCAATTACGACTTCAATGACAAATTATGCCTTGATGGGCAGCGTCTGATACAGACCGATCCAGATGGCACGGTTTTAAATCAAAATAATTACTCGCCCAGCCGTCAACATGAATTTCAAGTCGTTGATACGTATGGTGGACAGGAATACCGTACTGAGCGCGACATGTTTGCTCGTATCCGCTCCTACGGAGGGGATGACACTAGCGGCCCCGCATACTTCAAGGTGTGGACCAAGAGCGGCCAGGTTTATGAATACGGCGTTAACAGCAATGCGACGGCAAACGCAAAGATCACTTCCGCGTCCGGCCAAGTCGTCGTGGCATGGCCTGTGAGCAGGATCAGCGACACGCTTGGCAACTATATCGATTTCCAATACGAGCAGCGCAATGTGGCGTGGGGTAGCGGCACGGTCGGCGGAATGCCAATGGCTGGTCACGAATGGAATCTGAAAGAGGTGCGCTACACTGGCAGTGTGGGGAAGGTGCCGACTAGCCGCGTCGTATTTGATTATAGCGACCGACCGGATAATCCAATCGGTGCACAGGATCGCGCAGAAGCCTATCATTTGGGAATGAAGAACGTCAGCGTGCGTCGGCTCGACACTGTTCGCACGTTTATCAATTGGCCTGCAGACCAAATCAATCAGCCAGCGAGCGCAGTAAAGGTAAAGACCATCAAGCTGGGCTACGAAATAGGCCCGACGAGTGGACGCAGTCGATTGGGAACAATAGTCGAGTGCGCCGGCGCCGCCGAAACCCAATGCCTGCCCGCGACGAAGTTCACATACTCGTCCGGCGGCGGAGCCAATTTCATTAGCCATTCCGCATTCCAATCGAGCCCCATGTCAACCTTGCCGATGGTCGGTGCCTATGGCGTGTTGACAGGTAACTTCTTTGGTAGCGGCCGTACCGATATTTTACGGTGGGGCGTGGATTCGAACGACACGGTCATGTATAAGAACGTTGGCAACGGCACGTTCACCGCGATCGCACGCGACAGCACGGCGCTGGGCATCAATCTATACGAGCAGAGTTTATTCAGCAGCGATGGCTGTTATAACTCTATCGCGGCTGACTTCAATGGCGACGGCTTGACCGATGTATTGCGGGTCATGCAGCCGACGAAAGCGCTCCAAAATGAATCGTGCGGCGCCGTTAAAAACTACCTTTTCATATCCCAGGGCAATGGTTCCTTCTTGGCTACCGATGTCAGTCAAATCGATTTCACGCAGACGACTGCGAGAAAGCACGATTTCTATGACTGTCCTGACGGTAGTGATCCTCAATTTTGCCCTCATAATTCGGACTTCTATTTGGGAAGTTCGCAAACCTTGGGGCAGAATTATCATTTGCTCGATGTAAATAACGATGGCGTTCTCGATGTCATCACGACGATCTCACCTGAGTATCCTTTAAGTGCGAGCACTCCTAGTGATGAGTCCTTGTGCGCGTACATGACATGTACTCATGTGTACCTTGGGAGTCGTGTGAATGGTTTTGTGGAAACGTCTGATACGAACTTGACGCATCGATCGGTATACGCGGCTCCGCCTACTCGAAAGGTCTTGTTGGGGCAGCATCCCTATGTGGGTGATTTGAACGGCGATGCTCTTGCGGACTTGTTCGTCGATAGCGGACGTTGGATCTCGCGCGGCGACGGCAATTTTACCCTCGACCTGAATTCTGATCGTGCGCCAAGCTGCCAGTACGCGATCGACTTTAATGGCGACGGTCGCGCCGATTGCCTTTATACATCGGCGCCGGGTGACGAGTACAAGCAAGCGCTATGGTTCGGTGACGGCAAGACGCTGCAACAGGCTGGGAATTTCAACCTGACCGTGCCGGGTACCGCATTGCTAGGTACATACTCGTCTCCGCAGACCATGGATATCGCAATTGCCGACATCGATGGAGATGGCCGGGCCGATATTCTGCGCTGGGCCGATAATCCCGGTACCAACGCCGTATTCCTCAGCAATGGCGATGGCACGTTTCGTAATGCTAACTTTAACCTTATCACCTCTAGCCAGCAACTGCAAAAGAGCGACGGCTCCACCACCTTTGTTCTAGGTGACTTCACCGGTCGCGGCAACACTGAAATCCTGCGTATGGTGGCAAACCCGGATGGCAGTAGCGCCGCAGCGCGTAATATTTTGTACATTAAGTCGGATCCGACGCCTCCGGACCAGTTGCAATCCGTGCTCTCAAACACGGGCTTGCGTTCAAGTTTGAGTTGGTCGTCCTTGAGCGCAGTGAGCGGCCTCCCGAACGCGCGCTACAGCAACGCCCGTTATGCTTACTATCCTTCGGTGGATTTGACGATTCCGATGTACGTCGTGACCACATTGTCCGAGGACAGTGGCAACGGCAACACTTTGAACACCGAATTTGCTTACGCGGAGCTGAGATCTTCCTACGACCGCGGCTGGCTCGGATTTGGCGAAACGAAGCGGCAGACAAATTCACCCAACGGCAGCTATTTGACGGTCACAACGCGCAATCACCAGACTGGGTCGTATGTTGGCATGGCGAAACTGACGGAGACGCGGGCCGGCTCGCTACAAGCGAGCACTGCGCCACTATTGAGTCGCAGTTCGTTTATTTATTGCGACAAGACTGCAGCGCCTGGTACAGAAAGCTCTGCTTCCATCGATTCTCCGTGCTTGACCATTGATCGGGTGCAGCGTCCATACCTCTACCAAAGCGTGGAAGAGGGTTTCGACCTGAACGGTAACGCCTTGCCAACGGTAACAACTACAAATAGTTTCAACGACAGCGGCGATCCAACCAGAATTTCAGTTGCGACTACGGGCATGGCGCTCGGGTTTTCGCAAACTTTTACCAAGGTATCAAACAATACTTACCTTCCAAATAATACCGCCGGCGACAGTTGGATCTTGGGACGCCTGAGCAGTGCGACGGTAACCAATACGGTGCCAAACATGTCGGCCGTCATGCCGGTCGCGGCGGGCAGCGCACCTCTGGCAACGGCGATCAAGGGCAACATGCCAGTGTTGACACTGAGTGCATGTACGGCACCGGCCGCATCAACCACGCCGACAGCCGCGACCCGAAGCTGCACCGTCAGCAATACCGGCACGGCAAGCGCCGCTTCTATTTCGTACGCGCCGATCGGCGGTTCAACGGTCAGTGGCCCGACCGGCACATGCGCCGCCGGCGCCACTTGCGGTACCGTCACCGTTTCGAGCGGCACGACCGCCGGAACATATGCCGGTACGCTCATTGCCACCCCCAACACTGGCGTAGCGGCCTCATTGCCAATTAGCTTGACAGTAAATGCGAGCGCGTTGACACCGGCCGCATTGGCACTGGCATGTTCGGGAGGGGCGGCAACAACGACGCCGACCGCGGCGGTTCGCACTTGCACCTTGACCAATAGTGGTCAGACGGGCGTGACGTCGATTGCGTATTCGACCATTGTGGGCGCAACTGTATCGGGGCCGACCGGTGCTTGCGCAGGCGGCGCTAGCTGCGGTTCCGTCACTATTACGTCCGGCACGGCTGCGGGCACGTATTCGGGCACGTTGACGGCGACGCCGAATGCCGGCACAGCCGCCACGACCGCCATCAGCCTGACAGTCAATGCGAGCGCAGCAGTGCCGAGCCTGGCCTTGTCCTGCTCCGGCAGCGCTGCCACGACGACGCCAACGGCTGCGGTACTCACCTGCACGCTCAGTAATAGCGGTGCGGCGAGTACGGCGTCCATTACATATTCCACCATTTCCGGCGCCACCGTCGCCGGTCCAAGTGGAGCGTGCGCCGCTGGCGCCAACTGCGGTACGGTGACAGTCACCTCGGGTACGGCGGCCGGAACGTATTCCGGTACCTTGACGGCAACGCCGAACGCCGGAACTGGCGCATCGAACCCGGTAAGCTTGACCGTGAACGCGGCGGCATCGGCGCCGGCACTGACCTTCTCTTGCAGTGGCGGTACGGCAACTACCACGCCGACTCCGGCGACGCGCAGCTGTACCGTGACCAACTCCGGCACGGCAGGCGCGACATCGATTGCGTATTCAAGCATTGGCGGCGCGACCGTGTCCGGTCCTACTGGCGCCTGCGCTGCGGGCGCCACCTGCGGAACTGTAACCGTCACCTCGGGTGCGGCTGCTGGTACGTATAGCGGCACCCTGACCGCGACGCCAAATACGGGTTCGGCCGCGTCGACGTCAATCAGCTTGACCGTGAATCCGTCCGGACCAACGCCACCGGCTTTGGCCTTGTCCTGCTCGGGCGGCGCGACGACGACGTCGCCAACGGCGGCAGTTCGTAGCTGCACGGTCACCAACACCGGCCAAACCGGCGCGACGTCAATCTCGTACTCGGCGATCGCCGGCACCACCATTGCGGGGCCTACAGGTTCCTGCGCCGCCGGCGCCACCTGCGGCACCGTGACTGTCACCTCGGGCACGGCCCCTGCTACGTACAGCGGCACCTTGTCCGCGACGCCAAACACGGGATCGGCCGCGTCGACGTCAATCAGCCTGACTGTGAACCCGGCCGGGCCAACGCCACCAGCTTTGGCCTTGTCCTGCTCGGGCGGCGCGGCAACGACGTCGCCAACGGCGGCAGTTCGTAGCTGCACGGTCACCAACACCGGCCAGACTGGAGCGACGTCAATTTCGTACTCGGCGATCGCGGGCACCACCATCGCGGGTCCGACTGGCTCTTGCGCCGCTGGCGCAACGTGCGGCACGGCCACCGTGACTTCGGGAACGGCGCCAGGCACCTATTCCGGAACCTTGACGGCGACGCCGAACACGGGATCGGCAGCTTCAACATCGGTCAACCTGACCGTCAATCCGACGTCGGCGAAACTGGTTCTGTCCTGTCCCGCCTCGTCGGTGACGACGGCGCCGACTGCCGCCAGTATCGCCTGCACGCTCAGCAATACCGGCCAATCAGGCACGTCCGATGTGACGTATTATTTTTCATCGTTGAATGCCGTGACTGTGTCCGGCCCGACGGGCCCATGCGCCGCAGGCGCAACATGCGGTACGGTCACACTAACGTCCGCTACCGCCGTTGGCGACTATAGCGGCTTGTTGGTTGCGACGCCGAACCTTGGGAGCACAGCATCCGCTTCGCTCACCTTGAAAGTTAACGCGTCGCCGACGCCGCCGGCATTGGCGCTATCGTGTTCGGGCGGGGCGGCGACGACGTCGCCAACGGCGGCAGTTCGTAGCTGCACGGTCACCAACACCGGCCAAACCGGCGCGACGTCAATCTCGTACTCGGCGATCGCCGGCACCACCATTGCGGGGCCTACAGGTTCCTGCGCCGCCGGCGCCACCTGCGGCACCGTGACTGTCACCTCGGGCACGGCCCCTGCTACGTACAGCGGCACCTTGTCCGCGACGCCAAACACGGGATCGGCCGCGTCGACGTCAATCAGCCTGACTGTGAACCCGGCCGGGCCAACGCCACCAGCTTTGGCCTTGTCCTGCTCGGGCGGCGCGGCAACGACGTCGCCAACGGCGGCAGTTCGTAGCTGCACGGTCACCAACACCGGCCAGACTGGAGCGACGTCAATTTCGTACTCGGCGATCGCGGGCACCACCATCGCGGGTCCGACTGGCTCTTGCGCCGCTGGCGCAACGTGCGGCACGGCCACCGTGACTTCGGGAACGGCGCCAGGCACCTATTCCGGAACCTTGACGGCGACGCCGAACACGGGATCGGCAGCTTCAACATCGGTCAACCTGACCGTCAATCCGACGTCGGCGAAACTGGTTCTGTCCTGTCCCGCCTCGTCGGTGACGACGGCGCCGACTGCCGCCAGTATCGCCTGCACGCTCAGCAATACCGGCCAATCAGGCACGTCCGATGTGACGTATTATTTTTCATCGTTGAATGCCGTGACTGTGTCCGGCCCGACGGGCCCATGCGCCGCAGGCGCAACATGCGGTACGGTCACGCTAACGTCCGCTACCGCCGTTGGCGACTATAGCGGCTTGTTGGTGGCGACGCCGAACCTTGGGAGCACAGCATCGGTTTCGCTCACCTTGAAAGTTAACGCGTCGTCGCTGACACCGCCAGCCTTGGCGTTATCGTGTTCGGGAGGGGCGGCGACGACGTCGCCGACGGCCGCTACCCGCAGCTGTACCGTGACTAACACGGGTCAAACGGGGGCGAGTTCTATCGCTTACTCGTCCATTGCCGGCGCTAGCGTCGTCGGCCCGACAGGTTCTTGTGCCGCGGGAGCTACCTGCGGCACCGTGACGGTCACCTCGGGCACGGCGCCTGCTACGTATAGCGGCACGTTGACCGCTACGCCAAACACCGGTTCGGCGGCGTCATCTGCGATTAGCCTGACTGTCAATCCAAGCCCGCCATCGTTGGCGCTTGCATGCTCGGGCGGAACGCCGAGCACGGAGCCAAGCGCAGCGAGCATGAGCTGCACAGTGAGCAATACTGGGCAAACGGCTTTAGCTTCGATTTCGTATTCGACCATTGTTGGCGCGATTGTTAGCGGGCCAAGCGGTGCCTGTGCTCCCGGAGCGGTTTGCGGCACGGTGACGATCACGTCGGGCACGACTGCGGGAAGCTACGCGGGAACATTGACAGCGACGCCAAACATTGGTTCGGCAGCATCGACCGCCGTCAATTTGACGGTCAATGCACTGGCGACCTCGACCACGATCGTGCATTCGCCAGCGACCTTCAATTTTTATACGGTTGGCCAGGGCGATGGCGCAGAGATGACATTTACCATTACAAACAGCGGCACGATCACGGCGACGGACTTCAGCCATTTCGTCGGCACGACGAGTGGAATTAATAGTGGTGAGTTTTCGGAATTCGACTCCACGTGTGGGAACACGCTTGCGCCTGGAGCTAGCTGTACTGTGACGGTCAATTATTACGCGTTTTGCACCGGTGGATTGGTGCGCGGAAGGCTGACAAGTAGCGGGACCAACTTCCCTCTTGTTGCGACATCACTGACGGCAACGACGAGTTCCGTCGCGGCATGTAATTGATCAGGACCGCACATGAACGACTATCCATTGTCCTGCAGTATTTCCGATTCGAATAAATCCAATGGCCGGGCTTGGCGCATTGGTGTGTCTGGCGCTCGCCAGACGCACCGGTTCGTCCTCGCGCGCAATTTTTCTGTAATAAGGCAAGCGATGCACACCAAGGTGTCCTTTCTTCTGATGGCTATGGCGCTTATTGCCGCAGGCGGCGCCCAGGCGCAAGCGCCGGCTGATCCGTATAGCTATACCCGCACGAGTTCTTTTGCCTACGATCCCGGCACTGGCCTACTCATGAGTGAAACGGTGGAGCCGGGCATGGCGAAACTTTGTGTAACGACGAGCTATCTGTACGATGCCTACGGGAATAAGCAAAGCGCGACGACGGCCAATTGCGCTGGCGCGAGTGGAACGGCGCTCTTTACAAGCCGTTCCAATAGCACGACCTTTGCGACGCAAACGGTAACCGTGGCGGGCACATCGGTGACCATTCCCGCGGGCCAATTCCCGACGGTGGTGACGAATGCTTTAAACCAGTCCGAAAGCAAGAAGTTCGATCCGCGTTTTGGCGCGACGACCAGCCTTACCGGACCAAACGGCTTGACGACGACCTGGCAACTGGATGATTTCGGTCGGCCGCAGCGCGAGTCGCGCGCCGACGGCACGAGTACCGTCAATGCCTATTGCCTCATCGCAGGAAAGGTGACCGACACCAGCAGCAATAGCGCCAATTGCCCTACCCCCGCAGCTGGCGAGGTACCATCGATCGCAACCAGCTTCATCCACACTGAAGTGCGCGATGCCGCCGATCAAAAGAGCGGGCCGTTTTCTCGCGTATATGTCGATGCGAAGGGGCGTAAATTGCGAACCGTCACCGAGTCATTCGACGGCGCCACCCAGCCCGGCGGCACGGCCCGCTTGATCGCGCAAGACACGGACTACAACGCGCAGGGCGCACCTGTCGCTACGACCCAACCGTACTTCTTGGACACCAAGGCTTCCAGCTCCGGTGGCGCCAATAATAGCGTTGGCGTGACCTTGACCACTTACGATACGCTAGGCCGGCCGACCGCGATCTACGTCGCCGACCCGCAAGGGAGCACGACATTCGGATACCAGGGACGAACCATACGCGGGGCAGTGACGCGCGTTTCCTACAGCGGTCTTGACACGGTCAGCACCAACGACAAAGGGCAAACTCATAAAGAAGAAAAGAATGTCGATGGCAAGATTGTGCGTGTCACCGACGCCCTGGGCGCCCAGATAGCCCATCAATATGACGCTTTCGGCAATCTGATCGCGACCAAGGACGCGTTGCAAAACGTGGCGGCGGCCACCTTCGACATTCGCGGACGCAAGATTGCAATGTCCGACCCCGACGAGGGAACGTGGAACTATGATTTCAACGCGCTTGGTGAAACCGTGGTAACAGCGGGGCCGAACCACAACGCGATCGGGAAAAACACGACGATGAGCTATGACTTGCTCGGTCGGATGATCCAACGGATAGACCCTGAGTACACCAGCAACTGGTATTACGATAAATACGCCGACGGCAGTGTATGCAATAAGGGCACCGGCAAGCTGTGCGAAAGCCGCACCAGCAATGGCCTTAATCGCAAGCTTTATTATGATAACCTCGGACGCGCCGTCAGCGCGCGCGCCGACGTGTTAAATGGTCCGAGCTTTGCCTCGGCCATCAGCTACGACAGCACGAGTGGCCGTCCCAGCAGCCAGACTTACCCCACCGGTTTGAAGGTCAATTTCAATTACACCGGCAAGGGCTTCCTATCGACGATGACGCTCGCCACCAGCGCGACCGTCAACCCCTTGCCTGCAACGCTAGGCGGCACGCCTGGCGCTGGCGCCACGCTCGCAGCGGGCAGCGTCCTGTGGAAGGCGCAGGCATACAGCGCTTGGGGCAAGGTTGAGCAACAGGTATTCGGCAACAACGTCTTGACTACCTCGGCATACGATGCGAGTACCGGCCGCATTGATAGCATCAAGGCCGGTGTCGGCGCCGCAACTGCCGCGATGAACTACAGCTATGCATGGGATAGCCTTAGCCACTTGACCGGGCGCACCGACGCGAACGGCGATGGCGTGACTGGCCCCGTTACCGACGGCTTCATTTATGACGACATTGGCCGGCTGCAAAGCTACAGCGTGTCCGCATCCGCTATTCCTAGCCTGCAACGCAACGTCACGCTGCAATACAATGCCTTGGGCATGGTGCTGGCGAAAAGCGATGTCGGTGTGTACACCTATGGCCCGCAAGGGTTTGGAGCGCACCCCCACGCATTGCAAAGCGTTTCTGGCGCCATTCCAACGAGCTTTACCTACGATGGCAATGGCAATATGAAGACGGCCAGCGCGGGTAGCTACCGTAGTGTGAGCTACACGAGCTTTAACCTGCCGGACTCGCAGACCGGCTTGGCCGGTCCGGCCGGTGGTTCGCAATACACATGGCAATACGATGAAAATCATCAGCGTATCAAGGAAACCCAGGTAACGAGCGCGGGCACCCGCACGACTTGGATGATGCATCCGGACAACGCAGGTGGTTTGTCATTTGAAAGTGAGCAGGGGACGTCGGGCACGTCGAATCGCCACTACTTGACGGCTGGCGGCATGAGCATCGGTGTTTTGGTATCAACGGGCAGCCTGCCGACACTGGCGTCGGCGCAAAGTGCGCCAACTGCGCTGACTACCATCAATTTGAACAAAGTGGAGTATTGGCACAAGGACCATTTGGGCAGCCTGGTTTCGACCACAGACCACAATGGCGCCGTGACCGCGCGCTATTCCTACGATCCGTTTGGCAAGCGCCGCACGACAGGTGGTAATTACGATGCCAATGGCGTGTTGGTGTACGATTGGAACTCCACGAATAGCGGTACGGACCGCGGCTTTACCGGTCATGAAGAACTCGACGATGTTGGCGTGGTCCACATGAACGGTCGCTTGTATGACCCGCGCCTGGGCATATTCATGCAGGGCGATCCCTATATTCAGGATCCGCTGAACCTGCAAAATTTCAACCGCTATGGATATTGCTACAATAATCCGATGACGTGTTCGGACCCGACCGGACAAGTGTTTGGATGGGATGATATGGCATATGCGCTCATCATCATTTGGACTGCGGAGAAGGCTGGAATTATTGATGTCCATACGGCGCGCACACTGACAAGCATCGCATTTACGGTGGCGAGCGGGACGCCTTCAGGAATAGGAGAGGCCGCGGCAATTGGATTTGAAAGCGGGGTGATTGCATCAGGCAATGTCAAAGGTGGTCTTCAAGGGGCATTCTCGGCTGGAATGTTCTATGGTGCCGGTAATGTCATTGGCGGCGGGAACTTCTTTACAGGTGGACAAGGCGCTGCCTGGGGAACTGGAGCGCGTATAGCACTACACGGTGTCGTTGGATGTGTCACAAGTGTCGCCGGTGGCGGCAAGTGCGGCCCAGGGGCATTGAGTGCAGCATTTACCAAAGCGATGGCGCCAGCGACAGCCGAAGCGACAAACGGGAATGCCGCCGCTGGTGTCGCAATCAGCGCCGTAATCGGCGGAACGGCGTCTGTGCTCGGTGGCGGCAAATTTGCAAACGGTGCACAAACAGGCGCGTTTAGTTATCTTTTTAATCAACTTTCTCATGTGTCGCTGCCAGGCGCGCATCCTTTAAGTGGTGATAATCCTGTTCACCAACTGTGGGACGAAACCACTGACGCCGTGCGTGAACTTGGCAGTAAGCTCAAGGTCCTCCGGCCTGACTCACTGACCTTGAGTGCGGGAATTTACGTTGTTTCGACATCCGTGACCATTTCCATCGACGGTGATGTGTTTTGGGGATACAGTGCAGAATGGGAGCTCAAGCCGAAGGATCGTGCATTCCCAAGTAAAATTGGTCTTGCCGTGATGGCTGATTGGATTGATGACGGGCAAAATATGGCGCAGGCTAAGCGAAAGGAGATAATTGACGGGCCCCAAATGGGATACATGGGGTGCGCGCGATTGTGCTTCGGTCGGTCCTATAGCCCAGACCAAGAAACTGGAGGGTGGGTTCGGACAAACTCATTGGGATTCGGTCACGGCGCTCTTAATTTGAATGGTGCCAATGCGCATTATATATTTAATATTTTTGAGCATAAATGGTAATTAGCCGGCATTGCAATTATGTGCGCGTGTAGGTATTTGGTATTTATTTATGAACTGCGATGATAAAAAATTGGAGATCTTCAAACTTTTTGAAGGTATTGATTGCAGTTGCAATCTTTGCGGCTGCATACTCAGACTGGACAGGACCGCCACGATCATATGCGGGCCTGACGCAGGAATCGAAGAATCACATCATTAAGGAGATGAACGAGTTCTGTGCAGGGTTGTATAATGGAAATATTTGCACGTCAACGAAAATGTTTGGGAAAAGAAATTGGGTCATAAGTAAGAATTTCGAAATCGCGGACGCTCCCTATTTGGACCAAGCAGACGCCGTTCTTCGAAAGAACGGTTGGGTTCGGCACGACAGAGCGAGGCGAATCGAGTACTGCAAGCTTGGGTATGTCGCACAGCTCGAACTTTACGATGAAAATGGCCGGATTCGCATTGCTGCATTTGCTTATAGTGAAAATTGCAAATAGTTCATGCTGCGTCCGAATGGATGGGTATAAGATTTTGGCATTGCAATCAATTTACATTGCAGCCTGATAATTGTCTTATCTTGGCTTGTATGGGTTGAGTGTGAGCGGCGCGCGTATATCTGAGCTGATGCGGGCTGGAGCGTGGCACAATGAAAATAACAACTGAATAACTATATGAGGTATTCCTGGCATATCAATTGGTTGTTGGCGCGCGCAAATTGGCCATATGTGATGGCCATTGCGTTGTTTTTTTGCGCGGCCGGAATAATGCTCATCGGTTTGCCGAAATCGCGCTTACAAGTTGGCATATTAAATTCACGCCTTGCTGTTCTTGACCGACAATTAGACAGCGCAGTCACTCGAGCTATGGGCAACACTGCCCTTGAACTGCGCTCGCAATTGCCCGGCGTCGATCACTTGAACAATATAGCCGGCGACGTGCAGGCATTAATAGTTCAAAATTCTGTATATCTGACCGATGCTAGCTACAAACCCCTTGATACCTTGGCGAACGGACAAATCGGCCGCGTAGAAATAGACATGCGTCTTAAGGGGGCCTACCCGCAGGTGAAGAAAGTGCTAGCTAGTTTGCTGGCTTCGCACGAAGGCCTGTCGCTTGACTCACTGTCCATTCGTCGTAACCGTTCTACCGATGCGATCCAGGAGATTGAGTTGCGCCTAAGCCTTTACTATAAGACTCAAGCATGAAGATCACACGCAGGATGGCATTGGCCCTGACGTCACTCCTGATCATCGTGCTGCTTGCTTTGGCTGTATGGCGCGATCACACGAGTTCGTCACACGGCACAGGCCAAGTGCGCCGTTCATCGGCGTCGGCAGTGTCGGTTGCACCGAACTTAACGCCCGTCCTCGCTGTCCCGCGCGACGCCAACGACATTTCCCGCGATCGCATCGCCGACGCGGATCGCGACCCGTTTCGTGTCATTAGCTTCCTCCCACCCCCACCAAAACTCGCCGTCACGGCGCCGCCTCCGCTTGAGCCGCCGAAACCCGTCGCGCCACCATTTCCCTATCGATATTTCGGGCGCATGGTCAACATCGACGGCAAAGTACTCACCTATCTTAGGCGGGATAATGTAATAATTCCAATTGTTATTGGTGAAGTCTTTGATAACGCGTATCGCGTCGATTCGATCACCGATCAGCAGATCGTGGTGCGCTATGTGCCGCTGGATATCACGACATCAATTGCGGCCCGCTCCGTCACGGACTAAGGCACACATATACACTTTTTCGTCACTGCGCGTCTGCTCATTGTTCAGAAAAAAATAAAAAGTAAACCACATGCGGAATAGCACATTGTGTAAATTGAGAAGAACACTGAGCTGTATCAGCCTCTTCGTTGGCATTTTCTTGTTGGCTGGCTGTGCGGATATCATCCGTGAGTCCGCGCAAAGTCAGCTCCGAGCCGGCAATTACGAAAAAGCGCTTCAAACCTATGAGGACGGTCTGCGCCGCTACCCCGAGAACACCGCTTTGCTGTCCGGTCAAGTCACCGCACGCGAGGCCGTATTCGCCAAGCTGATGAAGGCTGCGGCGTCGGCCCGCGCCGCCGGCGATGACAACACCGCCGACGCTGTCTTGCGCCGCGCCTTGTCCATCAATCCCAACGACGATCGTGCTCGCAACCTGCGCCTGGACCTTGAGCGCGATCGTCGCAAGAAGAGCGCGATCTCCAGCGTCCGCGAAATGCTGGCCCAGGGAATGCACGAGCGCGCCATGCTGACAATCGAAATGGCGCTGAAAGATGCGCCGCGCGACCCCGAATTGCTGTCGCTGCAGCGCGAGCACGAGCTGGCGGCGCGTCAGCTCGAAATGAATTCCACCCACTTGGCCGAAACGCGACCGATCACGCTCGACTTCAAGGACGGCAATCTACGCATGATTCTGGACCTGATGACGCGCAACAGCGGCGTCAACTTTGTCATCGACAAGGATGTGCGGCCTGACGTGCAAACCTCGGTCTTTCTGCGCCAATCCCGGCTAGAAGATGCGCTGGAACTGATCACCGCGACCAACCAGCTCGCCTACAAAGTACTCGACAGCGCGACCGTGCTGGTCTACCCCAAGACGGCGGAAAAAGCCAAGGAGTATCAGGACTTGGTGGTGCGCGCATTCTACCTGTCGAGCGCCGATGTGAAACAGACAGCGGCCATGCTCAAGACCATGCTAAAAATCCGCGACCCTTTCGTTGATGAGAAGCTTAACCTGATCATGGTGCGTGAGACGCCGGAGACGATCCGCCTGGCCGAACGTTTGATAGCGCTGCAAGACATCGCCGAACCGGAGGTGATGATGGAGGTGGAAGTGCTGGAGGTGCAGCGCTCCAGCTTGACCGAGTTGGGATTCAAGTATCCGGACAGCCTCACTCTCACCCCCATTGCGCCGGTCGGCGGCTTCACTCTCGGTAATGTCGGCAACTTGAACCGTAATTCGATCGGCGTCACGGTGCCGAATGTGGGCATCAATTTGCACCGCGATGTTGGTGACGTTAATATCCTCGCCAATCCCAAGATCCGCGCCAGAAATCGCGAAAAGGCCAAGATCCTGATCGGTGACAAGCTGCCGGTCGTTACCACTACGGGGAGCGTAAGCAATAGCGGTTTTATCTCTGAATCGGTGCAATACGTGGATGTCGGCCTCAAGCTGGACGTGGAACCGAATATTTACCTCAACGACGAGGTCGCGATCAAGGTTGGACTGGAAGTTAGCTCCCTCGTGCGCGAAGTGAAAACGGCCAGCGGCTCGCTGGTGTACCAAATCGGCAACCGTACCGCCGCCACCGTGCTGCGCCTTCACGATGGCGAAACCCAGCTATTGGCGGGCTTGATCAGCAACGATGAGCGCATGAGTGCGAGCCGCGTACCTGGCATCGGCGACTTGCCCTTGCTCGGCCGCTTATTTTCCTCACAGCGCGACAACGGGTCGCGCACCGAAATCGTACTGTCGATCACGCCGCGCATTATCCATAACATTCGCCGCCCTGATCTAAACCAGACAGAGTTTTGGTCCGGCACGGAAAATACCTTGCGCAGCCGTCCTCTCGCCTTGCCACCGGTTCCACCCAAAACGGGCGATGTCAAAACCGGGCCGGATGGTAAGCCCATAGCTGCTCCCGCCGCTGGTGTGGCGCCCCCGGCAGGCGTTGCCGGCGTCGCGCCCGATGCGGGGGCAACGCCGCAGTTGCCGGCTGCTCCGTTTTCGCTTACCTTGATGGCGCCCGCGGATGTCAAGTTGGGTGATACGTTTATCGCTTACGTCAACATCAAATCCGACGTGGCGATGCGCGGCATGCCCGTGGAATTGATGTTTTCGCCTGGTGTGCTGGAGGCCGTCGATGCTGAAGAGGGCGCGTTCTTCAAACAGGATGGCGCCGCCTTCAGCAAGTCCAAGAACCTCGAGCAGGCGGCCGGTCGGGGCTCACTGGCTATCTTGCGTAACGTGGTCGAGGGCGTCAAAGGGGAGGGAACGGTTGCCGCTTTCAGGTTCAAGGCGATCGCCCCCGGTATCGCGGAATTGCGCCTGACGTCGGCCAAGCCAATTTCTCCCGAAGCCATAAGTATGCCGTCCCTGCCCGAGGCGCTGAAAATTACGGTGAAGTGAGTATGCAATGCCACTGTCCATGCGCGGATACACGATTATCGAATTGTTGGTAGTGATGGCCGTATTGGGGATCTTGGCGACGGCGGCCATGCCCCTGGTGGAACTATCCGTCAAGCGCAACAAGGAGCGCGAACTGAAACACGCGCAATGGGAAATCCGGCATGCCATCGATGCATATAAGCAAGCCTACGACGCTGGACGGATCGCGCCCGTCAGTGGCGCGAGTGGCTATCCGGCGACGTTGCGGCAATTGGCTTCCGGAATACCGGATATGTCGACCGGCGGGCAGCTCATGTATTTCTTGCGACGAATTCCGAAAGACCCGTTTGCCGGCAACGAAGTGCCGGCAGAGCAGTCGTGGGGGGTGCGCTCCTACGCCTCCACAGCGGAACAACCGAAGCCCGGTGCCGATGTGTTCGATGTCTATTCGATGTCGGACGAGGTCGGAATGAATGGGCTGCCATATCGGCAATGGTGATGGGCGGGCATATGCAACGGCGCGGTTTTACCTTGATCGAATTGCTAATCGTAATGGCGCTAATCAGCTTGCTCCTGTCGGTGGCGGTACCGCGCTATTTCGGCCACGTCGACAAAGCGCGGGAGACGGTATTGCGCCAGGACTTGGCACAATTGCGCGATGCGATCGACAAATATTATGGCGATATCGGACGCTATCCTGAATCTTTGGACGAGCTGGTAACGCGCAAATACCTGCGCAAGCTGCCGACCGACCCGTTCACCGAGCGCGCCGACAGCTGGATCGTGGTGGCTCCGGAGAAAAAGGAAAGCGGGAACGTGTTTGATGTGAAAAGCGGTGCCAGCGGGCTGGCGCGCGATGGTAGCGATTATGCGTCATGGTAGGCTAGGTATGTCAGCACGGCAGAGGGGATTTACCTATGTAGCGATGTTGTTTGCGCTGGTCATTTTTGGGCTGGGTTTGGCAGCTATAGGCGAATCGTGGAGTGCCGCATCGCGGCGCGACAAGGAGGAGGAATTGATTCAGATCGGCAGTGCTTTTGCCAGCGCTATCGGTTCGTACTACGAGCATTCGCCCACGACACCAAAGGCTTTTCCGGTGCGTCTGGACGATTTGGTTGAAGATAAGCGCTTCATCGGCACGATGCGTCATTTGCGCCGCCTCTACCGCGACCCGCTCACCGGTTCCACGGCGTGGGGAATGGTGCGCAATGCGGACGGCGGCATTACCGGCATATACAGCGTGAGCGATGCGCTGGCTTTGCGCCAGCAGCCCTTGCCGATGCCGAATGGCGCAGTCGTGTCGGGTACGCGATATTCGGAATGGCAGTTCGTCTACAAGGTGAAGCAATGAATAAGCAGCAATTCGCAAGCCGCCATCGTGCGCGGCGAGGGTGAGGCACACATGCATTTCGTTGTGCGCACTGTCAACCTGGATTCCGGCGCCATCGCCGAGCGCCTGGTGGAAGGGGAAAATGCCGACCTGGTCCGGCATAGCATGGAGCGCGACGGCAGTGTCGTGTTGTCGGTTGCGGTGAAGTCGGCCAGCGTGCGCGCTGGCGGAAAAGGCGCGTTTGACACGGTCCTGTTTTGCGAGGAACTCAGAACGCTGCTTTCCTCGGGTATGTCCCTTGTCGAGGCGATCGAGACACTGTGCTCGAAAACCAACGAGGACAGCAAACAGGGCGTGTTGCAGGATCTAAGGCAGCGTTTGCTCGACGGGAAACCGCTGTCGGCGGCGCTGGAACTGAATCCGTTTGCTTTTGCGCCTCTATTGATAGCGTCGATTAGGGCCAGCGAACGTTCTAGCCGGATCGAGAGCGCACTCGATGAATACATCAGCTATGAAACGGTCGGTCGCGAGCTCGGCAAGAAGATGGTCAGCGCGGCGATTTATCCGGCCCTGGTGGTGGGTTTTGGCCTACTTGTTTCCATGTTCATGATTTCCTACGTGGTCCCGCGCTTTTCCAAAGTGTATGACGACTTTTCGCAGTCGCTAAGCTTGCCGACCCTTATCCTTATGAAGGTTGGAAGGTTTTCGTCCGACTATTTTGGCGCGATGCTGGGTGTAATGGCTGTTGCTGCGGCCATGACCATCATCGCCTACCGGAACGGCACGCTCAAGCGCTTGGCCTTGCGCATTCTTGGAAATTTCAAAATTGCGCGTTATTACCTTCGTCTGTACCAGTTGGCCCGCATCTATCAGACAATGTCGATGTTGCTCAAAGGGGGATATACGGTGGCAGACGCGATCCCGTTAGCGCAGAATCTCGCCTTTCAACATAAGTTGAAGCTACAGATGTCTCTGGCGCGACGCGCCATTACTGAAGGCAAGCGCCTGAGCGGCGCATTTGCAGAAAACGGTTTAACCGACACAGTCACGCAACGATTGTTGCAAGTGGGCGAACGCTCCGGCAATCTTGTTAAGGTCATGGATATTATCGCCCACAGCCACCGACAAGAGTTCACCTTGTTTATTGAACGCGCCACCCGTCTCGTCGAACCCTTGCTCTTGATGGTCGTGGGCGTGATGATTGGTGCAATTATTGTTTTGATGTATATGCCGGTGTTCGATCTGGCGGGAGGAATCTGAGCCGTGACCGTAACTAAATTTCCGCCGCCGGAGACGAACCTCGAGGCGCTCGCCGCCCTGCTCCCGCAGGCGCGCGCACGCGCAGTGGCCAGCGGCAATTGCCTGGTGTCGGAATTGCTCGGACTTGTCAAATGCGGCGACGGGGAATTGGCCCGCGCCTCGGAAGCGGTACTCGGCGTGCGCTTCTTCGCCCCCACTATCTTGCCGCAAGCGACGCCTGAGTTTGATCACATCAGCTTTACTGACTGCACCAGTCGCTGCGTCTATCCGATGCGTTTGGACGGGAAACTCTATTTTGTTGTCGCCGATCCTTGGGATGACCAAGCGTTGCAGTGGTTGGCGAACCGTGTGGGGCAATATCCAACCCTCGCCTGGAGCGCGCGCGCAGATATTCTGGCGGCGCTCGCGCATATTCAACACCGGATAAAAGCGTCGAGCGACCTGGCAAGCGGAGCCGCCGACCTTGCTGCGACGGGACTCGACAGCGGAACCAATGTCATCTCCATCGAAACGATCGAGCGCAGCACCAGCCCGATCGTGCGTTTTGTGGATGCCGCTATTTACGATGCGTGGAAGGCCGGTGCCAGCGATATTCATTTCGAATGCGATCGTAACGGCGTGCGTGTGAAGTTGCGGCTTGACGGAGTGTTGGTGCGGGCGTCCGAATTGCCGGACCGGGTGCGTGCCGAGGAGGTCATTTCGCGCATAAAAGTGTTGGCCCAGCTTGATATCGCGGAGCGTCGCATCCCGCAGGATGGTCGCTTCCGTATCGAACTTGGGGAGCGTGAGCTCGATTTCCGCGTTTCCATCATGCCCAGTATATTTGGCGAAGATGCCGTGGTGCGCTTGCTCGACAAAGCGCAGCTGACTGGTGACGCTCACACGATCTCGCTCGCCAGTCTCGGCCTCGATGAGGACGCGATTGAACGGATCCGCCGTCTCTCGAAAATGCCTCATGGGATGCTGCTGGTGACGGGGCCAACCGGTAGCGGCAAGACGACAACCTTGTATGCGGCGCTGTCGGAGATCCAGACCGGGCAAGAGAAGATCATTACTATCGAGGACCCGGTGGAGTACGAGTTACCCGGCGTGCTGCAAATACCGGTCAATGAGAAGAAGGGCTTGACGTTTTCGCAGGGCCTGCGTTCGATTTTGCGTCACGACCCGGACAAGATCCTCGTTGGCGAAATCCGTGATGGGGAAACGGCGGAAATTGCGGTGCAAGCGGCGTTGACTGGGCATTTAGTATTTACGACGGTGCATGCAAACAGCGTTTTTGATGTGATCAGCCGCTTTGTCCATATGGAGCTGGATTTGTACAGCCTGATGTCGGCCTTAAACGGCGTGGTCGCACAACGTCTGATCCGATCGATTTGTCCAGTATGCGTCCAGCCCGAACCGATGACGCCGCAGACCGCCGCCAGATTGAGCGCGGCTGGTATGGAACTCGCTCAAGTGCGCTTGGCGCGAGGGCGCGGTTGCGAACATTGCCGCATGACTGGGTATAAGGGACGGCACGCTATTGCCGAAGTGCTTCCGTTTGACGACATGCTACGGTCAATGATACTCAAGCGCGCCGATGTCCGCCAAATCAAGCAGCACGCGCTGGAACAAGGCGTGCGCCCACTTGGCTTGCGCGCGCTTGATCTGGTGGCAAGCGGTCTGACAACGATGGAGGAAATCGACCGAGTGGTCGCTCATGAGTAATTCCTACCATCTGTATTTGACATCGAGCCAGGCATTCTTGCGGACGCGCAGTGGCATGCCATGGAGTCGCACTATTGCACAGCTTGGCGAGTGGCGCTGGGACGCCAGTGCGCCGGCATCACTGCAACTGCCCATAGCCAAGTCGCCTGCCCGCCGCCGCCCGCAATTGCATGTGTATGCAGGCTCTGGGTTGTGCAAGTTCATGACCTTGGCGCTACCTTCCGGATTGCGCGATCACGATGAACGAACGGCGTTGGTGCAGGCGCAGATGCAAAGGCAGCTTGGCATCAACGGTAGCGATTGGGAATTCACCTTCGATACGGGGCCGGCGGAGGTAAATACGATAGCGTGCGCCTTGCGCCGACCAGTCCTGGAGCGGATTCATGAATTGTCGACCGAATATGGCCTGCGGCTGATGTCGGTTAAGCCATTCGTGGCTGGAGTTTGGAATGCCTTCCGCAACAGACATGCTAGTCCACCCGAGGCCGAATCGGTATTGATAGCGATTGAAGATGACGCTTACACTGTGCTGGTCGCGCGTTCCACGACGCTGAAAGCGATGAGCACGCTGTCGCATCGGGGAGAGCATGGACTTGTCGAGCGTGAGGTCAAGCGTCTCGGCCTGTCTGCCGGCGCCAATGCGCACGACATTCGATTAGCCATCTCTCAGTCGGTGACTTCTCTGGCGAAGGATAGGGCTACGATGATATTGCAAAAAAGAGATTACCTACAGCTTGCCCTTTATCCCGATTTTCGCGACTTGCTATTCACGGGGGACTGATGGCCAAACTCAGCTTGGAATTTATCCGGCGTCCTGTGTTCCCTTGGCTGGGCCTTGGCGCTGTCATGCTCATGGGACTGGTTTGCGCCAACTTGATCGTCGCGTGGATTGAATTGGGCGATGAAGTGAAAAGCAAACAGGAGAGGCTTGTTGCCTTGGAGTTGAAGTGGAAACAGCGCCAAAGTACGCTGGTAATGAAGGACGATGTTGCCGCTTTGGCGATGCAGCAGCGCCGGGCGGATGAACGGAAAATCGTTGACGCGCTGCGCTACCCATGGAACCGGATACTGGCCATTGTCGAACAGGCCAGCGACGACAAGGTGGCGATTCTGGCGTTGACCCATGAACAGGGCGTGACCGACACCCAGGTGGCGGTGGAGGCGGCGGATGTCGCTGCGCTATTGCG
Organism: Pseudomonadota bacterium; assembly: GCA_040388555.1. GTDB lineage: Bacteria > Pseudomonadota > Gammaproteobacteria > Burkholderiales > Burkholderiaceae_D > Telluria_A. Next base: position 27,219 of record JAZKBP010000022.1, read on the forward strand.
TTTCGTTGCCAACATGAATGAAATTGACGACGACCCTGGAGGCGCGCGCTGGTATTTGGCAAATTATCAGACGCAAACGCAAAATAATCCACTGACAGTGAAGGGGTTGGTGTTGGCTCGACGTGGGGCGCACCTTTGAGCTGCGACGTTTGTCAGCGCATGCGCACACACTCCACATAGGCCGCACCGTCCGGCGGCAAGCCGGCGCGCTGCGATTCCCAGATCATCTTGCCCAGGCATTCCATGATCTGGTGCTGGGCCTCATGCACCGAATCGAGGCGCCGCGCCAGCGCCGCGTGGGCGGCGCGGATGCCGGCAGGCTGGTCGATCGACACCTGCTCGGTGATCGACAGGTGCATCGACAAGTGCAGGAAGGGGTTGGCTTGGCCGCCCTCGACCGAGTAATCGCGCGCCAGAGCGGCCTCGACGTCGGCCAGCTCGGCGTGGTATTCGGGATGCTCGGCGATCCAGTCGGCGGCGATCGCGTCCATCGGGCTGAGCACTTCATTGGCGCGCTGCTTGCGATAGGCTTCGCAAAAAAAACGCCGCACGTCGTCGGAAGAGGGTGTGAACATGGATCGGGGAAGGGCAAGTCAATCAGGCCGCCATTGTACCGCGCGGCTTGTTCGGACATTGCGGGTGCGTGATATGCCCTTGGAAGTAGTCGATCACCGGCGCCTGTCATGCGATGCGCGCGGCCCTCTTGCTGGCCGCGTCGCGCTATTTTGCCGCGCCGGCCGGATCGGCGAACAGCGCGCCGCCGTTGTAGCTCAGATAAACACGGTTCTGGCTGGTGGCAAGCAGGATTCGGTGGGCCCGCAGGAAGTCCTCTCCGAGCAGCATGTCATGGTCGGAATGCGCGCCGGTGCCGGGCGTGTCGATGACGTGGATGTACGCTTGCTTGATGGTTTCATCGGCGATGGTGAAGGTGTTGAACAAACCGGTCCACACCTTCACCGGCTTGGCGCCGCCACCTACTGCCAGGGCCGACGGTTTGGCCGTGCCGGTATCGATATGGACTCCGGCGCGCCGCGCCGCGTCCAGCGTGAGGACGGAAAAGCTGGCGCCGGTGTCGATAATGGCGTCGAGCTTGACGCCGTTGAGCATGACGTCGACGTGGGGACGCATATCGTCCTGCGACACTTGCGTGAATGGCAGCTCCATCGCGTTCTGGTCCCAGTAGGCGAGGTAGGTATCTTTGCAGCCGCTGGCGCTGAAAAAGCGCACTTTGTGCTCGCGCACCGAAATTTCCAAGTCCATGCGCAACAGATAATCGGCGCCCAGCAAGACATCGTAGCCATGCTTCTCGCCCAGCACCGGCAGCACCAATTTGTTGGTGCTGCTGTGGACGGAACCGATCGAGAAATCCTTCAACCTGGCCGCGTAGACGACGCTCGCGCCACTCACGCCCAGCGAGTATCGGCCGCTCTGGTCGAGAGGAATGCCCAGGCGCTCGGTCACGTTCTCGGTCAGGTAGGTGGTGTGGGCGCCGGTGTCGAGCGTCATCGCCACCGGCTCGCCGTTGATACTGCCGTCGACCTGCAAGCCACGGCCCTCGCGCAGGGGCAAGGTGGCCATCGGCACGTAGCGGCATGCGCTCGCCGCGTCGGCCGCGCGCGCCGCCGGGGGCGCCATGCCGGCGGCCGCCATGAGCGCGCAGGCGACAATACGCGGCAGCGCCACGCGTGATATGAAGGGGAAGGTGTTCATGGTCGGGCTCGCAAATGCAAAAAAAGCAATCTTACCATGTTGGAAGCGAACGCAGGCGTCCCCAGGCGGGGTGGGCGGCAGGCGGGCGCGCCGGCGCCCGCCTTCGTGCTAGTCTTTGCCCGGCGCCAGCACCAGCTGCGGCGCCGCCGCTTCCGCCTCGGCCTGGAGCGGGGCCGGCGCCGTGCCGGCTACGGCGGGCGCGGCCGCGCGCGGCTGGCGCAGGTAGCGCGCGTTGTGGCGCCGCTCCTGGCCGTGCGCCGGCCAGGTCAGAAAGCGCGACAATTCCTGCAAGGCGCGCTGGTAGACGTCGCGCTTGAATTCGATCACCACGTCCAGCGGTACCCAGTAGTCGTGCCAGCGCCAGGCGTCGAATTCGGGGTGGTCGGTCAGGCGCAGGTTGACGTCGTTGTCGCGCGCGACCATGCGCAGCAAGAACCAGATCTGCTTCTGGCCCCGATAGTGGCCGCGGATCTCGCGCTTGATGAAATGATCCGGCACCTCATAGCGCAGCCAGTCGCGCGTGCGCCCGACGATCTTCACGTGCTCCTGGCGCAAGCCGATTTCCTCCTCCAGCTCGCGGTACATCGCCTGCTCCGGTGTCTCCCCGTATTTGATACCCCCTTGCGGGAATTGCCATGAGTGCTCGCGCACCCGTTTTCCCCACCACACCTCGTTCTGGGCGTTCAGCAGGATGATGCCGACGTTGGGCCGAAACCCTTCACGGTCGAGCATAGTGCACCTCAAAACTTTCTGCCGACGAGCGCCTTCTTACATTTTTGCCCACAAATCTCCGCGCCCGCGGCGTTTTCGGCGGGCGAAAACGGCGGGAACGGCAGCAATTGGACCCATTTGTATAAAGATTGGACGCATCAGCCAGCTAATCCTTTAAAATTAGATTGATTATAACTCTCTCTTTTTAAAAGAATTCATCGATATGCGCGCCTCACGTTTTTTTATTTCAACTCTCAAGGAAGCGCCGTCGGACGCGGAAATCGTCAGCCACCAGCTGATGATGCGCGCCGGCATGATCAAACGCCTCGGTTCGGGCATCTACACTTATATGCCGACGGGCTTGCGGGTGATCCGCAAAGTCGAGGCCATCATCCGTGAGGAAATGAACCGCGCCGGCGCAATCGAACTGTTGATGCCGCTGGTGCAGCCGGCCGAGCTGTGGCAAGAGACGGGGCGTTGGGACAAGATGGGCCCGGAACTGCTGCGCGTGAAAGACCGCCATGGGCGCGACTACGCGATCCAGCCGACCTCGGAAGAAGTGATCACCGACGTGGTGCGCGGCGAGATCAAGTCTTACCGCCAGCTGCCGCTGAACTTCTACCATATCCAGACCAAGTTCCGCGACGAGCGCCGCCCGCGCTTTGGCCTCATGCGCGGGCGCGAATTCACCATGAAGGACGCCTACTCGTTTGATCGCGACCTGGCCGGCATGCAAGCGTCGTACAAGGTGATGTTCGACGCCTACGGGCGCATCTTCAACCGCTTCGGCTTGAAGTTCCGCGCGGTGGCGGCCGACAACGGCGCCATCGGCGGCTCCGGCTCGCATGAATTCCATGTCATCGCCAGCACCGGCGAGGACGCGCTGGTGTACTGCCCGAACTCGGACTACGCGGCCAATATGGAAGCGGCCGAGGCGCTGGCCATCGGCGCGGCGCGCCCGGCGGCCCAGGCCGCGCTCGAAAAAGTGGCCACCCCCGCCACCACCAAGTGCGAGCAGGTGGCAAACCTGCTGGGCATCGACCTGTCGCGCACCGTCAAGTCGATCGCGCTGACGGTGGAAAAGGAAGTCGAGGGCAAGGTCCTGATCGAAAACTGGCTGCTGCTGCTGCGCGGCGACCATGAATTGAACGAGGTGAAGGTATCCAAGGTCGCCGGCCTGGCCAGCTTCCGCTTCGCCACCGAGGCCGAGATCCTCGCCTGCTACGGCAGCGTGCCAGGCTACCTGGGCCCGATCGGCGCCAAGGACTTGAACGTGGTGGCCGACCGCACGGTGGCCAATATGGCCGACTTCGTGTGCGGCGCCAACGCCGAGGGCTTCCACTACACGGGCGCCAATTGGGGGCGCGACCTGGCCGAGCCGCTGGTGGCCGACCTGCGCAACGTCGTCGAGGGTGACGCTTCGCCGGACGGACTGGGCGTGCTGGCGATCGAGCGCGGCATCGAAGTGGGCCATGTGTTCCAGCTCGGGACCACCTATTCGCAAAGCATGGGCGCCACCTTCCTCGACGAAAACGGCAAGCCGGCCCCGCTGCAAATGGGGTGCTACGGCATCGGCGTGACGCGCATCCTGGGCGCGGCGATTGAACAGAATTTCGACGACAAGGGCATCATCTGGCCGAGCGCGATCGCGCCCTTCGAAGTGGTGCTGTGCCCGATGGGCATGGACCGCAGCGAGATGGTCAAGCAGGAAACCGAGGCGCTGTATGGGGCGCTGCAGGCGGCCGGGGTCGACGTGATCATCGACGACCGTGGCTTGCGTCCGGGCGCCATGTTCGCCGACTGGGAACTGATCGGCGTGCCGCACCGGGTGGTGGTGGGTGAGCGCGGTCTCAAGGAAGGCAACCTGGAATACCAGGGCCGGCGCGACGCGCAAGCGACGCCGGTGCCGGTGGCCGGCATGGTCGACTTTATCAAGGGCAGATTGGCAAAGTGAACGGCACGGGCATGATGGGCAATGGCGGCAAACCCGGCCAGCCGGGCCCGCGCGGCAATGGCGCCGGTGCGCGCGCCGCGCTGGCGCTGGCAGCGCTGGCGGCGGGTCTGGCCTGCGCGCCAGCGGCGGCCGGCAACCAGAAGGAAGAAGCGCTGGCCGACACCGTGCGCCTGGCGCTGGCCAACGCGATCAAGGATGCGCGCCCGCCGCAGCCTAGCTTCAAGGACGACTACGCGCGCCAGCGCTACCAGCTATGGCTGGCGCAAATGTCCGAGCGCTTGAAGCGGCGCCTGCCGGATGCGCAGTCGCGCACCGAGTTTTTGGAGGCGGCCTGGTACGAGGCACGCCGCGCCGGACTCGATCCGGCGCTGGTGCTGGGCCTGATCCAGGTCGAATCGGCCTACCGCAAGTACGCGGTGTCGGTGGCCGGCGCGCGCGGCTACATGCAAGTGATGCCCTTCTGGACCGGCATCATTGGCGACAACGACCGCGCCAAACTGTTCCATATGCAGACCAATCTACGCTACGGCTGCGCCATCTTGCGCATGTACCTCGACATGGAGGCGGGCGACCTGTTCCTGGCGCTGGGTCGCTACAACGGCAGCCGCGGCCAGGCCGAGTATCCGAACGCGGTGCGCGCGGCGATGCGCAACTGGGAGTCGAACGCGTTCTAGTTCCAGCGCGCCGCTGGCGGCGGACACCGCCCGGCAGCGCCAAGCACCAACAAAAAAGCCCCGGCCGCATCAGCGGCCGGGGCTTTTTTGCATTCGGCGTGGGTCGGCTTATTTCAGGTGGTCGGAAATGAGCTTGGTCATTTCGAACATCGACACCTGGGCTTTGCCACCGAAGACAGCCTTGAGCTTGTCGTCGGCATTGATCATGCGGCGGTTCGCTGCGTCTTGCAGGTTCAGCTTCTTGATGTAGTCCCAGACTTTCTTGGTCACTTCGGTACGTGGCAGCGGGGCGGCGCCGACAACGGCGGCCAGCACTGCGGACGGGGTCATCGCCTTCATGAAGGCGGCGTTTGGCTTGCGCGCGGCAGCCGGTTTTTTCACCGCTGCTGGTTTTGCCGCAGCTTTAGCGGGAGCTGCTTTTTTCACGGCCGGCTTGGCTGCTGCTTTTTTTGCTGGCGCTGCTGGGGATTTTTTGGCTGTTGCCATCGTCGAGCCTCCTAAAAAACACATGGGGAAATTGCGCAATTAATCGCACCGGCTTATATTGGTGGGGTTTTGTTGCAGACGCAAGTGTTTTTCGATAATTTTTCGCCGAAATGCCCCGGAAGCGCGCCTCGGGCGCCGGGCGTGGCGCCGGCGCCGCGCATTTTCGGCCAAATCGGCGGGAAAGCCCGCCGCAGCAGGGCTCCTCCCGATCGGGCCAGGCCGCCGGTGCGGCCGTGGCGCCTTAATGCATGCCGGGCATCATGCCCTTCATCCCGCGCATCATCTTCATCATGCCGCCGCCCTTGAGTTTTTTCATCATGGTTTGCATCTGCTCGAACTGGTTGAGCATGCGGTTCACTTCCTGCACCTGAACCCCGGCGCCAGTGGCGATGCGGCGCTTGCGCGTGGCCTTGATCAGCTCCGGCTTGGCCCGTTCGGCCGGCGTCATCGAGTCGATGATGCCCACCATGCGGCGCACCTGCTTGTCGGCCTGGTCCATGTTGGCGCCGCCGGCCGCTTGCTGGAACTGGGCTGGCAGCTTGTCCATCAAGCCGGCCATGCCGCCCATTTTCTTCATCTGGCCCAGTTGGGCCTTGAAGTCGTTCATGTCGAACTTGCCGCCCACCTTGAGTTTGTTGGCCAGCTCGGTGGCGGCCTTCACGTCCACGCCCTTGCGCGCTTCCTCCACCAGGGCCAGGATGTCGCCCATGCCCAGGATGCGGTTGGCCATGCGTTGGGCGTCGAAGGCTTCGAGGCCGTCGAGCTTTTCGGATACGCCGGCGAACTTGATCGGTTTGCCCGTGATGTGGCGCACCGACAGGGCCGCGCCGCCGCGCGCATCGCCATCGAGCTTGGTGAGCACGATGCCCGTCAACGGCAGCGCGTCGCTGAAAGCCTTGGCGGTGTTGATGGCGTCCTGGCCGAGCATGGCGTCGACCACGAACAGGGTTTCGATCGGCTTGACGGCCGCGTGCACGGCCGCGATCTCCTGCATCATCGCCTCATCGATGCCCAGGCGGCCGGCGGTGTCGATGATCAGCACGTCGTGGTAATGCTTCTTGGCCCAGTCAAGCGCGGCGAGCGCGATCGCGACCGGCTTGTCGCTGCTCGACGAAGGGAAGAAGTCCGCCCCCACTTGTTTGCTCACGCTTTCGAGCTGGGCGATCGCGGCCGGGCGGTAGACGTCGGCCGAGACGGTCAAGACCTTCTTCTTTTTTTCCTCGCGCAGGTATTTGGCCAGCTTGCCGACGGTGGTGGTCTTGCCCACACCTTGCAGGCCGGCCATCAGGATGATCGCCGGCGGCTGCTGCGCAAACGAGAGCTGCGACGCTTCCGGGCCCAGGTCCGCGCCCATCAGGGCTGCCAGTTCGCGCTGCACCACGCCGACCAGGGCCTGGCCCGGCGTGAGCGAGCCGATCACGTCTTCGCCGAGCGCCTTTTCCTTGACGCGGCCGATGAATTCGCGCACCGCCGGCAGCGCCACGTCCGCTTCGAGCAGGGCCATGCGCACTTCGCGCAGCATCTCGGCGGTGTTCGATTCGGTCAAGCGCGCCTCGCCGCGCATGGTCTTGACGACCTTGGCGAGGCGTTGAGTTAAGTTATCTAGCATGGTGGAGCTGCCTCAGATATATGGGTATGCGGGAAGGGAAAGTTTGGCGCTCATTTTACCCTATGCCGCCGCTATCGCCGCTGCCGCCCGCGGCGCGGTGCAGCGCGCCAAAGCGCAGGCTTGTTGACTTCAGGCAAGCATGGCAGGACGCACGCCACGAAAATATGTGTCCTGGCGGCATCTCAGCTTGGTATGATCTGCACACATCGAGGCGGGCAGGGGCCGGCCGGGGAGCGGAGAAAACAATGACAGTCACACGCACATGCAAGGTCTTGGCGCTGGCGGGCGCGCTGCTGGCGCCGGGCGCCGTTCCAGCGCAGGAAGTAGTCCGGGTCGGCAACCTCAAGTTCGCGCACTACGGCGCCATCTCGTACATCAAGGAGATCGCGCCCAAGTGCGGTATCAAGATCGAGGAGCATGTGTTCGCTAAAGGGCTCGACGTGATGCAGGCGATCATCGCCGGCGAACTCGATGTTGGCGCCACCGGTTCCGAGGCGGCCGTCTCGGGCCGCGCCAGCGGTGCGCCGATTTTCGTGGTGGCCGGTTTCGCGCGCGGCGGCGCGCGCCTGCTGGTGCGCCCGGGCCTGGGGATCAAGACGGTGCGCGATTTGAAGGGCCACAAGGTGGGCGTGACGCGCGGCGGGATCCAGGATCTGCTTTTGCTGGCCGAGCTGCAGCAAGCCGGCTTGACTTATTCGGACGCGCCGGGCAAGGACGTGCAGCTGGTGTACCTGGGCTATCCGGATTTGAACCAAGCCTTGCTGGGCAAGAACCTGGACGCGATCTTGCAGTCGGAGCCGCAATCCTCGCAAGCGATCAACAAGGGCTATGGCCAGGAATTGATCAAGCCTTACGACACCCCGATCGGCGAGCCGGTGCGCACCCTGGTGATGACGGAAAAATTCTACAAGGAGCGGCGCGCGACGGCGGAAAAATTCATGCGCTGCTTCGTCGAGTCGACCAAGACCTTCATCGACAACAAGGCCCTGGCTGAAAAATATGTGCGCGAGACCGTTTTCAAGGGCCAGATCACGAAGGACGATTTTGAAGACGCGATCGGCAATTCGCCTTACAGCTACGACATCACGCCAGAGCATATCCAGATCACCACCGACGTGATGGTCAAGACCGGCAGCGGCAAGATGGCGCACCCGCCCGTGGCCAAAGAGTGGGTCAAGACCGATTTGCTGGACGCGGCCAAGAAGGCGCTCGGCGTCAAATAAGCCGGTTCGGGCAAAGCGAGGGAGGAGCGATGGCGAGTGGGCGTACAACATGGCGGGCGCGCTGGCGTGCGAGCTGGCGGGAAGCGGGCGTCGGCCTGGTCGCTCCGGTGCTGGTCGTCGCCGTGTGGCAGGCGGTAACGGCGGCCGGCCTGGTCAATCCGCAGATGCTGCCCTCGCCGCTGGCGGTGGCGCACAAATGGCTCGAATACCTGCTGCCGGCCCAGCCCTACGCGGACGGCAGCCGCCTGGCCTGGTTTTTTTCGGGCGAACTGGTGGGCGACGCCGCCAGCAGCCTGTACCGCGTGGCGCTCGGTTTCGTGATTGGTGCCGGCCTGGCGCTGCCGCTCGGCCTGTGGATGGGGGCGAGCGCGCGCGTGTACGCCATCTTCAACCCGCTGGTGCAGCTGCTGCGCCCGATTCCGCCGATCGCCTACATACCGCTGTCGATCCTGTGGTTCGGCCTGGGCAATCCGCCGGCTGTGTTCCTGATCGCGCTGGGCGCATTCTTCCCAGTCCTGATGAACACCATCGCCGGCGTGCGCCAGGTCGACAGCATTTATATCCGTGCCGCGCGCAACCTGGGCGCGGGCGAGCGCGTGCTGTTCCTGCGCGTGATGCTGCCGGCCGCCGTGCCGTTCATCCTGTCGGGCGTGCGCATCGGCATCGGCACCGCCTTCATCGTCGTCATCGTCTCGGAGATGATCGCGGTGAACAATGGCCTGGGTTTTCGCATCCTGGAGGCGCGCGAGTATTTTTGGTCGGACAAAATCATGGCCGGCATGATCAGCATCGGCATGCTTGGCCTGGCGATCGACGCCGCCATGCAGCGCTTGAACCAGCACCTGCTGCGCTGGCACCGCGGCCTGGACAATTAAGGACGCGCGATGAGCATGCATAGCCAGGGCGAGGCCGCCCATATCAGCATCAGTGGCGTGGGCAAGGTGTTCCAGGCCGGCGCGCGCGAGGTCGTCGCGCTTGAGAACATCGACCTGGCGATCCCGCAGGGCCAGTTCGTGTGCCTGCTGGGGCCATCGGGCTGCGGCAAATCGACCCTGCTCAACGCCATCGCCGGCTTCGCCTTGCCCAGCAGCGGCACCATCCACGCCGGCGGCGCTCTGGTGACGGCCCCCGGCCCCGAGCGCGCCATGGTGTTCCAGGAATACGCGCTGTTCCCGTGGATGACGGTCGAGGCGAACGTCGCCTTCGGCCTCGAGATCAAGGGCGTTGGACGCCTTGAGATCGCGCGCCGCGTCGACGCTCTGTTGGCCAAGCTGGGCTTGTCGGACTTCCGCCAGCGTTATCCGAAGGACCTGTCGGGCGGCATGCGCCAGCGCGTGGCGATCGCGCGCGTGTTGGCCATCGACGCGCCCGTGATGCTGATGGACGAACCGTTCGGCGCGCTCGACGCGCTCACCCGGCGCAATCTGCAGGACGAGCTGCTGCGCATCTGGTCCGAGCTCAAAAAGACCATCGTGTTCGTCACCCACAGCATCGAGGAGGCGATCTACCTGGCCGACCGCATCATCGTGATGACCTACCGTCCCGGCACCATCAAGCGCGACATCGTGGTGGACCTGGCGCGCCTGCGCGATCCGGCCTCGGCCCAGTTCAACACGCTCAAGCGCGAGCTGGGCGCGCTGGTGATGGAAGAGCAGCAGCGCCACCACAGCGACGAGTTGCGCATGGCCGCCTCCGACTGAGGGGCGCCCACTATCATTTCCACCGCGTCCCGGCATTAGTGTAAACTTCAAGCATGCAAACTACTTATCTTCTCGCCGCCGCCCTGCTGTACGGCGTCTCGTCCGTGCTGCCAAGCCGGCAGCGCGCGCTCGTCACCGCCGTCACCGCCCTGGCCTGGCTGGCGCACGGCGCGGCGCTGTGGACCGAGGTCGGCAGCGGCAACCTGCGGGTCGGCTTCGCGATGATGCTCTCGTCCGCGCTGTGGATTTCGGTGGCCGCGTACTGGATCGAGAACCGCAATTTCGCGCTCGACGGTTTGCGCCGCCTTGTCATGCCGATCGCCGCCCTCGCCGTCATGCTGTCCTACGCCTTCCCCGGCACTCTGGTGGCCCTGCAAGGACGCCCGCCCGCCTTCGGCTGGCATATCGCGATCGCGATCGCCGCCTTCAGCAGCTTGACCATCGCCGCTTTCCACGCAGTGCTGATGGCCTTGCAGCAGTCGCGCCTGCAAACGCGCGGCCAGATGAGCGGTTTGGGCGGCTGGCTGCCCGCCGCCCTCGACCAGCTGCCGGCCCTCTTGACGATGGAGAAGCTGCTGTTTCGCCTGATCGGCTTCGGCTTCGCGCTGCTGACCCTGACGGTGCTGTCCGGTTTTGTATTTTCCGAACAGCTGTTCGGGGTGGTGCTCAAATGGGACCACAAAAGCGTGTTCACCTTGATGTCCTGGCTGCTGTTCGGCGCCCTGCTGGCGGGACGGCGCTTGCGCGGCTGGCGCGGACGCACCGCGCTCGGCTTCACGCTGGCCGGTTTCGCCACCCTGACCCTAGCCTACGTGGTGAGCCGCTTCGTGTACGAAGTGCTGCTGCATCGCGGCTTCGTATGAGGACGCTCGCATGAGCCGCCTGCTGTTCTGGATCGCCCTGATCGGGCTCGTCATCCTGGCCCTGCGCAGCAAGAGCACGCGCGGCGCGCGTCCGCCGCAGGACGCCCGCCACGGCGCGGGCGCGCCGCCGCCGGCCGAGGCAATGGCCTGCTGCTTTCACTGCGGCGTGTATTTTCCCGCCTCCGAGGCGGTGCGCGCCGACGGGCACGACTACTGCAGCGCCGCCCACGTGCGTTTGCCGCCGAAGTAGGGCGGACCATGGCACGCTGGCAGGAATTGTCGGAGGAGTCGCGCGACACCTTCTGGCGCATGCTGCAAACGCTCAATGCCACGCGCGTGGTCATTGCGCTGGTGCTGCTTGTTTACCTAAGCTTCGACAACGCCGGCGGCGTGCGCCACAGCGGCGAATTCATTTACGCCGAAACGTGCATCGTCTACATGGTGGCGGCGCTCGGTTTTGCCATTGTCACGCTCAAGTGGCGCCAGCGCGCCATGACCCAGCTGTCGATCCAGATCTTCACCGACATCGTCGCCGTCTCCCTGCTCTACCTGCTGGCCGGCGGGGCCCGCAGCGGCTTGGCCATCCTCTACCTGTTCCCGCTCGCTGGCGCGGCCATCCTGGCGCCGCTGCTGCTGGCGCTGTTTTCAGCCTCGCTGGTGACCTTGTTCCTGCTGGCCGAAGCGACCATTCAAATCTTCACCCAGGATGGCGACGTGCGCCTGCTCCAGGCCGGGATGGACGGGGCCGCGTTCTTCGGGGTGGTGCTGGGCGTGAACCGGCTGGCGGCCAAGCTGATACGCCAGGAGGAACTGGCGATCAAGCGCGGCATCGACCTGGACATCCAGCATGCGATCAACAGTATCGTGATCTCCGACGTCGGCGACGGCGTGCTGGTGCTCGGGCGCGATGGCCACGTCTTCACCAGCAATCCGGCAGCTCATGCCATGCTTGGCCTGGTGTCGATCGAGCCCGGGTTCCGTCTCGGCCAGATGGCGGCGCTCGAACCGATCAGCCAGGCCTACAGCGCCTGGCTGACGCAGCACGACCATGCGCGCGGCGCCGCTCAACATGCCGCCTTCGTGACCGTCAAGCCTTACAGTGACGGCGCGAACGCCGCCTGGAGCGGCCGGCGCGACTTGCCGGCGCACTTGAAGCTGCGTTTCGTGCGAGTCGATACCATCGATCCCAAGCAGGAGCGCTGCGTGATCTTCCTGCAAGACGTGACGGCCATCGAAAACCAGGCCCAACAGCTCAAGCTCGCGTCGATGGGACGCCTGACGGCGAGCATCGCGCACGAGGTGCGCAATCCCTTGTCGGCCATCGGCCACGCCACCGCGCTGCTGGCCGAGGACATGCATGGCGCGGCCCAGCAGCGCTTGCTCAAGATCGTGGGCGACAACGTGATGCGCGTGAACCGCATGGTCGAGGATATCCTCCAACTGTCGCGCAAGGTGCAGCCTCAATGCGAGCCACTGCCGCTCGACGCGTTCTTGCATGACTTGAAGGCGGAGTTCCAGGAGTCGCACCGGCTCGACGGACAGGTGATCGCGCTGGGCGCGATCGGGCGGGCCCAGGTGCGCTTCGACCCCTTGCACTTGCGCGAGGTGCTGGTCAATTTGCTCACCAACGCGGTGCGCTATGCCAGCGGCAAGCCAGCCTCCATCGTCATCGACGTCAAAAGCGCGAGCGGCGGCGCGCTCGAACTGCATGTGCAGGACGACGGCCCCGGCATCACGCCCGAGGTTCGGGCCCACCTGTTCGAACCGTTTTACACCACATCGAGCAAGGGGACCGGCCTCGGGCTTTACCTGGCGCGCGAATTGTGTCTCAATAACGAGGCGAAACTCGATTACGAGTACCGTTTCGATGCCAATGCGCAGGGCATCAACCGCGCCAATGGCCGTTTCGTGATCGCGTTCGCGCAGGCGGTGACGGCGCCGGCCCAACTGGCCCCAATAACAGGAAAGGCCCCACCATGAGCTCACCGCGCGTACTTGTCGTCGATGACGAAGCCGATTTGCGCGAACTGCTTGAAATCACCTTGCTCAAGATGGGGCTCGATGTCGACAGCGCCGCCACCTTGGGCGAGGCGCGCGCCCTGCTCGCCGGCACCGAGTACGCCTTGGTGCTCACCGATATGCATTTGCCCGATGGCCTGGGCCTGGAGCTGGTGCGCGAAGTGGCGGCCAGCTATCGCAACACGCCGATCGCCGTCGTCACCGCCTATGGCAGCGCCGATAACGCCGTCGTCGCGCTCAAGGCCGGCGCTTTTGACTATGTCTCGAAACCGGTCGTGCTCGACCAGCTGCGCCTGATGGTGCAGTCGGCGCTGCGCCTGAACACGCCCGTGGCCGAGATGGTGCCGGCCGGGGCGGCCGTGGCGACGCGTCTGATCGGACAGTCGAGCGTGATGCAGGCGCTGCGCGCGCAGATCGCGCGCCTGGCGCGCTCGATGGCGCCGATCGCCATCACGGGCGAATCGGGCAGCGGCAAGGAATTGGCGGCGCGCGAAATCCATGTGCAAAGCTCGCGCGCCTCCAAGCCTTTCATCGCCGTCAACTGCGGCGCCATCCCGGAAGCGCTGATGGAGGCCGAGTTTTTTGGCTATCGCAAGGGCGCGTTCACTGGCGCGGCCGACGAGCGCGATGGCTTTTTCCAGGCCGCCAATGGCGGCACCTTGATGCTCGACGAAGTGGCCGACTTGCCGCTGCCAATGCAGGTCAAGCTGCTGCGCGCGATCCAGGAACGGCGCGTGCGCAAGATCGGCGCCACGATCGAGGAGCCGGTCGATGTGCGCATCATCAGCGCCACCCACCAGAACCTGGCCGCCTGCGTCGAAGCCGGTCGCTTCCGGCAAGACTTGTACTACCGCTTGAACGTGATCGAATTGCAGGTGCCGCCTCTGCGCGAGCGCGGTGACGACATGCAGGTGCTGACCGAGGCGATCCTGGCGCGTCTTGCCGGCGCCGAGCATCGGGTGGCGCTGGGCGCCGATGTGCTGGCCACCCTGCGCGCCTATGCCTTCCCGGGCAATGTGCGTGAGCTGGAAAACGTGCTCGAACGCGCCCTCGCGTTCGCCGACGCCGGCGTGATCGAGGTCGCCGATCTCTCGCTCAAGGGCGCGCGCATCGGTGGCGACGCCGCGCCGGCCCCACTGTTGGCCGCGCCGGCGCCGCTGTCCGGCGCCGTCCACGTCCACGCGCCCGCGTCCGCTGCGGCGCTTTTAGCGGCGCAGCCGCCGGCGCCGCTGGCGCCCGCGCTCGGCGCCAACGCCTTGCCGGCCAATCTGCCCGACTACCTGAGTCAAGTCGAGCGCGACATCATCCTGCGCGCCTTGGCGCAAACCCAGTTCAACCGCACGCAGGCGGCGCAGCTGCTGGGCATCAGCTTTCGCCAGCTGCGCTACCAGATGCAAAAGCTCGACATCCACGCGCCGGAGCCGTGATGGCCATCGCCGCCCTCACGGCCCAGGGCTGGTACGGCGCGGCCCTGCGCTACGATAGCCCCCATTGCGACGCGCGCCCCGACCCCACCGCGCTCGAGCTGCTCGTCATCCACAACATCAGCCTGCCGGCCGGGCGCTTTGGCGGCCCCCACATCGCCGATCTGTTCAGCGGCCGCCTCGACCTGCACGCGCTGCACACGCAGGACGGGCACGGCGACTATGCCAGCTTGCGCGCTTTGCGCGTGTCGTCCCACTTCCTGATCCGGCGCGACGGCGCCGTCCTGCAATTTGTGCCGACCCTGCTGCGCGCCTGGCACGCCGGCGTGTCGCAATTCGAAGGGCGGGAGCGCTGCAACGATTTTTCCATCGGCATTGAATTGGAAGGCAGCGACAATGTTGCATTTTCGCCAGTGCAATATGCCGCCCTGGCCGAACTCAGCGCGGCCCTGCTGGCGCGCCATCGCTTGCGCGCGGTGCTTGGCCACGAGCACATCGCGCCCGGGCGCAAGACCGATCCGGGGCCGTTTTTCGAGTGGCCGCGCTATGCCGCCGCCCTGGCCGCGCAAGTGGCCAAAGCGGGCGCCGCCGACCCTGGGTTAGTGCTTGCTCACCGTGCATTGCGCTTTCCGCCCAGCATAGAAAATGTCAAGCCCGCGCCGGAAAAAAAAGCGTAAATATTTACCACCGGCAGGCATGGAAATCTATTGCGTAGCGCCCCCTCAGGCACTACAATTAGTACCATCTTAAAGCCTGACACTATATCTAGTGGTATGCGAGAACTTCCTCTAAAACCGTTCAACGTCAGTCGGACCGTCTCGAAAAGGTCTCGATCGCGCTTTAATCCCGGAAAATCAGTGTTCAAAATGCGGTCCGCAAGCGGGTATCGAGGCCCGTGAATCACACCCTGCCAGCGTCACAAGCCCAACCCGCAACAAGGGCTGGCGGGCCAGTTTTTGCTGTATCTATGAGTAGTGGAGCCGTCCCGACCGGACGGTTCTCTTAAAAACAATCGGCGGCACACCAAGCCAGCCGTTCCTGGAGGCCCAATGCATACATCCCAAGACATTTCCATCAATCCGCAAGGCGTCAACCCAGGAGCGGGCAGTACGGACGCCGAACACAGCGCGCAAGCCATCGTCGCGCGCGGCGACTACCGCATCATGCGCCGCAATGGCGCCGTCGTTGCGTTCGAGCCCACCAAGATCGCGATCGCCGTCACCAAGGCCTTTCTGGCCGTCGCTGGCGGGCAGGGCGCCGCTTCCGCGCGCATCCGCGAACTGGTCGAGCAGCTCACCAACAACGTGGTGGCCGCGCTGGTGCGGCGCCAGCCGGGCGGCGGCACCTTCCATATCGAAGACGTGCAAGACCAGGTGGAATTGTCCTTGATGCGCTCGGGCGAGCATGACGTGGCGCGCGCCTACGTGCTGTACCGCGCCAAGCATATGGAAGAGCGCCGCGCGGCCAAGGACGCGCAAGGCGGCGCCAGCGTGCCGGCCGCGCCCCAGATCCATGTGACGGACAACGGCGTGCGCCGTCCCCTCGACATGAAGCAAGTGTCCGACCTGATCGGCGCCGCTTGCGTCGGCCTGGAAAAGCACGTCGACGCCGATGCCATCCTGTCCGAGACGGTCAAGAACCTGTACGACGGCGTGCCGGTCGAAGAACTGCACAAGTCGGCCATCCTGGCCGCGCGCGCGCTGATGGAAAAAGACCCGGCCTACAGCCAGGTGACGGCGCGCATCCTGCTGCACACGATCCGCAAGGAAGTGTTCGGCCAGGAAGTGCCGCAAGCGAAAGCGGCTGCGCACTATGTCGGCTACTTCCCGCAATATATCGCCAAGGGCATCGAAGCCGAGCTGCTCGACACCAAGCTGGCCGAATTCGACCTTGAAAAACTGGCCAAGGCCTTGGTGGCCGACCGCGACCTGCAGTTTGGCTACATCGGCCTGCAAACCCTGTATGACCGCTACTTCTTGCACGTGCGCGAGGTGCGCATCGAGATGCCGCAGGCTTTCTATATGCGCGTGGCGATGGGCCTGGCCCTGAACGAGCCGCAGCGCGAAGCGCGCGCCATCGAGTTCTACCACCTGCTGTCGTCCTTCGACTTCATGAGCTCGACGCCGACCCTGTTCAATTCGGGCACCCTGCGTTCGCAGCTCTCCTCGTGCTACCTGACGACAGTGTCGGACGACCTCGAAGGCATCTACGAGGCGATCAAGGAAAACGCGCTGCTGGCCAAGTTCGCCGGCGGCCTGGGCAACGACTGGACCCCGGTGCGCGCGCTCGGCGCCCACATCAAGGGCACCAACGGCAAGTCGCAAGGCGTGGTGCCGTTCCTGAAAGTGGTCAACGACACCGCCGTGGCCGTCAACCAGGGCGGCAAGCGCAAGGGCGCCGTGTGCGCCTACCTCGAAACCTGGCACATGGACATCGAGGAATTCCTGGACCTGCGCAAGAACACGGGCGACGACCGCCGCCGCACCCACGACATGAACACGGCCAACTGGATTCCCGACC
>JAZKBP010000023.1:0-1599 GCA_040388555.1 Pseudomonadota bacterium
CGCGATCGCCGTCTCCAGGGCACCTTGCGGCGCCGCGTAGGCGCGCGCCGCCGTCGCCGTCTGGTCCGGTGCCGGCAGCGCGCGCCGGTCCAGCTTGCCGTTCTGGGTGAGCGGGAAAGACGCGAGCGTCACGAAGGCGCCAGGCAGCATATAGTCGGCCAGGCTGCCCGCCAGCTCGGCGCGCAATTGAGCGGGGACGAGCTGCGCACCCTCTTGCGCCAGCAGGTAGGCCACCAGGCGCTTTTCGCCCGGCTGGTCTTCGCGCGCCAGCACCACCGCCTCGCGCACGCCGGCGCAGGCGGCCAGCTTGGCCTCGATCTCGCCAAGCTCGATGCGAAAGCCGCGGATCTTGACCTGGAAGTCGTTGCGCCCCAGGTACTCGACCGTGCCATCGGCCAGCCACCGTCCCAGGTCGCCCGTCTTGTACAGGCGCGCGCCGTCGGCGCCAACCACGAAGCGTTGCTCCGTCAGCTGCGCGCGGTTCAGGTAGCCACGCGCCAGGCCAGCCCCGCCGATATAGATTTCGCCGGCCACGCCCAGCGGCACCGCCTGGCGTCGCGCGTCCAGGATGTGGATGCTGGTGTTGCCGATCGGGCGTCCGAGCGGCACGCTCGTCGCTTGCTCCGGCAAGGCCACGATGTCATGGGTGATGGCGAAGGTGGTGCACTCGGTCGGGCCGTAACCGTTGATCAGGTGGCGCGGACGCTGCGCATTGGCGAGCGCGCGCCGCACCGTGCGCGGATCGAGCGCGTCGCCGCCCACCATCAGGTAGCTCAGCTTGGCAAACGCCGGCGCGAGCGCATCCACGTATTCGTTGAACAGTCCGGCGGTGAGCCACAAGGCGCTCACTTGGCCGTCGATCAGGTATTGACACAGCTGGCGCGGCTCGAGCAGCACCGCCTGCGGCACCAGCAGCACGCGCGCGCCATTGAGCAGCGCGCCCCAGATCTCCCAGGTGCTCGCGTCGAACGAGGGGCTGGCGCAATGAGCGATGCAGTCGCCCTGGCCAAGCGGCGCGAAGCCGCCATTGATGGCCAGGCGCAGCACATTGCGGTGCTCGACCATCACCCCGTTCGGACGCCCGGTCGAGCCGGAGGTGTAGATCACGTACGCGAGCGCGGCGCTGCCAAGGCCAAGCGCGGCCGCATCCGGATTGGATGTGGGGTGGCACGCGATAGCCGCCGCGTGCGCACCGTCGACCAGCACCAGCGGCGCCGGACAGGCCGGCAAGAGCGCTGCCAGGCCTTCCTGGGCCAGCAGCGCGACCGGCGCGCAATCGGCCAGCATGAAGGCCAGACGTTCCTGCGGATAGGCCGGGTCCAGCGGCACATAGCCCGCGCCCGCCTTCAAAATCGCCAGCAAGCCTACGATCATCGCGGCGCTGCGCTCCATGCACAGCGCGACCCGATCGTCCGCCTTCACACCCAGCGCCAGCAAGTGGTGAGCCAATTGATTGGCGCGCGCGTTCAGTTCGCAATACGTCAAGCACAGCGCGCCATCGACCAGCGCCAGCGCGTCCGGCTGCGCCGCGGCCTGCGCCTCGAACACTTGATGGATCAAGCCATCGTGCGGATAGGGCGCCGCCGTATCGTTGAAACG
>JAZKBP010000024.1:0-62666 GCA_040388555.1 Pseudomonadota bacterium
AGAGTCGAATTAATTCATGATTCTCGAATTAATTCGACTCTGACCCCATTTAATTCTGACCCCATTTAATTTGCTGCCTCCCCTTAATTTTTTCCCCCACTTAATTTTTCGGCGCTAGCCACGGCGATCTCATCGCGGCGTGAACACGCTCCTACGCGCCCGGCCGCTTGGCCAATGCCGGCCGCGCCAGAAAGGCGTCGCGCGCCGCCATATCGATGCGCTTCCCTTCCAGATGCCAGAGCAGGGCATCGATGCGATCGCCGCCCCAAAACAATTGACCGTCGACTTCGAAGGTCGGCACCCCGAACACGCCGGCGGCGATGGCCGCGTTGGTGTCGTCGATCAAGCGCTGCTTGAGTTGCGGGGCGCCCGCGGCTGTGGTGAGCGCCGCGCTGTCGAGCCCGCATTGTGCCGCCAAGCGTTGCAACACCGCCAGATCGGACACATCCTCCCCCGCTTCCCAGCAAGCGTCGAATACCGCGCACGCGAAACGGCGCCGTTCCTCGAGATTGTCGATTGCCAAGCACATGCGCAAGCTTTGCAGGGGATTAAATGGATGCCCGGGCGGCCCGCGAAACGGCAATTGCCGGCGCGCCGCCTCGCGCATCACGTCGGTGAAGGTGTACACCCGTTTGGCCGCAATTTCCGCCGGTCCTTTTTGTCCGTGCGCGTTGAGTAAGCCGGCAAAGAGCACGGGACGAAACGCAATACCCACACCGGCCGCTTCGATGCGCGCCAATTGCTTGCTCGCCAGCCAGACATACGGGCTGATCGGATCGACATAGAAATTCACGCACACGCGCATCGTCATTCCCAATTAAAAATTGTTTTTCCATTCGCGCAAGGCCGCGAAGGCCGCGACCGGCGCCGCGCCGGGCGAAAGTTTGCCCGCGGCGACGAGTGTTTCCACCAAGGCCGCCTCGCGATAGCGCAGGAAGGGATTGGTGGCCTTCTCCAGCCCAATGGACGAAGGTACGGTGGCCAGCCCGGCCGCACGCTTGGCGCTATCGGCGGCCATGCGTTCGCGCAATTGAGAATTGTCAGGGTCGGCCGCGCTCGCGAAGCGAAGATTGGCGAGCGTGTATTCATGGGCGCAAAATACGAGCGTGTCGTCAGGCAAGGCCGCCAGCTTGTCGAGCGAGGCGGCCATCTGTTCGGGCGTGCCTTCGAACAAGCGGCCGCAGCCGCCGGCAAACAGGGTATCGCCGCAAAACAGCCAGCCATGCGCGGGATCGCTCAGGTAGGCGATATGCCCGCGCGTATGGCCCGGCACGTCGAGTACCGACAAGGCCAGGTCCAGGCCCGGCAGCGCGATGCGCTCGCCTTCGCCCAGGGGCACGCTGACCGCGCCAATGTCTTCGTGGCGCGGCCCGAATACGGGAACAAAGGCGTGGCGCAGCAGCGCGGGCACGCCGCCGATATGGTCAGGGTGGTGATGGGTGAGTAAAATGGCGGTGAGGGTGAGCTTGTGCGCGGTCAAGGCGGCCAGGATGGGCTCGGCGTCGCCGGGATCGACGGCGACGGCGTGCACGCCATCGTGGATCAGCCACAAGTAGTTGTCCTTGAAAGCGGGAATGGCGAGGACGCGTAGCGCCGATGCGGATGCAGTCATGGTAGTGTTCGAAATTGATGATGCCAATGAGGAAGGTGACATGATGCGACGGGAAGCACTGCATGGATAGCGCCGCATCGCAATCGTCCATTATAGCGCTCGATAGCTGGTTGCAAACGCCGCCGGGCGCCTACGTGCTGGCGTGGGAGCAAGCTTGCTTGGACGAATTGACCGCTGACATTTTTGGCTTTAACGCGGTGCAAATTGGTCTGCCGGCGATCGACGCGCTGGCGGCCAACCGCATGCCCAACAAATGGCTGGCGGCCACGCGCACTTCCACGGCGCAGCAGTTGGCCGTGGCATCGGGCGGCAAGCAAATCGCGGTGGCGGTTGACTTCGCCGATTTGCCATTCGCCTCGCAAAGCCTGGATTTGGTGGTGTTGCCGCATGTGTTAGAGTTCGCGGCCGAACCGCATCAAGTGCTGCGCGAAGTCGAACGTGTGTTGATACCGGAAGGGCAGGTGATCATCTGCGGTTTCAATCCAGCCAGCTTGTGGGGCATGCGCCAAGTGTTGGGGCGCATGACGAACAGCCATTACCTGCCTTTGGCGGGCGAATTCATTTCCATGCCGCGTATGCGCGACTGGCTCAAGTTGCTCAATCTGGGCGTGAGCCGCGGCCACCATGGCTGCTATGCGCCCCCGATGCGCAGCAGCCAGTGGCTTGAGCGCTATGCCTTCATGGAAGACGCCGGGCGGCGCTGGTGGCCTTACTTCGGCGCCGTCTACATCGTGCATGCCATCAAGCGCGTCAAGGGCATGACGGTGATCGGCCCGGCCTGGATCAAGCAAGCGGCCAAGGCGCCCAAGGGCGTACCGGCGACCAACCGAAAATAGTCGCCACTTCAATTACATGGAAAGCAAAAGCATCAGATGAGCAAAGTAGAGATATTCACCGATGGGGCTTGCAAGGGCAATCCCGGCACCGGCGGCTGGGGCGCCTTGCTGGTGGCTGGCGGCCACGAAAAGGAAATTTTTGGCGGCGAGCGTGACACCACCAACAACCGCATGGAGTTGCGCGCCGTCATAGAAGCCTTGAATTTGCTCAAGCGCCCTTGCGAAGTTGTGCTGCATACCGACAGCCAATACGTGCAAAAGGGCATTTCCGAATGGATCCATGGCTGGAAGGCGCGCGGCTGGAAGACGGCCGCCAAGGAACCGGTCAAGAATGTCGATCTGTGGCAAGCCTTGGACCAGGCGCAGGCGCAGCACGCGGTGGAATGGCGCTGGGTGCGCGGCCACAATGGCCATCCAGGCAATGAACGGGCCGACGTGCTGGCCAACCGGGGCGTGGAAACCGTCAAGCGCTAAGGCAAATGGCGGGCGCGGCCGCGCGCTTTGCTATACTGCGCGCTACCCATTTACCAGTTCGCCCACACGCCATGCGCCAAATCGTCCTCGACACCGAAACCACCGGCTTGAACCCTCGCAATGGCGATCGCGTGATCGAGGTCGGCTGCGTCGAGCTGTTTAACCGCATGCTCACCGGGAACAACTTCCATCGCTACATCAATCCGGAGCGCGATTCGGAAGAGGGCGCGCTGGCGGTGCACGGTTTGACGACGGAATTTTTGAGCGACAAGCCCAAGTTTGCCGAAATTGCCAACGAATTGCGCGACTATATTAACGGCGCTGAAGTCATCATTCACAACGCGCCTTTCGATCTGGGCTTCCTGAATCACGAATTCAAGCTGCTTGGCTTGGCCAGCTTTAGCGACCATTGCAGCGGCGTCATCGACACCTTGGTGCAGGCGAAGGAAATGCATCCTGGCAAGCGCAACTCGCTGGACGCCTTGTGCGACCGCTATGGCGTCTCGAATTCGCATCGCAAGCTGCACGGCGCTTTGCTCGATGCGGAATTGCTGGCCGACGTGTATTTGTCGATGACGCGCGGACAAAACAGCTTGAGCATGGACATCGAGGTGGAAACGAGCGCCGCAGGCGAGGGTTTGGAACCGGTGGCGCTGGCCGATATCGTGCTGCTGCCGGCCTCGCCAGAGGAGCTCGCCGAGCATGCCTCCCTGCTCGGCGGCCTGGACAAGGCCGTCAAAGGTAGCTGTGTTTGGCGTTCTTACTCAGAAACGTGACGTTTTGCGCGGGCTGTGTTATGATACGCCCCGCTTCGGGAGGTTAGCTCAGGGGTAGAGCACTGCATTCACACTGCAGGGGTCGCAAGTTCGAAACTTGCACTTCCCACCAGAATTTGTTTGATCATCAAAGGCTTGCAACGTACAGTTGCAGGCCTTTTTTGATTGCGCGAACGAAACACAGCAACACAGACAGCGCACGCCCGGTTTCGCGCCTACTCACCCGCCTACTCCACTAAGACACCCCGCGTGGCGCAATCCGGCTCCTGCCGTCAGAGATGACAATTTCTACGCGGCGGTTCAACTGGCGTCCCGCCGTCGTGTGATTGCTCGCCACCGGATAGGCTTCGCCGTAGCCGCGTGTAGCGATGCGCTCGCCTTCAACGCCCATGTCCACCAGCGCGCCGCGGATGGCGTCGCAGCGCCGCGCGGACAACATGCGGTTATGTTCGGCACTACCGGTGTCGTCGGTGAAGCCTTCGATCATCACAGTGCGCTCTGGATTCTTGAGCAACACATCAGCTACCTTGCGTAATTCGAGTATGCCGCCCGGATTGATCTGCGCGCTGTCGGTGTCGAACATCAGATTGCCCAAGGTGACAATCGTGCCACGCTCGGTATTTTTTGCCGCGAGGCCTTGTAACTCGCTTTCAAGCGCGCGATTGCGCGCTTGCGCGCTTTGGACTTGTTCGCTCATCACTTGCGCCTGCTGCTGTGCACTTTGCGCCGCGCGCTTGGCCTGTTCCGCCTCGAAAGTGCGTTGCGCGATGATCAACTGCTCGCGCTCGCGCGTGGCGTTGGCGATTTGCTGTTCGGCGAGCTTGCGTTTGGCCACTTCCTTGGCGATTTCCGTTCTATGCGTGGCGATCGTCGCCAAGCGCTCGACCTGATCGACCTCGCTCCTGTCCATCCAGGCGCTGGTGGCCCGGTCGAGCGCCTCGCCGGCTTGCCGCATTTCCGGCGCCGCCAGGCGCATGATGTTGGCATCAGCGCTGCTTTGTGCAAAGTTGCGCCGGGCCACGTCCAGTGTGGCGTTAGCGGGTGGCATGCTACTGCACCCAGCCAGTGTGGCCGCAGCCACAAAAGCAATTCCTAGTTGATGAGCATTCATGGGATTATCTCCGCGTTTCGTCCTGCTTATTTCCAAGTTCTTCGCGCAGGGTACGGATGGTTTCCTGCACGGCGTCGGCGGCCAGCTGTGCTTTTTCCGATCCGGCCTTGGCGCGCGCTAGCGCAGCGTCGGCCTCGGCCTCATTGGCCAATTGGCTCGCGGCATTGAAGTCCTGTTGCGCCATGGCTTGGTTTGCCAGTTCCACCGCGTGCCGCGCAGCTTGCAATTGCTCCGGAGCGTAACGCATGGCGTCGGCGGCGCTGGCATCGGCGATTGCCGCGTTCGACACTGCAATAGCGGCCGTTGCCTTCGTGCTGTCTTGGGTGGCGCATCCGCCCGCGAGCACGCCGACGCACAGCACTGCCCCTATTTTCAATTGTGTTTCGGTCGTGATCATGGCTGCGCTCCCGTCCTGATACAAATGGCATTGCCCGATATGCCCAATACGCTGTTTGATCGCAATTGCTTGGACTGATTCGCACCAAATCATTGAGATGCCTCAAAACGGACCTGCGAACAACGGACGTGGCGCCCACCTTCGCCATAGTTGGAGCGGCACCAAGGACCTGCAGCATCCATCTATCGCTGTGTTGCCCCCTATAGAAACTGTTCTGGTGCGGCGCCGGCCCCATCGATCCGGGGGCGGCGCCATGCCGCGCACAGATTACAAGGTGTAACAACTGAAATGCGCGTGCTCCGCTTCAAAGCACGAATTGGATGGCATATGATCTTCCCGTTAGAACTATGACATATTTGCATAAATAGTCACTAAATGCTGTTTTCAGTGATCTCTTTCAATGCGGTGCCGTACTACCAAGGGAAATCGAAGATGCACAAGAAGATATTCAGCGAAAGAATTTCGGCCGATGATATTTCGACGCTCTCACGCGAGATCGACGATGGCCAATTGATCAAATCGGAGGACTTCCTGGCCGATACCTACCTCGATGCCGTGATCGACAAGCCCTGGGGCCTCGAGTACCGCGTCTACGCCGACATGCTGGTTGACGTGTGGCGCCTGTCGATCAGCGCGGGGCAATCGACGTCGATGCACTGCCATCCGCGCAAGAAGACGGTGTTGATTTGCCTGCGCGGGAATATCCGCGTCAATTTCATCCGCTCCTCGCACCAGTTGGGCGAGGGCGATTTCATCCTGATTCCGAAAGGGGTGTTCCATTCGACCGATAGCATCGGCGACATTGGCGCCGAACTGATCGAGGTGGAAACGCCGCGCAATAAATTCGACCTGGTGCGCGCCAAGGACAAGTACGGGCGCCAAAAGCAGCATTACGAGGCCGATAAAAGCGAGCGCGCAATCGCACCCTTGGTGCAAACCTCGCTCAACACCTTCGCCAAGATCCGCGCCAGCGACTTGCATGGCGACTTCCATTTTGCCCTCGCCAGTGGCAGCGACATTCTCGATGACGCCGACGGGGCAGCCCGGTTCGCCATCTCGCTGGCCCTGGAAGACGCGATCGAGCAGGAAATCGACGTCGTTTCGCTGTCGAGCTATTCGCCTGACCGCTTAAATAAACACAAGCCCTATCTGGTGGTGAGCCGCGCACGCGCTGGCGCCGCCCGAGCCAACGCCATTTAACGCAGCAAGCTTCATTCACGTTTTTTCAACCGAAAGGAATTACCATGCACAGCGCAGTCATCATCACCGGTCCAGGCTTTCAAGATCACGACGTCGTCTACACCTACTATCGCCTGAAGGAAGAGGGCTACCACGTCGACGTGGCAACCAAGGAAGGCAAACCAGTCATCGGCAAATACAATGTGCCGCTGCCGATGGATAAAACCGCGCGCCCAAACATCGCCTTCACCGACCTGGCGGTGGACAAATACGATGTGGTCATTCTCACCGGCGGCCACGAGGCACCGGACCGGGTGCGCCAGGATAAAAACGTGCTCGCCTTCGTCAAAGCCATGGACGACGCCGGCAAGATCGTCGCCGGCCTGTGCCACGGCCCATGGATCATGATTTCGGCCAAGGTCCTCAAGGGTCGCAACGTGTGCGCCTATGTGGGCATGGTTGACGATATGGCCAATAGCGGCGCCAACGTGATCGACGCGGAAGTCATCGTCGACAAAAACATCATCACCTGTTCCTACTATGGCTATGTGGGCAAATTCATGCGCGCCGTGTTCGACGCCGTCGACCAGCGCGCCAAGCAACCCGTCTTGAACGCGGCTTGAGCGATGCGCCAGATGATGAAGGAAACGACCTCCAAAGTCCTGGTGTTCGACTTCGACGGCTTGCTTGTCGATGGCTTGAACGAATGCATACTGGTGAGCTGGAACGGCTTTCACGACAAGGACGTCGACAGTTTTAGCCCAGAAGGGCTAGCTGCCATACCGGAAAAGTTCAAGGACGCGTTCAAGAATCACCGCAATTTCTCGCGTCATCTGGGGCATTTCGTTTCGCCGTTTTATCTCGACGGGCATTTCACCAGTCAGCGCGAGTTCGATGCCGCGTTCGCGACCATCCCGGCGCGCGCCGTCGATGCCTTCGTCGAGCGCGTCAACGCTTGCCGTGCGCAGGCGCGCCTGGCACATTACCGGCGCTGGCTGGAATACCATGCCTTCTATCCGGGCGTGCAAGCCTTGCTCCAGCAAATCGCCGATCCCGTGTATATCGTCACCGGTAAGGATGCGGCATCGGTCGACGAGCTATTGCAATGCGCGGACATTCAGGTGCCGGTGGAGCGCGTGTACGGGGAATGCCGCGACAAGGTGGCCGTTTTGAAGCAGATCGCCAGGGCGCAAGAGGTGGCGCCGAGCGAAGTCTACTTTTTTGACGACAATGTCACGAATGCGCGCGCCGCATTTGAGGGCGGCTTCAACGCGTATTGGGCCACCTGGGGCTACAACGCGCCCGACCATTGGGCGATCGCGCGCGCGGCGGACCTTCCCGTGATCTCGCTCGATGACTTCCTTGGAATGAATCTGGCGCAGGCGGTGCAGGCATGAAGTACCTGCATGCGATGATACGGGTGGCCGATTTGGATGCCTCGCTGCGGTTTTATCAGACCGCGCTGGGGCTGCAACTGCTGCGCCACAAGGACTATCCTGGTGGGCGTTTCAGCCTGTATTACCTGGCGAGCGCGCCAGGGGAGCCGGAAATCGAATTGACACATAACTGGGACAAGGCGAGCTACACGCACGGCGATAGCTTTGGCCATCTCGCGTTTTGCGTCGACGATATCTACGCCCAATGCCAGCGCCTGCAAGACGCCGGTGTCACGGTGCTGCGCCCGCCACGCGACGGGCGCATGGCTTTCGTGAAGGATCCCGACGGGATCTCGATCGAACTGTTGCAACGGGGCGAGGCCTTGGCGCCTTCGCAGCCGTGGGCCAGCATGGAAAATACGGGCAGCTGGTAAGCGCGCGGCGCGCCGCGCTCAGTCGATATCACCTTGACTGAGCCGGCGCGTTGTTTTCCGCTCGGCGACGCGCTCGCGTTCGCCCAATTCCTCCACCAGAAAATCGACCAGGGCGCGCACTTTCGCCGATACATGGCGGTTTTGCTGATACAGCACGTAAAACATGCGTGAGCGCCCGCCAAAGGGCAGCAGTATCTCCGTGAGTTCGCCCTTGTCCACATCGGCCTCGGCGATGAAATGGTAGATCTGGAAGATGCCGCCGCCCGCTTTGGCATAGGTGTAGCATCCGAGTACGTCGTCGGAACAGCGCACCTCGCTGTCGAACGCGAAATCGATGTTGTTACCGTTGCGCTTGAATATCCAGGGCATACCCTTGCCGGTACTGGGCAGGACAAACTGTATGCATTCGTGGCGATGCAAATCGTCGACGTCCTTTGGCGTGCCATGGCGCTTGAGGTAGGCGGGGGTGGCGAACACACCCAAGGTCGCATCCTCAAGCTTGCGCGCCACCAGGCGCGAATCCTGCGGCACCCCCAAGCGTATCGCCAAATCGTAGTTCGCTTCCACAAAATCGATATTGTGGTTCGAGATATTGATCTCGACACTGATATGCGGGTAGCGTTGCCTGAATTTGGGCAGCAGCGGCAGCAAGCGATAGTGCCCGTAAGTGGTCGGCACGCTGATGCGCACCACGCCGCTTGGCACATCCTGATTGCCCGTGATGGCGCATTCGGCTTCCTCGATCTGGGCCAACGCCAGCCGGCACTTTTCGTAATACACGCGCCCCTCGTCACTCAAGCGGATCTGGCGCGTGGTGCGCACGAACAGGCGCACGCCCAAACGCTCCTCAATGCGCCGGATCGAACGGCTGACCGCGGCAGGCGTCACGCCGCAAATACCGGCGGCGGCGGTAAAGCTCTCCAGTTCGGCCGCTTTGCAAAACAATTGGATGCTGCCCAGGTGAATCGCGCTTGCTGTCTTGGCCATGAGTTACACGTAGTAACAAGTGAAGTGAGGACCGCGCAGTGTATTTCCTTTGAATCTGCTTGTAAAGTTGCTGCAAACGGAGGCGATGGCCTGAGCCGTTTTCAACCACGATAGGAAAATAAATGAGCAAGCGTGTACTGATGATTGTGACTTCCCATGCAAGCATGGGCAATACCGGCAAGGCGACCGGGATTTGGGCGGACGAATTGGCGGCCCCTTATTGCGCCTTCCTCGATGCCGGCATCGAAGTGGACATCGCCTCGCCAACTGGCGGCAAAGTGGCGTTCGATCCGTCGAGCATCAAGCCGGCCGGCCAAAACAACGCGCATATCGAGCGCTTCCTGGCCGATGCCAACGCGCAGGCAAAATTCACCAACACCCTGGTCGCGGCCAAGGTCGATGGCGCTAAATACGACGCGGTATTCCTGCCCGGCGGCCATGGGGCCATGTGGGATCTGCCAAACGACGCCGGCGTCACGCGCGCCATCGAAACGGCCTTCGCCGCCAACAAGGTAATCGCGGCCGTTTGCCACGGCCCGGCCGGCCTGGTCACGGCCAAGCGCCCGGACGGCAAATCGATCCTGTTCGATAAACAGGTCAATGGCTTCACCGACGAGGAAGAAGCGGCCGCGGGCCTGGCCGAGGTGGTTCCATTTAAACTGGAGACGCGCATGCGCGAATTGGGCGGCAAATTCTCGAAGGCGCCCAATTGGCAAACCTTCGCCGTGCGCGACGGTAATTTGATCACCGGTCAAAACCCAAGCTCGTCGCTGCTGGTGGCCCAGCACACCGTGGCCGCGCTGGCCGCGCCAGCCCACAAGCAAGCGGCTTGACCGCCTCATTCAAAGGAACAGCATGTTGAAGAAAACTGTAATTGGCGTGGCCTTGATGGCGGCGTCGGCGGCCTCGTTCGCGGCGGCGCGTTTTGAACTCACTAGCCCGGACCTGGGCACGGCGAAAGCGATCCCGGAGCGCCATGCCTTCAATAGTTTCGGCTGCACGGGCGAAAACGTTTCGCCCGCACTGAGCTGGAAGAACGCGCCGGCCGGCACCAAGAGCTATGCCGTGATCGTGCACGATCCGGACGCCAAGACCGGCGCCGGCGGCTTTCGCCATTGGGTGGTAGTCAACCTGCCAGAGAGCGCGACCGGCATCGCCAGCGGCAGCGCCAAGATGGGCAATAGCGCGTTGCCGGAAGGCGGAGAGCAGATCGCGACCGACTTCGGCGCGCCCGGTTGGGGCGGACCATGCCCACCGAAGGGTGAAAAGGCGCACCGCTATCAATTCACCGTTTATGCGCTGAAAGTGGAAAAACTCGACTTGCCGCAAAACGCGAGCGCAGGTCTGGCGGGCTTCATGGTGAACATGAATTCCCTCGGTAAGGCCGACTTCGTGAAAACCTACGGCCGCTGATCTGGGCGACCATGCGGGCGGCTGAGGCCGCCCTTTTTTTATGGGCGCCGGATGCGCCCCAGTAACAGGAAAGGATGCAGCGATGAAGACTTGGAGTCCCTTGCCGGTTCACGGCGCGGCGCCCGCCAGCGCCAGCGAGAGCGATTGGCTGGCGCGCGTGCCGGTGCCGATCTTTGGCGGCGCGCTCGGCCTGTTGGGCTTGCATTTGGTGGCCGCGATCCATCCAACTTTGTCGGCCATGCCGCTGCTGCGCGCCGGCAGCCTGGTGTCGGGATGCGCCGTCCTCGCCATCGGCATCGTGCTGCATCTGGCGCGCCTGGCGCAGCGGCGCGCCGCCTTCGTGCGTGACGCGGGCAATGCCGCACTCATGCCCTTCTTCGCCCAGCTCGGCATCGCGCTGCTCTTGCTGGCCGAAGCGGCGCGCGCGCTCCAGCCACATCTGGCGTTTTATGTTTTTGCGCTCGGCAGCGCGCTCTCGGCCGCGCTCAGCGCATATTGGCTGGTGCTCGCTTGGCGCATGCGCTTCGCCCTCGCCAGTGTCTCGCCGGGCTGGCTGGTGCCGCCCATCGCCTGGCTGTATATCGCCTTGCTGGCGCCGGCCTTCGACGACCCTGCGCTGGCGCGGGTGGCGTTCATCGTCGGCTGCGCGTTGGCCCTCGTTTCACTCGTCCTGTTGGGCGCCCGCTTGCTGGCCGGTCCGCCATTGCCCACGCCGGCCAGACCGGCATTGGCTGTGGGCGTTGCCATTCCCGCGCTGTTGCTGTTGGTGGTGCTGGACGATCCGAAGAGCGCCGATTCGTTTGCCGCAAGCGCCTTGTACATCGTGACGGCGTGCGCCTACGTGGCGGCGCTGCTGGCATTGGTGCCGGTGGTGCGCGCGCGCTTCATGGTGTCGTGGTGGGCCTTCGGCATGCCCTTGCTGGCCGCCGCCATCGCGTTTGACGCTTACGCCAAGGTGCACGGTTCGGCGGCGCTGGCATGGTTCGCGCAGGCGGCTGCGTGCATTGACGCCCTTATCGTGGGTGCGCTGGTGCTGGCATCGGTGGCGGGCGTGCGCCGCCATCTGGGCTAGCGGGCAAGCGCGCCTGGCTGGCTGCTTGGGCGGCCAGCGCAGTCAGCGCAGCGCGCAAGGGCAGGGACGGTGAGCGCGATAAATGCTTTGTAATTGTCACACGAACATGATTTATAATGCGTCACATCACCGACTCCGCAAGCGGATGAAGCACATGGCGTTTCTTTCAGCGATGAATTGCCCACAGCGCCAAGCCCGGCGCCGCCATGTGTGCTGTGCCACGCGCCATCTCCTCTGCCTTTCCCTCGCCCCCACTCATGAACAAGAAAATGAAACTGGCGCTCGTCGCCGGCGCACTCGCTTGCACCTTCGCCGCGGCCGCGGTGTGGCGCGGTCATCTGGGCATCCCGCATTTCGGGGGCTCTGAAAACGGTCCCGAGGATCCGAAAGCAGCGTTTGAACTGGTGAGCGCGAGCGAAGGTACGCTCGACGGCTCGCCCGCCTTGACCTTGACGTTTTCGCTGCCGCTCGACAGTGCCAAGGACTACGCCAGGCAGATCGATGTGTTCGAGATGACGCCGTCGATCGCGAAGGCAGCCAAGGCGGCGGCTGACGATACCGATCAGGCGGACCAGGCCGATCAGAACGACCAGGGTGGTGGTGTGTACAGCGAAGGCGACGGCGAACACGGCGAGCAAGCGCCCCCGCCCAAGGTCAGCGAGGCCGTTAGCAAGGCGCCGGCCGACGTCGCCACCCAAGGGGGCAAGCGGGTGGGCGGCGCCTGGATCGTCAGCACCAATCCGCGCCTGCTGCAGTTCCCCCATACCAACCCCAATTCGCGCTACGTGGTGGTGGCGCACGCCGACCTCGCTTCGCCCGGCGGCAAAAAGCTAGGCCGCGCGATCAGCTACTCGATCCGCACGGCCGAGATGGCGCCGACCTTGTATTTCGCCAGCAATGGCATGGTGCTTCCGGCCAAGCAGAATGGCGGCTTGCCGGTGGTGACGGTCAATGTGCCCGAAGTCGACGTGGAGTTCTTGCGCGTCAAGCCCGATCAATTGCCACGCTTCCTGGACCGCGTGATCACGGCGGCCAAGTCGGCCCAGCCGGAAGACCCGGACGCGGCCGCCGGCGGCCAGACCAATGGCGATAATTATTTTTACCGCCGTAACAAGGAAACCATCAATTTGCACGGCAACGTGTATGGCGGCACCTTGAACACGCTCGACGACATGAGCGAGAGCATCTACCACGGGCGCTTTCTCACCGACGCGCGCAAGAACCGGCGCGGCGTGACTTTCCTGCCCGTCGAGACGGTCAAGCAATTGGCCGAACCGGGCGTGTACGTGGCCGTCATGACCCGTCCCGGTCATTTCGAGAACGAGCGCGCCACCACCTACTTTTATGTGACCGACCTGGGTTTGTCGGTGCGCCAATTCGACAAGAGTGCCGACGTGTTCGTCAGCTCCCTGCGCGACGCCAAGGCGGTGGCCGATGTCGACATTTCCTGGCTCGACAAGCGCGGCGCCGTGCTGGCCAGTGCGCGCACTGATGGCAATGGGCACGCGTCCTTCGGCGAACGGCCACAAGCGGCGCGCGTGCTGATGGCGCGCAAGGGCAGCCAGATCGCCATGATCACGGTGCGCGAACCGGCGCTCGATCTGTCCGAATACCCCGTCAGCGGCGAGTCGTACCGGCCTAGCCGACTATTCGTCTATAGCGGGCGCGACCTGTACCGGCCGGGCGAGCGCTTCGACGTCTCGGTGCAGATGCGCGACGCCGACGGGCGCGCGGTGGCCCCGCAGCCGATCCAGGCAAGCTTGCGGCGCGCGGATGGTCGCACCCAGTTTGTGTCGAGTTGGCGGCCGGACGCGCGCTACCCCGGCTTCTTCCGCCAAACCATCGAATTGCCGGCCGACGCGCCCACGGGTATGTGGACGCTCGAGTTGCGCGCCGACCCGGCCGACAAAACCCCGGGTGGCACGATGGCCTTCCACGTCGAAGAGTTCCTGCCCGAGCGCATGAAGCTGGACCTGGCGAGTGAACAAGCGACCCTGGCCTTTGGCGAAAACTTTGACATCGACGCCACCGGCGCCTATCTGTTCGGCGCGCCCGCGGCCGGCAACCGTTTGCTTGGCGACGTGTCGATCGAGCCGCGCCGCAATCCCTTGCCCGAGAAAGTCCCCGGCTTCTTTTTCGGCGACGTCGACGCCGTCGCCCTGAAAATCAAGGCGCCCGAGGAGACCACGCTCGACAAGGAAGGCAAGGCCCAAGTCTCGCTTGAGCTGCCCAAGGCCAAGCAGGTGCAAACGCCTTATGCTGTGAAGGCGACCTTGACCCTGCTCGAGAGCGGCGGGCGGCCCCTGATCCGCAGCATCGAGCGCGTGGTGTGGCCGGCGCCGGCGCTGGTGGGAGTGCGGCCCTTGTTCGGCGATTACGCGAGTGAAGGCGGTCAAGCCGAATTCGAAGTGCTGCGGGTCGACCGCGACGGCAAGACACAGCCGGTCAAGGGTTTGCCGGTGCGCCTGATCCGCGAAAACCGCGATTTTTATTGGCGCTTTAATTCCGAGCGCGGCTGGTTCTCGGGCTTTAACCAGACCGACGAATTGGTCGAGACGGCCAACGTGGACGTGCCCGCCGGCGGGCGCGGCAAGCTCCATTTCGGCGTCAAGTGGGGCAGCTACCGCCTTGAGGTGACGGATCCGGCCACGCACATGACGCTGCGCCACCGCTTCTCGGCCGGCTGGAGTTTCGACGCCAGCCAGGAAGACGCCGGCGTGCGTCCGGACCGCGTGGGCCTGATGCTCGACAAGGACGGCTACGCCAATGGCGAGACGGCTAAATTGAGCGTGACGGCGCCGCACCATGGCGAGGCCATCGTCACCGTCGAAGGCGACCGCCTCTTGTGGAGCAAACGGGTACGCATCGACCAGGACAAGCAAGTGGTGGAGCTGCCGATTGCCGCCGACTGGAAGCGCCACGACCTGTACGCCACGGTCACGGTTCTGCGCCCCGGCAAGGAAGGCGACCGCATCACGCCGGCGCGCGCGCTCGGCATCATCCCCTTGCCGCTGGCGCGTGCCGAGCGGCGCCTGGCCGTCACGCTGGCCGCGCCCGACAAGGTGCGTCCGGAGACGACCGTGCCGGTGAAGGTCAAAGTGCCGGACGCGCGCGGCCAGAAGGCCATGCTGACCCTGTCGGCGGTAGACGTTGGCATCTTGAACATCACCCAGTACAAAAGCCCGGACCCGTGGCGCTTCTTCTTCGGCCAACTGCGCTACGGCGCCGATCTGCACGATGTGTATGGGCGTCTGATCGAGAAGATGGCGGGCGAGCAGGGCAAGCTCAAGTTCGGCGGCGATAGCGGCAACCGGCGCGCCAAGCCCTCGGGGCAGCAAAAGGTGCGCCTGGTTGACGTGTTCAGCGGCCCTGTCATGTTGGATGCGAACGGCGAAGCCACCGTACCGGTGTCGCTGCCCGACTTCAACGGCAAGGTGCGCCTGATGGCGGTGGTGACGACACAAGATCATTTCGGCTCGGCCGAGCGCGACACCACCGTGGCCGCGCCCCTGGTGGCGGAATTGAACACGCCGCGCTTCATCACTTTCAACGACCAGGCGAGCTTGGCGCTGGACCTGCACAATCTGTCGGGCAGCAAGCAGCAGCTCAAGGTGGTCGTCTCGGGCGACGATGCGCTCAAGGTGGCCGATGGCCAGCGCAACGTGGCGCTGGCGCAGCTGGAAAAGACCACGCTGCGCCTGGGCCTGGTGGCCGGCGCGAATCCCGGTTTGCACACGCTGCGCGTGCAGGTGGAGGGCCAGGGCATCCATATCGACCGCAAATTCATGCTCGAAGTGGAAGCGCCGGTGGCGCCGCGCCAGCTCAGCACCTACCAGGTGGTCGAGCCAGGCCAAACCGTGACGCTCAAGCCGGACGGCCTGGCCGGCCTGTACCAGAGCACCGTGATGGGACACTTGCTGGTGTCGGACCAGCCGCCGATCGACATCAAGCGCATCGTTGAAGGCTTGCTGGTCTACCCCTACGGCTGCGTCGAGCAAACCATCAGCGCGAGCTACCCGTATCTGTATGTGGACGAGGCGCTGGCCAAGCGCGCCGGCTTGAAGGTGTACAGCCGCGAGGAACGCGCTGCGCGCGTCGAACATGCGCTGGCACGCCTGGCCGGCATGCAGGCGCGGGGCGGCGGCTTTAGCCTGTGGGGCGGCGAGGAGCGCGTCGAAAGCTGGATCAGCGCCTACGCGGTGGCCTTCATGCAGGATGCGCGCGAGCAGGGCTTCACCGTGCCCGACGCGATGTACCAGATAGGTATCGACTACCTGCTGCGCGATTTGCAGGAGGGCGACAGCGGCCTGGCGGCGCAGCCTCCCGGTACCGTGCAGCCGCTGCGCAAGCAAAACTACGACGCCAACGCGGCCCATTACCATGGCTGGACCCGTTCCGAGGAAGCGCTGGTGTTCCAGGGCTTCGTGCTGGCGCGCGCCAACAAAGCGCCGCTGGCCGCGCTGCGCGATTTGTTTGAGCGGCGCGACAGCTTGCGCACACCGCTCGCGAAGGTCCAGCTGGGCATCGCCTTTAAACTGATGGGCGACGCCGGCCGCGCCGCCACCGTGCTCAAGGAAGCGGTCAAGACGGTCCGCCAGGAGCCGCGCTGGTGGTGGTATGCCTGGGACTACGGCAGCGAGATTCGGGACATCGCACAATCGTACGGGCTGATGGAGCGATACAAGGTCAAGCAGGAGGGCGCCGATCAATGGCTGATCCAACTGGCCGATAAACTGCGCGGCAACCATTACCTGAGCACCCAAGAGCAGATGGCGGTGTTCCTGACCGTGCGCGGCCTGGCCGAAGGCAAGCACGATAGCTGGCAAGCGACAGCGGGCACGCGCGAGATCAAGGGCAGCGGTGCTCTAGTGGTCGACCTCGATCCGGCCGCGGTGGGCGCGAGCAGCTTCACCAACCGCCACAGCGCCAAGCTGTATGTAACGCAGACGGCGACCGGCGTGCCGAAGGAAGAACCCAAGTCGACTGGCCACTTCCAGTTCGACCGCACCATGTACGAGCCAAACGGCACCGTCATCCACGACCGCGCCTTGAAAGTGGGGGAGACCGTCATCGTGGAAGTCGATGTGTGGCCGACCAACGATTACCAGACCGCGACCGCGCTGGTGGTGGACCGGGTGCCGGCCGGGCTGGAGATCGAGAACCTGAACCTGGTCAAGGATAGCCGCCTGGCGCAGGCCAAGTTCGCCGACGTCGACGCCGAGGAGGCGATGCGCAATCCGAACATCCAGCACGTGGAGTTCCGCGACGACCGCTTCGTGGTGGCGCTGCGCCTGGGGCAAATCTACTGGAACAGCAGCAAACCGGTGGCCTTGTTCTACCAGGCGCGCGTGGTCACGCCGGGGCAGTTCGTGGTGCCGGGCACGCACGCCGAGGATATGTACAACGCCGAGATCGTCGATGATGGGCCGCTCAAGCACATCACGGTGGTCAACGGCGCGCCGGCCAAGGGCGCTTTGAAATCGGAAGCCGACACCGCCACGACCGAGCAATGATGGACGGTGTGTTTGCGGCGCTGGCGCGCGCACGGACGCGTTTGCAGATGCGTTTGCAGATGCGCCGGCAAATGCGCCAGCAAGCACGCTGGCGCGGCGTGTTGCGGCGCGCGGCCTGGACCGCGCTGGGCTTGGTGCTGGCGGTGTTGCTGCTCGACCGCTTGTTCCCGCTGCCTAAACCCGGACGCGACAGCGCGGCCGCCGCGCTGGTGGTGGCCAGTGACGGCACACCGCTGCGCGCTTTTCCCGATCGCGACCATGTGTGGCGCCATCCGGTGCGCCTGGAAGAGGTCTCGCCCTATTATGTCGAGGCGCTGCTGCGCTACGAGGACCGCGCCTTCTGGTGGCATGCCGGCGTCAACCCCTTCGCGTTCGTGCGCGCGCTCTGGCAGCGCGCGCTGCATGGGCGCGTGGTGTCGGGCGGCTCGACGCTAACGATGCAGGTGGCGCGCATCATCGACCCGATGCCGCATAGCCTAGCCGGCAAGCTGCGCCAGGTGCTGCGCGCGTTCCAGCTCGAGATGCACTATTCCAAGCGCGAGATCTTGACCATCTACCTGAACTACGCGCCCATGGGCGGCGTGCTTGAAGGGGTGGAGGCGGCCAGCCGCGCCTACCTCGGCAAGTCGGCGCGCCGCCTGTCGCCAGCGGAGGCGGCGATGCTGACGGTGTTGCCGCAGGCGCCGTCGGTGCTGCGGCCGGACCGCTATCCCGAGCGTACGCGGCGCGCGCGTGACAAGGTCATCGCACGCATGGCCGGGCGCTGGGACGCCGGCACACTGCGCGACGCCTTGCGCGATCCCATCGCGGTGCTGCCGCTGCGCGAACCGATGCTCGCGCCCTTGCTGGCCGAGCGCGCGCGCCGGGCGCGCCCCGGGCAGGCGCGCATCGACACCCTGATCGACGCTGGCATCCAGAGCGCGCTCGAGGCAGTGTTGACGGAACGCGCCGCCACGCTGCCAAAAGCGATGTCGATCGCGACCCTGGTAATGGACAACGATACGCTCGACGTCGTCGCTTATGCCGGCTCGGCCGATTTCACAGACCGGCGGCGCTCCGGTTTCGTCGACATGGTGCAGGCGGGCCGCTCGCCCGGTTCCACCCTCAAGCCTTTCCTGTATGGCTATGCGCTCGACGATGGCTTGATCCACAGCGAATCGCTGCTGGTGGACGCGCCCCAGTCCTTCCACGGCTACGCGCCGACCAATTTCAGCGACAGCTATCACGGCGCGGTGTCGGTGTCCGAAGCGCTGGTGCAGTCGCTTAACGTGCCGGCCGTCGACCTGCTCGACCGGATCGGGCCGGCGCCGTTCCTGGCGCGCCTGCGCCAGGGCGGGCTACGCTTGAGCATGCCGCCAGGCGCCAGCGCCAACCTGAGCGCGATTCTCGGCGGCGGCGCCACCACGCTCGAACAATTGGTGGGAGCCTACCGGTCGCTGGCGCGCAAAGGCGTGGCGGGCGAGCCGCGCCTGTTGGCCGACTCGCCGCGGCGCGAACACCGCATGCTCAGCGAAGGCGCAGCCTTCATCGTGCGCGATATTCTCGAGAGCGGCGGTGGTGAGCTCGGTTCGCGCGGCGACATTCCCGGCGTGGCCTGGAAGACCGGGACCAGCTACGGCTTTCGCGACGCCTGGGCCGTGGGCGTGAACGATCGCTACACGGTGGGCGTGTGGATCGGGCGCCCGGACGGCACGCCCAATCCGGGTTTCTTTGGCGTGGGCGTGGCCGAGCCGCTGTTGATGCGCGTGTTCGGCACGCTCGCGCGCGGCAGCGACAGTCATCCGGTGCCCTCCGGTGTGGAGAAGGCCGGCGTGTGCTGGCCGCTCGGGCGGCGCGCGTCCGACGACGATCCGGCCCATTGCCTGGTTCGGCGCAGCGCCTGGCTGCTCAATGGCACGGCGCCACCCACCCTGGCCGACCGCTTGCGCAACGAGCCGGCGGTGCAATCGATCCAGCTCGACCAGGCCAGCGGCTTGCGCGTCACGCCCGAATGCAGCAAGCGCCCCTACACGACGCGCCAGGTGGCGCGCTGGCCGATCCTGCTTGAGCCGTGGTTGGCGAGCGGCCTGCGGCAGGCGGGGCGCCCGCCCGCGTGGGCGCCACAGTGCCAGAGCGGCACCAGCGTCAAACTGCATATCGAGGGCGTGCGCAGCGGCGAGATCGTGCGCGCACGCCAGGGCGGGGCGCCGCCCACGCTTGAGCTGCTCGCGCGCGGCGCGGAGTCCGACGTCCATTGGCTGCTCAATGGCGTGCAATTTGGACGCAGCGCGCGCGAGGCGCGCCAGCGATTGGTATTGCGTACGGCCGGCGTGGCGGACATCACGGCCGTCGACGAGAATGGGCACTTCGATCACGTGCGGCTTCGGGTCGAAACCGACAAGATGTGAATGGCTGGGCCAATCAGCAGGAATGGAAAGACTGGAATGGAGACGCGATGATGACGACCATGCGGGCCGCGCTACAGCGGATCTTTTGCGGCAGTGATGACGAGCCAGTGGACGGGGCCGGGATCGAAGCCTACGAACTGGCGCGCCCGGAGGGCAAGCGGCGCTATCTGATGGCCGCGCCGATGCATGCCGCGCCTGGCCCGCGCCCTTTGGTGCTGCTGCTGCACGGCGCGATGGCATCGGCCAGCCAGGTGCTTGGCCTGGCGTATCCGCCGTCGCCGCTGTCGCTGTGGGTGTCGATCGGCGCGCGCGAGAACCTGATTGTTGTCGCCCCCGATGGCTGCTTGCGCGGTTGGAACGACGGTTTTAGCGGCATGCCGCGCAATCCCGGCACCGACGACACGGGATTCATCGGCGCCATCATCGATCACGCGATCGCCGAACATGGCGCCGACCCGGCGCGCGTGTATGTGATGGGCGTGTCAAAAGGTGGCTTCATGACGTTTCGCCTTGCGTGCGAAATCGCCCCCAGGCTGGCGGCGTTTGCGACCGTGCTCGCCTCGATGCCGATAGAGTGTGCTTACGGGGCACCGGCGCGGCCCATGCCCGCGATGATCGTCGCCAGCGTTGACGATCCGTTCGTTCCCTTCAAGGGCGGCAAGTTCTGGTACATACCGAATATCCGCGCCATCATGGGCGTGCGCGCTTGCGTCGACGTTTGGCGCAAATTGGCCGGGTTCGATAGCGCGCCACACTTGAGCGCTCAGCTGGTGCCTGCGGATGGCGGGCGCACCCGCGTCACGCGCCATCGGTGGGGCGCGCAGGGCGCGCCGCTGCAAGTGGAGCTGCTTGAAATCGCGGGCGCCGGGCACGCCGAGCCGAGCGCGCTCAAACGCTACCCGCGCTTGATTAATTGGCTCACTGGGCGCCAGAACGGCGACCTCGAGGTGGCCGAGGCGGCGTGGGCGTTTTTCAAGGACAAGCGCGCGTTTGAAGCGGGCCTGGCATGAGCGCCCCGCGCATCGGCATCGTCGGCGCCGGCACCGCCGGCCTGGCCGCCGCGATCGCGTTTGCCCGCTTGGGCTATGCGGTCACGGTATTTGAAAAGCATCCCGGCCTGGCCAGCGTCGGTGCCGGCCTGCTGATACAGCCGCAGGGACTGGACGCGCTCGATGCGCTCGGTCTGGGCGAAGCGTTTGACGCCGTCAGCGTCCCCATCGATCACCTGTTCGGCAGCACCCACCGCGACTGGACCATTGTCGATATCCCATACCGTATCAACGAGGCGCGCGGGGTCAGCCGCAGCGCGCTGGCTGCGGTGCTGCTGCCGGCGGCGCA
Source organism: Pseudomonadota bacterium (assembly GCA_040388555.1). Lineage (GTDB taxonomy): Bacteria > Pseudomonadota > Gammaproteobacteria > Burkholderiales > Burkholderiaceae_D > Telluria_A. The sequence goes on from JAZKBP010000024.1 coordinate 20,906, forward strand.
GGCGGCCGGCGTCGAGCTGCGTTTCGGCGCGCCGGTCGAGCGCGTCGAGGTTGACGGCGCGCTGGCGCACGCCTGCATTGACGAGTCCCGACACACCTTCGAGCTGCTGATCCTGGCCAATGGCGCCGCCTCGCCGCTGCCAGCGGCGGTTGGCTTGGCGGTGGCGGCGCAGCGCTACAGTTGGGGCGCGCTGTGGGGCATGTTCGACGTCGAGGGCTGGCAGTGGGAGCGCCGGCTCGAGCAGCGCTACCGCGGCACCGAGCGCATGTTCGGGCTCATGCCCACCGAGCGGGTCGGCAGCAAGATGCGCCTGTCGCTGTTCTGGAGCTTGCCGTGCGACGCCTATAGCGCCTGGCAAGGCGCGCCGCTGCAACACTGGAAGGACGAACTGCTGGCCCTGTGGCCGGCCAGCGCGCCGGTGCTGAACCAAATCACGCGCCACGATCAACTCACCTTCGCCAGCTACTACCACGCCCACGCCACCAGCCTGGCCAAGCCGCCCGTGTGCGTGATCGGCGACGCTGCCCACGCGATGAGCCCGCAGCTCGGACTGGGCAGCACCTTCGCGCTGCAAGACGCTTTGCTGCTGGCGGCGCAGGTGGAGAGAAACGGCGTCGAGCGCGGCGCGCTGGCGTTTTCGAAACAGCGCTTGCGCACGGTGCGCGCCTACCAGGGCTTGAGCCGCCTGCTCACCCCGTGCTTCCAGGCCCATGGCACCGGCTTGTGGCGCGACCTGCTATTTGCCGGCAGCCTGTTCGTGCCCGGCACGCGCCAATTGATGTACCGCGGCGTGGCACAGCCGCGTGCGCGGCAGCGCGCGCGCCAGCAGCCCAAGCCGGCCCTCGGCTGAAGTCGTCAGCTTGATAATATTGCAATGTTTCGGCGAGATGAAGCTGTGGCGCCGCTGGCCTCAAAGCGGGCCCGCACGCTTGAATATTTGCCCGATTACAATCAGTTTTGCTGTATCCTTTGATCCAGAATAAATCGTGCAACAGCACCACCCGTCGACCGCCCGCGCCCCAGCCCTGCGCGCCAGCGGCAATGCAAGATCGCCTGCCAAAGGGGACGAGCATGAACGAGCTACTGACCCGCGCTTCCGCCAACGCCAGCGCCAGCGCCGCCACCGACAACCAGCTGGTGAGCTGGGACGACAAGCACTGCCTGATCATCGACGACATCGCCGGCATCCGGCGCCTGCTGCGCGAGAGCTTGCGCAACCTGGGCGTCAAGCATGTCGACCAAGCCTCCACCGGCAGCGAAGCGATCGCGATGATCGCGCGCCAGCGCTACGACATCGTCCTGTGCGACTACAACCTCGACGAGGGCAAGAACGGCCAGCAAGTGCTGGAAGAGGCGCGCAGCCGCAATTATCTGCTCCCGAGCAGCATGTTCATCATCATCTCGGCCGAGAAAACCATCCAGTCGGTGATGGGCGCGGCCGAGCACCAGCCTGACGCCTACCTGATCAAGCCCATCACCGAGGGTACACTGCTGACGCGCCTGAACCGCATCTGGCACCAGAAGCAGGTGTTCCGCCAGATCGATCAAGCCTTCGCCAACAAGGACTACCATGGCGCCGCCGCCCTGTGCGACCAGCAGATCCTGGTCGACCGCGTGCACGAGACGGAACTGCTGCGCATGAAGGCGCAAATGCTGGTCAAGAACGGCGAGAACGAACAGGCGCGCGAAGTCTACGAGCGTATCTTGCAAGGGCATGACTACGACTGGGCCAAGGTGGGCGTGGCCAAGATCCGCCTGCAGCAGGGCGAGCACGAGGCGGCGCGCCAGATCTTCCAGGACGTGCTGACCGAGAACCGCTATTTCATCGACGCCTACGACCAGCTGGCCCTGGCCTACCAGCAGTTGGGCCAGGCCGACGAGGCCTGCAACGTGCTCGAGCGCGCCAGCAAGCTCTCGCCCAATTCGGTGACGCGCCAAAAAAGCCTGGGCGAAGTGGCGCTCAAGCTGGGCAAGATGGAGCTGGCCGAGAAGGCCTTCCGCAAGTGCATCAGCGTGGGCGAGCATTCAGTCAACCGCACCCCCGATCCCTACTTCGGCCTGGCGCGTCTGTGCGGCTTGCGCAACGAGCCCAAGGAAGCGATGCTGTTGCTGGCGACGGTGCAAAAGGACTTCGCGGCCGAGTCCACCGACCTGCGCGCCACCATCACCAAGGGACTGGTGTGCTACGAGAGCGGCGACCACCGCGCCGCGCGCGTCATCGGCGACGAGCTCGAGACCATGCTCGCCTCAAACCAGGAGCGACCGGACACGCCCACCTGCCTGGAGATGGCCAGCTTGCTGTTCGCCGTCGGCGTGCGCGACGCGCCCGTCGAACTGCTGTGCTATGTGATCAAGAATAACGACGACGACAAGGCGGTGTTCGCGGACGTGCAAAAGGTGTTCGACAAGGCCAGCATGGCCGACGAAGGCAGCGTCTTGATCATGGCCTCGCGCAAGGAGGCGGCCGACATGATGAACCAGGGCGTGCTGCTCTGGAAGACCGGCAAGCTCGACGAAGCGGTGGCCTGGATGCGCGCTGCGCGCGAGACGCTGCCCCACAATCTGCGCGTGCTGTTCAACTCCGCCCAGATCATCATCTCTTACCTGCAGCAGCGCGGCGCCGACAGCGCCCTGGTGGCCGAGGCCACCGAGGTCCTGCTGCATGTTGAAAAGCTCTCGCCGGGGCACCCGCGCTTCGCCGAATTGATGACGCAGTTGGCCAGATTCGCGCCCGAGATGGCCGGCGCCGGCGCTCGCGAAGAATAGGGAGAAGCGGCGTCGCTTGGCCGACCTCGCCAGCGGCCCGCTATGGTACGATAGCAGCGCCGCGGCCCTGCCAGCAGGGTCATTCCCAATTTCGCAATTGCGCCACATCGCGATGATCGCTCCACATAGTCCGCTCACCGATACGCCGACCAGCAGCTTGCAGCGGCGCGCCCACCCGCCAGGATCGGCGCGTTCGGGATGCTAAAGCGCGTGCGCGTGCGGTGCGCGTTTGCTGCCGGGCGGCGCACGCTGGCCGCGCTGGCCGCCGTGTTTGCGCTGGCGGCGCTCGGGTGCGGCCCGGCGCGCGCGGCGCCACCCGAAAACGCGCGCTTCGACCAGCTTGGCATGGAGGCCGGTTTGGGCGGCTCGAACGTGGTGGCCATGCTGCAGGACGCGGACGGCTTCATGTGGTTCGGCGGGCAGGGCGGCTTGAGCCGCTTCGATGGCTACCGCGTGCTGGTCTACAAACACGACTCGGCCGACCCCGGCAGCGTGGCCGACGACAACGTCAAGGCCCTGCACCGGGATGCGCGCGGGCGCATGTGGGTGGGCACGCGCGCCGGCCTGCAGCTCTACAACCCCATCAACGACAGCTTCAAGACCATCCCCCCGGCGCGGCCCCATGGCGAGGATGACTACCTCGACGTGCGCGCCATCGCCAGCGACGCGCACGGCGTGCTGTGGATGACGGCGCGGCGCGGCATGCTGCGCTACGATCCGGCCAGCGGCAAGTCCGCCTTCATGCAGCACGATGCGGCAGACCCTGGCAGCTTGTGCGACGACCTGGTCAACGCCTTCGTGTTCGACCGCGCTGGCAATCTGTGGATCGGTACCGACGGCGGGCTCGATCGCCTGGCACCGGGTGCGAGCCGCTTCGAGCATTTGCGCGTGGACGACGCGCGCGCTCCCGATCCCAAGCTCAACGCGGTGGCGGCGCTGGCCATCGACCGCGACGGCGTGCTGTGGGTCGGTACCAAGTCCGCCCTCGAGACCTGGCGCGTCGATGGTGCCGCGCCCTACCAGCGCCACCGCTTCGGCGCCGCCGAGCGTTTCGGCGCGGACGGCGCGGTGGCACTGCATCAGGACCGCGACGGCGGCATGTGGGTCGGCACCGGCAGCAAGGGCCTCAAGCTGTGGGAGCGCGGCGCCAGCGCGTTCGCCAGCTACCGGCACGACGCGGGCAACCCGCGCAGCATTGTCAACGACGCCGTCTCGAGCGTGTACCAGGACCGCGCCGGCGTGCTGTGGGTGGGCACCTATTACGGCGGCGTGAGCCGCATCGACCTGAGCACGGAAGGCATTAAGCACATCATCAAGGGCGAGAGCGGCGCCGCCTTCAGCTTAAGCAGCAACAACATCGCGCACGTGCTGGGCGACGGCAAAGGCAAGCTGTGGCTGGCCACGACCGCCAACGGGGTCGACCAGATCGACCTGGCTAGCGGTGCCGTCGTCAACTACCACCATGTGGCGGGCGATGCGCATTCGCTGTCGGAAAACCAGACCACGGCGCTGTGGTACGACGGCGTGGACCAGCTGTGGGTGGGCACGCGCTCCGGCTTGAACCGCCTCGACCTGACCAGTGGGCGATTCACTCTGCACCAGTTCGACGATGGTAACCCGCCCGCCAACTACATCCAGTCGATCATGCCCGACCGCGAAGGCAATTTGTGGATCGGTTCGCGCAACGGCTTGCACCGGCTGGTGCGGCGCAGCGGCGCCGTGCGCAGCTACCACTACGACAGCGCCAATCCGGATGGTGTGGCCGATACCTATGTGTGGACGACGCTGGAAGACCGGCGCGGGCGGCTGTGGGTGGGCACCTCGAATGGCCTGGACCTGCTCGATCGCAGCAGCGGGCGCTTCACCCATGCGCGCCACAACCCGCGCGATCCGGAAAGCATCAGCCACAACCGGATCGCCTACCTGCACGAGGACAGCGCCGGGACCCTGTGGGTAGGCACTGAATCGGGCTTGAACCGCATGAGCTCAAGCGGCGCGCCGGCGCGCTTTCGGCAGTATCTGGTGCGTGACGGCTTGCCCGATGGCGCCATCGACGCCATCCTGGAGGACGAAGCCCATCACCTATGGGTGGCCAGCGACGGCGGCATCTCGGACTTCAATCCGCGCGCGGGCACGTTCCGCAATTACGGTTCGCACGACGGCGCGGCCGAAGGGGGATTTTTCGTCGGCTCGGCCTACAAGGCCCCGGACGGCACCATGTATTTCGGCGCCTTCAACGAGGGGGTGAACTGGTTTCGCCCCGGGTCCGTGCACGGCAACCTGCAGGCGCCGCAGGTGCGTATCACCGATTTCCAGATCCTCAACAGCTCGGTGCGGCACGGCGGTCCGCGCGATGGCTTCGCCATCGATGGCCCGATCCAGAGCGCCAGCGCGCTGACGCTGTCGTACCGTCACAGCGTGCTCTCGTTCGAGTTCTCCGCGCTCGACTACGCCGACCCGGGCCGCAACGAATACGCCTACCAGCTCGAGGGCTTCGACAAGGACTGGATCCGCACCGACGCGTCCAAGCGCTTCGTCACCTACACCAACCTCGATCCGGGCCATTATGTATTTCGGGTGCGCGCCTCCAACAACACCGGCGTGTGGAACGATGCCGGCGCGGTGCTGGCGGTGACGATCAGCGCGCCGTACTGGCGCGCACTGTGGTTCCGATTGCTCGTTGGCGGCACGCTGCTCGCGGCCACCGTGTTGGCGTTCCGGCTGCGCGTGCGCGCCTTGACGACGCAAAAACTGGTGCTCGAGTCGGAGGTGCGCAAGCGCACGGGCGAACTGGTGCAGCAAAAGGAGGTTGCCGAGCGCGAGCGCGCCAACGTCGAACTGGCGCACAACGACATCGCGCTGCTGTCCGATATCGGGCGCGAGATCACGGCCATGCTGAACCAGGAAACGATCATGATGACGCTGTACCGGCGCTTGCATGTCTTGATGAGTGCGGACTTGTTCGCCGTTGGCGTGTACCGCGAAGAGGCGGGCGAGCTGGACTTTCCCTTCGTGATGGAAAAGGGCCAGCACGGCAAGCTGGTGGTGCGCAGCGTGGCCGAGCGCGACGAGCTGGCGCTATGGTGCGTGGGGCGCCGCAAGCCCGTGTTCATCAACGACTGGCAGATCGAGCACCAGCGCTACATCGGCAACGACGGCGACCTGCTGGCCGGGGTCGACCCGGTGGCGGACGCGCCGGCGCGTCCGACCATGCACGCCATGCTGTACGTGCCCTTGACGGTGATGGGCCAGATGTACGGCGTGCTGACGGTGCAAAGCGAGCAGCGCAATGCCTACCAGCCGGTGCATGTGGACATGCTCGCCACCCTGGCCTCGTATGCCGGGGTCGCGCTCGACAACGCCGACGCCTATCAAAAGCTGGGGCGGGTGGTCAAGGAATTGAAGAAGACCCAGCAGCAGCTGGTGTTCCAGGAAAAAATGGCGTCGATCGGCGCGCTCACCGCCGGCATCGCGCACGAAATCAACAACCCTGCCAACTTCGCGCACGCGGGCGCCCAGAACCTGGCGTCGGAGATCGAGCGCTTCCGCGCTTTCTTGCTGCAGCTCGCTGGCGAGGACGCGGACGCGGCGGTGGTGGCGCGCCTGAACCACGACATCGACGCGCTGGTGGCCAAGCTGGGCATCATCGTCGAGGGCACCTCGCGCATCCGCGACCTGGTCAAGGACTTGCGCTCGTTCTCGCGCCTGGACGAGGCCGAGCGCAAGACGGTCTCGATCACCGATTCCTTGACGGCCACGGCGCGCCTGGTGCGCACGATGTACGAGGACACCGCCGAGTTTCGCTACGAATTCGAAGCCCATCCCGTGATCGAATGCTGGCCAGCGCAGCTGAACCAGGTGTTCATGAACTTGATCGTCAACGCCTGCGACGCGATCCGCGAAAAACCATGGCACGACCCGGCCGCGCCGCGTGGTACCTTGACCATTGCGGTGCGCGAGGAAGACGGTTTCGTGGTGATCGAATTTGACGACGACGGCTGCGGCATCGCGCCCGCCATGATCGATCATATTTTCGAGCCCTTCGTTACCACCAAGGGGCCCGACAAGGGCACCGGCCTGGGCTTGTCGATTTCGTTTAGCATCATCGGCTGGCACAAGGGAACGCTCAGCGTGAGCTCGGTGCCGGGCGAAGGCAGTTGCTTCACGGTGCGCCTGCCGATCACCACCTGGTCCTAGGTAAGGGCTTAGTCTTCGATACGTCGAAGGCGCAAAGCATTCGACTCGCGGACGCGAGCGAAACCGGGGGAGAGGGGGGCGCCGAGCCTTTTTTTGCCGCGGTTTTTTGCGACAAATTACTCTGACCCCGCTTTCGCGCGCCGAAGCCGGCGGCGCGTTCCTTGTGTGGGTCGGCCGCGCACTGTGTCCGCCAAGTTGGCAATGAATGGAATTGGAACACGCTGAGAATGAAGTGAGGGGTAAGGTTCGAGCACTTCTCGCGCAGTCGACTTCGGTCCGCGAAAGCGGGGTCAGAGTAATTTGTCGCAAAAGGCGCGACAAAAAAACTCCGACCCCGGTTTCGCTCGTGTCCGTGAAGCGCACACCTCGCTACTGCGATTGATCACGGTCCGGCAGGTGGCTAGCCCTTCAAGCCCAGCGTGCTGGCCAATTGGTCCGTTTCCGGCGAGGGCGTGCGCCCCAGGATGATCGACAGCGTTTCGCGGCAGTGGCGGTAGGCGCTGAAGGCGGCGGCCGAGTCGCCTTGGGCGTGGAAGCTGCGCATCAAGCCGCGGTGCATCGACTCGGCCAGCGGCTCGGCTTCGAGCGCGCGCTGGTACAGGGCGCGCGCCTCGGTCCAGCTGCCGGCGCCCTCGAGCCGCAGGCCGACGCCAGCCACCGCGCCCAGGAAACGGTTGCGCCAGGTGTCGCGCACGGGCAGCATCCAGCTGTCGTCGTCGCCGTCGCAAAACGGTCCACGGTACAGGTCCAGCAACTCAACGGTGATCGCTTGCAGTTCAAACGCCGCCGTATCCTCGGGCAGGGAGTCGACGCGCTTGCACAGCTTGTCGAGCGCGCCCAGGTCCGACCACGACTGGGCCGCAATCAGCTGGATATTGCCGGCGCTGATGCCGATGATGTCTTCGCACACGAGCAGCTTGCGCAAGCGGTGCACCGTCACGCTCATGGCCGAGCGCGGATCGTCGGCGTTTGGCCACAGCAGGGCGGCCAGGCTTTGCTGGTTCTTGCCCCGTTCACCGGCGGCCACCAGGGCCTTGAGCAGCAGCAGCGGGCGCTGCTGCGCCTTGCCGCTGGCCGCCACCACGCGCCCTGACAGCGATAGTTCCAGCCGTCCCAAGGTGCGCACGGCCACCGGCCACGGCCAGCGCGGCGCGTTCGCGTGCGGCGCGCTCAAGCGCTGGCGCACGATGATGGCGGCGATGTGTTCGGTTTCGATATCGTGGCGCAGGGCCAGCGCCGCCAGTTCGCTGGCCAGGCGCGGCAGCATCACGAACAAGGTGCTCGCTTGGCGCGCGCGGTGCCGCTCGAGCACCGGGCGCAGCGTCAACACCGCTTCGGCCTCGTGCCCGCCGCAAGCCTGGGCGTAGGCCATGGCCAGCTCGTAAGCCTCGTTGGCCAGCACCACCTCGTAGCCGAGCGCGTGCCCGATCGCGCGCTCGAACCACAGGCGCGCCGCATCGAACTGGCCGAGCAGGGTGTGGCAGGCGGCGACGAAGCCTTCCAGGCGCGCGCGCTGCGGGGCCGGCATTTCCTGCTCTTCCGACAGGGAGATCGCCTTCATCATCGCTTCGCAGGCGCGCTCCACTTCGCCCGAGCGCGAACGCCAGCTCGCCTCCAGCGCATACAGCTCGACCAGGTCGGCCGCGCGCGCGCTGCTGATGCGCTGCTCGATCTGGTCGAGCAGGGCGCGCGCGGCGCCCAGGTCGCCGTTGCCGATCATGTGGTGCAGCTCGAGGAACTGGAAGGGCAGGGGGTCGAGGTCGAAACTGGCCACGATATGCTTGGCGCTATTGGTCACCTGCTCGGCCGCCGAATAATTGCCGTCGCGGTTGTGCCAGCTCGCCACCAGGCTGTACCAGCGCGCGCGGTGGAACGGGCAGATCCCCGGGTCGTCGGCCAGGCGGTGCAACTCCGACACCAGGCGCAGCGCGCTGCCAGCCTTGTCGGCGCCGTCGAAGTAACGCAGCAAGATGGCGCCGGCCGCCAATTGCTCGACCGGGCTCTCGACCGAGGGCAAGATGCGCAGCGCGCGCTCGGCCGCCTGCGCCAGGCCGGGCCAGTCGGGCGCCACCATCGACCAGGCTAACGTCATGCGCGAATACATCTTCAAGGCGAATTCGGCGTCGACCTCGTTCTCGGCCAGCTTGCCCAGGCCGGCGTCGAGCGTTTGGGCCAGCTCGTGCAGGGCGCGCACGTCGCGCCATTCGAGGTCGTAGCTGTCGATCAGGGCGGCGATCGCCAGCAGGCGCGCGCGCGCCTGGCCGGCGCTGGCGAAGGCTTGCTCGGCGCGCGTCAAGATCTGGCGCGCGCGCGCCGGTGTGACTTTGCTCAGCGACAGGCCGTGCCAGTAAGCGAGCATCGGCTCTTGTTCGATCAAGTCCGGTGGCAGGCTCGAGAGCCACTCGCGCCAGCTTTGGCCGCGCCCGGCGTCGAGCATGGCTTTGGCGTGGCGCAGCATCAAGCCGCGCAAGCTCTGGTGGGCGCCAGCGTCCTCGAACAAGCGCGCCGCCTCGTCCACCCGGCCTTGCTGGTCGAGGATGGCGCCGGCTTTTTCGAGCAGGGCCATACGCTCGGCTGGATCGAGGCGGGCGCGCGCTTCGTGCTGCAGGAATTCGCGGAACAGGGCGTGGAAGTGGTAGGTGAAGCGGGCGTCGCCGCGCCGCTCGATGAACAGGCGGTCGCGGTACAGGGCGCCGAGCATGCGGCCCGCTTCGGCGGTGCCGGTCAACAGTTCGGCGTCGTCGGCCGTCACGCCCGGTAGGCACGACAGCAGCAGCAAGAGCTTTTGCTGCTGGGCCGGCATGCGCTCGAAAATCTCGCCGGCGAAGTAGCGGAACACGGCGTCGCGCTCGCCCGGCACGGACAGGGCGGCGATGTCGGTGTGCTTGCCCAGGTTGCGCAGCATCACCAGGCCAGCCACCCAGCCGTCCACCAGGTCGATCCATTCCTCGCCGCCCTCGCGCGCGTCCAGCCCGGCCAGGGTGCGCGCCTCCTCGGCGTCCAGGCGCAGTTCGCTCCAGCCGATGGTGGCCAGGGTGCCGTTCAATTCGAGGCGCGCCAGCCGTTCGGGCGGCGCGTCGCGGCTCAAGGCCATCACGGTGATGCCTTCGGGGACTTCGCTAAAGGCCAGTGACATCAATTCGGCGCCGCTGCTCCAGTCGAAGTCTTGCACGTTGTCGAACACGACGATGGCGCCGGGCGCCAAGCGCGCGTAAAAATCGCGGAAGAACAGGCGCTCGACGCGCTGGCGGTCGCTCTCGACCCCTTGCATCGACCAGGGCAGGGCCGGGCCGGTATCCTTGATCATTTCGGCGAGGAAGTAGAACAGGGTGGCCGGGTCGGCGTCGGCCAAGTCCAGCTGGCACCAGTGGGCGCTGCCGGCGCGCGCCGCGATATAGCTCGCCGCCAGGGTCGACTTGCCGGCGCCCGGCGGCGCGGCGATCCACAGCACGGCATGGTCGTCACGCATCGTGTCGAGCAAGGCGAACAGGCGCTGGCGGGGCAGCGCGCTGTGCAAGCGTGGCGGGGAAAGTTTCGCGTATTTCATTCGCAGCTTCATTAATGCTATGCAATGGAACGGCAGTGAAAGGCAACTTTCGCCTGCCCGTTCGCTTGCGGAAGATGCTATGCTACAGGCTGCATGTGAAATGCAAAAGGTTTTTGCTGCGCCGCGTACACATTTCACTGGCGCAAGCGTCGATTCGATAGGCTCGTTTAGATTTGGAAACGTAAGATGGCGGTTTTTCTCAAGAAGGCATTGACCCAGATCGAAGCGGGCGAGGCGCAGGTCGCGCCCGCGCGCGCCAGCGTGATGGTGGTCGATGACCGCGAACCGAATCTGGCCGTCATGGCCGGCATCCTGCGTCCGCATTTCAACGTGCTCGAAGCGCGCAGCGGACAAGAGGCGCTGGCCACCATTTCCGCCTTAAACGGCAGCGAGCGCCTCGCTTGCATCATTTCCGACTACCGCATGCCGGGCATGACGGGCACGGAATTGCTCGAGCGCATCAAGCCGCTGCTGCCCTGGACCACCCGCGTGATCGTCTCCGGCTATATCGACCTGGACGCCATCATCGACGCCGTCAACCGCAGCGGCATCAGCAAATTCATCGCCAAGCCTTTCGACGCCGACGAATTCCTCTCGGCCATCAGCGGCGCAGTCGACGCCTTTGAATTGACGAGCGCGCGCGCCGCCCGCCTGGCCGAACTGGAAGCCCTGGTCGCCAAGGCGAATCTGCGCTAGTCGGCTGCGCTAAGCGCTCGCAGCCATCGCGCGCGGCCAGCGGCCGCGCGTCGCGACATCTGTTAATATGGCGCCCCTCCTAATTCAAGCGAATCCAAGGGCCTGTATGGCAACTGCTTGCGGCGTCGATTTCGGCACCTCCAATTCCACCGTCGGCTGGGCCCGTCCCGGCCAGCTTCCCTTGCTCGCGCTCGAGCAGGGCAAGCCGACGCTGCCGTCGGTGGTGTTCTTTAACGCCGACGACGAGCAAGTGAGCTTCGGGCGCGCCGCCCTCGAAGCTTATCTGGCCGGATATGAAGGGCGCTTGATGCGCTCGCTCAAGAGCTTGCTGGGCACGAGCTTGATGGATGGCCAGACCGAGGTGGCAGGACGCGCGCTGCCGTTTCGCATGCTGCTGGCCCACTTCATTGGTGAATTGAAGCATCGCGCCGAAGGGGAGGCGCAGCGCCAGTTCAGCGCCGCCGTGTTCGGGCGGCCCGTGTTTTTCATCGACGACGACGCGCGCGCCGACCGCCTGGCCGAGGAAACCCTGGCCGGGGTGGCGCGCGCGGTCGGCTTCAAGGACGTCGCCTTCCAGTACGAGCCGATCGCCGCCGCCTTCGACTACGAATCCCAGATCGGGGGCGAGGAACTGGTCTTGATCGCTGACATCGGCGGGGGCACCTCCGACTTTTCCCTGGTGCGGCTGGCGCCCGAGCGGGCCGGGCGCGCCGAGCGGCGCGACGACATCCTCGCCACCGGCGGCGTGCACATTGGCGGCACCGATTTCGACAAATACCTGAGCCTGGCGTGCGTGATGCCCATGCTCGGCTACGGCAGCGCGCTTCAAAACGGCACCGAGATCCCGTCGAGTTATTACTTTAACCTGGCCACCTGGCACACCATCAACCTGGCCTACACCAAGAAGATTTGGGCCCAGCTGGCCGACGTATGCCGCGACGCGCGCGAGCCGGACAAGCTGGCGCGCCTGCAAGGCTTGATCGAGGCGCGCGCCGGCCACTGGCTGGCCTTGCAGGTCGAACAGGCGAAGATCACCTTGTCGGACGCGCCGCGGGCGCAGCTTGCGCTCGAACGCCTGGCGCCGCCGCAAGAGCTGACAGTGGCCGGCGCCGATTTCGAGCTGGCCATCGATCATTTGGTGGGCAGCGTCGAGCAAACCGTGCGCAAGCTCTTGGCTGACGCCGGCGTGGCCGCCGCGCGCGTGGACACCGTGTTCTTCACCGGCGGCTCGTCCGGGGTGCGGGTGCTGCGTGAGCGCATCGCGGCGGTGGTGCCGCAGGCACGCCAGGTCGAGGGCGACCTGTTCGGCAGTATCGGCGCCGGCCTGGCGCTCGACGCGGCGCGCAAGTTCGGCTGAGGCGCGCATGCACGCGATCGTCATGCTCGACTTCGAAACCACCGGCCTGTCGCCGGCCATGGGTGAGCGCATCACCGAGGTGGCGGCGCTGCGCATCGCGGGCGGGCGCGTCACCGAGCGCTTTGTCTCGCTGGTCAATTGCGGGGTGCGCGTGCCGCCATACATCACGGAGCTGACCGGCATCTCGCAAGCGATGGTCGACGGCGCCCCCTGCGTGAGCCGGGTGCTGCCACGCCTGCTCGAGTTCATCGGCGCGGACACCTTGGCCGCGCACAACGCCAGCTTCGATGAAAAATTCCTGCGCGCCGAGGCCGAACGCCTGGACCTGGTGCCAGTCCACCAAGGTCCGCTCTGTTCGCTCAAGCTGGCGCGCCGCGTCTTTCCGGGGCAAGCCAGCTACAAGCTTGGGCAGCTGGCGCGCCAGCTTGGCATTGCATTTCGCAGCGCCGCGCACCGCGCCGAGGCCGACGCCGAAGTGGCGGCCCAACTGCTGCTGCACATCGGCGCCCACCTCGACGCGGCCTACGGCATCGCGCGGCCGGATGCGGCCATGCTGATGTCGGTGAACCGCCTGAGCGCGGCCAAAGTGCCCGCTTACTTGCGCCAATGCGGCGCCCAAGGAGCCGGCGCGCCGGTGTAAGTACTCAAAAAAATCATTGCGCCTAGCCTGATCGCATTACAATGTGTGAATATTCTCACCATTGTGTCGCCAATTTGTCATGACCCGCCGTGCCATTGTCCATGTCTTGCTGTCGCTGCTGCTGCTCGTTTCGCAGCAGATGGCGCTCTCGCATGCGATGGCGCACTGGTCGGCGCGCCAGAGCGGTGCGCAGCTCAGTCAAGGCAGCCAGCTGGGCAAAGCCTTGGCGCAGGATCAGGCCTGCGAACAGTGCCTGGCGTTCGCCCAGCTTGCCGGCGCGGTAGGTAGCCCGGCGCGCAGCTTTGCCTGCGACACCAATCCCTCCTTGAAAATCGCAGCGTGCGCGCCCGAGTCCGAACGGCGCCGCACCGTCTGCGCCTTCCGCTCGCGCGCGCCGCCCGTCCTGGCCTAGAAGACACTGTTCGAGCCGGCGCGCGCCCTGCGCCGCCGGCTCGCCTATCTTTTCCCCACCAGGATATTGACGATGAAGAAAACCGTATTCGGCGCGGCGTTGTTGGCCGCCTCTATTGCGCCGCTGAGCGCGCAAGGGGCTGACGACAAGGAGCTGGCCGAGATCCGCGCCCAGATCGCGGCCATGAAACAAGACTATGAGGCGCGCTTGCAGCAGCTCGAGCAGCGCCTGCAGCAGGCCCAGGCAGCTGCCAACGTGACGCCGCCAGTGAGCGTGGCGCCAATTGCACCAGCCGCACCAGCGGCCAGCAACGCCTTCAACCCGAACATCTCGCTGGTGTTGGGCGGCACGCTGGCCAATTTGTCGCAAGACCCGGCGCAATACCGCTTGCAGGGTTTCTTGCCGGCCGGCGGCGAGGCCGGGCCCGGCAAGCGCGGCTTTAATCTGGGCGAATCGGAATTGACGTTCGCGGCCAATGTGGACCCCACCTTCAATGGGCAACTGACTTTTTCCTTGTCGGGCGAGGACAGCGTGGGCGTCGAGGAAGCCTTCGTCCAGAGCGGGGCCCTGGCCAACGGCGCCAATTTGCGCCTGGGACGCTTTCTGTCCTCGATCGGTTACCTGAACAGCCAGCACGCGCACGCCTGGGACTTCGTCGACGCGCCGCTGGCCTACCAGGCGTTTTTCGGCGGCCAGTACAAGCCCGACGGCGTGCAGTTCAAGTGGCTGGCGCCGAGCGACAGCTTCATCGAGCTGGGCGCGGAACTGGGCAGCGGCGCCGCTTTTCCAGGTAGCGCGCGCGGCAAGAACGGCGTGGGTAGCGCGGCCGTGTTCGCGCACATGGGCGACGACGTCGGCACGTCAGGCAGCTGGCGCGCCGGCCTGTCCTACTTGCACACGGGATCGCAACAGCGCGCCTTCGACAATGGCGGCCAAGTCGACGCCTTCAGCGGCGACTCGTCGATCTGGATGGCCGACGCCATCTACAAGTGGGCGCCCAATGGCAACGCCACGCGCGAGAACTTCAAGCTGCAGGCCGAATACCTGCACCGCCGGGAGTCCGGTACGCTCAGCCACGACGCGGCCAGCAGCCAGTTCGCGTCGACCCAGGCGGGCTGGTATCTGCAAGGGGTCTATCAATTCACGCCAGCTTGGCGCGCCGGTGCGCGCTACGAGCGCCTGGACTCGGGCAATGCCAGCTTCGGCCTGGCCGGCGGCGCGGCCCTTTATCCTGGCCTGGCGCCCTACGCGCCGGCGCGTGCCAGCCTGATGCTCGACTACAGCCCATCCGAGTTTTCGCGTTTTCGCTTGCAATGGGCGCGCGACCAGTCGCGCCCGGACGCCATCGACAATCAATTGTTCCTGCAATACATCATGAGCCTGGGCACCCATGCGGCCCACGCTTTTTAAGGAGTGGATATGAAGCGCATTTTGAACAACAAGAATATCGTGGCCGCGCTCGCGCTGGCTGGCGCCGCCGTGTTTGGCGCGCCCGCGCACGCGGCCTTGAACGTGCTGGCGTGTGAACCGGAATGGGAAGCCTTGACTCTGGAGCTGGGCGGCGACAAGGTCAAGGTCTCGAGCGCCACCAACGCGCTGCAGGATCCGCACCGGATCGAGGCGCGCCCCGGCTTGATCGCGCGCACCCGCAACGCCGACCTGCTCGTTTGCACTGGCCTGGAGCTGGAAGTCGGTTGGCTGCCGGTGCTGGTGCAGCAATCGGGCAACGGCAAGATCGCGTCGGGGCAGCCCGGCCATTTCGAAGCGGGCGCCTACGTGCCGCGCCTGGATGTGCCGAGCAAGCTCGATCGCAGCGAAGGCGACGTGCACGCGGCCGGCAACCCGCACATCCAGCAAAATCCACACAATATCGCGCTGGTCGCCGTGGCCCTGGCCAAGCGCCTGGCCGAGCTCGATCCGGCCAACGCGGCCTTCTACCAAAACCGCCAGAAGGACTTCGCCGGGCGCTGGACGGCGGCCATGGCGCGCTGGGAAAAGCTGGCCGCGCCGCTCAAGGGCGTGTCGATTGTCGAGCACCACAAAAATATGGAATATCTGAACGACTGGCTCGGTCTGCGCGTGGTGGGCACCCTCGAGGCCAAGCCCGGCGTGGAACCGAGCGCGGCGCACCTGGGCGAACTGCTGGCCCAGTTGCAGCGCCAGCCGGCCAAGATGGTCTTGCGCTCGGCCTACCAGGAAGCGCGCGCCTCGCAGTGGCTGTCCGAGCACGCCCACATCGCGCCCGTGATGCTGCCTTTCACCGTGGGCGCCGACGACAAGTCGAAGGACTTGTTCGCGCTCTTTGACAGCACCGTCCAACGCCTGCTGGAAGCGAACAAATAATGAACATGAGCCTGCCCGATCTGATGATCATCCTGCCCGCCTTCCTGGCCGGGGCGCTGGTGCTGGCCACGCATATCCCGCTGGGCGCGCAAGTGCTCAAGCGCGGCATCGTCTTTATCGACCTGGCGATCGCCCAGATCGCGGCACTGGGTGTGATCATCGCCGGCACCGCCGAACTCGATCCGCACAGCTGGGCCGTGCAGCTGGCCGCCGGGGTGGCGGCCGTGTTGGGGGCCTTGCTGCTGACCTGGACCGAGAAGCGCTGGCCCGAGGTGCAAGAAGCGCAGATCGGCGTGCTGTTCATCCTGGCCGCCAGCGCCGGTCTGCTGCTGGTGGCGCACAATCCGCACGGCGGCGAACATTTGCAGGATCTGCTGGCCGGGCAAATCCTGTGGGTCGGCTTTGGACAATTGCTGATGCCGGCCATCGGCGCGGCCTTGATCCTGGCGGCCTTGCGCTTGTTGGGCCCGCGCCTGGGCCGGCTTGGTTTCTACCTGGTGTTCGCGCTGGCCGTGACCGCCTCGGTGCAATTGGTGGGCGTGTACCTGGTCTTTGCCAGCCTGATCGTGCCCAGCTTGGCGGTGCGCCACTATGGCGAAGGCAAGCGCTTGCCACTGGCTTACATGCTCGGCCTGGGTGGGTATGGCGTGGGCCTGGTGCTGTCGACCTTGCTCGACCTGCCGTCTGGCGCCTTGATCGTCTGGTGCCTGACCGTGCTGGCCATGCTGGTGTACGCCTTCGGCCCGAAACCGCAAGGCGCGCCGCTCTAATGCCCCCGAGATAGCAGGGCGCTGCTCGCCGCTCGCAATGAGGGCGAGCGCGCTCGCGCCGCTTCCCACCGTCCCACCTTCCCACCTTCCCAACTGCGCAGCGGGTGCGGCCAGCATCGTTGGCCACCCAGTCAATGCGTCTTTCATGATGTCAAGTTGCTAGCACGCTTGAGCGCTGTCAAAGGGCGCCGCCATCCTTCAATTAAGCTTTTAGCAATACTTATGCGGGATTCCCGCTCAGCTTGGCCCGCCCATGGCGCGCTGTGCCTTTGCTGCGTTCCGGCTTGTACAGCTTCCTGCTTCGAAAGCGCCTGCACCGCGGAGGATGAAGATGAGTCATCAATACATTTCGCAGGAAGACTACCAAAGCTATGTGTGGTTTCGCGAGGCGGCCGAACGCGGCAATCCCTACGCCCAGTTCAACCTGGGCTTGATGTACAAAAAGGGCAACGGCATCGCGCGCGACCACGAACGCGCCTTCGCCTGGTTGCACAAGGCGGCCCAGCAAGGGCTGGCATTTGCGCAAAATCACCTGGGGGCCATGTATTACAACGGGCGCGGCATCGAGCGCAGCGACAGCGAGGCGGCCTACTGGTTCCGCCTGGCCGCGGAACAAGGCGACGCTTCAGCCCAGCAAAACCTGGGCCAGTTGTACAAAAAAGGGCGCGGCGTGCCGCACGACCCGGAACAGGCGTTGGCCTGGTTTTTCCGCGCCGCCGAGCAAGGGGTGGCCGTGGCGCAAAACCTGCTCGGCGAATGCTTTTTGAACGGGCAGGGAAGCGGCGTCAATTTTCCCCTGGCCATGGCATGGTTTCGCAAGGCGGCGATGCAGGGCGACGCCGTGGCCCAGCTCAATCTGGGCTTGATGTACCGCAATGGGCAAGGCGTCGAGCAAAGCGACACGCTCGCACTGGGCTGGTACCGCCAGGCGGCGGCGCAGGGCAACGCCTTGGCGCAGCGCCAGCTTGGGATCGCCTACGCCGAGGGCTTGGGTGTGCGGGCCGACCGCCTGCGCGCTTTCGCCTGGTTGCAGCGCGCCGGCGAGCAGGGCGACACCGATTCGCAATTTAACCTCGGCGTCATGCTCGCCAACGGCTATGGCGTGCCGCAGGATGAAACCCTGGCCCTGTCGTGGTTCCGCCGCGCGGCCGAGCAAGGCCATGCCCTGGCTCAATACAATATGGGGGCCATGCTCGCCAACGGGCGCGGCGCCGCGCGCGACGATGAATTGGCGCGTTACTGGTACGAGCGGGCAGCTGGCCAGGGCGCCGCCAACGCCCAGTTCAACCTGGGCGTACTGTATGCGACCGGCCAGGGCGTGGCGCGCGATCCGGCGCAGGCCGCCCAGTGGTACGGCCGCGCCGCCGACAATGGTGACGCGAGCGCCCAAAACAACCTGGGGGTCATGTACGCGAACGGCCAGGGCGTGGCGCAGAACGATCAACTGGCCGTGTTTTGGTATGGCTGCGCGGCCGAGCAGGGGCACGCGCTGGCCCAATACAATCTCGGTGGCATGTATCACAGCGGGCGCGGTGTGGCGCGCTGCGCCGTGCAAGCGTATAAGTGGATGCTACTGGCGGCGCAAGCGGGTGACGTAACGGCCAACGCCAACAAGGCGGCCATCGCGCGGCGCATGAACGCGCACGACATCGACGCCGCGCAAGCCTTGACGCGCCAGTGGCGGCGCGCGCATGCCCAGCGTGCGGCGCACGCGCCCCGTTCCGGGCCTTGAGGCCCAGGCGCGCCACATTTTCTCATCATGCGTGGGGCGGTGGCGGGGCATTCTAGCAAACGCTACAATGTGGCCACCTCCACTTTGATCGCCACCGTGATGAATCGCATTCTTTGCAAGGCCGCCGTCGCGCTTGTCCTGGCGCAGGGCGCCTGCGCCCATGCCACCGAATTGACTGTGCAAGTGAACGACAGCGCAGGCAAGCCCGTCGCCGACGCCATCGTCTACCTCGAATCGGAAGCCATGGCTGCGGCGCCCAAGGTGATCAAGCATACCGCGATCGAACAGCGCGGCTTGAAATTCCAGCCCATGGTGAGCGTCATCCAAACCGGCAACACCATTGGCTTTCCAAACAACGATAAGGTCAAGCACCACATCTATTCCTTCTCGCCGGCCAAGAAGTTCGACCAAAAGCTGTATTCAGGCGATATGGCGGCCACCCAGGTGTTCGACAAGGCGGGCACGGTGGTGCTCGGCTGCAATATCCACGACAAGATGATCGCCTACATCAAGGTGGTGGACACGCCCTTGTTCGCCAAGTCGGACGCCGCCGGTGCGGCGCGCATCGAAGTGCCGGCGGCCGGTAAGTACAGCGTCAAGTTGTGGCACTACAATATGAGCGGCGCCCCCAGCGAGCAAGCCTTGGTGACCAAGCCCGGCGAAGCCCAGGCCGCCGTCGCGTTCAAGATCGCGATGAAGCCGCCCGTGCCCGAGGCGCCAGCCTCCGAGCCGGCTTATTGATCGTGGCGTAGTTCGGGCGGGCGCAGCGCGGCGTCGAAGTGGGCGCTGCAATGCTCGCGCGTGCGCGCGTCGATGAGCGCGCCAAACTGATCTGGATCCATGCGTGTGATGCCCCCGCGCGCGGGCCAGACCCTCAGTGTGTCGGCTGGCCGCTGCCCCATCGGGCCTTCGCCTACGGCGGGCCCGACAATCCAGGTGGCCACGTTCAAGTCCGAATAACACATTTGCATGGCGCTGGCGTAGGCGTCGAAACTGGCGGCATCGACGGCGCCGGGTGCATAAATGAGCAAGGCCACGATGGCACCGCAATGCTGGCAAGGCAAGGCCTGGCTGCATACGGCGTCGTGGTTTTCCGGCGCGCGCGGGAACAGCGCCGCCCGCTCGCTCTTGGGCGCGCCCTTGAAGGCGCCGTGCAGGCGCGCCAAGTCACGCTCGAGGCTATTTTCCATTGACAACCTGAAGACGCGCATACTCATGAAATGCTCCCCGGGTTGAACTGCATCGCGCTCCTAAGAAGATGCCACAAGGAAAGCACGTGTCCTAGCATAACGTAATTTCCGCTTACAAAACCAGACCCAATCTACCCGAAGTGGCCAAACTGTGGCGCCGTGGCAGCATGGCGCGCGGCCGGCGGGCGCGCTCATGGTGGCGCGCCGGGCTTTTCCAGGACGGCGACAAAGATGGCCTCGCGCAAAGCGGATCGATCGCGCGCCAGCCAGCGCAATATATGCCGCGCTAGTCGTGCGCGGCGGGACGGCTTGAACACGTGATCGCGGTTGCCGCAGGAGCCGCGCCACAGGAAGCGAAAACCGGCCTCCAGGAAGCACTTTTCGATTTGCCATTGGGTGAGCGGCGTGATGTGCCCGTCGTGCTCATATTCATAGTCGCTGAACCAGGTGAAGGTGCCGCGCCGGAGAAATTGGGTGATAGCGCCGATATTGTCGATGTTTGGCGTCGATAGAAGCAGTTTGCCGCCAGAACGCAGCAATTTGAAGCATTGGCGCGCGAAATGGCGTGGATTTTCCAGGTGTTCGATGATTTCGCAAGCCATCAGGGCGCCGAAGCGCCCGCCGCAGCGCGTGGCGAAATCGCCGTTCAAGTCCAGTTGCAGAAAAGGAAGGTCACCATGGAGGCGGAAGTTTTCCACGACATAATCGGTGGCGCTGACGCGGTAGCCAAGGTCGGCCAGGCGTAAGCTCAGCGCGCCGCTGCCCGCGCCTAGTTCGAGGAGGTCGACGCCGGCGGGCAAGTGGGCGAGCGCGCGTTCGGCCATGAATTCGTGTAAGCCGCCCAGGGCGTGGATGCGCAAGCCGCGATAGCTGCCCGACAGACCTGGCCCGCCGCTGCAGTGGCGGAATGTGTCAACCTTGATGGTGGCGTCGGTGGCGGTGCGCGCCTTGTCCAATTTGTCCCCCGGATGAACACTTGCCGCCGGCGCGGTGCGCTGGCACTGCCATTTTGGCGCGGGAGCGCGCGCACGGCTTGGCGCGCGTCAAAAAAGACAGGGGCGAGGCGGCGCCCAGTAAAAATACGCGCTTTAGCGGTGCACCACCACCAGCAAGGCTTTGGCCTCACTTTTGCCCAGGTTGCGGATCGCGTGATTCTGGTCGGCCGGATAGCGCGCCGTGCCGCCAAGCTTGATCTTCTTTTTGCTATTGCCCACCTCGACTTCCAGCGTGCCGTGCAACAACGTCAAGTGTTCGCTGGTGCCGGGGTCGTGCGCCTGCGACGCCAGTTCGCCGCCCGCGGCCAAGGTCAGCTCGTACCATTCATATTTGCCGGCCAAATCCATGGGACCGAGGATGCGCAACACATAGCCGGCGTGGTTGCCGGGCAGGGTGGGCGTCTCGTGGGCGTCAAGCACCGTGATGGTCTCCGCTTCGCGCACTTCGCTTGCCAGCAACTCGCCGATGGCCACGCCCAAGGCGTTGGCCAGGCGCCAGGTGATCGCAATGGTCGGGTTCGCCTTTTCGCGCTCGATTTGCGATAACATGGACTTCGAGACGCCCGCGACCCTGGACAAATCCTCCAGCGTCAAGCCGCGCGCTAGCCTCAGCCGTTGTAATGTTGCGCCCACCTCGGGTGGAGAATTGCTAGTCATAGTGGTTTTCATTGCAATCTTTTCGATCATTTCAAGATGGGGATGCCGGCACCGCAGCGCACAAACCTTGCGCCGCGCGCTTGCCAAGTCTTCCAAGCTTCGGTAATATCCATTATATTGAATTTAAGTTCGACATAATGGAATTTGGAGAATTTACCGGAAATTCCGCGAGGAGCCGGAAAAATTCACTGATGGACCCACGGTACAGCATTGTGCAACTGCCGGTCAAGCCGGCGCCAAACCAGACGAGGAAAACATGAGCGATCAAGCGAACAGCGGCTTTTTCAAGGGCTTGCAGCAAAACCTGGAGAGCCTGCGCGAGCAGGGCCTGTATAAAGCCGAGCGCGTGATCGCCTCGCGCCAGGGCGCCCAAGTGCTGTGCGACGACGGGCGTACCCTCATCAATATGTGCGCCAACAATTACCTGGGCCTGTCGGGCGACCTGCAAACCCAGCAAGCGTCGATCGCCGCCACCGAGAAATATGGCTACGGCTTGTCTTCGGTGCGCTTCATTTGCGGCACCCAGACCGTGCATAAGCAGCTCGAGCAAGCCATTTCCAGCTTCCTGGGCACCGAGGACACGATTTTGTACGCGGCCGCCTTCGACGCCAACGGCGGCGTGTTCGAGCCGCTGTTCGACGAAAACGACGCCATCATTTCGGACGCGCTCAACCACGCGTCGATCATCGACGGCATCCGCCTGTGCAAGGCGGCGCGCTACCGTTACCTGCACAACGACATGGCCGACCTGGAAGTGCAACTGCAGGCGGCCGCCGGCAAACGCCACAAGATCATCGTCACCGACGGCGTGTTCTCGATGGACGGCACCATCGCCCAGCTCGACAAGATCTGCGAGCTGGCCGACAAATACGGCGCCCTGGTGATGATCGACGAATGCCACGCCTCCGGCTTCATGGGCAAGACCGGGCGCGGCACCCACGAGCACCACAATGTGATGGGTCGCATCGACATCATCACCGGCACGCTGGGCAAGGCGCTGGGCGGCGCGATGGGCGGCTTCACCTCGGCGCGCAAGGAAGTGATCGACACCCTGCGCCAAAAGTCGCGCCCGTATTTATTCTCCAACACGCTGGCCCCGTCGATCGCCGGCGCCTCGCTGTCGGTGCTCGAGCGCCTGGCCAAGTCGACCGAGCTGCGCGACCGCCTGCACCAGAACACCGCCCACTTCCGCAAGGAGATCGAGCGCATCGGTTTCACCATCAAGCCCGGCACCCACCCGGTGGTGCCGGTGATGCTGTTCGACGCCCCGGTGGCGCAGAAATTCGCCGCCCGCCTGTACGAGCTGGGCGTCTTGGTGACCGGCTTCTTTTATCCGGTGGTGCCAATGGGGCAGGCGCGCGTGCGCGTGCAGCTGTCGGCCGCGCACACCCGCGAACAGCTCGACACCGTGCTGGCAGCCTTTGAGCAGGCCGGACGCGAGCTGGGCATCTTGAAGAACTGATCATCGCGCAGAACAAGAAACGAAAGGACTATCATGGAACGCATCCTCGTCATCGGCGCCAACGGCCAGATCGGCAGTGAACTGGTCAGCGCGCTGGCCGCGCAGCACGGCGCAGCCAACGTCATCGCCTCCGACATCGGCCCCTACAATCTGTACAAGGCGGCCCGCTACGCCCAGCTCGACGTGCTCGACCGCGCCGGCATGGCGCGCCTGATCGCCGATGAGGACATCACCCAGGTGTACCAGCTGGCCGCGCTGCTCTCGGCCACCGGCGAGCAGGCGCCCCTCAAGGCCTGGACCTTGAACACGGATGGCTTGATCAACATCCTGGAAGTGGCGCGCCTGCGCGGCGACGCCGGCAAGCCACTGCGCGTGTTCTGGCCATCCTCGATCGCCGCCTTCGGTCCCAACACGCCGCCCGTGAACACGCCGCAAATGACGGTGATGGATCCGTCCACCATCTACGGCATCAGCAAGCTGGCCGGCGAGCGGTTGTGCGAATACTACTTCAGCAAATACGGGGTCGACGTGCGCAGCATCCGCTACCCCGGTATCATCAGTTTCAAGTCGCCACCGGGCGGCGGCACCACCGATTACGCGATCGCGATTTTCCATTCGGCGCTGCGCGGCGAGTGCTACGACTGCTTCCTCGCGCCCGAGACGACCCTGCCGATGATCTACATGCCCGACGCCATCCGCGCCACCATCGAATTGATGGATGCGCCGGCCCAGCGCGTCAAGATTCGTTCGGCATATAATGTGGCCGGCCTGTCGTTCAACCCGCGCGAATTGGCCGCGGCCATCACGCGCGTGGTGCCGGACTTTGAGATCAGCTACACGCCCGACAGCCGCCAGGCCATCGCCGCGAGCTGGCCGCAAAGCCTGGACGACAGCACCGCCGCTCTTGAGTGGGGCTGGAAGGCGCGCATCGGACTCGAACAGATGGTCAAGGACATGCTGGCGAACGTGGATATCGGCTTGATCCAGGCGGCTTGATCGCCAGCCGCCGCGCCAGTCGGCCTTGATTGACAACGAATGAGTGAAGCAAGAAAGAGGGCACGGATGGACATGAGCGTATTCGACTTATTCAAGATCGGCATCGGGCCGTCGAGCTCCCACACGGTGGGACCGATGATCGCCGCGCGCCGCTTTCTGGTCGAATGCGGTCCGCTCGACAATGCGGTAGGGGTCGAGGCCGCGCTCTACGGTTCGCTCGCCCTCACCGGCGTGGGCCACGCCACCGATAAAGCCGTGATCCTCGGCCTGATGGGCCAGACGCCGCAGGGCGTGGACCCGGACGCGGTCGACGACATGCTGGCCGAATGCGCGCTCGATGGCGTGATCAATTTGCTTGGCACGCACGCCGTGCCCTTCGGCCCGGGCAGCCTGGTATGGCACAAGAACGCCTCGCTGCCGGAACATCCGAACGGCATGCGCTTCACCCTCAAGCTGCGCGACGGTAGCGTGATCGAGCGCGTGTTCTACTCCGTGGGCGGCGGCTTCATCAACGCCGCCGGCGAAGCCCAGGCCAAGGCGCCGCTTGATGCTGGCTCTGGCGCCAGCGCCATCGGCTACCCCTTCGACACGATGGACCAGCTGCTCGCGCATGGCAAAGCCAGCGGCTTGCGCATCCCGCAAATGTTGCGCGCCAACGAGCTGGCCAAGATGGACAACGCGGCCCTCGACGCCGGCATCGACGCCATCTGGCACGTCATGCACGGCTGTATCGCGCACGGCCTGGTCACCGATGGCGAGCTGCCCGGCGGCTTGAACGTCAAGCGGCGCGCCGCCAAGCTGTGGGCGCAGGCCTGCGCGGCCAAGGATGGCGACAACCGCGCCAACGACTTGCCGCACGACGCGCTGCACCAGGTGAGCCTGTACGCGATGGCCGTGAACGAGGAAAACGCGGCCGGCGGGCGCGTCGTCACCGCACCCACCAACGGCGCCGCCGGCATCATCCCGGCCGTGCTGCGCTACTACGCCGAAGACTGCAAGCCGAGCGACCCGGTGGCCGGTGTGCGCGATTTTCTGCTTACGGCCGCCGCCATCGGCATGCTGTGCAAGAAAAACGCCTCGATCTCGGGCGCCGAAATCGGCTGCCAGGGCGAAGTGGGCGTGGCCTGCGCCATGGCCGCAGCTGGCCTGGTGGCCGCGCTCGGGGGCAGCAACGAGCAAATTGAAAACGCCGCCGAAATCGGCATCGAACACCACCTGGGCATGACGTGCGACCCCATTGGCGGCCTGGTGCAAATCCCCTGCATCGAGCGCAATGGCATGGGCGCGGTCAAGGCCATCACCGCCGCCTCGCTCGCGCTCAAGGGCGACGGTACCCATTTTGTCAGCCTGGACGACGTCATCGAGACGATGCGCCAGACCGGCGCCGACATGCAATCGAAGTACAAGGAAACCTCGCTCGGCGGCTTGGCGATTCACGTGGTGACGGTCAACCACGCCGCCTGTTAAGAGGGGCGTGCGGCGTTCGAGCACGCAAGGAAGGCCGGGGCGCACTATAATAATCGCTCCATTGCCTACGGCGCGAGCCCCAACCGGACGTTCCCACTCTATGCTTTACCTCTCCACCCGCGCCCTCGACGGCGCCACTGCCGAGTTTTCCGACATCCTCCTGGGCGGCCTGTCCCCCGATGGCGGCTTGTATCTGCCGGCCCAATACCCGCAAGTGACGGGCGCCGAGCTCGACGCTTGGCGCAAGCTGTCCTACGCCGACCTGGCTTTTGAGATCCTGGCCAAATTCGCCACCGACTTCAACCCGGCCGACCTGAAGGCGCTCGTCGCCAAGACTTACACGCCGTCCGTTTACTGCAACGCGCGCGCCGACGCAGCTGCCGCCGACATCACGCCGCTGCGCGTGCTCGAGCAGGGCGAGGGCAAGACATTGATCTTGCAAGCGCTCTCGAACGGCCCCACGCTGGCCTTCAAGGACATGGCCATGCAATTGCTGGGCAATCTGTTCGAACATGCGCTGGCCAAGAACGACGCCGAGCTCAATATCTTCGGCGCCACCTCGGGCGACACCGGCAGCGCCGCCGAATACGCGATGCGCGGCAAAAAAGGCATCCGCGTGTTCATGCTCTCGCCGCACCGCAAGATGAGCGCCTTCCAAAGCGCGCAGATGTTCAGCCTGCAGGACGCGAACATCTTCAATATCGCCGTCGAGGGCGTGTTCGACGATTGCCAGGACATGGTCAAGGCCGTCTCGAACGATTTGCCCTTCAAGGCCGCGCAAAAAATCGGCACCGTCAATTCGATCAACTGGGCGCGCGTGGTCGCGCAAGTGGTCTACTACTTCCGCGGCTACCTGGCCGCCACCACCGACAACACGCAAAAGGTGTCGTTCACGGTCCCGTCGGGGAACTTCGGGAACATCTGCGCCGGCCACATCGCGCGCATGATGGGCCTGCCGATCGACAAACTGGTCGCCGCCACCAACGAGAACGACGTGCTCGACGAATTTTTCCGCACCGGCGTGTACCGCGTGCGCAAAGCGGCCGAGACGCACCACACCAGCAGCCCGTCGATGGACATTTCGAAGGCGTCCAATTTCGAGCGCTTCGTCTACGATCTGGTGGGACGCGACGCGGCGCGCACGCGCGCCTTGTTCGACAAGGTTGAAACGCAGGGCGGCTTTGACCTGTCGGGCAAGCCCGGTAGCGATGGCGACGAATTCAAGCAGGTGGCGCGCTTCGGCTTCCAGTCTGGCCGCTCGACCCACCAGGATCGCCTGGCCACCATCCGCGACGCCCAGGACGACTACGACATCACCATCGACACGCATACGGCCGACGGCATCAAGGTCGCGCGCGAGCACATGGAAGCGGGCGTGCCGATGATCGTGCTCGAGACGGCGCTGGCCGCCAAGTTCAACGAAACCATTCTCGACGCGCTGGGCATGGACGCGCCGCGCCCGCCCGGCTTCGAGGACATCGAAGCGCTGCCGCAGCGCTTCGTGGTGATGCCGCCCGACGTGGCGCGCGTCAAGGCGTACATCGCGCAGCACACCGGCCTGTGAGCATGGGCAGCGCAGCACACACCGGCTCCGCCAAACCGATGCTGTCGGTGCAGCAGGCGCTCGAATTCCTGATGGCCGCGGCGCGCCCAGTGGACGGCGTCGAGATGGTGCCGACCCTTGAAGCGAACGGGCGCGTGCTGGCGCGGGCGCAAGCGTCGACCCTGCAGGTGCCGGCGGCCGACAACACCCAGATGGATGGCTACGCCGTGCGCGCGCTCGACTGCGCCAGCGGCGACGCCACGCTCACCGTCAGCCAGCGCATCGCGGCCGGCCAGGTAGGTCAATTCCTCGCGCCCGGCTGCGCCGCGCGCATCTTCACCGGCGCCATGATCCCCGAGGGCGCCGACGCGGTCGTGATGCAGGAACAGTGCGAGGCTTCCGCCGGCGGCACCGTCACCATCCGGCACACGCCCAAGGCGGGCGAATGGATACGCCGCGCCGGCGAGGACATCGCGGCCGGATCGGTGATCCTGGCGGCCGGCACGCGCTTGCGCGCGCAGGAGCTGGGCCTGGCCGCGTCGGTCGGCCTGGCCAGCTTGCCGGTGCAGCGCAAGCTGCGCGTGGCCGTGTTCTTCACCGGTGACGAATTGACGATGCCGGGCGAGCCGCTCGCCCCCGGCGCCATCTACAACTCGAACCGCTTCACCTTGCGCACGCTGCTCGAGAACCTGGGCTGCGAGATCAGCGACTACGGCATCGTGCCCGACACGCTCGAAGCGACGCGCGCCACGCTGCGCCAGGCGGCCCTGCAGCACGACTTGATCGTCACCTCGGGCGGCGTGTCGGTGGGCGAGGAAGACCATATCAAACCGGCCGTGGAGGCGCAAGGGCGCCTGAACATGTGGCAGATTGCCGTCAAGCCGGGCAAGCCGCTCGCGTTCGGCGAGGTTGATCGCCCCGGCGGCGCCGCCTTCTTCCTGGGCCTGCCAGGCAATCCGGTATCGAGCCTGCTGACCTTCATGCTATTCGTGCGGCCCTTCATCCTGCGCCTGCAAGGCGTGGCGCGGGTGGCGCCGCCCGCTTCCTACGCGCTACGCGCGGACTTCGACTGGCCCAAGGCAGACCGGCGCAATGAATTTTTGCGCGTCAAGCTCAACGCCGACGGCGGACTCGATCTGTTCGCGAATCAGGGCTCGGGCGTGCTCACCTCGACCGCGTGGGCCGATGGCCTGGTCGACAACCCGCCGGGACAAACCATCGCCGCCGGCGACACGGTGCGCTTTATCCCATTTAGCCACTTACTGCATCAGGATTGATCATGACGATTACGCTGCGTTTTTTTGCCAGCGTGCGCGAGGCCGTCGGCTGCGCGCAGGAGGAACTGGCGTTGCCGGCCGGCGTCGATACGGTTGGCGCGCTGCGCGAACACCTGTGCGCGCGCGGCGGTGCGTGGGCTGAGGCCCTGTCGGGCCAGCGCGCGCTGCGCATGGCCTGCGATCAAATCATGTGCCACCCCGCCACGGTCCTCGCCGATGGCTGCGAAGTGGCCTTTTTCCCGCCCGTCACCGGCGGCTAGCTCCTACCTAGTCGGCCGTGTCGCGGCACAGCGCGCAGGCCAGGCCCTTGCGCGCGCTGCGGTAACGCGCCGCCGTGAAAATGGACGCGCTGATCAATGCCCACGCCAGCGCGCTGGGCACGGCGGCGTCGATGCGGCCGCCCTTGAGCAGGTCGGCGCCGACCAGGATGACGAATGCCAGCGCGCTCACGAACACGAAACGGCGTACCCAGAATGCCTTGCTTTTCATTTTGGCTTGCATATTGCTCTCCCATATAAGGTGGGTTCACGCCGTTCAGGCGCTGAAAATGCCTTCGATGCTTGTTTCAAACACCTTGGCGATGGCGAAGGCCAGCGGCAGGCTGGGGTCGTAGCGCCCGGTCTCGATGGCGTTGACCGTTTGGCGCGACACCGCCAGCAGGTCGGCCAGGTGGGCCTGGCTCCAGCCGCGTTCAGTGCGCAATTGGCGCATGATGTTGTTCATCGCTGCGCCAGCGCGCGCACGCCGCAAACCAGGCCGAACGATCCGCACAACAGCATCCAGACGCTGAACATGCTCACCAAGGGATAGCCGGAAGTCTCCAGGAAGCCATAAGTGAAGGTCGCGCCGGCGGTAATGGCCGCGGCCAGCGCGATATTTTCGAGCAAGACCATGCGCGCATACTCATCCATGCGCCGCACTTGACGCGCCATCGCCCACACCGCCAGCAAGAAGCCGAGCATGGGACTGGCCAGCAGCAGCGTCTTGAGCATGCCGGCATCCATCTTGCGGCCGTAGACGATCGAGGGCAGCAGGAGCGCCACATAGATGGCCAGGCTGCCAAACAACTCGCGCAGGTACAATCGGGTAGTCTTGCGTTCGTGCTGGGAATATTTCGGATCGTCTTGCATGGACATCGCTTGCTTTCATTGGTGTAAAGGATACTTTACATCGTAGTCGGGCCGCGCCCACATGTCAAGGTCACTTTACATGCTTTCTCGCCCTCCCTGAATCGACTACAATGCGCGCGCGCTTTTGCAATTGAACAGGCACACCATGGAAAACGCTGCGGCCCCCATTTCGCGTGTCGCCATCATCGGCGGCGGCCCGGCCGGCCTGATGGCGGCCGAACTGCTGTGCGCGGCCGGCGTGAGCGTGGACCTGTACGACGCCATGCCCTCGGTCGGCCGCAAGTTTCTGCTGGCGGGGAAGGGCGGCATGAACATCACCCATTCCGAAGCGAACCCTGCCTTCGTGGCACGCTATGGAGCGCGCGCTCCCGAGATCGCGCAATGGCTGGCTCACTTCGATGGGACGGCGGTGCGCGCCTGGATCCACGCTCTGGGCATCGACACCTTCATCGGCAGCTCCGGGCGCGTGTTCCCGACCGATATGAAGGCGGCGCCTTTGCTGCGCGCCTGGTTGCAGCGCCTGCGCGCGGGCGGCGCGCGCATGCACATGCGCCACCGCTGGCTGGGCTGGGACGGCGATGGCGCCCTGCTATTTGACACGCCCACGGGGCGCGTCGCGGCGCGCCCGCACGCCACCGTGCTGGCACTGGGCGGCGCCAGCTGGGCGCGTCTGGGTTCGGATGGCGCCTGGGTGCCCCTGCTGCGCCAGCGCGGCGTCGAACTGGCGCCGCTCGCGCCCGCCAATTGCGGCTTCGACGTCGACTGGAGCGCGCATTTCAGCGCGCGCCATGCGGGCGCGCCGCTCACCACGGTGGCGCTGGCCTGGCTAGACAGCGGCGGCGCGCGCCAGTATCGCCAGGGCCAGTTCGTCGTCACCGCCGGCGGCGTGGAGGGCAGCTTGATTTACGCTATCTCGGGCGCCGTGCGCGAACAGATCGCACGGGACGGCAGCGCCATGATCGCGCTCGACTTGCTGCCCGACTGGAGCGCGGACAAGGTGGCGCGGGAAGTGGGGCGCGCTCGCGGGGCGCGCTCGCTGGCGAGCCACCTGCAAAGCCGGCTGGGCATCAAGGGCGTCAAATCGGGCTTGTTGCGCGAATGCCTGTCCAAGGACGACATGGAAGACCCCGTCACGCTGGCGGCCGCCATCAAGGCCTTGCCGCTGCGCCTGCTGCGAGCGCGCCCCATCGATGAAGCCATCAGCAGCGCCGGTGGGGTGCGTTTCGAAGCGCTGGCGATGGACCAGTACCAGACCATGCTGCGCGTCTGTCCCGGCACCTTCGTCGCCGGCGAGATGATCGACTGGGAAGCGCCCACTGGCGGCTACCTGCTCACCGCCTGTTTCGCCAGCGGCCGCGCGGCCGCGCGCGGGGTACTGGCCTGGCTGGCGCGCGCGCCTTGATCTACCGGCGCGCCGCCGGGCGCAGCGCCAATGCCAGCAAAGCGAGCACGGCCAGCGCGGCGCTGGCGTAAAAGGTCGCGCCCGCACCGAGGCCATCCCACAACACGCCAGCGCACACGCTCGCCGCCAGCGTCGATACGCCGCTCAGCACGCCATAAAAGCCGAAGGCAGTGCCACGCAGATCGGGCGGTGCGGCGGCCGCCACCATAGCCGCCAACAAGCCTTGGGTGATGCCCATGTGGATACCCCACAGCAGCACGCCTGCCAGCATGAGCGTCCAATGCGCGCTCGCCGCCAACAGCAGGTCGGCGCCGATCAACACCAGCATGCCCAGTGCCAGCAAGCCCCTGTGGCTGACCGTATCCGACAATTTACCGAAGGGATAGGCGCAAAATGTGTAGGCCAGGTTCATCGCCACCAGCACCAGCGGCACCAGGGCCACCACCACGCCTGCCTGCTGCGCGCGCAACAACAGGAACGCTTCGCTAAAACGCGCCAGCGTGAAAACGGCGCCCACGCCCACCACCCACCAATAGGCGGCGCCCAGGCGTGCCAAGTTGGCCCGTGTGATCGGGTTGGCGCGCCGTGCGCCGGGCGCCGCCGCCGGCTCGCGCACGCCGAACAGCAGCAAGGCCACCGCCAGCACGGCCGGAATCACGGCCACCCAGAACACGGCGCGAAAGTCGTTATGCCAAAGCAGCATCAAGGCCACGGCCAGCAGTGGGCCGAGCACGGCGCCCACCGTGTCGAGCGATTGACGCAGGCCGAAGGCGGCGCCGCGGTGTTGCGGCAGCGCCAGGTCGGCGATCATGGCGTCGCGCGGGGCGCCGCGGATGCCCTTGCCGACCCGGTCGACCAAGCGCGCGCCCAGCACCACGGCGGTGCTGGTGGCCAGTGCGAACATGGGCTTGGTCAGCGCCGCCATGCCATAGCCGAGCAAGGCCAGGCCCTTGCGCCGTCCCAGCCAGTCGCTGAGCATGCCGGAAAAAATTTTGACGATCAGGGCCGTCGCCTCGGCCATGCCTTCCACCACACCGACCGTGGTGGCGCTGGCGGCCAGGCCCGTGACCATGAAGATCGGCAGCAGGCTGTGGATCATTTCGGAGGACACGTCCATCAGCAGGCTGACCAGGCCAAGCACCCACACGCCGGGCGCAATGGCGCTCGCCGCTTTCGATGGGGCGGGTGGGGAGGGTGCGCTCGCAGGGGCTGGCTGGTCGTTCGGTAGCATTGGCGCGGTTCCGGTGGCCGCCCGCACAGACGGGCGCAGCGCCACTATACCGCGCGCTGCCGCCTGTAAGCGAGTGCGGCGCGCAGCCATGGGCGCCACAAAGTGCGCTACACCATGCACCACGACGCGCGCAAGGGCGCGCGCATCAATTCTTCCAGGTGACTTCGCCGGAGCCGGTGCGGTTGACGTCGCGCTCGTTCGGATTGCCGTACACGGTGATGTCGCCGCTGCCACGCAAGGTCACGGCCGCTGAATGCTTGGCCTGCACATTCGAATTGCCCGAGCCGTGCACGTCGACCGACACCTTTTCGGCCGTCATGTGCTTCGCATCGAGCTCGCCCGTGCCCGATTGCTGGGCCTTGAATTCCTTGCAGCTGCCCACCACCGTCATTTGCCCGGAGCCGGCCAGCTCCACATTGACCTTGTCGCTGTTGCCGCCATTGAGTTCAAGGTCGCCACTGCCACGCACGCCCGCCGCGATCTGGCGAAAGCGCCCATTGAAGACCACATTGCCCGAACCGAGCAGCTGCATGTCCAGCTTTTCGCCGCTAAAACCATTGATGGTGCTGTCGCCGCTGCCGCGGATGATCAAGTGCTCGATCGAGGGCAGCACCAGATCCACTTTCAAGGGTTGGCGGTGCATCAGCATGATGCCGGTGGTGCCGATGCGCAGCGTCTTGCCATCCTGCGTGGTGGCGACGTTGGGCAGCAGGCGCTCCTCGCCATGCACCGTCAGCGACGCCGTGGCGCCTTGGCGCAAGGTCATGTCCAGTGGCCCGGATAATTCCACCGTGACCACCTCGCCGTTGATTGGACGGGTTTGGCGCGTCAACATGTGGCTGCCCGGCGCCGTGATTCCGTGCGCGGCCTTGCTACGCAGCGCGCTGTAGCTGATGCCGATCAGGACGAAAGCGAGCAGCATCAAGCCCGATCCGATTTTCAGTAGTGTCCGCATTTCGTCTCCTTGGTCCGCCTAGTGCCCGCGCAGCAGCGAGATATTCATTTCCACGTAACGCCGCATGCCGATGAAGCTATAGCGCGTCACCACGATGCTCAGCAAGGCCAGGATGATGCCCACCAGTGTCGCCCCCAGCCCGAACAAGGTTTGCGCGCTGCGCGATTCGCTGTCGAGGTCGGTTGTGATATGCAAGCCGCCCTCGGCCCATTTTTCGGCGCTTTTGATCACCGGCGAGCGTACCGGGGCGTCGGCGCCGTCGTTTGCGTCCGCCTGCGCCTTGTCCTTGTCCAGCGGCGCCGGGTCTTCGTAGAAATTGATGCCCGATTCGCGGAACGAGATATGGGTTTGCACTTTCTCGTCGCCGGAGACGTCTTCGTCGTCGATCATCCGGTGCAAGGGCGTGTCGAGCACCAGTTCGGAGGTGCCGGACAAGCCGGCCGCCGTGATGGCGATGCCGGACAGGTAAAACACCAGGGCGCAGGCGTACAGCGCGAACACCAGGGCCGAATAGACGATCGCCGGCACCACCATGAACAGGTTGAAAATCGCCAGGCCCAGCGCGGAGACGAGCAAGCGCAGCAGGTTGGCGGGGCTGCGTTGTTGCTCGAACGCTTTCATGTGCGTGTTGGCGCGCAGGCTCAGCGCGATCTTGCGCGGCTCGCCCAATTCGGCCGCCACCTGCTCGTCGCCGCGCCCGGCGGCGGCGCCGTCGACGAAACGCTGCTCGTAATAGGCGAGCGTCCTGGCAATTAGCTCCGGCGCCAGGCCACCCAAGGCCTGGCGTAAAGCGGCCAGGTATTCCAGTTTGTTCATGGTGCTGCTTCTCCGGTGAGTGTCGAGCTTA
The DNA here is from genome assembly GCA_040388555.1 of Pseudomonadota bacterium. GTDB lineage: Bacteria > Pseudomonadota > Gammaproteobacteria > Burkholderiales > Burkholderiaceae_D > Telluria_A. Next base: position 54,518 of record JAZKBP010000024.1, read on the forward strand.
AACCGCCGCGAGCTGGGTCGCCGCTTGCACGAGAACGATCAAGGCGGTGCTGGCGGCCGCAAAGGCGAGCACGGCAAGGCTGCGTAGACCGAGTTTGATGTTCATTTGACTTCCTTCCCGAGTATGCGTGGCACTTTTTCGATGCTTTCACTGTAGCTAAGCAAGCGATGGGAGGCCACCGGATTGCGACAGGATGCACGATGGGGTGTCCAGGCGACAGTATGGCGTGACAGTCCGCCCCTAAAACAAGGATTGCGCCGCCAATACCCCACTGCGCACGGCGCCTTCCAGGGTGGCCGGATACTCGCCATGGGTGTAGTCGCCGGCCAGCGACAGGCCGGGCACGCCCGTGCCGTTACGCGGACGCTGCAAGCCCGGGGTGCAGGCAAAGGTCGCGCGTTTTTCCGTGATCACCTGCACCCACTCGGGCTTGCCCAGCTCCGGACGCTGGAAAACGCGCGCCAATTGCTTGGCCAAGGCTTCGGCCAGCACCGCTTGCGGCAAGGTGGCGGCGGCGTCGGAGGCGCTCACCACCACCGACAGCACGCCGTCCTGGCTGGTGTCGAGCTGGCCGCGGTCGAACACGAACTGGCCCCAGTTGCCGATGGTCGGATCGTCCAGCAAGGCGTAGAAGGGCAGCGCCAGGCGCGTACCGGCGGGGTATTTCAGGTAGCAGGTGGTGATCGGCTCATAGGCGAAACCGGTCAGCTGGGCCACCAGTTCGCGCATGGCGGGCAAGTCGTGCAGCAAGACGGCGGCCGCGGCCGGCGGGGTGGCGACGATGACGGCGTCGAAATACGCCATCCAGGTGCCACCGACGGCCGTGCCGCTCACGTCCACCTGCCACTTGCCGCCCTTATGCAACTTCAAGCTCGACACCTTGGCGCCGCTGCGCACCGAATTGCCGCGCCGTTCCAGCAGGCGCGCGGCCGCGGCCGGGAACAGGGAACTGAGGTCGGTGCGCGGCAACAGCATGTCGGAGGCGCGCCGCTCGGCGCCCAGGCTGTCGCGCAAGACGGCCAGGAAGACATTGGCCGAGGCGCACTCGGGCGGCGTGTTCAAGGCCGCCAGGCATAGCGGGCGCCACATCAGGGCCGTGATCTTGGCGCTCTGGTCGTAGCGATCGAGCAGCTCGGACACGCTGCAATCTTGCTTCAGACGCCAGCCCATCCAGCGCGCCGTGCTGGAAAAACGCGCCAGCGCCATGCGGTCGGCAGCGCTCAAGCCACGCGCGCGCAGCAGCGCGCCCACCAGGTGCAGCGGCGCGGGCAGGCGCGGCGCCACGAAATCCATGCCGCCGCTATTGAAAGGATATCGCATTTGCAGCGGCAAATTGAGCAAGGCGCTGGCCGCGTCGATGCCCACCAGCTCGAGCATGCGCAAGCTTTCCTTGTAGGCGCCAAGCAAGATGTGCTGGCCATTGTCGAGCTGGGTGCCATGCAGGTGCACCCCGCGCGCCCGTCCGCCCAGGGTGCGCGCCGCTTCGAGCAGCGTCACCTGGCAGCCGGCGTTGGACAATTCGATGGCCGCGCTGCAACCGGCCCAGCCCGCGCCGATGACGGCCACGGTTTTTCCCACTTCAGCCGCGCACATAGGTTCTCCATGCAAGCCACAGCTTGCGTAGCGGGGTCAATGAAATCCGTTGCTGCAAGACGTGATAGCCGTCGCGCTCGATTTCGTCGAGCAAGGTGCGGTAGATCGCCGCCATCATCAAGCCGGGACGCTGGGCGCGCCGGTCTTGTTTGGGCAATAGGGCGAAGGCTTCGTCGTACACCTGCTGGGCGCGCGCGATCTGGAAGCGCATCAAGGCTTCGAACTTGTCGCTGTGGCGCGCATTGAGCAAGTCGGCCGCCGTGACGCCAAATTGCTGCAATTCGTTGACCGGCAAGTAAATCCTGCCCTTGCGCGCATCCTCGCCCACATCGCGGATGATGTTGGTGAGCTGGAAGGCCAAGCCCAATTTTTCCGCGTACTGCAGCGTGGCCGGATCGCTCCATCCAAATATGCTGGCCGACAGGATGCCAACCACGCTGGCCACATGCCAGCAATAGCGCTGCATGGCGGGATAATCGAGGTAGCGGGTCTGGTCGAGGTCCATTTCCATGCCGTCTATGATGGCTTGTAAGTGTTTTTCTTCCAGATTGTAGAGCGTCAAGTGGGGCTGCAAGGCTTGCATCACGGGATGGCTGGCTGCGCCGCCATACATCTTGCTCACTTCCGCGCGCCACCAGGCGAGCTTGATGCGCGCCACCGACTGATCCGTGCATTCATCGACTGTGTCGTCCACTTCGCGGCAAAACGCGTACAGGGCGGTGATGGCGCGGCGCCGTTCCTTGGGCAGGAACAGGAAGCTGTAGTAAAAACTCGAGCCGCTCTGGACGGTTTTTTGTTGGCAGTATTCGTCGGGGGACATGGATAAAAACGCAAGGGATTGCAAATCGAAGGCGCTATTCTAGCGCCGAAGCGCACGCTGGCGGGCAATGGCGGCCGAAAAATGCGCTCACATGCCCAAGGCGCGCCACAGCATGACGATCCAGTCCCGCCACTTCAATTGCGGACGGCGCGTGAAGACCTCGTACTCGACCGCCTCGATGGCGTCCAGGATGCGCAGGCCCCCTTGCACGACCAGCCGCAATTCCCAGCCTATGCGTCCAGGCAAGCGTTTGGCCAGCGGCGCGCCCGAATGCATCAGGGCGCGCGCGCGCGCCACCTCGAAGCCCATCAAGGCGCGCCAGGCTGGATCGGTCCGTCCTTCCCGGATCTGCGCTTCGCTCACGCCAAAGCGCGTCAAGTCTTCCAGCGGCAAGTAAATGCGGCCTTTCTCGATATCGATGGCCACGTCTTGCAGGAAATTGATGATTTGAAGGGCCGAACAGATGGCGTCGGACTGCCGCAGATTGTCGGCGTCGCGCTTGCCATACAGCGACAGCATCAAGAAACCCACCGGGTTGGCCGAGCGCCGGCAATAGTCGAGCAACAAGTCGTAGTCGGGATAACGCAAGGTCTCGACGTCTTGTTTGAAGGCCGACAAGAGGTCGCGGAAGGGGGGAAGTGGCAGTGAATATTGCTTGATGATTAAGGCCAGGCGCGCAAACAGGGGCGCTTGGGCGGGGGCGCCGCTGGCGATCACATCGAGTTGCGCCTCGTAGGCTTGCAAGGCGAGCAGACGGGCGGGGGGCGTGGCATCGCCCTCGTCGGCCAGATCGTCGGCGCTGCGGGCGAAGGCGTAGATGGCTTCGACCGCCGGTACCAAGCGCCGCGGCAAGAAGATTGATGCTACGGGGAAATTTTCGTAATGGTCTACCGCCATGCATTTTCCTCTAAAAACATTTCTTCCAAAAACGCCCTTCACCCAGGCGGATAAATAAATGACGCGAAAGTCATTTGCAAAAATTCCAGGCCCGTCTATAATTACTAACCGCGCAGTCAGTTAAAAACTTGAGTGCAGAAGTAGTAACATCAACGGCAAGTCCTTGTCGGTCGGTGCGCACACCGAAACGAGCATGTGTGCGCAATATCAAACAGCCCGCATAGTAAAGGAAAACATCGTGTCTTCTCCGAAAAATCCGCGCAGCAAAGCGCCCCAGCCATCCCATTTCAAGAGCGCGACCATCTTGCTGTGCGCGAGCGCGGCGCTGCTGGCGGGCTGCTCCAAGCCGGCCGAGAAGGTCGAGGACGTGCGCCCGGTGCGCGCCATCGTGCTGGCCGCCGACAGCGTGGCCGTGAACGCGGAGTTTGCCGGCGAAGTGCGCCCGCGCGTCGAATCGCGCCTGGGCTTTCGGGTCGGCGGCAAGATCACCACGCGCAAGGTCGACGTGGGCACCGTCGTCAAGCGCGGCCAAGTGTTGATGCAACTTGACCCGCAAGACTTGCAATTGGCGCAAGCGCAAGCGAACGCCGGCTTGCGCGCGGCCGAAACGAACCGCGACCTGGCCCAGGCTGAATTGAAGCGCTACCAGGATTTGCGCGAGAAGAATTTTGTCAGTCAAGCCGTGCTCGACACCAAGATGTCGGCATTCAAGGCGGCCCAAGCCAGCGTTGATTCGGCGCAAGCGGCGTATCGCGGCCAGTCCAACCAGGCCGGCTACACGACGCTCGAAGCCGATATCGATGGCGTCGTCACGGCCGTCGACGCCGAAGTGGGGCAGGTGGTCGCACCGGGCACGCCGGTGGTGCGGGTGGCCAAGGCGGGCGAAAAGGAAATCGTCATCGGGATTCCCGAAGACAAGGTTGAAGCGCTGCGCAAGATCGCGGACGTGTCGGTGCGCCTGTGGGCCTCGCCCAAGGATGTCATCCCTGGCAAGATTCGTGAAATTTCCCCCGTCGCCGAGGTGCTCACGCGCACCTACGCGGTCAAGGTGTCGATTCCCGACACGGCCCTGGACGCCAAACTGGGCATGACGGCCCTGGTGCAGTTTTCCTCCAAAACACCGACCCCGGTGATCCGCGTGCCGCTCACGGCCCTGTTCCATGAAAAGTCGAAAACCTCGGTGTGGGTGGTGGAAAACGGCAGCGTCAAGCTGGTGCCGGTGGTCATCGGCGGCACCTCGGGCAATGAGATCTTTCTCGTGTCCGGCGTGCATGCGGGGCAGACCGTCGTCACCGCTGGCGTGAATCAGCTCAAGAACGATCAAAAGGTCAAAATTCTAGGCACCGAAGTGCCCGCCTCGGTGGCCAGCCCGGCCACCGTCGCCGCCCGCAACGCCGCCGCCGACGAGGTCCTGCAATGAAGGGCTTCAATCTCTCGCGCTGGGCGCTCGAACACATTCCGCTGACGCGCTACCTGATCGGCGCGCTGCTGATCGGCGGCATCATCAGCTACGGCAATCTTGGGCAGGATGAAGATCCGCCCTTCACCTTCCGCGCCATGGTGGTGCGCGCCGTGTGGCCGGGCGCCACCGCCGTCCAAATGGCTGAGCAGGTGACGGACAAGCTGGAAAAAAAGCTGCAAGAAACCCCTTACGTGGACAAGATCCGCAGCTATTCCAAGCCGGGCGAGACCATGATCATCTTGCAGCTGCGCGAATCGACGCCGCCCAAGGAAACGAGCGCCTCCTGGTATCAGGTGCGCAAGAAGATCGGCGACATCCGCGGCACCTTGCCGGGCGGAGTGATCGGGCCGTTCTTCAACGATGAATTCGGCGACACTTACGGCTCCATCTTCGCGCTCTCGGGCGATGGCTTTAGCTATGCCGAGATGAAGGATTACGCCGATTTCGTGCGCCAGCAAATGCTGCAAGTGCCGCTGGTGTCGAAGGTCGAGCTGTTCGGGGTGCAAGACGAAAAGATCAATATCGAGTTTTCGCACAAGAAGTTCGCGCAACTGGGCATTCCTTTCGAAGCCATCGTGAACCAGATCGCGACCCAGAACGCGGTCGAGTCGACCGGCGTCTTGGTCACGCCGACCGATAATTTGCAGGTGCGCGTCACCGGCGCCTTGAAAACGGTCAAGGACCTGGAAGAACTTGAACTGCGCGCCGGCAACACCACCTTCCGCCTGGGCGACTTTGCCGTCGTCAAGCGCGAGTTTTCCAATCCGCCGCAAGACAAGATGCGCTTTAACGGCAAGGAAGTGATTGGCCTTGGCATCTCGATGGAGCATGGCGGCAACATCATCGAGATGGGCAAGCACTTGTCGACGACGGTGGCGGCCATCAAGGGCAAGCTGCCCGTGGGACTCGAGCTCGAGCGCGTGTCGGACCAGCCGCGCGCGGTGACGGCCTCCGTTGGCGAATTCATCCACACCTTGATCGAGGCCGTGTTGATCGTGCTGGCCGTCAGTTTCGTCGCGCTGGGCCTGCACACCAAGCCGCTGCGCCTGGATTTCCGTCCCGGCCTGGTGGTGGCGCTGACCATTCCCCTGGTGCTGGCGATCACCTTCCTGTTCATGCGCATCTTCTCCATCGACTTGCACAAGATTTCGCTGGGCGCCTTGATCATCGCCTTGGGCTTGCTGGTGGACGACGCGATCATCGCCGTGGAAATGATGGTGCGCAAGATGGAAGAGGGCGCTTCGCGCCTGGACGCGGCCACCTTCGCCTACACCTCCACCGCCATGCCCATGTTGACGGGTACCTTGATCACGGCGGCAGGCTTCTTGCCGATCGGCCTGGCCAAATCGGCCGCTGGCGAGTACACCTTCTCGATGTTCTCGGTCAACGCCATCGCGCTATTGGTGTCGTGGGTGGTGGCGGTGGTGTTCACGCCCTATATCGGATACGTCTTGCTCAAGGTCAAACCGCACGCCCCCGGCGAGCATGGCCACGATCTGTTCGACACCCCGGGCTTCCAGCGCTTTCGCGCGCTCGTGAACTGGTGCGTGGAATGGCGCAAGACCACGATCGTGCTGTCGCTGGGCGTGTTCGCGCTGGGTGTGTTCGGCTTTAAATTCATCGAAAAACAATTCTTCCCCGATTCGAGCCGTCCCGAGTTGATGGTGGAGATGTGGTTGCCCGAAGGCTCGTCATTCGCCGCCACCGAAGCGCAAGCGAAGAAATTCGAAGCCTTCATCCGCAAGCAGCCGAACGTGGAAAGCGTGACCAGCTATGTCGGCACCGGCAGCCCCCGCTTCTACCTGCCGCTTGACCAGATCTTCCCGCAGACGAACGTGTCGCAGATTGTGGTGCTGCCGAAAGACTTGGCCAGCCGCGAAGGCTTGCGCCAGAAGATCATCGAAGTGTTCAAGAACGATTTCCCGGAAGTGCGCGGGCGCGTCAAACTCTTGCCCAACGGGCCGCCCGTACCCTATCCGGTGCAGTTCCGCGTGGCCGGTCCCGACGTCGCCAAGGTGCGGCAGGTGGCCGACCAGGTCAAGGACATCATGCGCGCCAATCCAAACACGGTGGGCGTGAACGATAACTGGAATGAATCGGTCAAGGTGATGCGCCTGGACCTGGACCAGGACAAATTGCGCGCGCTGGGCGTGACTTCGCAGACGGTGATGCGCGCGGCCAATACGATCTTGTCGGGCACCACGGTCGGCCAGTTCCGCGAAGACAATAAGTTGATCGATATTGTGATGCGCCAGCCGGTCGAGGAGCGCGCCACCATCGCCGTGCTCAACGACACCAACATTCCCACCGCTTCCGGCAAGTCGGTGACGATCTCGCAAATCGCGCGCGTGCATTTCGTGTGGGAGCCGGGCGTGGTGTGGCGCCAGGGCCGGGAATGGGCGATCACGGTGCAATCGGACGTCATCGACGGCATCCAGGGGCCGACCGTGTCGACCCAGATCGCGGAAAAACTGACGGCCTTGCGCGAGGCCCTGCCGGCCGGCTTTTCGATCGAGCTGGCCGGCGCGGCCGCCGACAGCAAGGCGGCCGAGGCGTCCATCTCGGCCAATGTGCCGCTGGTGCTGTTCATCGTGTTCACGCTCTTGATGCTGCAATTGCATAGCTTTTCGCGCACCGTGCTCGTATTCCTGACCGGTCCACTTGGCATCGCCGGCGCCGCCATGGCCTTGCTGCTGCTGCACCGTCCAATGGGCTTCGTGGCCACGCTGGGCGTGATCGCCCTGTTCGGCATGATCATCCGCAACTCCGTGATCCTGGTCGACCAGATCGAACAAGACATCGCGCACGGCTCCGACCCGTGGACGGCCATCGTCGAATCGGCGGTGCGGCGCTGCCGCCCCATCATCTTGACGGCCGCGGCCGCCGCGCTGGCCATGATTCCCCTGTCGCGCTCGGTGTTCTGGGGGCCGATGGCGGTGGCCATCATGGGTGGCTTGATTGTTGCCACAGCGCTAACCTTGCTTTTCTTGCCGGCGCTCTACGCCGCCTGGTTCCGGGTGCCCAAGCCGCCTGCCGGCAAGGCCGCGCGTCAGGCCGCCGCCAAGGACGCCACCCACGCCTAGCGGGGGCGGGCAGGGCGGGGCGTCGCTTGCGCCCCGCTCTTGCCATAGGGAAGGCGCGCCAAAAAAAACGCACCTATCGTGCCAAGAAATCCAGTAAAATACCGGGTTGAAGTTGTTAGCCCCTAACAAAGGCATTGAGGGCGGCCGGTATGCATCGTCGGACGCCCTTTGCTTTTGGCGCTGCGCATGAGTTTGCGCAGCCTGGCAAGCAGCGCGCATTCAGAGAATTCTGGTGCAACATCCCGCGAGGATGGCGAAATTGGTAGACGCACCAGGTTTAGGTCCTGACGCCAG
>JAZKBP010000025.1:0-240098 GCA_040388555.1 Pseudomonadota bacterium
TTAAGGAAACGCCCGCGTTTCCTTAAAACAGGGGTCTGTCCCCTCCTTGAAGCGGGCGTTTCCTCAAAACAGGGGTCTGTCCCCTCATTAAATTTGCATCGGGATTTATGATTTATAAGAGTTCGACCATTGCGATTCCGGAAGTGGCAAAGGTGCCGCGCCACGTCGCCATCATCATGGACGGCAACGGGCGCTGGGCCACCAAGCGCTTCTTGCCGCGCGTGGCCGGCCACGTCAAGGGCGTGGAAGCGGTGCGCGGCACCGTCGAAGCTTGCATCAAGCGCGGCGTCGACTACCTGACCCTGTTCGCGTTCTCGTCCGAAAACTGGCGCCGCCCCCAGGAGGAAGTTTCCCTCCTGATGAGCCTGTTTGTCAGCGCGCTCGAGCGCGAAGTGTCTAAGATGCACGCCAATAACATCCGCTTGAAGGTGGTGGGCGAGCTCACCCGTTTCGACGCCAAGCTGCAAGCGATGATCGCCGCCGCCGAACGCAAGACCGAAGGCAACACCGGCTTGACGGTGACGATCTGCGCCAACTATGGCGGACGCTGGGACATCATGCAGGCGACCAACAAAATGATCGCCGCCAACCCCGGCTGCCTCGAATTTACCGAGCAGCAGCTCGCGCCCCACCTGGCCATGGCTTACGCGCCCGAGCCGGACTTGTTCATCCGCACCGGCGGCGAAGAGCGCATCTCCAACTTCCTGCTGTGGCAACTGGCCTACGCGGAACTGTATTTCAGCGATATCTTCTGGCCCGATTTCACCATCGAGTCGCTCGACGCCGCCATCGCGTCTTACCAAAACCGCGAGCGCCGCTTTGGGCGCACCGGCGACCAACTGGCCGAAAAGAAAAACTAATGCTCAAAACCCGGGTGATCACGGCGCTGGCCTTGCTGGCGGTTTTGCTGCCGGTCCTGTATTTCCGCAACGTTCTCGCCTTCGCCGTGGTGGCGACGGCGTTTTTCTTCGCCGCTATCTGGGAGAGCAACCGCTTGTTCCGGCTCACCAAGCTGGCCAGTTGGCTTGCCCCGCTCGCCGCCGGCGCCGTGTTCGCGCTCGCTGCCGGGCGCATCGACGCGGTGGGCGCCTACTGGTTCGGCGCCGCCGTGCTGTTGTGGCTATTGCGTTTCGTGCCTGGCCTTGCCACCGGCTTGCCGGCGCTGGGCACGAGCAGCAACGCGCTGTTGTGCGCCAGCTACGGCGTGGCCATCCTGGCCTGCTTCCTGGCCATGATCGCCCTGTTCGACCATTCCTCGATTTACTTCCTGTCGGTGATGGCCCTGGTGTGGGTGGCCGACATCGGCGCCTACTTTTGCGGCAAGGCTTTCGGCAAGCGCAAGCTGGCGCTCACCATTTCGCCCGGCAAGTCGTGGGAAGGGGCCATCGGTGGCGGCCTGTGCGTGCTCGTGCTCTCGTCTTTGCTGATCGTGTTCGGCGCCTCCTTGGCCGACAGCGCGCTGGCCGACACCTTCGCGGCGCGCCTGCAGCAGCGCTTTGGCTGGGCCGCCCTGGTCGCCGTGCTGCTGCTGACGGTGGCCGCCAGCGTGGTGGGCGACCTGGTCGAGTCCCAGCTCAAGCGCCGCGCCGGCATGAAAGATAGCAGCGCGCTGCTGCCCGGCCACGGCGGTGTGCTCGACCGCATCGACGCGCTGATTCCGGTGCTGCCGCTGGCGGCGCTGCTCTCGCGCTATCTGTGAGGGGAGGCGCGATGCAATCGATTACCATCCTGGGCGCGACCGGCTCGATCGGTGTCTCCACGCTCGACGTCCTGGCGCGCCATCCCGAACGCTACCGCGTGCACGCCTTGACGGCGCACAGCCGGGTCGAGGAACTGGCCGCGCAATGCCAGCAGTTCAAGCCGGCGCGCGCCGTCGTCGGCGACGCCGATTCGGCCATGCGCTTGTCCGAACTGCTGCGCGCCCAAGGCTTGGATACGCAAGTGGACTACGGCGAGGCGGCCCTGTGCGCGGTGGCCGCAAGCATGGATACTGACACCGTGATGGCCGCCATCGTCGGCGCGGCCGGGCTGGCGCCCACCCTGGCGGCGGCGCGCGCCGGCAAAAAGATCCTGCTGGCGAACAAGGAAGCGCTCGTCATGTCCGGCCAGCTGTTCATGGACGCGGTGCGCGAGCACGGCGCCACGCTGCTGCCGATCGACAGCGAACACAATGCCATCTTCCAGTGCCTGCCCGCGTCCTACGCGCGCTCGCCTGGCGCGGCCGGCGTGGCCAAGATCCTGCTGACGGCCTCCGGCGGCCCCTTCCTGACGCGCGCGGTCGATACGCTCGGCGCCGTCACGCCCGAGCAAGCCTGCAAACATCCGAACTGGGTCATGGGCCGCAAGATCTCGGTCGACTCGGCCACCATGATGAACAAGGGCCTGGAGGTGATCGAGGCGCACTGGCTGTTCGGCGCCCAGGCCAGCCAGATCGAGGTGGTGATCCACCCGCAAAGCGTGATCCACTCGATGGTCTCCTACACCGACGGCTCGGTGCTGGCCCAATTGGGCAACCCCGACATGCGCACCCCGATCGCCAACGCGCTCGCCTTCCCGGAACGCATTGCATCGGGCGTCGCCCAGCTCGACCTGACCGCCATCGGCACCCTGCAATTCCAGCGCCCCGACTTCGAGCGCTTCCCTTGCCTGGCGCTGGCGTTCGCGGCGCTCGAGGCGGGCGGCACCGCGCCGGCCCTGCTCAACGCGGCCAACGAAGTGGCGGTGCAAGCCTTCCTCGACCTGCAGATCGGTTTTCGCGACATCGACCGCGTGATCGCCCACGTGATGGACACCCAGCCTGGCGGCGCGGCCAGCAGCATTGACGCGGTGATGGCGCAGGACGCGGCCGCGCGCGCGGCCGCGCGTCGCCGCATCACGGAGATCGCACGATGAACCTGATCCAAACCATTCTCGCCTTCCTGTTCGCGCTCGGCCCCCTGATCGTCATCCACGAGCTCGGTCACTACGCGGTGGCGCGCCTGTGCGGCGTGAAAGTGCTGCGCTTCTCGGTCGGCATGGGCAAGGTAATCTGGTCGCGCCGCTTCGGACCGGACCAGACCGAATGGGCCATCTCGGCGCTGCCGCTGGGCGGCTACGTCAAGATGCTCGACGCGCGCGAGCAAGGTGACGAGTCGATCGCGCCAACGGACCTGGCGCGCGAATTCACGCGCCAAAGCGTGTGGCGCCGCATCGCCATCGTCGCCGCCGGCCCGATCGCCAATTTTTTGATGGCCATCGTCCTGTTCGCCGGCCTGTACATGGTTGGCGTGGAGGAGCCGCGCACGCGCGTCCATGCCATGGCCGAGACAACGGCGGCCTACCGCGCCGGCTTGCGCGGCGGCGACTTGATCACCGGCGTGAACGGCCATGCGATAGCTAGTTGGTCCGAGCTGCGTTGGCAGCTCGTCACCGCGGCGCTCGACAAAGCCGACGCGACGCTCGATGTCAAACGCGGCGAGGGCGGCGAGCTGCGCCTGGTCATGCCGGCTGGGGCGATGGCAGGTCTTGATCCTGAAGGGGATATCCTGTCCGCGCTCGGCTTGCAGATGTTCTGGCCGCGCGCCGTGCTGGCCGAAGTGGGCGAGGGCGGCGCCGCGGCGCGCGCCGGCCTGCGCGCCGGTGACGAAATCGTCGCCGTCGACGCCAAACCCGTCACCGAAGGGCCGGAACTGATACGCGCGGTGCGCGCGGCCGGGCTGCGCCCGATGCGCCTGTCGGTGCTGCGCGCCGGCCGTTCCTTCGAGCTCACCGTGAGCGCCGAGGTAGACCCCAAGGACAAGGTCGCGCGCATCAATGCCCGCCCCGAGGCACCCGAAATGGCGACCATGTCCACGCCGCCTTTGCAGGCGCTGGGCAAGGCCACGCGCAAGGTGTGGGAGACTAGCGTGATGACGGTGAAAATGATCGGCAAGATGATCACCGGCCAAGTGTCGCTCAAAAACGTGACCGGCCCGATCACCATCGCCGACTACGCCGGCCAGACCGCGCGCATGGGGGCGAGCGTCTATCTTGGCTTCATCGCCTTCATCAGCATCAGTCTCGGGGTAATGAATTTGCTACCGATTCCGGTTCTGGATGGGGGCCTTTTGCTGTATTATTCGCTGGAAGTTTTAACTGGCCGCCCTTTGCCGGAACGGATAGGCGATGTCGCGCAGCGCATCGGCCTGGGCCTATTGGTCATGCTGATGGCGCTGGCGGTGTTCAACGACGTCGCCCGCTTGCTATAAGCGACTTAAATTGTAAGCATTTATTCGTTCCGCCGCCGCCGCCCGCGCTGTGCAGTAATCTGTAACGTAGTCCATATGATAGACCATCGATTTAGCCAATGAAATTACACTCTGACCGTCCTGCCTTGCCTTTCTTCCGCCGTAGCGTCATCAGCGCAGCCGTCCTGGCCATCTGTGCCGGCCCCGCTTTCGCGATCACGCCTTTTGTCATCAAGGACATCCGGGTAGAGGGCATCCAGCGTACGGAGGCAGGCACCGTATTTACCTACCTGCCGGTGCGCGCAGGCGAAATCTTCAACGACGAAAAAGGCATCGCCTCCATCAAGGCCTTGTACGCGACGACCCTGTTCAAGGACGTGCGCCTGGAGGCCGATGGCGAGGTGCTGGTGGTGATCGTCGAAGAGCGTCCCGCCATTTCGAAGGTCGACTTCAACGGCACCAAGGAATTTGAAAAAGACACCCTCATCAAGGCCCTCAAGGAAATCGGCGTCGGCGAGACCAAGACGTTCGAGAAGGCCTCGGTCGACCGCGCCGAGCAGGAATTAAAGCGCCAGTACCTGTCGCACGGCTTGTACGGCGTGAAAATCACGACCACCATCACGCCGATCGAGCGCAATCGCGTCACCGTCATGTTCAATGTCGACGAAGGCGAGATCGCGCGCATCAAGCAGGTCACCCTGGTGGGCAACAAGACCTTCTCCGACAAGGAGCTGCGCGAGGTGATGGCCCTTAGCACCAGCGGCTGGTTCAGCTGGTACACCAAGGCCGACCAGTATTCGAAGACCAAGCTGACCGGCGACATCGAGGCCATCAAGTCCTTCTACCTCAATCGCGGCTACCTCGAGGCGAACGTGGAATCGACCCAGGTGTCGATCACCCCGGACAAGAAGGACATCTACCTGACCGTCAATATCACCGAGGGCGAGAAGTACACGGTCTCGGATGTCAAGCTCGAAGGCGAAATGTTCGGCCGCGAAGAAGAGCTGCGCGGCCTGATCTTGCTGCGCGCCGGGAACACCTATTCGGGCGAGCTGCTCACGGAAAGTAATAAGCGCATTAGCGACCGCATGGGCACCTTCGGCTACGCCTTCGCCAACGTCAACGCGGCGCCGGACATCAACCACGACAAGAAAACGGTGCAGTTCACCTTCTTCGTCGATCCCGGCAAGCGCGCCTATGTGCGTCACATGAACATCTCGGGTAACACCACCACGCGCGACGAAGTGATCCGGCGCGAATTCCGCCAGTTCGAGAATTCCTGGTACGACGGCAACCGCATCAAGCTCTCGCGCGACCGTGTCGACCGCCTCGGGTATTTCAAGGACGTGACGGTCGATACGCCGGAAAACCCTGGCACCAACGACCAGGTCGACGTGAACATCAACGTCACCGAAAAACCGACCGGTAACTTCACCGTCGGTGGCGCCTTTTCGCAGATCGAGAAATTCACCTTCACCGCCTCGATCCAGCAAGCGAACTTCGCCGGCAGCGGCACCACGCTGGGCCTGGACTTGAACACCAGCCGCTACAGCCGCACCATCGCGTTCTCGGAACTCAATCCCTATTTCACCGACGACGGCATTTCGCGCTCGTACCAGATCTACACCCGCACCACCAATCCGCCGGCCCTCAATACGAGCTCGTACAGCTACAAGGCGAACGGCGCCAACGTCAGCTTCGGCGTGCCGTTCTCTGAAATCGACACCGTGTTCTTCGGCCTGGGCATCGAGCGCACCAAGGTCTCGACCCCCGATATCAATAGCCCGGCCCGCCTGCGCCAGTACGTGATCGACAATGGCGGTAGCCCGGATGGCGTGGGTGAAGCCGTCACCAACGCGCTGCCGCTGACGGCCGCCTGGCAGCGCGACAACCGCGACAGCGCCATCACCCCGTCCTACGGCAGCTACAAGCGCGCCAATCTGGAGCTGGACCTGGTGGGCAACTCGAAGTACGTGCGCGCCGTCTACGAGCATCAATGGTATCGCCCGATCACCAACTACATGACCCTGGCCTTGCGCGGCGAGTTCGACTACGGCCACGGCTTGCGCGGCAATTCCTACCCGATCTTCAAGAACTTCTACGCCGGCGGCATCGGCTCGGTGCGCGGCTACCTGGGCAATTCGCTGGGCGTGGTCGATCCGAACACCTTCGACACCCTGGGCGGCGCCTCGCGCATGATCGGCAACGCCGAGCTGCAGTTCCCCTTCCCGGGCAGCGGCACCGACCGCAGCTTGCGCTGGTTCGTGTTTTCCGACGCCGGCCAGGTCTACCAGGAAGCCCAGAAGATGCGCTTGTCCGAGCTGCGCTATTCGGCCGGCCTGGGCTTTAGCTGGATTTCGCCGGTCGGTCCGCTCAAGTTGAGTTATTCTAGGCCCTTGAACGCGAAGCCGGGCGACCGCCTGGAACGCTTCCAGTTCCAGATGGGTACGGGCTTTTAAGCGCAAGCTTGGGCCGCAGCGCACCAAACAACCGTCCACCTCGAGACTACGGAGAACATACTTGAAAACTGCATTTGCCACCTTGCCCAAGCGACTAGTCCTGCTGGCGGCTTTGTGTGCGTGCTCGCTGGCCCAGGCGCAGCAGGGTTCGCGCGTCGCCTATGTCCAGACCGAACGCTTGATGACCGAATCGAAGCTCTCCAAAGTCGCTGATGCGAAGATCGAGGCCGAGTTCTCCAAGCGCCGCGCCGCCATCGCCGAGCAAGTCACCAAGCTCAAGGCCATCGGCGCCAAGCTCGAGGCGGACGCGCCCACCATTAGCGAATTCGAGCGCAACAAGCGCACCCGCGAGCTGCACGACATGGACAATGACCTCGAGCGCAAGAACCGCGAATACCGCGAAGACTTGAACCAGCGCCTGAACGAGGAGCGCGCCTCCATCGCTTCCAAGGCGCACAAGCTGATCGAGCAGATCGCCGAGGAAGAGAAGATCGACATCGTGCTGCAGGAATGGGTGTGGGCCAGTCCCAAGCTCGATATCACCGACAAGATCCTCAAGCGCCTCGACAACGCGAAGTAATAGCTGGCAGTAGCAAAGCGTAGCAATCTGTAGCAAGCGGCAGCAGCGGCGCCAGAGCGCACTAGATCACTCAAGATGGGAAGAACACGATGGGCACGCGACTGGGGGAATTGGTCGAACGCTTCGGCGGTCAACTGGCAGGCGACCCGAACCTGGAAGTGAGCGGCATCGCTCCGCTGGCCGAGGCCGGCGCCTCCCACATCAGCTTCCTTAGCAACAGCAAGCTGCGCGCCCAGGCGGCGAATAGCCAGGCGGCGGCGCTGATCCTGGCCCCGGCCGACGACGAGAGCGTGCGCGCCAGCTTCCAGGGTGCGCGCATCGTCACTCCCAATCCCTATGCCTACTTCGCGCGCGCGGCCCAGCACTTCGCCGCGCAAGACGAGATCGCGCCCACACCCGGCATCGACCCAAGCGCGCGCGTGGCCGCCAGTGCTCGCGTCGACGCTTCCGCCCATGTGGGCGCGCACGTGACGATCGAAGACGACGCCGTCATTGAAGCGGGCGCCGTGATCGACGCCGGTTGCGTGATCGGACGAGCCGCCGTCATCGGCGAGCTCACCCACCTGTTCGCCAACGTCACGTTCCACGCGCGCTGCCAGATCGGGCGGCGCGGCATCATCCATTCGGGCGCCGTGATCGGCACCGACGGCTTCGGTTTCGCCAACGAGGGCGGCGTCTACATCAAGATTCCACAGACCGGGCGCGTGCTCATCGGCGACGACGTCGACATTGGCGCCAACACCACCATCGACCGTGGCGCGCTGGCCGACACCGTCATCGAAGATGGCGTCAAGCTCGACAACCAGATCCAGATTGGCCACAACTGCCGCATCGGCGCGCACACCGCCATGGCCGGCTGCGTGGGCGTGGCAGGCAGCGCCATCATCGGCAAATACTGCACCTTCGGCGGCGCCGCCATGGTGCTGGGCCACCTCACCATCGCCGACAAGGTGCACGTGTCCTCGGGCAGCCTGGTGTCGCGCTCGATCCTCGAAGCGGGGCAGTACACGGGCTTCTACCCGCTGGCCAAAAACGCCGATTGGGAAAAAAGTGCGGCCATCGTTCGTAATCTGGACGCGATGCGCGATAAAATCCGGGCGCTCGAAAAACAAATCAAATCACTGACAGAACAAAAATGACCACTACCGAAAACAAGACCCTCGACATCCAACAGATCAAGAAGTACCTGCCGCACCGCTATCCGCTGCTGCTGGTGGACCGTGTGCTCGATTGGGAGTCGGGCAAGCGCATCAGCGCCATCAAGAACGTGACGGTGAATGAGGAATTCTTCAACGGCCACTTCCCGCACAAGCCCGTCATGCCGGGCGTGTTGATGATCGAGGCGATGGCGCAGACCGCTGCCATCCTGTCTTTCCTGACCATGGACCTGATCCCGGACGAGAGTTCGGTGGTGTATTTTGTCGGTATCGACAACGCGCGCTTCAAGCGTCCGGTCGAGCCGGGCGACCAGCTGCGCATGGACGTGGAAATCGTGCGCGTCTCGCGCGGCATCTGGAAGTACAAGGCCGTTGGCAGCGTCGATGGCAAGACCGCCGTCGAAGCTGAGCTGATGTGCACCATCCGCAGCGCCAGCGACGCCAGCCAGCCAGCAGCGGGGCAGTAATGACGGCCATCCATCCTACCGCCATTGTCGACCCCAAGGCGCAGCTCGACAGCACGGTCGAGGTGGGGGCTTATTCCATCATTGGCGCCAACGTGCGCATCGACGCGGGCACGGTGGTGGGGCCGCACGTGGTCATCGAAGGCCACACCACGATCGGCAAGGACAACAAGTTCTTCCAGTTTTCCTCGATCGGCGCGGCGCCGCAAGACAAGAAGTGGGCGGGCGAGCCGACCCGCCTGGAAATTGGCGACCGCAACACGGTGCGCGAATTTTGCACCTTCAACACCGGCACCGTGCAGGACAAGGGCGTCACGCGCCTGGGTAACGACAACTGGATGTCGGCCTACGTGCACCTGGCGCACGACTGTCAGGTCGGCAGCAACACCATCTTCTCGAACAACGCGCAGTTGGCCGGCCACGTGGAAGTGGGCGACTGGGCCATCCTGTCGGGCTATGCGGGTGTTCACCAGTTCTGCAAAATCGGCGCGCACGCCTTCATCGGCATGTACACCAGCTTGACCCAGGACGTGCCGCCCTTCGTGCTGGTGTCGGGTAATCCGGCCGGCGCGCGCGGCGTGAACATCGAAGGCATCAAGCGGCGCGGCTTCACGCGCGAGCAGATCAACGCCATCCGCGCCGCCTACAAATCGATTTACCGCGAAAACCTGACGCTTGACGAGGCCAAGGCCGCGCTGGCGGCGCAGGAAGCGGCAGCGCCGGAAGCGGCCGCGCAGATTAGCGCCATGCGTCAATTCCTCGACAGCGCATCGCGTGGCATCGTCCGCTGACCTCTCGCTGGCACTGGTAGCGGGCGAAGTGTCCGGCGACATGCTGGCCGCGCGCTTGTTGGCCGGGCTGCGCCCGCATCTGCCGCAAGCGCGTTTTTATGGCATCGGCGGGCCTTGCATGGCGGCGCAGGGCTTCGTCTCAGAGCGCCCGATGGAGCAGCTGACGGTGCGCGGCATCATCGAGGTGATCCCGCGCTACCGCGAAATCAAGGGCATCCAGAACGCCTTGCGCGATCGCCTGCTGCGCGATCGCCCGGCCGCCTTCATCGGCGCCGACTACCCCGGCTTTAACCTGGGCCTGGAAATGCAGCTCAAGGCCGCCGGCATCCCGACCATCCATTACATCGGCCCGCAGATCTGGGCCTGGCGCGGCGGACGCATCAAGAAAATCCAGAAGGCCGTCTCGCACATGCTGGTGGTGTTCCCCTTCGAAGAGCAGATCTACCAGCGCGCGGGCGTGCCCGTCACCTTCGTCGGCCACCCGCTGGCCGAGCAAATCCCGCTGGTGTGCGACACCTGGCAGGCGCGCCGCGAGCTGGGCATCGAGGAGGGCGCCAACGTGGTGGCCATCCTGCCTGGCAGCCGTATGTCCGAACTCAAGTACAACAGCGTCGCCTTCGTGCGCGCGGCCAAGCTGCTGGCCGAGCGCGAGCCATCGCTGCGCTTCGTGGTGCCGATGGCGGGCGCGCGCCAACGCGCGTATTTCCAGCAGT
Organism: Pseudomonadota bacterium; assembly: GCA_040388555.1. Taxonomy (GTDB): domain Bacteria; phylum Pseudomonadota; class Gammaproteobacteria; order Burkholderiales; family Burkholderiaceae_D; genus Telluria_A. The sequence continues at coordinate 10,370 of JAZKBP010000025.1, forward strand.
TGGTGGCACAAGCCGGCTTGTCCGATGTGCCGCTCGCGCTGCTCGACGGCCAGTCGCACGTGGCCATGGCCGCCGCCGACGCCGTGCTGGTCGCCTCCGGCACCGCCACGCTGGAAGTGGCGCTGTTCAAAAAACCGATGGTCATCGCCTACAAGATGATGGCGCTCGAGTGGCAGCTGTTGCGCCATTTGGGTTACCTGCCGTGGATCGGCCTGCCCAACATCCTGGCGCGCGAGTTCCTGGTGCCGGAACTGCTGCAGGACGCGGCCAATCCGCAAGCGCTGGCAGACGCGCTGTGGCAGCAGCTGTCGGACGAGCCGTCGCGCCAGCGCCTGGAACAGCGCTTCACCGACATGCATCACAGCCTGCTGCGCAACAGCGTGCAGGAAAGCGCACAGGCGGTGCTGCGCGTGATCGCGCCATCGCTCGCAACGACCTCTTGAAAGACCCGCATGCCATCTTCGAACCCTCGGCGCGCCAATCCCGGCCCCGCTAGCAGCATCGATCCTAAGCTGAGCCTGTTCGACGATCTGGCCACCACCGACGCGGACATCGTGTGCGGCGTCGACGAAGCCGGGCGCGGCCCGCTGGCTGGGCCGGTGTTCGCCGCCGCCGTCATCCTCGACCCGACGCGTCCGATAGCCGGCTTGCGCGACTCGAAAAAACTCAACGAAGCGCGGCGCGACGCCTTGGCGCCGCTGATCAAGGCCAACGCGCTGGCCTGGGCCATCGCGCAGGCGTCCGAAGCCGAGATCGATAGCATGAACATTCTGCAAGCGACCATGCTGGCGATGCGGCGCGCCGTCGAGGCCCTTTCCACGGTGCCGACCCTGGCCCTGATCGACGGCAACCGCTGCCCGGTGATGGCTATCCGCGCCGTCGCCATCGTCGAGGGTGACGACAAGGTGCAAGCCATTTCGGCCGCGTCGATCCTGGCCAAGACCGCGCGCGACGCCGCGCTGCTGGTGCTGCACGAGAGCTATCCGCAGTACGGCTTCAACCAGCACAAGGGCTACCCGACGGCGCTGCATATGGCGCGCCTGCGCGAGCATGGCGTCTCGCCGGTGCACCGCCGCTCCTATGCGCCGGTGCGCGCCTTGCTGGTCGATGGGGACCAATCATGAAATCGATCACTTCGCGCGAGAACCCGCTCTACAAGGAACTCAAGCAGTTGGCGGGCAGTTCGCAGGCGCGCCGCAAGGCCGGCCAGACCCTGCTCGACGGCGTGCACCTGTGCCAAGCCTACCTGGAGCTGCGCGGCTTGCCGCCGCGCGCCATTGTCAGCGGCGGCGCGCTCGCCAACCCCGAGGTAAGCGCCATCCTGGCCGAGCTGGCCGCGCGCGCTGGCGGCGACGCCAGTATCATCGTGCTGCCGGACGCGCTCTACAAGGCGATCAGCCAGGTCGAGCATGGCGTGGGCTTGATGTTCTTGATCGATACCCCGGCCCTGGCCGTGCCCGACCACCTGCTGGTGTCAAGCGTCCTGCTCGACAACCTGCAAGACCCGGGCAATGTCGGCTCGATCCTGCGCAGCGCCGCCGCCGCCGGCATCAAGCAGGTCTACTGCAGTGCCGGCACCGCCTTTTGCTGGTCGCCCAAGGTGCTGCGCGCGGCCATGGGAGCGCACTTCGTGCTCGACATCTTCGAGAACGTGGACTTGGCGGCCCTGATCAAGGCCTCGAAAATCGCGGTGCTCGCCACCAGCGGCTACGCCAGCAAACGTCTCTACGATGTCGACCTGCGCCAGAGCGTGGCGTGGCTGCTGGGCCACGAAGGGCAGGGCGTGGCGGACGACCTGCTGGCCCTGGCCAGCGAGCAGGTGGTGATCCCCCATCAGGGCCGGATCGAGTCCCTGAATGTGGCGGCGTGCGCAGCAGTGTGCTTTTTTGAGCAGATGAGGCAAAATCAGGCATGATCTGCGGGCCAATCTAGGGTAATCTTGGAATCGGTAGCTGTGGCGCTTAACGTTTCGCTAAGTGGAGCAGGGATGGAAATCGCGCATTTGCATTTTTTGGTGGCGGAAAGCGACCAGCTTCTGCGAACGGAACTGATCGAGATGCTGCACCGGATGGGGGCGGCGCATGTCGCCGACACGCCCGACGGCCACAGCGCGCTGCGCTGTTTCCAGGACAGCTTCGAGCCGGCCATCGCGATCGCCATCATCGACCTTGACCTGCCGGGCATGGACGGCTTGGAGTTGATCCGCCACCTGGCCGAGCTCAAATGCCGGGCCCAGGTGATCATCATCGCCGCGCAGACCAGCGCCATGCTCTTCACCGTCGAAACCATGGCGCTCGCCTACGGCGTCGACCTGCTCGGCACCATTCCCAAGCCCGTCACCGCCCACAAGCTCGAGGTGCTGCTGGATCACTACGTGCCGCACCCGCCGCCGACCACGCGCAAGAGCGGCCCCACTTTCACCTTCGCCGAGATCGGCGTGGGCCTGCAGGCGCGCCAGTTCGAACCCTATTTCCAGCCCAAGATCGAACTTGAAACGGGGCAGGTGAAGGGCCTCGAAGCGTTCGCGCGCTGGCGCCATCCGGAGCACGGCTTACTGGGCCCGGCCGCCTTCATTGGCGCGCTCGAGGAATACAAGCGCATCGACTTCCTCGACTGGAGCATGATCGAGCGCTCGGTGGCGGCCTGCCGCGGCCTGCACGAGCAAGGCATCCCGATCACCATCTCGATCAACGTGGCGGCCGAGACGATGGCCCATCCGGCCTTCATGCAGCAGATCGCCGCCTGCGTGGGACGCCATCAACTGCTGCCCGATTACGTGACCTTCGAGATGCCCGAGACCTCCGTCATGAACAGCGATCCGTCCTTCCTGGAGCGCCTGGTACGTCTGCGCATCATGGGCTTTGGCATCGCGATCGACGACTACGGTACCGGGCGCTCGAACTTCCAGCTGTTGGCGCGCATCCCGTTCTCGGAATTGAAGATCGACCGCAGCTTCGTCGACGGCGCCTCCAAGAAGCGCGCGCTGGGCATGGTGCTCAGTTCCTGCCTGGGGCTGGCGCGCAGCCTCGAGCGCAAATCGGTGGCGGTCGGCGTCGAAACCGAGCGCGACTGGGACTTCCTGCAAGGGCTGGGCTGCACCTACGCCCAGGGCTACCACATCGCCAAGCCAATGGAGGCATCCGCTTTCCCCGGCTGGCTCGAGGATTGGCAGCACTTTTTCTAGCGCGCCCGCGACTTTTCATGTGAATGTAGCAATGAACACGTGACTAGCTTGCACAAATAGCATATGATAAATCCACCACGTGCCGCGACACAGTCGGGACGTGGAAGAGCCTGTGTGGCGCGCGCGAGTCCGTGCGCGCGCTGTTCAACCTATCCAATGAGGAATCATGAAGCGCTATATCGCCATCGTTTTGCCATTTATCCTGGCCGCCTGCAGCACCACTCCTAGCGCTCCCGTCAGCGCCGCCCCCGAAGTCGTTTCCCCCGTCGCCGCTGGCGCGCCGGCCAAGGCCGAGCAGGACGTGGTCCTGGCCCAGGCCGACGCCGGCGTCAAGTGTGAAAAAACCTATGTGGTTGGCTCGCACCTGCCGGTAAAGAAATGTACGACCGCCGAACAGCGCGACACCGAATCGAAAGCGGCGCGCGCCGCCATGGAGTCGATGCATCACAATGCCATTGCGCCCAATGTCAACGGTGGCAAGCTCTAAAGCATGATGCACGCGCGGCCCTGCCGTGGCGCATAAAAAACGCAGCCGCTGGCTGCGTTTTTTTTGGGCGCGCCGCCGCCCGCGCCCAAGCCTGACGGGCGTGCTTATGGGCGTGCTAATGGGTGTGCTTAATACTCGCGCCGGTCCGGCTTGATCTCTTGCAAAATCGTGGTGGCGATCTCCTCGATCGACTTGGTGGTCGAGGAGAGCCAGCGGATGCCCTCGCGCTTCATCATCAATTCGGCCTCGTTGACCTCGTAGCGGCAGTTCTCCAGCGAGGCGTACTTGCTGCCGGCGCGCCGCTCCTGGCGGATCTCGGACAGCCGCTCGGGCGTGATGGTCAGCCCGAAAATCTTGGCCCGAAACGGCGGCAGCGAGGACGGCAGCTTGCCGCGCTCGAAATCGTCGGGGATGAGCGGGTAATTGGCCGCCTTGATCCCGTACTGCATCGCCAGGTACAAGCTGGTCGGCGTCTTGCCCGAGCGCGACACGCCCACCAGGATCACGTCCGCCGCCGCCAGGTTCTTGTGCGACTGGCCATCGTCATGCGCCAGCGAGAAGTTGATCGCCTCGATGCGGTCGCGGTATTTTTCGCTGTCGACGATATTGTGCGAGCGTCCCACGGTATGGGTCGACATCACGCCCAGCTCCTGCTCGAGGGGCGCGACGAAGGTCTGGATCAGGTCCATGTGCATGCCGCGCGCGTGCCGGATCACGGCCGATAGATCAGCCTTGACCAGGGTCGAGAACACGATCGGGCGCTGGCCGTCGTTGGCGAAGGCGTCGTTGATCTTGCGCGCCGCCTCGTGCGCCTTGTCGATGCTGTCGACGAAGGGCAGGCGGATTTGGCGAAAGCGCAGGTCGAACTGGGTCAGCACGGCGTGGCCGAAGGTCTCGGCCGTGATGCCGGTGCCGTCCGAGACGAAGAACACGGTGCGCGCCGGTGGCGGCAGTGGCGGGCGGGCGTCCTGGCGCCGCTCGGGCGCGGGCTCGGCTGGGGGGAGGGGCGATTCGGTCGTCATCGGCGCTCGGCGTCCTGTGGTGTGGGTCATTGCGGGCCGGGCCCAATTAAAACCGTGGCTGGCCGCTTCGTTTTCGTCGCGTAGGCTGTAAAATGCTTTGCAACGACTTCAATTGTGCTGCACGACGCCCAGAATAACAAGAAAACCCGCCTCGCCCAGCCTTGCGTGACGATTTCTATCATCAGTGAGGGTGTTTTATTATGACCAACCAGTCCAATCCCGCAGCAGCGGACGGCGACGGCGTGTACGTCGCTTCCTTCGAGAACTTGCGCATGACGGATGTCGAATCCGTCGGCGGCAAGAACGCCTCGCTCGGCGAAATGATCAGCCAGCTGGCGCACGCCGGTGTGCGTGTGCCGGGCGGCTTTGCCACCACCGCGCACGCCTTCCGCGACTTTCTCGGCCACGCCATCGATGGCGGAGCGTCGCTGGGCGAGCGGATCGCCACCCGCCTCGAAGGGCTCGACATCGACGATGTGCGCGCGCTGGCCCAGGCCGGCGCCCAGATCCGTCAATGGATCGTCGAGACCCCGTTCCAGCCGCGCCTTGAGCGCGAGATCCATGAATACTACGACCGCCTGGTGGCCGACTCGAGCACCGAGATGTCGTTCGCGGTGCGCTCGTCCGCCACGGCCGAGGATTTGCCGGACGCTTCCTTCGCCGGGCAGCAGGAAACCTTCCTCAACGTGGTGGGCATCGCCAACGTGCTCGACGCGATGAAGCACGTGTTCGCCTCGCTCTACAACGACCGCGCCATTTCCTACCGCGTGCACAAGGGCTTCACGCACGCCGAGGTGGCGTTGTCGGCCGGCGTGCAGCGCATGGTGCGCTCGGACCTGGGCGCTTCGGGCGTGATGTTCACCATCGACACCGAGTCCGGCTTCGAGGACGTGGTATTCGTCACCTCCAGCTACGGCCTGGGCGAGACGGTGGTGCAGGGCGCCGTCAATCCGGACGAATTCTATGTGCACAAGCCCATGCTCGAGCAGGGCCACTCGCCCGTCATCCGCCGCAACATCGGCTCCAAGCTGATCAAGATGGAGTTCACCAACGAGACCAAGGCTGGTCGTTCAGTGCGCACGGTCGACGTGCCGATCGAGCTGCGCAACCGCTATTCCTTGCTCGACGCCGAAGTGGTGGAGCTGGCCAAGTACGCCGTCATCATCGAGCGCCACTACGGCCGTCCGATGGATATCGAATGGGGCAAGGATGGGCGCGACGGCAAGATCTACATCCTGCAGGCGCGGCCCGAGACGGTCAAGTCGCAGCACAAGGCGGGCGACGCGCAGCAGCGCTTCAAGCTCAAGGGCAGCGGCACGGTGCTGGTGTCGGGGCGCGCGATCGGCCAGAAGATCGGCGCCGGACGCGTGCGCGTGATCCACGACCCGTCCGAAATGGAGCGGGTGCAGCCGGGCGACGTGCTGGTGGCCGACATGACGGACCCGAACTGGGAACCGGTGATGAAGCGCGCCTCGGCCATCGTCACCAATCGCGGCGGACGCACCTGCCACGCGGCCATCATCGCGCGCGAGCTGGGCGTGCCGGCCGTGGTTGGCTGCGGCGACGCCACCGACCTGCTCAAGGACGGCACCTTGGTCACGGTCTCGTGCGCCGAGGGCGATGAAGGGCGCATCTACGACGGCTTGCTCGAGACGGAAATTTCGGAAGTGGCGCGCGGCGAACTGCCGCCGATCCCCACCAAGATCATGATGAATGTCGGTAACCCGCAACTGGCTTTTGACTTCCAGTCGATCCCGAACGGCGGCGTGGGCCTGGCCCGTCTCGAGTTCATCATCAACAACAACATCGGCGTGCACCCGAAGGCGATCCTCGAATACCCGAACATCGACAACGACCTGCGCAAGGCGGTCGAGTCGGTGGCGCGCGGCCATGCCTCGCCCAAGGCTTTTTATGTCGACAAGCTGGCCGAGGGCGTGGCAACCATCGCCGCCGCGTTCTGGCCCAAGCCGGTCATCGTGCGCCTGTCGGACTTCAAGTCCAACGAGTACAAGAAATTGATCGGCGGTTCGCGCTACGAGCCGGACGAGGAAAACCCGATGCTGGGCTTTCGCGGCGCCGCGCGCTACCTCTCGCCCGACTTTGCCGAGTCCTTCGAGATGGAATGCGCGGCCATGAAGCGGGTGCGCAACGATATGGGCTTGACCAACGTCGAGATCATGGTGCCCTTCGTGCGCACGCTCGGCCAAGCCGAGAAAGTGGTGGCGTTGTTGGCCAAGAACGGCTTGAAGCGCGGCGAAAACGGCCTGCGCCTGATCATGATGTGCGAAGTGCCGTCCAACGCGATCCTGGCCGACCGCTTCCTCGACCATTTCGACGGCTTCTCGATCGGCTCGAACGACCTGACCCAGTTGACGCTGGGCCTGGACCGCGATTCGGGTATGGCCTTGCTGGCGGCCGACTTCGACGAGCGCGACCCGGCCGTGCAAGCGCTGCTGTCGATGGCGATCAAGGCTTGCCGCGCGCGCGGCAAGTACATCGGCATTTGCGGCCAGGGTCCGTCGGACCATCCTGACTTCGCCGCCTGGCTGATGAAAGAGGGTATTGAATCGATGTCGCTCAATCCGGACTCGGTGATCGACACGTGGCAAAAGCTGGCCGCCATGTAATGGTCAAGCGGACAGGGCGTGCGCACACGCCCTGTTCGCGCGGCTTTGTGAGGCGATGACCGGCGTGTTGCCAGCCGATGGGCTGGCCCGTGGGTCACCGCATGGGCGGCGGGTCGATCAATAAACGCATTTGCTGGCGGTAGGCGGCCAGCGCGTCGCGGCCGACCGGCGTGATGCGAAAGCTCGTCACCGGCACGCGCCCGCGAAAACCCTTGTTGGTCTCGACATAGCCAGCCGCTTCCAGCTTTTGCGCCTGGATGCTCAAATTGCCCTTGCTAAGTCCGGTGACCTTGAGCAGGAATAGAAACTCCGCCTGTTCGGCCGCGGCCAGCACCGTCAAGATGGCCAGGCGGGCAGGCTCGTGCACGACGCGATCGAGCGTCATGATGCCCTTCATGGCGTCGTCGTCCATCATGCCATTCCGTCCATGGTCTGCAGCGCGCGCCGCACGCTGAGAAAGCCCACGAAGCGGCGCACACCGCGCCCGATCAGCATCGCCAACAGCGGGCAGTACGCCATAAAAATCAGGAAGTAGCCGCTGCTGCCGCTCGAAGCGAGCAGAAAAAGCGAGGGCACTGAAACGAACATAAGTACAGTCTGGGTGAGCTGATCGCGGCTGCGCGGCCCCCACAGCACGGCGCAGGCGGCCACGCCAGCGATGCCCGCGTAATTGAGCAAGCCCAGCGTAACAGAGGGGTCGAGTAGCTGTAGCAAGGTCAGCACGGCGGCCATGAAAATGACGCAGGCGGCGCCGAACCAGCGCACCCGAATCCCAGCGCAAGCCTTGCCTTCGACGACGCCGAACTGGCGGTCCACCCAATTTTGCAGTACCACGATGCCCAGGCAGCTCAGCAAAGGCACGCCGATGGCGAGTAGCTTGAGCCAGTCCGGCGGCACCATATTGTGCGTGCGCGCAAATTGCAAGAAGCTGTGGGCGCCGTCTGCGCTCCCGAAGGCATGCACAAGCGGTTGCAGCGCCAGGTAGGCCAGCATCGCTTGCAGCAAGCCGGCCCACGCCACACCCAGGCCGGCCGCGCAGGGACGATATTGCGCGTATCGGCGCGTGACGTCGGCCAGACGGTTGAGATGTTCTTGGTCCATGTTCGCTCCACGCATTGATAGTGAAACTAGTTTATATGGTAGACCACGATTGTCAAGCGCGAGGGATGCTCGAACCATTCAGCTGTTGACGTGGGTGCCAGATGCGCTAGACTGCCAACAGATCACTATTTAACAAAACATCATTAAAACCGACCGCATCGCTGTGCAAACCCTCGTCGCCGCGCGCCGGTCGCGGGGGTTTTGTGTTTTGGCTTGCCGTTCACATGGAGGAGATGAGCATGGCTGACTGGATCGTCTGGTTCGCGCTGACCGGGGTGCTGGTGGCGCTGGAACTATTCACGGGCACCTTTTATCTGCTGATGATCGCCATTGGCCTGGCTTGCGGCGGCATCGCGGCGCTGCTGGGCGCGGCCGGCGCGGTGCAGACCATCATCGCCGCCCTGGTCGGGGTGGCCGCGACCGAACTGCTGCGCCGCACCCGGGGTGGCGGCGGGGCGCGGCTAGACGCCGAGCGCGACCCCAACGTCAACCTCGACATCGGACAGACCATCGCAGTACCTCTATGGCAAGATGGCACGGCGCGCGTGATGTACCGCGGCGCCATGTGGGACGTGGACCTGGCGCCGGGCAGCCGGGCCGACGCGGGCAGCTTTCGCATCGAGGCCGTGCGCGGGGCCCGCCTGGTGGTGGCCAACGCCTGAAGCGGCGATCCGGCCACCTATGCGCCAAACGAATATTCTGCAAACACACTTCACCCCTAGGGAATAATATGGAAAACTTTGGAATCTTCGCACTGTTGCTGTTGATGGTGGCCTTGGTGTTCGTCATCAAAACCATCAAGGTGGTGCCGCAGCAGCACGCCTGGGTGGTCGAGCGCCTTGGCAAATACCACGCCACGCTGGCGCCCGGCTTGAACATCGTGGTGCCCTTTGTCGACCGCGTCGCCTACAAGCACCTGCTCAAGGAGATCCCGCTCGATGTGCCGCCGCAGGTATGCATCACGCGCGACAACACCCAACTGCAGGTGGACGGCATCCTGTACTTCCAGATCACCGACGCCATGCGCGCCTCGTACGGTTCGTCGAACTACATCTCGGCCATCACCCAACTGGCGCAGACGACGCTGCGTTCGGTGATCGGGCGCATGGAGCTCGACAAAACCTTCGAAGAGCGCGACCACATCAACACCGCCATCGTCAACGCGATCGACGAGTCGGCCGCCAACTGGGGCGTGAAGGTGCTGCGCTACGAGATCAAGGATTTGACGCCGCCCAAGGAAATCCTGCACGCGATGCAGCAGCAGATCACCGCCGAGCGCGAAAAACGCGCGCTGATCGCGGCCTCGGAAGGGCGCAAGCAAGAGCAGATCAACATCGCCACCGGCGAGCGCGAGGCAGCCATCGCGCGCTCGGAAGGCGAGAAGCAAGCGTCGATCAACCGCGCCGAAGGCCAGGCCAAGGCCATCGTGGCGCTGGCCGAAGCCAATTCGGCGGCGCTGCGCCAAATCGCTGCGGCCATCCGCGAGCCCGGCGGCAGCGACGCCGTCAACCTGAAGGTGGCCGAGCAGTATGTGGGCGCCTTCAACAACCTGGCCAAGACCAATAATTCGATCATCATCCCGGCCAATATGGGCGATATGGGCGGCTTGATCGCCAGCGCGATGCAAATCGTGAAGGCGCAGAAGTGATGAAGGTGGTCGTCATCACGGGTGCATCCGACGGCATCGGCGCGGAGATGGCGCGCCAGCTGTCCCGCCAGCACGGCGCCGATTTGGGCCTGGTGCTGGCCGCGCGCAACGAGGTGGCGCTGGCCGGCGTGGCCGCCGAGTGCGCGGCGAACGGCGCGCACACCCTGGTGGTGCCGACCGACGTGGCGGTGCAGGCCCAATGCGGCGCGCTGATCAAGGCGGCGATCGCGCGTTTCGGCCACATCGACGCCTTGATCAACAACGCCGGGCGCTCGGCCCACGCCTTGTTCGAGGACGTGCAAGACCTGGGCTGGTACGAGGACTTGATGCGGGTGAACCTGTGGGGCAGCGTCTGGTGCACGCACGCGGCCTTGCCTTACCTGAAGGCCTCGCAAGGCGCGATCGTGGCGGTGGCCTCGCTCGCCGGACTGGTGGGCGTGCCCGGGCGCACCGCCTACGGTGCCAGCAAATTCGCGATGGTGGGATTTTTCGAAGCCCTGCGCGCCGAACTGAAGGGCGCCGGCGTGAGCGTGACGACCGCCTATCCCGGCGTCGTCGATACCCAGATCCGCTACCGCGGCTTCAACGCGGCGGGCGGACAGGCGGGCGTGAGCGGCTTGAAGGAGGAGGGCGCCATGCCGGTCGAGCAGTGCGCGCGCTTGATCATCAACGGCATGAATGGGCGCCGGCGCGAGGTCGTCATGACCGCCAGGGGCAAGTTCGGTCGCTTCCTCAAGCTGATCGCGCCCGGCCTGGTCGAGGACATGGCGCTGGCGGCCGTCAAGGACGAAATGAAGCCACATTAAAGGCCGTTTGTGTGCGCTGCGCCTGCGCGCCCCGCGCGGGCGCTGCCTGTGTCGCAGGTGTGACATATCCCCCTGCGCGAATTGACTTCGGACGTGGACAGGACCATGATCGGAAAGGCAGGATGGCGTGGCCGCCTGCCGCGGGCTTGCCCGCATGCCGGCTTGACCCGTGAACGGACGCCATGACTTCGACGCTGACCCGCAGAAGCTTCATCCGCCAAAGCCTGATTCCCTGCCTGGCAGGCGGGGCGGCGTTGGCGGCCATCGCACCGGCGGCATGGCCGGCGGCGTTGCCGGACTCGCGCCGCAAGGTGGATATTTACGGCCATCGCGGCGCTTGTGCGCTGCGTCCGGAACACACGCTCGCCTCCTACGCCAAAGCCATCGCCGACGGCGCCGACTTCATCGAGCCCGACTTGATCTGCACGCGCGACGGCGTGCTGGTGGCGGCGCACGAGATCAATATCACCGGCGTCACCGATGTCGCGCGGCGCGCCCAATTTGCAGGGCGGCGCACCAGCAAGACCATCGACGGCATCCGCAGCAGCGGCTGGTTCGCGGACGACTTCACGCTCGCCGAGCTCAAGACCTTGCGCCGCATCGAGCCGATGCCGCTGGTGCGGCCATCGAATATGCAGTACGACGGCATGTTCCAGATCTTGACGTGGGACGAGATCATCGATTTCGTGGCCGCCGAGTCGGCCACCTCCGGCCGCTTGATCGGCCTGGTCCCGGAACTGAAGAACTCGAGCTACCACGGCGCCGCCGGCCTGGCGATGGAAGAGCGCTTCCTGCAATCGATCGAAGCGCACGAATACACGCGGCGCGCGCCACTGCACATCCAGTCGCTCGAAATCGCCAACCTCAAGCAGCTGCGCAAGCAGCTCGGCGCGCGCGAGCACATCAAGCTGATGCAGCTGATCGACATCGACACCCAGTATCCGGGCGACGTGCTGGCCAGCCGCGGCGACACCACCTTTGCCCAGATGTGCAGCCCCGAGGGCTTGCGCCAGATCGCGCAATACGCCGACATCGTGGCCCCGTCCAAGCGCGCCCTGATCGCGACCGAGAGCGATGGAAAGCTCGGGGCGCCGTCAGCCTTGATCGGCCACGCCCACCAGGCAGGCATGAAAGTGGTCACCTGGACTTTTCGGCCGGAGAACCGCTATCTGCCGCCGGCCCTGCGCAGCGCCGACGGCGCCAACGCGCGCCACGACGCCGGCATGCTGGCCGAGCTGCGCCGCTACATTGACGCCGGCATCGACGGCTTGTTCTGCGACGACCCCGCACTGGCGCTGCGCGCGCTGGCGTAGCGCTGCTTGCGGCGGGCGGGCGCCGGCGGCTGCACCGAATGGCATGTAGAATTGCGCTTCTTTTTGTCTTGGACTCCAACCCATGCATCGTACGCTGACAGTAATTCTGGCCTGCCTGGGCATGGTCGGCGCGCTCGCCATCGACACTTACCTGCCGTCGATTCCCGCCATCGGCGTGGCCTTTCAGGTCGGCCCGCTGGCGGTGCAGCAGACGCTTAGCGTGTTCCTGTTCACCTTCGCCTTCATGATGCTGTTCTACGGGACCTTGTCGGACTCGTTCGGACGGCGTCCCGTGATCATGGGCGCGCTCGCGCTGTACACGGTGGGCTCGGTCGGTGCGGCGTGCGCGCCCAGCTTTAGCGTGCTGCTGGCCTGCCGCGCCTTGCAGGGGCTTTCCGCCGGCGCCGGCTCGGTGATCAGCCAGGCGATCGTGCAAGACCGCTTCCAGGGCGCGCAGGCGCAGCGCATGCTCTCGCACATCATGATGGTGTTCGGACTGGCGCCGGCGATCGCGCCGGTGCTGGGCGGCTGGCTGCAGGTGAGCTACGGCTGGCGTTCGACCTTCGTGTTCCTGGCCGCGTTCGGCACGGCCATGCTGGTGCTGTGCTATCGCCTGCTGCCCGAGAGCCTGCCGCCCGCGCAGCGCCATCCCTTCCACCCGCTGGCGATCGGGCGCAACTACCTGATGGTGCTGCGCGACCGCCAGTTCACGCCGCTCGCGCTGGCCATCGGCATGGCTTTTGGCGGCCTGTCGCTGTACATCGGCTCGGCCGCGCACTTCGTGATGGACATCCTGCACCAGCCGGAGACGGCCTTCGCATGGATGTTCGTGCCCATCATCGGCGGCTTCGTGATCGGCTCGGCATTGGCCGGCAAGCTGGCGACGCGGGTGGCGCCGGCGCGCATGATGTGGGCCGGTTACGGCGTGATGGCGCTGGCGGCCGTGATCAACGTGCTCTACAACGCGGTGTTCGTGGCCGCCGTGCCGTGGGCGGTGCTGCCGCTGGCCTTGTACACCTTTGGCCTGGCCGTCGCCATGCCGGCCTTGCAGCTGGCTGGCTTGAGCCGCTTCCCGCAGCACCGCGGACTGGCCGCGTCGATGCAGTCCTTCGTGCAGATGATGAGCTTTGCCTTGATCTCGGGCCTGGTGGCGCCGCTGCTGTTCGACAGCGCCTACAAGCTGGCGCTCGGCGTGCTGGCGGGCTTGGTGACGAGCTTTGCCTGCTGGCGCATCAGCCGCGCGCTGGCCGCGCCGGCGCCAGCGCGCGCGCAGCCCTAGCGGCGGTTGGTCTTCATGGCCGAGGCCACTTCGCGCTTGGCGTCACGGTCCTTCTCGGTGGCGCGCTTGTCGTGCTGCTTCTTGCCCTTGGCCAGGCCGATCTCGCATTTGACGCGGCCGCCCTTGTAGTGCAGGTTCAAGGGCACCAGCGTATAGCCGGAGCGCTCGACCTTGCCGATCAGTTTGTCGACCTCGGCGCGATGCAGCAGCAGCTTGCGCGTGCGCACCGCCTCGGGATGGGTGAAGGCGGAGGCGGTCGGCAAGGCGCTGATGTGGGCGCCGAACAGGAACAGCTCGTCGCCGCGCACGACGACGTAAGCTTCCTTGATCTGGACGCGTGATTCGCGGATCGCTTTGACTTCCCATCCCTCGAGTACGACGCCCGCTTCGTAGCGGTCCTCGATGAAATAGTCGTGAAAGGCTTTTTTGTTATCAACAATAGACATGAAATAGCTAAAATGCGGCGGTCGGTTAAACTACGGTCCTGGGCCTGCTGCGCCGGGAATGCGGTGGCTTGTGCAAAAACTTCAACATCATAGCAAACGGCTCGTCCATGGCAGTAGTGCATAAAACAGTTTTTCTTGGCTTTAGCGCCGAACAGATGTTCGAACTGGTCGCGCAGATCGACGATTATCCCAAATTTCTGCCCTGGTGTGGCGGTGTGGCGGTGCGCGAGCGGGGCGATAACGCGCTCGACGCCAGCTTGACGATCCATTATCACGGCCTGGAACAGACCTTCACGACGTCGAACCAGAACACGCCGCCCACCCAAATCAAGATGACGCTGCTGGACGGGCCTTTCAAGTGCCTCGACGGTACCTGGAACTTCACGGCGCTGCGCCCGGACGCCTGCAAAGTGGCGTTCGACCTGCATTACGAGTTTTCCAACCGGGTGCTCGAACAATTAATCGGCCCCGTGTTCGGGATGATCGCCAATAGCATGGTCGATTCGTTTTGCCGGCGGGCCGAGGCTGTGTATGGAAAATAGCGCGCCTTTTAGTGTCGAGGTGTGCTACTGCGGGGCCGGCGCCGCCGTGCTGCTGCTTCCCTTGCAAGTGGCACCCGGCACCACGATCGGGCAGGCGATCGCGCAAAGCGGGGTGTTGGCGGCGGCGCCGGAAATCGAGCTGAGCACCTATCCGGTGGGCGTCTACGGGAAAAAGAAAGGCCTCGACACGCTCGTGCGCGTCCATGATCGGATTGAAATCTACCGCCCCTTGCTGGCCGACCCGAAAGACTCGCGCCGACTGCGCGCCGAGAAAAAAGCCCTGAAGCGCTAGGCTATTCCCGCGCCGGCTCATCGCCTGCTAATGTTTCCCAGCGAAAAGGGAAATCTATGCTACGCTGAAATGGAGAACCGCTGCGCGCCACTGCCGGCACATCGATCATGAAGACCGCCCTGATATTGTCGCTCCCCTTGCTGCTTGCCGCCTGCGCAAGCACCGATGGCGTCAAACCGGCCGCCACGCCGGCCAGCGAACCGGCCACAAGCGTGAATGCGGCCAAGCCCGGCCGCGGGCAACAGGTGGGCGATGTCATGAGCTCGCCGCTCAATGACTTGAACCTGGCAAACACACCGATTCCGCCGATTCTGCAGGAAGCGCGCCTGCATCCCTATCTGCCGCCCTCCGAGCAAAGCTGCGAAGCCTTGGCGGCCTTGGTGCGCGAGCTCGACGCGGTGCTCGCGCCCGATCTGGACGCCGAAGCGGTCCCCGGTTCGGGCGCTGCCGGCATGGTGGAAAACGCGGGGATGTCGGCGCTGCGCCGCACGATCGAAGGTTTCGTGCCGTTTCGCGGCATTTTGCGCACCTTGTCCGGGGCCGATCGCTATGCCGACACGGTGGCCGCCTCCATCGTGGCGGGCAATATCCGGCGTGCCTACCTGAAAGGCCTGGGGCAGGCCAAGGCGTGCGCGCAACCGGCCGCGCCGCGCCAGGCGCCACGCCCGCCCTAAGGCGGGCTGGCCGCACGCCCGCACGGGGGCGGCTTATTCGCAGCCGACGAGTGCCTTGTTGGTTTCTTCCAGCGCCTTGGCGCGTTCGTCCGCGTCCATGTAGCCGATTTCGCCATCCTTGCCGATCTTGGCCACCCGCACGCCTTGCGAGGAATAGGTGCGCTTGTTTTGGCGCGCGATTTCGCAATTGGCGGCGGCGGTATCCTTTTTCTTCTTTTCTTCCGCCGCTTTTTCTTCCTTCTTGCGGGCTGCGGCCTTGCGCTCGAGTTCGTTTGGAACGCTGGCGGCCGGCGCCGCCGCGCTGGCCGACGATTCGGCGGCGGCGCTGGCCGCGGTGGCGGCGCTGTTCACGCCCTTCGGCGCTTTCAAGATACGGCTGTCGGGCACGCTGGCCGGCGGCGGACGGTCGGAAAACTGCTTGACGCCCCGTTCATCGAGCCACACGTATTGCGCCATGGCCGTGCCGGCGCAGGCGAGCAGGGCGCAGGTGGCGGCAATCCGCAGCACTAAGTTTTTCTTACTCATGGATAATTTTTCCTTGTAGAACCATCCTGCGATTTCGCCACGAATTGGCCGCCCTGTCAATGAAGAAACCATGTATTTCCCTTACTGAGGCGTGCGGCAAGACGGGAGCAGAGAATTTCTGTATAATCTGCTTTTGCGCCTATAGGAAAATGCTATGCGTTTACTTCAAAAAGCACTCACATTCGATGACGTGCTGCTCGTTCCGGCTTATTCGAACATCCTGCCAGCCGACACCTCCCTCAAAACCCGCTTGACCCGGAATATTGCCTTGAACATTCCGCTCTTATCGGCGGCGATGGACACGGTCACCGAGGCGCGCTTGGCGATCGCCATGGCGCAAGAAGGCGGCATCGGCATTATCCACAAGAATTTGGCGCCAAAGGACCAGGCGCGCGAAGTGGCGCGCGTCAAGCGTTTCGAAGCCGGTGTGCTGCGCGACCCGATCACCATCCCGCCGACCATGAAGATCCGCGAAGTGGTGGCCTTGACGGCGCAATACGGCATCAGCGGCTTCCCCGTGGTCGAAGGCAAGACGGTGGTGGGCATCATCACCAACCGCGATTTGCGCTTTGAAGAGGAACTCGACGCCGAAGCGCGCGCCAAGATGACGCCGCGCGAAAAGCTGGTGTACGTTAATGAAGGAGCGGACTTGGCCGAGGCCAAGCGCTTGATGAACAAGCATCGCCTCGAGCGCGTGCTGGTGGTCAACGAGGCGTTCGAACTGCGCGGCTTGATCACGGTGAAAGACATTCAAAAGTCCACCGAGCATCCCTTCGCGTCGAAGGATGCGCAAGGCAAGCTGCTGGTGGGCGCGGCCGTGGGCGTGTCGGCGCGCGATGAAGAGCGCATTGAATTGCTGGTCGCCGCCGGCGTGGACGTGCTCGTGGTCGACACCGCGCACGGCCACTCGCAGGGCATCCTGGACCGCGTCAAGTGGATCAAGGCCAAGTTTCCAAACGTGGACGTCATCGGCGGCAACATCGCCACGGCGGCCGCCGCCCGTGCGCTCGTTGAGCATGGCGCGGACGCGGTCAAGGTGGGTATCGGCCCCGGCTCGATCTGCACCACGCGCATTGTCGCCGGCGTTGGCGTGCCGCAAATCACGGCCATCTCCAACGTGGCCGAAGCGCTCAAGGGCACCGGCGTGCCTTGCATCGCCGACGGTGGCATCCGCTTCTCGGGCGATATTTCCAAGGCCCTGGCCGCGGGCGCTTCGTCCGTGATGATGGGTTCGATGTTCGCCGGCACCGAGGAAGCGCCGGGCGAAGTGATCCTGTACCAGGGCCGCAGCTACAAATCCTACCGTGGCATGGGTAGCCTGGGCGCGATGGCGGACGGTTCGGCCGACCGCTATTTCCAGGACGCCTCGGCCAAGGCCGACAAGTTCGTGCCAGAAGGCATCGAGGGACGGGTCGCCTACAAGGGTAGCGTCTTGGCCATCATCTACCAGCTGGTGGGCGGTGTGCGCCAGTCGATGGGCTATTGTGGCTGTGCCAGCATCGACGAGTTGCGCGAGAAAGCCGAGTTCGTCGAAATCACCTCGGCCGGCATGCGCGAATCGCATGTGCACGATGTACAGATCACCAAGGAAGCTCCGAACTACCGTTCCGAGTAAAACCAGAAACGCGGCGACCAGATCGCCGCGTTCTCTTTCCAGGCCAGCCTTGTGCGCGGCCCCGTCCGACTTTTCACTTTATCAAAGCGCATCGTATGCACTCTAAAATCCTCATCCTCGATTTCGGCTCCCAAGTGACCCAGCTGATCGCGCGTCGCGTGCGCGACGCGGGCGTGTTTTCCGAAGTCTTTCCTTTCGATGTGTCCGACGAGTTCGTGCGCAATTATGGCGCGGCCGGCGTGATCCTGTCGGGCAGCCACAGCTCCACCCTGGAAGGCGACGCCCCGCGCGCGCCACAAGCGGTGTTCGAGCTGGGCGTGCCGGTGCTGGGCATTTGCTACGGCATGCAGACGATGGCGGCCCAGTTGGGCGGCAAGGTGGAAAACGGCGCGGTGCGCGAATTCGGT
Source organism: Pseudomonadota bacterium (assembly GCA_040388555.1). Lineage (GTDB taxonomy): Bacteria > Pseudomonadota > Gammaproteobacteria > Burkholderiales > Burkholderiaceae_D > Telluria_A. The sequence goes on from JAZKBP010000025.1 coordinate 28,338, forward strand.
TACGCGGAAGTGCGCGCGCGCGGCCACGCGGCCCTGTTCAAGGGCATCAACGACTTCGTCACCGACGAGGGCCACGGCATGCTCAAGGTGTGGATGAGCCATGGCGACAAGGTGCTCGACATGCCGCCCGGCTTCAAATTGATGGGCAATAGCGAGAGCTGCCCGATCGCCGCCATGTGCGACGAGGAACGCCGCTTCTACGCGGTCCAGTTCCATCCGGAAGTGACGCACACCCTGCAGGGCAAAGCCATCCTGGGCCGTTTCGTGCACGAGATTTGCGGCTGCAAGTCGGACTGGAATATGCCCGATTATATTTCCGAGGCGGTCGCTGCGATCCGCGCCCAGGTCGGTGGCGATGAAGTGATCCTGGGCTTGTCGGGCGGCGTCGATTCGTCCGTGGCGGCGGCCCTGATCCACCGCGCCATCGGCGACCAGCTCACTTGCGTGTTTGTCGACCATGGCTTGCTGCGTTTGAACGAAGGCAAGATGGTGATGGATATGTTTGCCAAGAACCTGGGCGTCAAAGTGCTGCGCATCGATGCCGAGGAGCAGTTCCTGGGCCATCTGGCCGGCGTGTCCGATCCGGAAGCCAAGCGCAAGATCATCGGGCGCGAATTCGTCGAAGTGTTCCAGGTCGAGGCGGGCAAGTTGGTCAACGCCAAGTGGCTGGCGCAGGGCACGATTTATCCGGACGTGATCGAAAGTGCGGGCAAGGGCAAGAAGGGCCAGACCATCAAGAGCCACCACAATGTGGGCGGTTTGCCCGAGACCTTGAACTTGAAACTGCTCGAACCGCTGCGCGAATTGTTCAAGGACGAGGTGCGCAAGCTGGGCGTGGCGCTGGGCTTGCCGCACGATATGGTGTATCGCCATCCTTTCCCGGGTCCGGGTTTGGGCGTGCGCATCCTGGGCGAGGTGAAGAAGGAATTCGCCGACCTGCTGCGCCGCGCCGACGCGATTTTCATCGAGGAATTGCGCAATACCGCCTTTGAGTTGCCGCCCTTGACCGGTGTGGATGCGTCCGAGGCGCCGCGCAACTGGTACGACGCGACCAGCCAGGCTTTCGCCGTCTTCCTGCCAGTGAAATCGGTGGGCGTGATGGGCGATGGCCGCACCTACGAATACGTGGTGGCGCTGCGCGCGGTGCAGACGCAAGACTTCATGACGGCGCATTGGGCGCATCTGCCGCACGATTTGCTGGGCAAGGTGTCGAACCGCATCATTAACGAAGTGCGCGGCATCAACCGCGTCGTGTACGATATTTCCGGCAAGCCGCCCGCGACCATCGAGTGGGAATAATGCCTTAGCGGATAAGGGCAAGCGCTGGCCGGGGCGTGTTTAGTTCTTCGATTTTATGCTTGGGAGTTTGGGATGCGGGCACATGGCGGACTATAAGACCCCCGGCGTCTATGTTGTGGAGGATGACGCATTCTCCAACTCCGTGGTGCAGGTGGCCACCGCCGTGCCAGCTTTCATCGGCTGCACGGAAAAAGCCTTGCGCGGCGCCGAGTCGCTGGCCGGCATTCCTACCCGTATCAGCTCGCTGTCCGAATACCATGCGCTGTTCGGCGGCCCTGCGCCCTTGGAACTGAACTTCAAGGCCGGCGGCGACGACCATGCGCCGCCCTACAAGATCGACGTGCTGCCGTGCAAGCGCTTTTTTTTCTACAATAGCCTGCGCATATTCTTCGACAATGGTGGCGGGCTATGCTACATCGTTTCCGTTGGCGCGTTCCGCCCATGCCTCGACAGCGGCGGCATGCCCGCGATGACGCTGGCCGCGCTGGTCGACAGACCGCTTGACGCATTGCTCAAACAAAGCGAGCCCACCATGATCGTGGTGCCGGACCTGGTGCTGCTGTCGAATGAGGATTGGGCCGGGGGCATCGCGGCCATCATCGGGCATTGCGTCACGCTGCAGAGCCGGATCGGCATCTTCGATGTGCGCAATGGCGACGTCGAACGCGACGACAGGGGCGACGTGATCGAGAATTTCCGTGCCAAGGTCGGCGCCGCTGGCGATCAGCTGAATTACGGCGTGGCCTACTATCCCTGGCTCAATACGAACATCGTCGATGCGGGCGATATGCATGTCGGCTTGCTCGACAAGGACAGCCGCGGCGCCTTGTTCAAGTACCTGAAGGACGAGGTCGTCAAGCAATTCCCTGATGAAAACGGCGAAGTGTCGGTCAAGGCGGCTGCGCTGAACCATCAGCTCGATCAAATGCTGGGTGTCGATCCGGCCACGGCCGATGGTATGGCCAGCATCAGATCTGCGCATGCCTTGCTGAAGACGAAGCTCACAGTCTACGAAGCGGTGCTCGCTGCCATGCTGAAAGCTGCCAACCTGCTGCCGCCGAGCGGCGCAATGGCCGGCGTCTACACCCGCACCGACAATAATGAGGGTGTTTTCAAGGCGCCGGCCAACACGCCCATCTTTAGCGCGCTCTCGCCCACGGTGGAGATTAGCCACGACGCGCAGGAAGAGCTGAACGTGCCGCTCGACGGCAAGGCCATCAATGCGATCCGCAGCTTGCCCGGACGAGGCATGCTGGTCTGGGGCGCGCGCACGCTCGACGGCAATAGTCAGGATTGGCGCTTCATCAATGTGCGGCGCACCACGATCATGCTCGAGCAGTCGATCAAATGGGCGCTCCAGACATATAGGTTCGCCGCCAATAATGCCCAAACATGGGCCGCCGTGAACAGCATGATCGTCAACTTCCTTACCCAGCAGTGGAAGGAAGGGGCGCTGCAGGGCGCCTCGGCGCCGCAGGCCTTCAGCGTCGATGTCGGCCTGGGCAGCACCATGGACGGCGACGACATCCTGGGCGGCACGATGCGGGTGATGGTGAAGGTGGCCCTGGTGCACCCGGCCGAGTTCATTGTCCTCACTTTTGTGCAGCACATGGCGACGGCGTGATCAAGGCGCGGCAGCTGACCACCGCCACTCCGTGATGCGACGCGCTCGTCTTTATTTGCGTAGCTGATTCCAGCTTGTGCCGAACACCCAATTGACTGCTTGAATGCCGCGCTCCATTGCGATGGACAACTTCGCGATCGTCTCGTTCGATACGTTCGATTCGCGCAAGGTGGGGTCGAGGATCTCGAACGAACGCCCGGGTGCGGCCGGACGATACGGGAATGCGATCTTCAACTGCAGGGGCGATTCGCCATAGGTGCGCAAGACAAGCATCAGCGCGTCGAAGCGCCCGCGTTCGAGCTCGGCGATGCCGTCGTAGGAGAGCAGCTGCCACGTCGCACCGTCCGGATTTTGTTCCAAGGTCTTGGCGCCGCGCATCAGTGCCGCATCCACATCGCCGGCCAAGCTTAGCAGCGACTGCGGCGCCGTCGAGCTCATCATGGTTGGCATGACGCTAGCGCCATCGGCGGCCAGCATCATTTGCATCGAAGCGATCCAACCCAGTTGATAGGTGGCGGTCCACCAGATGGCCGGACCGTCGCGCTCGAGATCGCTCATCATGCTCGCAAGGTAATCGCGCGCCTTGAAAGCTTGGCTGTCGTCGAATAATTGCGCTTCGAGCCAGCCCAAGGGCATGAAGACTACACCTTGATCCGAGCACTGCGCGACCAGGCGCGCAAAAGAGGCGTCGGGCAGCTTCGCACCGGCGGGCATGGCGCGCAGGGCCGATTCACGGTCATGCCAATCGATGGTGGCACCGCTGCGGCGGCGGGCGATGTCGATGACATGGAAGGCGATCAAGGCGCAAAAATTTTGACCGGGTAGCGACACGAGCATGTCCTCGCGCGAGGGCTTGGCGCGACTTTTGATGGCCAGTAGCAATTGATCGAGGCGATCGAGGCCCTCGTCCGAATAATCGAGCTGGGCTTGCTGCAAGGCTTTGGCGAACTTCCAACCGCCTTCGATTTCGCTGCCGCGCGCGTACGTGTCCAGGAAGGACTGGGAAATTTCATTCATAAAAAGGATTCGCGCTGCGCAAAGGCGGCGTAAATGCACGCGGCAATGATCGGCGACGACCTTATTTAAATAGCAAAGCAGGCAATATAACACATGGCGAACTGGTGGCGCCGGCGCGGCGCTCGCTGCGGCGCCGGCTAGATTTGCGCCAGCTCGTGAATGATCAATCCGGCGTGCGGTGGAAGCGGGCGCAGCCAGCTTTTATGCTTGAGCGCGCGCTGGCAATCGTGGCTGCCGGCTTGCCAGCGCGCCGCGATGCTCGCCGCACTGAAATCGATATCCTTGAAATAATGGTCGTCGGGCGCCGCTTTCATAATCAGATGCACCACGTTCACCGTGTGATCGCAGCCGAGCGCGCTCAAGGCCTTCAATTCCTTATTCTTTTGCGCGGCCGGCGGCAAGTGCTCCGACAATAGGCGTATCGCCCGCTGCAAGTCCTGTACTTTTTGATGGGCCAGCAATTGCTCGGCCGAGCGGCTCGCGTATTGAATGCTCTTGTAGCGCGCCAAGGCTTCGGCGATCGATTCCGGCCGCGTTTCGGTGGGATCCCACAAGTCGATCATGAAGCATAGCGCATTGCGTTGCGCGTCATGTTCCAGGAAGACGTCGAGTGGCGAATTGGAATACACGCCACCATCCCAATAGGCGCGGCCGTCGATTTCCACTGGCGGAAAGCCAGGCGGCAAGGCGCCGCTGGCCATGATATGTTCGGGCCGAATTTCCTGCTTGCTGCTGTCGAAGACGGCGCTTTGGCCGTTGTCGATGTCGACCGCGCACACGCTGATGCGCATCGCACCGCTGTTCAAATAGTCGAAGTCGACATATTTTTCAAGCGTCGCTTTGAGCGGTGTAGTGTCATAGAAGCCGGCTTGCCCCGAAGCGCGGTTTGAAGAATCCATCGACCCCGTTGAGCATGACCCCCACGGTGCTGGCCGGATGGGCGGCCGGCATCCACGGCGCCATGCCCTGCCACAGCGACGGCATGATCGACGGCGCCAGGCTGTCCCAGAATTGTCGCAACATGTCCACCCGCGCTTGCGGCCGATTGCCGGCGATGATGGCACCATTAATGGCGCCGATCGAGGTGCCGATCACCCAATCGATGGCCGTGTCGTGCCGCAGCAGGTTTTCGTACACGCCAGCCTGGTAGGCGCCCAGGGCGCCGCCGCCTTGCAAAATGAGAACCGTGTCTTGATGTTGCATGCCGTCTTTCTTGGAAAATGAAACGCTGCGTATTGCAAAGGCGGGGGCGATTTCGGGCGCATTCATCATATAAGACGGAGCCAGCGTCGCGCGCCAGGGGGAATCCAGGACTGCAAGGGGCACGCCCAATTTGCCGAGCATACTGTGGATCGACGCCAGCACTGCGTTCGCCGCTATCAAATCGCGTGCCGTCGCAAGCGCTCTGCTCCGAATAATAGCAAATCGCATCGGGCGCGCGTATCAATGAAGCGCTTAAACGGTCTTGGACAGCCGCACGGGCACCGGCTTGTCCCGCCAATTTATATATTTAGCGCAATACCGGTGCGAAATCCGCTCCCTATACTGGTTTTTCAGGCCGCCGGCCTAGTTTCCTCAACAGGAGTTCAATCATGGCGCAACAAGCACAAAATCTCATTATCGAAGCCGATGACTGCGTGACCCTGACGCCCGATTCGCCACGCTATAAGGACGCGATCCAACAGTATCGTCCGCAAACGATCGCCGAGGTGCGAAAGCTGATCGGGCCGTCGCCCGCGGGCGCCGGCGGCGCTGCCAGCCCAGCGTGCTGCCTGCCACCCGAATTAAGCGCCAGCCTGCCCGATCCCGACATGCTCACCGCCCAGGATGAGCAAGTGCGTTTTCGCGCCCGCATGCTGGCGGTGACGGCCGCTAGTGCCTATGTGCGCGCGGCCGACACGCGCGATTTCAAACAGTTCGAACCGGCGCTCGATCGTTTTATCCAATTGAGCAAGCCAATCCTGTTTTCCTTCCTGTTTGCCGATATCGATATTGCCAGCGGCGCCACGCTGACCTTGGCCAAAAACGCGCACATTCTGTTCGCGGGGAATATCCGCATGCACGGCACTGGACGCATCGTCTGCAAAGGCCCGACCACGATCCGGGCGACGACGGTCAATGGACGAATCCGGCCAAGCGTCATCGGCAGCGCCGAACTGAACGCGGCGCAAAACATCATGCGCAGCTAAATCGACCACCCACAACGATAGCGAGGAGATAAACCATGCCAAATATTCTTGCGCGCGGCGACGACGGCGCTGCCGGCACCGATGGCGTGCCTGGCACCACGCAATTTAAAGCGACGAATGGCCAAAATGGCGTCGACCACTGGGACGGTGACGACGATCCCAAGCGCGGCGACGACGGCGTGAAAGGCCCGCGCGGCGCCGACGGCACCAGCGGCCAGGATGCGCGCGACGGCAGTGACATCGTGATCGAGGTGACGGACTTCATCACCGGCGTCGACGTCGACACGCGTGGCGGCGCGGGCGGGCACGGCGGCGCGGGCGGTGCCGGTGCGAATGGCCAGGAAGGCGGCAATGGCGGCATCGCGGCCGACGATGGTGACCCGCCCGCGCGCGGGGGCAATGGCGGCGGCGGCGGCGACGGCGGCAATGGGGGGCGCGGCGGCATTGGCGGCAAGGGCGGCAATATCACCGTGATCGCCAAATCGATCACCACCGGCACCCTCAATGGCAACGCCGAAGGCGGACCAGGCGGGGTGGGGGGCTCGGCCGGCGCGGGCGGCCAGGGCGGAGCTGGCGGTAGCGGCGCGCCCAGCGGTTCGACTGGCGGGCCGGGCAACAACGGCGTGCCGGGCCTGAATGGCAGCAAGGGGCGCGACGGCCAGATCGTGATCCAAGAGCGTCCTTGAGGGCGCGTCGAAATGGCGTGGCTGGGCCGCTAGTGCCAAGAGCGCCCGTGCTGGGCGAGCTCGTGCGCGCGCAGCTGTCTGAATTGACGGCGTGGGCCGCGCTGCCGCGCGACATAGCCCATCAGAGCGGCGCCGTGTTCGCGCTGTTGAGCGAAGGCGCCATGCAAGGCCCCGCCATCGGCCCCCATGTTGGACTTTCGCGCATCAACGCGAGCGGCCTGCCATTTCAATGGTCGTTCAGCCTTGGCAGCAAGATGGCGCGCAGCGTGCGCTTCCTGTGCGAAGCTGGGCACCCCGGTGACTCGGCGCTCGCGCGCTACACCTTCTCGCGCGCATGCTTGACGCGCGCCTGCGCCGCTCTGGGCATCGCGCATCCATGCTGGCTGGACGAATGCGTGTTTGCCCATGTGATGCCCGCGCTGGATGAATGGCCGCAGCACTGGCGCAGCGCCATCTGGTTTGGCGTCGGTGCCAGCGCGCGCGGTGTCTTGATCAAGCCGTACGTGAATCTCAATTGGGGAAGCGCGCTGGCGCGCTGGAGGCGAGTTGGCCAGGTGTTCAAGGCGCTTGGGCGGTGGAGCGCGCTTACGGCCCTGTGCGAGCTGTCGGGCCAGGTTTCGCGCGACTCCTGGCCGGTGGGCTTGGCGTTCGACGTCCTGCCCGATGGCCAATGCGGACGCGTCAAGGTCTACTTTCGCAGCGGCGCGGTCGACGCGAATTGGCTCGAGCGCTGGTATCGCGCCGCCGGCGCGGGGCGACATGCGCCGGCGCTGCGCAGTGCCCTCGATGCCTTCCCTCACGCTGGCTGCGCGCGCTATCCGGATCGCGCTTTTGTCGTCAGCCTCGAGTTCCATGAAGATGATATCGCGCTCAAGACCGACCTGGCGCTCACCCGATGGATGGGTGATGATGCGGCCATCGCCGCCGGCGCCAGACGCGTTTTGCGCACCATTGGCGGCGAGCCGCGTGATCTGGATGCCGCCGTCACAGCCCTTGGCCTGGCGCCGCTGAGCGACACGCAAACCCACGCCATGCGCTTCGTGGGGCTGGGGCACGAGCCCGATGGTTCGTGCCACCTCAATGTGTACATTGAACCGGCCGTGCTCCCCCAACCGCCTGCGCTGCCGTCTCGCTCCCGGCATGCTGCGCCAGGCTCCGCCGATGGCGGCGGCGGGGAGGAGGGGCTGCGCGCAGCACTCGCGTTTCTCATCGGCCGCCAGCAGCAGGGCGTGTGGAGCGACTATGCCTTGCCCGTCGGCGTGGCCGACCAGTGGATCACGGCCTACGTGTTGTGGATGCTCGCCGGCTTGCCGCAGACGCTTGGTGGAGGCGCGCTCCAGCGCGCCATCGACGACGCCTGCGCCAGCCTATTGGAGGTCGCAGATACGGATGGCGCCTGGGGCTACAACGGCAGCACCGGCGCCGATGCCGATTCGACCAGCATTGCGGTTCTGGCGTTGCGGGCGCACGCGCGCCCGCTTCCTGCGCAGGCGCTGGCCTTTCTGGCGGCGTGCCGTGCTGCCGGCGGCGGCATGGGAACCTATCCGGGCAGTTCGATGCCCGGTGGCGCCTGGGCCGAGGCCAGTTGCGAAGTGAGCGCCGTCGCCATGATGGCGCTGAACGCTGCGCGCGTTGACGGCGACCAGGCGACGCTGCGTACCTACCTGGCGCGCCATCGCCAGAGCGACGGCATGTGGCCCGCGTACTGGTGGCACACGCCGCTATACCCGACCTATCTCGCCTTGCTTGCCGATCCGGGCGCGCTCAATGGAGCTGATGTATTAGGCGCGACGCTCGAGCGCTTCGAGCCGATCGGGGCCTTTGAAACGGCATTGCTGCTGCTATGCTGCCAGCCGCTTCGGCTCAACGCGCGTGCAGCCACGCTCAAGCGGCGCCTGCTGGCGTTGCAGCTTGCGGACGGCAGTTGGGAAGCGTCGGCGCTGCTGCGCCTTACCGACCCGACTGTGCGCGCACCGGCCGCCGTGATCGCCGCCGGCACCAGCTACCTCGATCAGCAACGCGTGTTCACCACGGCGACGGTAGTGGCGGCCCTCATCGCCGCGCGCGCCGTTCCATGACGTGCGGCGTGGCCGCGCTCAGTCGAAAGGGACGACGCGGTCACCATCGCCGGGACGGCAACGACCGGTGATCGGATCCCATCCGCGGTGGATCACGACTTGTTTGTCGTCGTGGCAGATTTCGATCCGTTCGGCGTCTGGAAGGCGGCGCCGCATGAACGTTTCAATCGATGTCGGCAAGCTAATTTGCAGCTTGAGCGCGGCGCGCTGCTCCGCTGGATGGTCGTCCAGATGTATCAAGGGCACAAAGTAGGAGGCGAGCATCAGCCAGCGCGAGCCGACGTCGACCGGTTCTGGCGCGTACTGCTGCGCGCGCAGCCAGCCCTGGGCGCGCGCGCGCAGGTCGGCGCCGTTGTCGAGTTCTGCCCAGGCCACGGCGAGCAGCTCCACCAGCCACTGGTTGCAGTTTTGGTAGTCGAGCCCGTAGGCGTAGGCGTTTGCGCTGTAGCGGCCGGCCAGCAGTTGCAGAGCCGTTGGCGTATCGAGCAAAGTGTGTCGCAGGGCCGGCGCCGCGCTCGCCGGGAGGCGCAGCATGGATACAAAGCCTAGCTTGGGATCGTCGGTGCCGGTGACGAAGCCGGCCAGCCCTTGGTCGAAAATGCGCGGACGCCCTTCGTCGCAAGCGAAATATAACTGGCGCGCCGACCAGCCGCCGGTGTCGCCGCGCCACGCCAGCGCTGCGTGCGAATAGCGAATGCCAAAGCGGGTCAGGTCCAGGCCGGAGCGGCTAAGCAGCGCAATGTCGCTGGCGCTGCCGGCCAGTTCTTCCCGTACCAGCGCGGCAAAACGCAGCAGGTGGTCCTGTTCGGCCGCGCTCAGAGGGTGGCCGCTGTCGCAAAAGCGCGAGGCGGCCGAAACGCCGGCGCTGGCGTTGAATGCAGCGAGCGCCAGGAATAGCGCGACCAGGTAAGGCGACAGCGAAAGGCGCTTCACATGTCGACGCGGCGCGGCGCCAATTCTCCGTACCAGTCGTCGGCCAGCACCAGGTAGAACGCTTCGTGGGTGTCATTGCGCTCGAACGCGATGCCATAGGCGCGCTCCTGGGCGAACACCAGGTCGCCCTTGTCCAGATGCTGCTGGTCGAAGGTTGCCTTAGGCAGGTCGAGCACGATGCGTGGCTGGGCCGCCGCGCCGTCCATTGTCAGGCGTGCCATGTCGGCGCGGCCCGGGGTTTGCGCGATGTCGATGATGCGGTAGGCGCCGTTGGCCGTCTTGCGCCCGCCGCTCGAGCTGTCGCTCGAGCCGGACAGGGAATCTGAAATGCTGCCGCTGGACGCCGAACCGGCGCTCGATGCCGACGAGGCCAGGCTGGTGGCATGGGCGCTACCGCCAAAGCCAAGCGCCAGGGCACAGCATGTCAGGCCAAAAAGAGAGGAAATGCGCATGATCAGATCCTTCGATATTCAAGTGATGGGAACGGCAACGCTGCGATCATAACGCATGATGGCCTTGGGCTGCACGTTCACGGTGTGGCGGCGCTGGCCGCGCCCTGCACTGGAGGTCGGTCACTTTCGTCGTCGTGCGCGAGCGCGTCGTCGATCGCGCGCAGAACCGGCATGCGTAGCGCCAGCGCCGCCATCACCGCCACAATGGCCCCGGCCAGCACGAACATCAAACCGATGCCTCGCCCCTTGCCCAGTCCGATCAAGGCACCCGCGCTGCCGGCCAGCGCGCCGCCAGGCAGCATCGATGGCTCGAAGATCCGGTCGGCCAGCAGGCCGCCGATCAGGGCTGCGGCCGGCACGCTGCACATGCTTAGCATGCCGGTCAGCGCCAGGATGCGCCCGCGCATGGCGAGCGGAGCGCTGCGCTGGATCACGGTTTGGGTGCAGCTCGAGACGATCGGGCCGCAGGCGGCGGCCACAAAAATCCCCGCGCACAGGAACGGCAATGCGGTACCGGCGCCAAGCGCGCCGATCATGCCGCCGAACAGAAAATCAACCCCGAGCAGGCCCGCGACCAGGCGCCGTGGCCCGCCCCAGCCGATCATCAGCAGGGAGCCGGCGATCATGCCGCCGCCGCAAAACGACATGACAAGGCCAGCCGCCGCTTCCGAATGGTTCGCCAGCAGCATAGGCATGGTCAAGATCATGGCCATGCCGAGGAAGAAATTCTCCAGCGCGCCGTACACAGTGAGCACGATCAGTCCCGGGCGGTGGCGCAAAAAGCGCAGCGCCTCGACACAGTCTGACCAGGCCGAAGCGTCTTGCGTGCGCGCGCCGTCGGGCGGCGCGGGCGGGAAGCGCAGCACCAGCAGGGTGCATGCCGCGAACACGAGCCCCAAGGCCTCAAGCATCAGCACCCCTGGCAGCTTGATATACGCGAGCAGCACGCCAGCGATGACTGGCGCGGCCAACTGCGAAATCGAGAATGCCAGTTGAAGCATGCCGTTTGCGCTGCCCAGCAAGCCCGGCTCGACCAATGTGCTGGCCGTGGTTTGATAGGCGATACGGTGGAACGCCTGGAACACCGAGGTCAGACCGATCGCCACATAGACATGCCATGGCGCCAGGCGGTCGAGATAGACAAAGCCAGCGAGCGTCGCAGCGCACAGGGCCGCGCCCACATTCGCGCCCAGCATCAGCTTGCGCCGGTCGCTGCGGTCGACCAGGCTGCCGGCCCAGGGACCCACAAGCAGCGCGGGGACGACGGCGAAGACGATCGCACTGGCGTACTGCAGCACCGATTTGTTGTGCTGATAGAGCCAGATCGTGACGCTAAATTCGCTGATCGACATGCACAGGGTCGCAACCGTCTGGCCGAGCCATGTCAGCGCAAATACCCGATGCGACAGCAGGCGGGCCATGCGCTGGTGTGGGCGCTCGCGTGCGCTCATCGTTGCGGTTCCGCTTGCGATGAGCCGGCTGGACGGGCGTGCGCGTCCGGTCCCGTCGCCGCAGCGCCCGCGGCATCGAGCGCCTCGCCGATGGCGAGGGCAAGTTGCGCCGCCCACGGATCGCGCAGGATTGCGCTATGGCTGGCGTCAAAGGTCCTAAGCTCAATTACTTGAGTACTCACGCTTTTCCATGCTGGCGCTGGGTCGGTTTTTACTGTGCCGGCGTCTTCGGCGCGATCGGCGCGGAACATGTGCAGTGCAAAGGCGCTGCGCTGCGGCCGGTACATGCTGTCGGCACGTGCGTTGGCCAGGATTACGTCAAGATAGCTGGCGCGCTCGCCCGGCAGAACGATATCGGCGTCAGCGAACCGTTGCGCAACCCAGGCACGGCGCGCCTGCGGTGCGACCGATTCGAGCTCCTCGCGCTCGAACGATACCGGCCACAGCTCGCGCAGCGCGAGCAGCGACGACAGTTCATCGTAGTCGGCGGCGGGTACATAACTGTCGATCAAGCCGACCAATTCGAGCGTCTCGCCCACGGCGATGAGCTGTTGCGCAATTTCGTAGGCGATCACGCCACCTGACGACCAGCCCATCACGCGGTACGGTCCATGCGGCTGCACGCGGCGCATCGCTTGAATGTAATGCCGCGCCATTGCCTCGATGCTCGTTAGCGGCGCGCTGGTGCCGTCCTGGCCGATCGCCTGCAAGCCATACACGGGTTGGTCCGCGCCCAAGTGGCGCGCCAGCGTGGCGTAACAAAGGACGGTGCCCAAAGCCGCGTGGACGAGGAACAGTGGCCTTTGCTGGCCTTTGGCTCGAATCGGAACCAGGCAATCGTGTCCGCGCTCCATCGGGCTTTGCTGACGCACCAGCGCGGCCAGTTCGGCGATGCTCGGCTGTTGGAATAGGGCAGCCAGAGACAGGTCAATCATGAACTCCTGCTTGATTTGTCCCATCAACTGCACCGCCGTGAGCGAATGGCCGCCCAGCTCGAAGAAATTGGCCGACATGCAGATATCGGTCTGCCCTAGAAGGTTTTCCCACATTCGCGCGATACGCCATTCGACGTTGTCACGCGGCCCGATGATTGTTGGCGCGCTGTTTTGCAGCGGCGCCGGCAAGGCCTTGCGGTCGACCTTGCCATTGCTGTTGAGCGGAAGCCGCGCCAGACAGAGGAAGGTCGACGGAATCATATAGTCCGGTAGCTTGGTGCGCAGGTACTGCTTGATCGATTCCATGCCGTCGTCGCCGCTGTCACTGACGATGTAGGCGGTTAGGCAGGCCTGGCCAGCGCCGTCGGTACGCGCGGCGACAGCAGCTTCGCGCACATCAGGATGCTGGCCCAGGCAGTTTTCGATCTCGCCCAATTCAATGCGAAAGCCGCGCAGCTTGATCTGGTCGTCGATGCGGCCGAGGTAGTCGAGCGTGCCATCTGCCATCCAGCAGGCCAGGTCGCCGCTGCGGTAAAGCACGGCACCGGCTTGGCTGGAAAATGGATCCGGCACGAAGCGCTCGGCGCTCAGGTCCGGGCGGTTCAGGTAGCCCTTTGCCACCTGGACGCCGCCAATATGCAAGTGCCCCGCCACGCCGATCGGTGCGGGACGTCCGTAGGCGTCGAGCACATAGATGCGCGTGTTGGCCAAGGGACGGCCAATTGGCACGCGCGCGGCGCAATTGTCCGACAGCGCCGGGCGGTGGACCGTGACGGTGATGGTCGCCTCAGTCGGACCGTAGGCGTTGAGAACGGGGACGCGCTGTCCGAACATGGCTTGCCATGCGCGCAGCGGCGCCGCCCGCACTTCCTCGCTGCCGACAACGAGCATGCGCAGGCGCGGCATGCGCGCGCCGTCAGCGTTGCCAAGCGCGTCGACCCAGGCATGCCAGTACGAGGCCGGCAGATTGAGCAAGGTGATGCGTTGGCGCTCAACCCAGTGCGTGAACGCGTCAGGCGCATCGAGACTATGGCCACGCGCCACCACGGTAGCGCCATGCAACAAGGTCGGCCAGATCTCTTCGCCAGCGACGTCGAAGGCCGGCGCCGCGAACTGCAGTACGCGGTCCAAGGCGCTCAATGCCAACTGCTCGCCCATCGCATGGGCATGGTTGGCCAGGTTGCGGTGCGTGACCATCACGCCCTTGGGCGTGCCGGTGGAACCGGAAGTGTGAATGATGTAGGCCAGGTTGTCTGGATTGGTTCGGTTCACCGGATTGTGCGATGGCTGCGTAGACCAAGGTGTGGCCGCACCATCGATGGTCAATACGTGGCAGGGTAGGCCGGCGGTTTGGTCGGCGCACGCGAGGGCGCCGACCAGCACCGGCATGGCGCTCGCCGTGACGATTGTGGTGATGCGATCACGTGGAGTGTGCGGATCGATTGGCACATAGGCGCCGCCGGCCTTAAGGATAGCGAGCATGCCAAGCACCGAGCCGATGCCGCGGTCCACGCACAAACCAACTGGCGTGTCCGGCCCAATCCCCATGGCGCGTAGCTGATGCGCCAATTGATTGGCTTGCGCGTTCAAACCCGCGTAGTTGACCATGCCGTGATCGCCGCACAGGGCGATTGCGTCGGGTGTGCGCTGTGCTTGGGCTTCGAACAGCTGGTGCACGCAATCGGTGTTCGGATAGGCGCGGGCGGTGTCGTTGAAGTCGATTAGCAAGCGCTGGCGCTCGCCTGGCGGCACGATGTCGATTTCGCACGCTGGTGTGTCCGGCGCCGCCTCGAGCGCAGTCGCGATCTGTTCGAGCGCGGTGTGCATAAAGGCGCATACGCGCATAGGATCGATGGATTGGTCGACCTGCGCGATCAGCTCGAAGCCGTCCGCGAGATCGTCGATCGACATGTCGAAAGGGTAGTTCGACCGTTCCTCGTTCCCCAGTGCGTGCATTCCCGTCCACGCGTCTGGACCGTTTGATTCGCCACTGTGCGAGGCGTCGTGGCGATAGTTCAGCAGCGAGGTAAAGAGTGGCGCGCGGGCCGGGACCGCGCTGCAGCGCTGGGCCAAGGCGAGCGAGGCGTGCTCATGACGCATTAATTCGGCCAGCGACGCATGGCACTGGCGTACCCGGCTCTCGATGCTGGCGCCATCGACCGACAGGCGCAGCGGCAGCGTGTTGATGAAGACCCCCATCACGGAGGTGGAATCCGCATCGCGCCCAAACAGCACGCTGCCAAACACCACCTCGGAGCGTCCCGTCAATTGGGCCAGCACTTGCGCCCAAGCTTGGTGGAACACGCTCGCTGGGGTCACACCAAGCTTGCGGGCGGCGCGGCGCAGGCGCTCGGACAAGCCATTGTCCACGCTTAGACATGCTTCCGCGATGCCATGACCGTCGCCTTGTACATCGATCAAGCCGAATGGCGCGGTTGGCTCGTCGATATCGCCAAGCATGCGCGTGAAGTAGGCTTCGTGTTCGGCGCGGGTGACCTCGGTGCGCGAGCGCGCGATGAAGTCGCGGAATGGTCGCGGCGCGGGCAGCTGTGCACCGCGACCGAGCAGGATCTGCGCAATTTCGCCGAACATCAGCTCGAGCGTCATATGGTCACCGATCAGGTGATGCATCAAGGTGAGCAGAATCCAGCGGCCATGAACGCTGTCGCGCGCGACCACCAAACGCTGTAGTGGCGCCTGGCGCACATCGATGCGGTAGTGGCGGGCGCTGAAGCGTTCCCGCAACTGCATTGCAATGTCGCCGGCGGCCGGGTCCAGGTCGATTTCTTCGATCTGAAGGGGGGCGTCGCGCAGCACCACCTGTACCGGTTCGCGTAAGCCTTCCCACAAAACGGCGCTGCGCAGGATGTCGTGCCGCGCCACCACCTGGCGCAAAGCGGCGACATACGCATCGAGCTTTTCGCGGCCGTTAAAGCCGGTCATGCGCGACAGAAGGTAGGCATCGCCGCTATTTGACAGCAGATGATGGAACAGTATGCCTTCCTGCAGCGCAGCGAGCGGATAGATGTCGGCGATGTTGCCAGCTCCGCCAGGGATGGCGGCGACGATGCGCGCCAGCTCCTCGGTATTCAAGTCCAGCAGGGGCAACATCGCTGGCGTGAGTGCGTCGCACTGCTCAGGAATGCGCCGTTCCGGCACGGCCTGGCGCGCCACCTGCGCGTGCGCGACGCTGGCAAGATCACACAAGCGGGGATGTGAGAATAGCGTGCGCACGGCGATCTCCAGACCGCGTTTGCGCAGGCGTTCCACCAATGCGATGCCCATCAAGGAATGACCGCCCAGTTCAAAGAAATTGTCGCGCCTGCCAATGCGATCAACGGCGAGCAGCTCGGACCACACTTGCGCGATGGTCGTTTCGACGGCGTCGGCTGGCGCAACATACGCTTCGCGCTCGAAGCCGTTTTGCTCCGGTGCCGGAAGTGCGTTGCGGTCGAGCTTTCCATTGGCCGTAAGCGGCAAGACATCGAGCGTCACGTATGCGGCCGGCACCATATGCTCGGGCAGCGAGCGCCTCAGATGATCGCGCATCTCGGTCGCTTCTGGCGCATCGGCAGCGGCCATGCCAACGACGTAGGCGACCAGGCGCGCGGCGCCCGCCACATCGTCGCGCGCCAGCACCACAGCCTCGCGTACCCGCGGGTGGCTGGCCAGGGCGTGCTCAATCTCGCCCAGTTCGATCCGGAAGCCACGCAGCTTGACCTGGAAGTCGATGCGGCCGAGGTAGTCGAGGTTGCCGTCGCCAAGCCATCGGGCCAGGTCGCCGGTCTTGTAGAGCCGAGCTGCGGGATCGGCGCTGAAGGGATCGCGAATGAATTTTTCGGCACTCAAAGCCGCCTGGTTCAAGTAACCGCGTCCAACCTGAACGCCGCCTATGTGCAATTCGCCCGCCACACCTACCGGGGCTGGTTGGCCGTGCGGATCGAGCACATACAGTGCGGTATTGGCGATCGGACGCCCGATCGGCACCAACGCGCCGGCATGGGCGGGCGGACAGGCCCAGGCCGTGACGTCGACCGCGCACTCGGTTGGCCCGTACAGATTATGCAGTTCGACCTTGGGCATGATGGACTGGAAGCGGCGCGTCAGCTCTGCCGGCAGCGCTTCGCCCGAGCAGATCACGCGCCGCAGCGAGGCGCAGCTGGGTGCGTCGGCCAAGAAGGCTTGCAGCATCGAGGGCACGAAGTGAACCGTCGTGATGCGTGCTTGATCGATCAGGGACGCCAGGTAATAGCTGTCACGATGCCCATCCGGCTTGGCCACGACGAGCGTGGCGCCGCTGATCACGGGCCAAAACAATTCCCATACCGAGACGTCAAAAGAGTAAGGCGTTTTCTGCAGCACGCGCTCTTGTGCGCTCAAGCCGTATTGCTGCTGCATCCAGTGCAGGCGGTTGACGACGGCGCGGTGTTCGTTCATTGCGCCTTTGGGGCGGCCGGTCGAGCCGGATGTATAGATCACATACGCCAGGCTCTGTGAACCCACGTTTGTGCTTGGCTTGTGCGCCGCGCGCCGCTGCCAGGCGGCGTTGTCGGTGTCGAGGCTTACAATGGTCGAACCGCAGATGGGAAGGCGCGCGCGCAGCGATGAGTGCGTCAACACCACAGGTGCCGCGGTATCGTCGAGCAGGTAGGCGATCCGGTCGGCTGGATAGTCTGGGTCGATCGGCACGTAGGCGGCGCCGGCCTTGAGCACAGCCATCAAGGCCGGCAGCATGTCGATGCCGCGCTCGAGGCATACGCCGACGAGCGCATTCGGCTCCACGCCCAAGGCCTGCAGATGGTGGGCCAGCTGGTTGCTGCGCTCGTCGAGCTCGCGGTACGACAGGCTTTGGTCCTCGAACATCAAGGCACAGGCGTGCGGTGTGCGCGCCGCTTGAGCCTCGAACAATTCATGAAGGCAGGCGTGCTCGGGAAAGGGCATTGCCGTGTGATTGAAGCCGCGCAGGACGAGTTCGCGTTCTGCTGGCGGCAGCATCGGCGCGGCGTCGAAGCTTTGCTGCGGATCGGCCGACAATTCGGCGAGAAAGACCTGGAAGCGCGCAGCCATGCGGATAATGGAAGCCGCTTCGAACAGGTCGGTGTTGAATTCGAATTCGGCGTCGAGCGTGCCGTCGCGCTCGCTCATGGTCAGCATCAGGTCGAACTTGGCCGCGCCGATCTGAGCGCCATCGTCGTGCACATAGCTCAGCTCCAGCCCTGGCAGTTCAAGCGTGCTCGCGGCATTGTTCTGCAAAACGAACATGACCTGGAACAGCGGTGAATACGCCATATTGCGTTCCGGGTTCAAGGCGCCGACCAACTGCTCGAAAGGCAGGTCTTGGTGCGCGTACGCCTGTAGGCAGGTTTCGCGCGTCTGGCGCAGCAGGTCAGCGAAGTTCTCTGCGCGATCGAGGTCGGTGCGGATCACCAGCGTGTTGACGAACAGGCCAATCAAGCCTTCGAGCTCTTGCCGGGTGCGATTGGCGATCGGCGTGCCGACGGCGATATCGCGCTGTCCCGCGTGGCGTCCAAGTAGAACGGAGAATGCCGCGTTCAAAGCCATGAACAAGGTTGCACCATGCGCCGCGGCGACATGTTTGATGCGCGCAGCGACGGCCGAATCGATCGTGAAACGGTGCCATGCGCCTGCGTGCGATTGGACGGCCGGGCGTGCGCGGTCAGTCGGCAGGGTGATCAGGGGAGGCATGCCGGCGAGCTGTGCGCGCCAATAATCAAGCTGTGCGGCTAGCGCATGCGCGCGATCAGGGCTGCGCTGCCAAATTGCGTAGTCGGCGTACTGGATCGGTAGCGGTGCTAGTGGCGACGCCTCGCCAGCGACGAATGCGCCGTAAAGGGCGCTCAGTTCGCGCGTGAAAACGCCAAGCGACCAGCCGTCGCTGATGACGTGATGCATATTGATCATCAGGACGTGCTCGCTGGCGTTGAGCCTTAGCAGGCTGGCGCGGATCAGCGGCGCTTCGGCGAGCTCGAAGCCAAGATTGGCGTGCGCTTGCACGTGGCGCTGCATCGCGGCGGTTTGTTCGGCTCCGGCGAGATCGCCAAGGTCGAGCATCGGCAGGGACAAGTGCGCGAGTGGCGCGATCTGCTGGACTGTGCCGTCGCCCAGCGCGCACAGGCAGGTGCGTAGCGTTTCGTGACGCTCGACCATCGCGTGCAGTGCGCGCTGCAGGCAGCCGATGTCGAGCGTTCCACGCAGGCGCAGCGCCGCAGGCATCAGATAGGTCGCCGGCAGATGATCGCTGTCGTGCCGCTCGAGTTGGTCGAGAAACCACAGGCGCTCCTGGGCGAACGTGGCCGGGATTGGCCCTGTGCGCGGTGCGATCGATATCGCCTGCTCCGCATCCTGTCCCCTTGCCGTGGCGATGTCGGCCGCGATCTGCGCCACGGTTTGCGCGGCGAAGATCTGCTTGAGCGGAAGGGTCACGCCAAGCGTGCGGCGGATGCGTGAAACCAGTTGCGTCGCCAGCAGCGAGTGTCCGCCTAGTGCGAAAAAGTTGTCGCCCATGCCCACGATGGGGCGCTTGAGCAGCGCGCCGATCGTGTCGGCTACGCTCGCTTCGAGTGCCGTGCGGGGCGCAAGCGCATTCTGTGCAGTCGCACCGCGCTGCGGTGCTGGCAGGGCTTTGCGGTCGATCTTGCGCGATGGCGTGAGTGGCATCGCCTCGAGCACGACGTAATGGGCGGGAACCATGTGCGCCGGCAGCGCGCGTGCCAGTGCGGTGTGCAGCTGCGCGCTGTCCGGCGCTTCCGCCCCGCTTGCTGCGACCAGGTAGGCCACCAGGAATAGTTCGCCTGGCTCGTCTTCGCGCGCCATTACGATTGCTTGGGCCAGCCCCTGCTGCAAAAGCAGGGCTTCAATCTCGCCCAGTTCAACACGCTGGCCGCGAATCTTGACCTGGAAGTCCAGGCGGCCCAGGTATTCGAGGTTGCCGTCCGCCCGCCAGCGCGCAAGGTCGCCCGTGCGGTACAGGCGCTGGCCGTCCTCGAATGGATGGTCGATGAAACGCTCTTCGGTAAGCTCGGGCAGTCCCAGGTAGCCGCGCGCCAGGCCGATTCCGCCGATGCACAGCTCGCCGGGCACGCCGATTGGCGCCAACGCCTGCTGCGCATCGAGGATCAGCACCTGCATGTTGGCGATTGGTTTGCCGATCAGGATGGTGCCGTCGTCAGTGATGGGATAGAAGGTTTGGGTCAGGGTGCCTTCGGTCGGACCATACTGGTTGACGATATTGACTGCGCCGCCGAACATGCGCCGGATACCGGCGACGTGGCGCGCCAGCAGCGCTTCGCCCGATGGCATCAACAGGCGCAGGCGGTTTGGAAGCGGTGCGGCGTCCGGCGCCGCAGTGATCGCTTCGAGGAAGCTTGGCGTGATGCTGAGGATGGCGCTGGCTTGGTCGGCCACGATATGCCGCGCAACCTGTTCCGGGTCCTTGGCGTCGGCGCTGTTCATCAGGCACAGGCATGCGCCAACCGACAATGGCGCGAAGATGTCGCGCACCGACGGGTCAAACGATAGCGAGGTAATTTGCAGCACGCGGTCATTAGCGCTCAAACCATACTGGCGGGCGATGAATCCCAGGTAATTGACCACCCCGCGGTGCGCCACCATGACGCCCTTGGGGCGGCCGGTCGTCCCGGATGTGTAGATGACGTAGGCAAGGTCGCCGGCATCGTGCGCCGCATCCGGCTTGTTGGTGCCCTGGCGGGCGATGGTAGGCCAGTCGGCGTCGATGCACACCACGGGCGCGTCCGGCAGCGGCAGCGCGGATTTGAGCGACGTTTGGGTTAGCAGCGCGGCGACCTTACTGTCTCCGAACATGAACGCGAGTCGTTCCGGCGGATACGTCGGATCGAGCGGTAGATAGGCCGCGCCGGCCTTGAGAATGGCGAGCAGGCCGACGATCATATTGATGCTGCGGTCGATGCAGATGCCCACCAGCGTGTCGCCGCCAACGCCCAGTGTTTGGAGGTGGTTGGCTAGCTGATTGGCGCGCAGGTCCAGCGCGCGATAGCTGATCGATTGCGCGTCTAGCACGACGGCGACGGCGTCCGGTGTGCGCGCGGCCTGCCGTTCAAACAAGTGATGGATGCACAGATCAACCTGGAAGGCGACAGCCGTATCGTTGAAGCGATGGCGCAGGGTGTCGCTCTCGCTCTCCGGCATGACGTCGAGCGCGCCGATGGCGCCCTCCGGCGCCGCCTCGAGTGCCCCGGCCAGTTGTTCCAGGGCCGCGTTCATGAAGCTCCACACCCGCGCCGCCTCGACTGGCGCCTGTACCTGCGCTGTCAGCAGGAAGTCCTGGCCAAGATCGTCGACCGAGATGGCCAGCGGATAGCTGGTGCGCGAACTGGTCTCGACGCCCTCGACACCGGTCCATTCCTGCTCGAGCGCGGTGTCGGAAATGTCTGCCACGCTGGCGCGGTGGCGGTAGTTGAACAGGGACGAAAACAAGGGTGCCGGTGCCGGCACCGCGCTGCAGCGCTGGACATGCACGAGCGGCGCGTGCTCGTGGCGCATCAGCTCTGCCAGCAGCGTATGGGTGCGGCGCACGCAGCCTTGTACGCTTGCGCCGTCGAGCGTGACCCGGATGGGCAGGGTGTTGACAAACAAGCCCATCACGCGGTCGGCGCCGGCGCCACCTTGCATGCGTCCGAACAGTACCGTGCCAAACACGACGTCGCCGCGCCCGCAGGCGCGCGCCAGCACCTGGGCCCACGCTGTGTGGCACAGGCTAGCCGCGCTCACACCAAGCTTGCGCGCGCAGGCACGCAGGCGTAGCGCCAGCGCAGGATCGATCTCACGCTGATATTCGGTGATGCCGCTGCCGTCCTCGCGCACGGCCACCAGCCCGAACGGTGTGCTTGGCTCGTCGACGTCGCCAAGCAGCGAGCGGAAGAACGCTTCGTGCTGCTCCCGGCTCAAGCCCAGCTTGGCCTGGGCGACGAAATTGCGGAACGGGAGGGGCGGTGCCAGCAGCGCTGCCTGGCCGGCGAGGTGGGCGCGGATTTCGGCGAGCATGACCTTGAGTGTCGTGTTATCGTCGATCAGATGGTGCAGCAGGGTCAGCAAAAGATGGCTGCCGCTGGCGGGGTCGCGCGCCACGAACAGGCGCAGTAGCGGCGCCTGGCCCAGGTCCATGCGATAAGTCTGAGGTCCAAAGCGCTCCATCAATTGGCGCACGGCGTCGCCCTGATTAGCGTCGAGTGTCACATGCTCGACCTGCAGCGGCGCGTGGCGCCAAACCACTTGCATCGGCTCGCTCAAGCCCTCCCACGCGATGGAGGTGCGCAGGATGTCGTGGCGCTGAACCACCGCCTGGAGTGCGCTGAGGTAGTCGTGCAGGCGCGATTCAGTGTCGAAACGGTCGACATGCGAGATGACGTAGGCGTCGCCATCCGTGGTCAGCATATGATGGAACAGCATCCCTTCCTGCATGGGCACCAGCGGATAGATGTCCTGGATATTGGGCACGCCGCCGGGCACGCTGGTGACGATGCGTTCGATGTCGTCCACGCTCAACTTGGCCAGCGGCAGCATGTCCGGTGTGATGGTCGCGCTGTCCGGCGTGATCAGGTTGGGCGGAACGGCGATCGCGCCTGCATTGCAAGTGACCGCTGCGGCCAATTCGGCCAGCGTTGGAGTGGTGAATAGGGCGCGCAGGTCCACCTGCAGGTCGTGACGGCGCATACGCTCGATCAGCGCCATCACCAGCAGGGAATGGCCGCCAAGCTCGAAGAAGTTGTCATGCCGTCCGATCTGCTCGCATTT
Source organism: Pseudomonadota bacterium (assembly GCA_040388555.1). Classification (GTDB taxonomy): domain Bacteria; phylum Pseudomonadota; class Gammaproteobacteria; order Burkholderiales; family Burkholderiaceae_D; genus Telluria_A. Next base: position 50,794 of record JAZKBP010000025.1, read on the forward strand.
GAGCAGATCTGCCCAGATTGCCGCCATTTTTACTTCAATGTCCCCCTGCGGTGAATGAAATTCGCGCTGGCCGTAGGCATTCGCATCGGGCGCCGGCAGGGCGCGCATGTCGAGTTTGCCGTTGGCCGTGAGCGGAAATTCGGCCAGCGTCACGAACGCCGAGGGGAGCATATGTTCGGGCAGGGTGGCGCGCATGGCGGCGCGCAGTTCTGCGACGTCGATGTGCATCTGCGGCTGCGGCACGATGTAGGCAATGAGGCGCTTGTCGCCTGCCTCGTCGGCGTGCGCGAGAACCAGCGCGTCGCGCACTTGTGGCACTTGACGCAAGGTGCTTTCAATTTCGCCCAGTTCGATGCGAAAACCGCGGATCTTGACCTGGCTGTCGATGCGCCCAAGGTACTCAAGGGTGCCGTCGGGCAGCCAGCGCGCCAGGTCGCCGCTGCGGTACATGCGGGCGCCGCCGGGGTAGGACTCGATGAAGCGTTCGGCGTTCAACTGCGGCCGATTCAAGTAGCCGCGCGCCAGGCCTGCGCCGCCCACATGGATTTCGCCGGCCACACCGATCGGAACGGCGCGCCCGTGCTCATCGAGCAGTTGAATCGACAAATCGGGAATCGGCACCCCGATCGGACTGGCGCCACGCCGTTCGCAATCGCTCGCCTCGATCGGCATGTAGCTCACGTGGACGGTCGTCTCGGTGATCCCGTACATATTCACCAGGCGCGCGCGCGCGTTGCGAGGCTGGGCGAACCAGGGCGCGAGCGAGGCCAGTTCGAGGGCCTCGCCACCGAACACCACGTGACGCAGACAGTGCAGCGCGTGGCTATCCTGCTGGGCCGCAACCAACTGGCGGAAGGCGCTTGGCGTCTGATTCAAGACCGTCACCCCCTGTTCGCACAACAATTGGTAGAACTCGTGCGGTGCGCGCGCGCATTCCTGCGGTACGATCACAAGGCGCCCGCCATGCAGCAGCGCGCCCCAGATTTCCCATACGGAGAAATCGAAAGCATAGGAATGGAACAGGGTCCAGACGTCGTGTGGACCGAAGGCGAACCAGGCGTGCGTGGCGTCGAACAGGCGCGTCACCTGGGCGTGTTCGATCATCACACCCTTCGGCTTGCCGGTTGATCCGGACGTGTAAATCACATAGGCCAGACTCGATGGCGTGCAATGCGATTGCGGATTGTGGCAGCTCGAGTGCGCCCATTGCGATTCATCCTGGTCAAGGCAAAGCAATGTGGCGTCGCAGCTTGGCAGGGTGCTGCGCAAAGCATGTTCGGTTAATAGCACGCCGACTTTGGCGTCGGCCAGGGTGAAAGCGATGCGTTCCGCCGGATAGGCCGGATCGAGCGGCAGGTAAGCCCCGCCAGCCTTGAGAATCGCTAGCAGACCCACCATCATGTCCAGCCCGCGCGTCATGCACAGGCCAACCAGAGTATCCGGGCCGACGCCCATCGATTGCAGATGGTGCGCCAATTGATTGGCGCGGACGTTGAGCTCGCGATAGGACATGGACTGGCCGCCGTACGTCAATGCCAGCGCGTCCGGCGTAGCGGCGACTTGCCCCTCGAATCCCTGCGCCAGCGTGAACGTTGGCGCGAAACTGGCCTTGACGCCGCCAAAGTCGCCCATCAGCTGCTGCGCCTCGCGCGCGTCTAGCATATTCAAGCTCGACAGGGCGGCATCGGGCGTGGCCACGATGCTCGCCAGGAGCACTTCGAAGTGGCGCGCCATGCGGGCGATGGTGGCGCCATCGAACAGCGCGCTGCTGTACTCGATATTGCCGCTTAGTTGAGCATCGTGTTCCGCCAGGGTGAGCATCATGTCGAACTTCGAGACCGACCATGCGGCGCCGGTGTCGAGCGCGCTAACGGTCAGGTCGCCGAAGCGCGCGGCGCCGTCTGCGCTGGTGTCGAGCGCGAACATGACCTGAAACAGCGGGCTGTGGGCCAGGCTGCGCTCCGGCTTGAGCGCGTTGACCACCTGTTCAAAGGGCGCTTCCTGGTTTGCATAGGCATTCAGGCAGGTTTGCTTCATGTGCGCCAGCAGGTCGCGAAAGCTGGCCGCTTGCGCCAAGTCGGAGCGCAGCACCAGGGTGTTGACGAACATGCCCACCAAGTCTTCGAGTTCAGGCTCGGTGCGATTGGCAATTGGCGTGCCCAAGGCGATGTCGGTCTGGCCGGCGTGGCGCCCCAGCAGCAGGGAAAACGCGGCGGCCAGCGTCATGAACAGGGTGCAGCCGTTGTCGCTGGCGAGCGCCTTCAACTGCCCCGTTAATGCCGGCGCGAGTGCGATCCGGTGTCCCGCACCGGCGTGCGACTGGACCGCCGGACGGAGACGGTCTGTCGGCAGCGGCAGCAGAGCAGGCAAGCCTGCCAGCGCCGATTTCCAGTAGTCGATCTGGGCGGCTAGACGTTCAGCCTGCGCGGCGCTGCGCTGCCATGCCGCGTAATCCGCATACTGGATCGTCAGCGGCGCCAAGGGCGTGGGCAGACCGGCAGCGAACGCGCTATACAGTTGTTCAAGGTCGCGCATGACAACGCCAATCGACCATCCGTCGCTCACGGCATGGTGCATATTGATGAGCAGGACGTGTTCGTCATCGCTTAACACGAGCAGCACGAAGCGTATCAGTGGCGCGCTGTCGAGCGCGAATCCTTGTGCCGCATGGGTTTGGAGCTGCGCGCGCATGGTCGCATCGCGCTCGGGCGGCGCCAGGTGACGCAGGTCGATTGTCTGTAGCGGCAGCGCCACTCGCGCCGCGATCAGCTGCACGACGTCCGGTCCGCGCTGGACCAGGCTGGTGCGCAAGACTTCGTGGCGCGCCAGCAGCGCGGCCAGGGCTTGGTGCAAACTTGTGGTGTCGAGCCGACCGCGCAGGCGCATTTCGTGGCGCATCAGGTAGGTGGCCGGGTTCGCCGTGCCGCTGGCGCGTTCAAGCTGATCGAGAAAACGCAGACGCTCTTGCGCGAACGATGCTGGCATCTCGGATTTGCCCGCAGTACGTGGCAGGGCGCACAGGGTGCTTTCGCCGGCTTGCTCCTGCTGCGCTTCGGCCATCATCAATGCCAGCAGCTCCTGCTGCAGGGCGTTCAAATCATTGTCGTTCATTGGGTGTTTTCCTTGTCGGATCTAGGTGCGCCTGCGCGCTTCTTTTCGAGTAGGGCGCGGATCTGGGCTTCGCTCATGTTTGCAATTTGCGCACGCAAGGCGGTCGCGTCGACCGGCGGTGCGGCCAGCCCTTGCAGGTAAGCGGCGATGTCGGCCAGGCTTGGCGTTTCAAAGACGGTGCGCAGCGGCAGCGCCAAACCCAGGGTTCGGCGCACGCGCGCGATAAGCTGCGTCACCATCAGCGAGTGGCCGCCCAGCTCGAAGAAGTGGTCGTGGCGCCCCACTTGCTCGAGTCCCAGCAAGTTCTGCCAAATGCCAGCGAGCGCCGCTTCGATTGGACTTGCCGGTGCCACGAACTGGCGCGTGACGACGGCGGCCAGATCCGGCACCGGCAATGCCTTGCGGTCGATTTTTCCATTCGCATTGAGCGGAAACGCGGGAATGACGACGAAAGCGGTCGGCAGCATATAGTCGGCCAGGCTGGCCGAGAGCTCGGCGCGCAGCGCTGCTGCCGAAGGTTGCGCTGCGCCGCGCGCGACGATGTAGGCAACCAGGCGCTTTTCGCCCGGCTGGTCTTCACGCGCTAGAACGAGCGCTTCGCGCACGCCGGTACAGGCAGCAAGCTTGGCTTCAATCTCGCCCAGCTCGATGCGAAAGCCGCGGATCTTGACTTGGAAGTCATTGCGGCCAAGGTATTCGATGCTGCCATCGGGTAGCCAGCGACCGAGATCGCCGGTCTTGTACATGCGCGCATCGGTTTGGCTGCTAAATGGGTCGCGAATGAAGCGCTCAGCGGTGAGCTCTTCGCGGTTCAGGTAGCCACGCGCCACACCAGCGCCGCCGATGTGGATTTCGCCTGCCACGCCCAGCGGAACTGGCTGGCACAAGGTGTCGAGGATATGGATTTGCGTGTTGGCGATCGGGCGGCCGATCGGCACCTCGGCCAGCGGCAAGGCCACAGCGCCCTGGTAGGCGATGGTGGTGGCGTTGACCGTCGCTTCGGTCGGGCCATAGGTGTTGAGCCAGGCGCAGTTCGCCAGCGCGGGCTCGGCCAGCCAACTGGCGAGGTGGCGCAGTTCCGCCTTCTCGCCGCCGGCCGCGACCAGGCGTAGCGAATTGCCGGGAATGCAGCGTGCGCAGCGGATTTCGTCCGCCCACAAATGCCAGAAGGCGGTGGGCAGGTCGGTGACGGTGATGCGCTCGGCGGCGAGGAAGGTGACGAAGGACTCGTCCGGGATCATCAAGTCCGCTGGACGCAGGACGACGGTGGCGCCGACTGACAGCGCGGGGAAGATCTCGGCGATCGAGTTGTCGAAACCGAAGGAGGCAAACTGCAAAACGCGGTCAGCCGCCGTCAATGCGCATTGCGCTACCTGGCTTGCGACCAGGTTGACCACGTTACGGTGTTCGATCATGACCCCCTTGGGCATGCCGGTTGATCCCGAGGTGTAGAGCACGTACGCCAGATTGGTGATGTCCAGGCCGCGCGAAGCGGCGCCGGGATTATGGTCGCGCGACGCTTGATGCGTGACTCGGATGTCAAGGGCCAGCACCGGCATCGTTACCGCCTCGCCTGCGAAAAGTGCCAGACTGTTTTGCAGCGTCGAGTGTGTCAACAGAGCGCGCGGCGCACAATCGGCCAGCATGTAGGCCAGGCGATCGCTTGGGTGGACTGGGTCAAGCGGAACGTAGCATGCGCCGGCCTTGAGTACCGCCAGCATCGCAACAATCATGTCGATGCTGCGCTCGATGCAGATCGCGACTCGGTCATCCGGTGCCACGCCCAGCGCCAGCAAGCGATGTGCCAACTGGTTTGCGCGTTGATTCAATTCAAAGTAGCTGAGCGTGAAACCTTCGCCCACCAGCGCAGGGGCGTTCGGCGTGCGTGCGGCCTGCTGCTCGAACAGCTCGTGCAACAGGCACGCTGGGACGGTGGCGACTGCGGTGTCGTTAAACGTATGCGCCACGAGATGATGCTCGTCCGAACTCATCATCGGCAGTGTTGCGACGGCACACTGCGGCTGCGCAGCTAGCGCCGTGAGCAGGGTGTGCAGGTGCGAGGCCATGCGTTCAATGGTGGCGCCGTCGAACAGGTCGGTGTTGTACTCGAAGGCGCCATCGATCACGCCATCGTGCTCGCACAAGGACAGGCTCAAGTCGAACTTGGCGACGGCCAGGCCGATCTGATTTTCGTCGAGGGCGTCAAAGCGCAGGCGCGCTGTGTCCGGCGGCGCGTGCTGTGCGGTGTCGAGCGACAGCATGACCTGGAATAGCGGGCTGTGGGCCATGCTGCGTTCGGGGTTGAGGGCGCTAACCAACTGCTCGAACGGCGTGTCCTGGTGCGCGTACGCTTGCAGGCAGGTGTGCTTGACTTGCGCGAGCAGGCTTGCGAAGCTGTCCGCTTGCCCCAGGTTGATGCGTAGCACCAGGGTATTGGCGAAACAGCCAATCAGATTTTCCAGTTCGTCCCGATTGCGGTTGGCGATCGGCGTGCCGATGGCGATGTCGCTTTGGTTCGCATGGCGTGCGAGCAGGACCGCGAACGCCGCGTACAGCGTCATGAAAAGACTGGCCCCGTGTTCTTGGGATAGCGCTTTGAGTTGCCTTGTGAGCGGTGCCGCGACGCTGAATGCTTGGTAGGCACCGGTGTAGGTCTGGATTGCCGGGCGCGGCCGGTCGGTCGGTAGGCTCAGTAGCGCAGGCAGAGTCGCCAGCTTGTCCTTCCAGTAGGCGAGCTGCCGCTCCAGCGTCACGGCGTGCTCGGCGCCGCGTTGCCAGGCCGCGTAGTCGGCATATTGAAGGGCCAGCGGCGCCAGCGGGTCGGACCGGTCATCGAGGAAGGCGCCATACAGCGCCTTGATCTCTTGCACGAAGATCCGGCGTGACCAGCCATCGCTGACGCAATGGTGCATGTTCACGAGCAGGATGTGCTCGTCCGGCGCCAGCGTGAGCAAGGCAAAGCGCACCAACGGGGCAGCGTCCAGATCGAAACCTTCGACCGCATCGGCCTGTACATGGCGCTGCGCGGCCGCCGCACGCTCGCCCTTGGGCAGGTCATGCAGATCGATCTGCGGCAGGTGCACCGCGGTGGCAGGCAAAATGCGCTGAATAGGCTGACCGTTCACCTCGACCAGGGCGGTGCGCAGGATTTCGTGACGCTCCACCAGGCGCTCAAGGGCGCGCCGCAAACAATCGACGTCGAGCTGGCCATGCAAATGCAGCGGACCCGGCATCAAATACGTGGCTGCGGCCTGGGCGCTTCCCTGACGCTCGAGTTGATCGAGGAACCACAGGCGCTCTTGCGCGAACGATGCCGGGATCGGCAGACTGCGCGATGCGCGCGCTATCGCCGCGGTACACGCTCCACCGTCGCGCGCCAGCGTATCGATGAAGGCGGCCAGCTCGTGTAGTAGCGGCGTTGCGAACACCTGTTTCAAAGGCAGTTCCACTTTCAGCGTTTTGCGCAGGCGCGACACCAGCTGGGTTGCCAGCAGCGAGTGCCCGCCGAGTTCGAAAAAGTGGTCATCGATGCTGACCGAGGCGACATGGCACAAGGCCGCCACGTGCTCTACCAGTGCAAGCTCGCTGGGCGTACGGGGCGCGCGTCCGCTGACGTTCTGGACCTGTGGGTCGGGCAGCGCCTTGCGATCGATTTTTCCATTCTCGGTGAGAGGCCAGGCGTCGAGCGATACAAAAGCCGCGGGTACCATGTGATCGGGAAGGCTTAGCTTGAGGTGCTCGCGCAGCGCCTGCGCCGAGGGCGCGCTTGGCGCCAGCACAAAGGCGATCAGGCGGGCGTTGCCACCTTCGTCCATGCGCGCCAGCACCAGCGCTTCGCGTACCTCCGGGTGGACGCACAGCGCATGCTCGATTTCGCCCAGCTCGATGCGGTAACCGCGGATCTTGACCTGGAAGTCAATGCGGCCGAGGTAGTCGAGGTTGCCGTCAGCCCGCCAGCGCGCCAGGTCGCCGGTTTTGTAGACCCGCTCGTTTGGACGGAAGGGGTTGGCGACGAAGCGTTCGGCCGTCAGAGCTGGCTGGTTCAAATAACCGCGCGCGAGCTGGATGCCGCCGATATGCAGCTCGCCAGCCACGCCCTGGGGCGCGAGCCGACCTTGCTGGTCTAGCACATAGGCCTGTGTATTGGCGATTGGGCGGCCGATCGGAATCTGGCCGGTGGCGTCGCCGCTGCGGCAAGTCCAGGCGGTGACGTCGATCGTCGTCTCGGTCGGGCCGAACAGATTGTGCAGCGCCAAATGCGGGAAGGCCGCGAGGAACTGGCGCGACACCTCGTACGGCAGGGCCTCGCCCCCGCAGATCACATGGCGCAGGGTGCCGCAGGCGGCAAAGGCCGGTTCGGCGCAAACCATCGCCAGCATCGCTGGGATGAATTTGACGGTCGTGATGCCGTGGCGACGGATGGCCGCGACCAGATAGGCGGGGTCGGCGTGCATGCCAGGCTCGGCGAACACCAACTGGGCGCCACACAGCAGGGGTGACCAGAACTCCCACAGACCGCCGTCGAAGGCGAAAGCCGTTTTCTGCAAGATGCGGTCGTGCTGCGTGAACTGCAGGTGTTCCTGTTTCCAAAGAAGGAAGTTACGCAGCGCCCGGTGTTCCACCATGACGCCCTTCGGCTTGCCGGTCGATCCGGAGGTGTAAATGACGTAGGCGAGATCGCCCGCGCCGCTGGTGCACACGGGATTGGCGCGCGACTGTGCGGACCAATCCGTGTCGCGATCAACGCAAAGAATCGGCGCGGCGCACTTGGGCAGCAATGGCATCAATGCCTGCTCGGTCAAGATGACGACAGCCGCCGTGTCGTCGAGCTGGAAGGCGATGCGTTCACGCGGATAGGCCGGGTCGATCGGTACGTAGGCCGCGCCCGCCTTGAGAACAGCGAGCAGGGCGGTGATCAACTCAAAGCCTCGCTCCATGCACACTGCGGCCAGCGTGCCGGGGCCGACGCCGATGGCGCGCAAGTGGTGGGCCAAGGCGTTGGCGCGCTCGTTCAATTGGGCGTAGCTCAGCGTTTCGTCGCCCATCACCACCGCGCAATGCTGCGGTGTGCGCAAAGCCTGCTGCTCGACGAGCTGGTGGACGCAAACGTCACCGAGGTAGCTAGTTTCGGTGGCGTTGAAGCGTTCGAGTAGCATTACGCGCTCACCAGCCGGCATCGGATCGATCGCGTTGCATGCGGTGTCTGGCGCACGTTCGGCGGCGTCGATCAAGCCTTCGAGCGCCGCAAGCAGATAGTCGCACACGCGCTCCGCGGCTATCCCTGGCGCGGCCTGGGCTGTGATTTCGAATCCATCACCCAGGTCGTCGATGGCCAGTGCCAGTGGATAGCTGGTGCGCGATTCGCTTGCCAACTCCTCGATGCCTTCCCACGCCTGTCCTGTGCGCGCGGCGCTGTCGTGGCGGTAATTGAAGATCGAAGTGAACAGGGGATTGGGTGCGCTCACCGCACTGCAGCGCTGCGCCAGCGTCAGCGATGCATGTTCGTGGCGCATCAGGTCGGCGAGCAGCGCGTGGGTCGCGCGCAGGCTGTCCGCCACGCTGTCCGCCCCTACATGCAGGCGCAATGGTAAGGTATTGATGAACAAACCCATGGCGCGCTCGATGTCGGCAGCGCCTTGCATGCGACCCAGTAGCACCGTGCCAAATACCGGATCGGCGCGGCCGGCGAGGCGCGCCAATGCAATGGCCCAGCCAAGGTGGCATACGCTGGCGGTGCTGATGCCATGACGGCGCGCGCATTCGCGCAAGCCTTGCGCTAGTGCGGGAGGCAGGGCGAGGCGTGCTTCGATAATGCCGCTCGCACCAGCTTGATTGTCTAGAAGGCCGAACGGTGCCGTCGGCGTGTCGACGTCACTAAGCATGGCCCGGAAAAACCGTTCGTGCTCCTCGTCGCTTACACCAAGCATGGCCTGGGCTACCTGGTTGCGGAACTGCGGTGCCGGCGGCAGATCTTGTGCGCGTCCCTCCATGTGCGCCGCGATCTCGTCGCGCATGACATCGAGCGTCATATGGTCGCCCGCCAGGTGATGCAACAAGGTGAGCAGCAGCCAACGGCCGCTCCCCGCATCGAATGCGTAATACATCCGCTGCAGCGGCGCCTGCCGCACGTCAATCCGGAAGTGGCGCGGATCGAAGCGTGCGCGCATCTGCGCGGCCATGTCGCCACCGGCTGGATCGAGCGTGACGTGTTCGGCATGAATGACCGCTTTGCGCAGCACCACCTGCACCGGTTGCGCAAGATCGTCCCAAAGGACTGCCGTGCGCAAAACGTCATGGCGTTCGCACACGCCCTGGAATGCGTGCAGGTAGGCGTCGAGCCTGGCGCGTCTATCGAAGCTCTGCATGAACGAGAGCAGATAGGCGTCGCCCACACTGTGCATCCGGTGATGGAACAGGATGCCTTCCTGTAGCGGCAGGAGCGGATAGATGTCACCGATATTGGCTTCGCCGCCGGGAATCGCAGCGGCGATGTGCGCGATCTCGGTGCGCGTGAGCACCACCAAGGGCAGCATCGCTGGTTCGATGCGAATGCAATCGCGTGGAATCCCATTTGGGGGAACGGCAACGGCGTTGCCAGCGACAGTCGCCAGCAGGGCAAGTGCGGACACCGTGGGTGCCTGGAACAGAGCACGCACGTCCGCTTCGAAGCCCTGCCGGCGCATCGCCTCGACCACCCTGACGGCGAGTAGCGAATGGCCGCCCAGTTCGAAGAAGTTGTCGTGACGGCCCACGCTGGGATGGCCAAGCAGTTCGCTCCAGATGCGGGCGAGCGCCGTCTCCCGGTCGCCGCGCGGCGCCTCGTAGCTGCGCGACGTGAATGCAGCGGTGTCCGGCTCGGGCAATGCGGCGCGGTCGATTTTGCCGTTTGGAGTGAGCGGCAGCGCGTCCATGGACACGAAGGCGGCCGGGATCATGTGCTCGGGCAGGCTGGCTGCCAGGTGGGCGCGCAGCGTGCTTGCATCAAGCCCGCCGGCGTCAAGCACCACGTAGGCGGCCAGGCGCAATTGTCCGGCGCCGTCGGCGCGCGCCACGACACAGGCCGTGCGCACCTGCTGATGCGTGCACAGCGATTGTTCGATTTCGCCCAGTTCAACCCGAAAGCCGCGGATCTTCACTTGTGAGTCCATGCGCCCGAGGTACTCCAGCGTGCCGTCCGCCAGCCAGCGCGCCAGGTCACCGCTGCGGTACAGGCGCGCGCCAGCAATGGCGGAGAAGGGATCGGCGATGAACTTCTCGTCAGTGAGGGCGGCCTGGCCCATATAGCCATGGCCGACCTGGACGCCGCCGATGTGCAGCTCGCCCGCGACCCCGATCGGCGCCGCTTGCCCGGCGCCGTCGAGCACATAGGTTTGGGTATTGGCGATGGGGCTGCCGATCACGATCGCGCCGCCCGGCACCAGCTCGGCGCTGGTGGCGCATACCGTCGTTTCGCTCGGGCCGTAGGCATTGATCAGACGCCTTCCTGGCGCCCATGCGTCGACGATGGCGCTCGAGCAGGCCTCTCCGCCGGTCACCACCACGCGCAGCAAAGGCAGCTCGGTGGCGGGCGTGCAGGCGAGCGCGGGGGCGGGCAGTTGCACATGCGTGATCTCGTGCGCGCGCAACAAGGCGTTCAGGCTCGGGCCGGGCAGTAGCTGGGTCTGGCCTGCCAGCACCAGCGTTGCGCCATGGGCGAGCGTGAACAGGATTTCGGCGGTCGCCGGGTCGAAGCTAAATGAGATGAACTGCAGGACATGGCAACCGGGCTCGATGCCGAAACGCTTGCCATGGTCGAGCACCAGATTGCTCAAGCCGCGGTGCGGCAGCAGTGTACCCTTTGGCTTGCCGCTCGAGCCGGAGGTGTAGATCACGTAAGCCAGGTCGTCAGCGGCGACGGGCAGATCCAGATTGCCGATGGACTGTCCGGCCCAGCTTGGATGGTCGCAGTCCAGGCACAGCATGCGCGAGGCGCCATCGGCCAGCCGCGGCAAGTGCCGGGATTCGGTCAGCAGCACGGCCAAGCGCGCATCTGTCATCTGGTGCGCGATGCGCGATGGCGGGTGCGAAGGATCGATGGGCACATAGGCGGCGCCCGCTTTCATCACTGCCAGCATGGCCACCACCATGTCAAGGCCGCGCTCGACGCAAATTCCGGCCAGGCTGCCAGGACCGATCTGCATGGTCTGCAAATGGCGGGCCAGTTGGTTGGCGCGTGCGTTCAATTTGGCATAGCTGAGCGTGCTTGTGCCGTGGCGCAGTGCGATGGCCGACGGTGTGCGCGCGGCCTGGTCTTCAAACAGCTGGTGTGCGCAAAGTTCAAGCGGGAAGGGCGTGGCGGTGTCGTTGAATTGATATAGCAACTGATGGCGTTCCTGCGCCGTCAGCATGGACAGTTGCGTAATCGGGGTCGTCGGCGCGCCGATGATGCCTTCCAATAGCTGGCAGAAGTGGCCAGCCATGCGCGCGATGGTCGCGTGATCGAACAGCGCGCTGCTGTATTCGAATGCCGCGTGCAAGGCGTCCTCTTGTTCGACGATCGACAAGGTCAGATCGAACCTGGCCACGCAGTTGTCCGGATCCGCCTCGAAGGGACGTAGCGTCACCTGCGGCAGCACGATCGGCGCCTCGCCGATGCTGTCGACGACCAGCATCGCCTGGAATAGCGGGCTGTGCGCCATGCTGCGCTCGGGATTGAGGGCACCGACCACCTGCTCGAACGGTGCGTCCTGATGGGCATACGCCTGCAGGCAGGTGTGCTTGACCTGACCGAGCAACTGCGCGAAATTGGGCGCGCCGGATAGATCGGTGCGCAGCACCAGCGTGTTGGCGAAAAATCCGATCAAGTCCTCAAGCTCGCGCCGGTTGCGGTTGGCGATGGGCGTGCCGATGGCGATGTCGCTCGCATTGGCGTGACGCCCCAGCAAAATGCTGAACGCCGCGTTCAAGGTCATGAACAAGGTGGCGCCGTGTTGGCGTGAGAGCGCGTGCAGCGCCGTCGTCATGCCTTGCTCAAGCGTGAAACGGTGCCGCGCGCCGGCGTGGCTTTGCACAGCGGGGCGGGGACGGGTCGTGGGCAAGGCCAGCAGGGCCGGCAAGCCGGCCAATTGTCCGCGCCAGTACGCAAGCTGGCGCTCGAGCGCCGCGGCTGATTCCGGCATGCGCTGCCAAGCGGCGTAGTCGGCATACTGTAGCGGCAGCGGTGGCAAAGGATCGTCCTGGCCGCCGGCATAAGCCAGATAGAGCGCGCACAGCTGCTGCGCCAGTGCGCGCAGCGACCAGCCGTCGCTGACGCTGTGGTGCATATTGATCAGGAGGACGTGCTCGCGCTCGGCCAATTTGAGCAAAGCCACCCGAATCAGCGGCGGGCAGGCCAGATCAAAGCCGTAGTTGGCGTGCGCGCGCGCGCGCTCGCGCATGGTGGCCTCGCGTTGCGTGGCGCTTAGCGAGGACAGGTCAAGGTAGGGAATCTCCAGTGCGAGCGACGCAGCGATGACTTGCATGGCCTGGCCGTCGTGCTTTACCAGCCCCGTGCGCAGGCTTTCGTGGCGCGTGACCAGGCTTTGCAACGCGCGCTCCAGGGCCGCGCGATCAAGAAGGCCGTCCAGGTGCAGCGAACCGGGTAGCAGATAGAGCGCGCTGGCGGCGCCTGCGCCATCGAGCTGGTCAAGGAACCACAGGCGTTCCTGGGCGAAGGAAGCGGCCACCGGCCCATTGCGCACTTGCGCTGACAGTGCCGGAAATTGGGTGTGGTTCGACGGCGCCGGTGCCGTTTGCAGCGCTTGCACCGCGCGCGCCAGGTCAGCGATGACGGGCGTGTCGAAGATCTGCTTCAATGGCAGCTCGACTGCGAGCGCCTGGCGCAAGCGTGACACAAGCTGCGTTGCCAGCAGTGAGTGACCGCCAAGGGCGAAGAAGTCGTCGCGCATGCCAAGGCGGGTCAGGTTCAATACCTGGGCTGCGTGTTCGGCCACCGCGGTTTCGACGGCGTTGGACGGCAGCGCAATGGCGTGCTGCGCATCCTGGTAGTGGGGAGCGGGCAGGGCCTTGCGATCGAGTTTGCCGTTTGCGGTGAGCGGTAGGGCCTCCAGTTCCACGAACGCAGACGGCACCATGTGCTCTGGCAGCCCGCTCTTTAGATGCTCTCGCAGTGCGGTCGGAGACGGCGTCGGCGCGCCCGCCGTGCCCACCAGGTAGGCCACCAGGCGCATGTCGCCGGGCACGTCCTCGCGCGCCAGCACGACCGCTTCGCGCACCTGAGGGTGGCTGCATAGTGCGTGCTCGATCTCGCCCAGTTCGATGCGAAAACCGCGCAGCTTGACCTGGAAGTCGATACGGCCAAGGTATTCGATGTTGCCGTCGCCCAGCCAGCGGGCCAGGTCGCCGGTCTTGTAGAGCCGTGCTTCGGGCGCGCTGCTGAAGGGATCGCGGATGAATTTTTCAGCCGTTAGAGCGGGCTGGTTCAAATAGCCGCGCCCGACCTGCACCCCGCCGATATGCAGCTCTCCGGCCACGCCCACCGGGGCTGCTTGGCCGTACTGGTCGAGCACATACAATGCGGTGTTGGCGATTGGACGCCCGATTGGCACCAGCGCGCCGTCAAAAGCAGGCGGCGCAGCCCATGCCGTGACGTCGACCGCGCACTCGGTCGGGCCGTACAGATTATGCAGTTCGACCTCGGGCATGAGCGCCTGGAAGCGGTGCGTCAGTTCCGCCGGCAAGGCTTCACCCGAGCAGATCACACGCCGCAACGCGCCACAGCGGGGCGCTTCGGCCACGAAGGCTTGCAGCATCGAGGGCACGAAGTGGATCGTTGTGATGCGTGCTTGCTCAATCAGGGATGCCAGATACTGGCTGTCGCGATGTCCATCCGGCTTGGCCACGACAAGCGTGGCGCCGCTGATCAAGGGCCAAAAGAACTCCCATACCGAGACGTCGAAGGAGTACGGCGTTTTCTGCAGCACGCGGTCGTGCGCATCCAGGCCATATTGCTGCTGCATCCAGCACAGGCGGTTGACGACGGCGCGGTGGGCGTTCATCGCGCCTTTGGGACGGCCGGTCGAGCCGGACGTGTAGATCACGTAGGCCAGGTTCCCGGCGCTCAGCGTGGCGGACGGCTTGTGAGTTGGTAGACCCTGCCAGGCCTTCGCGTCGCTATCGAGGCAGAGGATGGACGAGCGAGCCGCAGGCAGCCGCGCGCGCAGCGACGAGTGCGTCAACACGACCGGCGCGGCCGTGTCCTCGAGCAGATAGGCGATACGGTCAAGCGGATAGTCCGGGTCGATCGGCACGTAGGCTGCGCCGGCCTTGAGCACGGCAAGCAGGGACGGTAGCATGTCGATGCCGCGCTCGAGGCACACGCCAACCAGTGTCTCCGGCCCAACGCCCAAGGTCTGCAGGTGGTGCGCCAGTTGGTTGCTGCGCTCGTCGAGCTGGCGGTACGACAGGCTCTGTTGTTCGAACACGAGGGCGCACGCCAGCGGCGTGCGCGCCGCTTGTGCCTCGAACAGTTCGTGGATGCAGGCATGGTCAGGGAAGGCGGTGGCGGTGTTGTTGAAGCCACGCAGGACCAGTTCGGACTGCGCCGCCGGCAGAACGTCGATCCTGCATGCTGGCCCGTCCAGGGCGGCAAGCATTTCGGTCAGTGCCGTGTGCACGAAGGCGCAGATGCGCTCGGCGCCAAGGTCCGCACGTACTTGTGCCACCAGCCGGAAGCCTTGGCCCAGGTCGTCAACCGACAGTGTCAGGGGATAATTGGTCCGTTCGTCACTGGACAGTTCGTCGATGCTGCGCCAGGCGGCGCGCGCATCGCTGGCCGTGTGCGCTGGAGCGCTATCGCTGTAGCGGTAGTTGAGCAGCGACGAAAACAGCGGGTGCGGTGCGGCCACGCCACTGGTACGCTGCGCCAGTGCCAGCGGTGCGTGCTCATGGCGCAGCAAGCCGGCCAGCAGGCGATGCGTGGTGCGCAGCGCTTCGTCCATCGGGGTGCAAGCCACTTTGATCCGGATGGGCAGGGTGTTGATGAACAGGCCAAGCACACGGTCTGCACCGTCTCCCCCTTGCATGCGTCCAAACAGGACGGTGCCAAACACGACGTCGTCGCGCCCGCAAGTGCGGGCCACCACCTGCGCCCAGGCCTGGTGGAACACGCTGGCCGGCGTCACCCCAAGGCGGCGTGCGCTTTGGCGTATGGCCAGTGCCAGCGGTGCGTCCAGTTCGAGGCGCGCTTCGGCGATGTCGCTGCCGTCGCCCTGCACATTGAGCAGGCCGAAAGGCGCGCACGGTTCGTCCACGTCGGCGAGCATGGCGCGGAAGTAGGTTTCGTGCTCGGCGCGGCTAAGCGCCAGCTTCGTTTGCGCGATATATTCCCGAAATGGCAATGGGCGCGGCAGGGTCGCGGCGCGACCTTCCAGGTGGGCAGCGATTTCCTCCTGCATCAGTTCGAGCGTGGTGTGGTCGCCAACCAGATGGTGCAAGAGCGTGAGCATCAGCCAGCCTCCCGCCTGGGTATCGCGCGCGATGTACAGGCGCATGATCGGAGCCTGGCTCACCGGCAGACGGAAATGCGCGCGGTCATAGCGTTGGCGCAGCTGGGCCGCGAGCGCGCCAGCGGCGGGGTCGAGCGACACGCGTTTGACGGCGAGCGCGGCGTGCCGCCACACCACTTGCACGGGCTCGGGCAAGCCCTCGCTTAGCACCGCGGTGCGCAAAATATCGTGGCGCGCGATGACCGCTTGCAGTGCGTCGACATAGGCGTCCAACTCGGCGCGCCCGGCAAAGCGCACCACGCTTTGGTCCAGATACAGGTCGCCGCGTTCGGCCATCATGTGGTGGAACAGGATGCCTTCCTGGAGCGGTCCGAGTGGATAAATGTCCTGGATGTTGGCATGGCCGCCGGGGACGGTGGCGGCGATTCGCTCGATGTGTTCTTCGCTTAGCGCCACCAGCGGCAGCATCGACGGCAGGATGCGCGCGCAAGCGGACGGAATGCCGTTCGGCGCGACCGCCGTTGCGCCGGTTTGGCCGGCCGCGAGTGCTTGGGCCAAGGCAGCGATGGTCGGACGCAGAAACAAGGTGCGCACGTCGATGTGCAGTGCGCGCTCGCGCAGGCGCTCAATGAGCGCAATGGCCAGCATGGAATGGCCACCGCAGGCGAAAAAGTCGTCGTCGCGTCCGATGCGCTCGAGCTTGAGCAAGCCGCACCATAGCTGGGCGAGCCAGGTTTCCAGTTCGCCTTGGGGCGCATTGTAGGGGCCTTCAAACGCGCTCTCGGCCTGCGGTTCGGGCAGGGCGGCGCGGTCGACTTTACCGTTGGGCGTCACCGGAAAGCACTGCAACATCACGAAGCATGCAGGCACCATGTAAGCCGGTAGTTCCTGCGCCAGCATCGCTTGCAGGTCGGACCGTGCCGGTGCATCGGCCGCGTCGGCCGTGACCAGATAGGCGATCAGGCGCAGCGCGCCATGCGCGCCCGCGCGCGCCACCACGACGGCGTCGCGCACTCCAAGGTGGCGCCGCAAGGCCACTTCGATCTCGCCGGCTTCGATGCGAAAGCCACGCAACTTGATTTGGGTGTCGATGCGTCCCAGATAGTCCAGACTGCCGTCGGGCAGTTCGCACACCTGGTCGCCGGTGGCGTACATGCGCGCGCCAGGTGTGGCGTCGAAACGGTCAGGCAGGAACTTCTGGGACGTCAGTTCGGCCTGCGCCAGGTAACCGCGCGCCACCCGCTCGCCGCCGATATACAGTTCGCCCGCAACACCGGGCGCCACGGGCGCGCCATCGCCATCGAGCACGTAGGCGTGCGCGCCGGGCAGCGGATGGCCGATCGGCAGGCGCGCTTCGTCGCCGCGCAACACCGGCACTTGATAGACGGTGGCGGTGATGCAGGTCTCGGTGGGGCCGTAAGCGTTGGCCAGCTTGACGCGGCTGCCGAATAGCCGCTGCCAGGCGTGCGCGCGCTGGGGATGGACCACTTCGCTGCCGACGATCACCTGGCGCAGCTGCGCGAAAGCCGGTTCCGAGCGCGCGCCCGCCAGGCTCAGGTGGTCGCACCATGCGTGCCAAAAGGTGGCGGGCAGGTTCAACAAGGTGATGCGTTCGCGTTCCAGGCGCGCCTCGAACGCATCGAAGGCCTCGACGGCGGGCGGCGCAATCACAACGGTCGCGCCGCATGCCAGGCTTGGCCAGAGTTCCTCGGCCAGCACGTCGAAGGCGGGGCCGGCAAACTGCAGCACCCGGTCGCTGGCAGCCAGGCCAAAGCATTGGGCGAAGGCGCGCGCATGGCTGGCCAACTGGCCCTGTTCGATCATCACGCCCTTGGCTTGCCCGGTCGAGCCGGAGGTGAAGATGAGGTAGGCGAGATCGCTCGCCGGCGCCGCGCGCGCAAGGTCGTCGCCGCTTTGACCTTCCCACAGCGCGGCGTCAATTTCGAGGTCGAAAAACGGGGCGCCGCCGTCGGCGAAGGCGGCGCGGCTGGCGGCCTGTCCGAGGATGACGCTGGCCCTGGCCGCGCGTGCGTTGCCATTCAAACGGGCCGCCGGATACGACGGGTCGAGCGGCAGGTAGGCGCCACCGGCCTTCCACACCGCCAGCAGGGCGAGCACCAGGTGGGCGCCGCGCGCCGCGCACACGCCGACAATGCTTTGCGCTCCCACGCCCAGTGAGCTCAAGTGACGGGCCAGGCGATTGGCGCGCCGGTTCAACTGGGAGTAGCTGAGTTGGCCGCCATCGAAGACCAGCGCGCACGACTCCGGATCGAGTCGGGCCCGCAGCTCAATGCTTTGCACGATGGAGAGATGCGCAGCGGAGAACACCCCGCCATGGCCGATTTGTCGAGGTTTGCTCATATCGCTACGTTCCTTGCATGACGTCATTGGTTTTTTGCTAATTGCCCAGCCGAAGGCCTTGCTTCGGCGAAGTCGGCAACGATAGGGGGAGCGGGGCTACAGATGGCTTACAGATGCGCGCCGACACCATCGATGCGTGTTTCAATGGGCTGGCGCGGTGCGATCGGACTAAGCGTGCGCGCGGTCGCGCCAATGTGGTGTAATTTGATCTATGTCAAAGTTTTTTTGGCATCGCTGCGACTACAGTGAAGTGTTGCGCTGTGCGCCGGATGGACCGGCGCGGGCAGCCTTTGTCAATCGACCTGGAGCTTGAAATGGAAATGCTAGCGCTTGAAATCGGCGGGATGGAATGCGGTGGCTGCGCCGCCAGCATCGAAAAACTGCTGTACGGGGTCAAGGGGGTGCAATCGGCCGCTGTTTCCTTCGCCGCCGCCGAGGCGGAAATCATCTTCGATCCGGCCCAAACCGATGCGGCCGCGCTGGAACAGGCGGTGCTCGACGCCGGCTACGTGGCCAAGCAAACCAAGCCGGCCAGCAGCGCCGTTTGAGCCGGCGCAAGCGCGCGCCCCCGTTCGCCTGGACCGGGCGCTCGGGCGCGCCGCCGCTTTTGCTATCGTAGTTTTGCTATCGTCTTGCACAGTGCTGCGCGCGCCGAAGTCCGGCCCGACCCAGCCCTGCCAACCGGCCCGATCCATCGCCGCAGCCAATTTGAAAGGGATGCCATGAGCGAACGTACCGTGATTGAATCGATTTCGCAAAGCCAGGTCTTGAGCGTCAAGACCCATGCGAGCACTTACGAAGCGGCTTGCGCCATGACGCGCGCGCGCTGCGGCAGCGTGTTGGTGGTCGACGACGCCGGCGCCATGCTCGGCATCCTCACCGAGCGCGACTTGATGACCAAGATCGTGGCCGCCCGGCGCAACCCGGAAACGACCCCGGTGGCCGACATCATGACTCACAATCCCCACTTCATCGGGCCCGACACCACCGTCTCGGACGCCGTCTTGATCATGAAGCGGCATAATTTCCGGCACCTGCCCATCCTGTCTCCGGCTTCCAAGATCCTGGGCGTGTTTTCGATCCGCGACGCGTTGCCGCGCGAAGTGGTGGAGGCCGAGCACATGGCCGATATGATTGACCAGCAGTTAACAAATGTTCTAGGATAGGCCGGGCAAGGTAGGGACGCGCCAGCCCACAAGGCAGGGCGCGCTCATGAGGCAAGGCGAATCACGCCGTTGACAAGGAGTAGCGAGAGTGCGACCCACCGATATCGTCAGTCCCGAGTATTTTCATAAAGTTGTTGATTGCCAATGGGCGTGTCCAGCCCACACGCCCGTTCCCGAATACATCCGCCTGATCGCGGCGGGGCGCTACTCCGACGCCTACCTGATCAACTGGGAATCGAATGTCTTCCCCGGCGTGCTGGGGCGCACGTGCGACCGCCCGTGCGAACCGGCGTGCCGGCGCACCCGGGTCGAGGATGAAGCTGGCGGCAAGCAAGCGGTAGCCATCTGCCGCTTGAAGCGGGTGGCGGCCGACTACAAGGATGACATCCGCGCGCGCTTGCCGCAGCCGCCGGCCGCCGGCAACGGCAAGCGCGTCGCCTGCATCGGCGCCGGTCCCGCCTCGCTGACGGTCGCGCGCGACCTGGCCCAGCACGGCTACGCGGTGACGGTGTTCGACGGCGAGCAAAAGGCCGGCGGTTTCATCCGCAGCCAAATCCCCAAGTTCCGCCTGCCGGAAGACGTGATCGACGAGGAAACAGGCTACATCCTGGACCTGGGTGTGCAGTTTCGGGGGGGCCAGCGCATCGATAGCTTGCAAAGCTTGCTTGCCGACAATTACGACGCCGTGTTTGTCGGCTGCGGCGCCCCGCGCGGGCGCGACCTGCCCTTGCCCGGGCGCACGGAGGCGGCGCCGAACCTCCATATCGGCATCGACTGGCTCGCCAGCGTGTCCTTCGGACATATCACCCACATCGGCAAGCGCGTCATCGTGCTCGGTGGTGGCAACACGGCGATGGATTGCTGCCGCTCGGCCAAGCGCCTGGGCGGCGAGGAAGTGAGCGTGATCGTGCGCTCGGGCTTCGCCGAAATGAAGGCCAGTCCCTGGGAAAAGGAAGACGCGCAACACGAAGGCATCGTTATCCGCAACTTCATGGCGCCCAAGGCTTTTGTGCTCGAGCAGGGCAAGCTGTGCGGCATGCAATTCGAGATGACGGCCGCCGTCGTCGACGCCAATGGCCGGCGCAGCATCTTGCCCACGGGCGAGCCAGACCAGTTTGTCGCCTGCGACGATGTGCTGGTGGCCGTTGGCCAGGAAAACGCCTTCCCCTGGATCGAACGGGGCATCGGCATCGATTTCGACGATCACGGCATGCCCGTGGTCGATCCGCTCACCTTCCAATCGAGCCAGCCGCGCGTGTTCTTTGGTGGCGATGCCGCTTTCGGGCCGAAAAACATCATCACCGCCGTCGCCCACGGGCACGCGGCGGCCGTCTCCATCGACAAGCTGTGCCAAGGCGAGGACGTGCGCCAGCGCCCGCCGCCCATGGTGCACTTGATGAGCCAAAAAATGGGCATCCACGAGTGGAGTTTCGACAACGCCGTGTCGCCCGACAAGCGCGTCAAGGTGCCGCTGCGCGAGGTGTCGGCGGCGCTGAAAAATATCCGGGTCGAGGTCGAGCTCGGGTTCGACGCCCAGCTCGCGCTCAAGGAGGCGGGGCGTTGCCTGAACTGTGATGTGCAAACTGTGTTTTCCGACAGCTTGTGCATCGAGTGCGATGCCTGCGTCGATATCTGTCCCATGGATTGCATCAGCTTTGTCGACAATGGCGAGGAAGCACACTTGCGCCAACGCTTGAAAGCGCCGGCGCTCAATCTGGCCCAAGCGCTGTTCGTGTCGGGTGACTTGAAAACCGGACGCATCATGGTCAAGGACGAAGACGTGTGCCTCCATTGCAGCTTGTGCGCGGAACGTTGTCCCACCGGCGCCTGGGACATGCAAAAATTTTTCTTCATGCCTAGCCGCGCCGGGTCCGCCTGCCGCGACGGGCAAGCGGCGCCGCTGCGCCAGATCGGATAGGGGCCGGCGATGCAAAATAAAATCGAAGCGGTCAACGACTTCGTTGTCAAGTTCGCCAACGTCAACGGCTCGGGCTCGGCCTCGGCCAATGAATTGTTCGCGCGCGCCATCTTGCGCATGGGCGTGCCCGTGAGCCCGCGCAACATTTTTCCCTCGAATATACAAGGCATGCCCACCTGGTACGAGGTGCGCGTGTCCGAGGCTGCTTACCTGGGCCGCCGTGGTGGCTGCGACTTGATGGTGGCGATGAATCCGCAAACCTGGGACGCCGATGTGAAGGAAGTGGTCAGCGGCGGCTACCTGTTCTATGACAGCACACGCGTCTTGCAGCCTTCCCAATTGCGCAGCGACATACACGTGATCGGAGTGCCGCTCACCCAGATCTGCAATGAGGCGTACACCGATGTGCGCTTGCGCCAGCTATTCAAGAACATCGTGTACGTGGGCGCCTTGTCGGCCATGCTCGACATCGAGCCGGCCGTGATTGAAAAGCTGTTTTCCGAACAGTACAAGGGCAAGGAAAAGCTGGTCGATTCGAACATCAAGGCCTTGCACATGGGGCGCGATTACGCGCTCGCCCATATCGATTGCGCCGCCATCGGCCTGAAGGTGCGGCGGGCCGACGCCGTCGGTGACCGGATCTTCATGGATGGCAATAGCGCGGCCGCGCTCGGCTGTGTGTATGGCGGGGCCACCGTGTGCGCCTGGTACCCCATCACCCCCTCGTCCTCGCTGGCCGAGGGCTTCCAAAAATATTGCAGCAAGTTTCGGGTCGACGCGGCCACCGGCAAGAACAATTTCGCCATCATCCAGGCCGAGGATGAATTGGCATCGATCGGCATGGTCATCGGCGCCGGCTGGAACGGCGCGCGCGCCTTCACCGCCACCTCTGGCCCGGGCATATCCTTGATGACCGAGTTCATCGGCCTGGCCTATTTCGCGGAAATTCCCGCCACCATCATCAATGTGCAGCGTGGCGGCCCCTCGACCGGCATGCCCACCCGCACCCAGCAGGCCGACATCCTCGCTTGCGCCTATGCTTCGAACGGCGACACCCGCCACGTATTGCTGTTCCCGGAAGACCCGAAGGAATGTTTCGACTTCGCCGCCACCGCGCTCGACCTGGCCGACCGCCTGCAAACGCCCGTGTTCGTGATGACGGACTTGGATATCGGCATGAACACGCGCCTGTGCGCGCCCCTGGTCTGGGACGATGCGCGCATGATGGACCGCGGCAAGGTGATGAACCGCGCCGATCTCGACAGCGGGCGCGACTTCGGACGCTACCGCGACGTCGACGGCGACGGCATCCCTTATCGCACCTATCCGGGCACCCATCCCAAGCGCGGCGCCTACTTCACGCGCGGCACCACCAAGGACAGCTACGCGCGCTATAGCGAAGAGGGCGCGGTCTATGTCGAGAACATGGAGCGCTTGCGCAAGAAGTTTGAAACGGCCAAGACGATGGTGCCGGCGCCGCTGCTGCGCCCAGCGGCCAAGAGCGCGCGTGCTGGCGTGCTGTATTTCGGATCGACCAGTCCGGCCATGCACGAGGCGCTCGACTTGCTGGCGCAAGAACACATCCACGTCGATGCCATGCGTATCCGCGCCTATCCCTTCAATGCCGCCATCATGGACTTCATCGCATCGCACGAGCGCGTGTTCGTGGTCGAGCAAAACGCGGACGCCCAGTTGCGCGGCATGCTCATCATCGAAGGCAATTTGAACGCGGCCAAGCTCATCCCGGTGCTGCACTACGACGGCACCCCGATCACGGCGCGCTTCATCGCCGGGGCCATCGGAGCTGGCCTCGAATCGTCGAACGTCACTCCCCTGAAGAAGGTCGCGCTATGAGCTACCTGGCCAAACCCAAGCTGCACCACCCGGAACTGAAGACCAATGCGCTGGGCTACACGCGGCGCGATTACGAGGGGGCGATGTCGACCCTGTGCGCCGGCTGCGGGCACGATTCCATTTCCGCCGCCATCGTGCAGGCATGCTACAACCTGGCGATCGAGCCCCACCGGGTGGCCAAGCTGTCGGGCATCGGCTGCTCGTCGAAGTCGCCCACTTATTTCCTGGGCGGCTCGCACGGCTTTAACACCGTGCATGGACGCATGCCGTCGGTGTTGACGGGCGCTAACCTGGCGAACCGCGACTTGATCTATCTGGGCGTGTCCGGCGACGGCGATTCGGCTTCGATCGGGCTCGGGCAATTCGTGCACAGTATGCGGCGCGCCGTGAACATGGTGTACATCGTCATGAACAACGGTGTCTATGGTTTGACCAAGGGCCAGTTTTCGGCCACCGCCGACCAGGGCTCGCGTTCCAAGCGCGGTGTCGTCAACAACGACGCGCCCGTCGACTTGGCGGCGCTGGCCTTGCAACTGGGGGTGAGCTTTGTCGCGCGCAGTTTTTCCGGCAATAAGGAGCAATTGGTGCCCTTGATCGAGGCGGCCCTGTCGCACCGCGGCGCCGCCTTCATCGATGTCATCTCGCCTTGCGTCGCCTTCAACAATCATCCAGGTTCGACCAAAAGCTACGACTACGTGCGCGAGCATAACGAATCGGTCAACCACATCGACTTCGTACCCCATGCCGCGGAAATCACCGTGCCTTTCGCGCCGGGAACGGTGCAAGAGGTGCAGCAGCACGATGGCAGTGTGCTGCGCCTGCGCACCTTGAACCAGGAATTCGATGTACACGACCGCATTGCAGCGATGAACTACCTGCACCAGCGCCAAGCCGAAGGCGAGGTCGTCACCGGCTTGCTGCACATCGATCCCTCGCCGGAAGACTTGCACGGCCACTTGAACACGTCCGACCAAGCGCTGAACCTGCTCGACGAAACGGCGCTTTGTCCCGGTGCGGCTGCGCTCGAGCGCATCAACGCCAGCTTGCGCTAGCGCCGCTCGCGGTCCTTAGCGCGGCAAGACTCGCTTGAGCAACTGGGCCAGGCGGCCTGACGTTTCCATTTGCGTCAATTCGGCGTCGAGCAAGATCTTCAGTTCGGCCGCGTGCGGATACGCGCGTGAAATCATCATGTACAGCGGGACCGCTTGCATGCCCGGCACCGAGGCATGGGCCAGTTCCGGGTCGTCCAGGTAGCGCTTGCCGACCGACATGAACCCTTGCATGACTTCGCATTTTTCCAGGAACAAGGCGCAGCGCCCCGCATGCAGCTTGCCGATCAGGGCCGGGAAGTCGCCCGTGCCCTGGTCGACTTCGCCGGGCTGGAAGCCGTAGGTCGTATAGTTGTCGGCGTAGATGCCGCACACCCGGTATTGCTTCAAGTCGGCCAGGCCCGTGATGAACAAACCCTTGGGATAGCCGCGCCGCGAATAGTAATAACAATTGGTGGTGCTGTAATAAGGCCGGGTCAAGAGGTAGTCGCGTGATCGCTGTTCGCTGTAGGTGGCGTTCAAGACCATCTGGTAAGCCTTGCCGGACTTGAGTTCGGCCAGGCAGCGCGCCCACGGGACCAGCACCGCCGTGTGCGCGATGCCATGGCGGCCGAAGATTTCTTTGATGACATCGATCGAATAGCCCGTCACCTGTCCGGTCTTCTTGCCCTGCATGCGCTCGAAGCGGATGAAGGGCGGCCATTCGACCGAGTCGTCACAGCTGATGATGTTGGCATGGCGCAGCGCCGGCTGCTCAAGCACCGCCTCATGCGTGGCACGGGCGCGCGCCGGGGCCCATGCGAGCGTGGCGCCCAAGGCCAGGCCAGCCAAAAGGCGGATGTGGCCGGGCTTGTCAAGGTTGGCCTGCATTGCGCTCCCGCGTGTCTATGGTCTAGCGAAAGTATATGAGCAAAGTGGGACTTGCCGGCGGCTATATTGCCTGTCAAGCTCGCGCAGACGCGGCAAACAGCGCGCGCGGGCCTCGCCCATGTCGTGCCGCGTGGACGCCACGCATCATGGCATGGCCGCCACTGCAGTTTTATGCTGTGTTGTCCGCGATTATGTGGCAGCATATGCCATTGTTTATGCGACATGATTCATAGCCGTTCAGTTTTCGACCCTTTTTCGTGATTGCCTGATGAGTACACTTGATTTGACTCCCCGCGAATATGCTGACCAGTTCATGCAAAAACTGCGGGCCTTGGGCGATGGCCGTGACTGGATTTTCGATGAAGCAGGGCAACGATTGCGCACCAACGCCGCCGGGGTGGCGGCCGGCGCCCAATCGGTGATCAGCCTGGCGAGCTTTTATCGCGACTGGACCCGGCGCCCGCCGCGCGCGCGCGCCGAACATTTGCAAAACGCGGCCCAGACGGTGCTCAACGCGGCCATCCCGGAAAATTTCCAGGAGGCGCGCGCGAAGCTCATTCCCATCGTGCGCGGCGCCTCCGACCGCGGCGAAGCGATCGTCCTGGCCAAGAGCGGCGCGAGCAATTTGCTGTTCCGGCCCATTTGCGACGACCTCGAGGCCGGTTTGGCCTTCGAAGGTCCGCACAGCTTGATCCGCCTGAGCACCACCCACATTGCAAGCTGGGATGTCAGTGAAGACCAGGCTTTTGCGATCGCGCTGGAAAATCTGCGCTCGCGTTCGAGCCGTCCCTTGAAGGAAATCGCGCCCGATACCTATTTGTCGACCTGGAACGACGATCTCGATTCGGCCCGCATGTTGCTCACCGATTACATGGTCGAGTATGTGACGATGGGAACGCCAGTCGTGATGGTGCCGTCGAAAAACAAGTTACTGTTGACGAGCGACAAGAATGAAGCCGGCTTGGAGCAATTAGTGCGCCACGCGGAAGAATCGGTGGGTAATCCGCGCGCCTTGTCGCCGCTCATGCTGCGCCTGGTCAATGGACAATGGACGCGCTTCGAACCACCGGGATTTCGCATCCGCTTGAACAACCTGCGCAAGAGTTATCGCGCCGAACAGTACGACCGCCAAAAGCGCTTCCTCGACGAGCGCTTGCGTATGGAAGGGCGGGAAGTTTTCGTCGCCAACTACCTGATCGGCAAGGGCGACGAGGAAACGCCCTTGATGAGTGCTTGCAGCTGGACCAAGGGCGTCAAATCGCTGTTGCCGGCGGTGGACATGATTTGCTTCGCCGATCCGGAGGCGGGCACCGCCGAAGGCTTCGCCGTGCACTGGAAGCCGGTGGCGGCCATCGCTGGCAAGTTGATGCGCCAGACCAATGACAGGCCGCCGCGCTTTTACGTCTCCGCCTTTCCCGACGCCGAGCAACTGGTCCAATTGCGCAAGGCCGCCGTCAATCCGCAAGCGAGCGCGGCGCGCCCGAAGCCAAAGTCTGGCGCGGCCAAGGGCAAGGGGGCTGGGCGCAGCGAGCGGCCCGCCTTCGAATGGCGCGCCTTGCTCGGGGCGCTGATCTGTTGGCCGCTGGTATGGCTGGCGGCCAGCTACGTGGGCGCCATCGAGGATGTCTGGCTGACCGGATTATGCTATCTCGGCATGCTGGGTCTGAGCCTGGGCGGTTTGGTCTACGCGGCCCGCGCCTTGTCCTCGCTCTGGACCAAGCCGCAGTGAACGCGCGGCGCGCGCCAGCTCCAGCTGGGCGCGCCAAGACTTCCTGCTACCCTTAGAAGCGGTAGCTCACGCTCACCCGCGCGACAGCGGCGACGCGGTGTTCGCCCACATCGGTGGCGAAGCGTTGCTTGTCAGCGGCCACGTCCTTGGCGATCTGGGCACAGACGGCGTTCGAGGTGGTGCAGCCGAGGCTGACCAGGTGGATATTGGGCTTGTCCTGGAACAAGATGCCGAGGTCGGCGCTGAAATTCCACGCTTGCGTCGGTGTCAAGGCATTGCCCCAGCCCAGGCCCAGATAGGGCGCCGTCTTGCGGAAGTTTTCATCGCCCGTCAAGCTATGGATATCGGCCGGCATGTAGGTATTGCCGTTGATGAAGTACTTGCCATTGACGTCGGGTTTGGCGACGGCATCGACCTGGTTATTGTTGATCACCAAGCCGGCCGTGAGGCGCAAGGGCTTGCTGATAGGGTAATAGTCGAACAAGATATCAAAGGTGCGCTGCGCTTCGCGCACATCGTAGTCGTTCGATGCCAGCCGGCGCGTCTTGTTGCTCGTCATGGTGTTAAAACCGAAACGGCCATTCAAATACGTTTCCATCGGCACCACCAGGTGCATGCCCAGGCCGGTCGTGCCGGCATCCAGGGTGACGCCGACATCGGCGTGTGCCGACGCGGTCAACAGCAGGCCGGCGGCCAATCCACATACATATTTCATGAAGTAATTCCTTAAAGGGACAATCGTCGCGCCATATTGTAAGGGGGCCGCTGCAGGCTGACTACAAATAAAATGTAATCAATGTTTGCGCCCTTGCGGGCACCCCCAATGCCCCCCACTGTTGCGCGCCATGCGACAAAAGTGCACGGGCGCGCACGAATCGCGCGCGGGGCCGCCTCGACGTATTGACAACACCTAAGGGAAGCACTACCTTAAAACTTGGTGTACCGCAAACAACCATAAGGGAGTGAGCATGAAGAAATCGATTCGTCTTGCCTGCGCGGCATTGGTCGGCACGGCGCTGTGCGCGGCGTCCGTGCAAGCGAAAGAAGTCAAGGTCTTGTTCAGTTTTGCGCTGGTGCCGTATGTGATCAATACGCCGGGCCAGGAGGCGAGCGGCTTCGAGTACGAGATCATGAAGGCGGCGCTGGCGGCGAAGGGACACACCATCAAACCGAGCTTCGTGGCGATGGGCGCGATCCCCAAAATGCTCAAGGATGGGGCGGCCGACGGGGCCCAGCGCGGCAATCCGGACTTGCGCGAGGGCGATGGCTACTTCTATGCCGACGACGCCACCGTCACCTACCAGGACGTGGCCATTTCCCTCAAGAAGAGTAATGTCAGCATCAATGGCGTGGGCGACCTGAAAGGAAAGAGCATCGTGACGTTCCAGGGGGCGTCCAATTTCATGGGGCCGGAGTTCGCGGCGGCGGTCAAGGATAATCCCAATTATTCCGAGTTATCGGACGAAAAGCGCAAGGTGCTGCAATTGTTTGCCGGTGGCGTGCAAGCGTATATCGGCGACTTGAACGTCTTTAAGTATTACAAGGCGCAAGCGGCCGGCGCCGACACCACGCAGGAAGTGGTGATCCATAAAGTGTTTGCGCCAAGTAATCTGCAAACCAATCACGCCGTGTTTCGCGACAAGCAGTTGCGCGACGACTTCAACGCCGGTTTGAAGCAGCTCAAGACCAGCGGTCAATACAAGGCCATCGTCAAGAAGTACATCAACGAGTAAGGCCATGGCGCGCCCGCCAACGCGGGCGCGTCTATCACTGCCCTTCATTGGCGCAGCAGCGCGTCGAGCTGCCCGCTCTCGCGCAAGCTTTTCAATCCCTTGTTAAATTGCTCCATCAAGGCGCCATTCGCCGGGTGGGCGCGGCTGAGCATCAAGTGCACGGTCTGGATATACAGCGGCTTGGGATGGAAGGTGAGCAAGGCCGCGTCGGCCGCGCTGAAATGGCGGCGCAACAAATCCTCGGCCACGCGCCGGTCGACCGGGAAGGCATCGATGCGCCCGCCCAAAATTTTGCGTAAATTCATTTCATCGAGCGTCACGTTCTCGGCCTGGATGGTGCCATCGCGCATGGCCGCCTCGAAGGGGGCGCCGTAAAAATAGCCGCGGCTCACCCCTATCCGGTAGTGGGCCAGGTCGCCCACCGTCGACCAGGCCAGGGGGTGGCTCTTCAGGTGGTAGAGCACGGTTTCGGAAACGACGAGCGCATCGCTGAAATAGAAATCGCGTTCGCGCTCGGGACTGCGGGCCCAAGCCGCCGAGCCATCCCATTCGCCCACCTTGGCCAGCATGATGGCGCGCGCCCATGGGAAAAAACCGTACTCCACGGCCAGCCCTTGTTGCTTGAACGCCAGCGTGACGATATGCGATAGCACGCCTTGCTCGGGCAGGCTGGCCGACAGGTAAGGCGGCCATTCGCCATTGGTAATGCGCACCGTGCGTTGCGCCTGCGCCGCTGCCGGGAGCAGGGCAATCATCAGGACCGCAAGCGCACGCAACAACTTGTACATACCCCTATCCGCTAAGCAATGGTGAAAGCAAGTATCGCCGATTTCGCCCGCTCTCGGGAATATCTTGGAATTGACGCACAGCACTTATTCCACCAGGAAGGGATAGAATGCCCGCTCGCATTGATTGCAAGGTGAAAGTCCGGTGAAACCATTCGATTTAGCGCGCGCGCTCCTGTGCGTCGCCAGCCTGGGTGCGGCCGCAGCCCCGGCCGCTGTGGCGGGGGCGCCCGCCTGTCCGGCGCATTACGTCGATGGGCGCATGCCCGAGATCCGCAATCCCAAACTGGCCGGCGCCACTCGCGAACTGTGTTACAGCGAATTTGGTGTCATGCATTCGGGTTTGACGCGCACTCCCTTGTGGTCGGCTGAGTTCTTGCAAGCGCGTAATGTGTTGGCGGCTCATGAATTGTCGCGCGAAAATTCCTTCCATGTCGAGCGCAAGCTGCCGCCCGGACAACGCGCCGAATTGTCGGACTACGCACACAGCGGCTTCGATCGCGGCCACATGGCTCCGAACGGCGACATGCCCGACCGGCAAAGCCAGCAAGAGAGTTTTAGCCTGGCCAATATGGTGCCGCAAAATGCGCGCAATAATCGCCATGTGTGGGCGGCGATCGAAGCGGCGGCGCGCAAGCTGAGCAAGCGCGAGGGCACGCTCTATCTCGTCACCGGGCCGGCTTTCCTCGATACCAGCTTGCAAAAAGTGGGCAATGTCTTGGTGCCCAGCCATTTGTACAAGCTCGTCTACAGTCCGCGGCAGAAAGCGGGCGCCGCGTGGTTCGTGCGCAATAGCGAGGACGATCAAGTGCAGGTGTTGAGCATAGCGCAGCTTGAGGAGCGGGTGGGAATCGATCTGTTGCCGTCCTTGTCCGCCCAGCAAAAGCGCGTGCTGTTGCGCTTGCCTGGCTTGCCGCACGCCCAGCAGCGCGCCTTGAACCCCACCTTGGACACCGGAGAATAATATGAGCAAGGCAAGCGTATTCGCACCCTACGCCAATGAGGCGCAACTGCTGCGCGTGGGCGGTTTGCAGCTGGAAAACCGGCTCGACCGCGTTACCCTGAGCGGCGAGCTCGATCTGTGCGCCGACCAGGCCGGCCTGGCGCTGGCGCGGCAATTGCACGGCTTGCTCGCTGCCATCGTGGCCGAGCTGGCCGCGCGCGACTTGCCGCCGGTACTGCCAGCGCCGCCGCTGCGACGCGTGCCCAATCCCTTCGATTGAGCGCGCCAGCGTCTTGATGCGGCCAGGCGCCTAGTGCGCCATCAGCACCGGTACGCTCATTCGGCGCAGCATGGTGCGGGTGACGCCGCCCATGACGAATTCACGCATGCGGGCGTGGCCGTAGCCGCCCATCACGATCAAGTCGCTGGCGCGATCACCGGCCAGCGTTAGCAGCGGTTCACCCACGCCGATGGCGCCGTCGCAACGGATCACGTTGACCTTCACGTCGTGGCGCGCCAGGTAGAGCGCGATGTCGTCGCCCGGCTGCGCGCCATGCACGTCCGCCTTGTCGCCCGTGTACACGGCCACGTCGACCCGCTCGGCCCGTGTGAGCAAGGGCAGGGCGGCGGCGACGGCGTGGGTGGCGCTCAGGCTGCCATCCCAGGCGATCAAGGGACGCCGGCCCACGCTGGCGAAGGTGCCGGCGAAGGGCACGATGAGCACCGGCCGGCCGCTATTCATGATCAAGTATTCGGGCAAGTCCGGCGGCGTGGCCAGCGCGGTTTGCTCGGGGCGGGTCTGGCCCACCACGATCAAGTCGCTGTAGCGTCCGCGCGCGCTCAAGCCCACGCCCGCTTCCTCGTCGATCATGAGCGACTCGCTTGAGCGCACATCCTGATTCTTGAGCAGGGCGTCGAAGGCGGCGGCGGCAAGCTTGGCTTGCTCACGCAAGGCGTCCAGATGGGCGGCCAGGAACTCGGTGTAGCCCAGGCCGTCACCGCCCCAACCACCCGGGAAGATATAGGCGGAAATCCCGGTGGCGGCCGCGCCGACCAGGTGGGCCTGGTATTGGCCGGCCAGCGCGACGGCAAGGCGCACGCGCTCGGCGCTGCGCTCGGAATGGTCGACCTGCACCAGTATGGTTTTGTACGACATGGTCAGTCCTCGCTCGTGTTGTGTGCAAGCCCGGGGCTCGCGAAGGGATGCAAACTGTGCACTTTCAGCGTAAAGTACGGGGCAGGCGCAGTCCAGAAATATCCGATGGGAGCGCCGTCTAATAGGGGCAAATTTGACCTATATCAAATTTGTCCAGGCCGCGTGGCGCGCCGCCCGCCGCGTGGCCGAGCGCCGGGGTGTTGCGAATGATCGCGTTGGAGTGCATCGCGCTGGAATCTGATCGGGAGCTTTTGTGAGCATTCGCAATCTCAAGCACATGTTCCAGCCTGCCTCGGTGGCCTTGATCGGGGCTTCCCATCGCGCGCGCAGCGTGGGCGCGACTGTGCTGCACAATCTGCTCACGGGCGGCTTCGCCGGCACCTTGTACCCGGTCAATCCCAAATACGAACAGCTCGAGGGCTTGCGCGTGTGGCCCAACGTGGCCGCCTTGCCCGAGGCGCCCGAGCTGGCCATCATTTGCACCCCGGCCGCCACCGTGCCCGAACTGGTGGCGCAGCTGGGCGCGCGCGGCACCCGCGCCGTGATCGTGCTTAGCGCCGGACTCGACGCTGTCGCCGAGCGCAATAAAGGCACGCTGCGCCAGGCGATGCTCGAGGCGGCGCGCCCTTACCTGCTGCGCGTGCTGGGCCCAAATTGCGTGGGCTTGCTGGTGCCGGCGATCGGCTTGAACGCCAGTTTCGCCCACACCAGCGCGCTGCCCGGCAAGCTCGCCTTCGTCGCCCAGTCCGGTGCCATGGTGACGGGCATGCTCGACTGGGCCAAGTCGCGCGGCATCGGTTTTTCGCATTTCGTCTCGCTGGGCGACTGCGGCGATGTCGACTTTGGCGACATGCTCGACTACCTGGCCAACGACGACGACACGAGCGCCATCTTGCTCTACATCGAGGGCATCAGTTCAGCGCGCAAATTCATGTCGGCCGCGCGCGCGGCCGCGCGCAGCAAGCCGACCATCGTCATCAAGGCCGGGCGCGCGCCCGAAGGCGCCAAGGCGGCCAGCTCGCACACGGGAGCCTTGGCCGGTTCGGACGAAATCGTCGACGCGGCCATCCGGCGCGCCGGCATGTTGCGCGTCAATTCGACCATGGAATTGTTCGACGCCGTCGAAACGCTCAGCTGCGCGCGCGCCCAGAACGGCGAGCGCCTGGCCATCCTCACCAACGGCGGCGGCCCCGGCGTGATCGCGACCGACGCCTTGATCGCGCTGGGCGGCCAACTGGCCGTGCTCGACGCTGGCAGCATGGCGCGCCTGGGCGAAGTGTTACCGCCGAACTGGTCGCATGGCGACCCGGTCGATATCATCGGCGACGCCCCCGTCGAGCGCTACCTCGACGCCTTGCAGGTGCTGCTGCACGACCCGGGCGCGGACGCGCTGTTATTCATCCACGCCCCCACCGCCATCGTGCCAAGCGCGCAGATCGCCACCGCCGCCGTGCCCTTGATCTTGCAATCGACGCGCAATGTGTTCGCCTGCTGGTTTGGCGGCGACGCCGTCGCGCCGGCGCGCAAGATCTTCGCCGACGCCGGCATCGCCACCTACGACACGCCCGAGCAAGCCGTGCGTGGTTTCATGCAGGTGGTGCGCTATCGCCGCAACCAGGAATTGCTGATGGAAGTGCCGGCCGTGGTCGAAGACCTGGCCGAGCGCCAAGCCGCGCGCGCGCTGGTCGAGCAATGCATGGCCGATGGCGAATGCATGCTCTCGGAGCCGCACTCGAAACAGCTGCTGGCCGCCTACGGCATCCCGACTGTGCGCACGCTATGCGCCGAGACCGCCGAGCAGGCCCAGCAATGCGCGCGCGAGATCGGCTTTCCGGTCGCGCTCAAGGTCATTTCGCCGGACATCATCCACAAATCCGACGTGGGCGGCGTGGTGCTCGATATCGAAGATGCCCAGGCAGTGGCGGCGGCGGCCCAGGCGATCGCGCGCCGCCTGGCCGAATTGCAGCCGGGCGCGCGCTTGCACGGCTTTTCGGTGCAGGCGATGGTGCGCCGCCCGGAGGCGCGTGAACTCATCGTCGGCATGGCAAGCGACCCCGTGTTCGGGCCGGTGCTGCTGTTCGGCCAGGGCGGGATCGCGGTGGAGGTGACGAACGACCATGCGATCGGTTTGCCGCCCCTGAACATGGTGCTGGCGCGCGACATGCTCGCGCGCACCCGCGTCGAGCGCCTGCTGCACGCCTATCGCAATCGCGCCGCGGTCGACATCGACGCCATCTGCGAGGTGCTGGTGCGCCTGTCGCGCATGGTGATCGACTTGCCGGAATTGGTGGAGCTCGACATTAACCCGCTGCTGGCCGATAGCATGGGTGTGATCGCCGTCGATGCGCGCGTGCGTCTGGCGCCGTCGACCGTGGGCGGAGTGGCGCGGCTGGCCATCCGCCCGTATCCGGAAGAACTCGAGCAGCGCATCTTTTGGCATGGTCAGGCTTTGCAGCTGCGCCCGATCCGGCCCGAGGATGGGCCGCAGCACCTGGCTTTTTTCAAGGCGCTCGATCCCGAGGACGTGCGTTCGCGCACCTTCATGCATATGCGCGAGCTGGCGCCGCGCCAGTTGGCGCGCCTGACCCAGATCGATTACGACCGCGAAATGGCCTTCATCGCCACCCGCCCCACGGCCGGCGGCGCCAGCGAAACGCTGGGCGTGGCGCGCGTGATCTGCGATCCGGAAAACGCGCGCGGCGAATTCGCCCTGGTGGTGCGCTCGGACCTCAAGCACCAGGGCTTGGGCCAACTGCTCATGGCCAGCTTGATCGCCTATTGCCGCCAGCGTGGCGTGCGCGAATTGGTCGGTGAGACGCTCAGCCACAATCTGGGCTTGCTAGCCCTGGTGGCGCGCTTCGGTTTCACCACCTCGCACGTGGCGGGCAGCGACACCACGTGGCTGAGCCTGCCTCTGGCGGTGGGCCTGGGCGAAGCGGGCGCACCCGGGCCGTCCTGACGCTGCAGCGCCTTGCCGATGCGGGCACGCTAGCGAAACACGGTGACCGGGATGGTCGATTGACTGAGCACCTTTTGCGTCTCGCTCCCCATGAGCGTGCTGCGCACGCCGCGCCGCCCGTGCGATGCCATGAAGATGACGTCGCAGGCGCGCTGCTGGGCCGCCTTGACGATTTCCTCGGACGGATTGAACGACTGCACGACGATGGTTTCGCAGGCGATGCGCCGCTGCTGGGCTTGCTCCTTGACCTTGGCCACATGTTGCTGGGCCAGCGAGAGCGAACGGTCTTCGAACTCGGTGGCGTGGCGCACGATGCTGCCTTCGGCCAGGGGCGAGTAGGGGTAGGGCTGGGCCACCGACAGCACCACGACCTTGCCCTGCACCTGTGCCGCCAGGTCGAGGGCGCTGTCGATGGCGCGTTCTGAACGCTCCGAACCGTCGGTCGGCACGAGTATGCTTCTGAACATGGTCGCTCTCCGCTGTGACACCAGAGTTCAAGCATCGTCCAGAGGGCGCGCGCGCGTTTGACCGGCCTCAATCGCGCGCCTCGATCGCGCACGTCAATCGCGCACCTCGATCGCGCACGTCAATCGCGCACGTCAATCGCCCCCCAGCGGCAGGCTGATACGGTTGCGCCCCATATGCTTGGCGCGGTACAGGGCGCCGTCGGCGCTGGCCACCAGCTCGCTGGCCTTGTTATCGCTGGCCGCGATGGCGGTGGCCGCGCCGATGCTCACCGTCACCCGCACCGCTTGGCCATCCTGGTTGGGCAGGCGCAGCAGCTCGACGCGGCGCCGGATGCGCTCGGCCACGATGGCCGCCCCCTTGAGCGCCTGGTTCGGCAAGATGACGGCGAATTCCTCGCCGCCATAGCGCGCCACCAGGTCGTTGGCGCGCATTTCGCCGGCCACGGCGGCGGCAATGCGCTTGAGGCATTCATCGCCGCCCAGGTGGCCGTGGGCATCGTTAAATTGCTTGAAGTTGTCGACGTCGACCATCAAGAGCGATAGCGGATGCCCGTCGCGCAAGGCGCGCTGCCACTCGGCCTGCAAGGTGTCGTCGAAGCAGCGCCGGTTGGCCAGGCCGGTCAGGCCGTCGCGCCGCGCCAACTGTTCGAGTGCGACGCGCGCGCTTTTCTCGTCCGTGAGGTCGCGCAAGGTTTCCACGACAGCGAGCAAGTTGCCGTCCGCATCAATCAGCGCTCTGGCGTCGGCGGCCAGGTAGCGGCGCTGTCCGGCGCGCGGCATATCGCACCAGTTTTCGGCGCACAGGCTGCCGTCGTGCTGGTCGGCCGGCCCGTGTTCGAGGTAAAGACCAGCGATCTCGGCGCTGCGCTTTTGCAGTATCAGGTCGGCCAGGGTGGGGCGCGCTTGCGCGTAGAAACAGCGCCAGTGCTCGCTGCCGCCCACCAGCTCGCGCGCCGCCACCCCCGTCAAGCGCTCGCAGGCGCGGTTCCAGATCAGAACCCGGCCGCGGGCGTCGAGCACGAAGGTGGGAATGACGAGCATTTCCATCAATTGGCTGGCGAAGCCCTGTCCCAGGGCTAGCGCAGCGGCGCCTTGGCCCAGGCATTCGCGCAGCGCCGGCGCCAGGGCTGGGGCCGCATTGGGCGGCCGATAGATCAAGTGCTGAACGTTGCTAGTCATGGTCGGTCCCGGAAGGTGGATGCTCGCCAGCGCTGCAATGGATCTGTCCGATCAACAAGTGTGATTTCGGACAAGGTCCGATTTTGCTACTGGCAAGCGCGCGCTTTATTGACAATAAGCAAGCGCAGGGGGAATCGGCCTTACTGCGCCAGGATCGCCGCGGCCAAGGGAACGGCCAGGGTCAGCGTGGTGCCGTGGCCGGCTTCGGTGGCGACGTCGAGCCGCCCGCCCGCGCCGTGGGCGCGTTCGCGCATGCCGTGCAAACCTTGCCCGTGTGCGCGCGACGCGCCGTCCAGGCCCACACCGTTGTCGGCCACGCGCAGCAGCAGCATGCCCGCCTCGCGCGACGCATTCACCCGCACCCGGGTGGCGTGGGCGTGGCGCGCCACATTGGCCAGCGCCTCTTGCAGCACCCGCAACAGCAGCGCGTCGCTGGCGCCGGCGGCGGCGGCCAGGGCGGCGCTGTCGGCGTCGAAGTCGGCGGCGACGCCGCTCAGGCGGGTGAATTCGTCGAGCTGGGCGCGCATGGCCGCTTCCAGGCCGGCCTCGAGGGCGGCCGGGCGCAAGTCTTTGATGATGCCGCGCAAGGCGCTGGTGGCGCGCTCGAGCCCGCCCGCCATATTGGCCAGGCGCTGGTGCAGCAAGGGATGCACGCCGGCCGTGCTCAACTGCAACATGGACAATTCCATCTTCAGCGCCAGCAAGTTTTGGCCTAGGTCGTCGTGGATGTCGCGCGCGATACGCAAGCGTTCCGCTTCGCGCGCATTCTTCACTTGCTGGCGCAACAGATTGCGCTCGGCATGCACTTCGCTTGCCGCGTGCTCGGCGATGTCGCGCAAGTGGCGCTCGAAAGCCAGGCGCGCGGCCTGGCGCTTGCCCAGGCAGAGCAAGAGCAGGGACAGTAGCAGCACCAGCGCGCCAAGGAGCAGCATGACGGTGCCGCTCCAGCCGGCGACCAGGGGCACGGTGGCGCTGGCCCGGCACGGTGTGCTCGGCACCATCAGGGCAGCCAGGATCATGGGCGAACAGGGTTGCATCACGGCCTTTCACGGGCTGAAAACAGCGGGCATTGTCAACTTAACTTGTTCTTGTATAGTCAACTTTGTGCTGCATCAACGCGCCGAGAAAGCGGGCCTTGGGCGCTGCGCTACGCTATAATGGAGGGTTGCCGAACCCGCGCGCACCTGCGCCGGGCCATGGGCTTGCTCTTCGATTTCAGGAATTGGCGTGACTTACAGCATCAAAGAAATTTTCTATACATTGCAAGGCGAGGGCGCGCACGCCGGGCGGCCGGCCGTGTTTTGCCGCTTTTCCGGCTGCAATCTATGGAGCGGACGCGAGGCCGACCGCGCGCTGGCCGTGTGCAGCTTTTGCGATACCGACTTTGTCGGCACCGACGGCGAGCGCGGCGGCAAGTTCGCCAGCGCCACCGCCTTGGCCGCCGAGATCGACAGCCTGTGGCCCGAGCGCTTTCCCGCCACCAAATATGTCGTTTTCACGGGGGGCGAACCGCTGCTGCAGCTCGACGCCGACTTGATCGATGCCATGCATGGCGCCGGTTTCACCATCGCCATCGAGACCAATGGCACGGTGGCCGTTCCGCCCGGGGTGGACTGGGTGTGCGTGAGCCCGAAAATGGGTTCGACCCTGGTGGTGGGCCGGGGCAACGAGCTCAAGGTGGTCATTCCCCAGTCGCAGCAAGACCTGTCGGCCTACGAGGGGCTCGATTTCGAGCATTTCTTCGTGCAGCCGATGGATGGCCCTTTGCGCGAACACAATACCCGGCTCGCCATTGAAACGTGCAAGCGCAATCCGCGCTGGAAGCTGAGCCTGCAAACCCATAAGATGTTGCAAATACCATAAAGAAACGACGTACCTATGCTAACGATTACCCGCAAGCTCGAATTCGATGCCGGCCACCGCATCCCCGATCACAAAAGCCAGTGCCGCAACCTGCACGGGCACCGCTACACGCTGGAAATCACGCTGCAAGGCGCCGTGATCGAAGTCGAAGGCAATTCCGACAACGGCATGATCATGGATTTTTCCGATATCAAAGCCTTGGCCAAGGAACACCTGGTGGATGTGTGGGACCACGCCTTCCTGGTCTATAACAAGGACACGGCAGTGCACGACTTCCTGGCCACTTTGCCGGGCCACAAGACGGTGGTGATCGACCGCATTCCAACGGTTGAAAACCTGGCGCGGATCGCCTTCGACATCTTGAAAGCGGCCTACAAGGATCGTTATGGCACCGGCTTGCACCTGCATAAGCTGGTGCTGCACGAAACTCCGAACTGCTGGGCCGAGATCACCGATGCCTGACATCGATGGTGCCGACGCGGCCTTCATGCAAGGCGCGCTCGAGCAGGCGCAACTGGCCTGGGAGCGCGGCGAGGTGCCCGTGGGCGCGGTCGTGGTCAAGGATGGGCAAGTGATCGCGAGCGGTTTTAACCAGCCCATCGGGCGCCACGATCCCAGTGCGCACGCCGAAATCATCGCGCTGCGCAGCGCCGCCGAAAAACTCGGCAACTACCGCCTGCCAGGCTGCACGCTGTATGTGACGCTCGAGCCGTGCGTGATGTGCGCCGGCGCGATGCTGCATGCGCGCCTGGCGCGCGTGGTGTATGGCGCCCCCGATCCCAAGACCGGGGCCGCCGGCTCGGTGCTCGACCTGTTCGCGCAGGCGCAGTTGAACCACCAGACCGGGGTGGAAGGCGGCGTGCTGGGCGAGCAATGCGGCACCATGCTCAAGGCCTTCTTCGCCGAGCGGCGCAGCGCGGCCGCGGCGGCGCGCAAGGGGGCCGGTCAGGCCTAGGCCTGGGCCCGCCTGGAATGCCCCTGCGGCGCAAGCGCGCCGCAAAAATGGTATGCTCAAACACAATAAACAAGCCTAGCGCCGGCCGTGGTGGCCGCCAGCCGGGTGTCAGGAGACTCGATTGGCCCGCATCATGAATACCCGCAAGTCCAAGATGTCCAAGCAAGACAAAGTTGAAGCAGCGCCCGGCCTGGTGCGCCTGGCGCTGGAAATGCGCGCGCCGTGGGAACTGGGCGTGGCGCTGGCCACCATTCCCTTCCTGCGCAGCGCGCCCGCCGGCGACGGCCACCCGGTGCTGGTGTTCCCGGGCCTGGCCGCCGGCGACATGACCACGCTGGTGATGCGCCGCTTCATGGGCGAGCTGGGCTACGCCGCCTACGCCTGGGAGCAAGGCCTCAATTTCGGGCCGCGCCCGGGCGTGCTCGAAGCGTGCGTGGCGCGCGTGAAGGAACTGCGCGCCGAACACGGTCAGCGCGTGAGCCTGGTCGGCTGGAGCCTGGGCGGCGTGTACGCGCGCGAAATCGCCAAGATGCTGCCGGACGACGTGCGCATTGTCATTTCGCTCGGTTCGCCCTTCACTGGCAGTCCGAAAGCGACCAACGCCTGGCGCGTCTACCAGCTCGTCTCGGGCGAGAAGGAAATCGACCATGATCGCTTCGCCGCGCTCAAGGAGCGCCCCAGCGTGCCAACCACCTCCATTTTCAGCCGCACCGACGGCGTCGTCGCCTGGCACTGCAGCATCGAGGAAGAGACGGCGCAATCGGAGAACATCGAGGTGCACGCCAGCCACGTCGGGATGGGCATGAATCCGACGGCCTTGTATGCGATCGCCGACCGCCTGGCCCAGCCCGAGGGACAATGGCGCCGCTTCGATCACGAGGGCCACACCGGCATCAAGAAGCTGCTCTACCTCGACCCGCAGCGCTCGGCCTGGCCGAATCCATTTTTCGGCTGGTACTAGCGCTGCGATAGGTGTAGGGTAGAAGTTGTCGGGATGTTGGGCGAACCAAAGGAAAGAGCATGAAACACCTGAGCGGCCTCGATGCAACCTTCCTCCACTTCGAGACGCCGGAGATGCCCATGCATGTGGGCGCCTTGCACTTGCTCGAGGCACCCGAACACCTCGAGGGCGACTTCATCGACGCGGTCAAGAAGCACATCGCCGATCGCATGCACTTGGCCAGCGTGTTTTCCAAGAAGCTCGCGCTGATGCCCTTCGATATCGCCAATCCGGTGTGGGTCGAGGATGACGACGTCGATCTCGATTACCACATCCGCCAAATCACCCTGCCCAAGCCGGGCACGCTGGCGCAGCTCGAAGCGTATGTCGGGCGCTTGCATTCGAGCCTGCTCGACCGCAGCCGTCCCCTGTGGGAGTTCTACGTTTTCAACGGTCTCGAGAGCGGGCAGATCGGGTTTTATTCGAAAATCCACCATTCGGCGCTGGATGGGCAGGGCGCCATCGTACTGGCCACCGCCTTGCTCGACGTGACCCCGGTGCCGCGCCGGGTCGACCCGCCGCCGCCGCACCCGTTGGCGCCCTACCAGCCACCGGTCAAGGAAATGCTGGCTGCCGCGCTGCGCAACACGGTGTCGCAATGCGTGAAGCTGGTCAAGGCGGTGCCCACCGGGATCAAGGTGGCGGCCGGCCTGTTAGTGCCCAGCCGCGACGAAGATGGCAAGCGCCACATTGGCTGGCCCAAGGGCTTCACGATGGCGCCGCGCACGCCGCTTAATGTGAGCATCACCAACCAGCGCGTGTTCGCCACCTGCTCGCTGCCGCTCAAGGAGGCGTCTGCCATCGGCAAGGCCTTCGGCGGCTCGCTCAACGACGCCGTGCTGGGCATGGTCAGCGGCGCGCTGCGGCGCTACCTGGCCGAATACGATGCGCTGCCCGAGAAGACCTTGGTGGCGGCCGTGCCCATCAGCCTGCGCGCCGAGGGCAACACGGACATGAACAACCAGGTCAGCATGATGCTGCTCAAGCTTGCCAGCGACGAGAGCGATCCCAAAAAGCGCATGCGCGCGCTGGTCAAATCCTCCGGCGCGATGAAGCAAACGCTCTCGAGCGTGAAGTCGATCATGCCCACTGATTTCCCCAGTCTGGGCGTGCCCTGGCTGATGAGCGGGCTGGTGTCGCTGTACGGGCGCTCGCGCCTGGCCGATTCGATGCCGCCGATCGCCAACGTGGTGATCTCGAACGTGCCCGGTCCGCGCATGCCGCTATACTTGGCCGGCGCGCGCATGATGACGAACTACCCGGTGTCGATCGTCACGCATGGCTTGGCGTTGAACGTGACGGTGCAAAGCTATAACGGCTCGCTCGATTTCGGCCTGATCGCGTGCCGGCGCGCCGTGCCCGACGTGCACCGGTTCGCCATCTTCCTGCACGAGGCCTACGAGGAACTGCTGGCGGCGGCGCATCAGGTGGCCGGCGGCGCGCAGGCCAAAGGCACAGCCAAGGTCGCGATTAAAGGCGCGCCCAAGGTCACGCCGATCAAGGCCGCCGCGCGCAAGCGGCCCGCCGCAAGCAGCGCTGGCGTGGCCAAACCGGCTGCGTCCAAACGCAAGGCGCGTAGCAAGGCGGCGTAGCCATGCCGATCCTTAAATCAAACGGACTGACCATCGCCTACGAGACTGCGGGCGAGTTGTCCGGCACGCCCCTGCTGTTGATCATGGGACTGGGATTGCAGCTCACCGCCTGGCCGCAGGACTTCGTGGACGGCCTGGTCGACCAGGGTTTTTATGTGATCCGCTTCGATAACCGCGACAGCGGCTTGTCGAGTAAATTCGAGCACGCCGGCACCCCCAATCTGCCGCTCACTTACTTGAAGACGCTGCTGCGCTGGCCCCTCAAGAGCGCCTACACGCTCGACGACATGGCCGAGGATGCGCGCGGCGTGCTGAGCGCGCTGGGCGTGGCGAAGGCCCATGTGGTGGGGGCCTCGATGGGCGGCATGGTCGCGCAGCTGCTGGCGGCGCGCCACCCGCAATGTGTGCTTACGCTCACCTCCATCATGTCCACCAGCGGGCGGCGCGGTTTGCCCGGCCCGAGCAAGGCCGCGCGCAAGGTCTTGATGGCGCGCCCCAAAAAACCGAAGGACCCGGCCAGCGTGACCGACCATCTGGTGGCGACCTTCCAGGCCATCGGCAGTCCGGCCTATCCAACGCCCGAGCGTGTGCTGCGCGAGCGCATCGCGGTGTCGACGCGCCGCAATGTGTGCGTGAGCGGGGTGGCGCGCCAGCTGGTGGCCATCGCCGCCTCGGGCGAACGCACCGAACTGCTGCAATCGATCGGCGCGCCCACCCTGGTGATCCACGGTGCCGACGATCCGCTGGTGCCGGTCGCCTGCGGCATCGACACGGCGCGCCTGGTGCCCGACTCGCATCTGGAAATCATCGAGGGCATGGGGCACGACCTGCCGGCACCCCTGATCGAGCGGGTCCTCGCCTTGATCGACGCGCACACCCACGGTAAGATGTCGTCCGACTCCATACCGCGATTGTTCGAGAATCAGTGACTATTCCTCCGATTGGCATCGCCATCGTCGCTCCCGGCGGCTATGCGTACGACCCCGTGGCCTTTGAACTGGCTCTCACGCGCTTGCGCGCCATGGGCCATACCGTTCACAACTACTACGACCCGAAAGCGCTGTTCCAGCGCTTTGGCGGCACCGATGCGGCGCGCCTGGAGCAGCTGTATGCGGCCGCGCGCGATCCAGACGTGCAGGTGGTGATGGCGCTGCGCGGTGGTTACGGCATCAGCCGCCTGCTTGAGAAAATCGACTTCCAGCTGCTCGCCGCCAGCGGCAAGATCTTCGTCGGCTATAGCGACATGACGGCCTTCCACATGGGCTTGATGGCCAAGACGGGCGCGATGAGCTATAGCGGGCCGATGATCTGCGACGACTTCACCCGCGCCGAGCTCGAGCAGTTCACGCTCGATAGCTTCTGGCGCTGCCTGGCCGGGCCCGCGCATACGGTGCAGCAGCAGGCCCAGGGCAATCCCGTGGTCGACGTCAGCGGCACCCTATGGGGCGGCAACCTGGCGATGCTCACGCACCTGGTCGGTTCCGAGTTCTTCCCCAGCATCGATGGTGGCATCGTGTTCATGGAGGACGTCAACGAGCATCCCTACCGGGTCGAGCGCATGCTGCTGCAACTGCTGCACGCCGGTGTGCTGGGGCGCCAAAAGGCGCTGCTGCTGGGCGATTTTTCTGGCTACAAGCTCGGCCCCTTCGACAATGGCTACGACTTCGACGCCATGCTGGCCTTCCTGCGCAGCCGCCTCGACATCCCGGTCCTGACCGGATTGCAGTTCGGGCACGGCGCGCGCCGCGTCACGCTGCCGTTTGGCGCGCCGGCGCGCCTGCAGTCGGACGCCGCGCAGTTCACCCTCGCGATCACCCATTACCCCACCATCTCTTCCATCGCCCATGCCCCAATTGTTGAATGACTTGAGTTATTACCGCGCCACCTCCAGCGCCGTAGACTATGCACCGCTGGCGGGCGAAACGGACAGCGCCGTTTGCATCATCGGCGGCGGCTTCGCCGGCCTGGCGACGGCCATGTCGTTGATGGAGCGCGGCGAAACCAATATCGTGCTGCTCGAATCGGAGACGATAGGCTTTGGCGCCTCCGGACGCAATGGCGGTTTCGTGTTTGGCGGCTTTTCGCTCGGCGAGCGCAGCGTGGTCGACGCCGTTGGCGTGGAAGATGGACGCAAGCTCTACCAGCTCACGCTCGACGCGGTCGAGCAAATCCGGCGCCGCATCGTCCAGTACCAGATCGAGTGCGACGCCCGTCATGACGGCATCTACCTGGCCAACTGGTTCGACGACGCGCGTATCCTTGACGCGCAACAGCGCTTCATGGCCGACACCCTTGGCGTCGATTGGCAGCGCGTGGGCCGCGCCGAACTGGCCGAACGCCTGCACACGCAGCGCTATTTCGGTGCCCTGTTCGAGGCCAACGCCTTCCACTTCCATCCGCTCAAGTACGCGCAGGGATTGGCGCGCGCGCTCGCGGCCGGCGGCGTCAAGGTGCACGAGCGCAGCAAGGTCGCCAGCATCGCGGCCGACGGCCACGGTTGGCGCGTGGCCACCAGCGGCGGCAGCGTGCGCGCCAAGGAAGTGGTGATCTGCTGCGGCGGCTACATCGAGAAATTGTATCCCTCGCTGGCGAGCGCCATCCTGCCGATTGCCACCTACGTGATGGTGACCGAACCCTTGGACGAGC
The DNA here is from genome assembly GCA_040388555.1 of Pseudomonadota bacterium. Classification (GTDB taxonomy): domain Bacteria; phylum Pseudomonadota; class Gammaproteobacteria; order Burkholderiales; family Burkholderiaceae_D; genus Telluria_A. The sequence continues at coordinate 94,615 of JAZKBP010000025.1, forward strand.
GCCTGGGCAGCGCGATGCGCACCGGCGCGGCGGTCTACGATACCCGCTTCGCCTTCGATTACTATCGCCCGCTGGCCGATAGCCGCATCCTGTGGGGCGGGCGCATCTCGATTCGCGACCGCAGCCCGAAAGAGGTGGCCAGCTTGCTGTACGGGGACATGCTCAAGGTGTATCCGCAGCTGGCCGGCACCCGCGTCGACTACGCCTGGAGCGGCATGATGAGCTACGGACGCCACAAGATGCCGCAACTGGGCCGCCTGCCCGAGGGCCTGTGGTATGGCATGGGTTTCGGGGGCCACGGGGTCGGCCCCACCACGCTGGCCGGCGAAGTACTGGCGGCGGCCATGCGCGGCGACGGTGTCGACCTGGCCCGCTTTGCGCCATGGGGCTTGCCCACCACGGGCGGCCCGGCCGGCTTGCTCGCCGCGCAACTGACCTACTGGTACTACGAATTGCGCGACTGGATGCGCCAGTAACAGCAGCGCGTGCCGCCCCTGCGCCGACTCCAGCGCGGCCATCGATGGCGCGCCAGCGTCAGCGGGGCGCCATGCCAAGGCGCGCGGCCGAGGTGGCGGCCCGCTTGGCAAGGGCGCCCTCCAAGCTCTCGTTCAAGGTGAAGATCCGCACCACATGTTCAAGGTCATCGGCCTGGTGCTCGAGCGCGCTCGCCGCCGCCGCCGCTTGTTCGACCAACGCCGCGTTTTGCTTGGTGAATTGGTCCATGTCGTCAATCTCCTGATGGATGTCGACGATACCTGCTTCCTGGGTGTGGCTGGCCGCGCTGATCTCGCCCATGATGCCAGTCACGCGTGCGACGCTGGCGACGATATCATTCATCGTGGTGCCAGCCTGCTCGGCCAGTGCGCTGCCGGCCGCGACCTGCGCCACCGAGTCATCGATCAATTGTTTGATCTCCTTGGCGGCGCTGGCCGAGCGCTGCGCCAAGGTCCGCACTTCGGCCGCCACGACGGCAAAGCCGCGCCCCTGTTCGCCGGCGCGCGCTGCTTCGACCGCCGCGTTCAAAGCGAGAATATTGGTCTGGAAGGCGATGCTGTCGATGACGCCGATGATGTCGACGATGCGTGCCGACGAGGCGTTGATCGCACTCATGGTGCTGACCATCTGCGCCACCACGGTACCCCCTTTGATTGCCACGCTCGAGGCCGATCGCACCAGCTCGTCGGCCTGGCGCGCATTGCTCGCGTTTTGCTTGACCGTGCCGCTGAGCGCATCCATCGACGTGGCCGTGGCGCCGAGCGAACCGGCTTGCTGTTCGGTGCGATGCGACAGGTCCAGGTTGCCAACGGCGATTTCGTGCGCGGACGTGATGATCGCGATGGCGCCCGCGCGCACCTTGGCGACCGTATTCGATAATTGCGCGTTCATGTGCGCCAAGGCGTTGAGCAATGCGCCGATTTCGTCGTGGCGGTCGCTTTCGATCCGGTCGCGCAAATCGCCTCGCGCCACGTTCGTCGCCAATTCGACCGCGCGCCGCAGCGGCAGCACGATGCTGCGCGTGATGAGCCACGCGAATGCTGCGCCAACGCACAGGGCGCCGCCGCCTAGTACGAGCAGCAAGATGCGGCTCGCATTGAACTGGCTGGCCGATTGGCTCGCCATGGCGCCAGCGCGCACCTTCTGGAATTCGACGATATCGCGGCGCGCCTTCAAGTAGACGCGCGCGGCCAGTTCCATCGCGCCACTGGTCAATTGCTCCGCTTCCATGGTGCGCCCGCCAGCCTTGAACTTGAAGACGGCGTCGCGCACCTGCCCATACTCGGCGCGCCGTTTCGCCGCGACGCCCAGCAAGTCTTGCTCTCCAGGGAGGGCGGGGAAGGCGCGCAGCTGCGCGTCGAGCGCATCGATCTGCGTTTCCGTCGCGTCGTGCTGTTGTTGGAAATAGTCGGACATTTCCACGCTATCGCTTTTGGCGATCGACACGGCGCGCGTGAGGTTGAGCTGGGTAGTCGATTCGATCTGGGCCGCGAGCTGCTCACGCGCAAGTACGTCGTAGACCAGGCCGTCGGCGGTGTCGTTGGCCGCTTGCAGGCGCCACAAGGCGATGCCGGTGATGGCGGTCATGATGAAAAGGATGACGGCAAACGATGCAACGACGCGCGCGCCCGTCGACAGCTTAAACATATTGAAACTCATGGCAATGGCGGGGCGGTCGGATAGGTGTCGGTCCATTCTAGGCGGCAAATGTGACAGTTTGATGTCATGGCGCCGCTGCGATTTGCCTTATTCTGTGGGAACTGTTATGAAGGGCGATACGTGGCAGGAAGCACAAGAGTGTGGAGCGATATGAATACCAGTAGTTTCTCGTATGGGTCGGATGCTTCCGGCCTGGTTTGGGGTTTTTTGTTCGGCACTGGTGCTGGCCCGGCCATGCCCATCAATTCGGAAGCGGCCCTGGCATGGCTGAAAGATAGCGCCGGAGCGCAGCCCGGGCAATTCGTCTGGTTGCATTTCAATTTGTCGAATGCGGCCAATGAAAAATGGCTCAAATCGCATCTGCAGTTGGCCGATGAATTCTATGAGTCCCTGCATCAGGGGTCGCGCTCGACGCGCATCGAAATCGCCGACAATACCTTGATCGGCGTGATCAATGACGTGCTGCACGATTTTTCCTTCGAGGCATCCGACATTTCCACGTTATGGCTCAATGTCGCGCCACGGCTGGTGGTGAGCGCGCGCCGCACCCCGCTGCAATCGATCGAGCGCCTGCGCCAAGCCGTCACACATGGCGAATCGATCCCGACGTCCGTTGGCTTGCTTAATCATTTACTGCGCGACCAGGCGGACGTGCTGGTGGCCATCGTGCGCAAGGCGGTCGAGCATGTGGATAATATTGAAGATACCTTGTTGGCCGGGCGCCTAGCGCACAAGCGCGAGGATTTGGGGGCGATGCGGCGCGTGCTGGTGCGCCTGCAACGCCTGTTGGCGCCGGAGCCGGCCTCGGTGTTCCGCCTGCTACAAAGGCCGCCCGCATGGATGACCGAGCTTGACACCCAGGAGTTGCGCCAATCAACCGAGGAATTTTCCGTGGTACTTAGCGATATGTCATCGCTCAAGGAGCGCATCAAGTTGCTGCAAGAGGAAATTGCGGCACGTGTGAATGAGGAGAACGGGCGCAGCCTGTTCGTATTGACGATCGTGACGGTGATGGCGCTGCCCATCAATCTCATCGCCGGCTTATTCGGCATGAACGTCGGTGGCATTCCACTTGCTCAAAATGGCGCGGGTTTTTGGATTGTCCTGGGCGTTGTGGCCGCCATCACCGGTGCTGCGGGCTTTGCCTTGGCGCGCTTGCGCATGAAAACCTAGCGCTGCCCTTGCTGAAATGCGGTACCTGCCCACAGGCGTCAATCAGGGTTACCCTTATATTTCTAAAAACAACATTTAGTTTCTTTGATGTAAAAAACTCTTTCCATCAAGCTAATCAATCGACTAAAATTCACAACAAGTCGTGTCGCATCGGCAACAAATATTGTTTGATGCGCGGGACGGACTGATTCAGACGCTCGTCGTATATAAAAGCGCAAGTTCCATGCTGTGAAACGCCGCCACACCAGTAGCGATGCTGGGCCGGAAAGCCGCGGATCTCCTAGCGAGATAGCCGGGTTACAAGACTAAAAAAATCGATTTTCCGTTGCGGGGAAGCTGCGCTTAGTTGCGGCGCGGCCAGATGTGCCCCATGAATCAGCGTCCATATGGAGAAACAATGGCAACTCTCAAAATCACGAATATCAGTTCCGACACCGGCATCGCAGGCGACGGCATTACTAACGACAACAAACTGGTGATCCACGGTACGGCCGCGATCAGCGGATCGCTCGACGTCTATCTCGACGGCGTCAAGATCGGCGTCGCCAACACCGCAGGCCAGAACGGCCTGGGCTGGCAGTTCGACTACTCGGCAACCGCCATCGCCGACGGTCAGCACGTCTTCACGGTGGTGAGCAATGGTGTGAGTGTCACATACGGCGTGACCATCGACACCCACGTGGACGCGCCGAGTGTCGCATTGACCAATGACACGGGCATTTCCTCGAGCGACGCCATCACCAGCGCCGACCAGCTCACCCTGGGCGGCGTGGAGCAGGGCGCCGCTGTCGCTTACAGCGCCGACCACGGTGTCAGCTGGACTTCCGCATTCCACGCCGTCGAAGGCGCGAATAGCGTGCAAGTGCGCCAGACCGACCTGGCAGGCAATGTCAGCGCGGCCAGCACGCTCGACTTCAGCTATGACAGCATCGCCCCGGCCGCCGCCGCGCTGGCCCTGGTGGTCGATAGCGGCGCGTCCGACAGCGACGCCTACACCAACAATGGCGCCGTGACGGCCGGCGGCACCGAAGACGGTGCGCGCCTCGAATACAGCGTCAACGGCGGCGCCTGGTCCAGCGACGACAGCGCGGTCGAGGGCAGCAACCACGTGCAAGTGCGCCAGATCGATGTCGCCGGCAACGTCGGCGCCGCTTCCGCACTCGATTTCACGCTCGACACGGTGGCGCCGGCGGCGCTCGCGCTGTCCCTGGCGAACGACAGCGGCAGCTCTCAGTCGGACAATGTCAGCAACGATGGGCAACTGGCAGTGAGTGCCGGCGAAGACGGTGCCCGCGTCGAATATAGCGCCGACGGCAGCAACTGGAGCGAGGGCTTCACCGCCGTGGAAGGCGCCAACAGCGTGCAGGTGCGCCAGATCGACCGCGCCGGCAACGTCGGTGCCCCGGCCAGCCTGGACTTCACGCTCGACACCACGGCCCCGGACGCGCCCCAGATAGCGCTGGCCCAGGATAGCGGCAGCTCCGACAGCGACGCCATCACCAATAATGGCGCCATCGTCGTGACCCCGACCGAAGCGGACGCCAGCGTCGAATACAGCAGCAATGGTAGCAACTGGAGCGCCAGTTTCGCCGCCGCCGAAGGCGCCAACAGCGTCATGGCGCGTCAGGTCGACCGTGCCGGCAACGCCGGCGCGCCAGCGACCTTGAACTTCACCCTCGACACCGTGGCGCCGGGCGCGCCCGCGCTCGCTTTGGTGCAAGACTCGGGCAGCTCGCACAGCGACGGCATCACCAACAACGGCGCCATCGTCGCTAGCGGCACCGAAAACGGCGCCACCGTGCAGTACAGCGCCAACGGCGGCGACTGGAGCGCCAGCTTCAGCGCGCTCGAAGGCGCCAATAGCGTGCAGGCGCGCCAGATCGACGTCGCCGGCAACATTGGCGCCTTGGGCAGTCTGAGCTTCACGCTCGACACGGTCGCGCCGAACGCGCCGACCATTGTCTTGCTGACCGACACAGGTTCCTCCTCGACCGACCATATCACCAGCAACGGCGCGATCGTCGTTGGCGGCATGGAAGCGGGCGCGTCGGCGGCCTACAGCATCGACGGCGGCGCCAACTGGAGCGCCAGCTTCGCCGCCACTGAAGGCGCCAACGCGGTGCTGGTGCGTCAATCGGACAACGCCGGCAACCTCAGCGCCACGTCGAGCTTGAACTTCACGCTCGACACCATCGCGCAAGCGGCTGTCATGAAAGCGGCTTCCCTGAACGGCAATTCGGCGACGATGTCCCTCGCGGGCACGTCCGAGGCGAACAGCGTCGTGACGATCTTCGACCTCAGCACCGGCAAAGTGTCGGGCACGGCCGTGGCCGGCGCCACTGGCGCATGGAGCTTCACGACGGCCAAGGTATCTGGCATCCACAGCTTCAGCCTGTCGGAAAAGGATGTCGCGGGCAATGTTGGTGCCAGCAGCCAGCAAGCGTTCATCGGCACCATGGGCGTCGATCGCATCGTCGACGTCGCGGGCCAGAACGATATCCTCAGCGGCGCGCAAGGCACCGACACCTTCGTCTTCGCGGCCAATTTCGGCAACGACGTCATCACCGACTTCATCGCCGGCAATGGCACGCATGAGCTGATCCAGTTCTCGAAAGCGAGCTTCGCCAGTTTCGCCGACATGATGTCGCACACCAGCCAGGTGGGCACCAGCGCGATTATCACCGACGGCCACGGCGACAGCGTGACCCTGGTGGGCGTGAATATCGGCGATTTGAAAGTGGTCGACTTCACCTTCGTCTAAAGCACGGGGCGTTTCGCCCATCATCGTGCCATGGGGCGCCAGCGGCAGATCGCGCGATCTGCCGCTGGCGCCTTTTTTATTTTTTTGGCAGCGCCAGCGCGCGGCATGGGACGCGCCATGCCGCGCTCCCGTTCGCCCGAGCGCCTGGCATGGTAAAATAGTCGGTTAATCTAACCCCCGCATTCAAAAGGCTTTACCCGTGCTATCGACCGCAAACATCACCATGCAATTTGGCGCCAAGCCATTGTTCGAGAATATTTCCGTCAAGTTCGGCGACGGTAACCGCTACGGCTTGATCGGCGCCAACGGCTGCGGCAAGTCGACCTTCATGAAAATCCTTGGCGGCGACCTCGAGCCCTCGGGCGGCAATGTGATGCTCGACCCGAACGAGCGCCTGGGCAAGCTGCGCCAGGACCAGTTCGCCTTCGAAGAGCAGCGCGTGCTCGACGTCGTCATGATGGGCCACACCGAGCTGTGGAACGCTATCACCGAGCGCGACGCCATCTACGCCAATCCGGAAGCGACGGACGACGACTATATGCACGCGGCCGAGCTCGAGAGCAAGGTCGCCGAGTACGACGGTTACTCGGCCGAGGCGCGCGCGGGCGAGCTGCTGCTGGGCGCGGGGGTGTCGATCGACCAGCACCAGGGCCCGATGAGCGCGGTGGCGCCGGGCTGGAAGCTGCGCGTGCTGCTGGCGCAAGCGCTGTTCTCGAACCCGGACATCTTGCTGCTCGACGAGCCGACCAACAACCTCGACATCAACACCATCCGCTGGCTCGAGGATGTGCTCAACGAGCGCAATTCGACCATGGTCATCATCTCCCACGATCGCCACTTCCTCAACCAGGTGTGCACCCACGTGGCCGACATGGATTACGGCACGCTCAAGATTTATCCGGGCAATTACGACGAATACATGTTCGCCTCGACCCAGGCGCGCAACCAGCAACTGGCCAACAACGCCAAGGCGAAAGAGAAGGTCGCCGAGCTGCAAGACTTCGTGCGCCGCTTCTCGGCCAATAAATCGAAGGCGCGCCAAGCCACCTCGCGCGCCAAGCAGATCGAGAAAATCAAGGTCGACGACATCAAGCCAAGCTCGCGCGCCTATCCCTTCGTGCGCTTCGAGGGCGAGAAAAAGCTGCATCGCCTGGCAGTGGAAGTGGAAGGCATTTCGAAAAAATACGATCGCCAGCTGTTCAAGAACTTCTCCATCATGGTCGAGGCGGGCGAGCGCATCGCCATCATCGGCGCCAACGGCGCCGGCAAGACCACGCTGCTGCGCTCGATCGGCGGCGATCTTTGCAATTTGCAGGCTGACACGGGCCGCGTCAAATGGGCCGAGAACGCCAACGTGGGCTATATGCCGCAAGATCCGACCGAGGAATTCGCCACGGACACGGTATTGACCGACTGGATGGGCCAGTGGACCAAGGAAGGCGACGACGACCAGGCCGTGCGTTCGATCCTGGGCCGCCTGCTGTTCGGCGGCGACGACGTGAAAAAATCGGTGCGCGTGCTCTCCGGCGGCGAAAAGGGTCGCATGATGTACGGCAAGCTGATGCTCGGCCGCCACAATGTGATGCTGATGGACGAGCCGACCAACCACATGGACATGGAATCGATCGAGTCGCTCAATATCGCGCTTGAAAAATACGCGGGTACCCTGATTTTCGTCTCGCACGACCGCGAGTTCGTGTCCTCGCTAGCCAATCGCGTGCTCGAGATCAAGGAAAACGAGATCGTCGACTTCCGCGGCAATTACGAGGATTACTTGAAGAGCCAGGGCATCGACTAAGCCAGCTGGCGAATTTATCCGAAGGTTCGTCTGAAGGTTCGAGAACATGCAAGTCACTTCCATCAAAACGGTAGAGTACGAACACCCGCAGCAGGGTAGCAGCTGCACCGCCCAAGCCTGGGCGCGCACGCCAGCGCCGCTCGGCGCAGATGCCAAGCGCGCGCTCAAGGACAAGATCCGGCGCCTGCTCAAGGAACGCAACGCCGTGCTCGTCGCGCATTACTATGTCGACGCCGAGCTGCAAGACCTGGCCGAGGAAACGGGCGGCTGCGTCTCCGATTCGCTGGAAATGGCGCGCTTCGGGCGCGACCATCCCGCCCAGACCCTGGTGGTGGCGGGCGTGCGCTTCATGGGCGAGACGGCCAAGATCCTGAGCCCGGAAAAACGCATCCTGATGCCCGATCTGGACGCGACCTGTTCGCTTGACCTGGGCTGCCCGTCCGATGAATTTGCCGCCTTCTGCGACGCCCATCCCGACCGCACGGTCGTCGTGTACGCCAACACCAGCGCGCGCGTCAAAGCGCGCGCCGACTGGATGGTGACGTCCTCGATCGGCCTGGACATCGTGGCCCACCTGCACGCGCAAGGCAAAAAAATTCTGTGGGCGCCGGACAAACACTTGGGCTCCTACATCCAGAAGCAAACGGGCGCGGACATGCTGCTGTGGCAGGGCTCCTGCCTGGTGCACGACGAATTCAAGGGCATCGAGCTCGACTTGCTCAAGGCCGAACACCCGCACGCCAAGGTGCTCGTGCATCCCGAGTCGCCCGCCAATGTGGTGGCGCTGGCCGACGTGGTCGGCTCGACCACTCAGCTAATTAACGCGGCGCAGACGATGGACGCTGACAGCTTCATCGTCGCCACCGACAACGGCATCTTGCACAAGATGCGCATGGCAGCGCCCGGCAAGCATTTCATCGAAGCGCCCACGGCCGGCAATAGCGCCACCTGCAAGAGCTGCGCGCATTGCCCGTGGATGGCCATGAACGGCTTGCAGAACCTGGCCGATGTGCTGGAAAACGGCGGCAACGAGATCGAAGTCGACCCCCAAGTGGGCCGGCAGGCAGTGCGAGCGATCGACCGCATGCTCGACTTCGCGCAAGCGAAAAAGGCCAAGGCGCTGCCCAGCGGCGACCTTGCACATGAATCGACCTTATTTTCTGGAGTGGGCCCCGCATGAGCAATCTGCGCAATCCGTACGACCGTTTCGACGAAGCGCTGCAGTCCGCCTTCGAGGCCAACTTGCTGGCGGCCCTGCTCGAGGATATCGGCTCGGGCGACTTGACCGGCCAACTGATTCCAAGCGACGTGGGTGTGACAGCGCGCGTGACCGTGCGCGAGAGCGCCGTGCTGTGCGGCGCGCCCTGGTTCGAGGGCGTGATGATGGCGCTGGACCAGAATATCGACATCGACTGGCACTTCGCCGAGGGCGACGCAATGCCGGCCGATAGCGTGGTCTGCACCATCACCGGGCCGGCGCGCTCGATCATGACGGCCGAGCGCAGCGCGCTTAACTTCCTGCAGATGATGTCGGGCGTGGCCAGCGTCACGCGCCGCTATGTGGACGTGGTGGCCGGCACCAAGTCGTCGATTCTCGACACGCGCAAGACTTTGCCGGGCCTGCGCCTGGCGCAAAAATACGCGGTGCGCGTGGGCGGCGGAATGAACCAGCGCCTGGCCCTGTTCGACGGCATCCTGATCAAGGAAAACCACATCGCGGCCGCGGGCGGCATCCAGGCCGCGCTGGAGGCGGCGCGGCGCGTGGACGCGAACGTCACGGTGCAGGTGGAAGTGGAGAGCATCGCCGAGCTCGAAGAAGCGCTGGCGCATGGCGCCAAGTCGATTTTGCTCGATAACTTCAACCTGGACATGATGCGCGATGCCGTTGCGCGCAATGGCGCGCGGGCCTTGCTCGAGGCCTCCGGCGGTGTGAACCTCGAGACCGTGCGCGCGATCGCCGAAACCGGTGTCGACCGCATCTCGATCGGCAGCCTGACCAAGGACGTGCGCGCGATCGACTACTCGCTCAGGGTCATCGGCGCCTAGTGTTTCCGTTCTAGGGCGCGCAATGCGCGAGCGGCGGGATCGAATATTCTTGCCCGTTGCTTGGCCTTAGCGCATCGGCTTTTTCCATCACGGCCTTGAGTTGCTGCAGCGAGAGGGCCGATTCGCGCTCGATGCGCCGGCGCAGGATCAGGACGTTCAGGATCTTGAGCCACAGGCCCTGTATTGAATAGCTCAAGGTGCGCTCGAACAAAGTGCCTTCGCCGGCTGGGCTGACCCGATATGTCACGCGCAAGGTGACGCCGTTGCTGGAGGCGGCGTCTGCCACCCACACCTTTCCCACCTCACAAGCGGCCACCCGCCATTGGATATGGCCGGTGCGCCCACCTGCGCGAATATCCTCTTCGAATTGGGCGCCGCCCAGTGTCGGGTGCGCGGTGTCGCCCTGCAGGCGCAGCGATGATGGATGCCACTTCGGCCAGTGCGCGGGCGTGGTCGCGTAGTTGAACACGTCTTCAGGGCTGCGGCGAATCGTGATCGTGTGGTGGTTCAGTGTCGGCATGGTTGATGGGTCCAGGTGAGCGCTCAGGAGAGCGAGGCGCGGGTGTATTGTTCGCAAAAATCGAGCAGGGCATCGTTCAGGCCTGCCGCTTCGTCTTCCTTGCCGCTGGCGATGGCGTGCGCCAGCTGCGCGTGCAGGCGCACGGTGGTCGGGTAGATATCGGCGCGCAGCGATTGCACATACCAGTAGCGGCGCGTCACCGCGTGCATGGCGCCCAGGGCCGCCGTCATGAACTTGTTGCCGGCCGCCTCGAACGTCAGCTCGTTAAATTCACTGTCGACCCGGCCAAGGCTCATCTCGTCGCGCTCGACCAGGAGGGCGTCGAAGCGCTGGCCGAATTGGGCGAAGGCGGTGCGCTGGGCCGGGGTGGCGCGCGCGGTGGCCAGGCGCACGACCTGGTGTTCAATGGTGCGACGCGCCTCGATCACGCGCATTTGTTCGTTCAAGTCGATGTCGGTGACGATCATGCCGCGTCGCGGCAGTACGCGCACCAGCCACACCTGCACCAGGCGCTGCAAGGCTTCGCGCACGGGCGTGCGACCCAGGCCAAGTTCGGCGCATAGCTGGCCTTCCGTGATTGCCTGGCCCGGCTTGAGGTCGAGCCCGACGATGCGCAGCTCCAGCAGGCGGTAGGCATAGGCGGCTTGGGACTCGCCATCGAGCGCAGGCAGCAGGGCGGCCAGGTCGGTGCGCATCATGGCTGCTGTGCCGGCGCTTGCGCCCGCGACCGCGCGGCGCAGGGGCGCGCCTGCGCGTGCGGGACGGGCGGCGCGATGCCAAGGCGGCGATAGCGTTCGGCGATGTCGGGCCGCAGGTGTGCGTTGCTATAGCCGTTAAATAGCGTGCCCCACAGGCCGCGCTGCAGGTCCGAGCTGCCGAATAGCCAATCGGCAAAGGGAAAAGTCAGGTTCATGTTTTGCTCGGTCATGAGGGCTTGGCAGTGGTGCACCATGTGGTTGCGCCGCATCGTGTTGACCAGCGGGAGATGGCGCACCAGGGCGCTTTCGTCGACATGGCAAAGGAAGTGCATGCCTTCGTACCACATGAAAAAGAAGACGCCGCTGGCGAAAACTATCCATGCCGTGTTGGCGCCAAATACCAGGGCTGCCAGCGCAGCGAGCGCCGCCGCTTGCAGCGCGACGAGCAGCACGCCATAGGCGGGAAACAAGATGATGCGGTATTCGCGCGTGCTGTCGACCCGCATTTCCTGGTCGGTGAAATAGTGGTGGTGTTCCACCGTGTGGCGGTGCCAGACCAGCTGGGCGAGGCGGTTGTGGCCGCGCTTGTGCAGATAGTGCTTGTGGATGTGCCACTCGTTGATGTTCGCCAGCAGCAGCGTCAGCGGCGCTGCCAGCGGGCTCCAGCCGCCGCCGTCGACCTGGTGCAGCGCCCACGCGATCAGACCGAAGCCAACGCCGAACACGAAGATGAAGTGCGCCACGCCATTGTAGCGGGGGCTGATGCCGGCACGGTAGGCGGCGCGGAAGGCTGCTTGTTCAGTTGACATGGTGGGCAATCGCTTGTTGGACGTCTGATATATCAGAGGTCTAGAGTGCGCCTGTTTGCATTGGGTGTCAAGCGGATCCGCAAGAAGTGCCCAGTTCCGAGTGCCTCATGCATGTTGGACGCCCCTTGCACTGGCCGACCCGGCACCCGATTTTCAACGCGTGCTCAATTTGACATGATGTCGGAATGAAAATGAAAATACGGATAAAATGCGATGCGCGCCGTAGCTGAGCGTCATTGTCGTCAATCTTAAAGAGAGAGCCTATGAAGAAGTTGTTTGTCCTGATCGTCTTATCGGTGCTGGCCTGCACGGCCGAGGCGCGCGTTGATTTTAAAGCGATGCTGAAGGACGCGGCCAAGAATGCGAAGTCGGCGAAACCGGCGGATCCGGCGCAGCAGCCAGGTCAAGCGCAGCAGGCAGTGTCGGGCGTGCCGCTGTCGGAGCACAATGGCGTGCCTGAACTGACGAACGCTTTGTCCAAGCTGTATAACAATCTGAACCGCGCTTCGGTTCATGAAACCCTCGTCAAAGGCTTGTACCGCGCCGATTTCGGGCCCCGTTCGGCGCAAATCTATGTGAACGAGGCGCTCACATTGATTTTGGAAACGAATGGAAACACCATCACGAAATGGACGCAACCAGTGCAAGGCGCCCAGCCGATCAGCGACACGGAAAAGCGCGATTTGCTGTACGGGATGCTCCACAACATTCAAATGGACAAGCTCATTCAAATCAAGCAAGGCGATGGCCATCAGCGCGTCCTGGTGATTTCCGCGTTCGATTGCCCTTACTGCATCAAGTTTGAGCGCATGCTCGCCAACGCCGGCAATAAGGTCGATGCGACCTTCTATATCTTGCCGACTTCTCTCAACTGGGACGATAGCGCGCGCGCCAATTCGGTTCATAATCTCTGGTGCGCGGCCGATAATGCATCCGTTTGGCGCAATGGCTTGCTCAAGTCCACGCAGGCTTATCCGGGGGGCGCGGCCGGCGCTTGCACGCTGGGCGTCGAAGACACCAAGGACGTGGAAGTGTTGCTCAGTAGCGTGGGTTTGCCGGTGAAAGGTTATCCCTTCAAGATGGCCGATAACGCGATCGCCGGTACCGCCGCGCAAGAGTTGGAGCCATTCCTGGAACAGCTGAACAAGGGCGAGAATAAGTCGTTCTGGTCGCCTCAGATGCGGCAGGCGTTTCCGGCGGCGCAGTATGCACAATTTCGTTCTGCCAATGCGAGCAATCGCGGCTGGTACAAATAGGCGGCGCGGCCGTAGCGGGGTAAATGATATGGTTTGGTGCGAAAAGGAAAGTACGTCATGCTAAGTAAAATTGTGGCGGGATTGATCGTTCTCGCGCTTTGCAGCGGTAGCGCGCACGCGGCGGGCTGCCTTAAGGGCGCGGCCGTCGGCGGGGTCGCCGGGCACTTGGCGGGGCACCATGCGGTGGCGGGCGCCGTTGGCGGCTGCATCGTTGGTCGTCATATGGCCAAGAAGAAAGCGAAACAGGAAGCGCAGGAAGCGAGAGAGCGCCAAATGGCCCAGCAAGGCAACGCGGCGCAGCAATCGTCCGGATCGCGCCAGCTTGATGCGGCGCCGGCGCCGTCGCACTAGTGGGTTCGCACAAGCGCCAGTTAATCGCTTGGCTTCTGTTCTTGTGCGTGGCGCACGCCGGCGCGAACGATGGGGCCGCCGCATGTCACGCCGATGCGGGTAGCTACTTGAGCGGCGTCGTGGTCAAGCCGCCTGTATTTAGGCACGGGCAGTTTCGCAAGGGGATAGAACTGTCGCATACCCACATGATGCTGCGGGCGGACCAGGATGGGCGTGTTTATGATCTGGCCATCGATAATGTGTTTGCGACGGGCTTTGATGCGCGGCGCGCGCTCGTGCCGGCGGTCTTGAACGCCATTCGCGTCAATGAGCGCCTTGAGATGTGCGGGCAGTTATATTCGCGTGGACTTGGCATGCATTGGATGCATACCAATTGCGGACGGCGCCCCACGCCGTCAAAGCCAAATGGCTGGTTGCGAGTGATTGGCGCGGATCGCGCGCAGGGGCAAAATATTGAAGGGAATACGGCGTATTGCGCTTTGTTTTAGGTGAGGGCGCCGCGCACTACTGGGCGCAAAAGCCCGGTCTTGCTCTGTTGCTGGCAGTTTAACCGTCGAGCGCGGCGCCAATCAGGTCCCAGCGGTCCTGGTAGCGGTCGATGTTCCAGAACTGGCGGCTTTTGTGCGGCGGGATGCTCACCGCGCGCAGCGTGTTGTCGTGGTGGGGCAGGCCGTCCTTGCCCGGCATTGCCAGCCAGCCCATGTGCAAGGCCTTCAGGTTGGCCGCCATGTCGTGCGAGGGAATCACGAAAAACTGGAAAGGGTGCTCAATACCTGGCGCGGGAATGCCCGCCAACACCCAGAAGTAGCCGGCGCCGAATTCGCGTTCGGCCTTGCTGCCAACACTGCAACTGCGCGTGCCCGGCACGAAACTCTTGACCTGGATGTGGACGAAGCGCGTGCCCGCCTGGTTGCTGCACAGGATGTCCGTGTTCGGCGTGTTGCCCAGCGTGACCATGGCGGTGTAGCCGCGCCGGCACAGCTCGCCAGCGACAAAATACTGGCTGGCGGTGGCGCGCGCGTTCTTGTCTCGATCCATCTTCATCCTCCTGGCAAATGCGACAGCGGGCGCGCCGATGGTCTCGGCCGTCCAGTCTTATCTCAACGCAGCTCCTTGCGCCGCGGCGGCGTCAGCACGCTTGGCAAGGCTTTCGGCAACGTGTCCGGATAATCGCGGCTAAAGTGCAAGCCGCGGCTTTCGTGGCGCGATAGCGCGCTATTGACGATCAGGGACGCCACGTCGACCAGGTTGCGCAGCTCGAGCAAATCGTGCGTGATGCGGAAGTTGCGGTAATACTCGTCGATCTCTTCCTTGAGCAGGGCGATGCGGTGCTGGGCGCGCTCGAGGCGCTTGGTGGTGCGCACGATGCCCACGTAATTCCACATGAAGCGGCGCAACTCGTCCCAGTTGTGGGCGATCACCACTTCCTCGTCGGCGTTGGTGACGCGGCTCTCGTCCCAGGCCGGCAGAGATGGCACGCTGCCCTTGCCAAGCGCTGCGATCTCGTGCGCGCAAGCGCGTCCCACCACCAGGCACTCGAGCAGCGAATTACTGGCCAGGCGGTTGGCGCCGTGCAGGCCGGTGCAGGCGGTCTCACCGACCGCGTACAAGCCTTTGACGTCGGTCCGTCCGCTTAAATCTGTCACCACGCCGCCGCAGGTGAAGTGCACGGCCGGCACCACGGGAATAGGCTGCTTGGTGATGTCGATGCCCAGCTCCAGGCAGCGTGCCAGGATGGTGGGGAAGTGCTCTTGCAGGAAGGCCGGGCTTTGATGGCTGATGTCCAGGTGGACGTAGTCAAGGCCGCGCTTTTTCATTTCGAAGTCGATGGCGCGCGCCACCACGTCGCGCGGAGCCAGTTCGGCGCGCTCGTCGTGCCAGGGCATGAAGCGCGCGCCGGCGGCGGCGCCCGCCTCGGGTGGCAGCAGCAGGCGTCCGCCCTCGCCGCGGATCGCTTCGGTGATCAGGAAGGACTTGGCGTAGGGGTGGTACAGGCAGGTGGGGTGGAACTGGATGAATTCCATGTTCGAGACGCGGCAGCCAGCGCGCCACGCCATCGCGATGCCGTCGCCGGTGGCCGTGTCCGGATTGGTGGTGTACAGGTAGACCTTGCCGGCGCCGCCGGTGGCGATCACGGTGTGTTCGGCCGCGAAGGTGAGCACCTTGCCGCTTTTTTCGTCCTGCACGTACAAGCCGTGGCAGCGCGCCTGGCTGGGCGGATGCGCGCTCTTGGACGAAGCCAGCTTGTCGGAGGTGATCACGTCGATCGCGCAGTGGTGCTCGAACAGGGTGATGTTCGGATGGGCGCGCACTTTTTGCTCGAGCGTGAGCTGCACCGCGTGTCCGGTGGCGTCGGCCGCGTGGATGATGCGGCGCTGGCTGTGGCCGCCCTCGCGCGTGAGGTGAAAGCCCAGTTCAGCCGTGGCGTCGCGCGTGAAGGGTACGCCTTGCGCGATCAGCCATTCGATCGCTTCGCGCCCGTGCTCGACGATGAAGCGGGTGGCCGCCTCGTCGCACAGGCCGGCGCCGGCCACCAGGGTGTCGTCGATATGCTGTTTGTGGCTGTCGCCCGAGTCGAGCACCGCTGCGATGCCGCCCTGGGCCCAGCTGCTGGCGCCATCGAGCAGCTCGCGCTTGGAAATAATGGCAACCGTGCGCGTTTCGGCCAGGTGCAGCGCCACCGAGAGGCCGGCCAGGCCGCTGCCGACAATAGCGACGTCAAAATTCATGGTGTTCAGGATAATTTACATAGAAGCATCACTATAGTCCATTTGCCCGGGAACGGGGAGTCCGGCGCGCATTCGGCCCGCCGCTTGTGGTGTCGCAATGCCTTCCATGCATGGGTTTGCCATTATTGTTGGGGCCGCCGCCTGCGCGCGTCGTGGCCATGCAAGCTTGCCGGGAGGTGTAGCCGTGATCCGCATATTCAGCCATTACGTGCCCAAGTTGGCATTTATTCTATTGCTGCTCGAAACGCTCATTTTGCTTGTGGCGGCCAGCATGAGTTCACCGCTGTGGTTTGGCCAGGCGCGCTCGCCCTATCCAGAGCAGGCCACCTACCTGGCGCCGCTCGCGTTCGCCCTGCTCATCATATTGTGCATGAGCGCGCTGGGCATGTACCAGCACGGCTCGCGCGAGGCGATCCGTACCAGCCTGGTGCGCATCATGCCCTCGTTCGCGCTCGCCTTTGGACTGATCAGCGCGCTGGTGGCCGTGCGGCCGGACATCTATCCGGGCGGCGCCGCCCACGGCGCGGTGTTCGTGCTGGGCGCCGCCGGTGTGCTGTTGGCGCGCCTGGTGGTATTCAAATCGGCCGAATCGGCCTTGCTCGAAGCGCGCGTGATGTTCGTCGGCAGCGGTCCGCTGGCGCGCGAATGCATCGAAGTAGCGGGCGGCAAACTGGGTTTGCATCAGTTGAACGTCGTCGCCTGCATCGCACTGGCCGATGAAACGGCGTGCGTGCCGCAAGCGCGCCCGCTGTCGGCAAACGAATCGCTGCTGGCGATGGCGCACAAGGTGGCGGCGACCGAGATCGTCGTCACCGTGTCCAACCGCCGCAGCAGCAACTTTCCGGTGCGCCAATTGCTTGAATGCGCGCTGGGCGGGCTCACGGTGCTTGACGCGGCCACCTTCTTCGAGCGCGAGGCATGCCAGATCCGCATCGATTCCCTGCACCCAAGCTATTTGATTTTCGGCGGCGGCTTCGACCAGGGCTTTGTGAGGGCCGCCTCCAAGCGTGTGTTCGACATCGTGGCCAGCCTGGCCATCGGTGCGGCGGCGCTGCCGGTGATGGCGGCGACGGCGCTGGCCATCTTGCTCGACGATGGCGGCCCCGTGCTGTATCGCCAAGAGCGGGTCGGCAAGGATGGGCGCTTGTTCAAGGTGCTCAAGTTCCGCAGCATGCGGCGCGACGCCGAGAAAAGCGGCACGCCAAGCTGGGCCGCGGCAGACGACGCGCGCGTCACGCGCGTCGGGCGCCTCATCCGCAAGCTGCGTATCGACGAATTGCCGCAAATGTTCAATGTACTCAAGGGAGAGATGAGCTTTGTCGGGCCGCGCCCGGAGCGCGCCTATTTTGTCGAGCAGTTGATCGACGAGGTCCCGTACTACAACGTCAGGCACGGCATCAAGCCAGGCGTGACGGGTCTGGCGCAGGTGCGCTATCAATACGGCGCCTCGGTCCAGGATGCGGTCCAAAAGCTGCAGTACGATCTTTACTACGTCAAGAACAACAGCCTGTTCCTCGACCTGTTGATCCTGATCGACACCGTGCAGGTGGTCTTGTTCGGCAAGGGCGGACGCTGATGCCGCTTGACCAGGGCGGCGCCAGCCACGCACTTGCGGCCATCGCCTATCTGGCCCTGCTTGCCATGTTGATGCGGCGTTGGGGCGAGCGCGCGCACGCCGCCGCCTGGGCCGTGGCCTGTGCCGCCAGCATGCTGTGGGCGCTGGGCAGCGCCGTTGCGGTGGCGCCCGATTTGCTCGAAGCCGTGCGTAGCGCCGCCTGGATTGCGCTGCTTGACCGGCTGTTGGGCCGGCCCGGCAAGTGGCGAGGCGCTGCCCTGGCGGCGCTTATCGTGCTCAGCGCGGCTAGCGCGGGCGCGCCGAACGTCATGCTGCGCATCGGTGCACGCTTGGTGCTCGCGGTGGCGGGCCTGGTGATGTTAGAGACGTTGTACCGGGATGCGCCGGAATCGGACCGCTGGGCGCTCAAGTTCGCGTGCATCGGCATCGGCACCGTGCTCGCCTACGACTTCTTCCTCTACAGCGAGGCGGCGCTATTCCATCGCATCAACGACGAGATCCGGGACGCGCGCGGCTTGGTCAACGCGCTTGCCGTTCCTTTGCTGGCGGCATCGGCCTCGCGCAATGCGCGCTGGAGCCGCGAATTGACGGTCTCGCGCGCCGTGGTACTGCATTCGGCGACCATCGTCGGCGCCGCTATCTACCTGTTGGCAATGGCCTCAAGTGGATACTATCTGCGCTATGTAGGCGGCGCCTGGGGCCGCATCATGCAACTGGCCTTCTTGTGCGGCGCTTGCATGCTGCTCGCTGGCGCCTTGTTTTCCGGCGCCGTGCGCGCGCGTGCGAAGGTTTTCATCAGCAAGCACTTCTTCGCGCGGCGCTTCGACTACCGCGAGGAATGGATGCGCCTCACGCGCGCGCTTGCCCAGGAGGGCCCAGCGTTGAACGAACGCAGTATCGAGGCAATCGCCGCGCTGGTTGAGAGTCCGGCCGGTGCATTGTGGCTGCGGCGCGCTGGCGCGTGGCAGGTGGCAGGCTTGTGGAATATGGCGCCTTGCGGCGCCAGCGCGGCCTTCGACGATCCCTATTGTCGCTTGCTCGAGCAGCGCCAATGGTTGGTCGAGGTGCCCGTCCGCGGCAGCTCGGAGCAGGGCGAGCCGGCATTGGCGATGCCTGCCTGGCTCGCCGCGCTTCCGCGCCTGTGGCTGGTGGTGCCACTGATGCTCGATGGTGCCTTGTTTGGATTTGTGACGCTCGCCCGGCCGCGCACGCCGATCAAGCTCGATTGGGAGGTGCGCGACGTGTTGAAGATCGCGGGCAGTCAAGCCGCCAGCTACTTGGCGCATCGTGAGTCGCTCGATTCGCTGATGGTGGCGCGCCAGTTCGAGTCGTTCAATCGCATGTCCACGTTTGTCGTCCACGATCTGAAGAATCTGGTGTTCCAATTATCGCTGCTACTGGCGAACGCCGAAAAACACCAGGACAAGCCGGCATTTCGGGCTGATATGCTCGCCACCTTGGACCACTCGGTGCAGAAAATGAAGGCGCTGCTTCAAAAACTACGCCGCAGTGATGAACCGGAGCCGCTCGCGTGCGTGCCGCTCGACGAGATGTTGCGCCAGATTGTCGATGCGCGCGCACTCGCGCAACCACGGCCCGTGCTGCTGCTGCACGAACGCGCCATGGTGGCGCGGGTTCAACGCGCGCGGCTCGACCGGGTGGTTGGCCACATCGTCGACAATGCGATCGACGCCACGGCGCCCGGCGGTAGTGTCACGGTTCAGCTGCGCCGCAAAGGAGAATGGGCGCTCATTGAAGTTTGTGACAGTGGCCACGGCATGAGCGAGCGCTACATGCGCGAGCGTCTGTTCAAGCCATTCGAGTCGACCAAGGCGGCGGGAATGGGGATTGGCGTGTTCGAAAGCCGCGAATATCTGCAGGAGGTGGGCGGCCGCCTCGAGGTCGACAGTGTCCAAGGGCGCGGCACCACGTTCACGCTGCACCTGCCCCTACACATGCCGAAGGAGGTGCAAGATGGGAAAGCGCAAGCTGCTGGTCATTGAGGACGATCCCGGTCTGCAAAAACAACTGCGCTGGAGCTTCGACAACTGCGAGGTACTGCTGGCGCAGGACCGCGAGAGCGCGCTGAACCAGCTGCGGCGGCATCAACCCGCGGTGGTGACGATGGACCTGGGCTTACCGCCCGATGCGGATGGCGCCAGCGAGGGCTTGGCGACGCTGCAGCAAATGCTGGCATTGGCGCCCGATACGAAGATCATCGTCCTGTCGGGTAATCAGGAACGCGCCAACGCGCTCAAGGCCATCGCGATGGGCGCCTACGATTTCCACCAAAAGCCGTTCGACGCCGATATGCTCGCGCTCGTGGTCGAGCGTGCCTATTATCTGCACGCGATGCAGCAGGAGAACCGTCGCATGCTGCAGATACAGGCCGACTCCCCGTTGGCGGGCATTGTCACGCGTGATCCGGGCATGCTCAAGCTTTGCCGGAATGTGGAGAAGGTGGCGCCGTCCTCGGCCACTATCATGCTGCAGGGGGAATCGGGCAGCGGCAAGGAGTTGATCGCGCGCGCGCTGCATCAGCTCAGCGCGCGCCGCGAGCACCGCTTCGTCGCCATCAATTGCGCCGCCATTCCCGAACAACTGCTTGAGAGCGAACTGTTTGGGCACGAAAAGGGTGCCTTCACCGGCGCCGGCCAGCAAACTCTTGGGAAGATCGAAACGGCCAACGGAGGCACCTTCTTCCTCGATGAGGTGGGTGACATGGCGCTGACCTTGCAGGCGAAACTGCTGCGCTTTTTGCAGGAACGTGTGATCGAACGCGTCGGAGGGCGCACCGAGATCGCGGTTGACGTGCGCATCGTCTGCGCGACCCATCGCGATCTAAAGGCGCTGGCGCTGAGCGGGCAGTTTCGCGAGGATCTGTACTACCGACTCAGCGAAATCGTACTGACTATCCCGCCACTACGCAAGCGCTCTGGCGATTGCGCGCTGCTAGCGCATCACTTTCGCAACCGCTTCTGTACGTCAGAGGGGCGCAGCGCGCTTTCCTTTGGCGACGAGGCGCTGGCGGCGATCGAGCAACACGCTTGGCCAGGCAATGTGCGCGAGATGGAGAACTGCATCAAGCGCGCGGTGATCATGTCCGACGGTCCGCAAATAAGCGCCGATGATCTGGATTTGCCGGTGCCGCAGCAGGAGGGTGCGCCGATCAATCTGCGCCAGGTGCGCGAGGCGGCGGAGTACAAGGTGATGGTGATGGCCTTGGCGCGCGCTGACGGCAATATCGTGAAGGCGTCGGAGCTGCTGGGGATCAGCCGGCCCACCTTGTACGACTTGATGAGCCATCATGGCGTCAAGCTGTGAGGGCTAGGGCTCCCACTGGCGCGCCTCGATCAGCTTGTTCTTCAGGCCGGGCATCGGAAGACCAAGCTCGTATGCGCGCCTGGCGTGCGTGCGCGCTTGCTCGAAGTCGCGTCGCTGCAGATAGATCAGGCCGAGATTGTAGTGCGCGCTTGCGCTGGCAGGGTCGATTTCGACGGCGCGCGCGAATTGATCGAAGGCGCGCTCGGCGTGATTGGTCGCCAGCAGGTAGCCGCCATACACGGTGTGGATGGCGGCGTCGTCCTGGCGCATGCGCAATGCGCGCTCAAAGTAGCACTCGAGCGTATACTTCGCGTCGCGCGGCTGGGCAGTCTTTTCGCGTAGCGCAAGCCGCGCCATCGCCGCCAGCGCGCGCGCGTGATTCGGAAAGCGGTCCAGTGTGTAGCTTAGGTCCGCCCCGAGTGTGCCATTGATGCCATGGCTCAGACTCTCGACTGGCTGGGTGAAGTGAAAGGTTTCAACCGCCGCCAGGTTTTCGCGGTCGCCCGGCGCCAGATAGTCGCCGCCGGACTCGTATTTGACCAGCGGGCCGCAGGCGTAGGTGGCGGCGAGTAGGGCGAACAATTCGATCATGATGGGTCCACGATGTGGTTGAAGAGCGTCGCCAGTTGTGCGCTGCGGGCCCGGCGAGACTCGGAACGGACAGCATGAGGATTCGCCACCGGAGCACTGTGACTGCGTATCATCTCAAGGAAGCGCAGAATCGCTTGGACGATGTCCGGGGTCGAATCGAGCGCAGCGATGGTATCGATCCCGAAGGCGCGCAGCTTGACGGCGGTGTCGCCAAAGCGGTCGGTGAGCGCGAGGATCGGGCGACCGGCGCGCAGGTATTCGTACAGCTTGGCCGGAATCTGCGCATTGCAGTTGCTCGCCTGGAGCAGCAGCAGGCCGTCGGCATCCTGCATTTCGGCGATCGCTTGATGATAGGGGAGTGGTGGGGCCAGCTCGATCAAGCCGCGCAATCCAAGCGCGTCGATGTGGGCGCGCAGATAGTGATCGTGACCACAGGCGCGCAGCACCAGGTGGAATGAGGCGCCGTCGATGGCGCCGCCGTTCTTGAGCAGCGAGAGCGCCGCGAGCAGGGCGCTTGGGTCGCGCTCGGACGGATAGATCAAGCCGCTGTGCACGAGGCGGATGCGGGTACGCACCGTACCACGTGACGGCGCGCTGCCAAAGGCTGCCTCGTCGTAGCCGTTTTCGATCAGACAGAAACGCTCGCGCGCCACGTGCGGGTAGCGCGTCCTGTACATGTTCACAGCCCCTGGCGTGGTGCAGACGAGGCGCGCGCAGCGCGCGGCGGCGTGCGCCTCGATCCATTGGAACGCCTTGCGTGGCCAGCGCTGGGCCGGATAGCCGGCGTCGGTCATCGGATCACGCATGTCGGCCACCCATGGAATGCCGGTAATGCGATGGACGCTCATACCGATCAGGTGTGCGGTGGCGATCGGATAGGTTGACCAGACTAGCTGCGGACGATGGCGCCGCACCAGGCGCAGGGCGGCCGGCACTGCGCTCAGCCACCACGAGGCCCATCGGTCGGGCAGGGCCAGCATGGTGGGATAGCGCCCGCCCACTGCCAGATGGCGCGCCGCGTCGAGCGCGAAGCTGCGTTCGATCAGTGGCGCGTTAGCGTCCGAATCAATCCCCGTTTCGACATAGGCGCGCGTGTTAGCTGACAGGATGAGCGCATTCCAGCCGTGCCGCGGTAGGTGACGCGCGAAGTTCATGGTCCGCAGCACACCGCTGCTGCCCTGCATGGGCGGGGTATGGAAGGCAATCATGAGGACCGATTTCACCATGAGACTATCCAATCGATACACGCACGTGCTACCTGGTCGCGCCATTCCCGGCGCGAAAACGTGTGGGTGGCATGGGCGATGTCCACGCGCGTGCAGTCAAGTTCGCTTTTGACCAGATGGGAGGAAAATTCACGGGCGGTGAGGTCCGCGCCGCTTAGGATGATCAGTATCGGCCCGACGAACGCGCCAAGACTGTCGAACACGCGTTGTGCGAGGCTGTCGCTGCTGCCGCGCGCGGCCTGGCGGGCTTGTTGGCCGAGCGAACTGATTGTCGCGCCCAGCGCCACCTTTCCAGTCATGAGCTTGCGCCAGAATTGGCCGTCGCGCATGCGCGCAAGATAGTAGTGGCGTAGTGTGGCACGTGCCGCGCCTTGTTCGGTGCGCACCCAGGGATTGAGCAAAATGAGCCCGCATACGCGCCGATCGCGGTGGGCATACAGGGCGCCTGCGCTGGCGGCGTCGCACAAACCCCAGATGACGACTTCCCGCAACGCCGGAGCCTGGCGTATGAATTCGCCTACGGCAGTGTGGATGTCCGCGTCGAGTTCCTGGAAGCGGCGCGGCGCGCCGGCGCTATCTCCCATGCCGCGGTGGTCAAAGCGCATAACCGGGGTGCCGGCAGCGGCCAATTCGCGCGCCAGTAAGACGAATTGACGGTGGCTGCCCACCCGATATTGAGGTCCGCCGGTGAGCATCAAAACGCCGCGCGCGCGCGGCCGCTCCGGCATGTGGATGATGCCAATCAGCGCACATGCTTCGCAATCGAAGCGCACCGCGAGCTGCCGAACCGTCATGGATCCGTCCGATACAAGGCGTCACCGGTTGCGCGCAGAAGCTCGGTGCACTCGCCGATTTCGGTGCTGTTCCAAAATGCCAGGGAGTCGATTCCATGTAAACGCAGTTCGCTCCCATGCTTGGCCCATCGGGCTGCGAGCCGCGCCGCGCTGGCGCTGGCGCGCGCGTTTGATTGGGCGTCGAACCAGTCGATAGTGCAGTGCGCAGGCGTCATGTGTTCCAGGTTGCGCTCTTCGATCGCCCGCACCAGCTCGAGTGACGCCGTATATCCTCCTACTTCGATGCTGCCTCTGCGCTCAAGGCGCGCGCGTGGTGCGCCGGCCCCTTCTTCCTGTGCACTGCCGAGCATTTGGGCCGCCAGTTCCATGCGCAGGAACTGGTGCGCGCTCGCTTTGCCGGAGCATTGTGGATGCCACAGTATGACCCGTCGACAGGCGAACGCGCAGGCGTGTTCAAGCGCCAACAGGGCGCCCAGGCGCAGGCCCCAGGCATAGATCGGCACGGCGGCGTGCCTGGTCAGCCACGCGTGGCCAGCAGCCAGGTCGGCGCGCCAGATCTCCCAGCGCGCGTCGGCGAAGTCGCCCGCGCTATCGCCGCAGCCGTACAGGTCCATGACCAGCACCGCGTAGCCGCTGGCGGCGAATGCGCGCGCTTGCAGCGCGACCATGCGGCGCGTCTTGTTCAGTTCTTCGCTGAATGGGTGGACGTACAAGATCGCCGCGCGTGCCGGCACGCGCGGATCGGGTGGGTGGAAGATGCAAAAACGCTCTCCCTGCTCGACGTTGAGAAAGAATGGTTCGGCGCTGGGCGGGTGCCGCAAGGGCGCGTTCATGCCTCGCGCTTCCCGTCGACGAAGGCGGCCAGGCTGCCGATGGTGGCAAAGTGGCGCGCGTTGATTTCATCATCGTCGACGGCGATGTCGAATTGCTCTTCGAGGGCGGCGATCACGCCCAACACGGCCATGGAGTCAAGTTCAGGCACGCTGCCCAGCAAGGGAGAGGACGAGTGCAATTGCCGGGTTTGTATGCCCAGGGTGTCGCCGAGGATCAGTTTGATTTTTTCGATATGCAGCATGGTGGCTCCAGTCTGAACTGCGGGTAGGAAGTGGGTTTGCGCGATAAATGCAGATAGGGGGCGAGGCTGGCGACCATCCACTGCCACTGGCCGCAACACAGGAACAGGGCGCCGCCCAGTTCGACGCCGCCGATGCGCCGGTGCGCTGAGAGCGAGGCCGCGTTAAAGGCCGAGATGCGGCTGCATGACCAGTACACGCCGCGCGCGCGCAGCAGCTGGTTCGCCTCGTCCCACAAACGGGCGAAGGCCGGACCAAATTGATGGGCCGGCAGCACGTTCACATCGAAATCCCATGCCGCGTGGGCCGGCACGGGGATGAAGCGCGCGCGCACCTCGTCTTCCTGATAGGGGCCCAGTGTGAACCATAAGAAGCCGAGCAGTTCGTTGGCGCGGTAGGCGGCCAGGCACTGCGTGCCTTGGCGGTAACGCTGGGCGACAACGTCCGCGCGGCGCGGAAAGTCGTGCCCATGCTCGACGGGCGCGCGCAGCAGACGCACTTCGATGCCAGTGCCGCGCCGCCCGCACAGGGTGGCGCGGCCGACCGCTTGCGCCACCAAGCGGTATTTGTAGAGCCGCCAGCGCCCGCCGCTGCTCCAGCGAATGAACAGGTCCAGCGCATACAGGCAGCCGTTGAACCAGCCCAGCTGGCGCACAGTGTGGTCGATCCGCATTTTCATGGTGGTACCCGGCATGGCGAACGATGTTCATTAAACACCGCTGCCAGGGCCTGGCGTTGAGCCGGCGCAAGCTCTTGTCCCTCCTCCATTAGTTGACCAATCTCAATGAGGGCGCGCCCGATTTTCCCAATCATTGAACTCCGACTTGCACGCGACAGGGAGAGCACGATGGCCATCTTGGTTCAGGACTTGATCGCCGAAGCGGCGCAGCGCGCCCCGTTGGCACCGGCATTGCGCTACCAGGGCGTCGATATGAACTATGAAAACCTGGCGCTGCGCATGGACGCCGTCGCGCGTGGCTTGCTGGCGCTCGGGCTGCAACGCGAGGATCGGGTGGCGGTGTACCTGGAAAAGCGCGAGGAAGCGGTGCTGGCGATGTTCGGCGCGGCCGCCGCCGGGGGCGTGTTCGTGCCGCTCAATCCTCTGTTCAAACCAGGACAAGTGGCGCATGTGGTGGGCGATTGCGGCGCGCGCATTCTCGTCACCAGCGCCGAGCGCCTGGACGGACTGGGCGGCTTGGGTGAGCTGGCGCGTCACTGTCCGCAATTGCGGGCTATTGTCGTCGCCGGTGGCGAGGCTGCGCATCACGATGGGGTGCGCCTGGTCCCGTGGAGCGAGTTCGTGCGCGCGGGCGGGTGCGGCACTGTGCATCGCCGTATCGAAAGCGACATCGCGGCGATCCTGTACACCTCCGGCAGTACCGGACGGCCCAAGGGCGTGGTCCTTTCTCATCGCAACCTCGTGGCCGGCGCACTGTCGGTAGCGGGCTATCTCGAAAACTCGGCTGCCGACCGTATCCTGGCGGTGCTGCCCCTCAGTTTTGATTACGGCCTGAGCCAACTGACAACGGCCTTCGCCAGCGGCGCTTGCGTGGTGCTGATGAATCACCTGTTTGCGCGTGACATTCCGGAGATGGTCGAATCGGAGCGCATCACCGGCCTGGCGGGCGTGCCGCCGCTGTGGATTCAGCTCGCGCAGTTGAGCTGGCCGCGCGTGTCCGCCTTGCGCTACCTGACCAACTCGGGCGGCGCCATGCCGCGCGCGACGCTCACGTCCCTGCGCCGATCGCTGCCGCACACGCATGTCTATTTGATGTACGGCTTGACGGAGGCGTTTCGTTCCACCTATCTCGCACACCAATATTTGGACGCTCGGCCAGACTCGATCGGCAAGGCCATCCCGAATGCGGAGGTGATGGTGCTGCGTCCCGACGGCAGCGAGTGCGATCCGCACGAGCCCGGCGAACTGGTGCATCGGGGACCGCTGGTGGCGCTGGGCTATTGGAACGACCCTGAGCGCACGCGCGAGCGCTTCAAGCCTTTCGCGCGCAGCGCCGCGCTGCCGCTGGCGGAAAATGTGGTGTGGTCAGGTGACACCGTGCGGCGCGACGAGGAAGGCTATTTGTATTTCATCGGCCGCGGCGACGACATGATCAAGACCGCCGGCTACCGCGTCAGCCCGAGCGAGGTCGAGGAGGTGGTCTATGCCACCGGCTTGGTGGCCGAGGCGGCGGCCATCGGCGTGCGCCACCCGGTGCAAGGGCAGGTCATTGCGCTGGTCGCCAGCGGCAGGGACGGACAGGCGCTCGACGGCGCGGCCCTGAGCGCCGCCTGCCGCCAGGCGTTGCCGGCCTATATGCTGCCGGCCTGGATCGACGTGCGTGCGATGGCGCTGCCGCGCAACCCGAACGGCAAGATCGACCGCCGCTTGCTGGCCGACGAATTGGCCGACCTGTTCGCGCAGGCGGCATCATGAGCGCGCCGCAACACCAGCGGGCGGCCTTCGCCATCCATGACGATGTCCTCGAAGTGGGCGGCATCGCCTTGACACGCCTGGCGCAGCGGGTAGGTCAAACCCCGTTCTACGCCTACGAGCGCAAGGCGATCCGCGCGCGCGTGCAGGCGCTGCGCGCGGCGCTGCCACGCAGCGTGCGCCTGCATTACGCGATGAAGGCCAATCCAATGCCGGCGCTGGTCGATCTGCTGGCAGGCTTGGTCGACGGGGTCGATGTCGCCTCGGGCGGCGAATTGAAGGTGGCGCTCGATTCGCGCTTTTCCAGCGCGCAGATCAGCTTTGCCGGACCGGGCAAGACCGACACCGAATTGTGCCAGGCGGTTGCGGCCGATGTTCTTGTCAACCTCGAGTCGGAGCAGCAAATGGAGCGCATCGCCATCGCCGGTGAGCGCGTAGGCATGACGCCGCGGGTGGCGGTGCGCGTCAATCCTGGCTTTGCGCTCAAACACGCCGGCATGCGGATGGGCGGCGGACCGGCGCAATTTGGCGTCGACGCCGAGCGGGTGCCGGCGATGCTGGGACGAATAGGCCAGCTCGGCCTGGATTTTCACGGTTTTCATATCTTCGCCGGCTCGCAAAATCTGCACGCCGAGGCGATTTGCCAGGCCCAACATCAGAGCGTGGAACTGGCGCTGCGCCTGGCCCAGGACGCGCCGGCGCCGCTGCGGGTGTTGAACATCGGCGGCGGCTTTGGCGTACCGTATTTTGCTGGCCAGGGCGCGCTCGACGTTGGCGCGGTCGGCGCCGCCCTGCGCATCGTGATCGATACGCTAGAACGTGCGGCACCGACTGCCAAATTGGTGCTTGAACTTGGCCGCTATCTGGTGGCCGAAGCGGGCATTTACGTTTGCCGGGTACTCGAACGCAAGCACTCGCGCGGCTGCGTCTATCTGGTCACAGACGGAGGCCTGCATCATCACCTCGCCGCTTCGGGCCATTTTGGCCAGGTGCTGCGCAAGAACTATCCGGTGGCGATCGGGAACAAGATGCGCGGCGACGCACGCGAGCGCGTGTGCGTGGTCGGGCCGCTGTGCACGCCGCTCGACATGCTGGCCGACGACATGGAGATGGCACGCGCCGACGTGGGCGACCTGGTGGTGGTGTTCCAGTCCGGCGCCTACGGCTTGAGCGCTAGCCCAAGCCGCTTTCTGGGACATCCGAACGCCTTGGAGGTGTTGGTATGAGCGGCCTATGCGGCTGGTTTGGGCAGGCGGCCACCCTGCAGGTCGAGCGCATGGCCGCGCCGCTGTCGCGCTTCGATGCCGCTCCACTTGGCAGCGGTAGTGTCGGCGGCGGCGCGCTGGCGCTCGCCGCACTTCCCGGCAGCGCCACGCTGCATCATGAAGACGGCCTGCTGATCGCGCTGTGGGGCGCGCCGGTCAGCGGCCTTGGGCGCTTGTGGCGCACACTCGGCGAGCATATGTGTGCTTCGCTTTGCGGCGCCTTCGCGCTGGCGGTGATCGATGAGCGCAAGGAGGAACTGTTCCTCGCCATCGATCGCAGCGGCACGCACCCGCTGTGCTACCAGATGGTGGGGCGCACTTTGGCCTTCGCCAGCAGCAGTGACGCCTTGCTGCGCTACCCAGGCACGAGCCGGCGGATCGACTCGCAGTCGCTCTACAACTACCTGTACTTTCACATGATCCCGGCGCCAGACTCGGTCTATTGCGAGCAGCGGCGCCTGATGCCGGGCCAATACCTGCGCTTTCGAGGCGGGCGTGTCGAGCGCGGAAAATACTGGACGATGTCGTTCCAGGAGAACGCGGCGGCCGATCTGCCAGCCTTGAAAGAGGAATTCATCAGCACGATGCGCCAGGCGGTGCGCAGCGCGCAAGGTGAACACGCGGTGGGCGCTTTCCTGAGCGGCGGCACCGATAGCTCCACTATCACTGCACTACTGGCCGAAGTGGGGCAGCATCCGGTGCGCACCTACTCGATCGGCTTCGACGCGCCCGGCTACGACGAGATGGAATACGCGCGCCTGGTTGCTCGCCATTTCTCGACGCTGCATCGCGAGCGCTATGTCACGCCGGGCGACATCGTCGACGCGATACCACACATCGCCAGCGTTTTCGATCAACCGTTTGGGAATGCCTCGGCGGTGCCGGCCTATTATTGCGCGCAGATGGCGCGTGACGGCGGCGTGGTGCGCATGTTGGGCGGCGACGGCGGCGACGAGCTTTTCGGCGGCAACGAACGCTACGCGCGGCAGGCCGTGTTTAGTCGCTACGACACCATTCCGCCGGCTCTGCGCCAGGTGCTGATCGAGCCGGTGCTGTTCAGGCTCGCTGGTGCCATGCGCGGCAAGCTCGTGTCGAAGGCGCGCAGCTATGTCGAGCAGGCCAGCGTGCCATTACCGGCGCGCCTGGAGACCTATAATCTGCTGCATCACTACGGTGTCCCCACCGTGCTCGAGGCTGACTTCCTGGCCGACGTCGACATCCATGCGCCACTGGCCGCGCTGAACCAGGCGTACTGGCTCACCCATGGACAAAGCCAGATCAACCAGTTGCTCGCGCTGGACCTGCAGTTCACGCTGGCCGACAACGATCTGCCGAAAGTGATGAAGGCGTGCGAACTGGCCGGCGTGGAGGCGGCTTTCCCCTTCCTGGACGACGCCGTCGTCGCGTTTTCGGCGCGCCTGAGTGCGCGCCAGAAACTCAAAGGCACGCGCCTGCGGTATTTCTTCAAGCAGGCACTGCGCGAGACCCTGCCACGTGAAGTGATCAGCAAGAAGAAGCATGGCTTCGGCCTGCCGTTCGGCTATTGGCTGCAGACCGACGCGCGCCTGCGCAGCCTGGCCTACGACAGTTTGAGCGACCTGAAGGCGCGTCGTTTGGTGCGGGCCGACTTCATCGACGGCCTGCTTGGCCATCGGCTTGCGCAGCACCCCGCCTATCACGGCACCATGGTCTGGGTGCTGGTGATGCTCGAGCAGTGGTTCGCGCAGCGCAAACTCGACTGGGCCGTGCCCACCACTACCTCGAGGGTCGACCATGAAGCAGCCATCCGCCAAGCCTGAAGCGCCGTGGGATACCAGCAGCCATCAAGACTTCTATCGCTACTACGAAAACGAGAGCAGCAGCGCGGCCGCGCGTGCGCGCTTCGCGTCGATACAAGCGACGCTGCTGCGCGTGACCGGATGGGCCGGGCGCACCCTGCGCGTAGCTGACGTGGGTTGCGGCGCGGGCACCCAAAGCGCCCTGTGGGCCGCACGCGGCGACCATGTTTTTGGCGCCGATATCAATCAAGCCTTGATCGCGCTGGCGCGCCGCCGCGCCGCTAGCGCCGGCCTGGCGATCCGCTTCGAGGTCGCCTCGGCCACCGCCTTGCCGTGGGACGATCAGTCGATCGACATTTGCATCGCGCCCGAATTGCTCGAACATGTGGCGGACTGGCGAAGCTGCCTGCGCGAATTCGTGCGCGTGCTCAAGCCCGGCGGCGCGCTCTACATCAGCACCAGCAATCGCCTCTGCCCATTCCAGGAGGAGTTCGACCTTCCCGCTTACGCGTGGTACCCGGCTCGGCTCAAGCGCCATTACGAAGAGCTCGCCCGCACCACGCGGCCCGAACTGGCGGGCTACGCGACCTACCCGGCAGTGAACTGGTTCTCCTTCTACGCTCTGCGCGCCCACCTGGGCCAATATGGCATGCGCTGCCTGGATCGCTTCGACTTGATCGACCAGAGCAGCTGCAAGCCGGCCGCGCGCGCCACCGTGCGCGCGCTGCGCGCGCTGGCGCCGCTGCGCTGGTGTGGCCACGTCCTCACGCCTTACACGACTCTGCTTGGGGTCAAGCCGGGCGCCTGAGCAGGTTGGCGGCCAGCCGTAGCGAGAACAAGGCGCTGCTGCGGTCCCACGGAGTAAAGCGTGGCAGCCGGAACGGGTCGGCGCCGGCGCGGGCGCTGCCCCAGGCGGTAGTGACGGCGGCGTCGAAACCCAGCGCGCGCACCATCTCCACGTGCTCGGGGGCGAAGTCGACGCCGGGTTTGCCGTTCGGGTAGGCGAAGGTTTTGACCGGTGCGCCAGTGATGTCCTCGAGCGCATGGCGCCCCTGGGCGATCTCGCGCCTGGCCGCCGCACTACCCAGGGTGGCCAGGATCGGGTGGCTGACAGTGTGGGCACCAATGTCCATGCCGCTGCGGTGCAGGGCCAGTACCTGGTCCGGGATCATCATGAGACTGCGCGCGGGCTTGGGCGCGATCGCCTTCACGCATTCGTCGCGCTGGGCGGCCGGCAGGTACTTCAGTTGCGCCAGTAGGGTGTCGATGGTGGCGCGCCGCGCCGCCATGCTGCTGATATCGTGGCGCCCCAGTCCGAAGCGGGTGAGATTGAGGATGCCGCCAGAGGCGCCGCGCACGCGCGCGATGACGGCGTCGTTCCACATGGTGGCGCCGCGCAGGAAGCCGCTGGCGATGAAAAACGTCGCCGGCAGGCGGTGGCGCAGCAATATCGGCAGCGCCACTTGCGCGTTGTCGGCATAGCCATCGTCGAAGGTGATGCAGGCGGCGCGCCGCGGCAGGGTGCGCTCGCGCAATGCCTGCACCGCCTGCGCCAGCGGTAGCACGGTGAAATTGGCGCCCAGGGTGCGCATTTGGCTGTCGAAGCGGCGCGCGTCGATTTGATCCGGGAACAGAGGGTCCGCATGCGCGAGCACGCGGTGATAGATCAGGATCGACAGGGGCCAGTGCATGTCAGCGCTGCCCAAGCGCCAGCGCCGCCAGTTCGCGCTCCACCAAGGCACGCGTGGCGATGATGGCGGCCATCATATAGTAGGGCATGTCGAAATACACGAGGCTGAGGAAGGCGCCGCCCACGGCGAAGCCGACCATGCTGGTTTGGACCATCGTGGCCAGGCTGCGCGCCCATTGCAATGGCGCCACGCCGGCCGTTTGACCGATGATGCGCGCGCAGCTGAGCCAGGTGAATACGCCCAGCAGCAAGTACAGCAGCAGGCCGACGAAGCCATGTTCGCCCAGCACCTGGAAGTAAATGCTGTGGGCGGCGTGCACGTCGGCTGGATCGGGCGCGTAGACGGCGAACACGCCGCCATCGTAAATGGCGAAACCGCCGCCGAAGAAGCGGTCCTTGGCCAGGTTGAATGCCATGTACCAGGCATTGATGCGTCCCTGGGCCGAGCTGTCGGCCTGGTATTGGCCGATCGTGTCCATGCGGCTGGACCATTGCTGCGGCATGAACAGCAGCAGCAGGGGCGCCGCGAACACGATCAAGCTGCCCAGCGCGACCTTGTTGCGGCTCTTGAACCACAGGAACACGCACATGGCCGCGATCGCCAGCAGCGCGCCGCGCGAATACGAGCCCAGCGCCGCCAGCGCGCACAGCAGCATCGACGCCGTCAAGGCGCGCCGCACCAGCGGACGGGAACTGTTCTGCTGGATGAAGACCATTAACGGTATCGTCATGATCAAAGCCAGGGCAATCGCATTATTGTCCCCAATGAAAGAATCCTCCGGGCCCCACACACGGTTTTCGCCACCCGTGCGCAGCGTGAAAATGCCGCCCTTGATGCCGTAAAAGCCGATCGAGGCGGCCAGCACCCAGATCAAGCGCTCGACGTCCTGGCGCGATTTGATCAGCATCATGGTGACAAAGCTCATCAGCATGATCTTCATCACCTTCCACCATTGCCCGAGCGAGGCATCGACGTCGATCGAGAACGGCAGCGTCACATTCATCCATAGCGTGAAAGCGATCAAGGTCAGGCTGATCGCGTTCCAGGGCAAGGCCCGCGGCGCGCGCGAGAGCGCCATGCTCGCCACGGTGGCGACGGCGACGATCAAGGCGAAGGGGAAATGAGTGGCGAAGCCCCAGCCTTGCGAATGCGGATTCATCACGCTGATCCAGACCCACATCAAGGCGCCGATGACGGGCGACTTGAAAATAGCAGGAAGGGAGCCGAAAACGATCAGCGTGAGCAGGATATCGCGCATTGCGGCCAGGCCATGGTTGGGCTCATTGACGGTTGTCAAGATTGACGCAATGCCGCTTGCTACACTGCACTGCGAGTTTGAGGCAATACTAAAACAGGGGAGGGGCGCGCTTGTTGACCGTTCTCATGGCTACATGCAATGGCGCGCCGACCCTGGGCAAGGTGCTCGCCGCCTATTGCCGATTGCGGGCGCCAGCGTCGGGCTGGTCGCTTTGCATCGTCGACGATGGCAGCAGCGATGGCACTGGCGAGTTGCTCATGCAATATCGCGCGCGCCTGCCGCTGACCTTGCTGCGTCAAGCGCGTTGCGGAAAAAGCGCGGCGCTGAACGCGGCATTGGCCCATGTTCTCTCCCATAGCGTGGCCGAGCTGTTCGTCTTCACCGACGATGACGCCACCCCGGACGCCGACTGGCTGCTGCAGTTGGAAGCGTGCGCCGCCGCCCATCCGGCGTACGCGCTGTTCGGTGCGAGCATCGCGCCCGATTGGGCGGTGCCGCCGCCCGGCTGGGTGTTGCGCACGGTGCCACTTGGCTTGACCTTCGGCATCACCAACGCGCCGGACGGCCCCGTCTTTCCTGGCTTGCTGTGGGGCGCGAACATGGCGGTGCGGCGCGCCGTATTTGAAGCGGGTCACCGCTTCGACCCGGCATATGGTCCGCGCAGTGGCAGTTATGCGATGGGAGGGGAGACCGAATTCACACGCCGGGTGGCCGCACTGGGCTACCGGGCATGGTTTTGCGCCGGCGCGCGCGTGCATCACCATATCCGC
Organism: Pseudomonadota bacterium; assembly: GCA_040388555.1. Classification (GTDB taxonomy): domain Bacteria; phylum Pseudomonadota; class Gammaproteobacteria; order Burkholderiales; family Burkholderiaceae_D; genus Telluria_A. The sequence continues at coordinate 128,687 of JAZKBP010000025.1, forward strand.
GCGCATCAGCTCGAGAGCGGCTTCATCTTCCAGCGCGCGTTTCGCTTCGGGCGTGGCGCCGTGTTGCAAGAAGGCGCCGACGATACGCCCCGCGTCCTGAAGGTGGCGCGCTGGCGCTTCGCCAAGTTGGGCGTGGCGACGTGGGCCGCGCTGGCGGCGCTGCTACGGGGGGATGGCGACGCATTGCGCACGCAACGCTGGGAGATCGCGTATTTGCGTGGCTATATTTATCAGTCATGGTTTGGCAAGCCGGTCACGCCACCGCCGGCGCGCCGTGTATTGATCGCCAGCTGCTCGGGCGAACTCGGTGGCATGGAATGGCGCATGGCGCAGGAAGCGCGCGTGTTGGCCGCCGCCGGCATCCAGAGCATGCTCGCCAGCACTCCTTTCGATGGACTGGAACGCTTGCGCGGCAGCTTGCAGGGCGATGCCATCGACGTGTCCGAGTTCGATCCGCCGCAATTTTTCGAGCGTTGGCCTTGGCGGCGCAGCAATAAGCTGCGCGCGCGATGGAGCGCGGCACGCCAGCTGCGCTCCTATCGGGCCGACCTGGTGCATGTGGCCCTGTGCTGGACCAGTTATGGCGCCACCTTGCTGTGGCTGGCTCACCATTGCCGCTTGCCATCGGTGATCAGCGTGCATAACGCTTTTCCGCCAACCCAGTTCCACCGCTGGCACGAACGCCTGTATGCGCAGGCTTTCAGTACCGTCAAGGGCATTTACGCCGTTTCGCCGTCGGCGATGCAGCATTTTCTGGCCGTGTTCAATCGTTTCATCGTGCCGTCGACCAAATTGAGCGTGATACCGAATAGCGTCGATACGCAGCGCTTTTTTCCGTGCGCGCAAAGACGCAGCGATGCCCGCCGCCGCCTTGGCGTGCCCGCGGATGCCTTGTTGCTGGGAGCGGCGGCCCGCCTGTCGATCCAAAAACGGCCGTCCGCCTTGCTCGCCCTGTTTTGCGCCTTGCGCCCGCGTTTTCCCGATTTGCACCTGGTGTTTATCGGCTCGGGCGGGCTTGAGGAGCAGTTGCGCCAGCAAGCCCGCGCGGCCGGCGTACTGCCATTCGTTCATTTTTCCGGCTTCACATCCGAGGTCGAACTGATATTGCCGGCGTTGGACTTGCATGTGCTGATGAGCCGCAACGAAGGCTTCGGCATCGCCACCATCGAAGCGATGGCCTGCGGGGTGCCCGCCCTGGGCACGGATGTGCCTGGCACTGCTGACATTTTGCGTGATAGCAAAGGTGGCCTGCTGCTGCCGCTGGCCGACGCGGCGCGCTCGGCCGAGCTGGTGGGGGCCTTGCTGGCCGATCCACCAAGGCGCGCGGCGATGGGCATCGCAGGGCGCGCCGAGGTCGAGCGTCTCTACACGCCGGCCATCATGAAAGAGCGCCTGCTCGACTTCTACGCGGGCTTGGTGTGAATATCCGTTTGTCCCTGCTATTTTCCTTCGTGGAAAAATATGCGCTGCTGCTGGTGGGGCTAGCTAGCGGCATGATCTTGTCGCGACTGCTGACACCGGCCGAGACGGGCGTCTATTCAGTTGGCGCCGTGTTACTGGGGATGGCCCAAGTGCTGCGCGACTTCGGCGTGGGGCAATATCTGATCCAGGAGCGCGACTTAAGCGCTGATAAGCTGCGCGCCGTGTTGGCCACTAGCTTCCTGTTCGCATGGTCGCTGGCGGGCGCGATCGCCCTGTCGAGTTTCCCGATGGCGCGCTTTTACCATGAGGCGCGCCTGGCCACGGTACTGCAACTGTTGGCGCTCAATTTCCTGCTCATTCCATTTAGCGCCGTCACCTTGCCGATGCTGCGCCGCCAGATGCGCTTTGGCGCGATCTGCGCGATCAACCTGACCCAAGGAATATGCAATTTTGTGCTCGCCGTCGTGTTGGCTTGGCGCGGCTTTGGCTATTTGAGCCTGGCGCTCGCGTCGGTGGCGGCGACGCTGGCTGCTTTGCTGCTGGGCCTGTACCTGCGTCCTCCCCACTTGCCCTGGATGCCATCACGCAAGGGCATGGGCGCCATCTTGCGCTTTGGCACGCTGGCCACCGGCGGCACCTTGATTGACGAGGTGGGCGTGGCGGCGCCGGATTTAATCATCGGCAAATTGATCGGCATGGAGGGCGTGGGCGTGTTTGGCAAGGCGCTCGGGATGCTTGCCGTGTTTAACGACGCCGTCACCAGCGTGGTCTCGCCCGTGGTGTTTCCCTTGTATGCCGCGCGGGCGCGCGATGCGGGCGATGCCGCCGCCGTGTATCTGCGTACCGTCAGTTATATGAGCGCATTTGCATTCCCGTTTTTTGCCTGTCTGGCGCTGATGGCGGCACCGCTCGTGCGCCTGCTGTTTGGTCCGCAATGGGACGCCGCCGTCCCCTTGATACGCATCATGTGCACGTCAGCGGCGATCTATAGCATGTTTAGCATGGCGCGGCACTTGTTTGTCGCCATCGGGCAGGTGGGCATGCAGGCGCGCCTCGATGCCTTGGCCGTTCCTGTGCGCGTGCTGGCCCTGCTCGGCGCCGCGCCTTTCGGTTTGGCCGGCATGGCATGGGCGGTCGTCGTCGGCTCCTTGTTCCGCTCCTGGCTCACCTTGCGCTATCTTCGGCGCCTCGCTGGCCTCGGCTTCGTGGCGCAGCTGGCCGCCGCCCGCAAGAGCTTGGCGCTCGCGTCGATCTGTTCGTGCGCGCCATTGACGCTGCTAGTCCTTGGCGCGACCGATAAGGTCCTCGCGCTGTCGACCTGCGCCGTCGCCACTGTGGCGCTGTGGTTGCTGGGATTGCTTGTGCTCGCTCATCCGCTGGATGATGAGCTTCAATTATTCCGCCGCAAGCTGGCCGCATTCGCCATCTGGCCGGCCAAATGAGCGGGAGATGTTCATGCGTGTAGGCATCACGTCCTATCCGATGCTGTTTCAGCGCGATGGTGGCTTGCAAGTGCAGTTGCGCGAGACCATGAGCGCCTTGCGCCGCTTGCCATGTGCTGCGGCTCGGCCGATACAGGTCGAGCTGATCGAGGCGTCGCGCACCGATCTTGCCGAATATGATCTCGTGCATATATTTTCCGTCATTAACGGCAACCACCGGATCGCCGAAGCGGCGGCGGAGGCGGGCGTGCCGCTCATCATCTCGCCTTTGGTTCAGCCTGGCTGGGATCGGGCCTGGGGGCGGCGCGCCCGCCTGGCCGACCGCGTGTTGGGCAGCTTGACGCGGTGGCAGGTGCAAAGCACGTACGCGCACATGCGTACCGCCCTTGAGTTGGCGCATGAAGTCATCGCCTTGGGCGAGGCCGAACGGCGCGCCATCATCGAAGCCTTCCAGATTGATGGTCGAAAAGTTCGCATTATTCCAAACGGAATCAGTTCACAGTTCCATGGGGCGGACGGCGATCTGTTCCGGGCGCGCACCGGCATCGTCACACCATTTGTGTTGATGGTGGGCGCCATCTCGCCATACAAGAATCAATTGGGTTTGGCCATGGCCTTGGCCGACCTGGGTTTGCCGTTGGTCTTGATTGGTGACGCTTGCGAAGCCGACCAGGGTTACCTCATGCAAGTGCGCAGCATGCGCGCGCTGAGCTGGCTTGGGCCGCTCGCGCATACCGATCCCTTGCTGGCGAGCGCATATGGGGCGGCCTCGGTGTTCGCTCTGCCAAGCCAGGGGGAAGTGATGCCATTGGCAGCGCTCGAAGCCTTGGCTGCGGGCACGCCCGTGGTGTTGACGCGTGCCAGTGCCTTGTGCCTGCCCGATAGCGACTTCGCCCTCAAACGCGTCGCTTGGGACGATGGCGCGGCGCAGCGGCGGGCGGTGATGGCGCTCGTTTCCCATCCGCCGGCGCGCGAGCGGGTGCGCGCATTGGTACGCGACCTCACCTGGGATGCGGTGGCGATCCAACTGGGCGCATGTTATGGCGAGTTGGTGCACAGGCAAAGCAGGCGCGCCGGTCCGGTATGCGACGCCGCCTGAGTGCCGGCGCGCGTGCCGCACCGGCATCGATACTCGTGCGCGCGCCGCGGCTTAGCCCACAGCGCTAGGCGCGCGCGCCGCCGGATGGTGGCGCAATACGGCGCATCCTTTTTCGCACGCGCGCGCGGACTGCAGCAAGTGCGGAAACTCCCTCTGCCAGCGCAGCAAGATAGCTTGCTCATCGGCGCGCTTGGTATCGTCCATGAACACCGCGCCATTGGGCGCGAGCCGGTGAAACAAGGCTGGGCCGGCCGGGTAGCGCGCCTGCGCAGCGCTGACCATCGGCGGACCATCGATGGCCAGCATGTCGATCTCGAGCGCGCCGGGCAGTACCTCGTGCGAATACCACTGCCAGGCCTGTTCCCCGAAGTGCCATGGGCGCAGCGGCGCCACCAGCACCGCCGCGTAGTCCGACAAGCCATGGCGCGCCAGTTGCGCGCGTGTCGCTTGCGCGTACTCTGGATCGTGCTCCAGGCTGTAGACTTTGCCCGCGCCGTTGAGCTGCATGCAGCGCGCCAGCACCAGGGTCGAGGCGCCGCTGCTGCATTCGACGACCGTGAGCGGTTTTTCGGCGATGGCATGGCGCGCCAGCTCCAGCAGAAAGTCCGGCGAGGCGGCCCAGTCGCGCGTGGTGGGCAAACTCTTGCGCAAACCCAGCTCGACATATAAACCGAGCAGGGCTTCAAGCTGTTGGAACAGCGTGGCATTGTCGCGCCGGCTCTGGTTGGCCATAGTATGGACGAGCTGCAGGCAGCGCCGTATCTGATGGGCGCAGTAGAGCGCAATGCCAAGCGCGCACAAGGTCAAGCCAAGCTCGGTGTAGACGAACATCGATTCCTCCTTTATGGGGCCGTTACGTGGCTGACCACGTAACGGAATTTGCCTGACGCCTCCGGCGCGATACTGCCCACCTCGTCGATCAGCACACGCACTTGCGCCCCCAGGCGCGCCTTGAATCCCGTTTCAATGGTGGCCTTCACCGTCGCCGGCAGCGATGGCGTGGCCACCACCAGCACGCGGGTTTGATCCACGCTTTCCTGCACGATCTTGAAGGCGCGAATCTGGGGCAGTTCGCGCAGGATGTAGATCAGGGCCAGGCCATGCATCACGCGCCCGTCGCTCGCGTGCACGAAGTCGGTGCTGCGGCCCTCGATCTGCTCGAGCAAGGGCAGTGTGCGTCCGCATGGGCAGGCACGATGCGAGAGCGCGCCGATGTCGCCGGTGGCATAGCGGATGAAGGGGAAATCGCGCGTGGCCAGATGGGTGACGACGATCTGGCCCGACTGGCCGATGGGCAGCGCCCGTCCCGCCGGGTCGACAATCTCGACAATCACGTCCTCGGCAGTGATGTGCATGCCGCCCGATGGGCATTCATGGGCGATGAAGCCCGAGTCGCGCCCGCCATATCCATTGGCGACAGGGCAGCCGAACACCTGTTCTATTTGCGCGCGCTGGTCGTCGTACAGGCGTTCGGCGGTGGCGAACGCGACCCGGATGCCCAGGTCGTCGAGCGCGATCCGGCGCGCCGTGGCATGGCGCGCCATCAAGCTCATCGCCGATGGATAGCCGATCATCATCGCAGGGCGGAATTTGCGCAGGCGCGCCAGGAAGCGGTCCAGGCGCGCCGCCGACAGGTCGAATGCCGGCAGCAACCGGGTGCGAAAGACGCCGTCGCGCAGCGTGCGCAGGCGGTCCTGGGCCTTCAACTCGATGGCCGAACCCCAGATAACCAGTTCGCGATCGCCAATATCGACATGCCACCAGCGCGTGGCGCGCCACTTGGCCGCCACGTCGTGGGCGATGCGCTCGGTGCCCAACTGGAAACGCAGCGGCTCGCCATTCGAGCCGCCGGTGCTAAATTGCTTGAGCCGGTCGGCCTGCGCGGATTGAAAGCGCTGCGCACCCGCGCGCATGGTGTCCTTGTCGAGTATGGGAAGACGGTGCAGGCACTCGAGCGAGTCGACCTTGGCAGCGTCGAAGCCGATGCGCGCGAACAGGTCGCGGTAGTGGGGTACCTGGGACTGGGCATGCAGCAGTAGCGCGCGCAGCCGTTCCAGGCGCATGCCGTGGAGTTGCGCTTGGCTCCACCATTGAGACTGCTCCATGCCAAGACGCAGCCGATGCGTTGGGTGGCGCTTGAAGCGTTCATGCAAGGGAAACAAAAGCGACGACACCAGGCGCGTGTAGACGCCACTGCGCCCGCCGCGCACGAGATGGCGGTACGGCTGGCGCAGGCGCGGCCAGTTCCACTCGGATGGCGCCGGCAAAACACGGGGATTCAAGCCACGCAGGCCGAACATGCGCGCCAGCGCGGCCGATGGGACCAGCAGCACGTCGGCATGGTGCAGGCAGGCGATATCCTGTTCAAGCAGTGCGGCGATGTCGCCGCCACGGTGACTGATGACGAGGCGCGAACCTCGCAGCCGCGCGATCTGGAGTGCAGTGTCGACGTGGCGTTGCCAAGGCCATGCGGTGTCGGCGATCAGGTGGATGGCGTCGGCGCGCGCGCTGGCACGCCACAGGCGCACCGTCCACGTGAGCGCATGCGCGCCAGCTCGATCAATTGCCAATGGCGTCATCCGTTCGACGCTGGCGCCATCGCCCAGCAACAGCGCGGCCAAGCGGTTTGCCTCTTCGCCCGCCCCGCATGGGGCCAAGGGGCCCGGCGCGACGAGCACGATGCGTACGCCCGTGAACGTCATTTTTCCTGCCCGCGCGCGAGCAGGTCCGCGTACACCGGCCCGTAGCGGGCGACACTGCTGGCCCAGCTGCGTTCGGTTTCAACGAAGTGACGCGCATTGTCGCGCAGCGGCTGCCAGCGCTGCGGCGCGCCCAGTAGCGCGAGCAGCGCCGCCACCAATGCGTGCACGTCGCCGGCGGCGAAGAGCACGCCGGTTCTGCCGTCTTCGATCATTTCGCGATGACCTCCCACGTCCGAGGCGAGCACCACGCGCCCTTGCGCCATGGCCTCGAGCGGCTTGAGCGGGGTGACCAGCTCGGTCAGGCGCATGCGATGGCGCGGATAGACCAGGATATCGATCACCGTGTAGATGCGCGCCATGCGCTCGTGCGCCAGCCTGCCGGTGAAGATGACGTTGCCCGCAAGCTGTAGCTGCTGGGCGCGCTGGCGCAGCCAGGCTTCGCGCGGACCGCCACCGACGAGCAGCAGGCGCAGCGAGGGATGCGCGCGCAGCAGTGCCGGCATCGCCTCGAGCAGGAGATCGAGCCCCTCGTAGGCGTAGAAAGAGCCGGCGAAGCCGATGGTCGGGCCGGGCGGAAGATGGAGTTCGCGCGCCAACGCTTCGTCGCGCAGGGGATTGGGCTTGAAGTGCTGCGCGTTGACGGCGTTGGGAATGACGGTCACGCCACGCGCCGGGTCCGCGCGCAGGAGGATTTCTCGGCGCAGGCCTTCGCAGATGGTTGTGACGGCGTCGGCGCGCCGCGCCGCGAAAGTTTCGAGGGCGCGCGATAAGTGATAGCGGGCGCTGCCTTCGCTTGCCGTGCCATGGTCGACAGCGGCGTCTTCCCAGAACGCGCGGATCTCGTACACCACCGGCACGCCAAGGCGGCGTCCGACCATCAAGGCCGCCAGTGCATTGAGCGCGGGTGAATGGGCATGCAGGATGTCCGGTCTGGTCAACTTGGCGACATGGCGCAAGCGGCGCGCGATGGCGCCAACGAGCGCTGCATGGCGCAGCACAGGTAGCGCGCTCCAGGCGCCAGCGGGCGCCGTGCGGAAGAAGTGGCAGCCATCAATTGGACGGTCGGGCAGGCGCACCTTGCCCTGCTTGGGGCCGGTGAGCTGTATCGTGTGCCATCCCAAGGCGCGCTGCTGTTTGAGAATCGACATGGTACGCACGGCATAGCCGCTTTGCAGGGGCGGGGAGTGGTCGAGGATGTGCAAGATACGCATGGCTGCCCTTCGCGAAGATGCCGAACCCTATGTTCATGACGATTGCCACTTTGGCCTTTGTGGCGCCTCAACGATCGGGTGCGTGCGCCGGCGCGTCGCGACGCGGCTCATGCGGCGCGTTCGATCGACGGCAAGGACTGGCGCTTCACCTTGCGCAAAAATGCGGCGAACATCAGCAGGGACCACAGCGGTGCGCTGAAATCGCTACGACCGCTCTGGTGCTGGGTGATCAAGGCGCGCACGCCGTCCATATCAAAGATGCCGGTGTCGCAGAGGGTGGTGCCGAGCAAAGCATGGTCGAGCCTTTGGCGCAGCGGCCCGCGCAGCCACTCGGCCATGGGCACGGAAAAACCCATCTTGGCGCGGTACAGGGTGTGCGGCGCAAGGCGGCTCTCCAGCGCTTTCTTGAACAGGTATTTTCCCTGCCCGCCGCGTAGCTTGAAGTGCGCCGGCAGCCCCGACATCCATTCCACCAGTTCGTGATCGAGCAGGGGCACGCGCACCTCGACGCCGTGGGCCATGCTGGCGCGGTCGACCTTGGTGAGGATGTCCCCTGGCAGATAGTTTTTGATGTCGAGGTATTGCACCAACGCCAGCGGATCGTCGGAGCGGCATTGCAAAGCATGGCGGCGCAGATGGTCGCACGGCTTGTGGCCGGCAATCGCGCGCTTGAAATCGTCGCTGAACAGGCGCGCGCGCATGTCCTCGTTCATCAGCGCGATGCTGTGGAAGTAGGCCGCGACTGTGTCGCGCCCCAGCGCCTCGAAAGTCGATTTGGCGCGCAGTGGTCGCGGTGCCCAGTCCGCCTTTGGCCAGATGCGACCGAGCGCGCCGAACAATGGGCGGCGCAATCCTAGCGGCAACGCCCGGCGCAGGCGTTCCTCGTGCAGGTGGAAACGGTAGCGCCGGTAGCCAGCCAGGGTTTCGTCGCCGCCGTCACCGGAAAGCACCACGGTCACGCGTTCGCGCGCGAGCTGGCATACGCGATAGGTGGGCATGGCCGAACTGTCCGCGAACGGTTCGTCGTACAGTGTCGCCAGACGTTCGAGGAGAGAGAAGTCGTCGTGCTCGACGCGCGCGCTGTGATGCCGTGTGCGGTAGCGCAGGGCGACCGCTTGCGCATGCGTCGATTCATCGTAGCGCGGGTCGCCAAACGAGATCGAGCAGGTGTTCACGGGAGAGTCTGAGAGCTCCGCCATGAGCGACACCACGGCGCTCGAATCGACGCCGCCGGACAGGAACGCGCCCAGCGGCACTTCGGCGACCAGCCGGATCCGCACCGCTTCGCGCAAGCGCTCGATTAGTTCTTCGCCCGCTTGGGCTTCCGATTGCGCGCAGTGGGGCGTGAACGGTACATCCCAGTACTGCAGCGGCACCCCCGTTTGGCCGCCGCGGCGAAGCAGCAGCGTGTGGCCGGGAGCGAGCTTGTGCGCCTGGCGGAAGATGGTCGCCGGATCGGGCACGTAGCCGTAGGCGAAATAGTCGGCCACCGCGGCAGGCGCGAGATCGCGTTCAAACGAGGGATGGGCCAGCAGGGCCTTCAGTTCCGAGCCGAACAGGCAGAAGCCGTCAGGCATCAGGGAGTAAAAAAGGGGCTTGACACCGAGCCGGTCGCGCGCCAGGAACAGCGCCTGCCGGTTCCGGTCCCACAGGGCAAAGGCGAACATGCCGCGAAAATGCTCGACGCAGCGTTCACCCCATTGCTCGTAGGCGTGGACGATCACTTCGGTGTCGCTACGGGTGCGAAAGCGATGGCCGTACAGTTCGAGCTCGCCGACGAGGGCCTGGAAGTTGTAGATCTCGCCATTGTAGACAACGACAATGCTGCGGTCTTCGTTATACAAGGGCTGCTGTCCGCTCGCCAGGTCGATGATGGACAGGCGCTGGTGTCCCAGCGCGGCTCCCGGTTCGAGGTGGGTGCCGTGTTCGTCCGGCCCGCGATGGGCCAGTGAACGCTTCATGCGCGCGATTAGCGCCGGATCGACCGCGCGCCTGCCATTTAGATCAACCAGTCCGACGATACCGCACATGCCGTCTCCTTTCCAGTCAATGCGTCGTACACGGCGAGATAGCCGCGCGCCATGGCGGGCAAGCTGTGGCGCGCGATCACGGCGCCGCGCGCGCGGCTGCCGTGGCGCGTGGCCATGTCGGGTGCGCGGCAGTAGTCGCCGATGGCGTCGGCCATCAGCGAGGGCGCCATCGGGGGTACCAGCATCCCGGTCAGACCCGCCTGGACCAATTCGGCATTTCCGCCAACCGAGGTGGCCACCACCGGCAGGCCGCTGGCCATCGCTTCGAGTATCGTGTTCGAACTACCCTCGGCCAGCGACGGCAGGACGAAAACGTCCATCGCGCGCATCAACTGGGCGATGTCGGTGCGCTCGCCAGGCAGCCACGCGCGCTGCGCGACACCGGCGCTGCCGAGCATGCCCAGGCACTCGATGCGGGTGGGCCCGTCGCCCACGATCAGCAGGCGCAACCGCTCGTGGCCGGGCACGCGCTGCTCGAGGAGAATCAGGAAGGCGCGCACCAGGGTGGCGAAATCCTTGACGCCGACCATGCGCCCGACGCTGCCGACGACGAACGAATCGTCACGCAGGAAGCCGGGCGGCCCAACCGCGGCCGGTGGACCTAGGCGCGGATGGAACTGCACGCTATCGACGCCATTGACAATCTGGGACACGCGCGCCGGCTGGGCACCGATGGCGTCGATCAGCCACTGCTCCAGGTCCGCGCTGACGGCGATAAAATGGCCGACCAGTGGACGCAGCAGCTTACGCAGCAGGCGGTACTTGAAGCGTTTGCCGTGCAGGTCGAAGATGTCGCGTCCGTGTTCGCCGTGCACGCGCAGCTTCACCCCTGCCAGCGCGGCCACCAGCTGACCCTCGATGCTGCACAGGTTGCGGGTGTGGACGACGTCCGGACGCAACGCTCGCAAGACCTTGAACAGGCGGATATAGTGGCCGAAGTCCTTGCCATCGTGCTTGTTCAGGCTGATGATTTCGACGCCGCGCATTTTGATATGGGCGTGAAAATCGGAGTAATTCTTGATGCAGACGATGGCGTGGCGGTAGCGTTCCGGTGGCATGTGCCGGATCAGGTTGACCAATCCGTTTTCCAAGCCGCCAACTCCAAGCTCGTGGATCAGGTGCACGACAAGCAGCGGCCGTTCAGTTATCGCTTGCATGGTCGACTCCGCTCGAAATGAAAGGGTGGGCCTGGACCAGAAACGCGCGCAAGGCCGCCGCCGCGGTGTCGCTCTGTTCGCCAACGGCGCTCGCGACGATGATCTCGGCGCCATCGACGCGGCCGCGGGCGAGCATGTGCGCGGCCTGCAGCAACTTGACCTGCAGACGACTATTGGTGTCGACGCCCGACTGGCGGTACCAGCGCCAGATCAGGAGCCTTTGTCCAGCAGTGGCGATCAATTCCTCGCGCACGCGCAGTACGCCGTCGGCCAGTGCGAGCTCGCGCGTGCCCGAGGTGATGAGCTTCCATGCCGGTGCAAGCTGCGCACCACCGTTCGCCACGACCGACGCGTCGGCCCGCGGCTGCAGATACACGCCAACCTGCAGGCTGATCGAAGGCGAATATGTGCGCGCCAGAGCCAGATCGGCGCCGGAAAAATGCAACGCTACAGGCTGCGGCGCCATTGGTGGCGGCAAGCCTGGAAGCGCCAGCGCAGCGGGCGCCGCGCGCACCGGCCGCGCCACCATCAGTTGTGCCGCGGCGCTTGGCCAAACCGCTGAGATTGCGATGCACACGACGCCCAGACCGTACGGAATTGGAGCGGGTGGCGCGCTCGGTCCGGCTGCCGGTGCTGGCAGGTCCTCGCGCCAGCGCATGCCAATCCAGAACAGGGTCCCCAGCACCAGCGAGAAAAACAGCCATCCGTAGATGACATGGTCGACGCCGGTGGCCAGGCGCATGTCGGTCCAATAGCCGATCATCACGATCAGGTATGCGCGCACGCCATTGGCAAGCAGCGGAAGAACGACCGAAATCACCATGAAGGCTGCGCGCCGCCCCGCGCAGCGGTACATCAAATGGGCGTACAGGGCTCCCAGTGCGACGGTGGCGATCAGGTAGCGCAGGCCACTGCATGCTTCGGCCACAGTCCAGCTGCCATTGCTAAGGACGAGGAGCGAGCCTTCGCGATACACGGGTACGCCCGTCATTTGCAGCGCGGCGACGACGAATGAGGCGGTAAAGTCAATCAGCGGCGCAATCAAGACTTCACCACTGGGTACCGCCAGCAGCAAGTAGGAGAGCGGGAAGGCGAGGGCCCGGGCGCAAGGCCAGCCAAATAGCACCACCACCAGACCAGCGAGCATGGCGACGACCATGTATTGCGCCAGCACCTGCACTTGCACCAGCGCGGCCAGCATCCAAATCAGGCCAAGCAATGGGAGAATCAACAGGCTCGCGTATGAGGGCGCGCATGGCAGCTTAGCCAAGGATGTACGTTGGCGCCATACCAGCCACAGGCAGATCGGAGCGATTACGGCGCCGTGTGCGAAGGTTTCGGAATGCACCCACGTGTCCGCCATCGCGAAGACCGTGCCGCGATACAGCAGGAGCAAGGCGCAACTCGCGCAAATGGGCAGGGCGATCGCGCGCCAACGCAGTGGCGGCGCCGCGCCAGCGATGATGGCCGCTGGCACCGCCGTCATGGCGCGCATTCCCTTGCCAGCACGGACGCCGGATCGAGTATCCGGTCCAGGCGTGCCAAATTGGCTGGCCAGATGAAGTCGCGCAGGATGCGTGCCCTAGCCGCTGAGCCGACGCTGCGCGCCACGGTGGGATCGAGCGCGGCATTGATCTGGTGTTTGAATTGATCGGCATCGCGCGCCACCAGCACCTCGCTGCCAGGACGCGCGCCAATGCCTTCGAGCGCCTGTGGCGTGACCACGATGGCTTTTTGCATCGCCATCGCCTCGAGCACTTTGTTTTGGATGCCGCGCGCGATACGCAGCGGGGCGACTGCGCATGCGGCGTGCGCCAAATAGGGCCGGGTGTCCGGAACCGTTCCAGTGACGACGATGCCGGGACGGCGCGCGAGTGCCTTCAGGCGCGCGGCGGGACGCGCCCCGACTATATAGAAGCGCAGGGCCGGCATTTGCGGCGCGATAGGCGCGAACACTTCGTGCGCGAACCACTCCACCGCCTCCACATTGGGCCAGTAGTCCATTGCGCCCGTGAAGACAATGGGCACCGTACCAGCCGGGTAGGGACTGCGGTGCAGCACGTGCGGGGAAAAGTAGTCGGCGTCCACTCCGTTCGAAAAGTAGCCGAGCCGCTCCCGCGCCTCTGGCGCCAGCGAGGCGAACAATGCCATCTCGGCCTGCGACACGAAAGTGCAAGCGTCAAAGCGATCTGCCACCGCGCGTTCGAACTCGAGCAGTTTGTTGGCCTCGCGCCGGTACACCGATGCCATAGGCCATGCGCGCGCCGCCGCATATTGACGCCATTTTTCGGAGTCCACGTCGACGAAGTCGATGACGCGCCGCATACCGCTTGCATGCATCAGGTATGGAGCCATTTGCGACGAGAATGCGAAGGCGGTGTCGATGCGGCGGCTGGCCGTCAGCTGTGCTATCCACCGCGCCATGCGGGCGCTGCGGTAATAGGGCAGGCTGAGCGCCTCGCCGCTGGCGAAGCCGCGCACGCTACGCAGGCGCGCTAGCGCGGGTACCTGTTCGACAAAGCAGGTCTCGTAGCACAGCGCCGTCAGCTTGTTGTAGTACTTGCGGTCACTGCGATCATCGACGAAGCAGCCCAGGTGCACCCGGTAGCGCTGGCACAGGTGCTGCAGCACGTGGAAGGAGCGCAGCTTGTCACCCTTGTTGGGCGGGTAGGGAATGCGGTGCGCCAGAAAAAGCAGATCGGGCATCGCCTATCCCAGGTTGCGCACGATGTGGGGGCCGAGCATATTGGCCAGCGCCAGCGGCATCGCCTTCCATGCGCGGATCGCCAGCCGGTAGCGCGGATTGAGTGGGTGCTGCGCCGGCACCGAGCGCGCGCGGTGCAGCTGGTATTCGTAATGCAGAGATTGGGCCTCGAAGCCCCAGTTTTTCTTGAAGTCGAAGGACCCGGTGCCGCGTTTGCTGCGCCCGAAGTCGAACAGGGTACAACCGCGCTCGCAGCCGCGCCGCATGGTTTCCCAATACATGAAGTCGTTGCCGGCCAAGCTGCGCGCGGCGGCGCCCCCGCCACCGTAATAGGGCAGCACTTCGCCGCGAAAGAAAAAGCTCAATACGGCGCAGATGGTCTTGCCCTGGTCGCGCACGGACATCAGCTCGCAGTCGTCGCCGAAAACCTCTTTCAAGATACGGAAGTAGCGCTTGGCGAACACGGGGGTGCCAAGCCGGTGCACGCTGGCCGAATAGATGGCGTAGAAGTCGTCGATGTCGGGCTCGATCGTACTGCGCAGCTGGGCCGCGATCCCCTTGCGCACCATGGCGCGCTGCTTGCGCGGGATGGCCAGCATGTTTTGCTCTGGATCGGGCAGCAGCGCCTTGCGAAACGTCGCGTATAAGTCGGAGCGATGCCAGCCACTCTGGCGCGGCTGGCTATGCCGGTATTCCAGGTGGTCCACGCCCAGGCGCGCGGCCAGGCGCTGCGCTTCGGTGTCGAGCGCGTTGGCCGCGGCCGGCAAGTCGCTGGCGATGCCGCCGTAGACGCAGAATGGCAGCGAGCACAGGGTGTGCCCGAACAGCAGGCTTTTCACTTGCGCGAGCGGCAGGACCGCGGCGATGCGGCCATCGCGCTGCGCATACAGGAAGTGGGTGCGATGGCCGAATGCGCGCTCGATGACGCGCTGCCAGCCCGCGCGGTGGAAGAAGGTCGCGTCGGGGCAGCCGTCGACAAAGGCGTCCCAGCGTTGCGTGTCGGCTGGAAGCAGGGTGCCCACCGTAAGGCGGGCCGGTGCGCTCGAGCCGCTCATGGCGTAATCGCGAACACGCGGTCGAGGCGGTTCCAGCGGAAGTCGCGCGCCAGGCGCTCGATACGCTGTTCCATCCGTCCCAGGTTCAGGTAATGCCGCAAGTGCGTTTTCATGTCGAGTCCTTGCTGGCGTGGCTGGCCGGGATCGAGTTCCCACGGGTGAAAATAGAATATGCCAGCCTGGCCATCGACGGCGTTGATTCGACGCAAGGCCCAGCGCGAGAGCGCATAGGGGTAGAGCCGGAAGTAGCCGCCGCCGCCGGCCGGCAGATTGCGCCGCCATAGGCGCACGGTGCTGATTGGTAGCTCGAGCAGACCGTGCGGCCCGCCGGGATGGTGCGCGAAGCGCGGCGCATCGGGCGCGCCGTAGTGGTCGTGTTCGATTGGATAGACGCTTGAGCTGTAGCGGTAGCCCGCCTGTTGCAGCAGCTCGCGCGTCCAGGGATTGGCAGGGCCGATCGAAAAGCTTGGCGCACGGTAGCCCAGCACCGCGCAGCCGCCCAAATCTTCGAGCACGCGTTTGCTGGTGCGCACATCGTCGCGGAACGCCGCCTGTGTTTGTTCGGTCGCGCGCCGGTGCGCGTAGCCGTGGCTGGCCAGTTCGTGGCCGCCCGCCACGATGGCACGCACCAAAGCCGGATAGCGCCGCGCGATCCAGCCTAGCGTGAAGAAGGTGGCGTGAACGCGGTGACGCGCGAGCAGGGCCAGGATGGTGTCGACGTTGCGCTCGACGCGGCACGGCAGCCTGTGCCACTCGCAGCGGGCGATATGCGGCGCGAACGCGGACACCTGGAAGTAGTCTTCGACGTCGACCGTCATGCCATTCTCCAGCGTGGTTGCGGACTTCATGCCGGTCTCTGCGCGTCCAGCCATGGCCCGACCACCGCCGCGATGCGCTCGGCCGCGTGACCGTCCCACAACGCCGGAATCGAGCCCGCCCTGCCGCCGTCGCGCAGGGTCGCGCGACAGATTGCGACGATTGCGCGCGGGTCGGTGCCGGCGATGGTGTTGCTGCCTTGGCTGACCGTGATCGGCCGTTCCGTGTTGGCGCGCGCCGTGATGCAAGGGATGCCCAGCGCGGTGGTCTCTTCCTGCACCCCGCCCGAATCGGTGACGACCAGGCGTGCGTCCTGCATCAGGCCTAGCATATGCAGGTAGTCCTGCGGCGGCAGCAGCAGCATCGATGGC
Organism: Pseudomonadota bacterium; assembly: GCA_040388555.1. Classification (GTDB taxonomy): domain Bacteria; phylum Pseudomonadota; class Gammaproteobacteria; order Burkholderiales; family Burkholderiaceae_D; genus Telluria_A. The sequence goes on from JAZKBP010000025.1 coordinate 144,696, forward strand.
GGCGTGCGGTTGATGCGACCGAGTGCGTTGAGCATGAGCCGCGTGCGCGGATGGAGTGGAAATATCAACGGCAGTTCGGCGCTGATACGCTCGAGCGCATCCATCAAACCGCCCAGCATGGCCGGGTGGTCGACATTCGATGCGCGATGCAGCGTGACGAGTCCGTAACCGCACCCATCGCGCAGGAAGTCGGCGCGGCCGGCGTCGTCGAGCTGTTGCGCCACCGGCACCGCGCGTGCCTGCTCGCGCCGCAGCGTGTCGATCATGACGTTGCCGACGAAATGAATGCGCTCGGGGGAGATCGCCTCGCGCAGCAGGTTGGCGCGCGCCTGTGCCTCGCTGGTAAATAAGAGTGCCGACAATTGGTCCGTCAGCACCCGGTTCAGTTCCTCCGGCATGGCGCGGTCACGGCTGCGCAAGCCCGCCTCCACATGGATCACCGGGATGTTCTCCTTGGCGGCCACCAGCGCGCAGGCGAGCGTGGAATTGACGTCGCCCACCACCAGCACCGCCGCCGGCCGGCGCTCCCTGAGCCAGCCGTCAAAGCGCAGCATCACCTGGGCCGTTTGCACGGCGTGGCTGCCGGAGCCGACCTCCAGATTGTGCGTCGGGGCGGGCAAGTCCAGGGCCGCGAAGTGCTGTGTGTCCATCGACGGATCGTAATGCTGGCCAGTGTGCACCAGCTCGAGCGTCACGCGCGGGCGCAAGGCGTCGAGCGCGCGCATGATCGGGGCCATCTTCATCAGATTGGGGCGCGCCGCCACCACGCATACGATGTGGCGCGCACTGTCCTTGGTCGCTGCGTGCATGCTTGGCTCCTCACAGTTTCAGGTTCAAGGTGGCGCTCACGGCCGCTTCCCGATAGGCGCCGCCGGCATTGCTGTCGTGGCGCACCCGGCGCAGCTCGATCGCGCCCTCGAGCCTATGGCCCAGGCGCCGGCTGATATCGGCGCGCACGACGGTATTGCTGTCGCTGCGGGGAAAAAGCTCGGAGTCGATGCGCGCGCGCGCGGCGGCCAGCTTGATCGTCGTTTGCGCGCCGCACTGCCAATCCCACACCAGGTCCACGCCACGCTGGCGCGTCTTATCAAGCAGGTTCGCCTGGCCTGGCGGCAGCAGTTCGCTATCGAGGGGTGTCGCGCTTTGCACGGTGCGGCTGTTTTGCGACAGGCTAAGGAGCAGTGTGCTATGCGCGCTGCCCGTGGCCACGGACGCGGTCCATAGCTTTTGCAGATAGTAGCTGTGGCTGAAGTAGTTGACGGTAGCGCTGCCAGGCAGTGGCGCCAGCACCTCGCCGGCGCCCAGGAACTGGTCGATCTGGCGCTGGCGCGCGAGCGGATCGGGAATGCTGTCGGCCCACAGCGCATTGAGGGTGGCGCTTGCGTCGGCTGGCGAGAGTACCGCGAACGGGGCGCGTGTGCTGGTGATGTCCTCGCCATACGCCAGGCGCCAGGCGCTGCGGCGTGTGCGGCGCGCGGCGTCCAAGCCGTAGCTGCTGCCGTAGAACCGGTGCCCGCGGCTGGCGGCGATGCTGGTGCGCGCATCTGGCGCCCAGCGCAATGCGGCGCTCCAGTAGCGCCCTTGCGCGGGGCCCGCGATGGCGCGGTAGTCGTTGCTGTCGTAGCCGCTTGTGAGCGCGCCGCCGAGATGGCTCGCCAGGGCCAGGCGCAGCGTCGCCGCCGCGCTGTTCAAGTGCACGGGCGGCAGCAATGGATCGTTCTGGCGCTTGCGGCTGTAGAAGGCGTCCCAGCCCCAGGCGCCGCGCGGGCGGTCGCTCGCCAGCTGCACGCGCGCGTCTTCCGACGTCACGTCGAACGCCGCGCCGCCCGTCTTGACGCTTTCATAGTCGTAGCTCGCGTCGAGCAGCGCCACGCCAGCGAAGCGGTGCCGCAGCGCGGGCGTGACGCTGTTGGTCTTGACCGTGCTGGTGTTGGCGCCGGTACTGGCGGGGTCTATGGCCTGTGGGCCGAACGGCGAGAGGTTTTGCCGGCTGACGCTGGTGCGGGCCTGGGCGTACAGCCAGTCGTCAAGCAAGACCGCGTCCAGGCTGCCCAAGGCATTGTGGGTGGTGGAGGCGGGCGCGTGCCGGTAGCTGCGCCGCTCGAGGGTGTAGTCGAACTTGAGCGTGAGTCCGCGCGCTTTGCCGGTGATGCTCAGCGCGGGCGCCAGCTCCGACACCAGCTCGCCCTGCGCGGATGCCGGTGGCGCCAGATTGATGTTATCGGAGTAGCTTTCGCGCCAGCGCAGCGTGGGCGCGACGCTCCAATCGGCGCTGGCGCTACGCGCGGGCAGGGCGGCCGCCGCCAATATCGCCAGCGCCCGCAGGCGCGCGCTAGTCATCGGCGCTGCCATACCCATGGGCGCCGGGGAAGGGGCGCGCCTTGTTGTAGATCAGTTCCACGCGCGCGCAATGGCTGACGCGCGCGAGCGCTTCCTTGACCGCGTCCTGGCTGGTCTTTTCCGCTTCGACCACCATCACCACCTGCCCCATCTGCGCGGCCAGCACGTTCGCTTCGCTTGCCAGTAGCAGGGGGGGCGCATCGAAGATGATGATGCGCTCCGGATAGCGTTGGGCGATCTCGCTGAGCAGCGCGCTCATGGCCTGGCTTGCGAGCAATTCCGTGGCGTTCTTGTGGCGCCGCCCCGATGGCAAGATGCTCAGGGCGTCGACATTGGTCTTGAGAATGACATCACCCAGGCTCGCTTGTTCACCGAGCAGGATATCCATCAAGCCCGGTGCCGGCTCCAGGCCGAGTACCTTGAGCACGCTGGGCCTGGCCACGTGCGCGTCAACCAGCAGCACCGTGACATCCCTTTCCATGGCGATGCTCATGGCCAGGTTCACGGCGCAATAGGTCTTGCCTTCGCCCGGCAAGGCGCTGGTGACGATGATCAGATTGTCGTTGCGGCGCGCCGCGCCGCCGGCGAAGGCTTGCCGTAACAAGGGGCGCTTGATGTTGCGAAAGTCTTCGGCCAGGCTCGATCGTCCGCTCTCGGGCGTGAGCATGCCGGCCTTGGCCAGCGAGGCGAGCTTGATTGGCGCGGCGGCGCGCGCATCGGTATTCCCAAGTTCGCTCATTCTTGCCGCGCCTCCTCAAGGTTTCATCAATGCGTGCGCCATCACGGCGGCGTAGGCGGCGGGCAAGGCCGCGAAGCACAGTCCCAGCGCGACCAGCTTGCGCCGGCGCATGCGCAATTGTTCAGCCGTCCAATTCATGCCCACCGTGCCAAGGAGCATGCGTCCGCTCGCCTCGCGCAGCGCCGCGGCGCTCAGAAAGCTGGGCCGCACCTGGCTGATCAGGAAGGCGGCGGCCGGCCCGGCCAGCAAGGCCGCCACCAGCACGGCGCTGTAGAGCAGGGGGCGATTGGGCCCGACCGGTGCCAACGGCACGCTGGGCGGATCGATGATCTTGAAGGTCATCAATTCCGTGGTCGAGTTCAAATCGCCCGACAGCTTGGCCGCTTCGCGCCGCCCCACCAACTTTTCGTAGTTGTCCTTATTGATTTGGTAGTCGCGATTCAAGCGCGCCAATTGCGATTCCACTTCCGGCACGGCATCGCCCTGGGCCCGCAAGCGCGCATTCCGGCTTGTGTGCTCTTGCACGCGGGCCCGGATCGATGCCACCTTCGCGTCGGCCTCGGCCAGCGCCATTTTCAATTGCTGCAGCATGGGGCTGAAGTTGCGGCCTGGATCTGCATCGGCCGGTTTGCGCCGGCTTTCCTCGAGTTTGCGGGCCTCGAGTTGCGCCACCAGGCGCTTGGCGGCGATGATGTCTGGATGCAGTTCCGTGTACTGAAGGCGCAGCAGGTCGAGCTGCTTGTTGAGCGCGCCGATGCGCCCGTCGATCTCGGGGTTTTGTATGCTCGCCGGCATCACCAAGCCGGCCTCGATGAGGGGAGCGTCGCCATCGATCTGCGCCTTGATGGCCTTGCGCCCCTGCTCCGCTTCGGCCAACTCGAGGCGCGCCCCGTTCAGCGTGTCTTGCGCGATCGCCAATTGGGCGCCATAGTCGACGCCGCCACGCGGCAGCAGCGCGCTATTGCGGATCTTGAATTCCTTGAGCAAGGCCTCGGCCGCCGTCAAGCGCTCTTCATAGGTCTTGATTTGCTCGTCGATAAACTGGACGGCTTTTTCCGATTCGCCCCGCTTGCCTTTGAAACTGCCCTCGACAAAGATGGTGAGCAAGGCTTGCACGACGTCGCGCACCAGGCGCGCATTGCGGTGCTGGTAGCTGATGGTATAGATATCATTGGTGGCGGTGCCGCCGATTTTGATCTTCGCCATCAATTCGTCGACCTGCAATTCGTGTTCGCGCGCGCTCACCGCTTGCACGTCCAAGTCGACCATGCGCATGACGCGTTCGACGTTCGGGCGGCTGAGCAAGGTGCGGCTCATGATCCCCACTTGCTGTTCGATATTGGGCACGCTCGTCATGCCCGAGAGCAGAGGCTTCAAGATGCTTTGCGTGTCGACAAACACGCGCGCCGTGGTTTGATAATCGTCCGGCAAGATGCTGACCTTGAGCCAACCCGCCGCCGCCACCAGCCACATCACCGACACGCCTTGCCAGCGGTGTTTCCAGATGCCGCGCGCGGTGGCGAGCAACTGGCTGATCAAGTCCTCCATGGCGGGCGTCTCCATAGCTGATGCGGGATGGGCGGGCGGGCCCGGCCTTGCAACGAGTCCCGATTATAGGACCGCGCTTCCACGCAATAATTGCTAACGGCGCCGGCGTTGACCCTCGTCAATGGCAAGGCCGCGCTTTTTCTCAATCATGGACATCTCGATGCAAACAGGCGCCAGGCCTGAAGGAGAAGGTGTGGAAACGATCGTCTCTGGGCGTGCCGCGCGGCGCGCGCTCGCCGTGCTGTTGGCGGCCTTGCTGGGCGCTTGCGCGGGGCGGGCGCCGCTGGGCGCCTTGCCGGCGGCCGGTGGCGAATACCGGATCGGCGCCGGCGACAGCCTCAATATCGTGGTGTGGCGCAATCCGGAAGTGTCGATGGCGGTGCCGGTTCGGCCCGACGGCAAGATCACGACGCCCCTGGTGGAGGATCTGCAAGCGAGCGGCAAGACTTCCACCGAGCTGGCGCGCGACATCGAACGCATGCTGGGCAAATACATCCAGCAACCGGTGGTGACGGTGGTCGTGACCGGCTTTAGCGGCCCCTATGGGCAGCAAATCCGCGTGATCGGACAAGCCGCGCACCCGCAAGCGCTGGCGTATCGGCAAGGCATGTCCTTGCTAGACGTGCTCATCGCGGTGGGCGGCATCACCGACTTTGCCGCCGGCAATCGCGCGCGCATCATGCGCCGCAGCGCGGGCGCGCCGCAAACCTTGTCCGTGCGCCTGCAAGACTTGATCAAGGATGGCGATATCACGGCGGACTTGCCGATGCATCCGGGCGACATCCTGGTGATCCCGGAAAGCTATTTTTAGGCGTAAAAAAAGCGTCCACCAGGGACGCTTTTTCGAACGAGCTTCCAGCGCTTACTGGACCTTGGCTTTCTTGATCAGTTCTTCGCGATATGCCTGCACTTTTTGCTGGATCAGGGCATCGACCACTTGCTGCTTGACTTGCTCGAGCGGCTGGAACTGCGATGGGCGCGTGTCTTCCAGTTTGATCACGTGGAAACCGAATTGGCTCTTGACTGGCGTTTCGGTGATCTCACCTTTTTTCAAGGCCACCATGGCGTCGGCGAAAGGCTTGACGTAGGACGCAGGGTTAGCCCAGTCCAAGTCGCCGCCATTGGCCGCGGAACCGTCTTTCGTACCTTTTGCCAATTCTTCGAACTTGCCGCCAGCCTTGAGCTTGACGATGATGGCTTTCGCTTCCTCTTCGGTCGCGACCAGGATGTGGCGCGCGTGGTATTCCTTGTCGCCCACTTGCGCCTTGTACTTGTCGTACTCGGCCACCACTTCGGCATCCTTGACCGGATTCTTCTTGACGTATTCGGCCAGCATCGCATTGATGATGATGCTCTGACGCACGTTGTCGATCTGCGCTTTAACGTCGGCGTGGGTGGCATAGCCCTGCTTATCGGCTTCTTGCAGCAATACTTCCTTGCTGATCAAGTCTTTCTTGATCGCTTCGCGCAATTGCGGGCTATCCGTTTGCTTGCCTTGGGCGACGACCTGCTTGACGATGGTCTCGAGTTTGGAAACCGGAATGGCTTTGCCGTTGACGGTGGCGACATTTTGCGCCATGGCGGGCAGGGCGGCGACAGCGAGCATTGCTAACAACAGACGGGCTGGCTTGAAATTCATTGTTCACATCCTAAAAAGTGCAAAGACGCGCGGCGTGGGCGGCGCGTCGATTGGTTGAAACGGCGGCGCCGCCATCGGGCGCGCCGCCAGCGCAATTACTCGACCTTGGCTTTCTTGACCATGCTTTCCTGGTAAGCGGCCAGCTTCTTTTGCTCGAGCGCTTGCTGGACTTGCTGCTTGACTTCTTCCAGCGCCGGCAGCTTGGCCGCGCGGATATCGTCAACCTTGATCACGTGGAAACCGTTCGGGGTCTGGACCGGAGTCTCGGTGATCATGCCTTTTTGCAGAGCCACGAAGGCGTCCGAGAAGGGCTTTGGAAAGGCCGACGGCGGGGCCCAATCGAGGTCGCCGCCATTGGCAGCGCTGCCCTGATCTTTCGAGGTCTTGGCCAGGTCTTCAAACTTGGCGCCACCCTTGATCTTGGCGATGACGGCTTTCGCCTCCGCTTCCGTTTCCATCAGAATATGGCGCACATGGTATTCCTTGTCGCCCGTCTGCGCCTTGAAGCGCTCGTACTCGGCCTTGATTTCCGCGTCCGTGACCGGGTTTTTCTTCATGTAATCGCCAACCATCGCGTTGATGATGATGGCTTGGCGCGCGCTCGCGATTTGTTGCTTGACGGTCGCGTCCTTGCCGAAGCCCTGCTTTTCCGCTTCCTGCATCAACACTTCGCGCGCGATCAATTCTTTTTTCACGCCGTCGCGCAATTGCGGCGAATCCGGTTGCTGTTTCGATGCGACGATTTGCGCGATCATGGCTTCGGCGCGCGAGCTAGGAATCGCCTTTCCATTGACAACGGCGAGGTTTTGCGCGAACACAGGCATTGCCGCGACGGCTAAGAGGGCGAGCAACAAGCGGGCTGGCTTAAATTTCATTATTAAGTTCCTGTACGGATGTTTGTAAATACGTCGATGTAACCCTTGGGGATGTCGGACGCGATTCTCAGCTTGTTTTCTTAAAATTCACTGAAATGAAGCCAACGATCACAGTTCAGACGGCGCCAGTGCCGTGATGGCCAGCGCATGTATTTCGGCATGCATCATTTCGTGGACAGCATCATACACCAGTCGATGGCGCATGACGAGTTTGAGCCCTTCGAATTGTGTACAGACGATGCGCAAGCGGTAATGCCCGCCGCCCGAGGCCGCGCCGGCGTGGCCGGCATGCAAGGCCGATTCATCTTCCAGCACGCATTCGAGCGGGGCGAGGGCGGTGGCCAGGCGCTCGCGGATGCGCTGCGGGCGCGTGTCGCCACGGGCATCAAGATTCATGGTTTTCCTCCAGATATTTTGCCAGGAAGATGGTCTGGCCGACGATAAAGACCAGCATCATGCCAGTCAAGCCATAGAATTTGAAATTGACCCAGGCGTTGTCGTTTTCCTTGAACAAGACAAAGGCGACGAACAAGTTCAAAAAACCCATCGCGGCATGGAACAATACCCAGGCGTACAGCAAGCGCGTCCACACGAAATCGGGCAATTTGAATTCGGCTTCCATCGCCGTGCGTACGCCATTCTTCTTGAACACCACTTGCCCGATATACAGGGCGAGGGCGAAACACCAATACAGGATGGTTGGTTTCCATTTGATAAACGTTTTATCGTGGAAATAGATGCCGGCGCCGCCGAACACGCCCACCACGATCAAGGCTAGCCACAGCATGCCATCAACCTTGCGCCCCCGCAGTTTGACATACACGATCTGGCCCACCGTGCCCAAAATGGCGACGGCGGTGGCCAGCGTGAGCGCCGCCAGATCGGCCGGTACCGCGCCGCCCGCCACCATGCTGCTCAGGAATTGATTGCCCAGCGCTTGGGCCGATTCGACATGTCCGGTGCCCCATTTATAGGTAGCGAAGAACAGAATGAGGGGGAACAGATCGAATAAGAATTTCATCAAATTTAAGAATTAAGTTTGCGGCTCGAAGCGCAGCGAGGCCGAATTGATGCAATAGCGCATGCCCGTCGGCGGCGGCCCGTCGGGAAACACATGGCCGAGGTGGGCGTCGCACACGGCGCAAATGATTTCGGTGCGCAGCATACCATGGCTGCGGTCGCTTTTCTCGATCACGTTGGCCGGGTCGAGCGCCTTGAAGTAGCTCGGCCAGCCGCAACCGGAATCGAATTTGGCGTCCGAGGCGAACAAGGGCGTATCACAACACACGCAGGTGTAGATGCCGTGCACATGGTGGTCCCAGTATTGGCCGCTAAAAGCGCGCTCGGTGGCGGCGTGGCGCGTCACCTGGTATTGCATGGGGTCGAGTTGGGCGCGCCATTCGGCGTCGCTCTTGCTCACTTTGGACATGGTCCGGCTCCTTTTACGATGAACAGCTCACTTCAAGATGGCTTGCCCAGTCCGGCGGCAAGGCTGCGTATTGTTCGTACTCAGGCTGTTCGTCGAACGGGCGCTCCAATACTGTCAGCAAGCGCGCAATTTCGGTGAAATCCTTCTCGCTTGCTTTCTCGATCGCCACTTGCGCCAGGTAATTTCGCAGCACGTATTTGGGATTGACCAAGTCCATCGCCAAGCGCCGCGCCGCGTCCACGCTGCCTTCGAGGCGCAGGCGCGCGCGGTAGCGGCTGGCCCAGGCGTCGAAGGCGGGGCGGTCGATGAATTCGTCGCGCAAAGGCGCGTCGTGCTGCGGCGCATCCACTTGCAAAGTGCCCAGGCGGCGGAAGAAGCGCGTGAAGTCCACATGGTTGCTCTGCATCAGGCCAAACATGTCGGCGATCAAGCTGTTGTCATCCTCGGCGACCGTGTTCAAACCGAGCTTGGCGTGCATCAAGGCGTCGAACTTCTCGGCGAAGGCGCCCTGGTAGACGTCCAGCGCTTGCTGGGCGGCGTCGACTTCGCCTATCAAAGGCAGCAAGGCTTGGCCCAGGGCGTAGCAATTCCAATGGCCGATCTGCGGCTGGTTCGCATACGCATAGCGTCCTTGCTCGTCGCTGTGGTTGCAAATATGCTGGGCGTCGAAGGCTTCCATGAAGCCGAACGGGCCGTAGTCGAGCGTCAAGCCCAGGATCGACATATTATCGGTGTTCATGACGCCGTGCATGAAGCCGACGGCTTGCCAGTGGGCGATCATGTGGGCGCTGCGGCGCGTCACTTCCTCCAGCAAGGCTTGGTATGGGTTGGCGCACTCGCGCAGGGCCGGATAGAAACGCGCGATCACATAGTCGGCCAGAATGCGCAGTTCCTCAGGCTTGTCGCGATAAAACCAGTGCTCGAAGGAGCCGAAGCGCACAAAGCTGGGCGCCACCCGGGTGGCCACGGCCGCCGTCTCCATCGTCTCGCGCATCACGCCCTGGTCGGAACCGGTCACGATCAAGGCGCGCGAGCTGGGGATGCCGAGCGCGGCCATCGCCTCGGAACACAGGAATTCGCGGATCGAGGAGCGCAGCACGGCGCGCCCGTCGCCCATGCGCGAGTAGGGGGTGGGGCCGGCGCCTTTCAATTGCAACTCGAGGGGGCCGGCGGGTGTGTCCAGTTCGCCCAGCAAGATGGCGCGCCCGTCGCCCAGTTGGCCAGCCCACACACCGAACTGGTGGCCGGAATACACGGCCGCCAGCGGATCGGCGCCCCGCAACAGCTTGTTGCCGGTGAACGCGGCAATGCCATCGGGCAGCGCCAAAGCCGCCACATCGATCCCCAGCAAGGCGGCCACCTTGCCGCTGGCCGCCACCAGATAGGGATCGGGCAGGGGCGTGGGCATCAAGCGCGTGAAAAACGCCGGTGGCAAGCCGGTAAATGAATTGCTCAGCGCGAGATCGTCGGCGGTAATGGTCGTTCCAGTCGCAAAAAAGAGGGGCAGCGGGGATTTTACCGCAGGCGCGCGGTCTTTACTCTGGCGCGTTTGCTGTGCGTCAGTTACAGTCGCATGGCGAAACATTGCGCATAGCAAGAGAACGCGCCCGCCGCGCCCCGGCCCGGGCGATTTTGCCGTTTTCGTGCGCGCCCATTTGCCAATTGCCCTTTGCCGGAGAGCCGATGACGTCGTACCCGAAGAGCCCCCTGATGGGGCAGATGATGGATCAGCCCTTGCTGATCTCGAGCATTATCGAATATGCAGCGAAACACTATGGCGCCAGCGAAATCGTGTCGCGCCGCATCGAAGGCGATTTGCATCGCTACACCTACCGCGACTGCCATCAGCGCGCGCGCCGCCTGGCCATGGGCTTGGGCAAGCTTGGCGTGAAGATGGGCGAGCGGGTCGCCACCATCGCCTGGAACGGTTACCGCCACATGGAAGCCTACTACGGCGTGTCCGGCTCGGGTGCGGTGCTGCACACGATCAATCCCCGCCTGTTTCCCGAACAAATCGCCTACATCATGAACCACGCGGAAGACCAGGTCTTGATGTTTGACTTGACCTTCCTGCCTGTGATCGAGGCAACCGCCGCCCACTGCAAGAACATCAAGGCTTTCGTGCTGATGTGCGACCCCGAGCGCATGCCGGCCCAGACCAAAATCCCCAATTTGCTGTGCTATGAAACCCTGCTGGCCGAGCAAACGGACGACTACGTCTGGCCGCAATTTGACGAGCACAGCGCCGCCTCCCTGTGCTACACCTCGGGCACCACGGGCAATCCCAAGGGGGCGCTGTATTCGCACCGTTCGACCGTGCTGCACGCCTACGCCTCGGCCATGCCGAACGCGCTCAATGTGTCGGCTTGCGACACGGTGTTGCCGGTCGTTCCCATGTTCCACGTCAACGCCTGGGGCTTGCCGTATTCGGTGCTGCTGTCGGGCGCGAAGATGGTGTATCCGGGCGCCGCGCTCGATGGCAAGTCCCTGTATGACTTGTTTGAAGCCGAAGGCGTGACGTTTTCGGCCGGCGTGCCCACCGTGTGGCTGGGCCTGATCAATCACGCCTTGCAAAACGATTTGAAGTTTTCCACCTTCCGCCGCACCGTGATCGGCGGCTCGGCTTGTCCGCCCGCCATGATGGATACCTTGATCGACAAGTTCGGGGTGGAAGTGATCCATGCCTGGGGCATGACGGAAATGTCGCCACTGGGCACGGCCGGCGGCTTGATGGGCAAGCATCTGGCCTTGCCGCGCGAGCAGCAGCGCAAGATTTTGCAAAAACAAGGTCACGCCGTGTATGGCGTCGATATGAAGATTGTCGACGACGATGGCAAGGAATTGCCGTGGGATGGACAGCGCTATGGCCACTTGCTGGTCAAGGGGCCGTGGATCATTTCCTCCTATTTCAAGCACGAAGGTGGCGATGTCTTGCAAGATGGCTGGTTTCCCACCGGCGACGTCGCCACCATCGATGCGGACGGATATATGCAAATCACGGACCGCAGCAAGGACGTGATCAAGTCGGGCGGCGAATGGATCGGCACCATTGATCTGGAAAATATCGCGATGGCGCACCCTGCGGTGCTGCAGGCCGCTTGCATTGGCGTCGCCCATCCCAAGTGGGACGAGCGTCCCTTGTTGATCATCGTCAAGCGCCCGGGCCAGGACGTGGGGCGCGAAGAGCTGTTGCGCTTTTACGAAGGCAAGATCGCCAAATGGTGGACGCCGGACGAGGTGGTCTTTGTCGACGCCTTGCCCTTGGGAGCGACGGGCAAGATTCAAAAAAACAAGTTGCGCGAGCAATTCAAGGACTACACACTGCCAACGGCATAAGTTTAACGCCGATCACTAGGGGAAACCACACCATGACCACCTTTGTTCGTCCTTTGCACATCGCCCTGTCGTGCGCGCTGCTGGCCGCGCCGCTCGCGCATGCCGACACCGTCAAGATCGCCTTCATCGATCCCTTGTCCGGGCCCTTCGCGCCGGTGGGGCAAAACCTGCTCAAGAGTTTCCAGGCCGTCGCCGACCTCTCCAACAAGGAGAAGTGGGCGGGCGAACACAAAATCGAGGTGCTCGGATTCGACAACAAGGGTAGCCCGCAAGAAGCGCTCACCCAGCTCAAGGCCGTGATCGACCAGGGTTACCATTACGTCACGCAAGGCAGCGGTTCGGGCGTGGGCCTGGCCTTGATCGATGCGATCAACAAACACAATGAACGCAACCCCGGCAAGGAAGTGGTGTACTTGAACTATGCCGCCATCGATCCGGACATGACGAACAGCAAGTGCAGTTTCTGGCATTTCCGCTTCGACGCCAATTCCGACATGAAGATGGAAGCGCTCACCAGCTACATGGCGCCCAATAAGGCGATCAAGAACGTCTACATCATCGGCCAGAACTATTCCTTTGGACAAGCGGTCAGCCGCGCCGCCAAGGAATACCTGGCGCGCAAGCGTCCCGACATCAAGATCGTGGGCGACGACTTGCACCCGCTGGCACAAGTGAAGGATTTTTCGCCCTACGTGGCCAAGATCAAGGCCTCCGGCGCCGACACCGTCATCACCGGCAACTGGGGCGCCGACCTGGCCCTGCTGATCCGCGCGGCCAAGGATGCCGACCTGAAAGCGAATTTCTACACCTATTACGCGCAAAGCACGGGCGTGCCAACGGCCATGGGCGCCTCCGGCGTCGACCATGTGAAAGTGGTGGGCTACTGGACTAGCAACAACGAGGGCAGTGCCGGCCGAGATTTGGTCGAAGCCTTCCACAAGAAGTACAACGATGACTATTACGCGATGGCCACTTATAGCATCGTCGGCATGCTGGGCCAAGCCATGCGCACGGCCAAGTCGGTCGACCCGGTCAAGGTGGCGTTCGCGCTGGAAGGCGCGCATTTTCAAAGCCTCAACGGCACCGTGACGATGCAAAAGGTCGACCACCAATTGCAGCAAAACTTGTACATCGCGTCTTGGGTCAAGGCCAATGGCAAGGAGGTGCGCTTCGACCAGGAAAACACTGGCTACGGCTGGAAGATCGACAAGAAAATCGACGCCTACGTGGCAGGCCAGCCCACGTCTTGCCAGATGAAACGCCCGTCCCTGTGAGCGACTGAATGGAATTTGCGCTGTTCACCTTGCTCAATGGCGTGAGCTACGGATTGCTGTTGTTCATGCTCTCGTCCGGGCTGACGCTCATTTTCAGCATGATGGGCGTGCTCAACTTCGCGCACGCCAGTTTCTACATGCTCGGCGCCTATATTGCGTACACGATCAGTTCGGTGCTCGGCTATTGGCCGGCGCTGCTGCTCGCGCCGCTGGCGGTCGGTGCGCTGGGCGCCGCCGTCGAATGCTACGGCTTGCGTCCGATTCACAAATACGGGCATATTTGCGAGCTCTTGTTCACCTTTGGCCTGTCTTACGTCATTGTCGAGCTGGTGCAATTGGTGTGGGGGCGCGCGGCGCTCAGCTATCCGATTCCCAAGGAACTGGACGGCCCGCTGTTTACCTTGTTCTCGACCAGCTTCCCCAAGTACCGGGCATTCATGATGTTGATCGCCTTGCTGATGCTCGGCGCCATCTATACGCTACTCAAGCGCACCCGGGTGGGCTTGGTGATCCAGGCCGCGCTCACCCATCCGGACGCGGCCGAAGCCCTGGGACATAACGTCCCGCGCGTGTTCATGTGGGTGTTCGCCGGTGGTTGCGCGCTGGCCGGCTTGGCCGGTGTGATCGGCGGAAACGCCTTCGTGACGGAACCGGCCATGGCCGCCACCGTAGGCAGCATCATTTTCGTGGTCGTGGTGGTGGGGGGCATGGGTTCGCTCACGGGCGCCTTTATCGCCTCGCTACTCATTGGCGTGATGCAAACCTTCGCCGTCGCGCTCGACTATTCCCTGCTCAGTGTGTTGCAATGGGCTGGCGCGAGCGTTTCTCCCGCCACGCCCGGCTACGCCGTCTTGCGCGTGACCATCGCGCAAAGTGCCGCCTTGCTGCCATTCCTGTTGCTGGTGCTGATCTTGGTGTTCCGTCCGCGCGGCTTGATGGGGACGCGCGCATGATGGCCCGCAATCTGGCCAACAATGTGGCCAGCAATGTGGCCCGCAATTTGGTGCATAGGGCTGGCGCGCACGGGGCGCGTATCGGCCTCTGGTGCGGTTTCGCCCTTCTTTTGATTATTGCGCCCCTTATTATGAAACACGGCGCAGCCTTATCGATCCTTTCGCAAATGGGAACGATGATGATTTTCGCCCTGTCCTACAATATGCTGCTGGGACAGGGCGGCATGCTTTCGTTCGGCCATGCCGTGTATTCGGGTTTGGGCGCCTTCGTCGCCATCCACGCCATGAATCTGGCGGGCCAGGGCGCCTTGCATATTCCGACCAGCTTGATCCCCTTGGTGGGCGGTGTCGCCGGCATGGGTTTTGGCGTCGTGTTCGGTTACATCACCACGCGCAAGTCCGGCACCACCTTCGCCATGATCACCCTGGGCCTGGTGGAACTGGTGTTCGCCAGCTGCTTGATGTTCCCGGGATTTTTCGGCGGCGAGGGGGGCGTCACCAGCAACCGCGTCATCGGTCAGCCTTTCCTGGGCATCACGTACGGGCCGCAAATCGAAGTCTATTACCTGATCGCCTTCTGGTTGTTCCTGTGCGCCATCGCCATGTTCGCGCTCACGCACACGCCGCTCGGGCGCATCCTCAACGCCGTGCGCGACAATCCGGAACGGGTGGAATTCATCGGTTACGACGCGCAATGGGTGCGCTATCTCACCGTTGTGCTGTCGGCGTTTTTCGCGGGCATCGCCGGCGGCTTGGCGGCCATCAACTTTGAGATTGTCAGTGCCGAGAACGTGAGCGCCTTGCGCTCGGGCGGCGTGCTCTTGTTTACCTTCATCGGCGGCGCCGGTTTCTTTTTCGGTCCCATGCTCGGTGCCGTGATCGGCATCGTGTTTTCCGTCATGCTGTCCGACTACACGCCGGCGTGGCAACTCTACCTGGGCTTGTTCTTCGTGCTGATGGTGCGCTTCGCACCCGCTGGCCTGGCCAGCTTGCTCATGCTGTTGTTGCGCGCGATCCGCTTCGGCCAGTTCGGGCGGATCTGGAAGCCCTTGCTGGCGGTGCTTTGTGGCGCCGCGCTCGGTGCGCTTGGCCTGGTCGGGGCGGTGGAAATGCTGTACCACCTGACACTGGAAGCGGCCAACGGCAGCGTGATGACGCGCCATGGCTATGCCTTCGACACCCGCGCTTGGCTCCCCTGGCTATGCGTGGGGACGATGATGCTCGCCGGCTTGCTGTGTTTGCGCCACTGGCAGCGGGCATACATGAACGCCTGGCATGAGATCAGCGCGGAAATTCTGGCCCAGCAACGGCGGGGTACGCAATGACAGCGTACGCCTTGGAGTTGCGCGATGTGCGCAAAAGCTTCGGCAAGACCGACATCATCCGCGGTGCCAGCTTGAGCATCGCGCAAGGCGAGCGCTGCGCCGTGATCGGTCCGAACGGCGCCGGCAAGTCAACCCTGTTCAATTTGATTTCCGGCCGCTTCGCCTGCAGTGGTGGCGACATCTTGTTGCGGGGCCAAAGCATCGGCGGCCTCAAACCATTTCAAATCAACCGGCTCGGTTTGGCGCGCAGTTTTCAGATCAGCAATCTGTTCGACCGATTATCGGTCTACGAAAACCTGCGCTGCGCCGTCTTATGGTCGCTCGGTTACAAATACTCGTTCTGGCAAAGGCTAAACGGCTTGCGCGACGCCCACGAGCGCGCCGAGCAGGTGCTCGAGGAAATCGGCTTGCGGCGCCAGCGCGATTTGCCAGCAGGCGTGCTCAGCTACGCCGAACAGCGCGCCCTGGAAATTGGCATCACCATCGCCGGCGGCGCCGACGTGATCTTGCTCGACGAGCCCACCGCCGGCATGAGCCGTTCTGAATCGGACGCGGCCGTGGAATTGATTCGCAAAATCACCGTTGGCAAGACCTTGCTGATGGTCGAGCATGATATGAACGTGGTATTTGGCCTGGCCGACAAGATCGCGGTGCTGGTGTACGGCGAGATTATCGCCTGCGACACGCCCGAGCGCGTGCGCGCCAACCCGGCCGTGCAAGCGGCTTACCTGGGCGAGGAAGTGGCTTGATGCTTGAAATCGACAACTTGCACGCCTTTTATGGCAAGTGCCACGTCTTGCGTGGCGTGAATCTGCGCGTTGGCGCCGGCGAAATCGTCAGCTTGCTCGGACGCAACGGCGTGGGCCGCTCGACGCTGGTGAAGGCGCTCATGGGCCAGGTGGCCGCGCGCGGCAGCGTGCGCTTCAAGGATCGCGAATTGCTCGGCTTGAAACCCTTCGAGATCGCCCACCTGGGCTTGGGTTATGTGCCCGAGGACCGCGCGATTTTTCCGACACTGACCGTCGAACAAAACCTGATCCTGGGGCAAAAGCGCTCGCGCCACAGCGGGCGCTGGTCGCTGGCCGATATGTACCGCATGTTTCCCCACCTGCAGGAACGGCGCGCCGTGGCCGCTGGCGTCTTGTCCGGTGGCGAGCAACAGATGCTCACCCTGTGCCGCACCTTGATGGGGGACCCGGATTTGATCATGATCGATGAACCCACCGAAGGATTGGCGCCGAAAATCGTCGCCCAGGTGGCCGATTATTTGCGCGCATTGAAGGAAAAAGGCATTTCCGTCTTGCTCGTCGAGCAAAAGCTGGCCATCGCCCTGGAGATTTCGCAGCGCGTGGTGGTGATGGGCCATGGCGCCATCGTGTTCGAGGGCACGCCCGAGCAATTGCGCGCCAACGCGGCGGTGCGCCAAGAGTGGCTCGAAGTATGAGAGCGCCAGGCAGCGCACGAAATAATACGACCGTACTTTTTATGCGGTATAGTTGATAAATTCTGTTTTCGAAAAAAGGAAGAGACATGAGCGCCGAATACCAGGTTCAAGGCAGCGTTGCCCTCATCACCTTGAACAATCCGCCCGTCAACGGACTGGGCTTGGCCACGCGCACCGCCGCGGTCGCGGGAATACGGCAAGCGCTGGCCGACGAGGCCGTCAAGGCGATCGTCATCACTGGCGCCGGCAAGGCGTTTTCCGGCGGCGCCGACATCAAGGAATTCAATTCCCCCAAGGCCTTGGCCGAGCCGAACCTGCATTCGCTGATCAACACGGCCGAGGGGTCGAGCAAGCCCGTCATCGCCGCCATCCACAGCGTGTGCATGGGCGGCGGCCTGGAACTGGCGCTCGGCTGCCATTACCGCGTGGCCTTGCCGGGCGCGCAAATCGCCTTGCCTGAAGTTAAACTCGGCCTCTTGCCCGGCGCCGGCGGCACCCAACGCCTGCCGCGCGTGGTGGGCCTGGAAATGGCACTGAATATGGTCGTGAGCGGCACCCCGGTGATGTCGGAAAAGCTGGCCGGCACCGCCTTGTTCGACGAAGTGTTCGCGCCCGGCGCCGACTTGATCGCCTCGGCCATCGCCTTCGCCACCAAGGTGGCCGATGTGCGTCCCTTGCCGCGCGTGCGCGACCGAAAAGTCGACTACCCGAATCACGAAGCCTTCCTGCAATTTTCGCGCAACACCGTCAAAGCCATGTCGGGCCCGTTCCCGGCGCCCTTGCAATGCGTGGAAGCGGTGGCGGCGGCCGTCACCATGAAATTCGAAGATGGCTTGAAGTTCGAGCGCGAACGCTTCTTGCACCTGATCCAGACCCCGGAATCGAAATCGATGCGCCACGCCTTCCTGGCCGAGCGCGTGGCCAGCAAAGTGCCCGACATCGGCGCCGACACGCCCACCCGCAACATCGCCAGCGCGGCCGTGATCGGCGCGGGCACCATGGGCGGGGGCATCGCGATGAATTTCGCCAACGCGGGCATCCCCGTCATTCTCCTCGAGACGCGCCAGGAAGCGCTCGACAAGGGCTTGGCGACCATACGCAAAAATTACGAAAGCACCATGAAGAAGGGCAAGCTCACGCCCGAGAAATTCGAGCAGCGCGTGGGCTTGATCAGCGGCAGCTTGTCCTACGAGGCGATCGCGCAAGCGGACATCGTCATCGAAGCCGTGTTCGAGGACATGGGCGTGAAGGAAACGGTGTTCAAGCAACTCGACGCGGTGATGAAAGCCGGCGCCATCCTCGCTACCAACACCTCGACCCTGGACGTGAACCAGATCGCCAACTTCACCAAGCGTCCGCAAGACGTGATCGGCACCCATTTCTTCAGCCCCGCCAACGTGATGAAGCTGCTTGAAATCGTGCGCGGCGCCAACACTGGCAAGGATGTGCTGGCCACCACGCTGGCCTTGTCCAAAAAACTGCGCAAGACGGGCGTGGTTTCGGGCGTGTGCGACGGCTTCATCGGCAACCGGATGATCGAGCAATACAGCCGCCAAGCCGGTTTCTTGCTCGAGGAAGGTTGCCTGCCCGAACAGGTGGACAAGGCGGCCGAGAAATTCGGCTTCGCGATGGGACCGTTCCGCATGGGCGACTTGGCCGGCAACGATATCGGCTGGTATATCCGCAAGCGCCGCTACGTCGAGGCGCCGCATATCAGCTACTCCAAAACGGCCGACTTGCTGTGCGAAATGGGCCGCTTCGGCCAAAAGACGGGTGCTGGCTGGTACGACTACAAGGCGGGCGACCGCAAGGCCTATCCATCGGAAGTGGTCAACGCGATGATCGTCCAGCATTCGGCCGATATCGGCGTGACGCGGCGCAAGATCACGGACCAGGAAATCGTCGAGCGCCTGGTCTACGCGCTAGTGAACGAAGGGGCCGTGATCCTGGAAGAAGGCATCGCCATGCGCGCCTCCGACATCGACATGGTCTACCTGACCGGTTACGGCTTTCCATATCACCGCGGCGGCCCGATGTTCTACGCCGACACGGTTGGCTTGCCAAATGTGTTGATGGCGATGGAAAAATACGCGCAAGGCCGCCATGGCGCCGATTGGAAGCCGGCCGCTTTGATGCTCAAGCTGGCCGCCGAGGGCAAGGGTTTCAATAGCTAAGCCGAGGCTGCGCATAAAAAAATGCCGCTAAACACTAGCGGCATTTTTTTCGCCTTGAAGCTGGCGGCGCGCGACCTAGTCGGTCGCGTAGATATCGTTATCCTTGGTTTCCTTGATGAACACCATGCCAACCAAGAAAGTCATCAAAGCCACCCCGATCGGATACCACAAACCGTAGTAAATGTCGCCGGAAGCGACCACCATCGCGGCCGACACGAAGGGCAGGAAGCCGCCAAACCAGCCATTGCCGATGTGGTAGGGCAGGGACATCGAGGTGTAGCGGATCCGGGTCGGGAACAATTCAACCAGGAAGGCGGCGATCGGCCCATACACCATCGTCACGTACAGCATCAAGATGCTCAGAATCAGGATCGCCATCGGATAATCGATGTCGTTGACATTGGCCTTGGGCGGATAGCCGCCGGTCTTGAGCGCATCGGCCAGGGGCTTGGGTGAAAACGCGCCTTTCTCATCCTTGAAGGAACTGAGCTCGATGGTGCCGATGGTGACCACCACCGCGCTGCCGGGCGCGCCGGCGGCATTGGTGTACGGCACGCCATTCTTGGAGAGCAAGTCCTTGATCTTGGCGCAATCGTTTGTTTGCGGCGTGAACACGGCGAATTCGCAGCTGTCGCCCGCGATGACGGTGACCGGGGTGTTCTTTTGCGCGAACTCCAAGGCTGGATTGACGTAGTGGGTCAGTGCCTTGTAGAGCGGAATGTAGGTCAACGCCGCCAGCAGGCAACCGGCCATGATGATGCTCTTGCGGCCGATGCGGTCCGACAGGCTGCCCAGCACGACGAAAAACGGCGTGCCGATCAAGAGCGCGACGGCGATCAAGGTGTAGGCTTCCTTGAAGTCCACTTTCAAAGTCGTGGTCAGGAAAAACAGGGCGTAGAACTGGCCCGTGTACCACACCACGCCTTGGCCCGCGGTGGCGCCAAACAGCGCCAGCAGCACGATCTTCAAGTTCTTCCAATTGCCGAAGGACTCAGTCAGTGGCGCTTTCGAGTGGCGCCCTTCAGCCTTCATCTTCTTGAACGCGGGCGACTCGGCCAACTGCAAACGGATGTACACCGACACCGCCAACAGCAGCACGGAGAGCAGGAAAGGCACGCGCCAGCCCCACAAGGCAAATTCCTTGGCATCCATATTGAGACGGCAAGCGAGAATCACGAACAGCGATAGAAAGAAACCAAGCGTCGCCGTGGTCTGGATCCAGCTGGTGAAAAAGCCGCGCTTTTCGTGCGGCGCGTGTTCGGCCACATAGGTCGCCGCGCCACCATATTCGCCGCCCAGCGCCAAGCCTTGGATCAGGCGCAGCGCCACCAGGATGACGGGGGCGGCCCAGCCGATTTTTTCGTAGGTTGGCAGCAATCCCACGGCCGCCGTGGAGCCGCCCATCAGCACGATGGTGACGAGGAAGGTGTGCTTGCGCCCGATCAAGTCGCCCAGGCGCCCAAATACCAGCGCGCCGAAGGGCCGCACGGCGAAACCGGCGCCAAAGGTGGCCAGCGAAGCGAGGAAGGCGGCCGTGTCATTGCCCTTTGGGAAGAAGAGGGCGCCAAAGAAAACGGCCAGGGTGCCGTACAGGTAAAAGTCGTACCACTCGAACACAGTACCCAGGGATGAGGCAAAGATGACTTTTCTTTCCTCGGGCGTGATGCCCTCCTTGGGCACGCCGTTGCGCGGGGCAGCGCTTGCTCCAGATGAAGTTGCCATGAATGTCTCCGTATTTTATAGGTGTGTGCGGGCTAGCTATGTTTCGCATCCGCTGTGCGCAGTGTGTTCTCACAAACTTACGGCATTCTTGCTTGAAACTTACGCCAAACTTACCGGGAGCGCCAAGTGTTTGCCCGCTTCGCGCAGCGTCAATGGAGACAATACGCCCGCTTGGGCCAGCAGGAATTGACGCACTTGATCAGGAGCGTGCCGCGCATGGTCGCGCAAGGCCCAGCCGATCGCCTTGCGGATGAAAAAATCGGGTTCGGCGGCCAAGGCCAGCGCGTAGCTGAACAGGCGCTGCCGATCGGTATCGGCGCGCCAACCGAGCTGATGCAGCATCGCGATGCGCCGCACCCATAGATTGTCGCTCGCCAATGCTTGGTCCATGCGCCTCTGGCAATCGCTCGTGTGGGCCAGGGCCGCGTGCAAAATGTCGCCGATGATGCCGGCCATGCCATCGACACTGTCCCACCAGGACTTGTCGCAAGCCAGTGCGAGCAAGGCATCAAGGTCGGCCAGGCTCAGCGTTTTCCAGTAGCGCGCGAGCAAATCCAGCGCCACATATTGATACTCGCGTTCCGGCTGGCGCCATAGTGCTTGGGCCGCCGCCAGCAAGGCCGCGCGGTCGCTGCCTTTCATGGCGCGCAGCAAGGGGGCGATGGCCGCGCGCCGCGCCGGCGTCTGGATGCCCAGAAAGGCAAAGTGTTCCTTCATATACGCCCGCATGTGGGGCGCGCGGGCCGGATCGGCCAGGGGCGCGAGGGCGGCCACGGCGTGTTCGAGAGGGTTCATGCGATGCGCGACAGTTAGCAATGGAAAATGGCCATCTTACGCGCGAATATGTTTGCGAACGACCGTACTAAATTGTGCTATTCTCGTGTGACTATTTACAGCGCCCACGCGCGCTTTGCGACCTTAGGAGAGAACTATGTTAGACGCCGTCATCGTATCGACTGCCCGCACCGCGCTGGCCAAATCGTGGAAGGGCGCGTTCAATATGACGCATGGCGCCACCTTGGGTGGCCATGTCTTGCAGGCCGCGATTGTGCGCGCAGGCATCGAAGCGGGCGAGGTCGAAGACGTCTTGATGGGTTGCGCCAATCCGGAAGGGGCCACCGGCGCCAATATCGCGCGCCAGGTGGCGCTGCGCGCCGGCTGCCCGGTCACGACGGCGGGCATGACGGTCAACCGCTTTTGCTCGTCCGGCCTGCAAACGATCGCGCTGGCGGCGCAGCGCATCATCGCCGGCGAAGGCGACATTTACGCCGCTGGCGGCGTCGAATCGATCTCCTGCGTGCAGCAGGAAATGAACACCCACATGCTGGCCGAAACCTGGCTGCAGGAACACAAACCGGCCTTGTACTGGCCGATGTTGCAAACGGCTGAAACGGTGGCCAAGCGCTATGCCATCAGCCGCGAGCGCCAAGATGAATACGGGGTGCAAAGCCAGCTGCGCGCCGCCGCTGCCCAGGCCGCCGGCTTGTTCGACGCCGAAATCGTGCCGATGACCACTATCATGGGCGTGGCCGACAAGGAGTCGGGCATGCTGCTGACCCGTTCGGTGACGATTGGCGCCGACGAAGGCATCCGCGCCGACACCACCTTGGAGGGCGTGTCCAAGATCCGCACCGCCATGCCAGGTGGCGTGATCAGCGCGGGCAACGCCAGCCAATTTTCCGACGGCGCTTCGGTGGCCATCGTGATGAACGCCAAGACGGCCGCCGCCAAGGGCTTGCAGCCGCTGGGCATATTCCGCGGCTTTGCCGTGGCCGGTTGCGAACCTGATGAAATGGGCATCGGCCCCGTGTTCGCCATTCCCAAGCTGCTGGCCAAGGCGGGCTTGTCGGTGGCCGATATCGGCTTGTGGGAATTGAACGAAGCGTTCGCCGTGCAAGTGCTGTATTGCGCGGATAAACTGCGCATTCCGATGGAGCGCTTGAACGTGAACGGCGGCGCCATCGCCGTCGGCCACCCCTATGGCGTGTCCGGTGCGCGCCTGGTTGGGCACGCCTTGATCGAAGGCAAGCGGCGCGGCGTCAAATATGTGGTGGTGACGATGTGCATCGGCGGCGGCCAGGGCGCGGCCGGCTTGTTTGAAGTGGCCTAGGCGCGATGAGCATGCAATCGAAAATCCTGTCGCGCCGCGACCTCGAATTCCTGCTCTACGAATGGTTGGATGTGGAATCCTTGACCACACGCGAGCGCTTTGCCGACCATGGGCGCGAAACTTTCGACGCCGCCATCAACACGGCCGAGCAAATCGCGACCGATCTGTTCGCGCCGCATAACAAGAAAAACGATAGCCAGGAACCGACCTTCGACGGCGAAAAGGTGAGCATCATCCCGGAAGTGAAAATCGCGCTCGACGCCTTCCGCGCTGCCGGTTTGATGGCGGCTGCCCAGGATGCCCAATTCGATGGCATGCAATTGCCTTCGACGCTGGAAAAGGTCTTGTCCGCCTACTTCACGGCCGCCAATATCGGCACCTCGTCTTACATCTTTTTGACAGTATCGAACGCCAATACCTTGCTCAAGTGCGGCACCGCGCGCCAGGTCGAGCGCTTCGCGCGGCCCCTGCTGGAGGGGCGCTACTTCGGCACCATGTGCTTGTCCGAACCACAGGCGGGTTCGAGCTTATCGGACATCACGAGCCGCGCCGATGCCGATCCGGTGGACGGACCGGAAGGCGAGCGCCAGTACCGCATCAGCGGCAACAAAATGTGGATTTCCGCGGGCGAACACGAGCTGTCCGAAAACATCGTGCACCTGGTGCTGGCCAAGATTCCGGGACCGGACGGGCGCTTGATTCCCGGCGTGAAAGGCATTTCCCTGTTCGTGGTGCCGAAGTTTATCGTCAACGAAGACGGCAGCCTGGGCGAGCGCAACGACGTTGTCCTGGCAGGCTTGAACCACAAGATGGGCAGCCGCGGCACCACCAATTGCCTGCTCAATTTTGGCGAAGGCAAACATCGTCCGGGCGGACGGGCCGGCGCCATCGGCTACCTGGTCGGCCAGCCCCACCAGGGCTTGGCCAATATGTTCCACATGATGAACGAGGCGCGCATCAGCGTGGGTTTGTGCGCCGCCGTGCTGGGCGTGACCGGCTACTTGCACGCGCTCGATTACGCGCGCAACCGTCCGCAAGGGCGCCACCCGGCCGAGAAAGATCCGCTCAAGCCGCAGTTGCCCATCATCGCGCACACCGATGTGCGGCGCATGCTGCTGGCGCAAAAGGCGTACACGGAAGGCGCCATGGCCCTGGTGCTCTACAGCGCGCGCCTGGTCGACGAGCAAAACACGGGTAGCACGCTCGAAGCGCGCACCCATGCGGGACGTGTGCTCGACTTCCTCACGCCGATCACCAAGTCGTGGCCCTCGCAATGGTGCGTCGAGGCCAACAGCCTGGCGATCCAGGTGCATGGCGGCTATGGCTACACGCGCGAATACAATGTCGAGCAGTTTTACCGCGACAACCGTCTAAATGCCATCCACGAAGGCACGCACGGCATCCATGGCTTGGATTTGCTCGGGCGCAAAGCCTCGATCAACGAGGGCGCGCTACTCAAGGCCATCAGCGCCGAAGTGGCGAAAACGGTGGCCGCCGTGCGCGGCGCCGAGTTGCCGGCCGAATGGCGCGACTATGCCGCCCGTCTGGAAGCGACCTGGCTGCGCATCGGCAAGGTCACACTGGCCCTGTACGGCGCTGGCGACATGAACAAGACCTTGGCCAACGCCACCGTCTACCTGGAAGCGGTGGGACACACGGTGGTGGCCTGGCTGTGGCTTGAACAAGCCATCATCGCCGAGCACAAGCTGGGCCAGGCCAGCGTACTTGATCGTGATTTCTACCTTGGCAAGCTTCAAGCTTGCCGTTACTTCTTCAACTGGGAATTGCCCAAGGTCGCGCCCCAGCTCGACCTGCTGGCAAGCATCGACACCACCACGCTCGACATGCAAGATGCGTGGTTTTAATTTTTCGTGAACTTATGATCAAACACATTGTCATCTGGAAGCTCAAGGACTTTGCCGAAGGGCAGGACCGCGCCGCCAACGCGCTAGCCATGAAGGCCAAGCTCGACGCCTGCGCCAATCTCGTGCCCGGCATCTTGAGATTTGAAACGGCGCTGGCCCAGCCTGGCTTGGAAGCGACTTACGATATCGTGCTCTATTCGGAATTCGCCGACAAGGCCGCGCTCGACGCCTATCAAGAGCATCCAGAGCACGTAGCCATCAAACCGTTCATCGGCGCCGTGCGTGAAGAGCGCCAGTGCATGGACTACACCGCTTGAGCCTTAGGAGCAGCATGCGCACTACGCAAGAACTTTTTTCCCTCGCCGGCAAGACGGCCTTGGTCACGGGCGCCTCGCGCGGTCTGGGCTTGCAGATGGCCCAAGCCTTGGGCGAGCAGGGCGCGCGCCTGGTCATTTCCTCGCGCAAGCAATCGGACTTGGACCAAGCGGTCGAGTATTTGCGCCAGCGCGGCATTGAGGCGAGCGCCATCGCGGCCGACCTGGCGCAGGAAGCGCACATCGCCCCGCTGGTCGAGCAAGCCATTGCGCATCTCGGCCACATCGATATCCTGATCAATAACGCCGGCGCCACCTGGGGCGCCCCGGCCGAAGACTATCCGGTCGAAGCGTGGGACAAGGTCATGAACTTGAACGTGCGTAGCATCTTCCTGCTGTCCCAGGCGGTCGGCAAGCATTCCATGATCCCGCGCCAGTACGGGCGCATCATCAATATCGCCTCGATCGCGGGGCTGGCGGGTAACCCGCCCGGCACCATGCAGACGCTCGCCTACAACACCTCGAAAGCGGCACTGATCAATTTCACCCGCACCCTGGCGGGCGAGTGGGGCCGCTTTGGCATCACCGTCAACGCCATCGCGCCGGGATTTTTCCCGTCCAAGATGACCAAGGGCGTGCTCGATCAGCTCGGCGCGGACGCGCTGGCCCAGGGCGCCCCCTTGCGCCGCATTGGCGACGACGAGGATTTGAAGGGCGTCACGGTGCTGTTCGCCTCCGACGCCGGCAAGCACATCACGGGCCAAACGCTGGCCGTCGATGGCGGCGTATCGGCGGTGTGAGGATGGACACGTAGATGGACACTTTTGCGCGCATCGTGCTGGCGTCGCGCCCGCGCGGGCAAGTGCTGCCGGAGAACTTCCGCCTTGAGACCGTGCCGGTCCCGGATTTACTCGATGGCCAAGTTCTGGTGCGCAATCACTACCTCTCACTCGACCCATACATGCGCGGGCGCATGAGTGCAGCGAAAAGCTATGCGCCCTCGCAAGAGATCGGCGCGACCATGATTGGCGGCACTGCTGGCACCGTGATCGCGTCCAAACATGCGCAGTTCGCCGCGGGCGACGCGGTGGTCGGTATGCTCGGTTGGGCGCAGATGGGCGCGTGCGATGGCGCACTCCTTAGGAAGGTCGACACCGCCGCCCATCCCATCGCGGCCTATCTGGGCGTGCTGGGCATGCCCGGCATGACGGCATGGTACGGCTTGAACCAGATAATGGTACCCAAGCCGGGCAACACCGTGGTGGTGTCGGCCGCCAGCGGCGCCGTCGGCAGCGCGGTGGGCCAATTGGCCAAGCTGGCCGCATGCCGCGCCGTCGGCATCGCGGGCGGACCGGAAAAATGCGCCTATGTCGTCGAGGAACTGGGCTTTGACGCCTGCGTCGACTACAAAGCGGGCCGCCTGGCGCAAGACTTGGCCGAAGCCACCCCGGACGGCATCGACGCCTTGTTTGAAAACGTCGGCGGCACCGTCTTCGACACCAGCTTGGCGCGCATGAACGCTTTCGGCCGCATTGCCCTGTGCGGCTTGATATCGGGCTACAGTGGACAGGAAATGCCGATCCAGAATGTGCGCGCCCTGCTGGTCAAGCGCTTGA
The DNA here is from genome assembly GCA_040388555.1 of Pseudomonadota bacterium. Taxonomy (GTDB): domain Bacteria; phylum Pseudomonadota; class Gammaproteobacteria; order Burkholderiales; family Burkholderiaceae_D; genus Telluria_A. The sequence goes on from JAZKBP010000025.1 coordinate 171,399, forward strand.
GCTTGCGCGGCTTCATTGTCACCGAGCATATGGACGCCTGGCCGCAAGGTTTGGCCGAACTGGGCGCGCTGGTATCAAGCGGCAAATTGAAGTACCGGGAAAGCGTGGCGCCGGACTTGGCGGCGGCGCCGCAAGCTTTCATCGGCTTGCTCGCTGGCCGCAATTTTGGCAAACAATTGGTAAAACTTGGAGCTTGAGGCGAACAGATGAAGAACTTCAAAGACAAAGTGGCCGTCATCACGGGGGGCGCCAGCGGTCTGGGGCGCCAATTCGCCAACACGGCGGCGGCGCTGGGCATGCGCCTGGTGTTGGCCGACGTGCAAGTGGACGCCCTCGAACAAGCCAAAGCCGAGCTTGAAGCACAAGGGGCGCAAGTGCTGGCCGTGCGCTGCGATGTGCGCAAGAGCGAGCAAGTGCAGGCGCTGGCCGACGCGGCGATCGACCGCTTTGGCGCCGTCCACCTGCTATTTAATAACGCGGGCGTCGGTTCCGGTGGCTTGATCTGGGAAAACAGCGTAGCCGATTGGGAGTGGGTGCTGGGGGTGAATGTGTGGGGCGTCATCCACGGCGTGCGCATCTTCACGCCCTTGATGCTCGCCTGCGCCCAGCGCGATCCGGACTACGAAGGCCACATCGTCAACACGGCTTCGATGGCCGGCTTGCTCAACGCGCCGGCGACCGGTGTCTACAATGTCTCCAAGCACGCCGTGGTGGCGCTGTCCGAAACCTTGTTCCACGACTTGAACCTGGTGGGCGCGCCGATTGGGGCCTCGGTATTGTGCCCGTACTTCGTGCCAACCGGCATCGACAACTCGCATCGCAACCGACCGGGCGAACTGAAAATGACGGGCGCGCCAACGGCCAGCCAAAAAGCGGCGCAAGCACTGGTGAGCCGCGCCGTCGAATCGGGCAAGGTGTCGGCGGCGCAAGTGGCCGAATTGACGTTCAAGGCGATCGGGGAGGGGAAGTTCTACATCTATTCGCATCCACAAGCCTTGGGCGAAGTGGGTGCGCGCATGGAGGCGATCGTAAGTCAATCCAATCCGCCCGATCCCTACGCGGGCGCGCCCCACATCCGCGCGGCCTTGCTGGCGAAAATGCGCGAGGGCGGTGGGCCGGCCTGATCGATTGTGCGACAATTTAGCCCCTCACCATTTTTTAGCGAGCAACATGAGCCAGAGCACCATCCGTTATGGAGATTGGGAAAGTATGCGTTTCCATGCGCAGCCCATCCGTTTTGAAGTCTTCGTGCACGAGCAAAACGTGCCCGCCGAGATCGAGCTCGACGCCATGGACCCGCTGTGCCTGCACGCCGTCGCCTTTGACGACGATGGCGAGCCGGTCGGCACCGGGCGCTTGCTGCCGGATGGTCATATTGGCCGCATGGCCGTGCGCAAACTCGCGCGCGGAACTGGCGTGGGCGGCAAATTGCTGCAAGGCTTGATGGCGCGGGCGCGCGAGCGCGGCCACCAAGGCGTGGTGCTGAGCGCGCAAACGCAGGCCGCTCCGTTTTACGCCGCGCACGGCTTCACCTTGAAAGGCGAGCAATTCTTCGAGGCGGGCATCGCCCACGTGAACATGGAATACCTGTTCGACTGAAACCCGCCCTATTGCAGCACGCGTTCGTGCAAGACGGGTGGCGCCTGCGCATACAGCTTGACGACGCTGGAGGTGCGGGTGCCGTAACCGGGTGTTTCAATGCACACGGCCGAGAGCACTCGCTCGAGATCGAGCGCCACGCCCGTGTCGGGCAAGCGCAAGTCTGGCGCGCGCGTGGTGTCTGCCAACATTTCAAAGTAAGCATCTTCGGGTGCGCCCTGGCACAGCAAGCTGGCAAATTGCGCCTTGGTGCGTACCACCTTGGGCCAGGGGGCGTCGAGCAAACCGTTGGAAATGCCGTAAATGCCAGGTTCCAATTGTTTGCCGTTGCGTGCGTCCGCCTCGCCGCGGTTGGAAAACCAGATCAATTGATGGCGGTCGCCCAGCACCAGATTGAAACCGTTGTAGGCGTCGCTGCCGGCGCTGATGCGTTCCACATACTCTTGGGCGCACACATTGCTGGCCAGGTAATTGGCGACCAGCTCGCCGCGCGAGGGTGCGTCGCTGCGCCGCTCAAGCGGCCCGCGGATATTGGTGATGGCGGCGAAACGGGGACCGTTCGGCCCTTCGTGGCTCACGCCCATCCAGCTGCCGCCACCTTTTAGGTCGCGCCCGCCATACACTTGCGGGTGTTCGGCCCAGTTGCCCGCCGGCGCGGCCGGGCGGTCGTAGAATTCGTCGCGGTTGGCGGCCGCGATCAGGGGCACGCCCGGTACCACCTGCCATGCGAACACGATCAAGCACATGTCAGAACATCCGTGAAAACTTCGGCATGGCGCGCGCCATCGATATAGCTGGACAAGCCCGCCTGAGTGGCGGCCGCGTCGAGCGCATCCAGAAAGCCAGGCTCGGTCGCCGGGTACACTTCCATCCAGGTTTGCAAACCGTCGCTGGGCTCTGGACGCCGCTTGAGCTGGCCGGCCACGCCATACTGGTCCGTCAGCGCCGCCTGCATTGCGCGCACCTTGCCTTGCAAGACGGGGGCGTCGGCTTCGCGCACCCGATAATAAACGTATAAGTCCAGGGCCGGCACTTACAGCTCCAGCGCGTCGAGCGCATACGGCATGGGCAGCAGCGCGAGGGCGGGGCCGCTGGCCGAGGCGAGATGAACTTGCATTTTTTCGAGCGCGGCGAGCTTCATCTCCACCAATGCATCGACCCCGCCCAAGCCGTTCGGCGCGGCATTGACCACCATGCCACAGGGTTGATCCGCATCATCCTCAGCAAACACTTCTTGGCCGGCTAGCGCATCGCTGTCAATGCGCACCAGCGCGGTGCGCCGCTTGAGTTTGCCCAGATACTGGCTGCGGGCGACGATTTCCTGGCCCGGATAGCAACCTTTCTTGAAATTGACGGCGCCCAGCAATTCGTAATTGACCATTTGCGGCACGAATTGTTCCTGCGTACGGCTGCCAACCTGGGCCACGCCCGCGTGAATGCCGGACAGGGCCCAGGCCGCGTCGCCGCCCACCGCCAGCTTGGCGGCCAGGGCCGGCCAGTGCGAGATCGCCGTCTCTTGCGAACACATCCACTGAAAGCGTGGAAAACCAAACGCGTCGGCCAGGCGGATCAAAGTACCGTTCGCATGCGCCAGCGTGGCGTAGGGCCGCGCCGGCAAGTCGCCGAAAATGTCACGCAACAGGGCCGGGGCGGCAGCGCCGCCCAGTCCGAGCATCACTTGAACTTCCGGGCGCGCCGTCGCGTCAGACAAACTAGCCTTGGCGCGCAAGACAAACATTTGCAAGCGCTTTTGCAGGGAAGGCTGGATATCCCTAGGCAATTGTAGGAGAATCGCATCAGGGTTGCGCCACATCAAGAACGTTGCCAGGAGGCGCCCCTTGGGCGAGCAATATCCAGCCAGGCGCGCTTCCTCCAGGCCCAGGTGTTCGACATCGTTGGTCAGTTGATTGTGCAGGAAACTCGCCGCATCTTCGCCCGTGACCGCGATCAAGCCCTGGTCGCCCACGGCGGCGATGAAACCGGCGCCCAGTTCGGCCGCGCTCAAGGCGCAACCAAAGTCGCACACTGTGGCAAGGGGAGACGCGGCGGCCAAGCGTCCTCCTTGCGAGACGAGAAATTGATTCCAGTTATTCATAATTTCCAAAATAATCCCGATGAAAGCTTTATGATGTCGGGCTCATTATAGGGTTGTCGTGAAATTCGCGCCGGACACCAGCAATTTCTCCCGGCGCACCGCAAGCTGCATAAGAAAAGATTCGATATGGCGCTCATCAATAAAGTCATTGCCGGGACCGTGATCCTATGCCTGGGCATGGGGACGGGCTTCGTCTGGTGGGCCAGGCAACCGATCCTGGGCGAGGAAGCGTCCATCGACTTCACAGTCGAGCCGGGCAGCAGCGTGGGCTCGGCGGCCCAGCAAATCGCCGGCGCCGGCGTACCCATCGACACCTTCCTGTTTTCGCTACTGGCGCGCGTGACCCGCTCAAGCGCCAAGCTCAAGGCCGGCACCTACGAGCTCAAGCCCGGCGTGAGTCCGCTGCGCTTGATCGACCAATTAGTGCGCGGCGAGTTCGCGCAAGAGTCGCTCACCATCATCGAAGGCTGGACCTTCAAGCAGATGCGGCAAGCCATCGACGCGAGCCGCGGTTTGAAACACGACACGGCCAAGTTGTCGGACCGTGAAGTGCTCGAGAAAGTGACGCCCGACTTCAGGCATCCGGAAGGCTTGTTCTTTCCGGATACTTATTTGTTTGCCAAGGGGGCGAGCGATCTGCAAGTGTATCGGCAAGCGCACACGATGCTGATCAACCATTTGAACGCGGCGTGGGAAAAACGTGATCCGTCCCTGCCATACAGCAACCCGTATCAAGCCTTGGTGATGGCTTCGATCGTGGAAAAGGAAACCGGGCAAAAGTCCGAGCGCGCCATGATCGCCGCCGTGTTCGTCAACCGCCTCAAGCTGGGCATGTTGCTGCAAACGGACCCGACCGTCATTTACGGGATGGGCCCCCACTATGCCGGCAAGATCCACAAGCGCGACCTGGAAACGGACACCCCCTATAACACTTACACGCGCAGCGGCTTGCCGCCCACGCCGATCGCCCTTCCCGGGCAGCAATCCCTGGCGGCCGCGCTGGCGCCCGCGCGCGTCGACGCCCTGTATTTCGTCTCGCGCGGCAACGGCACCAGCCAGTTTTCGGATAATTTGAATGACCACAACCGCGCCGTGAACCAATACCAGCGCTAAGAATGATACGCAACATGACCCAAGACCAGCAACAAGGCAAATTCATCAGTTTTGAAGGCATCGACGGCGCCGGCAAGTCCACCCATATCGCTTTCGTCGCCGATTGGCTCAAGGCGCATGGCAAGGACGTGGTGTCGACGCGCGAGCCGGGCGGCACCGAACTGGGCGAACAATTGCGCGCATTGCTACTGCACCAAAAAATGCATCTGGAAACCGAGGCGCTCTTGATGTTCGCCAGCCGCCGCGAACACATCGCGCAAGTGATCGCGCCGGCGCTGGCGCGCGGCCAATGGGTGGTGTCCGACCGTTTCACCGACGCCAGCTTCGCCTACCAGGGAGGCGGGCGCGGCCTGGCGCGCGCCAAGCTCGAAGCGCTCGAACAATGGGTGCATCCCGATTTGCAGCCCGCGCTCACGCTCTTGTTCGATGTGCCCTTGGAGGTGGCGCGCGAGCGCCTCGACGCCACCCGCACCCTCGACAAGTTCGAGCAAGAGCGGGCCGATTTTTTCGCGGCCACGCGCGCCGAATATCTGCGCCGCGCCGCCCAATATCCACAGCGCATACAGGTGCTCGATGCCACTGCCAGCATCGACGCCATCCGCGCCGAATTGGCCCATACGCTTGAGAAATTACTTTAAGTCCCCATCTTGAGAAAACACTTTAACTGTGGCTCGAGCATTTTCTGCGATAATGCGCGCAAGGCTTTGTTTTAAATAAGAATATGACGACAGCCACTTCGGTCTATCCATGGCAGCGCGCCGCCTGGGAGCAATTGCAAACGCTGCGCGCGCGCATGCCACACGCCATCTTGTTTTATGGCACGGCCGGCACTGGCAAGTCCGGCTTCATCGAGGCCTTTGCCCAAGCGCTGCTGTGCGAATCGGTATTGCCTGATGGCCATGCCTGCGGCGCTTGCGCTTCCTGCGGCTGGTTTTCCCAGCACAACCATCCCGATTACCGGCGCGTGCGCCCGGAAGCGCTGGAAGACGAGGCGCCCGAGGGCGAGGAGGGGGGCGAAGGCGATGGCGGCAAGAAATCCAAGTCCACCAAGGCGCCCTCCAAAGAAATCAAGATCGAGCAAATCCGCGCGTTGGCCGACTTCATGAACGTCTCCACCCATCGCCAGGGTTTGCGCGTGGTGGTGCTGTATCCAGCCGAAGCGCTCAACACGCCGGCCTCGAACGCGCTGCTCAAGACACTCGAAGAACCGCCGCCGGGCACCGTGTTCCTGCTCGCCTCGAACGGCCTGGACCGTCTGCTGCCGACCATCTTGTCGCGCTGCCGCAAGTTCGCCCTCCCCATGCCCGAGCATGCGCAAGCCTTGGCTTGGCTGGTGGAGCAAGGCATGCCAGAAGCCGATGGTTGCTTGCGCGAGCAGGGCGGGGCGCCGCTGGCCGCCCTGGCCAGTGCGCAGGCGGGCAACCGCGAAGAACTGGACACCCTGCTGCAGCTATTGGCGCAGCCGAGCGTGGACGGCGCCCTCAGGGTGGCCGACAAGCTGAGCAAGAGCGCGTTGCCCGATTTGGTTGCGTGGCAACAGCGCTGGCTTTATGATGTGTTTTCCTACAAACTGTCGGGGAGCATCCGCTACTATCCGCGCTACCAAAAGGAAGTGGCGGCCTTGGCGGGGCGCGTGCCGACGGCCAATTTGATGCGCGCGATCAAGAACGCGAACGCGCGCCGGGCCATTGCCGACCATCCGCTCTCGCCCAAGCTGTTTGTAGAGGATATGCTGCTTGACTACACCTCCTGCTGTACTTGAAAGGAATGCAATGACTGGCCCCTCCGCTGACGCTGGCGCCCCGCAAATCGCGCGGCCATCGGTGCTGTCGCTTGCCATCAAGGAAAAAGCGGCATTGTATGCGGCGTATATGCCCTTCTTCACCAACGGCGGCATTTTCGTGCCGACCCAAAAGACCTACAAGATCGGCGACGAGATCTATCTCATTTTGTCGCTGATGGACGATCAAAACAAATACCCGATCGCCGGCAAGGTCGCCTGGATCACTCCGCCGGGCGCCAACAATAACAAGGCGCAAGGCATCGGCGTGCATTTTCCGCCCGATGAGAGTGGCACCCGCGCCCGCCTGCGTATCGAGGAAGTCCTGGGCGCCGCGCTGCGCTCCTCGCGCGCCACCCACACGCTGTAGTCGCCTTTCATCGGAGCGCCATGTCGCCTTTCGTCCACCGCATCGCCAAGCACGATGACTTGCCGGCCATCGTCGCCATCTACAATTCCACGATCGCCTCGCGCGAGGTCACGGCCGACACCGAGCCCGTCAGCGTGGCATCAAGGGCGGCCTGGTTCGCCGAACACACGCCGGCGCGCCGCCCACTGTGGGTGATCCACGCGCGCGATGACCACTCGGACCAGCCCGAGGTGCTGGGCTGGCTCTCGTTTTCCAATTTTTACGGCCGCCCGGCCTATGCGGGCACGGCCGAAGTGTCGATTTACATCGCCGAAGCCTGGCGCGGCAGGGGCATCGGGCGCTACAGCCTGGGGCAGGCGGTGCAATTCGCGCCGCAAATCGGGGTGCACACCTTGCTGGGCTTTATCTTTGGTCACAATCTGGCGAGCCTGGAATTGTTCGCCGGCTTCGGTTTTGAGACCTGGGCCAAGCTGCCGCGCGTGGCCAACCTCGACGGGGTCGAGCGCGACTTGATCATCCTGGGCAAGCGCGTCGCCTGAAGGGGCGCGCTGCGCCCGCGCCACCCAATCGCGTACAATCGCGCCATGTACATCGATTCCCACTGCCATATCAATTTCCCCGAGCTTGCCCAGCGCATGCCGCAAATTCTCGACAAGATGGTCGAGAACCAGGTCAGCCACGCTCTATGCGTGTCGGTCGACTTGCCGGACTTCCCGCAAGTGCTGGCCTTGGCCGAGCAATATCCTCATATTTACGCCTCCGTCGGCGTGCATCCGGACTATGTCGATACGCCCGAGCCCAGCGTCGAGCAATTGGTGGCCTTGTCCGATCACCCTAAAATTGTCGCCATCGGCGAGACCGGCCTCGATTATTTCCGCCTCACGGGCGACCTGGAATGGCAGCGCGAGCGCTTTCGCGTGCATATCCGGGCATCGAGGCAAACGCGCAAACCCTTGATCATCCACACCCGCGCGGCCAGCGCGGACACCATTCGATTGATGCGGGAAGAGGGCGCCGGCACCGAGCAAGGTGGTGTCGCCGGGGTCATGCATTGCTTTACCGAATCGCTGGACGTGGCGCAAGCGGCCCTGGAAATGGGTTTTTACATTTCCTTTTCCGGCATCGTGACCTTCAAGAGCGCCAGGGAATTGCAAGCCGTGGCCAAGGCCGTGCCCATCGAGCGCATCTTGATCGAGACCGATTCGCCCTATCTGGCGCCGGTGCCGCATCGTGGCAAGATGAACGAGCCCGGCTTTGTATGCCATGTGGCCGAATACCTGGCCACGCTCAAAGGCTTGCCACTGGAGCAGGTCGCGCGCCAAACGACGGACAATTTCTTCAATCTATTCAATATAGTACGTTAATTTCCTCATGCGAATTATGCGATTGACACTCGGACGCCTGTGCTGCCTGGCGGCGCTGCTGCTCCCGGTTTTTGCCTGGGCCGATCCAGTCGTCGATTTTTTCCGCTCGGTCGAAGTGGACGATGCGGCCAGCGTCAAGGCTTTGCTGGCCGGCGCGGTGGGACCGAACCAGGTCGATCCCCGTAGTGGCGAGACGGGCTTGATCCTGGCCTTGCGCGAAGGCTCGATGCGGGTGTTCGCCGTATTGATGGCCACGCCCGGTGTCGACCTGGAAGCGAGCGCGCCCAACAGCAACACCGCCTTGATGATGGCGGCCTTCAAGCACAACCGCGTGGCCGTGGACGCCTTGCTGGCGCGTAAAGCGCAAGTGAACCGCGCCGGCTGGAATGCCCTGCATTACGCGGCCGCCGCCGGCGACGCCGACATCACGCGCCTCTTGTTGGCCCACGGCGCCCAGGTCGACGCACTCGCCCCGGCGCGCATGAGCGCCTTGATGCTGGCCGCGCGCGAAGGCCAGGAAGAAGCGGTCGCCGCGCTGCTGGCCGGCGGCGCCAACGCGGCGCTCAAGAATGTGGAGGGTTTGAACGCGGCCGACATCGCCTTGCGCGCCGACAAACCCCACATCGCCGCCACCATCGCGGCCCACCACTTCCCCGAGCCGCCTGCAAAATAGGCAAGTAAGCGCCGAACTGGCGGGCAATTGCTCGCCAGCTCCAGCCTTTGATTTATCTCAATCCTTTAGATAATTGTTACGTCGCATTGAATTGGCTGTGTCTTCAAGGCGGCCACTTCCAATGGCGTATCAATCACACCCGGGCGCCGCGCGGCGACCCTGGCATCGAGAGGATGAACATGCTGAACGAACGAGAAATCGAGAGTTGCTACCTGGGGCAGTTCATTCCGGTCCACTACCATCACAATATGCTGATGGATGGCAACCGGATGAAGGGTTTCAAGGCGGCCATCGACTATGCGGTTTTCCCAGGCGCCAAGGTGCTCGAGCTGGGAGGCGGCACCGGTGTGCTGTCCTGGTTCGCCGCTGCCAAGGCCGATAAGGTGTATTGCGTCGAGTTCAATCCAGACATGGTCAAGGAAGCGCGCAAATTGCTGGCCATGAATCCGAACGGTCACAAGGTCGACGTGATCCATGCCGACGCCTTTGAATACATGCCGCCCGAACGGGTCGATATTGTCATTTGCGAGATGATCCACGTGGGCATGCTGCGTGAAAAGCAGGTGGAAGTGATCGAATCGTTCAAGCAGCGCTACCTGGCGCGCTTTGGCGGCCCGCTCCCCGTTTTCCTGCCCGAGGCGGTCATCATGGCGGTGCAGCCCCTGCAGCAAAGCTATGAATTTGAAGGCTTTTTCGCGCCCATCGTGCAATTCCAGGAAACCGGCGTGGTCTATCCTGGCACGCTGGAACTGGCCGCGCCAGCCGTCTACAGCATCCTGGACTTCAATCAGCCGGTGGACATGGCGATCGCGTGGGAAGGTAAGTTCCTTGTGGAAAAGAGTGGACGCGTCAATGCGCTGCGCTTCGTGACCAAGAACATCCTGGCCGTCGTGAACGCGCAATCGACGACCATCGATTGGCTCAACCACTACATGACCTTGCCGCTGGCGAACCCGGTGGAGACGGGGGCGGGCGATGTGTTGCGTGTGTCTTTCCAATATCGCGCCGGCGGATCGATACCCTCGCTGCAAGCGGCCTTGAAAGTGGATGTGATTTACGAAGCAGCCGCCCAGCCGCAGCAATGGCCAGCCTTCGCTTGACGCTAAGCCCACCCGTCCGGTCGCCTCGGCCGGACGAATTGTTGGCCCGCACGGCGCGCGCACCGTAAAATGACGGTATTTCCCATTTTGCGAGCGGCCACCATGGACAATACCGACCAACGCTATCAGGTCCAACAAAACAAGATCAGCGACGGCGACAAAAAACCGCCCGTCTTCGCCAAAGTCATGCGCAGCAAGGAAGGCGTGTTCGAGGGCGTGTCCTTCATCAAGAACAAGGAAAAAGCCACCATCATGACCATTGCGCAGGCGCAAGAGGTGATCGATTGGGCGGCGCGCAAGAAGGCGGCAGCCAAGGAATACAGTACCAAGATTATTTGCGTCGGCCAATAAACGGGCCGCCATTCGCCCCCGCGATTCGACCGTTCGTCAGCGCCTGGCGCACGCCGGTCGTGAACGTCTTGCCCCCCGCTCGGGCGCCGTCTATTCTCAAGCGATCAAACTGCCCTCTGGAGTCCACTATGCTTGGTTTTTTGCTGTGGCTGGTATTGCTGATCCTGTGCTGGCCGATCGCCTTGCTTGCATTGCTGCTCTATCCCTTGATCTGGCTGCTCTTGTTGCCCTTGCGCCTGATTGGAATCGGAGTCGAAGCCGTCTTCGAGCTTCTACGCGCCGTCGTCTTGCTGCCGGCGCGGGTGTTGCGCGGGCGCGGCTAACACCGGCTTGATCAGCGCAAGCGCGCTTGCGCCGCGCGCGGGCGGGCAGGGCGGCCCGGCTTCTCATCGCCCAGTTAAAACACGCTCATCGCTTCGACCAAGGCCGCGGCCTGCTGCTCCAGGGTGCTCGAGGCCGCAGCGGTCTGCTCCACCAGGGCCGCGTTTTGCTGGGTCATATCGTCCATCTGCGTCACCGCCTGGTTCACTTGCTCGATGCCCGCGCCTTGCTCGGTGGAGGCGAGGGCGATATCGGCCATGATTTGGGTGATGCGGTTGACGCTGCCGACAATCTCTTCCATCGCCGCGCCCGCTTCATCGGCCAGGCGATTGCCCACCTCCACTTTTTCGACGCTATTGCCGATCAAGTCCTTGATTTCCTTGGCCGCCGCCGCCGAACGCTGGGCCAGGTTGCGCACCTCGCTGGCCACCACGGCGAAGCCACGCCCCTGCTCGCCGGCGCGCGCCGCTTCCACGGCCGCGTTCAAGGCCAGAATATTGGTCTGAAAGGCAATGCCATCGATCACGGAAATGATATCGACAATCTTGCGTGAACTATCATTGATCTCGCCCATCGTGTGCACCACTTGCGACACCACGCTGCCGCCCTTGGAGGCGATGCTCGAGGCGCTGATCACCAGGGCGTTGGCTTGGCGCGCATTGTCCGCGTTTTGGCGCACGGTCGAGGTCAATTCTTCCATTGAGGAAGCGGTTTGTTCCAGGTTCGAGGCTTGCGCTTCGAGCCGGGCCGAGACGTCGGCGTTACCGCTGGCGATGTCGCGGGTGGCGGCCCCGATATTGTCGATGCTGACGCGCACATTGCCCACGATGCCGCGCAAGCTGCTGTTCATCGCTTGCAAGGCGCGCAAGACCTGGCCCACCTCGTTGGCCGGCCCCACATCGAAGTCATTCAGCAAATTACCCTTTGCCACATGCTCGGCGACATGGATCGCATGGTCGAGCGGCACCGTCACCGAGCGCGCCACCAGCAAGCCTATCCACACGGCCAGCGCTACCAGGGCCACCATGGCGGCGTACATCGTCCAGCGCGTGCGGTTGAAATCGTCGACCCTGGCTGCCAGGGCAGCGCCGATGTACTTGCTGCCTTGGGCATTGAGGGCAAATTGCAGGTCGATCGCTTCGGTCGCTTGCTTGACATAGTCATCGGCGGGAAAACCGAGCGTCTCGGGCTTGATGATTTGCTCGTTCGCCAAGGCGGTAAGCTTGGCGGCCGCTTGGCTGGCCTCTTGCATGGCCGGGCCCAGCTCGCGCGCGATGGCCGGATTGATCGCCACCGCCTTGTTGAACGCCGTTTGGGTCTGTTCCATCCGGTCCATCGCGCGCGCCATGATCGACGAAAGCATCAAGCGGTCCTCGATGGCCGCTTCTTTCTTGACCAGCAAGCCTGCGCCCTTGGCGCGCGTTTTTCCCAATTCTTCCGTCAAATACGGTAATTGGTAATACATCGCCTGGATCAGCTGATATGAATCGGCATCCGGATCAAGGCTCAAGCCATAGGTGTCGCCGATCATGTCCGTTACTTTGAGCAGCTTGGGCACGAGAGCCGTGTGGGCGGCGTAGCTCTCGGGAACACTGATGCTTTTATTGCCCACATTGGTACGTAGCGTTTCCCAATCGCGCCGCGCCACTTCCCACGCGCCATCAATATGACTGCTGTGGCGTCCTTTGACGATGGCGTCCACATTGGCATAGGCCTGGTCCGCTTCGCGTTGCTTGGCTTCGCGCTTTTCCTGCGCGCCGCTCATGCCGCCCAGCGCCAGCGTGGACAAGCCACGGTGCTGTTGGGTAAGTTGAATCATTTTCAGGGCTGCCGCCGCCGCCGGCATACCTTGTATCTCGCCCAGGTAGGCATCGCGCGCCTTGTTCGCTTCGCGCGTGTAGAGATAGGTGGGGATGCTCGCCAGCACCATGCCGATCAAGCAAAGAATGGTGAATTTGTGGCCGAGCCTGAGCCCGTCGAGGATCGATGTCGAGTTCATGGGAACTTTCGCCAGTGTCAAAACCAAGCCTCGGACGGCAAGCAGGATCCGGCCGGACCACCATGATTTCATCATAGCCCGACCGCTGGAGAACTGGTGAAAATTGTTAATTTATGTTGCAGCTTCGCGATTCGTTAAGACGGCGCGAACACGCGCAAGCGGTGTCCGTCCGGGTCGTGGCCGACGAAGGTGTAGCCAAAATCCATGTCGGTGGGGGCTTGGACGATCGGCACGCCGGCCGCATGCCACTGCGCATGCAAGCGGTCGACCTCAGCCTTGGCGCCGACGGCGAACGCCAATTCATGCGAGCCTGGCGCGGCCGCCACGCCCGGCTCGACCGTCGAGCGCTGCCACAAGCCCAGTTTGATGCCCGAGGGCAAGTCGAACATGACGAAAGTCGGCGAAGCCTCGATCGGGGCCAAGCCCAGCAAGCGGGAATAGAAAGGCGCGCTCTCGGCCGGATTGGTGACGTAATGCAGCAGGAAATTCGGGTCGGTCATGGTGTCGCTCCTTGTTGTGGAGCCACCATAGTAGGGGGTGCTACTGACAATTACTGTCAGCAGTGTTCAGACCGGCGCCACGCCTTCCTGTTCTTTCCATTCGCGCATGAGGTCCTGGCGCCGCCGCGGGTAGCGTGTCTCAAGCATCTGGGCTGTGCTGATGCGGTCGCAGCGGAAATGGCGAAATCCCTGGCGCAGCTCGCACCAGCTCACCAGTACGCGCACGCGCTCGAAGTAGGACAGGGCGAAGGGCCAGACGGTGCGGGTGGAACTGTCCTTGCCGGCATCGACGTAATCGATCACGAGCTTGGATTCGCTGCGTATCGCCTGGCGCAACAGGGCCAGGTCGACCGGCCCAAGCTCGGTGGTCGACGGTCCCACCAGCAGGGTGCTGGTGTCGAATTGGATGCGCAAATCGGGTGGCAGCACGGCCGCGATCTTGCCGATGGCCGATTGGGCGGCCACGGCGAGGCGGGCGTCGGCATGCTTGGCCAGCCAGCGCGAGGCCAGGGCCAGGGCTTCGATTTCCTCTTGGGCGAACATCAAGGGCGGCAGCATATAGCCCGGACGCATCAGGAAACCGATGCCGCGCTCGCCATCGATGCGGGCGCCCTGGCTTTGCAGGCTGACGATGTCGCGATATACGGTGCGCAAGCTCACGCCCAGCTCGGCCGACAGTTGCGCGCCCGTCACCGGGGCCCGGTGGCGGCGCAACACCTGCGCCAGGGCAAGCAGGCGTTCAGCGCGCGACATGGGGGAGTGGCGTGACGAAGTGCATGGGGTGATTATCAATGTTATGTGACACACCGACAAGCCGGGCAGGGCGCTTCATCATTGGTGGCGTCGATATTTAGCCAATATCTTGCCAAGAAGAAGGAGGAGCGATGCGTCTTGATATTTATCGGCGCGCGGAGGGGCCCGGGATCTTCAGCTATCTGGCGGTGCCGGAGCAGCAGCGCATCCCCAACGAGGTCGTCAACACCGATTGGGAAGTCGAAGCCCTGGCGGTGGAGTCCGACGAGGAGGGCGATTGCGTTCCCGACTATGCGATTGAACATGTCGCGGCCCAGCTAGCGGAAAAATCCTACGCGCTAACGGCCAGACACTAGCGCGCTTGCAAGCTGCGCGCCATCGCCAACAGGAGCACGCTGATGCCCAGGGCCAGCGCGCCCTTGGCGGCCCAGCTCAAACTGGCGGCCTGCGCCAGCAAGATATTGTTCAGTACTAGCACCACGAGGAAAATACCGATGGCGCCAAGGCGGGCCGAACGGCTGCCCGTCGCCGTGTAATGGACCATGGTATCGAGCCGAAACGGCGGCAGCGGATCGCGCGCGGCCACGTCGGGCGGGCGCCAGCCGGTGCGGCGCCACCAGATGGCGAGGCGGTCGCGCAGGCGTGCGGCACGCGCGGCATCGTGCCAGATCGTGGCGAACCAGTCGAACTGGGCCCAAATCGGATTCCAGCTATGAAACGGTTTACGCACGCCAAAGACGCAGGCCTCGTCTTCGGCGATCCAGCTGCCGAACAAGCGGTCCCATACCATCAGCGTGCCGCCATAATTGCGGTCGACGTAGACGTCGTTGACGGCGTGATGCACGCGGTGGGCGCTGGGCGTGTTGAGGATTCCTTCGATCAAGGGGATCTTGCCGATCAGACGCGTGTGTATCCAGAATTGGTAAAACTTGTTGAACGTGAGCAGGACGATGAACACGCCGGCCGGGCAGCCGAGCAAGGCCATCGGCAAGAAAATCGGCATGTGCAGGGTGTCTTGGAAAGCGCCTTGGCGCAGCGCCGTGGTCAGGTTGTATTCCTGGCTTTGGTGGTGCGGCACGTGCCCGCCCCACATGAAATTGATTTCGTGCGACCAGCGGTGGGCCCAGTAGTACAGAAAATCGAGGACGAAAAAGAACAAGATCCAGGTGCCAGGGGCGGCCGCGTCGAAATGGATCAAGCCATAGCGCCGGGCCAGCTCCCCATACAGCAGCAACAAGCTGCCTTTGATGAACACTTCGAGCGTCACCGTCCACACCCCGCAGCCCAGGCTGGCCAAGGTATCGGCGAGCTGATAGGTTTTGAGCTTGCGGCGGCGCGACAGCCACAGCTCGGCGGCGATCGAGACGAGGAATACGGGCGTCGCGGCGGCGACGAGGGCATTATTGTCTATCATCGGGCCAGCCATCTAAAAATTGAACAATACCACCGATTGTGGCCGCTGCGCCATGCGCGCCGGGGGCCGCGCGGGCCTAGGCGCGCTACCAGCGCGAAGGCCGGGCGCCCGCGTGGCGGCGCGCATTCCTCAAGCGCCTTTGTGGCGGGGCTAAAAGAACGGATAATGGCGGCTACTTCATTTTGCGCACGGATTGGAATCGAAACATGGAAATTAAGGTCAACTTCCTCGACAAGCTACGCCTTGAAGCCAAGTTCGACGATTTCACGGTGGTGGCTGACCAGCCGATCCGCTACAAGGGCGATGGCTCGGCGCCGGGGCCGTTCGATTATTTTCTGGCCTCGTCGGCCCTGTGCGCGGCATATTTCGTCAAGTTATACTGCACGACCCGCAATATTCCCACCGAGAATATCCGCCTATCACAGAACAATATCGTCGATCCGGAAGACCGCTACCAGCAGATTTTCAAGATCCAGGTTGAGTTGCCCGCGGACATCTCCGACAAGGACCGCCAAGGCATCTTGCGCTCCATCGAGCGCTGCACCGTGAAAAAAGTGGTGCAGGCCGGACCGACCTTCGTGATCGAGGAAGTGGCTAATCTCGACGCCGACGCGCAGGCGCTGTTGACGATCAATCCCGCGTCCGACGCCAGCACCTTCATCGCGGGCAAGGATTTGCCTTTGGAGGCCACCATCGCCAATATGTCGGCGGTGTTGGCTGGCCTTGGCATCAAGATTGAAATCGCGTCCTGGCGCAATATCGTCCCAAACGTCTGGTCCCTGCATATCCGCGACGCGCATTCGCCCATGTGTTTTACAAACGGCAAGGGATCGACCAAGGAAAGCGCGCTGGCGTCGGCCTTGGGTGAATATATCGAGCGCCTAAATTGTAATCATTTCTATGCAGGGCAATTTTGGGGCGAGGATGTCGCCGACGCGCCCTTCGTTCATTATCCAGACGAGCGCTGGTTCAAGCCGGGCCGTAAAGACGCGCTGCCGCCTGAAATTCTCGACGCGTATTGCTTGCGGATTTACAACCCGGACCGTGAATTATGTGGATCGCACTTAATTGACACCAATTCGGGCAATGTCGCGCGCGGCATCTGCGCGCTGCCATTTGTGCGCCAGTCGGACCAGCAGATCGTTTATTTCCCATCCAACTTGATCGAAAACCTCTTCGTCAGCAATGGCATGAGCGCTGGCAATACCCTGGCCGAAGCGCAGGTGCAATGTCTGTCCGAGATTTTTGAACGGGCCGTCAAGCGCGAGATTATCGAAGGGGAAATCGCTTTGCCGGATGTGCCGCCAGCGGTACTGGCGAAATATCCGGGCATTCTGGCCGGTATCAAAGGTTTGGAGGAACAAGGGTTTCCCGTGCTGGTCAAGGATGCGTCGCTCGGTGGCGCGTATCCGGTGATGTGCGTGACGCTGATGAATCCGCGCACTGGCGGCGTGTTCGCCTCCTTTGGCGCCCATCCGAGCTTCGAGGTGGCGCTCGAACGCAGCTTGACCGAATTGCTTCAGGGGCGCAGTTTTGAAGGATTGAACGATTTGCCGCGGCCCACCTTCGCCAGTAATGCCGTGACCGAGCCGAATAACTTCGTCGAACACTTCATCGATTCGAGCGGTGTGGTGTCGTGGCGCTTTTTCAGCGCCAAAGCCGATTTTCAATTCGTGGAATGGGATTTTTCCGGCCACGGGGAAAACTCCAATGCCGAGGAAGCGGCCAGCTTGTTTGGCATTCTCGCGTCCATGGGCAAGGAAGCGTACGTGGCCGTGTACGAGCATTTTGGCGCCACCGCCTGCCGCATCCTGGTACCCGGCTATTCGGAAGTGTACCCGGTGGAAGACCTGATCTGGGATAACACGAACAAGGCGCTGCTGTTCCGGGCCGATATCATGAATTTGCAGGGCCTGGACGATGCCGCGCTGGAGGCCTTGCTCGATCGATTGAATAACAATGAACTGGACGAATATTCGGACATCGCCACCTTGATTGGCATCGAATTTGACGAAAACACGGTCTGGGGCCAGTTGACGGTGCTCGAGTTGAAGTTGCTGATACACCTCGCATTGCGCCAATTCGACGAGGCGCTGGAATTGGTGGAGGCGTTCTTGCAGTACAACGACAACACGGTCGAACGCGGATTATTCTATCAAGCCTTGAATGCCGTGCTCGAGGTCAAGCGCGATGAAGACTTGGCGCTGGACGATTACGTGAACAATTTCCGCCGCATGTTTGGCGAAGCACGGATGGACGCCGTGTTGGGATCGGTTGATGGCAGCGTGCGCTTTTTTGGCTTGACGCCCACGAGTATGAAGCTTGAAGGGCTCGACCGGCATGCACGCCTGATCGATAGCTACAAGAAATTGCACGCGGCGCGCGCCAAGGCGGGCGCGTCAACTTAGGCTGCGCACGGGCGCTGAATCGGATGCCAGGTTCAGCGCTGCCAAAGCGGCGTTTTGAGTGCCATTTTAATCGATGGAAGTGAGTACGAGCGAAATGAAGATATTCGCATAATTTGTATTATGTAAAATGCGATATTGGTGTGCCCTATGTGTGGCGTCGCTTCAACCCGCATGGCTCCCGCGCTATGCAGGCATCCCCTCACCGGCAAGTTCCTGTCGCGCCATGAAGGCGCAGAACAATCAAGTCCGCGGCGCGGCCGGTCTTTCTGCATGCGAGCTCCAGCACTGTTTCTCCGAAACGGTTCTTCGCGCCTACGTTCGCGCCACGCTTAAGTAACAGTTCCACCATTTCCGGATTGCTGGCGTAAGCAACGACACTGATTAAAGGCGTCTCGCCATCCTCATTTGGCGCCTCGATATTGGCGCCCTTGTCGAGCAAAGCATCGACGGTGGCCACGTAGCGCTGTTGTCCGGCGACATGCAAAGGCGGTTCACCTTGGCCGTTGCCCGGCGCATCCGGATTTGCGCCTTTCGCCAATAAAAGCGGCACCAGGCCAAGCATATCTCTGGTGATGGACGCTCCCAAGGGCGTATGGTCGCCAGGCGTGTGCGCGCCATAACTGCCCCCGCGCGTATTGATAACTGTTTTTGAACTATGTTCAAGCAATAACAAAGCCGTTTCCATGTGCCGTGATTCAATCGCGCGCAGCAAGGGCGTCCCCATATACGGAGAGATGACGTTCGCGTTGGCCCCCTGGTCAAGCAGAATCTTGACCGTTTCGGTCGAACCACTATCGCTTGCGTACATCAACGCCGTCATTCCCATGCGGTCGACCGCGCCATGATCGGCGCCTAATTCGAGCATAAGGGCCACCAATTCCGATTGACCGCGCATTGCCGCCAGATTAAGCGCCGCCGCGCCTTCGCGCCCGTCCTGATTCAGGCGAGCGCCATGCTGTACCAGCGCGCGGATACAGGCCGCCTGTCCTTGTTTGGCCTCGTCCGGCTGTGGTTTGACGATGAAATTAAAGAGTACCGGGCCACTCCCGGGGGCGTGGGCGTTTGGATCAGCGCCTTTTTCCAGCAGATGCGTGACGATCGATGGTATCGACAGATAGGCTGCATACATCAGCGCCGTCTCGCCGCTCGCATCGCGCGCATTGACGTCGGCGCCGCTTGCGAGCAGCAATTCCACGAGTTTGTCCTGCTTGTCGAACATCGCCTGCATCAAAACGGTTCGTCCCGATTCGTCAGCCTCGTTCGCGTTGGCGCCCTGCCCGATCAATTGCTTGACTTCATCAGCGAGTCTATCGCGATCAAGCACGGGAATTGATTGACCGCCAGGCTGCTTACGCGCTTTGCGGTTGTCGCGTTCGCGTGCTTCAAAGCGGCGCATCGTTTCCATGATCGGCGTGGCGCCAACGGGAATTTCCGCACGAACGGGCAAGCATGCAAGGACAGCCAAGATGAAACATGAGTGCAGAAACTTCAAATCAACTCCTCCGGTTCGGCTTTGACGGGCGACATCGCGCGCGAAAACCGGAACCGATTATCCGTCATCATTGCCTCGGTGTCATCGCGTTTGCACCAATCAGAATCGGCGGGCCGCTCAGGATTTGAATAAGCGGGAATTCGCCCGTGCTAAACTCTCCCGACTCAATATTTGGAAATACTAATGTTATTCACCCGACGTATCTCGCTTGCCATGATGCTGGTGCTGGTAACGATGTTTCCACTCATGGCATCGGCGCAAACCAGGATGATCTATCTGACCCGCCACGCCGAGAAAGCGAGCGCCAATGGCGACCCTGCGTTGACCGCCGAGGGCGTCGCGCGCGCTCAAGGAATCGCGGAGCTGCTCATGCAGGCAAAAATTACCCATATTTTTAGCACCAACTATGTGCGCACCAAGCAAACCGCTCAGCCACTCAGTTCTGCGCTGGCCTTGCCGGTGCAAAGCTACGATCCAGGCAAACAGGCGCAATTTGCCAAGCTTTTGCTTGCCCAAACCGGCAATACATTGGTGGTCGGTCATTCCAACACCATCCCCGACCTGATTCGCCTACTCGGCGGCGATCCCGGCCCCGACATCGCCGATACCGAATTCAAACGTCTTTATCAACTCGCCGTCGGAACAGACGGCAGCGTGACGACCACCCTGCTGACATCCCTGCCATAGCCATGCCAAAGTGGTTCAGAAAGTCGAATAACCGCCTGCCCCTAAATTCCATGTGTGCAGCGTACTGCCTGTATTGACGATGTTGACGGGCGATTGATTCAAGGCGATCGCCGCAGTTTGCGCGCGCCCTTTCGCATCGAGTCCGTCGTGCCAATCGAGAAACGCCTTCATCACCGCCTCGGATAGCCAGACGTCCCAGGGGTAGTCGAGTCCCTTCAAGCCGACATGGACCGCTTCGATCATGCGTACCAGACGCATTTGCGACGCCTCGCTCGCACAGGCGCGTTTGAAATGCTTGATCAGCAAATTTTTCCCGCTCGGGCGTTTTGCCGTCAAGGTGATGAGCTGTTGGATCACTTGCGCGGCGAAGCGCGCGGTGTGCAAAGGTATAGGCGCCGTTAATGGCAAGATCGGCATCAAGCCGGGCGTTTCGATAAAACATGGGCCGAGCATCACATTGGCCAGCCGCATCCATTCGCGCGGCGTCAGTCCATCGACCGTATCGTCGCCCTGCGCCAATTCGAATACCTCGCCAAACGAACGCTTTCCCTTCGCAGTATTGGCGCGGCTGCTGATGACGGCAAGATTATGCAAGGCATAGGCGCCATCATTATTGATGCGATCGACCGACCAATCGCTGTCCTTCATTTCCCCGTGGGTCAAGGCGATACGCAGCACCGGACAGTGCGCGACGTCGATGCTGCGGATCAGTTCGGGCGTGACGGCTTGATCGAAAGCACGTTCCCGATGGAAGGCGCCGATGCGCAATTGGAGCCATTTGCGGGTGAAACGATCGGGCGTCTCTTGCCCGATCGCGCGCGCCTGCGCTTCCAAATACCCCTCGCGCACGCTAGCGTCGTTTGTCCCGATATCGAGTGGGCGCCCATATCGATAGAAATCGTGGCCAAGGCGCCGGCCTATCTCATTCTTTTCGACACCCGCAAGGTCCATTCCCGCTTCACATCCTACTTGCAAATTCAATATGCACCCGGACATGTCCGGACGAAGAGCCGCGCGAAGACGGACACAGCACTAGAATGATAATCTAAATGCGAATGATTTGCAATTCGGAGTGTAAATATATGGCTGCCACTATCAGCCTGTTTTTGCGCCGCTGATGGAATATTCTGGCCGCATGCCTGCTGGTGCCAAATGGCATGCGGCCAGCGCGCGCCGGAAATTGCGCGTCCGGCCTTGCGCTATAGGAAACGCGCGATCAAGGCTTTATCGAATTTTGCATCGAGTGCGATGCGTACCTTATGTCCGCTGCCAGGCGCCACCGCAAGTTCCTCGCCCTCTTCCGAACGGATCTCGGTCAAGGTCAGTTCCCCATTGCCTTGCGGATGGATCAATTCGATCCGGTCACCCACGGCGAAGCGGTTTTTCACCTCCACCGTGGCCCAGCCATCGGCCACCCCAATCACATCGCCCACATATTGGCTACGGTGCGCTTCGGACGCCCCTTTCATATAATTTTGATGGTCTTGCGTGTGGTGGCGCTGATAGAAGCCATCGGTATAGCCGCGGTTGGCCAAACCCTGCAACTGCCCCAGCAGATCGATATCGAAGGGGCGCCCGGCGACGGCGTCGTCGATCGCCCGCCGATATACCTGGGCGGTGCGGGCGGCGTAGTACAAGGACTTGGTGCGTCCTTCGATCTTGAGCGAATCGACGCCGATCTTGACCAGGCGCGCCACGTGTTCGACCGCCCGCAAGTCTTTCGAATTCATGATGTAGGTGCCGTGCTCGTCTTCGAGGATGGGCATCATTTGACCGGGCCGCTGCGCTTCCTCGATTAAATATGGGCGGTCCGCCAGCGGATGGCGCCGCATCTCGCCCAGCGAGGAAAATGACGTCTGCTCGGCCTCTTCGAGGGCTTGGCGATAATTGAAGGCGATGCTCTCGGGCGCGATGCGCGCCAGGTCGCCACTGGCATCTTCATGCGCGTTCTCCACCTTGTAATCCCAGCGGCAGGAATTGGTGCAACTGCCTTGGTTCGGATCGCGGTGGTTGAAATATCCCGACAACAGGCAGCGGCCGGAATAGGCGATGCACAAGGCGCCGTGCACGAATACCTCGAGCTCCATTTCGGGACAGCGCTGGCGGATTTCCTCGATCTCGTCGAGCGACAATTCGCGCGACAGAATCACGCGCGTCAATCCCATGCGATGCCAGAACTTGACGTCGGCCCAATTGACCGCGTTCGCTTGCACCGACAAGTGCACCGGCATGTCCGGCCATTTGTCGCGCACCATCATGATCAAGCCCGGATCGGCCATGATCAAGGCGTCGGGCTTCATCGCGATCACGGGCGCCATATCGTTCAAGTAGGTTTTCAGCTTGGCGTTGTGGGCGAAGATATTGCTCGCCACGAAGAACAACTTGCCGCGCGCGTGGGCGCCGTCTATTCCCTCCTGCAAGGCCGCGGCGGTCGAAAAATCGTTGTTGCGAACCCGCAGGCTGTAGCGCGGCTGGCCCGCGTAGACGGCGTCGGCGCCGAAATCGAAGGCGGCGTGCATTTTAGCCAGCGAGCCGGCGGGGAGGAGCAATTCGGGAGCGGTGGTCATGGCGGACAGTCGAAAGCGTTGGTCAAACGACATTATAACGAAGTGGCCCGGGCCTCCCGCCGCGCGCGCTTTGCCAGGTTCGATCCGACTCGTTGATGCGCCTCATCGAGTCACGCGCCGCCAGCAGGATACTGAAGTCCTTCGCGCGGCTGCCGGCGGCGAACGATCGCGCACATTTCGACCCGGAGGAAACGTGACGACCCATGGCGATGAATTACAAGTAGCGAACACGGAACGGCAAAGCGACTTCTTGAACAGCTTGAGCCTGTTCACGCAGCAACACCGCGCCGGTCACTGGTCCGGTCTTTTCAGCGACTTCATGGAGACCATCTTGCCGCTGGCGCCGCACCGCATCGCACGCAGCTCGCACCAATATATCTGGGACATGATACGCGCGGCCGGCTTTGTCGACGACACCGGGCGCTTGCGCTGCAGCCTGTTCGCCGACGAGTTGTTTGGCATCGACGAAGCGATCGAGCGTGTGCTCGACTACTTCAAGGCCGCCGCCGCCGGCTCCGAAGTCGGGCGCCGCTTGCTGCTGCTGCTGGGGCCGCCCTCGGGAGGCAAATCCACACTCGTCATCCTGCTCAAGCGCGGCCTGGAGGAATACAGCTACACCGACGAGGGCGCCATGTACGCGGTGGCTGGCTGTCCGGTGCACGAGTCCCCCCTGCACTTGGTGCCGCACACCATGCGCGCGGCCTGCCGCAATACTTATGGCATCGACATCACGGGCGAACTCTGTCCGCACTGCCGCGCCCGCCTCGAAGAGCAATACGGCGGCGACTTCCTGCAAATGCCGGTCGAGCGCTTCTTCGTTTCCGAAGCCGGGCGCAGCGCCGTGGGCACCTACGCGCCGCACGACCCCACCACGGCCGACCTGGCCGACCTGGTCGGCTCGGTCGACCTGTCCAAGGTGGCGCAATACGGCGATGAGGGCGATCCGCGCGCCTGGTCCTGGTCCGGCGCCGTGTACGCGGCCAGCCGCGGCGTGCTCGAGATGATAGAAATCCTCAAGGTCAAACGCGAATTCCTCTATCTTTTGCTGACGCTCACGCAAGAGAAAAACGTCAAGGTATCGCGCTTTCCCCTCATCTATCTCGACGAAACCATCCTGGCCCACACCAATTTGGCGGAATTTCGAAAATTCCTGCAAGAGAGCGAAAACGAAGCCCTGCTCGACCGCATGGTCATCATTCAAGTGCCCTACACGCTCAATTACAAGGAAGAGGCGCGCATTTATAGAAAGCTCATTTCCTCGGCCGCGCCGGCGTTTCGCGACGTCCATCTCGATCCCCATGTGCTGCACGCGGCGGCCGTGTTCGCCATCTTGAGCCGCATTCAAGAGGGCGAGGAGAAAGAAGTCGAACTGATCAAAAAAGTGCGCATCCACGCGGACGAAGAAGTCGAGGGCGTGAACCAGGCCGATGCCAGGCGGGTCAAAGAAAAGGAAAAATCTCCCGACGAGGGTTTGGCCGGGGTGTCGCCGCGTTTCGTGATCAACGCGCTGTCGAACGCCATCATCCAGTCGAACCAAAAAAGTTTGACCACCATGGATGTCTTGCTGGCCTTGAAAGATGGAATCGAAAGCGACGCCCGCATCGAGGCGAAGCGCAAGCGCAAATGGGTCGACTATCTCGTGCTCACCCGCAAGGATTTTTACAACCGCTGGGTCAAGGAAGATGTGCACAAGGCCTTGTTCGTGTCGTTCGAACAGGAAGCGCAAGATTTGCTCAACAAATATCTTGACGAGGTCGAGGCCATGCTCGACAACCGTCAAGTGAAAGACCCCATCACGAGCGAAGAAAGGCGGCCCGACGAGCGTTTCTTGCGGGCCGTCGAGGAAAAAATCCACATCTCCGAGTCGGGCAAGCAATCGTTCCGGCAAGAGGTGGTGCGCAAGGCCATGGGCGCCTACAAACGGGGCGTCAAGTTCAGCCTCGATAGCCATCTGCAGTTGCACGACGCATTGCAGCAATACTTGTTTGAACAAAGGCGCGACGTGTTGCGCCTGGTCAGCTCTGCCAAGCGGCCCGACGATGAAATCCGCACCAAGATTTCCGCCGTCGAAAAACGCCTGGTCGATGAATATGGTTACGACAGCCACAGCGCGCGTGAAGCCTTGAACTACGTCACGACCTTGCTCGCGCAAGAGTAGCCGCACCGGAGAGGCGCGATGACAACAATGCAAACGGCATGGTACGACTTGTTTTCGCGCGGCGCCCGCGATTGGCTGCGGCACAACAACAAGGTGCGCGAGGCTGTGCAAAGCCACTTGCCCGAACTGATCGCCGGCCCCGATCTGATCACGGGGCCGCAGGAACGCACCGTGCAAGTGCCGGTGCGCTTGCTTGAGCATGCGCGGTTTCGGCTTGCTGACGGGCGCAGTCAAAGCGGCGCCGGCCAGGGCGCGGGCCAGCCGGGCGATCTGCTGCACCCTGGCCAAGCACAAGACGACGACGGCGCCGACGAGGGCGAGGCGGAGGGCGGCAACGACGATGGCCAGGTCAAGCTGCTGCTTGAGTTCTCCATCGACGAGGTGATGGATTGGATATGGGAAGAACTCAAGCTACCGCAACTCACGCCCAAGCGCAGCCACGCCATCGATACCCAGGAATTGGTGCGCGAGGGATGGGACAAACGTGGCGCGCGCTCGCGCCTGGACCGGCGCCGCACCATCAAGGAAGCCATCAAACGGCGCGCCGTCCAGACCGACCCGGTGCCATTTACCAACGACGATTTGCGCTTTCGCCAGATCGTCACCCGCACGCGCCCGAGTACGAGTGCCGTTATTTTCTTCGTTATCGACGTTTCGGCCAGCATGACCCAGGTCGAGCGCAAGCTGGCCAAATCGTTTTTCTTTTTTGCCTTGCAAGGTATCCGGCGCAAATATGCGCGCGTGCAAACGCGCTTCATTGCCCATACCACGCGTGCCTGGGAGTTTTCCGAAAGCGAGTTCTTCCAGGTCACTGGCATCGGCGGCACCATCGCTTCGAGCGCCTTTAAGCTCGCGCTCGACACGGTGCGTACCCAATACGATCCATCTAGCAACAACGTCTACCTGTTTTACGCCTCCGATGGCGAAAACTTTACGGAAGACCGGGGCGCGGCCAGCCTGAGCTTGACCGAATTGGGCGGTTTGCTCAATTACATAGGCTATGTCGAAACCCTGCCCGGCGTGCCCCGCTCGCTCGAGACGGAAATGCGGCGCCTGTGTGGCGAGCTCGAGCGGCGCGGCCTGCCTATCGGTAACAGCGTGCTGAGCAATACTGACGATGTGTGGCGGGCCCTGCGCAAATTCTTCATCCAGGAAGCCAATGAGGGCACGGAGGTGGCGCGATGAGCGATAGCCGCGCCAGGCTGGCCGCCTACAGTGCGCAGATCGAAGCGCTTGCGCAAGAGCTCGGCCTTGACTTTTACCCCGTCGAGTTCGAACTCGTGCCAGCGAACTTCATGGTTGAAATCGCAGTCTATGGCTTGCCTGTACGCATGCGCCATTGGTCCTTCGGTGTACGCTACATCCATCACCTGGTGCGCCAACACATGGGGCATTCGCGCATCTTCGAGGTCATGTTTCCAGGCGACCCATGCCATGCCTTCATGTTGGAAAACAATTCCTTGGCGGAAAACGTGCTCGTCACCGCCCATGTGCTTGGACACGCGGACTTTGCCAAGAACAATCAATTATTTTCCCAATTCATGGCCATGGCTGGCAGCCATATCCTCGAGCAAAGCGCCGCCCGCGCCCACCGGCTTGAGCGTGCCTTCGCCAGCTATGGACAGGAGCGGGTCGAGGCCGTGCTCGACGCGGCCCTGGCGCTCGAAACCCATATCGATCCAAACCAGCCCTTGCATCGCCCGCCCTATCCAAATGCGCCGTGCGTGCCCACCGAGGCACCGGCCACGCCCTTTCGCGAGCGCTTCGAACGCCTGCCCGGACAGCGGCGCGCGCCGCCGCCCCCATCGCCCGCGCCGCGTCCGGCACTGCCGCCGCGGCCGGAGTATGACTTGCTTTGGTTCATAGCCCACTACGGTCCGGAACTGGAAGACTGGGAACGCGACATTTTCCTGGCCGTGCGCGAAGAAGCGTTCTATTTCCACCCCGTGTTTGCCTGTCAAATCATGAACGAAGGCTGGGCTTCCTACTGGCACGCGCGCTTGCTACGCGAAGCATCTTTCCTGCCGCACGACTTATACCTGTCGGCCATCAAGTCCCACTCCGATGTCGTGCGCCCTTTCGCCAGCGGGCGCCAGCTTGCCCTGCAGCTCAATCCCTATCATCTGGGATTTTCCATGTGGGAGAAAATCATCGACGAGCGCGGGATCGACGCGGCGCGCCGGATTTGTCGCGAAGAAGACGACTTTGGTTTCATCCGCAACTACCTCGACCGCGCCATGGCCGAGCAACTCGATTTATTCGTCTACGAGACGCGCAAGGATGGCGAGACCAAAATCGCAAGCCGCGATATTCATACAATCAGGGAAGCGATCTTGGCGCCAAAGTTCAACTATGGCGCGCCATCCATCGCCGTGCAACACTGCGGCGCCGACGGCAGTCTGGAATTGCGCCATGATTATCAGCACGATGGACGCGGTTTGGAATTGCAGCAAGCCGAGCGCGTGATGGAATATGTTGCGCGCATCTGGCGCCGTCCCGTGAGCTTGCACACCGTTGACTTTCGCGGGGTGGCACGCGCCTTGCCGGCAAAGACCGCGCAATCTTGAAGGCGTCGCGGCGCGCGGCGGGCAGTGCCTGGCCCGCACCAGGCGGCACGCGCCGGCGCGCGCACGCAGCGCCGGCACCCGGCCTCAAAGCCGCCACACCTGCAGTCCGGCGGCGCGCAGCGCGGCGGCGTCAAATTGCGATTTGACATCGATAAAGCAGCCTCCGGCAAGCACCTTTTCCAGATAGTCGTCGAGCGCGCGTGCCAGCAATTGGCGGTGCCCGACCGCCACGATCAAGGCATCGGCGCGCGGCAAGGCTTCCCACGGCAATAAATTGAGGCAATACTGCTCGAGCGCTTCGTAGGACGCCGCCACCGGATCATGCACGTGCACGTTCACACCATACGATTGAAGTTCGCTGATCATGTCGAACACCTTGGAGTTGCGCAGATCCGGACAATTTTCCTTGAACGTCAAGCCCAGCACATTGACGTTCGCACCCTTGAGCTTGACGCCGGCGCGCACCATTTCCTTGATCGTTTTTTCGGCGATGAACTTGGCCATGCCGTCATTGATGCGCCGTCCCGCCAGGATCACATCCGGGTGGTAGCCCAGCATCTGCGCCTTGTGCGTCAAATAATAGGGGTCGACACCGATGCAATGTCCTCCCACCAGGCCCGGCCGAAATGGCAGGAAGTTCCATTTGCTGCCAGCCGCTTGCAGCACTTCCAGCGTGTCCAAGCCCAGGCGGTCGAAAATAATGGCCAGCTCGTTCATCAAGGCGATATTCAAGTCGCGCTGTGTATTCTCGATCACTTTCGCTGCCTCGGCCACCTTGATGCTCGAGGCCCGGTGCACGCCGGCACCCACGACTTGCTCATACAGGCGCGCCACTTGCTCGAGCGTGGCCGCGT
Organism: Pseudomonadota bacterium; assembly: GCA_040388555.1. Lineage (GTDB taxonomy): Bacteria > Pseudomonadota > Gammaproteobacteria > Burkholderiales > Burkholderiaceae_D > Telluria_A. The sequence goes on from JAZKBP010000025.1 coordinate 199,564, forward strand.
CGTCACCGGAGACGATCTTGCGCACCGCCTCGAGCGTATGTTCCTTGTCGCCCGGATTGATGCGCTCCGGGGAAAAACCCACATGGAAGTCGTGTTTCCAGCGCAGACCGGAATGCTTCTCGAGCAAGGGAATGCAAATTTCCTCGGTTGCGCCCGGATAGACGGTCGATTCATAGATGACGAGAGCGCCGCGCCGCAAATAAGTGCCGACCGTTACGCTGGCGCGTATCAAGGCGCCGAAATCGGGCTTGCGGGCCTCATCGACCGGGGTCGGCACGGCCACCACGACAATATTGGCGTTGACCAATTCGGCTGGATCGGTGCCCACGCTAAGCATCGTGGCGGCGCGAAATTGCTCGCTTGTGACTTCGCCCGTGGGGTCGACCATGCGCTGGTAGCTGTCGACTTTGCGCTGGCACAAATCGATGCCTATGGTGCGCCGCTTTTGCCCGAAAGCGACGGCCAACGACAGTCCCACATAGCCCAATCCAACAACGGCGAGATCATCCATGACGCCTCCCTATTTTGTGTGTTGAGGACATCGAATTCTACGAGCGAGGTGTTTGGCACTTTTGATACCCAGCAATGCGTGACGCGGGCGCCGCCCTGCCCGGCTCCGTCCTTGAGGGCGCGCAAGGGCGGTGGCGCGGCAATCCCTACGCTAGGGTGGCCCCCGCCACTTCGGAGATGACCATGATCACCAGGCCAAACTGGCCGCGCCGCGCGCGCACCTTGTGCTTGGCCTTGCCGCTGCTGGCGGCCGCTTGCCAACGCCACGACGACAGCGCCAGCCTGATGGCCGACGCGGCGCGCTATCGCCAACGGGGCGATGTGAAATCGGCGACCATCCAGCTGAAAAACGTATTGCAGCGCGAACCAGGGCAGCGCTTGGCGCGCCAGCAACTTGGCGAGCTGTACCTGCAATCGGGCGATCCCGTATCGGCCGAAAAGGAATTGCGGCGCGCCTTGGAACTGGGGGCCAGCGTCGATATCGTCGCCCCCATGATCGGCAAGGCTTTGCTGATGCAAGGGCAGTTCGAGCGCGTGCTCGAGCAAGTGAGCGTCGCGGGCACGCCGGTCCAGCGCGCCGCGGCCATCGCCCTGCGCGCCAACGCCTGTTTGGGCCTGGGCAAGATCGAGGAAGCGGCGCGCCAGTTTGAGCAAGCGTTGGCGCTAGATGGCGCATCGGCCGACGCCATGCTGGGCCTGTCGCGCCTGGCCGTGGCAAAGGGCAAGACCAAGCAGGCCATGGACATGATCGAGCGCGCCCTGGCTGCCCAGCCCAAGCACATCGACGCCTTGCGTTTCAAGGGCGACTTGCAGCGCGCGCAAGGTCAAGGCCAACTGGCGCTGCCCAATTATGAGCGCATCCTCGCGCTCAATCCGGCCGATGCGCAAGCGCACCTTGATATCGCCAATGTGCGCATTGACGCCGGCCAGTTCCAGCAAGCGCGCGCCGACATCGGCGCGGCCCGCAAGCTCGCTTCATCGAGTGTGGCGGTGGTACATGCGAGCGCCTTGCTCGATTTTCGCGAAGGCAAAACAGCGGCGGCGCTCGATGGCTTGCAGCAAGTGCTGCGCAGCGCGCCCGATCACATGCCCAGCATTCTCTTGAGCGGCGCGGTGCAACTGGCGCTCGCTTCACCTCAGCAGGCCGAACAACATTTGCAGCGCTACCTGGCCGCCTATCCGCGCCACGCCTACGCCGTCAAACTGATGGCGACAGCCCAGCTGCAACAAGGGCGGCCGGACGCGGCCATCGCCCAGCTCGCCCCCCTGCTGAGCGATGGCGCCGATGATGGCGAGTTGTTGACCTTGGCGGGCGAAGCGCACATGCGCGCGCGTCATTTCGCGCAAGCATCCGAGTATTTCGAACGCGCCAGCGCCTTGCAGCCGGACATGCCCATGCTGCACACGGCGCTGGCCCTGAGCCGGCTTGGCACCGGTGACAGCGCGCGCGCCGTGGCCGAACTCGAACGCGCAGCCGCGCTGGGCAAGATGAACGCGCGCACGGGCGTGTTGCTGGTCATGGCTTACCTGCGCAATCAAGACAGCGACAAGGCGCTCTCGAGCATCGAGCGCATGGAAAATACCCAAAGCAATCCCTTGATCCAAAACTTGAAAGGCCTCGTCTATCTGGCGCGGCAAGACCTGGCGCGCGCCCGCACCAGCTTCGAGCATGCTTTGCGCATCGATCCCCAGTTCATGCCGGCCCTCGACAACCTGGTCCAGGTCGACTTATTGGAAAAGAAACCCGATCAAGCGCGCCAGCGCCTGGACGCGGCCTTGGCGCGCGCGCCGCGCAATGCTGCCTTGATGGATGCCCAGGCCCGCCTCGCCGAACGCAGCGGCAAGCAGCCGGACGCGCTGGCGTGGCTGGAAAAATCCTACGCCGCTCAGCCGGACTCGGCGGCCGCTGGCTTGCGTCTGGGTGCCATGTACCTGCGCGCAGGCGCCGCGCCCAAGGCATTGCTGCTGGCCCAAAAACTGCAGGCGGCCAATCCCGCGCGCGCCGACGCGCTGGGCCTGCTCGCACAGGCTCAACTGGCAAATGGAGACGCCACCGGCGCCATCGACAGCGACACCAAGCTCGCCGCCCTGTTGCCACGCAGCGTGCCGGTGCAGCTGCACCTGGCGCAAGCGCAATTGCGCGCCGGCGACACCAATGCGGCGATGGCGGCATTGAAGAAAGCTCTCGCCATTGACCCGGCCCAGCTCGACGCGCAAAGTGCCTTGCATGGCTTGCTGTTGGGACGCAAAGCCTATCCGCAAGCGATGGCCATCGCCACCGCCGTGCAAAAGCAGCATCCCGAGGCGGCCTTGGGCGACAAACTCGAAGGCGACGTGTTCCTGGCCCAAGAGCAAGCTTTGCCCGCCCTGAAAGCCTACGAACGGGCCTTCGCGCGCGAACCCTCGGGCCCAGCACTGATTGCCACCATCGTGGCCTTGCAGCGTGCTGGAAAAAGCGCGCTAGGCGAGGCCCGCATGAAAGCCTGGCTGGCCCAGCACCCCGCCGATACAGCAAGCCGTCTCTACTGGGCCAGCGCCAAATTGGTCAACAAGGAGTTCGCCGCGGCGATGGAACAATTCGAGATCGTGCTCAAAAGCGAACCGGACAATATCGTCGCGCTCAATGACATGGCGTGGGCCAGCCAACAGACGGGCGACCAGCGTGCGCGGGGCTATGCCGAGCGCGCCTACCGCCTGGCGCCTGGCAGCCCCGCCGTACTCGACACGCTCGGCTGGATCTACCAGCAAGCCGGTGATGCCAAACACGCCCTGCCCTTGCTGCAAAAAGCCGCGGCCGGCGCGCCCGATGCGGCGAACATCGGCGTTCATCTGGCCGAGGCGCTGGCCAAGTCTGGCGACAAGGAAGGGGCGCGCAAGCAGTGCGAACTGTTGCTCGCGCGGCAGCAGAGCTTTCCCCAGCGTGCCCAAGTCAAGGCGATGCTGGCCGCCTTGTAGCCGGCGGCGCCGGCGCATATCGGCCCGGCGCCATGATGCCCGCTGGGTCGAGCGCCTGCTTGATCGCGCCCACCGTGCGCCAGTAGGCGTCGGCGGCCGGATCGAGCTGCGCCATCGACGCCAGCCCAACCCGGTACGGAACATATCCGGCTTGCATCAGCACGCCAAACGCTTCGCGCTGGCAGCGCTTGGCCCGCTCCATCTCAGAGGCATCGTCGCGTGCGAACACGATGCTAAAGATGGCGCACAGGCTGCGCTCATTGACCATGCTATAGGTGGCGAACAGGTCGAATCCGTGCGCGGCGAAGACCGGCTCGACCAGCGCATGCACGAACAGCAAGTGGTCCCCACGCAGGGGCAGGATGGGCGAGAGCCACAGCATGCCGCAACCGTCGCGGGCCGGGTCGGCGCCGGCGGGGAAGTCGGCGGGCAAGCCGCCGCGCCGGCGCCAATACGCACCTGCCAGGAAGCGCGCGTCGGGAATGCCGCGGTTCATGTCCAGCAAGGCGCGCCCCAGCGCCACGCGCGCCGTCCAGCTGCGCGCGACTGGCAACATGGCCAAGGCCTTGGCCGCCAGGGCCAGCGCCGCAAGTTTGCGCTCGCTGATGAAATGCGGGCGGGCCCGGGTGGCGCGCAAGGCCTGCCGCAGCGCGTGGCGCGCCAGCGCCACTTGGCGCACGCTGCCGTACACGGCGCCCGACACCGTCCACGCCCCCACCCCGGCGCGCGCGCGCAGGGCCGCTCGGCTAGTCCCGTCGAGCGCCGCCGACGGCTGTGGCGACACCTGGGCGCTCGCCAACACCCGCAAATCGTTGCCAATGTGAATGACGCTGCGCAAGCTGCCATCGAGCCGCAAGGGGCGCAAGGCGTCAACCACCGGGCCGATATCGGCATGGTCTTCGAGGCGGCACACGAAATGATTGATGCATGGCGCGGCCGGCATCAACCAGATCCCCACCTGGGTGACAATGCCGAAATTCGATTGGGTAAACAAGCCATCGAGGAAGGGGCCTATTCCATACGGAAAAAGGTAGCGCGCTTGCGCGTTCGGGTAATGTCCGAAGCCCGTGTCGAGCAGTTCGCCATTGGCCAGCACCACTTGCATGCCGGCCACATGGCGCGCCCGGTCCCCATACGGCGAATGCCCGAAGCCGCGCTCGACGATATTGCCCACCAAACTGGTATCGGGGCCGGCGCCGGTGCAATCGGCCCAGCACTGCGGGAAGTGCGCGCGCAGATGCGCCGATAATTGTCCTTGCGTCACGCCGGCCTCGACGACCGCGTAGCACAGCACCGGGTCGACATGCACGATGCGGTTCATCCGGCTCAGCTCGATGATGACTTGGCCATCGGTGGGCGCGCAGGCGTCGCCATAACCCCAATTCTTGCCGGTGCTGATGGGATAGATGGGCAGGCCGTGGGCGCGCGCGATATCCACCAGCGCCACCACCTGCCCGGTGTGCACGGGATACGCCACCGCCAGCGCGCGCGTGCCGTCCCCGCTGCAACTGATGGCGTAGCGTTCCAGCGTGGCCTGGTCCGCCCGCACACCCTCGGCCCCCAGCACGGCGCGCATGGCGGCCAAGGCGCGCGCGTGATCGCTCATGGCCGGCGCGCGCCGGCCGGCGTGCCATTCCCGCTCAAGCGCGCCGTGATACCGGCCTCGTCGCTACCGGGGAAAAAGTAGGGATAGAAGGAGCGCTCGCTGCCATGCAATTCCATCAAGCCACCGTAGCGCCGGATTTGCTCGCCCATGTAGTCGAGCTCCAAGCGCAGCAGCACGGCCGGCGCCCCGACCCGCGTGCATGGCCGCGCGGCGCCGAACTCGACAAAACCGAGCATGCGCTTGTAAAACATCACATGCCGCGGATTGACCTCGATCACATAATCGGTATAGCCATGCAGATTGTGGGCGTAGATGTAGGAAATATGGATGAGCGAGGCGAACACCCGCTTGCTCACGCCCTTGTCGATGGCCAAGCGCGACGGTTCGCACAAGCGGCGTCCCCGTTTGCGCAGGCTTTCCAGGCATTCGTGGAAATTCTCGTCGGCCGGCAAACCCACCTCGCGGTCCAGGCACAAGCTCATCGTACCGACCGTCTTGCCGCCCGTCTCCGCGTACAGCGTGATCTTATTGGCCTCGTGCGCGCCGCCGGGTTCAACCGCGTAACCGCGCCAGCCGTACATTTTGCGGATCAGCAAGCTCGCCGCTTCCCGGTGGCCGCGCGAATTGGCCATGCGGATGTGAAATACCTGCATGTCGATGGGATGCTCGATCGGCGCGCGCCTTTGCCCCTCGCCGATGCATAAGTCGCGCATGTCTTCGCGCAAGTCGAATGAGGCGATCGGCGCTTCGTCCAGCTGCATCAAAGTCTTCCTCCCTGTCCGCCCGCACGCCGCGCCACCACGGCTGAGCTCAGGCGCGAACATAAGACCGGGTCACTCTTGATGAAGTTCCACGCGCGGTGAAACATTTTTGCAGCCAGCGCCACCCCAAGCTGTCGGGATTTTTGCCAATGCCCGGCCGCGGTACCGCGCCTTGTCCGAGCGCAAGACGCAAGCATCTGATTAAAAAGGGAAAAATAAAATGGCACGGATCGTGCTGAGAGACCCCTGACGATTGCCATTGATCGTGTTTGAAAGCCCTTCCCCACCAAAGGAGTTGAACATGAAACTGCTTCGCAAATCTTTACTGATGACGCTCGCCGCGGCTGGCATCGGCATCGGCACCATGGGCAGCGCGCACGCCGACGCTTTCGCCTCGGCCATCCTCGACATCAACAATTTCCGCCTGCTCCATTCGGGCGGCGCCGCTTTTTCCACCGCCGACTTCACCACGCTCACCGGCACCAATGACGCGCATGCCACCGCCTCGCTCAACGGCGTGTTCGCCAACGGCGCCCAGTCGTTTCCCATCCTCAGCGGCAGCAACCCCGATGTGCCCCATCAGTGCGTGGGCGTCCCCTGCCCCGCCCTGCCGGAAAACGATTTCACGCCCTTCCCCGGCCCGCCTCCAGTGCCAGGCACTTTCGGTTATGCGGACCAGGCGCTCACGGGCAGCTCCATCATCATCGGCGCCACCCCGGCCGGCGCGCACGCGCAAACCCGGGCCGACGCCTCGCTGCCGGTCAACGGCATCGCGTCGGGCAACTCGGACGTAGGCACGTCCACCACCTTCGCCTTTACGCTGGGCACGGGCGACACCATGACGGTTGCCTTCGACGCCATTCCTTACACCCAGGCTTACGTGTCGGCCGGCGCCGCGCCCACCACCAATGCCAACGCCCGCCTGTCGTGGAGCATGCAAATTATCGACCTCTCGAGCGGCACCAGCGTGTTTGATTTCGCCCCCACGGCGCTCAATTCCTTGAGCAATGTCAGCCGCACTGATGGCTTGCCCGGCACCAGCACCTACAATGGCGCGCTGGCCAGCCTGGCCTTCGCCTCGACCACGCCCTTCCTTACCGGCGGCACGGCCTATCAAATCACGGTCCAGCACAACACCCTGGCCAACACGCTGGTGGCGGTGCCGGAACCGGCCACGCTGGCCGTGTTCGGTATCGGTCTGCTCGGTTTGGCACTTGTGAGCCGGCGCCGCAAGCAGTCCTAGCTTGAAAACGCGCGCCTTGGCCGGCCGCTCGTTGGCGGCCGGTTCTTTTTGCTTGAATTTGGCGCAAGCCGATGATGGTGGTGGTGAGGGGAAACGCCGCGCCGGCAGCGCCGCCGCGCCTTACTGCAGCGAGGCTTTTTCGACCCGGTTGCGTCCCAGGCGCTTGGCCTGCAGCAAGGCCGCGTCGGCCGCCTCGGTCAGCGCATCGGCCGTCTCGACCATCGGGAACGAGGCCACGCCCGCGCTCAAGGTCGCGCACAGCGCCCCGCCCGGATGCGCATGCGGCATGGCGGAAAAATCGGCGCGGATGCGGTCGATCACGGTCTTGGCCTGTTCGGCGCTCACGTCCGGCAGCGCCACCAGGAATTCCTCGCCGCCATAGCGCCCGATCAAGTCGACCGAGCGCAAACGCCCCTTGAGCAGCCAGGCGAGGCCGCGGATGACCTGGTCGCCCACCGGATGGCCATAGGTGTCGTTGACAGCCTTGAAGTGGTCAATGTCGACCATCGCCACCGTCAGCGTTCCATGCGGCGGCAATTGTTCGATCATCGCCTTCAGGCGCGACTTGGTGGCCGTGTGGTTGAACAAGCCCGTCAAGCCATCAACCCGCGCCGAGCGCTGGATCACGCGAAAGCGCTCGATCTTGGTCTTGACGATCGCCGCCAGCAGCACCGGGTTGAAAGGCTTGATGATGAACTGGTCGCCGCCCAGACGCAGCGCCTCCACCTGCATGCCCACGTCGGTCTCGCCCGACAGATATACGATAGGCAAGCTGCTGTAGGCGGCCATCTGGCGCAGCACGCGCGTCGCCTCCACGCCGTTAAAGCGCGGCATGTACATGTCCATCAAAATCAGGTCGGGACGGTACGATTCCAGGCTGGCCAGCAGCTTGTCCGGGTCGTTGATGGCGAAGGTGTCGATCGCATGCTGGGCCAAGGTGCGCTGGATCAGCGCCACCGCCACCCGCGAATCCTCGACCACCAGCACCCGGTATTGCTCCTGCTCGCTCGTTTGCACCAGGTCCAGGATGCGGTTCAACACCATCGAGGGTTGCTCCTCGATGGGCACGGTCGCGTCGATGCCGGCGCGCATCAGGGCCACGATAGGCTCGATCTGCGCCTGCACGCCCAGGTACAGCATCTGGCTGGCCGGGCAGCTGGCCCGGATCTCGGCGATGCGCTTGAATTCGGCCGCCTCCGTATTGTCCGAGGCGGGAATGAACAATACCGCCAGCGGCATGTCTTCGGGCGGCTGGCTCTCGTCCCAGTTCAGGGCGAACACCCGGAAGCCGAAAAACTGCAGCTGGCGGCTCAGGGCGCCGGCCATGTCGGCTTTTTCCGGCGCCGCGATCAGCCACACCGAGCGCGGCTTGATCCAGTCGATCTCCGGCGCGGCCGAGGCGCGCTCCTCGACCCGCCGCACGCTGGTGCTGGCGCGCGAATTGGTGACCGAACCGCGCAGGGTGTCGATCTGGCGCTGCAGCGCGATGATGTCTTGCTGCGCCAGCGGATGGGTCGACTGGTCGCCGAACATGCTCAGCGCGGCGTTTTCCAGGCCCTCGCACAAGCGCATCAAACCCGGCAGGCGCAGCCGGTTGAAATACTCGGCCAGGCTGTTGACGGTCACGGTAAATTCGATGAACTGATCGAAGCGCCCCTCGGCCAGGTAGGATTCCCAGCGCGAGCGCAGCACGTACAGATGATCTTCAATCGAATTTGGCGAGATCGTCGACATAAGCTACAAGCACCCTTCTTTTCAAGCGACCCATTTGCGAGCGTTGCGGAACATGCGCATCCAGGGCGAATCCTCGCCCCACGCAGCCGGGTGCCAGGATTGCTGCACCGTCCGGAAAACGCGCTCCGCATGCGGCATCATGACAGTAAATCGCCCGTCCGGGGTGGTCACCGCCGTCAAACCTTGGGGCGAACCGTTCGGATTGAAGGGATACACTTCGCTCGCCTGGCCGCGGTTGTCGACAAAGCGCAAGGCGCGCGTGACCGCTTGCGCGTCGCCGGTCTGGGAAAAGTCGGCATAACCCTCGCCATGCGCCACCGCGATCGCCGTCTTGCTGCCGGCCATGCCGCCAAAGAAGATCGACGGCGAGTCCAGCACTTCGACCATCGCGAAGCGCGCCTCGAACTGCTCGGACTTGTTGCGCGTGAACTTGGGCCAGGCTTGCGCACCCGGGATCATGGACTTGAGGTTGCTCATCATCTGGCAACCGTTGCAAATGCCCAGGCCGAAACTGTCGCCGCGCGCGAAAAAGCGCGCGAACTGGTCCGACAGCTTGTCGTTGAACAGAATCGTCTTGGCCCAGCCTTCGCCGGCACCGAGCACGTCGCCGTAGGAAAAGCCGCCGACCGCGATCACGCCCTGGAAGTCGTCCAGGCGCGCGCGCCCGGCGATCAAATCGCTCATATGCACGTCCACCGCCGTGAAGCCCGCCTGGTGCATGACCCAGGCCGTCTCCACGTGCGAGTTCACGCCCTGCTCGCGCAAGATCGCCACCCGCGGGCGCACGCCCGTGGCCAGGAATGGCGCGGCGATGTTCTCGCTCGGATCGAACGAGAGGGTCGGCGTCATGCCCGGATCGGTCTCGTCGAGCAGACGGTCGAACTCGGCGTCGGCGCAGGCCGGATTGTCGCGCAGGCGCGCGATGCGCCAGCTGGTCTCGCTCCACAGCCGGTGCAAAGTGCTGCGCGGCTGGGCGTAGATGACCTTGGCGTCGCGCGTCAATTCGATCACGCCGCGGTGGTTCGGCTTGCCGATGATGTGGCTGCAGGCGCCCAGATTGTGCGCGCGCAGCACGTCCATCACCATCGATTTTTCCGCCTCGCGCACCTGGATCACGGCGCCCAGCTCTTCGTTGAACAGGGCGCGCAAGGTGAGCTCGTTGCGCCGCTCGGCCACCTGGCCGGTCCAGTTCTTGGCGTCGCCCCAATCGGCGCCCTCGCCGGCCTCGAGCGCCAGGATGTCGAGGTTGATCGACAAGCCGGTGCGTCCGGCGAAGGCCATCTCGCACAGGGTGGCGAACAGGCCGCCGTCGGAGCGGTCATGGTAGGCCAGCAGTTTTCCATCAGCGTTCAATTGCTGGATGGCCGAGAAAAACGCTTTCAAGTCGTCGGCGCTATCGACGTCGGGCGTTTCATGGCCCAGCTGCTGCGTCACTTGCGCCAGCGCCGAGGCGCCCAGGCGGTTCTTGCCGCGTCCCAGGTCGATCACGATGATGGCGCTCTCGCCTTCTTCGCTTTGCAACTGCGGCGTGAGCGAGCGGCGCACGTCCGTCACCGGCGCGAAAGCCGACACGATCAGCGACACGGGCGAGGTGACGGCCTTGGCCGTCTCGTCTTGCGCGTCGCGCCAGGTGGTGCGCATCGACAGTGAATCTTTTCCAACCGGGATGCTGATCCCCAGCGCCGGGCACAGTTCCATGCCGACCGCCTTGACAGTGTCAAACAGCGCCGCGTCCTGCCCCGGCTGGCCGCAGGCGGCCATCCAGTTGGCCGACAGTTTGATGTCGGCGATGTCATCGATGGCGGCGGCGGCGATATTGGTGATCGCCTCGCCCACCGCCATGCGCCCGGAGGCGGCGGCGTTGATGACGGCCAGCGGCGTGCGCTCGCCCATCGCCATCGCTTCGCCCAGATAGCCTTCGAAACTCATGGCCGTGACGGCGCAATCGGCCACCGGCACTTGCCACGGGCCCACCATCTGGTCGCGCACGGTGGTGGCGCCAACCGTGCGGTCGCCAATGGTGATGAGGAAGGATTTGTCTGCCACGGTAGGCAACAGCAGCACGCGGCGCGCCACCTCGGCCAGGTCCAGGCCCGTCAAGTCAAGCGGCGGGAAGTCGTTTTGCACATGGTGCACGTCGCGCTGCATCTTCGGCGGCTTGCCCAGCAACACATCCATCGGCATGTCGACCGGCGAATTGCCCAGCTTGGGGTCGACCAGTTTGAGCTGGCGCTCCTCGGTGGCCACGCCGACGGCGGCGAACGGGCAGCGCTCGCGCTCGCACATGGCCCCGAACAGGTCCAGGTCGGCGGGCGCGATGGCCAGCACGTAGCGCTCTTGCGACTCGTTGCTCCAGATTTCCTTGGGCGCCATGCCGCTTTCCTCCAGCGGCACTTTGCGCAGATCGAAAATGGCGCCCCGCTTGGCGTCGTTGGTAATTTCCGGGAACGCGTTCGAGAGTCCGCCCGCGCCCACATCGTGGATCGAGATGATCGGGTTGTGCGCGCCCATGGCCCAGCAAGCATTGATCACTTCCTGCGCGCGCCGCTCCATTTCGGGATTGCCGCGCTGGACCGAATCGAAGTCCAAGTCTTCCGTGTTGCTGCCGGTGGCCATCGAGGAGGCGGCACTGCCCCCCATGCCGATGCGCATGCCCGGTCCGCCCAGCTGGATCAACAAGCTGCCCACCGGAATGTCGTTCTTATGGGTGTGCGCGGCCGAGATACTGCCGATGCCGCCGGCGATCATGATCGGCTTGTGATAGCCGTACACGGTCTCGGGCATGCCGGCCGAGAGGCGTCCCACGTTTTGCTCGTAGGTGCGGAAGTAGCCGCCCAGCACGGGACGGCCAAATTCGTTGCTGAAAGCGGCGCCGCCGAGCGGACCTTCAATCATGATCTGCAGCGGCGAAGCGATCCGCTCGGGTTTGCCATAGGCGAGCGTGCTGTCGCGATGCCCGCCGGGCGCCGTCACGCTGGCCGCGTTTTCCCATGGCTGGATGAACTCCGGCAGCATCAGGTTCGACACCGTGAAGCCGGTCAAGCCGGCCTTGGGCTTGGCGCCGCGCCCGGTCGCACCCTCGTCGCGGATCTCGCCGCCCGCGCCGGTGGAGGCGCCCGGGAAAGGCGAGATGGCGGTCGGGTGGTTATGCGTCTCGACCTTCATCAAGGTGTGGGTCAGCTCCGTCGAGGCCGCGTACTCGTGCTGCGCGCCGCGCGGATAGAAGCGCGTCACGCTCGCCCCTTCCATGATCGAGGAATTATCGCTATAGGCGACGATCGTGCCCTTGGGCTGGCGCTCGTGCGTGTTCTTGATCATCTGGAACAAGGACTTGTCTTGCGCCACGCCGTCGATGGTCCAGCTGGCGTTGAAGATCTTGTGGCGGCAATGCTCGCTGTTGGCCTGCGCGAACATCATCAATTCGACGTCCGTCGGATTGCGCTTGGCGGTCGTGAAAGCGGCCAACAGGTAATCGATTTCATCAATCGACATGGCCAGGCCCAGCTCAAGGTTGGCCTTTTCCAGCGCCACCTTGCCAGCGCCCAGCACGTCAATCGATTCAAGCGCTTTTGCTTGCAGTTCGTGGAACAAGGCGCTGGCCTGGTCGGCACTGCGCAGCACGCTTTCGGTCATACGGTCGTGCAGCAAGGCCGCCACCGCCTGGGTCTGCGAGGCGTCGAGCTTGGCGGCCGCGCCCAGGCTGCTGCCCAGGATGCCCGCCTTCAGGTGCACCGCGTAGGCAACACCGCGCTCGATCCGGTGCACTTGCGTCATGCCACAATTGTGCGCGATATCGGTCGCTTTCGAGGCCCAGGGCGAGATCGTGCCAAAGCGCGGAATCACGAAGAACTGTTCGGTGTGGCCATCGCCGGCCGCGCCCGCGGCTGGCTCGCCATAGGTGAGCATGGCGCCCAGACGGGCGCTGTCGTCGTCCGACAAGGGCGCGCCGCTATCGATGAAGTGGACGTAATGGGCATCGACCGCGGTGATGGCGGGCACGGCGGCGCGCAATTGGGTGAGCAGGCGTTGGCTTCGGAATGCGGACAGGGCGTTGGAACCCGGCAGTATCAACATGGTTGGACGTTGGACGAGGCAGCAAGGCTGCGGGTTAAAGTAATGGGCGCGCCAGCGCGGCACCGTGCCGGCGCGCGCTCGCTTGACGAAGCGACAAAGCGCGGGGCGCCGGCCCGGTTGCGGTGATGTTCCCGTAGGACAGCATTATACCGCGTCGCACCAGCGCGGCGTGCCAAGCCGGCGCGAAATACGGCCCTGGCGCCACCGCCCGCGCATGCATGCGCACATCCATGCGCGCATCTGCGAGTCTAACGCGCCGGGCAAGCGGCGGGCGTACTCTCGGGAGCCGGCAAGATCAGCGCCAGCGACAGCTGCTGGCGATCGAAGGTGCCGGCGCGCGCGGGATCGAGCGCCAGCGGGGCCAGCGGCTGCAAGCGCGCGAATTGGCGCTGCAGGGCTGGCAGCAAGTGCGCGCTTTGCTGGTCCCACACCACCATGGCGCCGCAGCGCGCCAATTCCTCCGGCGTGAGCCAGGGCGAGGTCGAGAAATCGGCCTCGATCAGCACGCGCGTGTTGTCGGCGGCGAAAAAGCTGGTGACGCCCGCCTCCCAGCGCGTGCCCACGATATTGCGCAGGGGTCGCCCGGGCGCGGCGGCGCGCCAACGCTGCTCCACCGCGCGCGCCAGTTCCGGCCCCGGATAGGCCGCGCGCGCGTACTTGTGGCTCACGCTGTGCCAGAACGCGGTGTTCTTGGCCGCGTACACGGCGCCAAACACCAGCATCATGGCGCACCAGGCGATCAGCCATCCGCGTGTGGCCAGGCGTTCGGCGCGCGCGCCCAGGGCCAGCACCACGAGTAGTCCGCTCAGTGGAAACATGGCGCTGGCCCACATCGGATGCAGGTAGCTGCCGCACAGGCCGGCGACGAGGGTGAGCAGGAAGGGCCCCAGCCCCAGCGCGAGCAGGAAGCGCTTGTCCATGCGCTGCCCGGCCGCGGGGGGGGCGCCAGCGTCCACGCTGGGCGTGCGCCGCCAGCACGCCAGCAGCACACCGAGCAGTACGAAATGCACGATCAACTGGGTCGCGATGTAGGAGACGAAACGTTCGGACCAGCTGGCATGCTGGGCCAGGTCGCCCAGGCGTTCGTTCAGGTAACGCAAGGGGCCGAAATCATGTTCGATCAACCACCATAAATGGGGTCCGAACAGCAGGAAAAAGCCAGCCGCGGCCACCACTATATTAGTGGGCGTGACATGCCGGCGCGCTTGCCGGTCCCACAGCAGCAGCGCCACGCAGGCTAAAGGCAGGAAGGCGGCGCTGTACTTGGCCAGCGCGGTCGCGCCCAGCGCGGCGCCAAAGGCGAACCACCAGCGCTTGCCGCCCTCGGCCAGGGCGAAATAATAGGCCGTCACGGTCATCGCCCAAACCGGCATTTGCGCTACGTTGTGGTTAAAATCTGGCGCATACAAATGGTAGTAGGCGACGCTCGCCTGCAAGAACATGGCCACCAGCGCGCGCCGGGCGCCGAAAAAACGCAGCGCCAGCGGCCACACGGCCAGCGTGGCCAGCGCCACCGACAGCGCGCTCGGCAGGAACAGGGCCAAGTCGCTGCGCCCGAAGAACGCTTCGGACAGGTAGATCCCCCACGCCGGCAAGGGCGGATGCTTGTAATAGCCCAACTGCGGCACACTGGCCCAGGTGTGCATTTCAATGACGTCGAGCGGGGGCGAATGGTGGCCCAGCATGGGAAAAATTACCCACACCAGCAACTGGGCGAGCAAGAGGAAGGCCAACCAGCGCTGCGGCTGTGGCGCCACAGCGGCGGCGGCACCCGGCGCGCCAGCCGGGGAATGCGGAAAATTCGAGGACAATTGCGCCTTGCGGTGGAAAGTTTTCTGTAGAATCACGGATTCTGGAGCCTGCCGTGATGCGAGGGCGCCGGAAGCGAGAATTATAACGCGCCCAGCGACGCCGTCCTCCACTCGGGGATGGCGCGGATGGCCGCCGACGAAACGAGGAAACCAAGCACACATGACGATGCCGCCCGCCCCCGCTGCCGGCCTGGCCCGCCCCGGCCGCCCCGACCCCATGCGCATCAGTTGCGTGGTGCCGGCCTATAACGAGGGGGCCCATATCGCCTCATTCCTGCGCGACCTGAGCGCGACCTTGCGCGCGCTTACGCCACTGTTTGAAATTGTCGTTGTCAACGACGGCAGCGCCGACAACACCGAGCAGGAAGTGGCGCGCGTGGCGCAAGAGACGGGCGTGCGTTACCTGGGCTTGTCGCGCAATTTCGGCAAGGAGGCGGCGCTCTCGGCCGGCATCGACCACGCCAAGGGCGACGCCGTGATCTTGCTCGATGGCGACTACCAACATCCGCTGGCCCTGCTGCCCGAGATGGTACAGCTGTGGCGCGCCGGCTACGACATGGTGTATGGCGTGATCGCCGACCGCGGCCACGAATCACTGCTCAAGCGCCTGGGTACCGGGATGTTCTACAAGATCATGGAAACGGGCTCCTCGGTGTCGATACCGCGCAACGCGGGCGACTTCCGCCTGCTCGACCGGCGCGTGGTGAGCGCCATGCGCCAGCTGCCCGAACGCAACCGCTTCATGAAGGGTTTGTACGCCTGGGTCGGCTTCAAGAGCGTGGCCCTGCCCTTCGTGCCGCTCGAGCGCGCCACCGGCCAATCGAGCTTCAGCTTTCGCAGCCTGCAAAAGCTGGCGCTGGCCGGCTTGACGGCCTTCACCACGCTGCCGCTGCGCATCTGGAGCGGCGTGGGCGCCATGATTTCCCTGCTGGCCTTGCTGTACGCGGCCTGGGTCGCCATCTCGACCATCCTGTTCGGCAATCCGACGCCGGGCTGGGCGACCCTGACGGTGGGCTTGATGTTTTTCTCAGGCGTGCAACTGTTTTCGATCGGCATCCTGGGCGAATACCTGGGCCGGGTGTATGAAGAGGTCAAGCATCGGCCGCTTTACATGATCGCCGACGACCTGGACCACGGCCAGACCGTGGCGCGCGACGCGGAGGCACTCTGATGCCGGCCATCGCCCTGTGCGCCGATGACTACGCCCAGCACGAAGGCATCGATGACGCCGTCTGCAAGCTGCTGGCCGCCCACCGCATCAGCGCCGTCAGCTGCATGAGCACGGCGCCGCGCTGGAAAGCCTACGCGGCGCCGCGCCTGCGCGAGCAATTGATGGGCGACCCGTGCGCCGACACCGGCTTACACCTGAATTTAACGGAGTTTTTCGGGCGCCAGGCCAGCTTGCCGCGCTTGATCGCGCGCGCCTACACCCGCACCCTCGACAAGGCCGCGCTCAAGGCCGATATGGCGCGCCAGTTCGACGCCTTCGAAGCGGGCATGCGACGCCAGCCCCATTTCGTCGATGGCCACCAGCATGTGCACCAGTTTCCGCAAGTGCGCAGCGTATTGATCGAGATGCTCGAGCAGCGCTATACGCGCTACCGGCCCTGGGTGCGCAGCACGGTGCCGCTCGCCGGCCTGGATGGCATCAAGCCGGCCGTGCTCAAATGGCTGGGCGGCGCGGCCATGACGCGGCGCTTGCATAAGCGCGGCTTTCGCTGCAACGCCGGCTTTGGCGGCGTGTACGGCTTCGACACCGACAACTACGCCGGCCAATTCCAGCAATGGATCAACCTGGCGGGCGAGGCCAGCCTCTTGATGTGCCATCCGGCCAGTTCCGAGTCGCCAAACGACCCGATCAGCGCACAAAGGCTGGTGGAATTCGCCTTCCTGCGCTCGGACGCCTGCGGCGCCATGCTGGCCGCGCGCAACATCCGGATCGTTCGCATGTCGTCTTTATTGCCGCCAACCTAGCGCATGGCGTATTGTAGGGCTTTCAAGTGTTGACGGCACCGGCCGATAATACAATTAAGCCACCCAAGGAAGAGCCGCCGTATGGCCGATAACAGCAATCTGTCCGTCTTGATCGTCGACCCGAGTCCCGGCATGCGCGGCAGCTTGCAGAACATGCTCAACCAGGCCGGCATCACCAAGACCGAGTACGCGGTCAGTTCCGGCACGGCCATCAAGCAGTTGGCCAAGTCGTCCTACGACATCATCCTGTGCGAATACGATCTGGGCGGCGGCCAGGACAATGGCCAGGACGGCCAACAATTGCTGGAAGACTTGCGCCACCATAAACTGATCGGCTTGTGGACGATCTTCATCATGATCACCTCCGAAGGCGTCTACAGCAAGGTGGTGAGCGCGGCCGAGCTGACTCCGACCGACTACATCCTCAAGCCTTTCACGGTCGACATGCTGAGCGGGCGCATCGCGCGCGCGATCGAACGGCGCACCGCCTTCCTCCCCACTTACCAGTTGATCAGCCAAGGCAATCTGCGCGAAGCGATCAAATCCAGCGCCAAGGGCGAAGCCAATTTCGCGCGCTACGCGCTCGACTTCGTGCGCCTGCGCGCCGAATTGCACGTGAGTTTGGGCGAACTGGGCGAGGCCGAGACGCTGTACCAGGCGGTGATCACGGCCAAGCCGGTGGGCTGGGCGCAGCTGGGCCTGGCGCGCACCCTATTCGCGCAAGAACGCTACGCCGACGCCGAGGCCATGCTCGAACAAGTGATCGTCGGCAATGCGCGCCTGATGGCCGCCTACGACTTGCTGGCGCGCTGCTACGAAGCGGGCGACGAGCCAGCCAAGGCGCAAAAAGCGCTTGAGGACGCCGTCGCGATCTCGCCCCACATGATACGGCGCTTGCGCCGCCTGGGCGAAGTGGCGCTCGAGACGGGCGACGTGGCGGCGGCCGAGCGCTCGTTCAAGCAAGTGGTCAGCAAGGCCAAATATTCGGAGTTCCGCGATCCGGAAGACCATGTGAACCTGATCAAGGCCTTGGTCAAGAAAGGCGACACCACGCAAGCGGCGGGCGTGATGCGCGACCTGGAAAAATCCCTGCGCGGCAACCCCAACCTGGACGTGTGCAGCGCCGTCTCGAACGCGCTCTTGCTCAAGGCGGCGGGCGACGCCGACGGCGCCGTCAAGCAATTGGGCAATGCGGTGGCGGGCGTGCGCAGCGCCCATGGCTTGTCGAGCCATTTGAAGATCGACCTGGCGCGCGACTGCCTAGACAGCAAACTCGACAAGGAAGCCTCGGAAGTGATGATCGCCGTGCTCAACGACGCCAACGCGGGCGTGTCGACGGCGCAAGCGATGAGCATTTTCGTCAAGGCCGGGCGCGCCGATTTGGCCGAGGGCATGGGCAACCAGCTCAAGCTGCAGGTACAGCAAATGATGCAAGTGGCGGTCGAGCGTACCGGCATGGGCGACTACAAGGGCGCCGCGCAAAGCATGCTCGAAGCCTTGCATCTGGCGCCCAACGAAGTGCCGGTGCTATGCGCGTGCGCGCGCTCGATCATCCGCCAGGTCGAGGAAATGGGTTGGGACCATGCCTTGGCCGAGCAATGCCACGCGCAGATCGAGCTGATCCGCAAGCGCGAGCCAGCCCAGCCGCAATTGCAAGCGCTGGAGGAAGATTACAGCGCGGCCAAGCGCAAGTACGGTATTTCCGGCTAGCGCTTGGCCAGGCTTGCCCACCCCCGCACTCAAACATCGCGCTCGCTTTGGCGGCCCTGCCACACCGATGAATACAACGCATATGACAGTGTGGATAGCAGGTACACGGACAGAACGACGCCAATTGTCTTCAATCGCTCTACTTGAGGATAAGTGCGTTTGAATTGATGTGGTACCCAGCGAGAAGTGCGACCTTGTCCTCGAGTCGAAACACGAACTGTTCAGTCGCGTCACCTTCGGCATAGCTGGTCTTGTAGTTCAGAATAACGAAGCTGCCAGATGAAGTATGGTTGACCTTCCAGCCTTGCTGTTCGCTGGATTTTGTTTTCCCCAGCTTTCGATGCACGGCTTCGAGTAAGGCTAGCAGATCTTTTTGGCTCGTGGCCTTCTTGAGATCGTCCGAGGACTTTTCGTAGATTTCTGCGTAGCGCGCAGCATCAAGCAAGGCATGGAAACGTGGGACAGCTTGTTCCGCGGCGCTCGTGTCGGCCGATATGTTGCAGCCACATATTGCCAGCATGAGCGCGGCAACAAGGATGAATATTCGAGTCATAGGCTTCCCATCCTCACTACTTCCATTGAGTTTGTCGCTGATGTTTCCAGCAGCGTTGTCGATTTCGGATATGGCTATTAATGGTTTCGTATCCATGAGGGAAACAACGTGAACAACCATTGTCGTTTCCAATCATTACACGAGACACGCTCGCTCCAGAAATCTTCAGCGGAAAATCCACCAACCCTTCCGCGTTTCGTCCATAGGCCCTTGCTAGGCGTACGTTTCTTTTCAATTTGCTCTCCATTAGATAAATACCTAATGAAGGGCACCTCTTGCCATGCTCTTGAGCATTTCTCTTTCCCTAAATATCATGTTCAGTTGACCAAATCACCTAGTCGTTTTTTGCATCCAACGATCGTCAGGGCGCCCCCTACTTGTGAATTGAAATACGCCGCGTAGCAAGTCCACCTTATCGGTTTGGCTGCGTAACGCTAATGGACGGCTCAACAAAGAAACTGCGGACAAGCCCCGCAACGCCAATCGCTTCCAATCCCACCGTCGAGATCGCGGTTAAGATGCCACCAAACATACCAGTCTTAAATGCGCCCTCGACAAACCCCATCTGCGGATGAAAAACTTGGCCGACGAGGCCATCGACTAGAAATATCGCCGCGCCGACTAGCGGGATGACAGATGTCAAAATTAACCAAATTCGTGGCGAAGTAAATGCGGCGAACTGCTGCCAAACATGGATGGCAAAGAAAGCGAGAGCGAGGAAGATGAATCCGGCCATGATGTAGGCCGAGCCATCAGTGGCCATGATGACAGTGACAATCAGAACCTCAGCCAGTAATGTTAGTAGTCCGACGATATTCGAACGCATAGTTATCCAACGTGAAATAGCCACACCTGTAGCATAGTTATTAATTTTATCATGATGGAATACTGCTTCCAAGATTTCGATACATTAGCGAATAGGGAAATAGCCTCAGTGGGAATATTCGGCGACCTTTCGTGCCTGGCGTGCCCAAGCCCGGATGTTCGGCCAAAAGCCGCGCGACTCGCTCAAATTCGTCGAGAAACCGCTAAGCCGCAAGCGGGCCCGCCTGGGTGACGTAAAAGTCCGATGCGTCGGCGAGGTCTTGCTCGGCGCCCGGATGAAGCGAATACCTCATCGAACCAATCTTGAACGCAGGCGTGTCAACGCTTCGGGTCCAGGCGCGTCGCACACTGCACTTGATTCCAGAAGAGCCTCCCGTCGGTCCAACTCGCGCTCCCATGCCGGCTCCACTTCGGGGTCGGAAACAAGGCTTGCAACTAGGCGATCAAGGAGATGAGTACGATCCGCTGGCGTGAGCTTCAGCACCTCGTATTCCAGGACTTCGAGTTTGCTTTGCGCAATCCGTAGCTTGCCACAATGATGGCGAAGGTAGCTGCCCAATCTCACGGACTATGGCTACTGGCGCTGATACTACGGCCAGACGCTGCCTTCGTCGCAGCTCTCGACGTACAGGACATTACTCAAACCATCATTGGCGATAAACACTTGGTTCACCGGCGACTGCGGCAACACAAATTGTTCACATTGGGCGCTTTGCCCTGGCCCGGTCACGATCTTGCTGCCGACCTTGATCGTGCATGCGCTCATCTTGTCGAGCGCGCTCCATTCCGGGCAGATCGCATTGTCGCGCTGGTATTGCGCGCGCGGACCTTGCGGGCGCGTGAACGACCACCAGCGGCCGTACAAGGTGAAGGGTTTGGCCGCGTCCCAAACGCGGTACACCGTCACGGCCTTTTCCGCCACGTAGACTTTGCCGGCGCACAGGGCGCCCTTGTCCGGCGCGCCAAGCGCGAGCGCGCGCAGCGTTTCGTCCTGCACTTCGCGCAAGCCCGCCGGCGCCGGGCCGATGACGCCGACGCAATCGCTTCCACCGGGCACCACCGTCGCGCATGCGGCAAGCAGCAGCACCAAAGCGCCGGCCGCGGCGCGTCTCCAAGTTATCAACATCGCCTCTCCCGTCAGCACTCAGCTCGCATGTGCGCCCCGGATGGGCGCGCGCAAGCTTATGGCTTGCCGATTTGCTTGTCGAGGAATTTGTCGACCCGCGTCCAAAAATCGACATTGTTTTTTTCCAGGCGCCAGCCATGGCCCTCGTCCTGGTACTCGATCCACTCGACCGAGGCATTGGTCTTGGCCACCGCATCGTAAAAGCGCTTGCCATGCTCGATCGGCACGCGCCGGTCCGCGCCGCCATGCGCCACGATCAAAGGCTGCTTGATACGCGCAGCGTTCAGCAAGGGCGAAGTCGCCTTCAATTGGGCCGCGTCCGCCACCGGATCGCCGATCAACACCGGCATGCCGTAGATTTTCGACTCGGGCGTGGCATCGCTATTGCGCGCGTCGTACATCAAATTGATATCGGTGACGCCAGCCCATTCGACGCCGCACTTGAATAAGTCCGGATTGTTGATCAATCCCATCAGCGTGGCATAGCCACCATAGCTGGCGCCGGCTATGCAAATGCGCTTGGCGTCGGCATAGCCTTGCTTGATCGCCCATTGCGCGCCGTCGGCCACGTCATCTTGCATGGCCAATCCCCACTGCTTCCAGCCAGCCTTGAAATAGGCATCGCCGTATCCCGTGCTGCCGCGATAATCGGGCTCGAGCACCGCATAGCCGCGCGAGGCAAGTAGTTGCGCGTCGGGGCTCCAGCGCATGTGTCCGCCACGCACATAAGGGCCGCCGTGCACCAGCACCACCATCGGCAGATTCTTGCCGCCGCCATCCTTGGGCAGGGTCAGGTAGGCGGGAATTTCCAGGCCATCGCGCGCCGTGTAGCGCACCATGCTCTTGCCCGACATCTGCAAGGGGTTAATGTTGGGCATGCGCGCGCCCAGGCGGCTGAGCTTGCCCGTGCTGGCCTGGTAGACGCTCCAGTAGCCCGGCTCCAAGTCCGAATTCGAAAACACCAGCATGGCGTCGGGCTGGCAGCTGCGGCACAGCGAGATGGTGTTGATGGTCGACGGCAGCGCGGCATCGATCTTTTTCTGCACTTCCTTCATGCCCGCGTCGAGCCAGCTCGTCACCTGCTCGCTGGTCTCGTAGCGCACGCCGAGCACGCTCTCGCGGTCCTTACCCAGTATCAGGCCACCGTTGAAATCGTATTGCTTCAAGCCGACCACCGGCGCCGGGTCAAGCTGGGCCTTGTCGGTATCGTAGCGATACAGGCCCCGGGTGTTGCCGCTGCCATTGGCGAGCACGAACAACTGGCCCTCGCGCGTCATCAGCACGGGAACGATCGCCGTGCCGCTCGTGAGCGTGTATTCGGCCAGCTTGCGCCACGCCCCCGTCTTCGGATCATTGAACTGCAATACCGTCTTGCCCTCTTCCGACGTGGTGGCCACGCGCGCTACGCCCGCTTCGTCAATCAGCCAGGAGCGTGCCCTTTGCGGGCCCGGCAGCACGGTCGTATTCCCCGTTTCCGTATTCAAACGCACCAGCACGTATTCGACGAAGTGCATGTCGCGCGCATCGTAGCGCCCCACGTAGATATCGCTGGACTTCTCGTCATGGACAGAGTCGATGAACACCGTGTTCGGTCCCAGCAATGGAATACGGTTCGATTCGCCGCGCAGCGAGCGCGTATGCGACACCAGCTGGACGTGGCCGCTGCCGTCGATGTTAATCGCGTGCAACCCCGCTCCGAAAAACGTCTCGCCCTTGGCCAGGTGCGGGTCCATCACCGAATAGAGCAAGCGTTTGCTGTTGACCCAATGGATGGCGATAATGTCGCGCCCCGTGCTGCTTGCCACCACGGCGGGCTTGCCGCCGGCCGAAGGCATCACGGCCAGCACCGTGTCGCCGTCTTTATTGCGCACCAACATGGCGATGTGCGCGCCGTCGGGCGACATCGACGCGTCCGACATCGCTTCAGGGCGGAAAAATTCGCCAACGGGCACGGGCAGCGCGCGCGCCGCCGGCAGGGTGCAGGCGCAAGCAAATGCAAACAGCAAGGCCTTGCCGGCGAATCGAATCTTGTACATGGCGGAAGAATTCATTTCGTTTATATGGAAAAATTAACAAAAACGAAATTATACGGGACATGCGTAAGCGTGGCCCGCTTATTTTTCTTCGCCGTATCCTCCCCCGCCCGGCGTTTCGATCACGAACAAGTCGCCCGCTTGCATTTCCGTCTTGCCGATGTGTTCCAGATGCTCGACCCGGCCATTGGCGCGTATCACCGTATTGGTGCCGGTGGCGCCGCGCTGCCCGCCAGCCATGCCAAAGGGCGCGTGGATGCGGTTGTTCGACAGGATGGCCGCCGTCATCGGCTCCAGGAAGCGCACCTTGCGCACGCCGCCATTGCCGCCGTGCCAGCGCCCGGCCCCGCCCGAGCCGGGCCGGATCTCGTAACTCTCAAGACGCACGGGGAAGCGAAATTCCAGGATTTCCGGATCCGTCAGGCGCGAGTTCGTCATATTCGTCTGCACCACGTCGGTGCCGTCGAAGCCCTCGCCCGCGCCCGAACCGCCCGAAATGGTTTCGTAATACTGGTATTTGGCGTTGCCGAAGGTGAAGTTGTTCATCGTCCCTTGCGAAGCCGCCAGCACGCCCAATGCGCCGTACAGCGCGTTGGTGATGCAGGTCGATGTTTCCACATTGCCCGACACCACCGACGCCGGATAATGCGGGTTGAGCATGGAGCCAGGCGGAATAATCACGTGCAAGGGCTTGAGGCAACCGGCGTTGAGCGGAATTTCATCGTCGACCAGGGTGCGGAACACGTACAGCACGGCCGCCATGCACACCGCCGAGGGCGCGTTGAAATTATTGGGCAACTGGCCCGAGGTGCCGGTGAAATCGATCTGGGCACTGCGGCTGGCATGATCGACCCGGATCGCCACGTCGATGCGCGCGCCATTGTCCAGTGCATAGCTGTAGCTGCCATCCTTGAGGGCCGTGATCACGCGCCGCACCGCTTCTTCGGCGTTGTCTTGCACATGGCCCATATAGGCTTGCACCACATCGAGGCCGAAGTGCGCGACCATCTTGCGCAACTCTTCCACGCCTTTCTGGTTGGCCGCCACTTGCGCGCGCAAGTCCGCCATGTTTTGGTCGGGATTGCGCGCCGGGTAGCGCGCGCCGTTGAGCAAGGCGCGCGCTTCCTCGTCACGCAATAGTCCGTTGGCGCCATCGACAAGCTTGAAGTTATCGATCAAGACGCCCTCTTCCACGATGCTCACCGAATCGGGCGGCATCGAGCCGGGCGTGGTGCCGCCGATGTCGGCGTGGTGCCCGCGCGAACCGACGTAGAACAAAATTTCGCGCCCAAGCTCGTCGAACACAGGCGAGATGACCGTCACGTCCGGCAAGTGGGTACCGCCGTTGTAGGGATCGTTGAGCATGAACACGTCGCCCGGACGCATCGCGCCGGCGTTTTCGCGCATCACCGTCTTGATGCTCTCGCCCATGGAACCCAAGTGCACCGGCATGTGCGGCGCGTTCGCGATCAAGTTGCCGGCCGCGTCGAAGATCGCGCAGCTAAAATCGAGGCGCTCCTTGATGTTGACCGAGTATGCGGTGTTTTGCAGGCGCAGCCCCATCTGCTCGGCGATCGACATGAACAGATTGTTGAAGATCTCGAGCATCACCGGGTCGGCCGTGGTGCCGATGGCGCGCCGCTCGGGCAAGGCCAGCACGCGCTTCAAGACGATGTGATTATGCGGTGTCACTTGCGCCTGCCAGCCGTGCTCGACGATGGTCGTGGCATTGTCTTCGGCGATGATGGCTGGGCCGTCGATGATGTCGCCAATGCGCAAGTCGGCGCGCCGGAACAAAGCGGTGTCGTGCCAGCGGTCGCCGCCGAACATGCGCACGGTGTCAAATGGCGCCAGGGCGCCGACGCGCGCGGGCAAATCGGCCACCACTTCTTGCGGCGCGTCGGATTTGCCGACCGCCTCCACCGACACCGCCTCGACGATCAACTGGCGCTGCGGCATCAGGAAGGAAAAGCGTTTCTTGTAGCCTGCTTCAAATTGCGCCTGCATGCATGGCGCGCTGTCGAACAGCACGATCAAGGCCGTGTCCGTGCCTTCGTAGCGCAGGTGCACGCGCCGGATCAAGCTGATGCGTTCGCTGGCCACGCCCTGCTCGATCAGCTCGCGCTCGGCCACGGCGCCCAAATCGTTCAAGCGGCCCGCCAGCTCGCCGGTGCCGGTCTCGAGCAGGCGCAGCTCCACCGCCGCTTCGCGCATCGCGCTCTGGTCCGCCAAGCCCATGCCGTAGGCGGACATCACCCCGGCCAGCGAATGGACGAACACCGTTTTCATGCCCAGCGCATCGGCCACCAGGCAGGCATGCTGGCCGCCGGCGCCGCCAAAGCTGGTGAGCGCGTAGTCGCTAACATCGTGCCCGCGCTGTACTGAAATCTGCTTGATCGCGTTCGCCATATTGCCAACGGCGATCTGGATGAAGCCCTCGGCCACTTGCTCGGGCGCGGGCGTGCTGCCGGTGGCCGCGCCGATGTCGCGCGCCATCGCTTCGAATTTTTCGCGCACCACTTGCGCATCGAGCGCCTCGTTGGCACCGGCGCCGAACAGCTGCGGGAAGTGCGCGGGCACGATCTTGCCCAGCATGACGTTGCAGTCGGTGACGGCCAAGGGGCCGCCGCGCCGGTAGCTGGCCGGGCCGGGATTGGCGCCGGCGCTGTCGGGGCCCACCCGATAGCGGCTGCCGTCGAAATGCAGGATCGAGCCGCCGCCCGCCGCCACCGTGTGGATGCTCATCATCGGCGCGCGCATGCGCACACCGGCCACCTGGGTTTCGAACACGCGCTCGAACTCGCCCGAGAAGTGCGACACGTCGGTGGAGGTGCCGCCCATGTCGAAGCCGATCACGCGCTCGAAGCCGGCCAGCTGGCTGGCGCGCACCATGCCGACGATGCCGCCGGCCGGCCCGCTCAAGATGCTGTCCTTGCCCTGGAAGGTGTGGGCGTTGGTCAAGCCGCCATTCGACTGCATGAATTGCAGGTTCACCTTGGGCATCTGCTCGGCCACCTGGTCGACGTAGCGGCGCAGGATGGGCGACAAATACGCGTCCACCACCGTGGTGTCGCCGCGCGCGACCAATTTCATCATCGGGCTGACCTGATGCGACACCGACACCTGGGTAAAGCCGATGGCGCGCGCGATGGCGGCCGTGGCCAGCTCGTGCTGGGTGAAGCGGTAGCCGTGCATGAACACGATGGCCAGCGAGCGCAAGCCCTCATCATAGGCCGCTTGCAAGGCCGCGCGGGTGGCCGCCTCATCGATCGGGCACAGCACCTCGCCATGCGCGCCGATGCGTTCGTCGACCTCGATGACGCGCCGATACAACAGTTCCGGCAGCACGATATGGCGGTCAAACAGGCGCGGACGGTTCTGGTAAGCGATGCGCAGGGCGTCGCGAAAGCCGCGCGTGATGGCCAGCGCGGTCGGCTCGCCCTTGCGCTCGAGCAGGGCGTTGGTGGCCACCGTGGTGCCCATCTTGACCGCCTCGATGGCCCCTACGGGAATAGCGGCGCCGGGCGCAAGCCCCAGCAAATGGCGGATTCCGGCCACGGCGGCGTCGCGGTACTGCTCCGGGTTTTCGGACAGCAGTTTGTGCGTGACAAGCTTGCCGCTGGGCTGACGCGCGACGATATCGGTGAAAGTGCCGCCACGGTCTATCCAGAATTGCCAATCCATCTCATTCTCCAGCTCGAAACTTGCCAGTGCATATTGTAGTCGCGTCAAACGCGAATTTTGGCGAAAATGCACGGAATCGGCGCATTATTGTGAAAACACTGGAGGTGTTCAATGAGTTCACTTTATTCGGTCGCGGAGATCCGCGAAATCGAAAAGTCGCATTCCGAGCCCGAAGGCGGTAGCCTGATGCACCGCGCCGCGCAGGCGGCCACGGCCTTGGCCTTGCAACTGCTGGCCAACCAGCACGCGCCGCGCGCGCTGGTGCTGGCCGGCCCCGGCAACAACGGCGGCGACGCCCTTGAACTGGCGGCCAACCTGGACCACGCGGGCATGAAGGTCACCATCGCCTACTTCCCCGGCGCCGGTCCGCACTCGAGTGAAGCGCAGGAAGCGCTGGCGCGCGCGCGCACCAGCGACGCGCAATTCGACAACCAGATGCCCTCGCCCAAAGGCTGGGACTTGATCGTTGACGGCTTGTTTGGCATCGGGCTGTCGCGTCCGCTCGAAGGGGCGATGCGCGAAATCGTCGCCATCGTCAACCAGGCCGATTGCCCGGTGCTGGCCCTGGACGTGCCGAGCGGCTTGAACGCCGACACTGGCACCGTGATCGGCTTCCCGACCGGCATTGCGGTGCGCGCCACCCACACCATCACCTTCATCGGCGACAAGATCGGCCTACATACCTGCCATGGGCGCGACTTTGCCGGCACGGTGGCGGTGGCCACGCTCGACGTGGCCAAATCGCGTTCGGCGTTCGCGCACTTGAACGAGGTGACGCTGTTCGCGCGCCACCTCACGCCGCGTGCGCACAATAGCCACAAGGGCAGCTTCGGCAACGTGGTGGTGCTGGGCGGGGCGCGCGGCATGGCCGGCGCGCCCGTGCTGGCCGCGCGCGGCGCGCTCTTTAGCGGCGCCGGGCGCGTGTTCATCACGCCGATCGCGCCCAGCCAAGGGCTTGACTCGCACCATCCGGAGCTGATGTTCCGCGATGTCGAGGACTTCGACTATGAAAACGCCACCGTCGTCGCCGGGCCCGGCATGGGCATGTCGGAGCACGCCATTTCCACGCTGGCGCGCGTGCTCGACTACGACAGCGCGCTCGTGCTCGACGCCGACGCCTTGAACTGCATCGCCTTCGACAGCGCGCTGCAGGAAAAACTGGCGCGGCGCGACAGCGCCACCATCCTCACGCCCCATCCGCTGGAGGCGGCGCGCCTATTGGGTGTCTCCAGCGCGGCGGTGCAGGAAAACCGGGTGGCGGCGGCCCACACGCTGGCCGTCAAACTGAACGCCACCTTGATTCTAAAAGGTTCGGGCAGCGTGATCGCGACCCCGCGCGGCTCCATCGTGATCAACCCGACGGGCAATCCCGGCCTGGCGAGCGCCGGCACCGGCGATGTGCTGGCCGGACTATGCGGCAGCTTATTGGCCCAGGGCTGGCCGGAGTGGGAAACGGCGCTGGCGGCGACCTGGATACACGGCACGGCCGCCGACGCCCTGGTCGACGACGGCGTCGGGCCGATCGGCATGACGGCGGGCGAAGTGCTGATCGAAGTGCGCAATGTGTTCAATGCCCTGGTGTCGTCCCACAATCGACGAGTCGGCCGGCGGCGATCGTGATGGTGCGGCCGCAGCGCGCCGCGATCGACGCATCGTGCGTGACCAGCACCAGGGTCGAGCCGCGCTCGCGGTTCAACTCGAACATCAAGGCGATGATGGCTTCGCCCGTCGCCGCGTCCAGGCTGCCGGTGGGCTCGTCGGCGAACAGCAAGGGCGGCTCGGTCACAAAGGCGCGCGCCAGCGCCACCCGCTGCTGCTCGCCGCCGGACAGGAATTTCGGGTAGTGCTTCAAGCGGCTCGACAGGCCAACCCGCCCCAGCATGGCTTGCGCCTTGGCGCGCGCGTCGGGATCGCCCCGCAATTCGAGCGGCAGCATCACGTTTTCGAGCGCGTCCAGGTGGGCCAGCAGCTGGAACGATTGGAACACGAAGCCCAGCTTGGCCTTGCGCAGGCTGGCGCGTCCGTCCTCGTCGAGGGCGAAAATATCGACGCCATCGAGCAGCACGGTGCCGCTGGACGGGGTGTCCAGGCCGGCCAGCAAACCGAGCAAGGTCGACTTGCCGGAACCGGAAGCGCCTACAATGGCAAGCGTTTCAGCCGCCCGCACGGTAAAATCGACGCTGTGCAAGATGGTCAGTTCGCCACTGGCGTCGGCCACCCGCTTGGACAAGGCACTGACGGCGATCGACGCATGGGCGTTGGCGGCCGGGGCGGCTTTTATATTTGCAGGTACTTCGGAGATATCGGGCATGCTGGATAGTTTTGTAAGTTGGACGCACGGCGCCATACGCAAAGGCGCGGTCGCCCTGTTCTTGTTCGCGGCCGTCGGGGCTGCCGCCCATTCTGCACCAAAAACCGTGCTTGTGCTTGGCGACAGCCTGTCGGCCGAATACGGCTTGCAGCGCGGCAGCGGCTGGGTGGCGCTGGCGGAACGCCGCCTGGCCGAGCAGCACATCGATGCGCGCGTGGTCAACGCCAGCATCAGCGGCGACACCACCAGCGGCGGGCGCGCGCGCTTGCCCGCCTTGATGGGGCAGCATCCGGACGTGCTGGTGATCGAACTGGGCGCCAATGACGGCTTGCGCGGCTTGCCGCTGGCGGCGGCCCAGGACAATCTGCGCGCCATGCTGGCCTTGGCCCGTCAAAGCAAGGTCAAGGTCTTGCTGGTGGGGATGCGCATTCCCCCCAATTATGGGCGCGACTACACCGACCAGTTCGCCGGCATGTATGGCGCGCTGGCCAAGGAGTACAAGGCGGCGCTGGTGCCCTTCATGCTCGAAGGCGTGGCCGACAAGGACGCCCTGTTCCAGGCCGACCACCTGCATCCGCTGGCCGAGGCGCACCCGACCATCCTGGCCAATATCTGGCCCCAGTTGCACACCTTGTTGAAGGCAAAATGAAGTATCCCGCCCCGCTCGAATTTTCCGCCCTGGTACCCACGCTCGAGCAATTCGACGCCATCATCGACGTGCGCAGCCCGTCCGAATACGCGCTCGACCACATTCCAGGGGCCGTCAACTTTCCAGTGCTGGACGACGCCCAGCGCATTGTCGTGGGCACGCTCGACAAGCAAGTCAATTCCTTCGAGGCGAAGAAGGTCGGCGCCGCGCTGGTGTCGAAGAATATCGGGCGCTATCTGGAGGAAAACTGGCTGGACATGCCGCGCGACTGGAAGCCCTTGATTTATTGCTGGCGCGGCGGCAACCGTAGCGGCGCGATGGCGCATGTGCTCGCGCGCGTGGGTTGGCCCGTGATCCAGCTCGAAGGCGGTTACAAGGCGTATCGCAATTTCGTCAACGCCGAGCTGGAAAAGGCGCCCGGTTTGTCGTTCAAGGTGGTGTGCGGCACGACGGGCAGCGGCAAGAGCCGTCTTCTCGAAGTGCTGGCCTCGATCGGCGCCCAGGTGCTCGACCTGGAGCAATTGGCGGCGCACCGGGGCTCGGTGCTGGGCAATTTGCCGAGCCAGCCGCAGCCCTCGCAAAAGCGTTTCGAAACGCTGATCTGGGACAAGCTGCGCCATTTCGATCCCGCCCTGCCCGTTTTTGTCGAGTCCGAAAGCAAGAAGGTGGGCCAGTTGCGGGTGCCGGCGGCCTTGATGGATGAAATGCGGGCCGCGCCGTGCATCGCGCTGAGCTTATCGCGCGAGAACCGGGTGCGGCTGCTGATGGAGGATTATCAGCACTTCACCATCAACCCGGCGGAGTTGAACACGCAGCTCGATTGCCTGCTCAAGATGTATGGGCGCGAGAAGATCAATAGCTGGCACGACTTGGCCAATAGCGGGCGCATGCCCGAGCTGGTCGCCGAATTACTTGAGCAGCATTACGACCCGGCCTACCTGCGCTCGATTGACCGCAATTTCACGCAATTCGCAAGCGCGGAGCTTGTCGAGTTGGACGACATCAGTCCCCAGCATTTCCTCGATGCCGCGCGCTCCCTGCACGCCGGCTGACAAACGCAACGCCTAGCGCGCTTCGTCGAGGGTGGCCTTGATGATCGATTGCTTCAGGGCTTCGTAGGCGGGGGTGCGCCGAATCTCGGCCGCTGCCGTCCATAGCCGTTCGACGTCAGCGCGGTGGCGCTTGTAATAGTCGGGGGCGAAGGTGAGATAGTAGGTCGCTTCATGCACCGGGATGGGCAGCATCTCGATCTTGCCAGTGAATTCGGGACGGGCCAGCACGAAAGGCGCATAGAATTCGAAACCGATCGCGATATCGCCGCGCCCAGCGAGTAGCTTGCCCAAATTGGCATCGAGGGTCTTGCCGCCAATGTCGACATTCACGTGCAGGCGCTGCATCAATTCCTCGGTGTAGGAAAAGCCAGGCTGCATCAGGACGGTGCCGTTTAAGCGCACGAAGCTATGTCCATCCCAATCGACGGTGCCATCCTTGAGGCGAAATGCCATTTCGCGCGCGTAGCCGAGCGACAAATCCGCGTCCGGCGCGCCCGCCTTGCTTGGAAAGCTCAAGCTGGCGCGCGTGACCGGGGTGTCGCCCGCCACCCGCGCGGCGATCCGGCCGCTCACCATCTCGGCCATGCAGCGTTTGATTGGCATGACCGGCAGCTCGATTGACACACCCGCGCGTGCTGCCGCCTTCTTTAGCAGCCATTGGATCGAGCCATCCCGGTCCGGGAACAGAAACGGCGGATAGGGAATGTCGGAAATGCAGACGCGCACTGGCTCGGCCCGGCCCATGCCGGTGACGGCAAGCAGCGCGGCGCCAAGCACGCAGCAGCGCAGCATCGCGGCCATCATCATGCCCTACCCCGTGTCGCACCGCGCATTGGCAAACTCCCGCTAGCAACTAGATGTCTCAATTCTAACCCGACCGACCAACAAAAACGACCCGACAAGCACTGGGCTTGCGGGTCGTTTTTTTCCAGACGGCGGGGATTATTTGTCCTCGCTGCCCTTCGCGTCGCCGACGCCATCGAGCTTTTTGAGGATCTTTACCTTTGCTTTTTGCTTCAAGGCCTCGAGGTAGGCATACATTTCCTGCTGGCCGATCGCGCCGCCCAACTGGCTCTGGTCGCTGGCGCGGCGCGCCGGGTCGATCTGTGCCGGCGCTGCCACCTTGCCGATGCGGTAGATGCCATAGCCGAGGCCAGGCACTTCCAGCGACACGTAGGCGGGCAGCTTGCTCACATCGGCGCGTAATACTTCCTTGCTGGCGAGCGCGTTGAGCGCTGGCTCTGGCTTGCTGCGCGAGACCACTTTGACGTCGCCAAAACCGGTGGCGTCGCCCGATTTCTTCATATCGGCCAGCTTGGCTTCACCGGCTTTCTTGGCCAGCTTGAGCGCTTCATCGAGCGTGACGCGCTGGCGTATCATGGCGTCGACTTCAGCCAGCGGGCGCTTGCTGGCCGGCTTGTATTCGGCGACATGGCCAGCCATCAGCGTGCTAGGGGCGATCTCGACCGCTTCCGTGTTGTGCTTATTCTTGAGCACTTCGTCGGTGAACACCGCCTTCAAGAATTTGGCGTTGTTAAATGGCGCATCGCCAAAAGCTGGATTGGGAGTGCGCGCCAAATTGGTTGCGGTTTCCACTTTCAGGTGCAACTGGTCGGCCACCGGCTTGAGGCTGTCGGCTTTCTCGTACACGATGTCGCTGAAGGACTTGGCCATGTCGGCGTATTTAGCCGCCGACTTCTGGCGCTTTAAGTCAGCCAGGATTTCCGCTTTCACTTCATCGAGCGGCTTGAGGGCTGCCGGCTTGATCGAGGTGACGGTGATGATATGGAAGCCGAAATCGGACTGCACCAGATCGCTGATTTCGCCTTGCTTGAGCTTGAGGATGCTGTCCTTGGCAATCGTGGGCAAACCGGTGCCCGTATCGACGACACCAAGGTCACCGCCCTGCTCCGCCGAGATGGGATCTTGCGACTGCGCTTTGGCGATCTTGGCAAAATCGGCCGGATTCTTGCGCACCTCGGCCAGCACGGTCTCTGCCTTTGCTTTGGCGGCGGCCTTTTCGGCGCTCGACGCATCCTTGGCGGCGTTGATCAAAATGTGGCTGGCACGGCGCTGCTCACCGGCGCTAAAGCGCTTCTTGTTGGCGTCGTAAAAGCTCGCCACTTCGGCGTCGCTCACCGTTACCTGGCTTTCAACGGCGTCGCCATTAAGCACTACGAATTCCACCCGCACTTGCTCAGGCACCGCGAATTGCGCGGCGTTCTTTTCGTAATAAGCCTTGACCATCTCGTCGCTCACCTTCACTTGCGAGGTGTAGTCGGCTGCCTTGATCATCAATTCTTGCACTTCGCGCTGCTGCTCGCCGATGTCGGAGATACGGGCGGCCAAGGCGCGCGGCGCGAACGCCGTGTTTTGCACGGCGCCGGAGAGCTGCTGCGCCGCCATGTCCTTGCGTACGCGCGCATCCAAGCCTTCCGTGCTCAGATTGTTACTCATCGCGAAACGGCGATAGCGCTCGACGTCGAGCGTGCCGTCGGCCAGCGTCAAACCGTTCGACTTATAATAGTCGAGCAAGGTCGCTTCCGTCACCGTCAAGCGGCCATTGCGTACTTCCGAATCCATCACGCGCTCGGTCACCAGATTATCAAGCGCGCCCTGTTTGGCTTCCGCCGTTTCGAGCATCTTCAGATCGAACTGGGCGCCGTACACTTGGCGATAGCGCTCCACCTGCTGGCGCTGCGCCGCGTCCCAGTCCTGCTGGGTCACGGGCGCGCCGGCCACGTTGGCCACCGCACCGGCGTCGCCGGAACTCTTGTAGCCGCTGATACCGACGAGCACAAAGGAAGGAACGATCAAGAGCAGCAGAAAGAACTGCATCAGGCGCTGATGGGTACGAATGAATTCAAACATGGCGAGCCAATTCGTTGTCTAAAATTTCAGTACAGTGGAACCGCGGCGCCATGAGCCTTTTACGACTCACAACAAAACGCAGCACAAAAAAAAGGCGAACTATCGTTCGCCTCTTCTTATTCTGGCGGAGTGGACGGGACTCGAACCCGCGACCCCCGACGTGACAGGCCGGTATTCTAACCAACTGAACTACCACTCCTGAATTTGGGTATTTTGTGGCGGAGCGGACGGGACTCGAACCCGCGACCCCCGACGTGACAGGCCGGTATTCTAACCAACTGAACTACCGCTCCACTTAAATACGATTTTACTGCACATCCGATTCGAAGGCTGAGAGGCTCGACTGCCCGTCGTATCGCATGTTTCCGGCGTTTGTCACCACGCCGAAGGACATTAGTTTACTGCATCTTTAAGCGCTTTGCCAGCTTTAAATTTCGGCACCCGCGCGGCCTTGATCTTGATGGCTTCCTTGGTGCGCGGATTGCGTCCGGTGCGGGCCGCACGCTCGCCCACCGAAAAGCTGCCAAAGCCGACCAAGGTGACGCTGTCGTTCTTTTGCAAGGTGGTGGTGACGGCATCGATCATCGCGTCGAGGGCGCGCGTAGCCGAGGCCTTGCTGATGTCGGCGGACAAGGCAATGTAATCGATCAATTCAGTTTTGTTCACTCTAAACCCTCTACTGGTGGTGATGGCGCCGGGCGGCGGCGCCTGCAAATTCAAGCAGCGCGTATTAAACAAGCGGCGCCGCCGGGTGTCAAGCCCGCAAAAAAACAAGCGCCCAAAAGAGCGCTGAAAAAAACAAGCGCCCCTAAGAGCGCTTGTGGTGCCGACGCGGGCGATATCGCATCGCCCGCTGATCCCTGCGTCACGGCTTTAGTGCTTGACCACCTCGGTCGCGCCATCGGCCACGGTTGCAGTCGCCGCTGCGGCCACTGTTTCCACCGCCACTGGTGCAGCCTCGACCAGCGCTTGCGGCTGGCGTTCCAGCGCGATTTCCAAGACCTTGTCGATCCAGCGCACTGGAACGATTTCGAGCTTGTTCTTCACGTTGTCTGGAATCTCGGCCAAGTCCTTCACGTTTTGCTCGGGAATCAAGACCGTCTTGATGCCACCGCGATGGGCCGCCAACAGCTTCTCTTTCAAGCCGCCGATTGGCAACACTTCGCCGCGCAAGGTGATTTCGCCCGTCATCGCCACGTCGGCGCGCACTGGAATGCCGGTAAATACCGACACCAGGGCCGTCGTCATCGCGATGCCGGCGGACGGACCGTCTTTCGGCGTCGCGCCTTCCGGCACGTGGATGTGAATGTCGCTCTTTTCAAACACGTCATTCTTGATGCCCAGGCGATTGGCGCGCGAACGCACCACCGTGCGCGCCGCTTCGATCGATTCTTTCATCACATCGCCCAGGGTTCCGGTGCGTATCACGCCGCCCTTGCCCGGCATTTGCACGGCCTCGATGGTGAGCAGATCGCCACCCACTTCGGTCCATGCCAGGCCCACGACTTGTCCAACCTGGTTTTCCTTTTCGGCCACGCCAAAATCGTAGCGGCGCACGCCCAGGAATTTGTCGATGTTCTTGCCGGTGACCGCGACTTTTTTATCGGACTTTTTCAGCAGCAGCATCTTCACGACTTTGCGGCAGATCTTCGACACTTCGCGCTCGAGCGAACGCACGCCCGCCTCGCGCGTGTAGTAGCGAATGATGTCGCGGATCGCCGATTCGGCCACGCTGATTTCATCTTCCTTCAAGCCGTTCGCCTTGATCTGCTTGGGCAGCAGGTAGCGCTGCGCAATGCTGGTCTTTTCATCTTCCGTGTAACCGGACAGGCGAATCACTTCCATCCGGTCGAGCAGCGCCGGCGGAATATTGTACGAGTTCGAAGTGGCGACGAACATCACGTCGGACAAATCGAAATCGACCTCGATGTAATGGTCCGAAAACGTGTGGTTCTGTTCCGGATCGAGCACCTCGAGCAGGGCCGAGGAAGGATCGCCGCGGAAGTCCGCCCCCATCTTGTCGACTTCATCCAACAGGAACAGGGGATTGCGCACGCCCACTTTCGACAGGCTTTGCAAAATCTTGCCCGGCATCGAACCGATATAGGTGCGGCGATGGCCGCGAATCTCGGCTTCGTCACGCACGCCGCCCAGCGCCATGCGCACGAACTTGCGATTGGTGGCGCGCGCGATCGATTGGCCGAGCGAGGTCTTGCCCACGCCAGGAGGACCGACGAAGCACAAGATCGGCGCTTTCAGTTTGTCCACGCGCTGCTGCACCGCGAGATACTCGAGAATGCGTTCCTTGACCTTGTCGAGGCCATAGTGATCGCCCTCGAGCACTTTCTCGGCGTTGGTCAAGTCGTTATTGACCTTGGATTTCTTTTTCCATGGCAGGCCGACCAGGGTGTCGATATAGTTGCGCACCACGGTGGCCTCGGCCGACATCGGCGACATCAACTTGAGCTTTTTGAGCTCGTTGGTGGCCTTGTCGAGCGCTTCCTTGGGCATCTTGGCGGCGACGACTTTCTTTTCGAGTTCGTCGATATCGGCGCCATCCTCGCCCTCGCCCAATTCCTTCTGAATCGCCTTGACCTGCTCGTTCAGATAGTACTCGCGCTGCGACTTTTCCATCTGCCGCTTGACGCGGCCGCGGATGCGCTTTTCCACTTGCAGGATATCGAGTTCGCCTTCGAGTTGGCCGAGCAAATGCTCGAGGCGCTTGGCCACATTGAAGATTTCGAGGATCACCTGCTTTTGCTCGAGCTTCAAAGGCAGATGGGCCGCGACGGTGTCGGCCAGGCGGCCGGCGTCATCGATGCCCGCCAGCGAAGCGAGAATCTCGGGCGGGATTTTCTTGTTCAGTTTGACGTACTGGTCGAACTGCTGGACGATCGCGCGGCGCATCGCCTCGACTTCGGAGTCGTCGCCGATTTCCGAGGACAAGGGCGTGAGGTCGGCGATGAAATGGGTCGGCGAGTCGCTGATGTGATTGATACGTGCACGCTGCGAACCTTCGACCAATACCTTGACGGTACCGTCGGGCAGTTTCAGCATTTGCAAAATATTCGCCACGCAACCGATCTCGTAGATGTCGGAAGCTGATGGTTCGTCCTTGGCGGCCGCCTTTTGAGCGGCGAGCATGATGCTCTTGCCCTGTTCCATCGCGGCCTCGAGGGCTTTGATCGACTTGGGGCGGCCAACGAACAGAGGTATCACCATATGAGGGAAGACCACCACATCGCGCAACGGCAATAATGGCAGCGTCGTTTGCTCGGTTAATTTGGAAGTTGTCATGGCATACCTTATAGAAAACTGTTTACGACGATGTTGGCACTGGCTGCCAAAACACAAGAGCACTGCGATGAATATTTCTACAAGTAATACGAAAGCTTATCAACTTGCTTTGAATATAACCGGGCTCTCTAAAAGAATACCGCGTACCGCTGGGGAATTTCATTGCCGATTTCCCTAGGCGGTTCGTCAAGCGCCAAATAAAAAAGCCACTGCGCAGCCTGGGCTGCGAGTGGCTTTCCGACTGAAGCCTGGATTCTATTATTGAGGTAAATTGTACCGCCTCGCTAAAGGGAATCAAACGTTTTTTGTTGTGCGCAGGGGGCTAATTTCAGTTTTCACCCGATGCTTTCGCGCTTTCGCTGTAAATGAGTAAAGGTTTGGCCCCATTCGTGATCGTATTCTCATCGATCACGACCTTGACCACGTTTTGCTGGTTCGGCAGATCGAACATCACATCGAGCAATGCGTGCTCCAGGATCGAGCGCAAACCGCGCGCGCCGGTCTTGCGCGCCAGCGCCTTGCGCGCGATCGCGTGCAGGGCCGCCGGGCGGATTTCCAGCTCCGCGCCTTCCATGTCGAGCAGCTTGGAATACTGCTTGATCAAGGCGTTCTTCGGTTCGATCAAGATCTGGATCAAAGCTTCCTCGGTCAATTCGGACAAGGTGGCCACCACCGGCAAGCGGCCCACCAGCTCGGGAATGAGGCCGAACTTGATCAAATCTTCCGGCTCGGCTTCGAGCAAGATGTCGCTATTGGCGCGTTCGGTCTGGCTCTTGACGGTGGCCGAGAAGCCGATGCCGCTCTTTTCGGAACGGTTCTGGATGATCTTGACCAAGCCGTCGAATGCGCCTCCGCAAATGAACATGATGTTGGTGGTGTCGATCTGCACGAAATCCTGGTTCGGATGCTTGCGCCCGCCTTGTGGCGGCACCGAGGCCATCGTGCCTTCGATCAGTTTCAACAAAGCTTGCTGCACGCCTTCGCCCGACACGTCGCGCGTGATCGAGGGATTGTCGGACTTGCGCGAAATTTTGTCGATTTCGTCGATGTAGACGATGCCGCGCTGGGCCTTGTCCACTTCGTAGTTGCAGCTTTGCAGCAACTTTTGAATGATGTTTTCCACGTCCTCGCCCACATAACCGGCTTCGGTGAGTGTGGTGGCGTCGGCGATCACGAAGGGCACATTGAGCATGCGCGCCAGCGTTTGCGCCAGCAAGGTCTTTCCCGAGCCGGTGGGACCGACCAGGAGAATATTGCTCTTGGCCAGCTCGACCTCGTCTTTTTTGCCCAGGTGCTTCAAGCGCTTGTAGTGGTTGTACACCGCCACCGACAAGATGCGCTTGGCAGTTTGCTGGCCAATCACGTATTGGTTGAGCAGCTCGCAGATTTCCTGCGGCGTGGGCAAGTCGGACTTGGTGCCGGCCACCGCTTCCACATTGGCCGTCTCGTCGCGGATGATGTCGTTGCACAGGTCGATGCATTCGTCGCAGATGAACACGGACGGCCCGGCGATCAGTTTCTTCACCTCGTGCTGGCTCTTGCCGCAAAACGAGCAGTACAGGAGTTTTTCGCCGCTGGAGGATTTTTTGTCTGACATAGTGCGTTTCGTATAAGTGCAATAAAGATATCCGGGCGCCGCGCGCACGCGTGCTTAGCTCCCATGCTACCCGAAATAAAAACGAAACGCCCGAACGTTGTCGCGCCCGGGCGTTTTTTTAGGCCTTTTCAGCCAGGTGCATCAAGCGCGGCTGGTCAAAACTTTGTCGATCAGACCATATTCCACGGCTTCTTCGCCCGACATGAAGTTGTCACGGTCGGTGTCCTTGGCGATTTGCTCGCTCGACTTGCCGCAACGCTCGCCCATGATGCCGTTCAAACGCTCGCGCAGGTAGAGGATTTCGCGCGCCTGGATTTCGATGTCGGAGGCCTGGCCTTGCGAGCCGCCCGAAGGCTGGTGAATCATGATGCGCGAGTTTGGCAGCGAGAAACGCTTGCCCTTCTCGCCCGCCGCCAGCAGGAAGGCGCCCATCGACGCGGCGATCCCGGTGCACAGGGTCGACACGTTCGGCTTGATGAACTGCATCGTATCGTAGATGGCCAGACCGGCCGACACGGAACCGCCCGGCGAGTTGATGTAGAGCGAAATATCCTTGTCCGGATTCTCGCTCTCCAAGAACAGCAGCTGGGCCACGATCAGGTTGGCCATTTGGTCGTGCACAGGACCGACCAGGAAAATCACGCGCTCCTTGAGCAGGCGCGAGTAGATGTCGTAGGAGCGCTCGCCACGGCCGCTCTGCTCGATCACCATCGGCACCAGGCCGAGCGCTTGCGTATCCAAAGCCGGGTTCTTATACATGCCGCTATACATACCGTTGAACTGTCCTGTCATTGTGCTTCCTTTGTAAGGAGGAACCTCAGCCTACGATGAGACTCAGGCTTGTGCGTTGCTGCCCATCAATTCGTCGAAGGCGACGGGGTTGACCGTCACTTTCGCCTTGCCCAGCACATAGTTGACGACGTTTTCTTCCAAAACAAGAGCCTCGACTTCGGCCAGGCGGCGGCGATCGGCGTAGTAGTACTTGAGCACTTCGCGCGGATCTTCGTAGCTTTGGGCGAAATCTTCGATCTGCGACTTCACTTGCTCGGGCGTCGCTTGCAGCTTGTTGTCGGCAACCAATTGCGACAGGATCAAGCCCAGGCGCACGCGCCGCTCGGCCTTGGCGGCGAACAGGTCGGCCGGGAATGGCATATTCTTGACGTCCATGCCGCGCTGCGCCATGTCTTGGCGGGTCATTTCAGCCAGGCGCTCGCCATCCTGGGCCACCAGGGCTTTTGGCACGTCCATGTCGGTGACCTTGACCAGGGCATCCATCACGGCTTCCTTGTTGCGCGCCTTGACGCGGCCGGACACTTCACGCTCGAGGTTGACCTTGATGTCACCGCGCATCTTGACCAGGTCGCCGTCGGCCATGCCGAGCGACTTGGCGAATTCCGCGTCCACTGCCGGCAGGTGGGCCCACTCGAGCTTTTTCAGGGTGATGGTGAATTCGGCGGTTTTGCCAGCGACATCCTTGCCGTGGTAGTCGGCCGGGAAAGCGAGCGGGAAAGTGCGTGCTTCGCCCAGTTTCAAGCCGACCGTGGCCGCTTCGAATTCTGGCAGCATGCGCCCTTCGCCGAGCACGAAGGCGTAGTCTTCAGCCTTGCCGCCGGAGAACTCGACGCCGTCGATGGTGCCCACGAAGTCGACCGTCACGCGGTCGCCGTTGGCGGCGATGGCGTCACCGCCGTCGCCGTGCTCACCGGCCTCGCCCTTGGTGTGGAAGTGGACGCGCTGCTTGCGCAGGATGTCGATGGTTTTTTCGATTTCCGCATCCGACACTTCCGCCTTGACGGTCTCGATGGACACGCCGGCCAGGTCGCCGATGACGACTTCAGGATAGACTTCGAAAGTGGCGTCGAAGGTCAACTGGCCTTCTGGCGCGTCTTGCTTTGGCTCGATGCGCGGATAGCCGGCCACGCG
Source organism: Pseudomonadota bacterium (assembly GCA_040388555.1). Lineage (GTDB taxonomy): Bacteria > Pseudomonadota > Gammaproteobacteria > Burkholderiales > Burkholderiaceae_D > Telluria_A. The sequence continues at coordinate 239,863 of JAZKBP010000025.1, forward strand.
CAACTGGTTCTCGTTGGCGGCGTCATTGAAGGCGCGCCCGACTTTGTCGTTGAGCACGTCGGACTCGATCTGGTAGCCATATTGGGCTGCGACCATTTTCATCGGCACTTTGCCTGGGCGGAAGCCCGGCGCCTTGGCCTTCTTGGCCTGTACCTTCAAGCGCTTTTCCACTTCCGAACGCACGTCAGTCAGCGGAAAAGAGATCGTCAAGCGACGTTCGAGTTTACCCAGGGTTT